>NZ_JBWVQS010000005.1:0-381496 GCF_056642115.1 Aeromonas sp. 130281 | reverse complement strand
ATGAGCCCGACGAGCTACCGAGCTGCTCCACCCCGCGTCCGAATTGTGTGTCCGTTGCCGGACCTTGCCCGCAAGTTGCCGAGCAGTAGCAGCTTGCGTCTTCGTCTCACCGCTGCGGTACAAGACCGAGCCATGAGAACAAATGGTTGGTTGCGGGGGCCGGATTTGAACCGACGACCTTCGGGTTATGAGCCCGACGAGCTACCGAGCTGCTCCACCCCGCGTCCGAATTGTGTGTCCGTTGCCGGACCTTGCCCGCAAGTTGCCGAGCAGTAGCAGCTTGCGTCTTCGTCTCACCGCTGCGGTACAAGACCGAGCCATGAGAACAAATGGTTGGTTGCGGGGGCCGGATTTGAACCGACGACCTTCGGGTTATGAGCCCGACGAGCTACCGAGCTGCTCCACCCCGCGTCCGAATTGTGTGTCCGTTGCCAGACCTTGCCCGCAAGTTGCCGAGCAGTAGCAGCTTGCGTCTTCGTCTCACCGCTGCGGTACAAGACCGAGCCATGAGGACAAATAGTTGGTTGCGGGGGCCAGATTTGAACTGACGACCTTCGGGTTATGAGCCCGACGAGCTACCGAGCTGCTCCACCCCGCGTCCGAATTGTGTGTCCGTTGCCGGACCTTGCCCGCAAGTTGCCGAGCAGTGGCAGCTTGCGTCTTCGTCTCACCGCTGCGGTACAGACCGAGCCATGAGGACAAATAGTTGGTTGCGGGGGCCAGATTTGAACTGACGACCTTCGGGTTATGAGCCCGACGAGCTACCGAGCTGCTCCACCCCGCGTCCGTATTTTTTTTCCGAAGTGGCCGAGCAGTAGCCAGTTCGAATCGTCTTCATCAGCTATCACCCTCTGGGTGTTGTCGATGTCGACACTCAGATGGTTGCGGGGGCCGGATTTGAACCGACGACCTTCGGGTTATGAGCCCGACGAGCTACCGAGCTGCTCCACCCCGCGTCTGAGGGGGCCAATAATAGGCTCCAACGCTGAGATTGCAAGTAATTATCCTAAAAAAAGTTTATTCGGGGATTAAACCATCACATCCTGTGTTCTTTTGCAACAAACCGTAGTTTTTTCAGTCAACTAGGTGCTTTCCTTGCCGCTCACTGCCCTCGCCTGCCAAGGTGGCGCTGCCGGATCCGGCGTGCCATTCCCCTCTCTATATGTATGAAAAAGCCCGCGTCTATACAGGCGCGGGCTTGCTCCCAGACTTGCCACTGTGCGACTCAGGCCAGCTGGTGCAGCACGCTGGTCGCCGCTATCTGGGCGATGATGAGACCGCACAGGGTCACGGAGAGCACCACGGGGGCCGTCTCCTGCTGCCGGTAGATGGGGCTGAACCAGAGCAGCAGGGCGGCGATGAGCAAGCCCGCCTGGGTCAGCACCCCGGGGATCAGGGCATCCAGCCCGGCGCCATTGTCCTGCCCGCTCACCAGCACCGCCAGCCAGATCAGGCTCAGCATGGCGGCCAGCAGCCCCGCCAGCGGCAGCAGCAGGTTGAATGCCTGCAGGCGGTGGCGGGCACGCAGCAGCATCAGGTGGGCGAAGGCCGAGCCCAGCAGCACCATCTGCAGCACACCGTTCAGCCAGCCCTGGATCTGCAGCAGGCCCAGGCCATAGAGGGCGAGCGGCATGGCCGGCAGCCACAGCAGAGTGGCGGGGATGGCGCGCTTGCCCTCGAGGCGCGACTGGGCCAGGGAGAGCCCTATCCCCAGGATCAGGGCGGCGCCCCCGCACCAGGGAAGCCAGCCGGTCACCCCGGCTTCGATCCCCAGCATCAGGGAGAGGCCGGTGATCACCCAGATGGAGAAGAGCTGGTTGGTGATCCGCGAGCGCTGGCCCGGGCAGAGATCCCCGCGCCACAAGACGATCCCGAGCGCGATCAGGGCCCCCAGGGCCATCAGGCCGGTCAGGGAAAAGAGCCAAAAAGGAAGTTGGACGAACATAGGGTCTCCGGCAGCAAACAGAGGACAGGGCCAAGGGGCCCCGGCAACAAAAAACAAGGGGCGAGTATACCCAAACCCGCCCCCATCCCCAACGCCTGCGAGACTAGCTCTGCCCGCGAGCCAGGGCGACCACCCGCGAGAACATCTGCTTGAGCATGGGAGGAATGTGTTCGCTGCCAAGGCGCTCCGCCTCCTCCACCACGGCCAGGGCCAGGCCGGGCTTGCTGCGGTGATGGATGGCCTTGGCAATGATGCGTCCGGCGTTGAGGGTGGAGCGCCCCCCGACCCCGGCCTCCCGCCTGAACACCGCCTCGAATCCGTTCTGGTAGAGGTAGTGCTCTATGTCCGCCGAGGGCAGCTGGGTGATCCTGTCCCGCTCCCTCTCCCCCTTGAGCAAGGAGCGGGCGGAGCTCGCGTACTTGGCGCCCGCCTCGTCGCCGTCGGTGAGCAGGTGCCACTCTATGCCGAAGTCCCGGGCCACCTTGATGAGGGGGGCCTGACCGCACTGGGCAAATTCTATGATGCGCACCCCTTCCGCCCGCAGGCTGTAACCGCAGATCTGGGCGAGCTCGGAGAGCAGCCAGATCTCTGTCTCCCCCTCCACCAGCAACCAGCAGCGGGCAAACATCGACATGGGCCTGTTGATCCGCACGTGGAAGGCAATTTTGCGCAAGTCGTCGCTGCTGTAACGCTCCCCCCCCAACTGGTGGCAGAGGATGTCATGCTGGCGGCGCACCAGGCGGCGCACCTGATTGAGCGGCAGGGAAGAGAGCAGATCCCCCGAGTTGGTGGTGAGCAGCTTCTGGCCGGGCAACTGCTCGAGCAGGCCCCAGGCCAGCGCCAGCATGGTGGGGTGCAGACGGCTCTCGGGATCTTCCAGCATCAGTATGGGCCTGGCCCCCTCCTCCAGCTCGCGGTTGCCGCGGGCATGGAGCAGCATGGCGGCCATGCCTGCCATGGCCAGTTGCAGGGCCCGGTTGTCCGCATTGCGCAGCAGCACCTGCAAGTTGCCGGGGTTGCGCAGGGTCATGGGGCGATTGACGATTTCCCGCTGGCTGCGGGGCTTGTGCTTGATGGGGGCCAGGGCGCTGAAGTAGTGCTCCATCAACTGCTGCACCGCCTGCAGCGCCTCTTTCAGCTCGGGTTCGCCGATGCGCTGGGGCTCGTCGGTCAGCTTGCCGGCGAGCTCCCCGAGCCGCTGCTCGGAGAGATCGTCCCAGGGCAGCCGCTCTATGCCGTCCCGGGCGGTACGGGCATCCCGCAGCCGGAACACGGGGTTCATGGTGATGAGCAGGCGCACCAGCTCTTCGTTGTTGTCGATGGTCAGGCTCTTGCCGATGCCGTCGAGAAAGTCATGGGTGCTCTGCACGCTGCCATCGTCCAGCAGCTCGGCACTGGCACGGTAGTGAATACGGTGGAACTTGTCCCTGTGGGGGATCCAGGCCGCGCCGAGGCGCGCCAATCGGCGGGAGTGCTGGCACATCTGGGGACGGTACTCGCTGAAGGTGAGCACCAGTTGCAGGGTGCGCGACGGGCTCAGCTCGGGATCTTCGGGCTGATGGAAATCATCGCGACTGAATTGATAGGGTTCGGCATCCCCCAGCAGGCACCAGAGGGCGCGCAGCAGGCTGGACTTGCCCCAGGCATTCTCACCGATGAGCACCGTGGTGTGATCCAGCCCGAGCGAGAGCCGATTTATCCCGCGAAAACCTTTGACTTCAATGCGTTCCAGAAACATGCGGCCATATCCAGTCCATCCTGATGGCGCAATAGTGGCAAAGTTGCCGGAAAAATCCTATCGGGTCTTGGGGTTTTCAGCGGGAACTGTGAGGCACTACGGGTTCGGGAGGGGTGGGCAGGCAGGCGCGATCCTGAGGGGCATTCCAGTGGCTGAACCAGAGGTGGCGGGTGCGGGTCTGACGTTTGCGATGATTCAATGGGCATTCCTTTTTATGGGTAAGTGGTAGAGGGTACACCTCTTTTACCCAGAGTCTCAGCGTTATCTGTGACAGGAGAATGACAATTGGGCCCGCCACTGCCCCGGGCTCAGGCCGAAGGCCTCCCGAAAGCGATTGCCAAAATGGGCCTGGGAGGAGAAGCCGCACTGGGCGGCGATGCTGGCCAGGGGATCGCTTCCCGCCAGCAACTGCTTGGCCCGCTGGAGCCGCAGCCCCTGCAGGTAGCGGTGGGGCGGGCAACCCAGGCTCTGGCCGAACATGCGGGCGAAGTGATATTCGCTCAGGCCCGCCTCCCGGGCGAGCTCGCTCAAGGTGACGGGCTCGGCCAGGTGGACCAGCAGATACTCCTGTACCCGCCGGATCACCGCGGGAGCCAGGCCGCCCCGCACCTCGGGGAGCCCAGGCGCCTCCCGGGTATGGTGGCGATAGGCATGGAGCATCAACATCCAGGCGCCGTGGGAGAGCGCCATGCGATCGACCCCGTGCTGCCAGTCCAGCTTCATCAGCTGTGCCTGCACCAGGGCCGCAGCCTGGGGATCCTCGATGAAGGTCTTGTCCTGCAACACCAGGTGGCGCCCCTCCTTGTCGCACACCTGTTCGGCGATGCGGCAGAGGTGCTCAGGGGTAAAGTAGAGGTGGAAGAAGCGAAACTCCTCGCGCACCAGCCATTCGGATCTGTGGTGATCCGGCATGATGCACACCTTGCCGGTGCCGCCGTGGCCGCCGGGACCGTCGAGGCGCTCGGTCTGCTCGCCCCCCTGCAGATAGACGCTGATGGTGTGGTGACCCGGCTTGTGGTAGCGGGTCTGATCGTAGCGGTTGCGCCAACTGGCCACCCCGAGCCCGGGCTCCAGCCAGCAGGAGTCCTCCAGCCGCGCCCCCGTGCTGACCAGGGCATCGAACACCCCCGCCTGTCGTCTCTGCTGCACCTGTCTGCCTCATCCTTGTTCCCGTGCCATCATCTTATCGCGGCTGCTCGCCAAGCGCTGCTGCCGGCCACAAAAAACCGCAAGATGGTGCAAGCCAGGGCGGGCCATCAGGCCCATGCTGATCCCCATGTCACTCCCCTTTTCATCGGATCCGCTTATGAATCTCCTGCTGTATGTTTCCACCGTCCTCATCTGGGGCAGCACCTGGATCGCCATCGCCTGGCAGCTCGGCCCCATTCCCATCGAGGTCTCTGTGCTCTATCGCTTCGCCCTGGCGGCGCTGGCGCTCTTTGCCCTGCTCACGTTAAGCGGCAAGTTCCCGCGCCTGCCCTGGGCGGGCCAGCGTTATGCGGCCCTGCTCGGTGCCCTGCTCTTCTCCACCAACTTTCTCTGCTTCTACCACGCCACCCTCTATATACCGAGCGGCCTGTCGGCGGTGATCTTCGCCAGCGCCAGCATCTTCAACGGCCTCAACCTCTGGCTGTTCGAGGGCAAGCGCCCGGGCCTGCGCTGGTTGCAGGGGTCGCTGCTGGGGCTCATGGGCACACTGCTGCTGTTCTGGCCCGTGCTGGCGGATGCGCAACTGGGTGCAAACGGCTGGAAGGGGCTGCTATTCGCCTGCGGCGGCACCCTCTGCTTCTCCCTCGGGAACCTTGTCTCTGCCCGTGGCCAGCGTCAGGGCTATCAGGTGTTGCAGATGGTGCCCTGGGGCATGGTGTACGGGGTGGCGCTGCTGCTGGGCTGGGTCATGGTGCTCGGTCAGTCCCTGACCCTGCCGACCGAGCCCCGCTACCTCGCGGCCATGGTCTACCTGGCCATCTTCGGCTCCGTCATCGCCTTCACCGCCTACCTCACCCTGGTGGGGCGCATCGGCGCCAGCAAGGCCGCCTATGCCACCGTGCTGTTTCCTCTGGTGGCGCTGAGCCTCTCCACCCTCTATGAGGGCTTCGTCTGGCAGACGGTCTCCATCGTCGGTGTGGTGGTGAGCCTGGTCGGCAACCTGGTGATCTTCGCCCCGCCCGTCAGGGCGTGGCGCTGGCCGTTATCGAGGGCTACAAACGGTACTTGCCCCTGATGCCGGCAGCCCCTAAGGTAAGCCCTCCCAACAGCGGTTGAACGGAGGAAGCATGTTACTGGAAGGGCTGGAGACACTCTGCCTGCTGGCGAGCGAGGGCACCATGGCCAAGGTCGCGAGCCGCCTCTATATCAGCCAGTCGGCGGTGAGCAAGCGCATCACCCAGCTGGAGCAGCGCCTTGGCAAGCGGCTCATCGAGCCGGATGGCCGCCAGACTCGCCTCACCCCCCAGGCCCGGGAGCTGCTCGCCCGGGTGGCCCCGAGCCTGGCCGAGATGAAGGGGGTGCTGGCAGACAGCCAGACCCTCACCGACCAGACCCCCCTGCCCGTCGCCTGCTCAGAGACCCTGCTGGCGGGCTACCTCGCCCGCTTCATGCACGACTACCTTGGCCGGGATCCCCACCTGGCCCTCTCCACTCACCACACCCCGGTGATCCTGACGCGGGTGCGCGGTGGCGATGCTCTGCTCGGCATCTGCGCCGGCCGCCTGCCCCCCGGCCACGGCCTGTGCGCCGAGCTGCTGCTGGAGGAGCCCTTCTATCTGGTGGGGGACGATCAGGAGGAGCCGCCGCAGCCGGATCACAGAGGCGCCTCGCCAGACGGGGCGAGTGGCAGGCCGTTGACGCCAAGAGATCCGGGTGAGGAAACCCGGGTGCAGGAGACGCTGTGCAAGATCCTGACCATGGATCTGGAGAACCCCTCCAATCGCTATCTGCGGGATCCCCTGGCCGCGCTCGGGCTGGTGCCGGCCATGGAGCTCGACTCCTACCTGGCGCTGATCGAGCTGGCCAAGGCGGGCATAGGCCCAGTGCTGCTGCCGGCCGGTCTGCTGGCCCTGGTGGGGGATCAGGGGAAACGGGCGCGCGCCCTGCCGGGGCTGGCGCGTCCGCTGCACCTGGTCTATCGGCCGAGCAGCCTCAAGCGGCTGCGGATCCAGCGACTGGTCGAGGAGATCCGGGCCCACTTCGCCCGGGTGAGCCAAGGCCAGCGCTGACTCAGACCAGCCAGCTGAACAGCTCGGGGTACTGGCTCCACACCAGCTTGGCGGACATCAGCAGGGAGACGGTCACCAGCAGCGGCTTGATGAGCTTGACCCCCTTGATCAACACCAGCTTGGAGCCGAAGCGGGCCCCGATGAACTGACCCAGCGCCATGCACAGGCCCACGCTCCACACCACCTTGCCGCCGAGGGCGAAGAACAGCAGGGAGGCGATGTTGGAGGTGAAGTTGAGCAGCTTGGTGTGGGCTGTGGCCCTGGCCATGCCAAAGCCCGCCAGGGCCACGAAGCCGATGGCAAAGAAGGAGCCTGTGCCTGGGCCGAAGAAGCCGTCATAGAAACCGACCCCGCCCCCCACCAGCAGGGCGAACAGCATGGGGGTGAGGCGGCGCTGGCTCTCCGCATCGCTCACCCTGGGGGAGAAGTAGAAGTAGCAGGCGAACGCCATCAGCAGGAAGGGCAGCAGGCGCTCCAGGATGGCGGCGTCTATGGTCTGCACCGCCAGGCTGCCGATGGCTGCCCCGATGAAAGTGCAGATGACCGCCGGCCAGATGATAGCCCACTCCAGCAGCCCCTTGCGGGCGTAGAACCAGGTGGCGGAGAAGGAGCCAAAACTGCTCTGCAACTTGTTGGTGCCGAGCACCAGGGCGGGCGGCATGCCGGTGGCAAGCAGGGCCGGCACCGTCAGCAGGCCGCCGCCTCCGGCGATGGCGTCGATAAAGCCGGCGATGAGGGCGACCCCGAACAGGGCAACCAGGGTGAGCAGTTCCAGTTCCATCCATAAACCTCGTGTGATGCGGCCACCCGCGGCAATCCCGGGTGTCCTGTTTGAGCACAATGCAGGTCGCTATCCTAACGGGGGCGGGCTCATGAGGCTAACGAAACGATGGCAGCCAATTGATTCCTGATTTTCATCAATGATGCCACTGCCTTGCCATCGGCTGCCAAAGCGAACGGCGCAGTGGCAGGCGATCGATCCAATTCCTGATTTTCATCAATGATGCCACTGCCTTGCCATCGGCTGCCAAAGCGAACGGCGCAGTGGCAGGCGATCTATCCAATTCCTGATTTTCATCAATAGGTCGCCACCTTGGCATCGGCTGCGAAAGCTAACGAAACAGTGGCAAGCGGTGAATCCGATCCCACCCATTCCCGATCACTGGTGCGGCACTTGGGGCGATCAGCTTGTCCTATGATGCCTGTCCCCTGCCCTCGCCGTGCAGCCTAACCGGTTAAACCAGCGTTGCCACGCTGGCCTCGTCCCGATCAGCGGCAGACTCGGCAACCTCCCCCTTGATCGCCTCCAGGGCCTGTAACAGCGAGGTCTCGTCCTCGCCAGGGGCCCGGCTGACCCGACCCGCCATATAGCGGCTGCTAAATAAATTGAACCAGTGCTGCAGCGCCTGCCCTGCCTGCAGCTCCCCGGCCACCTCCAGCACACAGGCCGCCACCTCGGCGGTGCACAGGTGCTCATCGCAGTGGGCGACCCGCATGCCATAGGTGGAGAGCGCATCCGGCCGCACCGACAGCACGGGGAAGCCATCCAGATAGGGGCTCATGTTGAACATCTTGCGCGCCTCGGGCCAGGTGCCGTCCAGCAGGATGAAGAGCGGCTTCTTGCCGGGGGCCAGGGCCACCTGCTCGGTCACCCGGGCCGGGTTCTTCTCGCAGGCGGGGAACACCACATAGGGCTGCCAGGCGGGATCCGCCAGCAGGGCCAGCAGCTCGGGATGGGGCTGGGTGCGCTTCCAGAGAAAGGCCCAGGTGGTCTGGGGCAAGACGTCGGCGATGAGACGGCCGGTGTTGGACGGCTTCATGGGCTCGCTGTCATACATCAGCAGGCAGAAACCCGCCTCGGCCTTGAGCTCGGGGCGCCACTCGCAGGCACACCAGGCATGACGCAGCTGGCAGGCCTCGCAGCGGGGCACGCTGCCGCCACGGGCGAGAAAGGGACGGGTTGAGATGCTCTTGCGCCAGATGCGCAGGCGATTGACGGCATGATCGGGGATGGGCTTCATGGGGCGCGGCTCGGCGACAGGGTCTGCGGGAAAAAGGGGGCAGATTGTAGCGGGCGGGTCTGCCGGGAGCAAGGTGTGCGGCATCTCCCCAGCCAGACGCACAGGCCCGACGCGCCGCTCTATACTTGGTCCTCATCCCATCATCCCACGCACGGGAAGGCCGATGGGACAAGGAGGACAAGATGGCAGAACCAGACATGGCCAGAGAGCACGCCCTGGCCGAAGGATCCACCTTTACCTGGCACGAGCTCTATGTGCCGGACGGCGAGGCCGGGATCCGCTTCTACGCCGAGGTGCTCGGCTGGGAGAGTCAGCTCATGGAGATGGAGGGGGGCAACTACCCCATGCTGGTGGTCAACGGCCGACCGGTGGCCGGGGTGCAGTCCACCCGGGACAACCCCCAGATGGCTGGTGTGCCGCCCCACTGGGCGACCTACATAGCGGTCGATGACGTGGACGCCAGGCTCGCCAGGGTGACCCAACATGGCGGCAGCCTGGTGGTGCCCGCCATGGACATCCCCACCGTCGGGCGCATGGCGCTCATCGCCGATCCGCAAGGGGCGCACATCTGGCTGTTCACTCCCTTTCCCGGGGATTGCCAGCAACCCTGAGGGCCATATACAACACCGCAGAAACGACAGAGGGGCCCTTGGGCCCCTCGCTTGTTGACACGCCTTGTCGGCCCCCTCAGACGGGGCGCAGGTTCTGCTCGAGGAAGGCCGCGAAGCTGTGACCGTGATGCTCCAGCAATTTCGGGAACATGGAGATGGAGGTCATGCCCGGGAAGGTGTTGATCTCGTTCAGCAGTATCTCGCCATCCTCGGTCAGGAAGAAGTCGATGCGCGACAGATGGGTCAACTTCAGCTGGCGGAAGGCCTTGAGGGAGTAGGCATGGATGGCGTCAGACTGGGCCTGGGTCAAGCCTTCGGCCTTGAGCGCCGTCTCGGTGTGGCTGGCACTGCTGTACTTCTCCTCATAGGTGTAGAACTTGTCCTGGGGCACACAGATCTCCCCGGGATAGGTGGCCACCAGCTCGTCACCGTACTGGTAGACAGCCACTTCCAGCTCGCGGGGCTTGACCGCCTTCTCGATCAGCACCTGCTCGGAGTAACCGAAGGCATCCTTGATCCCCTGCACCAGCTCCGCCTCGTTGCTGGCGGAGTAGCAGCCCACGGATGACCCTTGCGAGGCCGCCTTGATAAACACCTTGCCCCACTTGGTCAGCGCGGCTCTCGCCTCGGCGAGCGCCTCGTCGCCCTGCTCGGTCAAAAACAGATAGGGGGTGTTGGGAATGCCGATGGCGGAGAGCCACAGCTTGGTGCTGATCTTGTTGAAGCAGATCTTGCTCGCCTCGGCATCGCACCCCAGATAGGGCAGGCCCGCCAGCTCGAGGAAGGATTGCAGATCGCCGGTCTCACCCGGATAGCCGTGGATGCAGGGCACCACGTAGTCCACCGGACGGGCCACGCTGTCAAAGGAGAGCAGCTTGTCCAGACCCAGCTTGCACTCGCGGCCGTCGGCACTGAGCCAGCGGTCGGCAAACATCTCGACCCGGGTCACTTCGACCCCAGGCAAAAGACCGAGCTGTTGTTCGAGGAAATTGGCACTGCGCAGAGAGACTTCGTGCTCGGCGCCACCGCCGCCGCACAGCAGCAAGACATGCATGTTCTTCATTAGATTAGAGTTTTGGTGATTTGGGGGTGTCTCTAAAATGCTACGCTGGTGCCTTCTTGGTGTCAAGAATACTAGCCTAGGCTATCAGGGCACCATATGCACCATAAGCGCCTGCAAGTGTCCCGCAACGGCCTCGCCTTGGGTCATCCCTAGAGTGGTCAGCAGCGTAGCCAACAGGGCGTATAGAGGCTTGGACTTAACGAGGGCAATAAGTACCTCCTTGGTTTTAGACATCTGGCTACCTCCTTTATTTATAGGGTTTTGGGAAATGTTATTACATAACACTTAAAAGAGCCGCCTCTTGCGAAGCGGCAACGTTAAGGGCTATCAATCAGGACTCTGCGGTATAGACCTGCACCAACGGCAGGGTTACCTCAACGTCAGTACCATCTTCGGTCTTTGCCTTGGTGAAACCGGCAACCAGCAGGTCAGCCACACCCATGATTTCCAAAGTAGTGGACTGAGTAGTCGCCTGACGGCTCACGATGATATCGAAGATGGTGCCATCGGCTTGTTCACGGAATGAGACCGCACAGTATCGGCGTGGGGCTACAACCATCTGAATGTCTTCACCATCGGAAGGGGTACCGTTGAAGGAATAGACGTCACAGCCAAGGTAAGCGGATACGTCAGCAGCACCAGCACGGCGGGCAGCTCGTTGCAGGTCTCGCATGGTCTGAGCGTTAAACCCAATGGTGAAGTCCGATAGCTCGTTACCGAACTGCTTACCAATAATCTGTGCATGGTCAATAGCGTCTTCAATGGCTTCCTGACGTTCAGCGAACGATTGACCAGCCTTGAGGGCTACCTTCTGCTTAGACAGGTATTTGGCGTTGTTCTTGTGCTCGACCAGAGTCTTGATAATGCCCTCGGTCACCACTGTGTCCAACTGCTCCGCGATAGACGCGATTTCTGACCGCATGGTATTTGCTGTGATTACCCCGTCAACCTCACTGTCGAAACGCTCCAGACAAAGGGAAATCATCAGGGAGTCTTCCACAGGTTTAGACCGAACGGTTTCACCTTGGCGGACTGTCAGCTTAGCCGGAATAGTGTTGTTATAAGGGTCTTTCATGTTAACGGTCAGGGTACGATTTGCCATGGTCGGCACCACAATCGGGGTAGGTTCATCGCCTGCACGGTGGACACGAAAGTGGGATTCTTCGGAGATTGCTGCGGCCCATTCCCCAGAGTTCAACATGGTGTTCAGATTATCGCCTAGACATTTCAAGTAGACGCTGGAGGCCCCTGTATTGGTCAGCTCAATAGCAGACTCGTTGTCGGTCTCAATACGGTTACGGTATGGCACCTCGGCGTTGATGTCAGTCACGGTTACGCGAAGGGCGTTCTCGTTGACCATGGAATCAAGGGAAAGCTCGGAAGGGTTATAAGCGGCACGAATAGTCATAATTGTTGGTCTCCTTTGTGGTTACTGTTGGTGGTAGTGGGCGGGTTGTGTGGCGTAGCTAGCGCTACTGCTTGGGGGTGTGCTTTGGGCTGATACTTCGGGGTCTTGTAAGGCAGGACATTGCGTCCCACCTTCGAGTTGCTTACAGCTCGGCTGCGGTAGTTGATAGCCATTAATCGAACATGATGGTCGGTGCGAAATCGACATCACCACCACGGGGCCGGGTGTTACGACCACGGCGCATCTCTTGCGAGTGCTTTAGACGGGCTTGATGCAGTGCCTCAGCGTCTCGGGCACGTTGGGCCACCTGTTCGGGGCTGTTGTACCATTCGCGGTACTCGGCCTCTTTGCGGGCCTTCTCGGCTGCTTGTCGTTCGTCTTCCCGTCCGACCAAGAAGTTCTGCACCTTGGGCATACGGGCGAACTGACCGAGAGGGATACCTTCAGCTTCCATCCAGTTGACTAAGGTCCCAGCGGACCAGTAAAGGGCATCAACAAGCAGAGGTGCTTGGACCCGCTGAAAGTATTCGAGGGTGAACGCTTGGCCGCACAAGGTCACGGCTTGGGTCTTCTCGTTGAAGGTAATCATACGGTGGCCTCCTTCTGTTCACGCTGGTAGGTATTGGTCAGGTGGACACAGGTCTCGTAACGTTCCCAGTTGGCTTCAGCGTCTTCTGCTTTGAGCTGGTGCTTTGCCATGACGAATGCCATTTCCTGACGGCCTCGCTCTTGAGCTGTAAAGCGAATACCTCGGGTTCCGTTCATAATGGATTCGAGCTTATCGAAGACGCTCAGGGAAATAGGGTCACCCTTGGCCTCTAAAATATCTTGTTGCTTACGGATGAGACGGACGGTTTCAATAAAGCGCGGCTTGGTGCGGGCAGACATTGGGTTATTAACGTTGGTGGCGGTCATATTAGGTTCTCCTTTTGTGCGTGTGATTGGTTAAATGGTGATTGGTCATTGCCGAGACTGCAAATTTGCAGACTGGGACTGGTGAAATACGTAGATATGACCCTGCCTCTGAACTTAATCAGCGGACTTACGGGTCAATCGGGATGTGTTTTAAATTTTGGGGATAGGTGGGATTAGTGACCTTCTGCAAATTTGCAGATGCTCGGAAGAGGTCACGGAAAAATTTCCGGCACCTCCAAGATATTCAGATTCAGCGCCCAGAAAATTCTGGTGGCCGCTAAACTCTTCAATGTTCACCAGCTGGAGAAGACATTAAGCGCATCACGTTTACGCTCAGCCTCACGGCGGTCTTCAAGCACAGATTTATCGATTACTTCGAGGGCTTTATCGTCATAATTGCGGTATAGCGGGAGACCATCGAGCTTAGCCTGAACGGCAAACAACTTGTGGAACTCGAAGATATTGCTGAGGGCCGCTTGAATGCCTCCCATCTGAACCGTGACCATCTTCATCAATCGGGTGATACGCTCACGCTTGGGCTTGGTCAGGGTATTGACGCAGACTTTACCACATACGTGGGTCACAGTGGATTTGAATAGTACCTCGAATGTCGCATCATCAGCCTTCTCAGCGATGGTCTCTTGGGACTCCCCAGCGTTGACCGCATCGACTACCTCTAGGGCAGCCTTGAAGCCATCCCAGACCATCATCCCAAGCTGCATGTCATAAGACATCGCAAGGGCTACGGCTTGGCGCTCGTTGAGTAGATATGAGTCATATGTCTGGGCGCGACCTTTGCCGCTGAATGTCTCAACTTTTTGGCTCCTCACATTGAGGGGCCAATCTGGAATCTGAGCCTCAAGGGTGCGCACAAGGTTATCGTGTCTCTTGCCCAGCATCATCGCTAATTCATGGGTCGGCATATGACCCTGATTGAATCGGATAGTAGACAGGATGTCTGACAGATTGATATTCATATGATGTATTTCTCCTTATTGTGGATGCCCTCTTGTCAAGCTGCCTCCCGTCCAGCCCTCAGCACCGCACATCACGGCAACCGAACAGGCAAGACAAGAAGACACCGACAATAAGCGGCTGAGTGTGGTAGTTCGTAGGTCAATGGCAGTAGACCGGAAAGGGCAGGACAGGCTGTCGGACAGGAAAGTTTTCTCTCTGTCTCCCTAAGGTGAGGGTTTATTAAATCGGTTGACACAGGCGGGTTTATCGGAGTGGAAATCAGGAAGTAGAGACCTGATATTGAGACCCTTTGCTCATATCGAGAGTTGAAACATTAAGTCTTTACCAAGGTGTTATTCCTTGTCTTGATGGATATTAATTATAATATTAATCCATCTAAAACCTCAGCCAATCTATCTGGTCAAACCCTCAATTTTGTCTTTAAGCTCAAACCAGATGCTTTTAACTCAATGTATTTAACAAGGTCTGGCCTGTAGCCAATCAACCTTATTATCGCTATCGTGGTCTCCCACTTACGCCAATATTACATAGCGTCATATTCAACTCCTCTGTGATGGGTGCCTGAGGCCCAAAGAGTACGTTAATGGAATCAATCCGATAGACAGGTAGTCCCTCCCCAAGCAGCCTCCCGGCCTACTCTTTCAGGTGTCTATGGCTAGCTGAAGTCGCTAGCGTTACGTGGTCACCAGTGGCAGGCGAACTTAGGGTGATTATCCCCAAGGGCTGCTCTGTGTGTGGATGGATGGATGGTGGTCATGATACTTAGAGAGAGAGGCGCTTTGTGTACCTCTCCCTATAGTGAGGGTTAATTCACTTATTACTGTCTTTAGCCATTAATCGACTCAATTGCCACGCTCTGCGGTCATATCCATCATTATCGCATTGTATTGGTCAAGAGCCTTCTGCATTCTACGGTAACGCTCCTGACGCTCCTCTTTAGTTTCCCCTTCACGCCATCGCGAGGCTTCAACGATGGTTCCTACTGCCTCTCTCGGCAGACTCTCCACCTGATCCAAACCCAGAGACTCAACTTCTTGTGGGCTCAAGGGAACTGCACCCGAGGGGAGTACAGAGGCCGTTGCCATCATATTAACGCTTAGGGCTAGAGTCAGTATTATTCTATTCTTCATCGCGTCGTGACACACCTATCGGAACTCCTACTTACAGACCCCTATAAGGCTACGTTTTGTTGCCGTGTATGACTGAGCCTGGAGATTACCCCAAGCATCCGTATACATGTAACTCCCCGGCGTTGCTTCTTGGTTTCCGGTCATGATGGTGTAGCCTTTGGGGCATTGCTCGGCGATTTCCTGATAGCAATCAGCCATCGAATTTACCCCTCCATTACACTCCGCTATTACCATGCGCTCCCCGTTAGGTCCTGACACAATACGGCTTGAGGTACAACCCGTAGTGAACACTGAAGCAGCTACCAAACCAATCATTAAAACAGACTTACGAACCAATTTAGTGGTGACATTCGAGGAGCTATCTCGGGAATGGTGATTCGAGAAAGTCACGCCTTTTGTGCTCATGGGCATTATCATCCTTATTTAAAGACACAGAGAGTCATTTGGTCGCGCACCTTAGTGCAACAATGCTGAATACCAACTGTACGAATCGGGTATGAAGAATATTGTACATAAAGCACATTTATAAATACAGATAGGGACACACAGGCAGCAAACAGTATTGAACAGCAATTGGCCTCAATATACGACCCGTGTGATGGACCTAATCATGACACCAACGGGCCATCGCTGGGTCACCACCCCTTGCAGCTTCGCGGTTCTACTTAGGAATACAGCTCTTTGGTTGTGCTTGGTATATCTAAATGAGAACTCTTCGCGCTGCTGCGTGAAATCTTGAAAGCTGGCAAGGTATAGACCCTACCAATTTCACATAGAAACGCGCTAAGTGCATGAGCTTGAAGGGTATATGGGGGTATTCCCGCTGCTGTATACAATTACATGGGGTCTCATAAATTTCTGATAATTTTCTAATCGAGAACATCACACCATAAAGGCTGGCTTTCCGGTCATCACCTCGGTCAGCTTATCGTGTAACGTCAGCCAGTCCTTGCGGGCTAGCTCAAAGGCTGCCGTACTGTATCGCTTCTGCAATGACCTATCGTCTGACCCTCCGTGGCCCATGAGCGTATCGAATGATTTGGAGTCGATGCCCATTGCGGTGATGTTGCTTGCGAAGGTATGCCGAAGACCATGGACAGTTAAACCTGTACCGTCTGCCAAGGTGTACCCCTCTAGGATGTCTTGGGTCAGACCTGCGATTGAACGTCCATGAATCACGCTTGAATCGCCGTTTGGCAGCGT
This sequence comes from Aeromonas sp. 130281, assembly GCF_056642115.1. Classification (NCBI taxonomy): domain Bacteria; kingdom Pseudomonadati; phylum Pseudomonadota; class Gammaproteobacteria; order Aeromonadales; family Aeromonadaceae; genus Aeromonas; species Aeromonas sp. 130281. The sequence continues at coordinate 365,266 of NZ_JBWVQS010000005.1, read as the reverse complement.
CTTGATGAACTCTAGGAACACCCCTAAGGGGAAACCAAGCAGGCCATCTACAAGCGGGATAAAGCGGTCTGCTGCTTCAGTCTTCGTTCCCCTAATATGCAATGCTACCTTACCTGACTCAGGGTCAATCTGAATGTCATCCTTGCGCAGCTCTTCAAGCTCTGACTTTCTGGCCCCAGTCGCAAGGGCTAACCTCAAATGCCAGAGGGCTCCTCTTTGAAGCGCCTGACGGCTCCCCGTGGATTTGGCGGATAACTCCCCGTCCAGCCCCTCAGATAACGCCTTGTCAGCTCTCTGACAGGCTTCTTGTGACCAATGGCGGGCAACCTTTGCGGCTGTATCCTTCATAGGCTTAAAGTCAGCTAGGGTCTGTCTGGTGCGTTGCCAATCCCAGTCATGGTCAGCAGCGTATGCAATAGCGCAATCATTGATAGCTTGTCGGAGGTAACGGAACACATTATTGATGGCCCCTGACCGCATACCGCTATCAATCATGACAAGGCGAGCCTCTTCGAGGTCACTTCTAGTTAGACACTCAACGGCCAATGTGCCCAGACCCAGAGATTCAACCTTGCGGAGGTTCGCTCGGTGTGTGGACTCGGTGCTACTCTTCCAGTCCCCAGCAGGGCCAGACTTCAAGGTGATGAAGCGGCTGTACGCCTCGGAGACCGTTATGGAGGTATTGTCACTGGCAATAGGCGTCGGCTTAACACTGGTAACAGGGGCCACCTCTTCAGGTCTAATGCTGGTAGCAGCAGCCTCTGTCAGCTCTTCTTGTACAGGCTCTAACGCTTCACCGTAAGGTTTTAACGTCTCGGACATGACATAGCGCCAATCCCTTACAGTCTTCGGCTCGGGGCCTCTCATGGCCTTCTGTTCAAGCTCAATCATGACAGCCAATGCCCGTTCCTCTCCCCAGCCTCGCTGAAGCATCAGACGCTGAAGGTATGACATTGCGTCCCACTTAGAAGGGGCTATCAGATGGGAGTATGAATTGAACACTGGCTTTACCTTCTCGTTTACGAACTTGCGGACTTCCTCGGGGTCTTCCCCAGCGGGTAAGGCCAGTGTACCAGACCAAGAATTTAGCCGTCCAGATGTCCGCAGCCGGACGAATGAACGCCCAGTTGAACTACGAGTTGTAACGTCAATGCAGACCCTTGAAGGGCGTATCGAAGGTTGCACATCTGCTTGATTCGGCTGCATATTTCGGCCTCTTCATTAGATGTGATCCCTTGGGAGAAGCGGCTTCGTCATGGCCGGGGAAAATCCGGCTGCGCAACCTGCGCACCAAACAACGGGCGAAGCCAGATACGAACATAAGTGCGGCCAGTGTAGCAAGGGAGAGGAAGCCTTGTCAGCCGATGGGGGCGCCATCCCCCCATCCTGGCCCGTAAAAAGCGGCGCATGTGTCAAAAACGGGACGAAACGGACTCAGCGAGGAGGATCGACCCGCCCGGCGCCATTGCCATTGACCCTAAACCAGCCGGCGATGCTGTAACGCTCCTCGCTCGCGGGCAGCACCTCGTGGGGAAACTCCTCCGACAGGAAGAGCACCAGCCGCCCCCCCTTGGGGGAGACATCCATCAGAAACTGCTCGTCGTTGTCATAGACCCGCAGTACGCCCCCCGCCTGGGGCTGCCAGCCGTTGTTCAAGTAGAACACCGAGGTGAGACGGCGGTTGGAGCGCCCGGCAAAGGCGTCGCGGTGGGTCGCATAGAAGTCGCCCCGGCGGTAGCGGGCGAAGTGGGCCTCGTAGTCGAACAGCCCCAGCATCAGGTTGCGATTGGCCGCCAGACGCAGGGACTCCATGCGGGCCAGATAGTCGGCCACGGGGGCGCCCAGGTCGGGATCCAGCCAGTGGATCTGATCACGGCGGATCTCAGGGTTGCCCTGATGCAGCCCCTCCCGCCCAATCCCTGCAGGTTGCCACTCCCCCGGCAGGCAGGCCCGCAAGGCATCCACCTCGGCGGCGGTTAAGAAATCATCCACAATCACCCATCCCCGGGTGTAAATGGCATCCATGACGGCTTGATAGTCCAAGATTGACTCGCAGCGAGTGGAGAGAGTGCGCTTTGTAGCGACTTCCCCCCCTTGGCACAAACCGGATTGCTTCTCTTGAGAAGTCCCGCCATCAATAAGGGCCTGTCCCCGGGCGCCGATTTCCCCTTGCCCCGCCGCCCCTGGCCCGCTAACGTGAAAACAAGGCCCGAAACGGGTCTCCCTCTGCATCCATGACTCAGGAGAGCGCCATGCCCTTGCCCACAATTCCCCTGCAACGACTCGATGGCAGCGAGTTTCCCGGTGACGCCCTGCAAGGGAAGGTCCTGCTGGTGGTCAACGTGGCCAGCCGCTGCGGCTTTACCCCCCAATACACCGGGCTGGAGGCGCTTCATCGCCAGTTTGGCCCGGCGGGACTGGTGATCCTGGGCTTCCCCTGCGATCAGTTCGGCCACCAGGAGCCTGGCGATGCCGAGGAGATAGCCAGGTTCTGCGCCATCGATTACCCGGTGAGCTTCCCCCTGATGGCCAAGTGCGAGGTCAACGGCGAGCAGGCCCACCCCTTCTATCGCTGGCTCAAGCAGCAAAAGCCCGGGCTGCTCGGGAGCGAGGCCATCAAGTGGAACTTCACCAAGTTCCTGCTTGATCGGGAGGGCCGGGTGGTGGACCGCTTCGCCCCCCAGACCAAACCCGAGGATCTGGCGGGGGCCATCCAGGGGCTGCTGTGAGCCGGGCGACGGACGGCCCTGGCCCCTCTCCCATCGGCGCGGCAGGCCCCCTTTGTGCCCCGAGTCCTCATTCGTGATGCCGATACTGCGTGCCTGCGTCACTTCTGCTATATTACGCGCCCATTATCTTTTTCGTGTCGTAGCGCCCGCGGGATGGGCCTGAGGGGATCAGGCCGTGCCCTGACCCGCTACCCACCTTCTTCCATGTCGTGACGGGCCCAGGCTGTCGTCACCCGTTGAGCCCAAGGCTCGGAGTTTCTCTCGAACATGTCATTCAATGAACTGGGTCTGTCACCGCATATCCTTCGGGCCGTCAAGGAGCTGGGTTACGAACAGCCCACCCCCATCCAGCAGCAAGCCATCCCGGCCATTCTGGCCGGTCAGGACGTGCTGGGCGGCGCCCAGACAGGGACGGGCAAGACGGCCGGTTTCACCCTGCCCATGTTGCACCGCCTGCTGGCCAACCACGGCCGTGGCGGCCGCCGTCAGGTCCGCGCCCTGGTGCTGACCCCGACCCGGGAGCTCGCCGCCCAGGTGGGCGAGAGCATCATCAAGTACGCCCATCATCTGCCGTTCCGCACCCTGATCGCCTATGGCGGCGTCAGCATCAAGCCGAACCTGGACGCCATCAAGCTCGGGGTCGACATCCTGGTCGCCACCCCGGGCCGCCTGCTGGATCTGCTGACCCAGGGGGCACTCACCCTGAGCGCCCTGGAAGTGCTGGTGCTGGATGAAGCGGATCGCATGCTGGACATGGGCTTCATCACCGACATTCGCCGCATCATGAAGGCGCTGCCGGAAGAGCGGCAGACCCTGCTCTTCTCCGCCACCTTCTCGAGCGACATCAAGGCGCTGGCGGACGATCTGCTCAAGGACCCCACCCTGATCGAGGTGGATCCCAGCAACACCGCCGCCGATCAGGTGACCCAGCGCGTCATCCAGGTCGACCGGGAGCGCCGCCGGGAGATGCTCTCCCACATGATCGGCCGTGGCAACTGGCAGCGGGTGCTGGTGTTCGTGCGTACCAAGCAGATCGCCGACCGCCTCGCCCAGCAGATGCAAAAGGATGGTCTCAATACGGTCGCCATTCACGGTGACAAGAGCCAGGGTGCCCGCAACCGGGCGCTGGCCGATTTCCGCGAGGGCAAGGTGCGGGTGCTGGTCGCCACCGACATCGCCGCTCGCGGCCTGGACATCGATCAGCTGCCCCACGTGATCAACTTCGAACTGCCCCAGATGGCGGAGGATTACATCCACCGCATCGGCCGCACCGGCCGCGCCGGTCGTGGCGGCGAGGCCATCTCCCTGGTGAGCCAGGACGAGCTGGGCCAGCTCAAGGAGATCGAGGCGCTGATCGGTCAATCCCTGACCGTGGAGATCCTGGAAGGGTACGAGCCGAGCGGCAAGCCGAGCCGCCAGACCCTGCCGGGCAGCAAGCCGGTGCAAAACCCGCCCCGTGCCCGCGGCCATGCCAACGCCAAGAGCAACAATGCCAAAGGCAAGCCTGATGCGGCCAAAGGCAAGGGCCCCAAGAAGCCGGCCCCGGCCCGCAAGCGCGAGGTCGTGGGGGAAGACATCGGCTTCACCCCCATGCGCCGCCTGCCCAAGGCCCAGCGGGACGACTATCAGGACAACTCCAGCGAGGAGTGAGGCAACCCCTTGCCGACCTGACATAAAAAAACCGCCCACTTCGGGCGGTTTTTTTATGCTCTGGCGCCCTTACTCGGCGGCCAAGGCCATGTGCAACAGGGGATAGGGCTTGCCCTGGCCATCCAGGGGGGAGCGCCCCGTCACCTCGAAACCCAGGTGCTGATAGAAGCCGAGGGCCTGGGCATTCAGCTCGTTGACGTCCACCCTTCTCGCCCCTTGCCCATTGATGGCGTGGGCCACCAGCAGGCGGCCGACCCCGCTCCCTCTCGCCTCGGGGGCGATGAAGAGCATCTCGATGTTGCCATCGTGCACGCCGCAAAAACCGGCTATTTCCCCCTCCTCTCCCCTGGCGCAGACCAGATCCACCGCCGCAAAATAGTGCTCCAGGATCAGGGGCTTGAGCGTGGCAATATCCGCCTCTTGCAGGAAGTGATGGGTGGCGCGCACCGAGGCCTCCCAGAGGACGATCAGGGCCTGGTAATCCCCGGTTTGCGCTTGTTCAATCTTCATGATGTTGTGACTCAATCTCTGGTAAACGTTGGCAATGGGGGGCCCAGCGTCAGGGGATCGCCCTGGCCTCGGCCTGCTTGATGACAAAACCCTTCTCGATGCCGGCCTTGAAACCCAGCTTTTCGTACAGGCGATGGGCCTCTTCGCGCCCCTCCCCCGACAGCAGCATCACCTTGTAGCAATCCAGCTCCCAGGCCAGGGTCAGGGCCTGCGCCAGTACTTGCTGGCTCAACCCCTGACGCCGAAACGCAGAGGCCGTCACCACGTGCTCTATGATGGCGAAGGGCCTGCCGCCGTTGGTCAGGGTCGGGATCACCCCGAGCTGGCAGGTGGCGGCGAGCTGCCCCTCCACCTCGGCCACCAGGAGTCGCACCCCGGGCTCGGCCAGCAGCTGCCTGAGCGCCGCCCTCGCCACCGATGGCGTCAGCACGGGATCCCGGGGCCTGAGCTCGGCGTAAAGGCCGAGCAAACCCGCCAGATCCTGCTCCCTGCACTCTCTGATCACCACCATGGCAACCCTCCTGATCTTCTGCGCCCCTGCCGCCCTATGCGGATCTGGGGGCAAACATGATGATGGCCATGCCCGTGAGGGCGACCCCGGAGCCGACCCAGTCCCATAGGGTGGGTCTGATGCCATCCACCGCCCAGAGCCAGAGGATGGCCACGAAGATATAGACGCCCCCATAGGCGGCATAGACACGGCCGGCGGCGGTCGGATGCAGGGAGAGCAGCCAGGCAAAGAGGGCAAGACTCAGGCCCGCGGGTAGCAGCAACCAGGCGCTCCGCCCCTGGGTCAGCCACAGATAGGGCAGATAGCAGCCGACGATCTCGGCCACCGCGGTGATCAGAAACAACCCGATCGTTTTGAACTCCAGCATCATGGGTCTCTAGCAAGGGTGTGACAGAGGCTGAATGTTAAAACAACTCATGGGGTTATGTAAGCACGGCGACGGCGCAGGCCAGAAGGAAGGAGATCCTTCCCCCACGGGCGCGGGGGAAGGGAGGCGTCAACGGACCCTGACTGCCTGTAGCAAGGCAGAGACATCCGGGCCAAAGGTTCGGCTGCCAATGGCCTCGCGAATATCCGCTTCGTCGTAACGGCTGGCCGGGTAGACCACCACGCAGGCGGTGTCGCCGGGGGCGAGGAAGTGAGTCTCGCCGAAGGGGGTGTAGCGGGTGGCGCCTATGCTGATGAGGGCGTGGGCCGGGCGCCCCGCCTGGGCCAGCAGCCCCTGGATATGCTCGGCCGGACCTTCATCCTGCTGATGGTTGAACTTGTCGATGGCCCAGTCGAGCAGCTGCCGATGGAAGTAGCTGTAGTCCACCGCTGCGCTGTCGACGCCATAGGGGTGCAGCTCCCCATCGCGCTCCAGATAGCAGGCGATGCGGTAATCGTCGAGCTCGCAACCCGGGGCAAAATGGCCGAGGGGCAGCAGAGTGGTAGCCAGTCCCTTGCTCTCCTCCCCCCAGTTCTTCTTCTCGCTGATCTTTTTGGCGTTGGGGCGACGGATGGAGCAGTCGTTGTAGGCGCCGAACGCCTTGGGATGGATGGCCACCACCTGCTCCCCCGCGTACTCCAGCTCGCACCAGAGCGCCACCTCGGGTTCGATTTGCACCTTCTCGTCGCCGCTCACCGCCGCCTCTGGCAGGAAGATGGCCTCGCCGCTCAATGGGAAGACGCCGAGCTGGCCCGGATGATCCGGCACATAGAAGGGGAACAGCGCCTTGGGGGCAACCTTGTCCGCGACCTTGACGGCGACGAAGTCCGCCGCCTCGCCGGCCTGCTCCAGATGGCCGGCGAAGTTGCCCGCCACCCCCAATCCGATAAAGCGGTTCAATCTGGTGATCTGCATCTGTGGCTCCATTGGCGCGGCCCGGGCCGCCGCCTCGTTGTCTATGTTCAGGGCGGCAGCACTACCGCCAAAGAGGGAGCGTATTAGAGCACAGCCCCCTGGCGGCGCCCAGTTGCCCGGCCGCAAGCTGTGCACCAGGGCGGATTTTCCCTCACCAGATGGTCATAAAGAGAGCAGTCAGCGCCAAGCTGTGATCCCGGTGCTTGGGCGAGCCCCGCGCTTTTGCTAGTCTGCCCTATTCATTTTTCGTTTGGGTGCCGGTGCCGAGCCATGACCACACATTTTCAGGGTCGCTTCGAGGTGGAGTTCAAATACCGCCTGACGGATGGCGCGGCCTTCCTCCGTGCCCTCGAGGCCCTCGGCCCCGAGGTGATGGTGGCGGACAATCATGAGCAGGACTGCTACTTCGACACGGCGGACCGCGCCCTGGCGAGGGAGCAGAAGAGCCTGGTGATCCGCACCATGGCGCCCTCCGGCATCCGGCTCTGGATAGTCAAGGGACCGGGGCCCGATCGCTGCGAGGCGGTCAATATCACGGACGCGGACAAGGCCATCAGCATGGTGCGCACCCTGGGTTACCAGCCGGTGCTGACCATCGACAAGCGGCGTAGCATCTACTTCCTTGGCCCCTTCCACCTGACCCTGGACTGCCTGGCCGGGATCGGCGATTTTGCCGAGCTCGCCATCATGACCGACGAGGAGGCCGCGCTGCCCGCTTACCGGGAGCAACTGCTGGCGCTGGCCGCCCGGCTGGGGCTCGGCCCCGAGATGCGGGAAACCCGCTCCTATCGCACCCTGTGCGAGCAGTCCGCCCACCTTCGACAAGAGGAATCAGCCCCATGATCGACAAACTCGCCTGGCTCACCTTCAAGGAGGGGCAACTGCTCTGTGCCCGCTCCCACGGCAAGGCCCTCTATTACATCCCCGGCGGCAAGCGTGAATCGGGGGAGAGCGACGAGGCGGCCCTGGTGCGCGAGATAGCGGAGGAGCTGGCGGTCAGCCTCAAACCCGAGACCCTGCGCCTCGCCTGCGAGTTCAGCGCCCAGGCCGACGGCAAGCCGCAAGGGGTTGAAGTCAGGCTGCGCTGCTACACCGGCGAGGCCGACGGCAGCCCCACCGCCTCGGCAGAGATCGCCGAGCTGCGCTGGCTGGACAGCCGCCATCTGGGCGAGATCTCCCCGGTCTCTCGCCTGCTGTTCCAGTGGCTGGCCGAGCAGGGACTGATCCGCTAGGGAGATGGCCCATGGACGAATATCTCCCATGCCCCGCCCGCTGTGCCAGTGGCTGGCCGAGCAGGGACTGATCCGCTAGGGAGATGGGTCGTGGACGAATATCTCCCATGCCCCGCCCGCTGTGCCAGTGGCTGGCCGAGCAGGGACTGATCCGCTAGCGGCATGGCCCATGGACGAATATCTCCCATGCCCCGCCTGCTGTTCCAGTGGCTGGCTGAGCAGAGGCAGATCCGCTAGGGAGATGGCTCGTGGAGAGGCTTCCAGCTCCGTCCCAGGAACACCGGCTGACAGAGCAAGATTGAACCGTAATCCCGAATCGTTTGGCAATTGGATACAAGAAGAGGAGTTTCAATGGAGATCCTTGAGGTCGATAGCACCAGAGGCATCAAGCCTGCGTTGATCACACTGCTGCAAGATTGCGTGGCCAGCGGCGCCTCGGTGGGCTTCCTGCCTCCCCTGCAGGAAGAGCGGGGCTTGGAGTACTGGCAAGGCATCGAAGGGGAGCTGGCCGACGGGGTGCGCAAGCTCTGGGTGGCCTTCGATCAGCACCACCTGGTGGGCGCCCTGCAGCTCTCCCTGTGCACCAAGGCCAACGGCGGTCACAGGGCCGAGGTGGAGAAGCTGATGGTACACAGCCAGGCCCGCGGCAAGGGGGTGGGCCGCGCCCTCATGCAGGCCATGGAGCAAGGGGCCCGGGAGGCCGGGCGCACCCTGCTGGTGCTGGACACCCGGGTCGGCGACATCGCCTCCACCCTCTACCGCCAGCTGGGCTACCAGGAGGCCGGTCAGATCCCGGACTTCGCCCGCAACGCGGACGGCACCCTGGCGGCGACCCAGTTCTTCTACAAGCAGCTCTGAGGGGCGAGAAGCCCAAAGGCCCAACGCAACAAGGCCAGCCCCGAGGCTGGCCTTGTTTATTGGTGCGTTCACTGCTCAAATGACCCCTTCATCCAGAGACGGCAAGGAGCCATCATGATATTGGAAGTCGCCCCGCTGCAGATCATCCCGGGCCAGACTGCCGCCTTCGAGCAGGCATTCGCGCAGGCCCAGCGCATCATCAGCACCCTGCCCGGCTACGCCGGCCACCAGCTGCAACGCTCACTGACCGACTCACACCGCTACCTGTTGCTGGTCAACTGGCAACGGCTCGAGGATCATACCCAGGGCTTTCGCGGCTCCCCCCAGTACCAGGAGTGGAAGGCGCTGCTCCATCACTTCTACGATCCCTTCCCCACTGTGGAGCATTTTCAGGCGGTACAACCTTGATCAGCCAAGGATGAGCTTGGCCGATCACGGTTGCCGCATCAGGCCACCTCGCCTGCCAGGCGCTCGGCCCTGTGTGCGATCCGCGGCTCGGCGAAATCGGCCTGGGCCGCGATCAACTGCAACTCGTAGGCATCCGCCTGCCAGGTCTGGCGCAGCACCGCATCGACCGCGGCGTTGGTGCGCTCGAAGGCGGCCACCGCATCAAACCCCGCCTGCAGGTTGGCCAGCATCAGGGCGCTGATGAGATCCCCCACCCCCACCGGCTGGCGGGCAAACTCGTAGAGCGGCCGGGCGATGAGATAATCCCCCTCGGGGGTGGCCAGCAGCATCTCGAAACGGCCGGGATCACTGGCGGCGCGCCCCAGGTGCTTGACCAGCACCATCTTGACGCCGCTTTCCAGCAGTTGGTGGGCGGCGGCACGGGTCTGGGCCAGGGTCGTCAGGTGGGCGCCGCACAGGGTCTCCAGCTCCAGCAGGTTGGGGGCCATGATGTCCGCCACCGGCAGCGCCTGCTCGGTGAGGAAGCGGGTCACGCCGGGGGCGACTATGCACCCCTTCTCCGGGTGGCCCATCACGGGATCGCAAAAATAGATGGCCGCCGGATTGGCCGCCTTGACGGCCGCGACCACCGCCAGGATCTCGTTCCCCTGCTCCGCCGATCCCAGGTAGCCGCTCAGTACCGCATCGCAGTGCCCCAGCACCTCGATATCCATCAACCCCTGACAGAGGGCGCTGATATGGCCGGCGGGCATCGCCATCCCCTGCCAGCCCGCCGCGTACTGGGTGTGATTGGAAAACTGCACCGTATTGACGGGCCAGACCTCCATGCCGAGACGGCGCATGGGAAAGACAGCGGCGCTGTTGCCGGCACAGCCAAATACCACGTGGGACTGGATAGAGAGAATGCGTTTCATCGACACCACCACTGAAGAAGCATGAGGAAAGCGGGCAATATATCGGATGCAGAGCGGGCTCTGCCAGCGATTCCCGGCAACCCTCGCCATTTATGCGGCAAAAAGACCATTCAATGGAGTGTTACGCCAACCCCCGCCGCCCTTGCTCAACCTGGCGAACCAGGCCCGCCTCGGTCTCGTCGGTGTAACATGGGCTCTTCACACTCTTGCTTGATGGCATATGAGAGCATTTTTAATACAGAACGGCGGATGGCGGGAGAAAAAATGAGGAAGAGCGATGAGGCATGGAGGGCACTGAGCCCGGTGCCTATGACCCCGGGCTTTGTAGTTGAGGTTTAAGGCCTGGCGAAGTGATAGACCCAGCCTTCGTCCAGGGGGAAGTCGGAGGGCGCAGAGACAAGCTCCGGCAGGGCCGCGGCCGCTCCCCCGGCGGCATATTGCAGCGCCATCAGGGCGCAGAGGGCGGCGTCGTAACGATCCGTCCCGGCCACCACATCAGCCGGCAAGGAGGCCGCTATCTCCTCCCTGGCAGGTGAAGCCTTGCCTGCGACCTTGGCAAGAGCCGGATAGACCTCCAGCACGGCGCGCTCGGCCCGAGGCTCGAGCCTCGGCACAAGCTGCAGATCCCCAAGGCGCGGCAACATGGAGAGCGCCAGGGTGGCGTTGTTGCCGAGCCTGTCGAAGGTGGCAGACAGCGGCTTCTTGCCGTATTGCTGATGCAGCCAGCGCTCGCAGTCCCGATAGGCATAGGGGTTGTCTATCTCCCGCTGGGGCACGGCGCACTCGACTCCCCTCCCCGCCAGCAGCTCGCCGAGGGCGCGGGGAAAGGCCAGCGGGGCATCGATGCCGAGCGCCAGTCGCGGGCAGGCCAGCACCTGCATCAGCGCCATCTCGTCTTGCAGCGCCGGGCGCAGCAAGGCGTCCAGATCCGGCGCCACCCGGGAGCTCAACCGGAACAGGGGGGAGATCCCGAGCCAGTGCAACTGCTGCGTGCGGGCCTGCCAGCCCACCACGGCCACCGCCTGGGCATTGCCCTGCCAGCCCCTCACATCCCAACCGATGCCGATGGCATCCAAGTGTTCCGTTGTCATGCCCCTGTCACCTCTGCGCACTATTGATGGTGCACAGGGTAATGGCTGCGTCCCCTAAAGCAAGACCGTGCGCCCCTGCTAGAAGGATTTCTTGAAGTTGATGAGGGGCAGTATGGGGAAGATGCCGTTCTCGGCGTAGTTGGCAAGACCTATCTGCAGGCCATCGAGGTGCTTGGTGGCATTGATGAAGCCAAGCTGGAAGGTGGTGCGCTCGGCATAGTTGACGAAGCCGAGGTTGGCCAGGGCATTGCCCTTGGCGATGTTGACCGCCCCCCAGTTGAGCCCCTGCACGTTGTTGGTCAGGTTGACGAAGCCCAGGTTGACCCCGGTGTCCTGCCCCTCGTGCCAGTTGACGGCGTTGATGGCGACCCCGCCGAACTGGTGACGCACCCGGGCGGCGCCGAAGAAGATGCCCAGCTGCAGACCGGTGAACTGATCCACGTCGGAGAGGGCAAACACCGGCAGATCGATGCCCTTCACCTGACCGGTGCGGCCATACAGGAAGGAGGCGCGCGCCCCTTCCACCTGGTGGGAGGCTGGCAGGTTGATGCCGGGCAGGGAGATCTGGACCGGGGTGCTGGCCTGGGCGACACCGGCGAGGGTCAGCGCGGTGCAACCGAGCAGCAGGGCGAGAGGTTTCATCGGGATTCCTTGGCAGTCTGAGTGACGTGCCAGCCTACCAGCGCGGCGCTGGCGGGACGAGGCCGCGCCGGGTCCAGTGCGTCACCTCTCGTCTGACCCAGGCCCCCCGGCGGGCGGCGCTGACATAAAAATTCAAACAGAAATTAACATTTATGTCATTTACACCAAACCGTATTTGGTTGCAGAATGCTCAAACGTGTGTTTGAACAGAGCAAGCAACACGTAAACAGGGATGACATGCAGTACCCGTAAAAAGGGCCGATTGGCCCACAACAACACTGTTCTGCCGAACTGGAGACCGATGATGAATATGGACGTGATCAAGAGCTTTACCGAGCAGATGCAAGGCTTCGCCGCCCCCCTCACCCGCTACAACCAGCTGCTGGCCAGCAACATAGAGCAGCTGACCCGGTTGCAGCTGGCCTCCGCCAACGCCTACGCCGAACTGGGCCTCAACCAGTTGCAGGCCGTGAGCAAGGTGCAGGATGCCCAGAGTCTGGCTGCCCTGGGTACGGTGCAACTGGAGACCGCCAGCCAGCTCTCCCGCCAGATGCTGGACGACATCCAGAAGCTCAACGCCCTCGGGGTACAGTTCAAGGAAGAGCTGGATGCCCTGACCGCGGACGGCATCAAGAAGAGCACGGGCAAGGCCTGATAACCCCTGGCTGCCCGCTCGGGCAGCCACATCTCCCCACGACTCGACGGTGCGGGCGAGTTCCCGCCGCGGGTGTGGGTGAAGGAGAGCACATGAGCCAACCATCTTATGGCCCGCTGTTCGAGGCCCTGGCCCACTACAACGAGAAGCTGCTGGCCATGGCCAAGGCCCAGACAGAGCGCACCGCCCAGGCGCTGCTGCAGACCAATCTGGACGATCTGGGCCAGGTGCTGGAGCAGGGCAGCCAGCAACCCTGGCAACTGATCCAGGCCCAGATGAACTGGTGGCAGGATCAGCTCAAGCTGATGCAGCACACCCTGCTCAAGAGCGCAGGCCAGCAGAGCGAGCCGGTGATCACCCCGGAGCGCAGCGATCGCCGCTTCAAGGCCGAGGCCTGGAGCGAACAACCCCTCTATGACTACCTCAAGCAGTCTTACCTGCTCACCGCCAGGCACCTGCTGGCCTCGGTGGATGCCCTGGAAGGCGTCCCCCAGAAGAGCCGGGAGCGGCTGCGTTTCTTCACCCGCCAGTATGTCAACGCCATGGCCCCCAGCAACTTCCTGGCGACCAACCCGGAGCTGCTCAAGCTGACCCTGGAGTCCGACGGCCAGAACCTGGTGCGCGGGCTGGCCCTCTTGGCCGAGGATCTGGAGCGCAGCGCCGATCAGCTCAACATCCGCCTGACCGACGAATCCGCCTTCGAGCTCGGCCGGGATCTGGCGACCACCCCGGGCCGGGTGGTGCAGCGCACCGAGCTCTACGAGCTCATCCAGTACAGCCCGACCACCGAGACGGTGGGCAAGACGCCGGTACTGATCGTGCCCCCCTTCATCAACAAGTACTACATCATGGACATGCGGCCCCAGAACTCCCTGGTGGCCTGGCTGGTCGCCCAGGGCCAGACGGTGTTCATGATCTCCTGGCGCAACCCTGGGGTGGCACAGGCACAGGTCGACCTCGACGACTACGTGGTGGACGGCGTCATCGCCGCCCTAGACGCCGTGGAGGCGGCCACCGGCGAGCGGGAGGTGCACGGCATCGGCTACTGCATCGGTGGCACTGCCCTGTCGCTCGCCATGGGCTGGCTGGCGGCGCGGCGCCAGAAGCAGCGGGTGCGCAGCGCCACCCTGTTCACCACCCTGCTGGACTTCTCCCAGCCCGGGGAGCTTGGCATCTTCATCCACGAGCCCATCATAGCGGCGCTCGAGGCGCAAAATGAGGCCAAGGGCATCATGGACGGGCGCCAGCTGGCTGTCTCCTTCAGCCTGCTGCGGGAGAACAGCCTCTACTGGAACTACTACATCGACAGCTACCTCAAGGGGCAGAGCCCGGTGGCCTTCGATCTGCTGCACTGGAACAGCGACAGCACCCATGTGGCGGGCAAGACCCACAACAGCCTGCTGCGCCGTCTCTACCTGGAGAACCAGCTGGTGAAAGGGGAGCTCAAGATCCGCAACACCCGCATCGATCTCGCCAAGGTGAAGACCCCCGTGCTGCTGGTGTCGGCGGTGGACGATCACATCGCCCTCTGGCAGGGCACCTGGCAGGGCATGAAGCTGTTTGGCGGGGAGCAGCGCTTCCTCCTGGCGGAATCGGGCCACATCGCCGGCATCATCAACCCGCCAGCCGCCAACAAGTACGGCTTCTGGCACAACGGGGACGAGGCCGAGAGTCCGGAGAGCTGGCTTGCTGGGGCGACGCACCAGACCGGCTCCTGGTGGCCCGAGATGATGGGCTTTATCCAGAGCCGTGACGAAGGGGCGGAGCCCGTTCCTGCGCGGGTCCCGGCGGAGGGGCTGGCCCCCGCCCCAGGCCACTATGTCAAGGTGCGGCTCAACCCGGTGTATGCCAGTGCCACCGAGGAGGACGCCGCATGAGCCCACTGCCCCTGGAAGTAGGCCAGAAGGCCCGTCTCAGCAAGCGGTTCGGGGCGACTGAGGTGGCCGCCTTCGCCGCGCTCTCGGAGGACTTCAACCCCCTGCACCTGGATCCGGCCTTCGCCGCCACCACGGCGTTCGAGCGCCCCATCGTCCACGGCATGCTGCTCGCCAGCCTCTTCTCCGGGCTGCTGGGCCAGCAGTTGCCGGGCAAGGGGAGCATCTATCTGGGCCAGAGCCTCAGCTTCAAGCTGCCGGTCTTTGTCGGGGACGAGGTGACGGCAGAGGTGGAGGTGATTGCCCTGCGAGATGACAAGCCCATCGCCACCCTGGCCACCCGCATCTTCACCCAAGGCGGCGCCCTCGCCGTGACGGGGGAAGCCGTGGTCAAGCGGCCTTGAGCACCGACGGCACACAGATACAATCAGCCCGGCCCTCGCCGGGCTGATTGTATTCCCCCGCTCCGCTTACCCCTTTTTCGGGGCAATTGGGCCCAGGCCCTTTCCCTGCCCCGCCTAACTGCCTAAAATGGCCGCCCTGCCGTGTAGGCATTCATCCAGCTAGAGGATTTCCCATGGAGACGTTTCTGCTCGAAGGTCACCCCTTCGTTGCCTTGTGTGACCTGATCAAGCATCAGGGTTGGGCCGATTGTGGCGGTGCCGCCAAGGCGCTGGTCGCCGAGGGCCTGGTGGAAGTGGACGGTCAGGTCGAGACCCGCAAACGCTGCAAGATAGTGGCCGAGCAGGTGGTCAACTTCAACGGCATGAAGGTCGTGGTGAAAGAAGGCGTCAGCCCCGAGATCCTCTAAGCCCGAGATCTGCCCCCCAAGCGCTGCCCAGCACAGTCGCCGGGCTGGCGGTCAACTTGAGCGGCATAAAGGCCGTGGTGAAGGAAGGGCCCACCCCGAGATCCGCGGACCCTTGCCCCCGCCCTGCCAGCACACTGTGGCGGGCTAGCTGGCCTTGATCGACAGGGTCAGCACGAAGCGCGCCATCGCCTCATCCCCGTTGAGCGACGGGCAGGTGGCCACCACCTGGATGGGGCGGTTGATGCGCTGCCCCGTCGCCAGGGACTCGTCTATCATGGCGTCGATGGCTTCCCCGGCCGCACAGTCAAACTGCACATCCCCCTCGGGGCGCTTCAGAAACTCCCCCTGCACATCCTTGAAGGCAAAATGCACCTTCTTGCGCCTTGCCCGCCCCTTCTCCATCACCAGCAAGCCCCCCACCAGGTCGGCGCCGGTGGCGAGCGCCCCGAAGTACATGCTGCCCAGGTGGTTGCGGGTGCGCCAGCCGAGGGGAATGCGGATGCGCAGCGCCCTGGCGTTCATCTCCTCGATGACGGGGGCGCAAAAACCGATGACGGGAATATAGCGCCAGGCGAACAGGCGCAGTGCCAGATTGGCTTTGAAGCGTTGCAGGTCCATTGCAAACTGATCCGATGAGTGAGTGTGAACGAAATGTTGCCAGTCACCACCCCAATAGACAAGCCTCCATTGCCGTCGTTGTGAGGGCGATCGGCTCCCGGGTGCATTTGAAAATCAAATGATGGGCGCCGTTGCATTCGATGGGCAAATGATGGGCCCGGGCATTCGCCGCCACAGCGACGCCATTTTCCCCCGAGGGCGGCGTCTTTTTTCAAGAAAGAACTCATATGGCACTTTCATGACAGCCCTAGTCGGATGAAAGCTAACGATAAACGGGGTTGCCCCGGCGCTAGCCCACTCATCCGCCAGCGCCACTGGGATTAGTCACAGTAACGAAATACCGCCCCCCTCGCTAGGCTCTGCTGGCTCGTGCATGGCCACTCGGCACCGAGCCATCCTGTGACACCAATCTCAGCATAAGGATAGAGAGATGAGTAACGTTCAACAGCTGTTCAACGGGGGCGAGAGCGCCGGTACCTTCCTGCTCGACTTCAACAACAACCGTGCCTTTGAGCTGTTTGGCCGGGAGTACCTCAAGTGCTATGCCAACCTCAGCACCAAGGGGAGGATGAGCAAGCCCCTGCCCACCGGGCCGCTCAGCTACGCCGTCGACTTCGCCATGGATTGCGGCTGCAGCTCTGTGCTGTTCGACTTCAACCTCGCCTACAAGAAGACCTTCGGCAACCAGGCCCAGGCCCCCCTGTGGCGCGAGTCGGACTACGAGGCCGAGATAGTGCTCTGCCAGCTGGTGCGCGAGGCCCCGGCCAACCGGCTGAGCAACCATGATCAGTTCGCCGAGGCCGAGGCCTTCTTCAACGACGTCAACCTGCCCACCGCCGCCAGGAATGTGGGGGGCGATCCCTATGCCGACAAGGACGGTCTGGTGGAGTTCATCGTCGCCAACGAGCTGCTGGACGATCCCGCCGTCATGGCCAGGCTGGCGGAGCAGAAGGCCTACCTCATCGCCATCACCTCTGTGGTCACCGCCTACATCAACCGCTACGCCGAGGCCTATGGCGAGCAGTACAAGACGGACGCGGATCTCTGGGCCAGGGCCCTCTCCAAGATCCCCCTGATGGGGCCGAGCAAGATCGATCAGCAGAGCTACAGCCGCCACATCAAGGGGCTCAGCATCGCCACCGACTTCATCAACTTCATCATGGACGTGGTGGTGAGCCAGGGCACCACGGCGCTGGCGAGCTTCAACAAGTTCCTGCAAAAGCAGGGGGATGCCATTCGCTTCGGGGTGGAGAACAACAAGGACTTCTACAAGACCATCACGGTGGGCATCACGGTGGAAGTGTTCAAGGTGGGCAGCGAGCTGGTCTATGTGCCGAAGATCAAGCAGTACCGCGTCAACTTCGACCGCCAGAACAGCAAGTTCACCTCCGCCTGTGCCAGCGCCGAGTTCGTCGACATCCACTTCAACTACCTCTACGCCGCCAACGTGTTCGACTACGAGGCCTTGAAGGATCCGGAGATCAAGCGCGACTTCGACAACTTCATCCAGAAGCAGCGCAAGGCCCAGATCGAGGAAGCCGACACCTTCTTCAACGACGACTTCCCGCCCCTGGAGCCCAAGCTGATCGCACGGCGCAAGGCCACGGTCTGAGGCACTTCCCATATAAAAAAACAGCCGGCATCTGCCGGCTGTTTTTTATGAGGAACCTCAGGCCCGTTTCTCTTCGAGCCAGGCCCCCTGGCTCTGCATCTCGAACAGCTGGGCGTAGTGGCCCCCCAGCGCCATCAGCTCGGCGTGGGTGCCGCGCTCGCTCACCTGACCGCGGGAGAGCAGCAGAATTTCGTCCGCATCCACTATGGTGGAGAGCCGGTGGGCGATGGCGATGGTGGTGCGGCCACGGCGCGCCGCCGAGAGCGCCTGGGAGAGCGCCAGCTCGGTCTGGGAGTCCACGCTCGCGGTCGCCTCGTCCAGGATGAGGATCCGCGGATCCCCCACCAGGGCGCGGGCAAAGGAGAGCAGCTGGCGCTGACCGGCGGAGAGGTTCTTGCCCCCCTCCTCCATCAGGGTCTCCAGCCCCTTTGGCAGGTGGCGCACGAAGGCGGCCAGCTGCACCTCCTCCAGGGCCTGCCAGAGCCGCGCCTCATCGATGCCGTCACGGCCAAGGCGCAGGTTGTCCGCCAGGGTCCCGACGAAGATGAAGGGATCCTGCTGCACCAGGCCTATGCTGCGGCGCACCGCCGAGAGCGACAGTGCGCTCATGGGGTGATCATCGAAACGGATGCAGCCCTGATCCAGCGGGTAGAAGCCCATCAGCAGGCTGATGATGGTGGACTTGCCGCTGCCGGTGTGGCCCACCAGCGCCAGCATCTGGCCGGGACGGGTGGCAAAGCTCACCTCCTGCAGCACCGGTTGCTGGCCATCGTAGGAGAAGCTCACCCCCTCGAAGCTGACCCGCCCCTGCAACGCAGGGCTCTCCCCTTGCGTGCTCTCCCGGGATTCGTCCAGCAGGGCAAAGACCCGCTCCCCCGCCACCATGGCCTGCTGCAGCTGGTTGAGCTGGTTGGTCATCTCGATCAGGGGCTCGATCATGCGCCCCAGATAGCTGATGAAGGCGTAGAGCACCCCCACCTGGATGGCGCTGCCCGTGCTCAGCCCCTCATGGGCAAACAGCGCCAGCAGGCCGATGAGCACCATCATGTAGAAGAGATCGATGAGGGGGCGCAGCAGTATGCCGTTGATCTTGAGACTCTTGATCCTGGCCTGCCAGTGCTGCTGGTTCACCTCGGCAAAGGCATTGGCGAAGTGGCGCTCCTGCACCATGGCCTGAATCACCGGCATCCCCTGCAGGGACTCGTTGAGCCGGCTGTTGATGTCGGAGAGCAGGCTACGGGTCGCCCGCACCACGGGCACGCTCAATTTCTGGTAGAGCCACATCACGGCCCCCACCGCCGGCAGCAGGGTGGCGCACACCAGCATCAGGCGCAGATCCAGCAGCGCCATGGAGATGAGGATGCCGCACAAGAGCACCACTTTTTGCACCAAGAGCCCTATCACCTGGACATAGAGGTTCATTATTGCCTCTGTGTCGTTGGTGATGCGGGAGATGAGGGAGCCCGAGCGGTGCTTGTCGAAGTAGCGGGCAGGCAGCCGGATGGCGGTGGCAAACACCTGCTCGCGAAGGCGCTGCACCACCGCCTGGGCGATGCGGTTGAAGCGCAGGGATTGCAGGTAGAACCCCGCCGCCGAGAGCACCTGCAGGCCGAGATAACCGGCGGCAAGGGCGGCGATGTCGGGCCACACCAGCTGGCGCGGCGCCAGATAGTCGTCGATGAAGAGCTTGATGAGCAGGGGCCCGGCCACTTCGGCGCCGGTGGCCAGCAGCAGGCAGACACCCGCCTGCACCAGCCAGCGGGGGTAACGGGCGCAATAGGCGAGCAGCCGTTTGATGATCGGGTTCACAGGCTTGCCTCCAGCACAGCACTCTCAGGGAATTGACTCTCTTTGCCCCCTTCTCCCCTTGCGGGAGAAGGGTTGGGGATGAGGGGTACCACTCGTCTCATCGTCGAACTCACAGGCTCTCCTCCACGTCTTGTTCCAGCCGCTGATAGCGCACCATGTCCGCGTACCAGCCGTTGTGGGTCATCAGGGCGCCGTGAGTACCGCGCTCGCTGATGGCTCCCTGATCCAGCACCAGGATCTCGTCGGCCTGCTCCACCGCCGTCATGCGGTGGCTCACCAGAATGAGGGTCCGTCTGTGGGCCTTGAGCGCCAACAGGATCTGCTGCTCGGTGTGGGCATCCACCGCCGACAGGGCGTCGTCCAGCACCAGGACAGGCGCCGCCAGCAGCAGGGCGCGGGCGATGGCGAGGCGCTGCTTCTGGCCGCCGGAGAGGGTCACCCCCTTCTCCCCCACCTCGGTCTCATACCCCCTGGGGAAACGAGAGATGTCGTCGTGGACGCAGGCGATGCGGGCCACCCGCTCTATCTCCTCCCGGCTCGCCTCCGGCTTGCCGAGGGCGATGTTGGCGGCGATGGTGGTGGAGAAGAGGAAGGGCTCCTGTGGCACGTAGGCAAACTGGCTGCGCAGGGTGCCCAGGGGCAGCTGCTCGATGGGCACGCCCCCCATGGCAATGGTACCGGCCGTGGGATTGGCCAGCCGCATCAGAAGCTTGAGCAGGGAGCTCTTGCCCGCCCCGGTGCGCCCCACCACCCCCAGCATGCCTCCTTGTTGCAGGGCAAAGTCGATGCCCGCAAGCAGGCTGCGTTGCTCCAGCCGATAACCCAGGCCCCTGGCCTCAAGGGGCAGAGCCGAGACAAAGGCCGCGGGCCGGACCGGCTCTTCGATGTCGCTGCGCTCCCCCAGCATGCTCTCGATACGGGAGTAGGCGGCGCTGCCCCGCTCTATGATGTTGAACAGCCAGGCGATGGCGAACATGGGCCAGATAAGCTGACCCAGGTACATGGTGAAGCTGGTGAGCTCCCCCAGGGTCAGCTTGTCCTGCAGCACCAGGGCGCTGCCGCCGGCCACCGCCAGGAAGTAGGAGCAGCCGATGCACAGATAGATCACGGGATCGAACTTGGCATCGATGCGGGCCACCGCCATGTTGCGCTCCCCCGCCTGGCGGGTCAGCTCGGCGAAGCCCTGATCCTCGAGGGACTCCACCGCGTAGGACTTGAGCACCCGCACCCCGGAGAGTGCCTCCTGGGTCTTGTTGTTAAGCCGGGAGAAGGCCCCCTGCGCCGCCTTGAACTCCTTGTAGATCTGGGTGCCAAAGCGGTTCATGAAGAAGGCCATCACCGGCAGCGGCAACAGGGAGAGCAGGGTCAGCTGCCAGGAGTACTGGCTGCACATGATGGAGAGCACCAGGATCCCGACGATGAAGGAGTCCACCAGGGTCAGCACCCCCTCCCCGGCCGTCATCTCCACCGCCTGGATGTCGTTGGTGGCGTGGGCCATCAGATCGCCGGTGCGGTGGCGCTGATAGAAATCCGGGCTCATGCGGGTGAAGTGGGTAAAGAGCCGGTTGCGCAGCACATAGGCGAGCCGGTAGGAGGCGCCAAACAGCATGACCCGCCACACGTAGCGCAGCAGATAGATGAGCAGCCCAAGGCCCAGCAGCCCCGCCAGATAGCCCATCAGGGTGCCGTCATCGAGCTCCCCCCTGGCGATGCCATCCACTACCCAGCCCACCACCTTGGGGGGGATCACGGTCAACAGGGCCACCATCATCAGCAATGAGATGGCCATCAGATAACGCCGCCACTGATCCTTGAAAAACCAGCCAAGCCGCAAAAATACGCTCACAGTAAAGTCCTTGCTCGCGGCACAGCGGGGGCCGCGTGGTCATAAGAGAAGCTCAATACAATCGCCCCCGAGGTGGGGGCGATGGGAGTGGGTCATCATAGCCTGAAGCGGACGACTTGAGAACGATTGCTATCTCACCGGTTCACAGCCGCTTGTCTGGGGAGGAGAACGGGAAGGCAACCGACTCCTGCTGCTCGCCGGTCAGCAGGAAGTGGGAGACCTCCTCCCGGGTCTGGGTGAAGACCTGCTGCAACTGGTTGAGCTCCCCCTCGCTCAGCTCCTCTTGCAGCCGCAGTCGCCACTCCAGCTCGCCGGCCAGCAGTTGCAGCCGGGAGGCGGAGATGTTGGCCGACACCCCCTTCAAGGTGTGCAGCAGGCGGCAGGCCACCTCGGGCTGCTGGCGACGCAGGGCGGAGCGAATGTCCCACAGATCGTCCTTGTGCTCGGAGAGGAAGAGCTTGAACAGGATCTGCAGCGCCTCCCTGTCCTGCTCCAGCCGGTGCAGGGCATCCTCCAGATCCAGCACCCCCATCAGATCCGGCGGCTTGACCTCGAGCGGCACCCGCCGCTCGCCGCTGGCGCTCTTCACCCACTGCAGCAGGTTGTTGTAGAGATCCAGCTTGCTCACCGGCTTGGTGACATAGCCGTTCATGCCGACCCCGAGGCAGCGCTCCCGATCCCCCGGCATGGCGCTGGCGGTGAGCGCTATGATGGGGACGTCGTGCTTGTCCACCATCTTGCGGATCTGGCGGGTCGCATCCAGGCCGTCGAGCACCGGCATCTGCAAATCCATCAGGATCACGTCAAAGGGCTGCTCCGCCACCTGCTCCACCGCCTCGCGCCCGTTGTCCACCACGGTGACCACGGCTTCGACCCGGCGCAGGTACTCCATGATGAGCTGCTGGTTGACGCGGTTGTCTTCGGCCAGCAGCACCCGGGTCCCGTGCAGCAGCTCCCTGAAGTGCTGCTGATCCCCCTGCGCCTCGGCCTGACGGACCTTGTTGTCGTGGGAGCTGCCGTTGAGCAGCTCGTCCACCTTGGCCAGCAGGGCGTTCTCTGTCATGGGCTTGGGCAGGAAGTGGGTCAGCCCCATGCTCTCCATGCGCCCGTGCAGCCCCTCCCTGGACCAGGCGCTGGTCATCAGTATGGGCAGGCGCCGCCACTGGCTGTGCTGATACATCTCGAGGGCGAGATCCAGGCCGTCCTCCTGCCCCATGCGCCAGTCGAGGATGGCGAGCCGGATGTGGTGGCCCTCCTCACGCAGCGCCTGGCGGGCGCGGGAGAGGCTGTTGACCGCGATCACCGAGGCGCCGGCCCGGCCCAGTATGTCCTTGGCGAGCTCCAGCACCAGTTCGTTGTCATCCATCATCAGGATGAGGGGCTGGTGATCGAAGAAGACCCGGCGCCCGGAGACCCCATAGACCGCCTGGGACAGGGGGATCTCGAACAGGAAGGTGGAGCCCACCCCGGGCTTGCTCTGCACCCTGATCTCCCCCCCCATCAGCCCCACCAGCCGCTGGGAGATGTTGAGCCCGAGCCCCGAGCCGCCATATTTGCGGGTGTTGCCCGCCTCCAGCTGGGTAAAGGGCTGGAACAGCTGCGCCTGCTTCTCCGGCGCTATGCCGATGCCGGTGTCCCGCACGCTGAAGCAGACCCGCATCGGGTATTGATTGACTAGAGTGATGGCCACCTCCACCTCCCCCCGCTCGGTGAACTTGATGGCGTTGTTGACCAGGTTGACCAGCACCTGGCCGAGGCGCAGCGGATCGCCGCGCAGGAAATCGGGCACCGCAGGCGACTTGTTGATGATGACCTCGATCTGCTTGCGCTCCGCCAGATCCGCAAACATGGCGGCCAGGGAGTCGAGCTGCTCGCTGAGATCGAAGTCGATCTCCTCCAGGGTCAGCTTGCCGGACTCCACCTTGGTGAGATCCAGGATGTCGTTGATGAGCAGCAGCAAGGTATCGGACGATGACTTTATCTTGTTGAGATAGTCCCGCTGCTGCTGATCGAGCTTGGTCTGCAGCGCCAGGGCACTGAAGCCGATGATGGCGTTCATGGGGGTGCGGATCTCGTGGCTCATGTTGGCCAGGAAGTCGCTCTTGGCCTGGGCCAGCAAGGCGGCGTGGCGGGACAGCTCGCTCAGCTTCTGGTTGCGGCGCCACAGGGTCGCAGCCACCAGCGAGAAGCAGAGCAGCGCGCCCCCCAGTACTATCAGGTAGAAGCGGCTCTTGAGGGAAGAGGCCAAGTCCAGCTTGCTCTGCTTCCAGGCCGGCAGCGAGGCCAGCCCCTTCATCTCGACGATCTGGTTGCGCAGGCGATGGTATTCCATCACCTGCTGGTTGAGCTCCTGGCTGAGCCGGGTAAGGGCCATGACCTTGGGCTGCCCGGGGTAGGTCTCCATCAGCCGCCGTTGCAGTTGCTGCAGTTGACTCTGCTCGCTCGTGTCCCAGCTGCGCCTGAGGTAGTGGCTCAGGCGGGCGAGCTCGGTGAGATCGCGGGCTTGCTCGGCCCCGGCCGGCAGGGTTGCCAGCAGCGCCTTGAGCTGGCCCTGGAAACGGGGCGCCAGGTATTCGATGGTCATCTCCATGGTGTAGAGCCTGGCGAGATCCAGCAGATAACCATCTATATCCCGTTGCAGCGCCTGGGACTTGGGATCATCCACCGACCCCGGGTCTTCGCGCACCTGGCTCACGAAACGATCCAGGCTGCTCGACAGCAGGCTGAGGCGCTGCTGTACGCTGCCATCGCTGGCCTTCTCGCGTCCCAGCAGATAGACGGTGTCGGTATTGACCCGGTTGAGGACCAGCTCTGCGGCCACGCTCAGATCGGAGGCGCGTTGCTGCTGGCTCAGCAACTGCCAGCAATAGGCAGAAAACGCCAGCAGCGATACGATGATAAGGCCAAAGACAACACCATTGTCCCGTGCAACACTCTTCATCCCGTCTCGATTCTCATGTCATGGTCGGCCATCCGGTGACCCTGGGTCAGGGCCAGACAGCCGAGTGTGAAAAACAACTGAGCACTATGTTACCGTTAGTCTGCTCTGTGAATGCAATAAAGATGTTGCCGGGCCATGAATAAAGGAGCCAATTATGTCACTTGTCACTACCTATTGTAGCCACTGCTTTACCCGCAATCGCCTGCCCGGCGACAAGCTGGACGCCAGTGCGAAGTGCGGTCGCTGCCACCAGCCCCTGTTTTCCCACTCCCCGGTGTCGGGTCGCATGGCGCACTTTGATGCCCTGATCCAGTCCGACATACCGGTGGTAGTCGACTTCTGGGCCAGCTGGTGCGGCCCCTGCCTGCAGTTCGCCCCCGTCTTTCAAGAGATAGCCCAGGAGCTCGAACCCCGCATCCGCTTCGTGAAGCTAGACACCGAACAGGAGGCCGCCATCGCCAGCCGCTATGCCATTCGCAGCATACCGACCCTGATGATCTTCAGAGGGGGGCAGATCCTGGCTCAGCGCAGCGGCTCCCTGCCCAAGAGCCTGTTCAAGGAGTGGTTGCTGTCCGTCACGGCAGCACCCAAATGAAAACGAAATGTTTAATTTCTGTTTAATGTCAGATCCATTTTCACTTGACTCTGTGAGTCGCCACATGCTTTGACCATATCCCCCTGTTTCAAACAGGGGGATAAATGTAACCTCGGCAACACAACAACAACCATAAATTAACCGAGAGAACAACATGCATACCTCTGCAGTCCCTTCCGCCCCTACACGCTGGCTGGACATCAAGGCCGGGATCGTCATTCTGGATCTCCTGCTGCTCTGTGCCATGCTCGCCTGGCTTCCGTTTGATCCCATGATCAACAAAGGCCTCGGCATCCTGATCTTCATCGCCATCCTCTGGCTGACCGAGGCGGTGAACATCACCATCACGGCCTTGTCCATCCCGGTGCTCGCCACCCTGCTCGGGGTGTTTGACATGAGCAAGTCGCTGACCGACTTCGCCAACCCTGTCCTCTTCCTCTTCTTCGGCGGCTTTGCCCTGGCGGCGGCCCTCTCCAAGCAGGGGCTGGATACCCAGATCGCCGCCAAGGTGATGCAGCTGGCCAAGGGGCACCTGGGCTGGGCAGCCATAGTGCTGTTCACCATCACGGCGGCGCTCTCCATGTGGATCAGCAACACCGCCACCGCCGCCATGATGATGCCGCTCGCCCTCGGCATGCTCAAGGGACTCGACGTTCACAAGGAGCGTCGCACCCTGGTCTTCGTGCTGCTTGGCGTCGCCTACAGCGCCAGCATCGGCGGGATCGGCACCCTGGTGGGCAGCCCCCCCAATGCCATCGCCGCCGCCCAGATGGGACTTGGCTTCACCGACTGGCTGAAGTTCGGCATCCCGGTGGTGCTCATCTTCATGCCGGTGGGCATAGGCCTGCTCTACTGGGTGACGCGCCCCAACCTGTCGCACCAGGTCAGCACCGAGCAGGTCACCATAGAGTGGACCGGCCAGCGCAAGACCACCTTGCTCATCTTCCTGACCACAGTGCTGCTGTGGATTGGCTCCCAGCCCATCGCCGCGGCGCTCGGCGGCATTCCCCAGTTCGATACCCTGATCGCCATGGGCGCCATCCTGGCCATCGCCGTCAGCCGGGTCGCCAGCTGGGATGACATCAATCAGAACACCGACTGGGGCGTGCTGCTGCTGTTCGGGGGTGGCCTGACCTTAAGCGCCATCCTCAAGCAGACCGGCGCCAACGCCTTCCTGGCGGAGCACCTCTCCAGTGCGCTCGCCACCATGCCCATCTTCATCATACTGCTCTGCCTTGCCGCCTTCGTGGTGTTCCTGACCGAGCTGGTCTCCAACACCGCCACCGCCGCCCTGCTGGTGCCGCTGTTCGCCGGTGTGGCCGAGGCGCTGGGGGTCTCCCCCATCGTCGTGTCCGTGCTGATCGCCGTCGGGGCCTCCTGCGCCTTCATGCTGCCGGTGGCCACGCCGCCCAACGCCATCGTCTTCGCCAGCGGTCACATCCAGCAGCGGGAGATGATGCGCGCCGGTCTGGTGCTGAACCTGGTGTTCACCGTCATCCTGACCCTGCTGGCCTATTTCATGGGTGACATCCTCCATTGATCCCCGGCCAGGCAGATGGGCCTGAGGATGCTGACGGAGCAAGCCCCTGAGCCGTCATCCACCTTGCCCGTTGAAACACCAGAGCCCCGCACCGTCGGGGCTCTGTTTATTCTTCCCCCCCCAGCGTATCTTCCCCAGCCCCTCCCCCTCTCCTTGCCACCGGCCCTGCCCTGTGACGCGCCCCGGGCCATTAACACGGCCTTAAGAAAGTGCCTCCATGATGCGGACAAGGGCGCGCCGGCAACAGGCGCATGGAAAGTCGGTATGCATCACAATGAGAGGAAAAAATCATGGCGAAATCGATGGGAAGCGGCAGGGCCATCAGGGTATGGGATCCCCTGATCAGGGTATTTCACTGGGCTACCGTCCTGCTGTGCGTGCTCAACCTGTTCATCCTGGAGGAGGGCAGACTCAATCACCGCTATGTCGGGTACGCCCTGGCCGGATTGCTGGTGCTGCGCATCCTGTGGGGATTTGTCGGCTCCGACTACGCCAGGTTTGCCCAGTGGTTTCCGACCCCGGCCCGCCTGGGCCGCTACCTGCAGACCAGCTGGCAGGGCAGACACCCCTATCATGCCGGCCACAATCCGCTGGGCGCCTTGATGATACTGCTGCTGTTGACCTGTCTGGTGGGGACGGCCGTCACCGGGATCATGACGGGGTACGAGCAGCTGTTTGATGAGGAGCTCATGGAGGAGCTCCACGAATTCTTTGCCAAGGCGCTGCAGATCGCCATCTTCATCCATGTGCTGGCGGTCATCGTCCTCGATCGCCTGACCCGGGGGGATCTCATCAGGGCCATGATCACCGGCAGGAAGCGCGTACCAGCCGACACCGAGATCGTCGACAAGCGCTGAGGCACCTCAGCCAGATGAGATAAAAAAACCCCGCGATGCGGGGTTTTTTCATATTGGGAGTGGTCAGCCGACGTTGCAGCTCTTCAATTTCCAGATCCGATCCACGTAGTCCTGGATGGAGCGGTCGGAGTTGAACTTGCCCATAGTAGCCGAGTTGATGATGGCCTTCTTCGCCCACAGCGCCGGATCCCGATACCAGGTATCGATCAGCTTGTGCGCTTCCGAGTAGGAGGCGAAATCGGCCAGGGTCAGGTAGGGATCTCCCCCTTCCAGCAAGGAGCGCTTGATGGAGGCGAGCTCCCCCGGGCGACCCGGCGTGAAGTAGTCGGTGTCGAACCAGTCCAGCACCGCCTTGAGCTCGGAGTTGGCGTAGTAGAAGTCGTACGGATTGTAACCGCGCGCCTTCAGGGACTTCACCTCGTCCACGTTCAGGCCGAAGATGGCACAGTTCTCGGCCCCCGCCTCTTCGGCGATCTCGATGTTGGCGCCGTCCAGGGTGCCTATGGTGATGGCGCCGTTCAGTGCCATCTTCATGTTGCCGGTACCTGAGGCTTCATAACCTGCGGTGGAGATCTGCTCGGAG
Organism: Aeromonas sp. 130281; assembly: GCF_056642115.1. NCBI lineage: Bacteria > Pseudomonadati > Pseudomonadota > Gammaproteobacteria > Aeromonadales > Aeromonadaceae > Aeromonas > Aeromonas sp. 130281. Next base: position 337,638 of record NZ_JBWVQS010000005.1, on the reverse strand, counting down.
ACATCCGCCGCCGGGATCAGCTTCTCGGCCAGGCTCACCCGGTAGTTCGGCATGAACACCACTTTCAGCTTGCCCTGGATGCGGGCGTCGTTGTTGACCCGCTCCGCCAGCTTGTTGATGGCGTAGATGATGTCCTTGGCCAGCTTGTAACCGGGCGCCGCCTTGGAGCCGAAGATGAACACCCGCGGGTGCATGTCATAGTCCGGGTTCGCCAGCAGACGGCGGTAGAGCGCCATGATGTGGATGAGGTTCAGTTGCTGGCGCTTGTACTCGTGCAGACGCTTGATCTGGACGTCGAAGATCGCCTCGGCCGAGACATCGATGCCGGTTTCCGCCTTGATGACCTTGACCAGCTTCTCCTTGTTGTGACGCTTGATGGTCATGAACTGCTGCTGGAACGCCTTGTCGTCGGCAAACTTGGTCACGCTGCGCAGCTTGTCCAGCTGCAGCGGCCACTCCTTGCCCACCACTTCGTTGTAGAGGGCGGCAAGCTCGGGGTTGCAGGCCAGCAGCCAGCGACGGGGGGTCACGCCGTTGGTGACGTTGCACATCTTCTCGGGCCACAGCTCGGCATACTCGGGGAAGAGATCCTCTTTCACCAGCTTGGAATGGATCTCGGCCACGCCGTTCACCTTGGAGGAGCCGATGACGCACAGGTTGCCCATGCGTACCTTGCGCACGTCCCCTTCTTCGATGATGGAGAGCTTGGCCTTGATGGCGTCGTTGCCCGGCCACTTGGGCTCCACCAGCTCGTTCAGGAAGCGGGCGTTGATCTCGTAGATGATCTCGAGATGACGGGGCAGCACCTTCTCGAACAGGCTGACGGACCACTTCTCCAGCGCTTCCGGCAGCAGGGTGTGGTTGGTGTAGGAGAAGACCTGATAGCAGATGGCCCAGGCGGCATCCCAGTTCAAGTCTTCCTCGTCCACCAGCACCCGCATCAACTCGGGGATGGCCACCGTCGGGTGGGTATCGTTGAGCTGGATGGCAATTTGCGCGGCAAAGTTGCGGAAATCCGAACCATGAACCCGCTTGTAGCGGCGCATGATGTCCTTGATGGAGCAGGCACAGAAGAAGTACTGCTGGATCAGGCGCAGCTCTTTGCCTGCATCTGTCTCGTCATTCGGGTAGAGCACCTTGGAGATGGTCTCGGCCTGGGCCTTCTCTGCCTGGGAGTCGATGTAGCCACCGGCGTTGAACACGTCCCAGTCGAAGAACTCGGAGGCGCGGGATTCCCACAGGCGCAGGATATTAACGGTGTGACCGCCAAAGCCCACCACAGGAATGTCCCAGGGCACCCCTTTGATCTTGCGACCGGCGTGCCACACCTTCTTCAGGCCGCCCTTGTCACCGAACACGGTTTCCACGTAGCCGTAGAGCGGGATCTCCTGCACCGACTCGGGGCGGCAGATCTCCCAGGGGTTGCCATATTCACGCCAGGAGTCCGGGCGCTCGATCTGGCGGCCATCCTGGATCTCCTGACGGAACAGGCCGTGCTCGTAATGGATGCCGTAGCCCACCGCCGGGTAATTCAGGGTGGCCAGGGAGTCGATGAAGCAGGCGGCCAGACGGCCCAGGCCGCCGTTGCCAAGGGCCATGTCCGGCTCTTGCTCGCACAGGTCGGTCAGTTCCAGACCGAGTTCACCCAGGGCCTCTTCGCAAGTCTTGTACAGGGAGAGGTTGTGCAGGTTGTTGGAGGTCAAACGCCCCATCAGGAATTCAGCAGAGAGATAGTGAATCGCACGAGTATCTTTCTTGAAGTGAGTCTGCTGAGTACGGGTCAGGCGCTCGTACACCTGTTCGTTGACGGCGGCAGCGGTCGCTTTCCACCATGCTTCGGGAGAGGCTTTCTGTTCGCTTGTACCCAAGGTAGAACGCAGGTGACGCACGATACTCGCCTTGAGCTGATCTTTATCCAGTTGGAGATCCTGGTCTGTCTTCTTCTTGGTAGCCATAAACCATTTTCCTTCGTTACAAATAAAAAATGTTATCCCCTTGAGGGACCGGCGCTGTTGTTATCTCAGAATATGTTCCGGCGTGGGCATACTAGCTAAAGCCGGGGGTTTAAAAGTTAACGTGAGTCACACTTTAACGTATAAAAATGACAGTTTCACCATGAAAACCCTTTCCTATATCCTCCCTGAACAAAATAAAAATAACCTTAAAAATCAAAACATTGAATGAAATACAAAAAGTTGGATTCATGAATAGGTTTTCAATGATTGCCAGCGGCTGAAAATACGTGAAAATAAGCGCCGACTCGGCCGGCGATGAAATCGCTTTCAATGCTTGGTGTATCAGCACGGCAATAAAAGGAAGCTGCCCCAATTGGGGCAGCTTCCTGAGCTGAATTAACCATGGGCCTTGAACTGGTTACTCATGGGGTCGTAGTGATAACCAATCTGCTGCAGACGGGTGGCCAGCTGATCCTCCGTCATGTCGTAGTAAGCCAGCAACTCTTCCAGACCATCGCACTCCAGCCGCAGCTTCTCGTTGATGATCCCGAGCAGAATATTGGCGTCCAGCCGTTGCAAGGTGCTCACATCCATCTTGGTCCCTCCTCTTGCCATACATACTGTATAACCATGAGCGCCGGCCCGCGCTTTGTCTACAGGTTAAAAAACACCCGCCCCATCATCGATATAAATAGTGTTTAAATTCAAATGGTTAATAAAAACCCCTGTTAGTCTGCTCACATTTTTAATCACAAACGCCTTGTCACTGGCATGAGATAGAACTACTGTATACGCATACAGCATGGTTATTCATACAGGACACACATATGAGCCAGCCCCTGAGTCACCGCCCACTCTCCTCCTCTGCCGGTGTGATCACCACCTGGCCCACCCGCCATCAGAGCAAGGCGGAGCATGAGCATCGACTGGCCATGGATCTCCATGAAGCCCCGTTGCTGGATGCGCTGGGAAGATTGAGCCAAAGCGACAGCGGCTGGATCCTGCTCATAGCGCCGCCAGGGCTGCCCGTAGCCAAGCAACTGCAGGCACAGGGAATCAATCCCGCCCGGGTACTGGTGGTTCACGGCCCCAAGATCAAGAACTGGCAACGTCTGCTGGAGCAGAGCCTGGCCAACGGCCATTGTGCCGCCGTCTTGACCTGGCTGCCCGAACGGGTTGCCCTGGATCGCAGCCGCCTCAGCACCCTGGGTCAGCGTGCCGGTGTCCTGACCCGCTTCTTCGAGCCCACCCCTTCCCAGGGCTCTCTCTGTTACGGTGGGCAGGACGTCTACCTGAACCATTGAGTCATATCGTGCCGACCCGGGCTGGCAGGGCTCCCCGCCCCAGCGTCAGTCTGGCAGGGCGGCAACCAAGACGAGAAAGGCGACCCTGGGGTCGCCTTCTGTCATATGGCCTGGGCTGCCATCTGCCCGGCGCCCCGCAGGGGCTTTTACCGGATCAGGCGAGCCTGGTATCCAGCTCGGCAATTTTGGCAGACCAGTAGGCCGGACCGGTTTCATGGATGTTGTTGCCCTGGGAGTCCACCGCCACTGTCACCGGCATGTCTTCCACCTCGAACTCATAGATGGCTTCCATGCCCAGATCGGCGAAGGCCACCACACGGGCCTTCTTGATGGCCTTGGCCACCAGGTAGGCGGCGCCACCCACTGCCATCAGATAGACGGCCTGGTGCTGCTTGATGCTCTCGACGGTTTTCGGACCCCGCTCGGACTTGCCTATCATGCCGATGAGGCCGGTTTCACCCAGCATCATGTCGGTGAACTTGTCCATCCGGGTGGAGGTGGTGGGACCGGCCGGGCCGACCACTTCGTCACGCACCGCATCGACCGGGCCGACGTAGTAGATGAAGCGGTTGGTGAAGTCGACCCCTTCCGGCAAGCCTTCGCCATTTTTCAGCATGTCGGCAATGCGCTTGTGGGCGGCGTCACGGCCGGTGAGGATCTTGCCGGACAGCAGCACGGTATCGCCGCTCTTCCAGCTGGCGAGCTCGGCCTTGGTGATGCCGTCGACATTGACCCGGCGCACGTTGCCGCCCGCTTCACGGGTGATTTCCGGCCAGTCACTCAGCCTCGGCGGAGTCAATTCGGCGGGGCCAGAGCCGTCGAGCTCAAAGTGAACGTGGCGGGTGGCGGCGCAGTTGGGGATCATCACCACCGGCTTGGAGGCGGCATGGGTCGGGGCGGATTTGACCTTCACGTCCAGCACTGTGGTGAGGCCCCCCAGCCCCTGGGCGCCGATCCCCAGCCGGTTGACCTTGTCATAGAGCTCGACCCGCAGCTTCTCTTCTGTGGTCTCTGGACCCCGGGCGATCAGCTCTTGAATGTCGATGTGCTCCATCAGGGCTTCCTTGGCGAGCACGGCCGCCTTCTCGGCGGTACCGCCGATGCCGATCCCCAGCATGCCAGGCGGGCACCAGCCGGCGCCCATGGTCGGCACGGTTTTGAGCACCCATTCGACCACGTCGTCGGAGGGGTTGAGCATCACCATCTTGGACTTGTTCTCGGAGCCGCCGCCCTTGGCCGCTATGCTCACTTCCACCTTGTCCCCCGGGATCATGTCGATGTGCACCACGGCAGGGGCGTTGTCCTTGGTGTTCTTGCGACTGCCGGCCGGATCCGCCAGCACGCTGGCACGCAGCGGGTTGTCCGGATTGGTGTAAGCGCGGCGAGTGCCCTCGTCCACCATCTCCTGCACCGTCATGTCGCTGTCCCACTGCACCTGCATGCCGATCTTGACGAAGCAGGTGACGATGCCGGTGTCCTGGCACAGGGGGCGATGCCCTTCGGCAGACATGCGGGAGTTGATCAGGATCTGGGCCAGGGCATCCTTGGCGGCCGGGTTGATCTCGCGGTCATAGGCAGCCTTGGCGGCGTGGACAAAATCGAGGGGGTGGTAGAAAGAGATGTACTGCAGGGCGTCAGCAATGGAATCGATAAAGTCCTGTTTTCTAATGATGCTCATATCATCCTCACTGGTCCTTGTCGTCGCTTGCGCGAGCAAGGGCTTCCATATGAGCCGGGCCTTCGGCAGGCGGCGAATGCGCACAGAGCCGGCGACTACGGCGTGTTTTTATAACGGTGTTTTTCTTAAAAATGCCGGCGGCCATGATACGCTTGAGCACCCGAACCGGCTAGGGAGCTGGGTGCAAACTGTTGCCTGTGTAACAAAAAATGAAACCAAGACTGCATATCCACCATTTCGATCCGCAAGCATCGCTTCACGCCCTGTTTGCCCGCTTGCAACACCAGGCCTGGGCCATCCTGCTGGAATCGGCAGGCCCAACGGGCGCCGACAACCGCTTTGACATCATCAGCGCCGATCCCCTTGCCACCCTGGAGACCCGGGGTGCCAGCACCTGCCTCACCCAGGCTGGCCACCAGAACCATCATGACGGCGATCCCCTCGCCCTGCTCGCCGAGACCCAACGAGCCCTGCTGGGGGAGCTGGTGCAGGATGAGCATGACCTGCCCTTCATCGGGGGCGCCCTGGGGCTCTTTGGCTACGATCTGGGCCGGCGATTCGAACGTCTGCCCGTCCAGGCCAGTGCAGACATCCAGGTTCCCGACATGGCAGTGGGGATCTACGACTGGGCACTGCTGCGGGAGGTCGCGACCGGTCGCTGGCAGCTGGTGCACTGGGGAGATGAGGCCGGGCTCGCCAGACGATTGCAGTGGCTGGCGGCGCAAGCCCCTCGGCCCTGCGCCCCCTTCGCCTTGCAGGGCGAGTGGCAGAGCAACATGAGTCGGGCCGAGTACGGCGAAAAGTTCGCCCGCATCCAGGCCTATCTGGCGGCAGGGGACTGCTATCAAATCAACCTGACCCAGCGCTTCAGCGCCCCCTATGGAGGGGACGAGTGGTCCGCCTATCTCGCCCTCAGTGCCGCCAACAAGGCCCCCTTCTCGGCCTTTGTCCGGCTGCCCCGTAGCGCCATGTTGAGCCTCTCCCCCGAGCGCTTCCTGCTGCTCGATGGCCGCCACATCGAGACCAAGCCCATCAAGGGCACCCGGCCCCGTCATCCGGATCCCGCTATCGACAAACAGGTGGCCGAGTCGCTCGCCAGTGCCGACAAGGACAGATCGGAGAACCTGATGATCGTGGATCTGCTGCGCAACGACATAGGCCGGGTCAGCCGCCCTGGCTCCGTCAGCGTGCCGAGCCTGTTTGCGGTGGAGTCCTTCCCCGCCGTGCATCACCTGGTCTCCACCATTCACGGGGAGCTGGATGCGCGCTGGCAGGGGGTGGATCTGCTGCGGGCCTGTTTCCCAGGCGGCTCCATCACGGGGGCCCCCAAGATCCGGGCAATGGAGATCATCGAGGAGCTGGAGCCGGTGCGCCGAAACGCCTATTGCGGCAGCATCGGCTATCTGAGCCAGCACGGTCGGATGGACACCAGCATCTGCATTCGCACCCTGATAGCCGAAGCCGGCCGGCTCCATTGCTGGGCGGGAGGGGGCATCATCGCCGACTCAGACCCGGACGCCGAATATCAGGAGACCTACGACAAGGTGGCTCGCATCCTGCCGCTGCTGGCTGCCTTGCGCCAATGAGCCTGTGACTGCCCTCGCCCGCCCCAAGGAGACCAGGACCGAGATGGATATCGAGATGAACCGCGCCGAGCTGCTGACCCGCTTCCTGTTGCAGCGCCCCGCCCCCGCCCACCGTTTGATGCTGGCAGGGCTCAAGCCGGCGGCTGTGCTGATCCCCCTGGTGGAGCGCCCCCAGGGGCTGCGCCTGTTGCTGACCCGTCGCAGCACCACCCTGCGCCACCACCCGGGGCAGATAAGCTTCCCCGGCGGGCGCCAGGATCCGGAAGATGAGAGCCTGATCCACACGGCCCTGCGAGAGACCCATGAAGAGCTCGGGATCCCCGCCTCCCAGATCCGGGTCATCGGCAGCCTCACCCCGCTCAACACCATCTCCCTGTATGACGTCCTCCCTGTACTGGCCATGATAGACCCCGACTACCGGCTTGCCCTCAGCCCCGACGAAGTGGAGCAGGCCTTCGAGGTGCCCCTCAGCCATGTGCTGGATCCGGCCCACCACATCGCCCTGACCCTGCCAAGGGCGGGCAAGCGCCACACCATCTACTGGATCCCCTGGCAGCACTCCTTCATCTGGGGGGCAACCGCCAGCATGATCCGCCAACTGGCCCAGCACCTGTCAGAACAACATATTGATAACCTTTAGAGGTGAGAAATCATCCAGTTAACATTCAACTAACACTGCATATGATAAATAAATTTTGATTTTTTATTCTTTTGATCACATTTCCATAAGAAAGTGCGGGTTTCAGCCTCATAAAGGTGAATCTGATCAACATTTTTGGGTAAAAAGAAAGTATTCTTGCGCCGACTAATTAAAACCACACATTCGGGGTGAGACACATGTCCAATACTGTCACTGGCGCACAGGACGTTGCAGCCGCACAGGAGCAAGGGATCCGCTCGGTCCAATCACGCGGTTGGAGCAAACAAGACACCACCTGGGTTATCAGCCTGTTCGGCACCGCCGTCGGCGCCGGCATCCTGTTCCTGCCCATCAACGCCGGCATGGGTGGCTTCTGGCCACTGGTAGTGATGGCGCTGCTGGTCGGCCCCATGACCTACCTGGCCCACCGCGGCCTGGCGCGCTTCGTGCTCTCCTCCAAGAAGCCCAATGCGGACATCACCGAAGTGGTGGAAGAGCATTTCGGCGTGGGCGCCGGCAAATTAATCACCCTGCTCTACTTCTTTGCCATCTACCCCATAGTGCTGATCTACGGCGTGGGCATCACCAATACCGTCGAGAGCTTCCTGGTCAACCAGCTGCAGATGACGGCGCCACCGCGCTGGATCCTCTCCATCGTGCTGATCATGGCCATGATGTCGGTCATGCTGGCCGGTGAGAAGCTGATGCTGAAGGTCACCGAGTTCCTGGTGTACCCCCTCATCGCCATCCTGGCGGGCATCTCCCTCTACCTGATCCCGGACTGGACCGGTGCCGCCCTGGCCCAGGTGCCCTCCGCCAAGGATTTCGCCACCACCCTGTGGCTGACCATCCCGGTGCTGGTATTCTCCTTCAACCACAGCCCGGCCATCTCCAGCTTCGCCCTGGCCCAGCGCCGTGATCACGGCGACAACGCCGTTGCCAAGTCCGACGCCATCTTGAAGCGCACCGCCATCATACTGCTGGGCTTCGTGATGTTCTTCGTCTTCTCCTGCGTGATGAGCCTGACTCCGGCCCAGCTGGCAGAAGCCAAGTCCCAGAACATTGCCGTGCTCTCCTACCTGGCCAACCAGCATGCGAGCCCCATCATCTCCTACTTCGGTCCGCTGGTTGCTTTCGTCGCCATCGTCTCCTCCTTCTTCGGCCACTATCTGGGTGCCCGTGAAGGTCTGAAGGGCATGGTGATGCAGCAGATGCGCTCCTCCGGCAAGGAGCCGAACCACAAGAAGATCGAGCTGTTCATCATCGCCTTCTTCATCCTGACCCTGTGGGCCGTGGCCGTGATCAACCCCTCCATCCTCGGCATGATCGAATCCCTGGGTGGTCCCATCATCGCCACAATCCTGTTCCTCATGCCGATGTACGCCATCAAGCGCGTCCCGGCCATGGCGAAATACCAGGGCCAGATCAGCAACCTGTTCGTGGCAACCATGGGCCTCATCGCCATCTCTGCCATCCTCTATCAACTGGTCGGCTAACCCCGCCCCCGATAGCCAGGGTCAACCGGATCGCCGGTTGACCCTGCCAGAGACCCACAGCCCGGCAGGCTCAGCGTGCCGGGCTGTTTTCATTGCGGGGCACCGGCAAGGGCCAGGATAAGGCTATCTGCCTATCAGCCACCTTTCCCACCCACCCGCTGCGTTGCCGCCCGTGCAATCTGCTCTCTTATCAGTCCCCGCGCTTGGGCAAAAGGGATGACAGCCCCATGCTGCCGAGTGATCCCCCCGCCCATGTTCCTTTCAGACCTTCCCCAACCCTTTGCCGGGTTCCCGTGCAGGAGGATGGGCGCTATACCGCGCCTACATCGGGCACCTCGGGCCCCCCCTCAGGAGCCTGGGTTTGCATCCGATACACGGGATACCGTCGCTCGCCAAGGCTCCAAGGCGGCGACACAGAACGACCCCAATCCTGCGCCCCTCTGCCCGCTGACTAGCCTTGAGCCCTTGCCGCGATGGCGACACGGCGGCTGACTGCCCATCAGCGCCTGAGCCTATGACCCCCGCCGCCCCTGCTGCCCTTCCTTTCCAGAGGGATAGCCGCGACCGCCCTCGCAGGCAGGCGCGTCCACCCATGGACAAGAGGCCCACAGCGGCAACCGGCAGATTGGATTAAGGAAGGCGCAAGCGTCGGTGACACAAGATTGCAGACAATAAAAAGCGCCCTCCGAAGAGGGCGCCAGCATTCAGGGAAAAGCTAAGGGGATCAGGCTTCGCGGCTGGGCAGCGGCGCCGCCTCCAGCAGGCTCTCATCCTCGGCCATGCAAGCGGCCGCGGTGAACAGCACGTCGGTGGAGCTGTTGAGGGCCGTCTCGGCGGAATCTTGCAGCACCCCGATGATGAAGCCCACGGCGACGACCTGCATGGCGATGTCGTTGCTGATGCCAAACAGGCTGCACGCCAGCGGGATCAGCAGCAGGGAGCCACCGGCCACGCCGGAGGCGCCACAGGCGCTGATGGTGGCGACCACGGAGAGCAGAATGGCGGTGGCTATATCCACTTCCATCCCCAAAGTGTGCACCGCCGCCATGGAGAGCACAGTAATGGTGATGGCAGCACCGGCCATGTTGATGGTGGCACCCAGCGGAATGGAGACCGCGTAGGTGTCTTCCGGCAGACGCAGCTTCTCGGCCAGCGCCATGTTGACCGGGATGTTGGCGGCGGAGCTGCGGGTGAAGAAGGCGGTCACGCCACTCTCTTTCAGACAGGTCAGCACCAGCGGATAGGGGTTGCGTTTGATCTTCCAGAACACGATGAGCGGGTTGACCACGAAGGCGATGAACAGCATGCAGCCGATCAGCACCACCAGCAGTTGGGCATAGCCAAACAGGGCATCGAAACCTGTCTCGGCCAGGGTGGAGGCCACCAGACCCAGGATGCCGAGCGGGGCGCAGCGGATCACCGCTCTGACGATGCTGGAAACCCCGTGGGACACATCGGAAATCAGTGCCTTGGTGCTGTCACCCGCGTGACGCATGGCGATGCCAAGGCCGATGGCCCAGGCCAGGATACCGATGTAGTTGGCATCCAGCAGCGCCTTCACCGGGTTGGTCACCACGTTGAACAGCAGGGTCTGCAGTACCTCGGTGATGCCGCCCGGCGGGGTGATCTCGGCAGTGCTGGCCACCAGGTGCAGGTTGGAGGGGAACAGGAAGCTCGCCATCACGGCCACCACGGCGGCCAGGAAGGTCCCCAGCACATAGAGCAGCAAGATCGGCTTCATGTTGGTCTTCTGACCCTGCTTGTGACCGATGATCGCCGACATTACCAGCACGAAGACCAGCAGCGGGGCGACCGCCTTCAGGGCACCGACGAACAGGCTGCCAAGCAGACCCGCCGCCTTGGCCCATTCAGGCATGAACATGGCAAGGAGGATACCGAATACCAGACCGACCAGGATCTGGCTAACCAGACTGGTGCTGTTGACCAGTTTTATGAGGGGGTGTTGTTGTGTCATCAAATAGTCCCTGTGCACTCATGGTGCGTGAATCATTAGTCCTGTTGGCAACCTGCCGCGCGCATTGACACCGGCCTGTGGACGGTGGTGCCGTTGGCAAACCTTCTTCTGGATCTGTCCAGTACGCGTGGGGTTGCGGACAAGGAATATCCCATCTGCCATCGTTTTTTTCCACATAATCACTGAAAAATATCAGGGTTACCTCACAAAAAATCTACAACAATGTGATAACACAATATCAACTACGGTCAAATTGTCACCAAACCAGTCCTATCATCGGCCGATGTGGAGGCGAGAGTGGTATCATGCCGCTCACTTTGCACTGGAGCCTGTTGCCATGATCACCTCTTTATTGACCCGACACTTCGGCTTCGACCGGCTGCGCCCCGGCCAGGAAGCGGTGATCAGCCGCCTGCTAGCCGGCAAGAGTGCGGCAGCCATCTTCCCGACCGGCGCAGGCAAGTCCCTCTGCTACCAGTTGCCCGCGCTGGCACTGCCCCATCTGACCCTGGTCATCTCCCCCCTGCTGGCGCTGATGCACGATCAGCTCGCCTTCTTGCAGAGCAAGGGGATTGCCGCCGCCACCCTGGACTCCAGCCAGACCCCAGAGGAGAGCCGCCGGGTGATGCAGCAGGCCAGTGACGGCCAGCTCAAGATCCTGATGATCTCGGTGGAGCGCCTCAAGAACGAACGCTTTCGCCGCTTTATCGCCCAGGTGCCACTCTCCCTGCTGGTGGTGGACGAGGCGCACTGCATCTCGGAGTGGGGCCACAACTTTCGGCCCGACTATCTGAAGCTGCCGGACCATCGCCGCGATCTCGCCATTCCCCAGGTACTGCTGCTCACCGCCACCGCCACCCCGGCGGTCATGGCAGACATGCAGGCCAAATTCGCCATCGAGGCCGAGGATCTGGTGGTGACAGGTTTCTATCGCCCCAATCTGGATCTCACCGTGATCCCGCTGGCCGGCAGTGCCCGCGATGGCTGGCTGCGTGACGAGTTGCGCCGCGATCCCGCGGCCCCCACCATCGTCTACGTCACCCTGCAGCACAGCGCGCAGCAGTGCGCCGATCAGCTGCAGGCCATCGGCATTCGCGCCTGTGCCTATCATGCGGGGCTGGATCCCGCCCTTCGCAGCCAGATCCAGCACGACTTCATGGCCGGCCGACTCGACTGCATCGTCGCCACCATCGCCTTTGGCATGGGCATCGACAAGGCCGATATCCGCCGGGTCATTCACTACGATCTGCCCAAATCCATCGAGAACTACAGCCAGGAGATAGGCCGCGCCGGACGTGACGGGTTCCCCTCCCGCTGCATGGTGCTGGCGAGCCGCGCCCAGTTGCCTGTGCTGGAAAACTTCGTCTATGGGGACACCCCGGACAGGGAGGCCATCCTGAGCTTGCTCCAGATCCTGCAACAGAGTGGTGCCGAGTGGGAATTTGGCCTGCTGCGCCTCTCCAACGAGACCAACATTCGCCAACTGCCCCTCAAGACCCTGCTGGTCTATCTGGAGATGGCGGGGATCATTGCCCCGGCCTACAGCTACTTTGCCGAGTACCGTTTCAAGTTCGTGCTGGAAAAACGGGAGATCCTGGCTCGCTTCAATCCCGATCGCCGCCAGTTCCTGGAGCAGCTGTTTGCCTGTGCGCCCCAGGCGCGCAGCTGGTGCACCATGGACTTCGATGCGCTGTGGCAGGGTTATCAGGGGGAACGCCAGCGCGCTGCGGCGGCGCTGGATTATCTGCAGCAGCAGGGCTGGATCGAGCTTGAAAGCAAGCAGATGACGGAGGTGTATCGGATCGTGCGCCAGCATATCGACCCGACGGCACTGGCCGAAGAGCTGCATGGACTGTTTGAAAAGAAAGAGCAGAGCGAGCTTGCCCGCCTCCAGGCCCTGCTGGGGTTCTTTACCTCGACCCACTGCCTGAGCCATGAGCTGGCCCGCTATTTTGCCGATGAAGAGGCGCCCGAGCAGTGCGGGCACTGCTCCGTCTGCCGGGGGGAGATAGCCGTGCTGCCGCCGCTGCCATCTCCGGGCTTGCCCAACGAGCACGGCTTGCGCGCCTGGTGCGATCCTCTGATTGCCCTGTGTCACCAGCGCCATCCCAGGATCCTGACCCGCTTCCTGTGCGGTATCGCCACCCCCCTGACCACCCGGATCAAGGCGAGAAACCTGGCCGGTTTTGGCCAGCTGGCGACCCATCCCTTCGCCGAGGTGCTGGCGGCGGTGTCCGCGATCTATCCTGCCGACGCTTGATCACCCGCTTGCCGGACGCTGAAAAAATAAGACCCTCGCGGATGCGAGGGTCAAGCCAACGGAAACGTGCTTAAACAGAGCTTAGTATCTGCGCAATCACCCACTCTCTTGCTAAAGCGATGACTGCTCGACACAGGGCCAATCTAGAGCAGCCGGAATGTAGCGTCAATGTAAAAATTAGAGCTTAAACACCAAACAACACGCATTACGTTAACGTAAGCGTCATGACATTTCATCCCTTCTCCCCTGCCACCCTTGCCCCGCCTGCACTTCGATTCGACAAACCCGGGGACCATCATTTTCTGCGCCTGCCACACAAACATTTATTTTTTATGTCTTTGACATTTGCATCACTGTCGTGGCAAAAATAATTTAACAGTCAGTAACATAGAGATGTCATTGGCTGCCTCTTCCCGCATGAGGATCGGGAAGCTCCCGTACAAACTTAAACCAATGATGGCGATGGATTACTGGGGGCTGTTGACTAGGCTTAAGAGGTAAACAGAACAAAAGTAGTGATCCACTCTTTTTCAGGGTAAGCGACTATAACGAGGGCTAAGTTATGGGCATCTTCGAGCACTATCAACAGCGGTATGAGAAGGCCAGAGAGGAGGAGTACAGCATCCAGGAGTTTCTGGATATGTGCAAACAGGACAAATCCTGCTATGCCTCCGCCGCCGAACGACTGCTGGTTGCCATCGGCGAACCGGAAATGATCGACACTTCCGTCAATCCGCGCCTCAGCCGCCTCTTTTCCAACCGCGTCGTCGCACGCTATCCCGCTTTCAAAGACTTCTATGGCATGGAAGAGGCCATCGAGCAGATCGTCTCCTACCTCAAGCACTCCGCTCAGGGACTGGAAGAGAAGAAGCAGATCCTCTATCTGCTCGGCCCCGTCGGCGGCGGCAAATCCTCGCTGGCCGAGAAACTCAAGTCCCTGATGCAAAAAGTGCCCATCTATCGCATCAAGGGGTCGCCGGTCAATGACCACCCCTTCTGCCTGTTCGACATCGAAGAGGACGGCGAGATCCTGGAAAAAGAGTACGGCATACCGCGCCGCTACCTGAGGCCCATCATGTCCCCCTGGGTGGCCAAGCGGCTGCACGAGTTTGGCGGTGACATCACCAAGTTCAAAGTGGAGAAGGTCAACCCCTCCATCCTGGATCAGATCGCTATCGCGAAAACCGAGCCGGGGGACGACAACAACCAGGACATCTCCTCCCTGGTGGGCAAGGTCGACATCCGCATGCTGGAGCACTACGCCCAGGATGATGCCGATGCCTACTCCTACTCAGGGGCGCTGTGCAAGGCGAACCAGGGGATGATGGAATTCGTGGAGATGTTCAAGGCTCCCATCAAGGTATTGCACCCCTTGCTGACCGCGACCCAGGAAGGCAACTACAACGGCACCGAGGGGCTCTCCGCCCTCCCCTTCGACGGCATCCTGCTGGCCCACTCCAACGAATCCGAGTGGCAGCAGTTCCGCAACAACAAGAACAACGAGGCCTTCCTCGACCGGGTCTACATCGTCAAGGTGCCCTACTGCCTGCGCGTCTCGGAAGAGGTGAAGATCTACGAGAAACTGCTGTTCAACAGCGAGCTTACCGAGGCCAAGTGCGCCCCTGGCACCCTGGAGCTGCTGGGCCAGTTCTCCGTATTGTCACGGCTCAAGGAGCCTGAAAACTCCAGCCTCTACTCCAAGATGCGGGTCTATGATGGCGAGAGCCTCAAGGATACGGATCCCAAGGCGAAGAGCTATCAGGAGTATCGCGACTACGCTGGCGTCGACGAGGGCATGAACGGCCTCTCCACCCGCTTTGCGTTCAAGATCCTCTCCCGTGTCTTCAACTTCGACCATGCGGAAGTGGCGGCCAACCCTGTCCACCTCTTCTATGTGCTGGAGCAGCAGATAGAGCGCGAGCAGTTCCCGCAGGAGCTGCACGATCGCTATCTCGAGTTCATCAAGGGCTATCTGACCCCGCGCTACGTGGAATTTATCGGCAAGGAGATCCAGACCGCCTATCTCGAGTCGTATTCAGAGTACGGGCAGAACATCTTCGATCGCTATGTCACCTATGCCGACTTCTGGATCCAGGATCAGGAGTACCGTGACCCCGAGACCGGCCAGCTGTTTGATCGGGCATCGCTCAACAGCGAGCTGGAGAAGATCGAAAAACCGGCCGGGATCAGCAACCCGAAAGATTTTCGCAACGAGATCGTCAACTTCGTGCTGCGTGCACGGGCCAACAACGCAGGCCGTAACCCCAACTGGACCAGTTACGAGAAGCTGCGCACCGTGATCGAGAAGAAGATGTTCTCCAACACGGAAGAGCTGCTGCCGGTTATCTCCTTCAACAGCAAAACCTCGGCCGAGGAGCAGAAGAAGCACGATAACTTTGTCGAACGGATGATGGAGAAGGGCTACACCCGCAAACAGGTACGCCTGCTCTCCGAATGGTATCTCAGGGTACGCAAGTCATCCTGACCCTGCCGTGTTCAAGGGGGAGTTATGGCGCATTTTATCGACCGCAGGCTCAACGGCAAAAACAAAAGCGCTGTCAATCGGCAGCGCTTCATCCGCCGCTACAAGAAGCAGATCAAACAAGCGGTCTCGGATGCTGTCTCCAAGCGCAGCATTCAGGACGTGGACAAGGGCGAGAGCATCAGCATCCCGACCAAGGACATCGGTGAGCCCCATTTCCATCAAGGCCAAGGCGGTAAACGGGAGATGGTGCACCCGGGCAATGATCAGTTCGTCTCCGGTGACAAGATTGACCGCCCCAAGGGAGGGGGCAGCGGTCAGGGCGGGGGCGAAGGCCAGGCCTCGGATCAGGGTGAGGGAGCTGACGACTTCGTGTTCCAGATCTCGAAAGACGAGTACCTGGACCTGCTGTTTGAGGATCTGGAGCTGCCACGGCTGCAGAAGACCCAGCTCAACCAGCTGATGGAGATGAAAACCTACCGCGCGGGCTACACCTCCAACGGGGTGCCCGCCAACATCAACGTGGTGCGCTCGCTGCAAAATTCGCTGGCGCGTCGCATGGCGCTGCAGGCGGGCAAGAAGCGCCAGCTGCGTGAACTGGAGGAGCGGCTGGCCCTGCTGGCCGTCGATCCCAACGAACATTTTGCCGAGATGGCACAGCTCGAAAAGGAGATCAGGGAGCTGAAACGGCGGATCGAGGCGGTGCCCTTCATCGACACCTTCGATCTCAAGTTCAACAACTTCGTCAAACGGCCCGTGCCCTCCAGCCAGGCGGTGATGTTCTGCCTGATGGATGTCTCCGGCTCCATGGATCAAGCCACCAAGGAGATGGCCAAGCGTTTCTACATCCTGCTCTATCTGTTCCTGAGCCGAACCTACAAGAACGTGGAGGTGGTCTACATTCGCCACCACACCCAGGCCAAGGAAGTGGACGAACACGAGTTCTTCTACTCTCAGGAGACCGGCGGCACCATAGTCTCCAGCGCCCTCAAGATGATGAACGACATCATCAACGAGCGTTACCCTGCCAACCAGTGGAACATCTATGCGGCGCAGGCGTCCGATGGCGACAACTGGGCGGATGACTCGCCCCAGTGCCGGGAGATACTGATGCGCGACATCATGCCGCGGGTGCGCTACTACTCCTACATCGAGATCACCACCCGCGCTCATCAGACCCTGTGGCACGAGTACGAGTCGGTGGCCGAGCAGTACCCCCACTTCGCGATGGAGCACATTCGCAAGGTTGAGGACATCTATCCGGTGTTCCGGGAGTTGTTCAAGAAGCAAGCGGCTTGAGGGATCACATATGGTAGAAACCGCGAGAAAAATAGCGCCGCTGGACGATGGGCCTGACTGGAACTTCGATCTGCTGGAGACCTATCACCAGGAGATTGCCCGGGTTGCCAAGTTTTATCGGCTGGATACCTATCCCAACCAGATCGAGGTGATCACCGCCGAGCAGATGATGGATGCCTACTCCAGCGTCGGCATGCCCATCGGCTATCAGCACTGGTCGTTCGGCAAGCGCTTCATCCACACCGAGCGCAACTACAAGCGCGGCCAGATGGGCTTGGCCTATGAGATCGTCATCAACTCGGACCCTTGCATCGCCTACCTGATGGAAGAGAACACCATGCCGATGCAGGCCCTGGTGATGGCGCACGCCTGCTATGGCCACAACTCTTTTTTCAAGAACAACTACCTGTTCAAGGCCTGGACCGATGCCTCCTCCATCATCGACTACCTGCTGTTTGCCAAGAACTACATCACCGAATGCGAGGAAAAACACGGCATAGATGCCGTAGAGCGGCTGATCGATTCCTGCCACGCCCTGATGAACTTCGGGGTGGATCGCTACAAGCGGCCCCAGAAGATCTCCCTGGCAGAGGAGAAGCGGCGCCAGAAGGCGCGGGAAGATTACCTTCAGACCCAGGTCAACGAGTTGTGGCGTACCCTTCCCAAGCAGCACAAGGCCGCCGGTATCGAGGACAGGCGTTATCCACCCGAGCCTCAGGAGAACATCCTCTACTTCATCGAGAAGAACGCCCCCCTGCTGGAACCCTGGCAGCGGGAAGTGGTGCGCATAGTGCGCAAGATCAGCCAGTACTTCTACCCGCAGAAACAGACCCAGGTGATGAACGAGGGCTGGGCCACCTTTTGGCACTACACCATCCTCAATCACCTGTATGACGAGGGGAAGATCAGCGATCGCTTCATGATAGAGGTGCTGCACAGCCACACCAACGTGGTGTACCAGCCCCCCTATAACAGCCGCTACTACTCGGGCATCAATCCCTATGCCCTCGGTTTTGCCATGTTCACCGACCTGCGCCGCATCTGCGAGCACCCCACAGAGGAAGACAGATACTGGTTCCCCGATTACGCCGGCACCAACTGGGTCGACACCCTGCACTTCGCCATGCAGAACTTCAAGGACGAGAGCTTTATCAGCCAGTTTTTAAGTCCTAAAGTGATGCGCGACATGAAGTTGTTTGCCATCGATGACGACGATCTGAAGAACTACCTCAAGGTCTCCGCCATCCACAACGAGGAGGGTTACCGGCTGGTGCGCAACACCCTGTCAGCCCAATACAACCTGAGCAATCTGGAGCCCAACATTCAGGTCTACAACGTGGCGGTGAAGGGAGATCGCTCCCTCACCCTGCGTTATGTCCCCCACAACAGGATCCCCCTCGGCGAGTCGCGGCACGAGGTGCTCAAGCATCTGCACCAGCTGTGGGGATTCGATGTGGTGCTGGAGCAGGATAACGGCGAGCTCACCGCAGACATCATAGGGCGCTGCCCGGATCGCAAGAGCCTGACCTGATGGGCAGGCAAGGAGCATAAAAAAACGCGCCATCAGGCGCGTTTTTTCGTTGTGACACACATCAGTTATCGCACAGGTTGCTCGGCATGTCCTGGCGCAGACGGGTCCACAATTTACCTGACTCTATACCGTACTGGCGCACCGTCATGAACACGGCCTCGTGATTCTTGGTCTCGGCCAAGCCCAGCAGCGTCTTGTAGTAGGCATCCGCCGTCTCGCGCGCCTGCTTGTCGGAGAAGTAATAGCGGCCGACCCGGCTGTACAGCCCTTTGAACCCATTGAGGATCAAGGCGTAGATCGGATTGCCGGAAGCAAAGGAGAGCTGGTGGTGCAGACGGTAATCGAACTCGGCATAGGCCTCAGCCGTGTTCTCGACCTCATCGGCACCGCGCAGGATCTCGGCGGCTTGCTCCGGGTTGTTTCTAATGGCGCCACGGATGAAGATGGTGCAGATGTTGGTGCGCGCCGACAGCAGTTGGGCCACCAGATCCGGCACCTTGTCCTGATCGAGCCGTGCCAAGGTCTCCAGGATGTTGAGACCCGAGGTTTCCCAGAAATTGTTGACCTTGGTCGGTTTGCCATGCTGGATGGTGAGCCAGCCATCGCGGGCAAGGCGCTGCAGCACTTCGCGCAAGGTAGTGCGAGTCACGCCAATCAGCTCGGACAGTTCGCGCTCCGCCGGCAGAATGGATCCTGGAGGAAAGCGATTGTTCCAGATGGACTCGATGATGTATTCCTCGGCAAACCCGGCAGGGCTTTGCGCTTTTATGACCATGTGGTGACTCTGTTGTAGTGCGTAAAAAGGCTCACGAATAATAGCAAAGCCGGTCATGCTGGCAAGCAGAAGGTCAGTCCTCTGCTCACATTAACCCGATCTTTTTGTTAAAAATATGTATACAGCCATATGGCCGGAGCCAAGCAACACCAAATGATGGTGATATCGACGCCTCGCCGCTGGGCAAGTACGGCGGCGTTATTTATAGTTAGCGCTCCCTTGATTAAAATCATGTGCAATCAATTTGATAAAGGTGAATATCCGGATGTTCGGGTCGAGTCGGGCTCGACTGCATAGACGCAGATACCAACAACAGAACAGAGAACCATCATTATGCCAATCAGCCTAGGGCGCGCTTTTGCAAAGAATTTTTTGGGTAATGCCCCTCGGTGGTACAAAATTGCCATCGTTCTATTCCTGCTGATCAATCCGATCGTCTTCCACATTGATCCCTTCCTGGCTGGCTGGTTGCTGGTTGTCGAGTTCATCTTCACCCTGGCCATGGCGCTCAAGTGCTACCCGCTGCAACCGGGCGGCCTGCTGGCCATCGAAGCCGTGCTCATCGGCATGACTTCGGCGAACCAGATCAAGCATGAACTGGTGGCCAACATCGAAGTGCTGCTGCTGCTGGTCTTCATGGTGGCCGGCATCTATTTCATGAAGCAGTTGCTGCTCTACGTCTTCACCAAGATGCTGGTCCGCATCCATTCCAAGACCCTGCTCTCCCTCGCCTTCTGCCTGGTGTCGGCCTTCTTGTCCGCCTTCCTCGACGCCCTGACGGTGATCGCCGTGGTCATCAGCGTCGCCACCGGTTTCTACTCCATCTATCACAAGGTGGCCTCCCGCGACGAGTTTGAGGGTCAACATCAGGATGACGAGGACATCGACGAGTTGTCTCGCCAGCACCTGAACGAGTTCCGC
Organism: Aeromonas sp. 130281; assembly: GCF_056642115.1. Lineage (NCBI taxonomy): Bacteria > Pseudomonadati > Pseudomonadota > Gammaproteobacteria > Aeromonadales > Aeromonadaceae > Aeromonas > Aeromonas sp. 130281. Next base: position 317,736 of record NZ_JBWVQS010000005.1, on the reverse strand, counting down.
GCCTTTTTGCGCAGCCTGATGATGCATGCCGCCATCGGTACTGCCCTGGGTGGCGTGTGCACCCTGGTCGGCGAGCCCCAGAACCTCATCATTGGTGAGCAGGCGGGCTGGCATTTCGGTGAATTTGCCATTCGCATGGCCCCGGTCACCATCCCCGTCTTCCTCTGCGGTCTGCTCACCTGCATCCTGGTGGAGAAATTCCGCTGGTTCGGTTATGGCACCAAGTTGCCAGAGCCTGTGCGCCATATCATGGAAGCCTATGAGCGCGACGAAGATGCCGGGCGCAGCCCGCAAGACAAGGCCAAGCTGCTGGTCCAGGCGGCGATCGCCCTCTGGCTCATCACTGGTCTGGCCCTGCATCTGGCGGCGGTGGGCCTGATCGGCCTGACCGTCATAGTGCTCGCAACCTCCTTCACCGGCGTCACCGAGGAACATGCCCTAGGCAAGGCCTTCCATGAGGCGCTGCCCTTCACCGCCCTGCTCACCGTCTTCTTCAGCGTGGTCGCGGTGATCATCGATCAACAGCTGTTCAAACCGGTGATCCAGTGGGTACTGGCTGCCAAACCCGAGGATCAGCTCGCCCTCTTCTATCTGGCCAACGGCTTGCTCTCCATGGTGAGCGACAACGTCTTCGTCGGCACCGTCTACATCAACGAGGTAAAGACCGCCCTGCTCAATGGCGCCATCAGCCGCGAGCATTTCGATCTGCTGGCGGTGGCCATCAACACGGGGACCAATCTGCCGTCGGTGGCCACCCCCAATGGCCAGGCGGCCTTCCTGTTCATGCTCACCTCGGCGCTGGCGCCGCTGCTGCGCCTCTCCTATGGCCGCATGGTGTGGATGGCTCTGCCCTACACCCTGGTGCTGGGGCTGGTGGGGTTCTTTGCGGTGGAACAACTGCTCGCCCCTGCCACCGAATGGTTCTACCAGGCCGGCTGGCTGACGCAGGGGGGCGCCGTGCCAACCCTGGCACCCGCGGCACACTGATGACGCGAGGGGCCATGAGGCCCCTTTCTTTTTAAATGGGGCTCTGCTCTAATTCAGCCATTATTTTTCTCTGTGAGATCAATCAGATGATCGAGTTTCTTCGCCGTATTGCCAGCCATCGTCTGGCCTGGGGCCTGCTGGCCGCGTCTGCTCTCTGCTTCGAGCTGTGCGCCCTCTTCTTCCAGCATGTGCTGGGTCTGCACCCGTGTGTGATGTGCATCTATGAGCGGATCGCCATCCTCGGGGTGTTTGCTGCCGGCCTGCTCGGCATGGTGGCGCCAGAGAAGTGGTATCTCCGCTGGAGTGCCATACTGCTGTGGGGCTACAGCGCCTTCTGGGGCCTGAAGCTGGCACTCAAGCATGTGGATTACCAGGTGAACCCCTCCCCCTTCAATGTGTGCGAAGGCTTCGTCGACTTCCCAAGCTGGGCTCCCCTCGATCAGTGGGTGCCCTGGCTCTTCTTCCCGGACGGCGATTGCAGCGAGATCAGCTGGCAGTTCCTGAGTTTCTCCATGCCGCAGTGGTTGATCGTCATCTTCGCCGCCTACCTGCTGGTGTTCGTGGTGGTCGCCATCGGTAACCTGGTCAAGGGCCGCTGCTGCAACTGACGCTGACGCCGCCATATAAGACGCATCAACGCACACAAAAAGGGAGCCATCGGCTCCCTTTTCCATCAGCGGTGCCAATCACCCAAGCCGCTCCCGTTTCTCCATGCCCCTGTCATCTGGCTGATGGCCAGCTTCGCCGCCTACCTGCTGGTGTTCGTGGTAGTGGCAGTCGGCAACCTGGTCAGGGGCCGCTGCTGCAACTGACGCTGATGCCGCCATATACAACCCATACAAAAGGGAGCCATCGGCTCCCTTTTCCATCAGCGGTGTCAGCCACCCAAGCCGCTCCCGTTTCTCCATGCCCCTGTCATCTGGCTGATGGTCAGCTTCGCCGCCTACCTGCTGGTGTTCGTGGTAGTGGCAGTCGGCAACCTGGTCAGGGGCCGCTGCTGCAACTGACGCTGACGCTGACGCAGCCATATAAGACGCATCAACGCATACAAAAGGGAGCCATCGGCTCCCTTTTCATTTTCCGCAGTCTCTGTGCACGGTTGCACAGGCACGCACTCAACTCGCCTTGGCGGTGTGCATCCGAGCCTTCACCATGCCGACAATCATGGGCAGCAGCGAGATGCCGATGATGCCGAAGATGAGCAGGGTGAAGTTGTGGCGCACCACCGGCAGGTTGCCGAAGAAGTGGCCCGCATAGACGAACGACAACACCCACAGCAAGCCGCCAATCAGGTTGAACGCCAGGAAGCGCGGGTAGGTCATGGCTCCCATGCCCGCCACGAAGGGGGCAAAGGTGCGCACTATGGGCAGGAAGCGGGTGATGATGATGGTCTTGCCGCCATGCTTGGCATAGAAGGCGTGGGTCTTGACCAGATAGTCGCGCCGGAAGATCTTCGAATCGGGATTGCGAAACAGCTGATCCCCGAAGAAGTGGCCTATGGTGTAGTTCACCACGTTGCCAAGCACGGCGGCGATGATCAGCACCCCCGCCAGGGTGTGCACGTCCAGCACGCTGCCCACTGTGAGGGCGCCTGCGGCAAACAGCAGGGAGTCGCCGGGCAGGAAGGGGGTCACCACCAGGCCGGTCTCACAGAAGATGATGAGGAACAGGATGGCGTAAACCCAGATGCCATAGTGCTCGAACAGCTCTTTCAGGTGCACGTCAACGTGCAGAATAAAGTCGATTGCAAACAGGATCAGATCCATTTTCTCATACCCATGAAGTGAACGGCGTGGAGTCTACGCCAATGCCTTGCGCCCGACAATCTGCGGCATCGTCTCTCCCCTCATTCCAGGGTATCCAGCCCCTTCCTGACTGTTGCGGGCAGGCAGGACTCCCCCCCCCAGAGCAGCAACAGCAGCAGGCTGACGTCGTCGAGCCAGCCAACGAAGGGCACCAGATCCGGGATGAGATCCACCGGACTGATGCCATAGACGAGGATGAGGATCACCAGCCCCTTGGCCCACCAGGGGGTGTCCGGGTGGCGAAAACCGGCGTAGAGGCGACGCAGGCGCCGCCAGATCAGCCAACGCTTGCCGCTCATGATTCAATCAACTCGCCGCGCAGCCGCTGGATCTGATCCCGCATGGCGGCGGCCTGTTCGAACTCCAGATCCCGGGCATGCTGGAACATCTGCTCCTCCATCCGCTTGATCTCCTTGGCGATCTCGCTGGCGGAGCGGGCATGGTACTCCCCTTGCGGCTCGGCCGCCTTGCGACTGCCTCTGCCGGGTTTGCCGGCGGTGCGGCTGCCCCCCATGTCCATCACGTCCCCCACCGACTTGTTGAGGCCCTTGGGCGTGATGCCGTGCTCCAGGTTATGGGCGTGCTGCAGGGCACGGCGCCGCTCGGTCTCCTCGATGGCCACCTTCATGGAGTTGGTGATGGTGTCGCCGTAGAGGATGACCTTGCCGTTGAGGTTGCGCGCCGCCCGGCCAATGGTCTGGATGAGGGAGCGGGTGGAGCGCAGGAAGCCCTCTTTATCCGCATCCAGAATGGCCACCAGGGAGACCTCCGGCATGTCGAGCCCTTCCCGCAGCAGGTTGATGCCCACCAGCACGTCGAATTTGCCGAGACGCAGATCACGGATGATCTCCACCCGCTCCACTGTGTCTATGTCCGAATGCAGGTAACGCACCCGCACGTCGTGATCCGCCAGGTATTCGGTCAAGTCTTCCGCCATCCGCTTGGTGAGGGTGGTGACCAGCACCCGCTCCTCCACCGCCACCCGCAGCCGGATCTCGGAGAGCAGATCGTCTACCTGGGTGGTGACGGGGCGCACCTCGATGACAGGATCGAGCAGGCCGGTGGGACGCACCACCTGCTGCACCACGTCGCCGCCGGACTTCTCCAGCTCGTAGGGGCCGGGGGTCGCCGAGACGAACACTGTCTGGGGCATCAGGGCCTCGAACTCGTCAAACTTCAGCGGCCTGTTGTCGAGCGCCGAGGGGAGCCGGAAGCCGTACTCCACCAGGGTCTCCTTGCGGGATCTGTCCCCTTTGAACATGGCGCCTATCTGCGGCACAGTGACGTGGGACTCGTCGATGATGAGCAGGCCATCCCCCGGCAGGTAGTCAAACAGGGTGGGCGGCGGCTCGCCGGGGGCCCGCCCCGACAGATAGCGGCTGTAGTTCTCGATGCCGGAGCAGTACCCCAGCTCCTGCATCATCTCGATGTCGAACTGGGTGCGCTGGCTGATGCGCTGCTCCTCCACCAGCTTGTTGAGGGAGAGCAACTGCTCGCGGCGTCCCTTGAGCTCTTCCTTGATGTGATCGATGGCCCCGAGGATGGTCTCGCGCGGCGTGGCGTAGTGGGTCTTGGGGTAAATGGTGTAGCGCACCACAGTCTGCTCGATGGCACCGGTCAGGGGATCGAACTGGGAGAGGCGCTCCACCTCCTCGTCAAACAGCTCCACCCGCAAGGCCAGCTTGTCCGATTCGGCAGGGTAGATGTCGATCACCTCCCCCCGCACCCGGAAGGTGCCGCGCTGGAAGGCCATGTCGTTGCGGGTGTATTGCAGCTCGGCGAGGCGGCGCAGTATGTCCCGCTGGTTGATCACATCCCCCACCTTCAGGTGCAGCATCATGCTGAGGTAGGCCTGGGGGTCCCCCAGACCATAGATGGCCGATACCGAGGCGACGATCACCACGTCTCGCCGCTCCAGCAGCGCCTTGGTGGCCGACAGCCGCATCTGCTCGATGTGATCGTTGATGGAGGCATCCTTCTCTATAAAGGTGTCCGTGGTCGGCACATAGGCTTCCGGCTGGTAGTAGTCGTAATAGGAGACGAAGTACTCCACCGAGTTCTCGGGGAAGAACTCCTTCATCTCCCCATAGAGCTGGGCGGCCAGGGTCTTGTTGGGAGCCAGTATCATGGTCGGGCGGTTCAGGGTGGCGATGACGTTGGCCATGGTGAAGGTCTTGCCCGACCCGGTCACCCCGAGCAGGGTCTGGTGGGCGAGGCCGGACTCGATGCCATCGAGCAGGCGGGCGATGGCCGCAGGCTGATCCCCCGCGGGTTTAAACTGGCTGGCCAGCTTGAAAGGCTTATTCATGACGACTCCCGACAAAAAACGGCAAGAGAGCAGTGTACCCCGAGTTGACGGGCCTGGGTATCCGCTCTCGCCCCCTGACGGCTATTGACCCCGAAATGCGACCTCTGTATGATGCTCCTCCTTGCCTGATGTTCCCCCGTAGTTCAGTCGGTAGAACGGCGGACTGTTAATCCGTATGTCACTGGTTCAAGTCCAGTCGGGGGAGCCAATTCCTCACCATCTCGGTGCAAGTTATCCACTTTAGTGCTTTCCTCTGCCAATTTTAATGCACAAGCCGTCCCTCGCGGCACACTCCCCATTTGATCCCCGGTTCCTGGCCAGCAGCGTTTTGTTCTGCTGCGTATAACTATTTGATTTTTATAGAAACATTTTTTTACCGGTATTTTTTGAACAGTCCTTGCACCCCAGTATTGGCGCGGCTTGCAGGCTGATCGCCAAGTTTCATGAACAGGGTTATCCACAGTTTCTGTGGGTAAGTGTGCCAAACCCAATGCAGGCCTAGGTTGGCAGCGATTGTCTCCGCTTTGGCGAGGCGAAACATCTCGCCCCCCATTTTCTCCTGTTTTTGCCCTCCCCCCTAAATGGGTCGGACGGGGGCGAGACCTCCTCTTCCTGCCACTTTTTTTTCGCCATGCCCCGTGCCATGGGTCAGCCTCCACCGAACGGCAAGAAGGGTTCCTTTGCATCCCTCGCTCCCCGCCAGTCAAAAATGCTGAAAACCATGCTCAATCGCCCCCTGCACAGCAGGTAATAAATTGTCCACAGGGCTGTCACTCCTTCCCCGGTCGACAGCAGAAATCACTCATTGACAGCGAGAACGGCAGCGGAAAATAGAGGTATTTTCCCCAAGTTGCCCGCGCATCCCTCCCCTCCCCGGGGAGACCAGCACTTAACTGGCCGTTAATCCGCTTTCGCGCTTCTTTCTTGATGAGGGATCCGGCACAATATCGGCCCCACTTTTTTCCTCGGTTTTTCCGGGCATGACCATAGATTTCGTGACACTGCTACATCAAAGCGACTCCCTGCTGCTGTTCGTGGTGCTGGCCTTCGGCCTGCTGCTGGGCAAGGTGCGCATCGGCAACTTCCAGATTGGCAACACCATAGGGGTGCTGTTCACCGCCCTGCTGTTTGGCCAGATGGGGTTCCAGTTCTCCACCTCCACCGAGAACGTCGGCTTCATGCTGTTCATCTTCTGTGTGGGGATCGAGGCGGGCCCGCACTTCTTCAGCGTCTTCCTGCGCGACGGCATCCACTACATCACCCTGACCCTGGTGATCCTGCTGACCGCCTTGCTGCTGACGGTGGGACTGGCCAAGTTCTTCAATCTGGGGCCCGGCATGGCGGCGGGGATACTGGCGGGGTCGCTCACCTCGACCCCGGCGCTGGTGGGGGCCCAGGATGCCCTGCGCAGCGGCCTGCTCAACCTGCCCCACGGCACCGACATGCAGCCCGTGCTCGACAACATGGGCATCGGCTACGCCCTGACCTACCTGGTGGGTCTGGTGGGGCTGATGCTGGTGGTGCGCTACCTCCCCTCCCTGGCACGACTCGACCTCAATACCGAGGCCCAGAAGATCGCCCGCGAGCGTGGGCTCTCCGACAGCGAGAGCCGCAAGACCTACCTGCCCATCATCCGCGCCTACAGAGTCGGCCCCGAGCTCGCCGCCTGGATAGGTGGCCGCACCCTGCGCGAAACCGGCATCTACCCCCACACCGGCTGCTATGTGGAGCGGATCCGCCGCAACGGCATACTGGCGAGCCCGGATGGAGACGCGGTGATCCAGGAGGGGGACGAGATCGCCCTGGTGGGCTATCCCGAGAGCCACGAGAAGCTGGACGTCAACTACCGCAACGGCAAGGAGGTGTTTGACCGCAACCTGCTCGACCTGCAGATCGTCACCGAAGAGATAGTGGTGAAGAACGACGCCGTGGTGGGCCGCCATCTGGTGGAGCTCAACCTGACCGAGAAGGGCTGCTTCCTCAACCGGGTGGTGCGCTCCCAGATCGAGATGCCGTTCGATCGCAACATCATGCTGCAAAAAGGCGACGTGCTGCAGATCAGCGGCGAGAAGCAGCGGGTCAAGCTCTTGGCCAACAAGATCGGCTTCATCAGCATCCACAGCCAGACCACGGATCTGGTGGCCTTCACCACCTTCTTCGTACTCGGCCTGCTGATTGGCTCCGTCTCCCTGGTGTTCGGCCAGATCGAATTTGGCCTCGGCAACGCCGTCGGCCTGCTGCTGGCGGGGATCCTGATGGGTTACCTGAGGGCCAACCACCCGACGGTCGGTTATGTGCCGCCCGGTGCCTTGCGCCTTGCCAAGGATCTCGGCCTCGCCGTCTTCATGGTGAGCACAGGGTTGAAAGCGGGGGGCGGCATCCTGGATCACCTCAGCGAGGTGGGGGTGGTGGTGCTCTTCTCCGGCATGCTGGTGACCACCTTGCCGGTGCTGGTGGGCTATCTGTTCGGGGTCTGGGTGCTGAAGATGAACCCCGCCCTGCTGCTCGGGGCCATCACGGGGGCCCGTACCTGCGCCCCGGCCATGGACGTGGTCAACGAGGCCGCCAACAGCTCGATCCCGGCGCTCGGCTACGCCGGCACCTATGCGGTGGCCAACGTGATGCTGACCCTGGCGGGCTCCTTCATCATCGGTTTCTGGTTCTAGCCCAGGTCCCCTTGACCCGGCACAATCCGCAAAGAGGGAGCCCATGGGCTCCCTCTTTTATTGTCGGGGCTGAGGGCTTTCAACGACCAGGGAGGGGCAGCAGGCTGGATAGCTGGAATCGTGCTATTGGCTGGCGGCGATGAAACTCAAAGAGCTAAAGCGCCCCCTGCGCGGCACTTACACTCAGTAAAACGAGTGAGGTGATCGTCATGAAACGCTTATGGATTTTCCTTGTTTGGGTGCTGGGTTCCCTGCCACTGGCCTGGAGCGCCGAAGCGGACAAGGCGGCAGTCGAAGAAGAGGCGCGCAGCGCCCTCAGCTTCGCCAGCGAGGATCTCGCCAAACCCATGTTGGGGGACCTCGACGCCATGATGGAACGGCGCACCATCAGGGTGCTGACCACCTACAACAAGACCGGCTACTTCATCCACAAGGGGGTGCAACGGGGGGTCACCTACGACGCCTTCATGCAGGTTGAAAAGCGGCTCAACGAGCAGCTGCGCAAGGACAAGGCCATCAAGCGTCACCTCAAGCTGAACTTCGTCTTCATTCCGGTCGCCCGGGAAAACCTGCTGAAGGCCCTCATCGACGGCAAGGGGGACATCGCCGCCGCCAACCTCACCATCACGGACAAGCGCAGGCAGCAAGGGGTGGAGTTCAGCGCCCCCCTCATCGAGAACGTGCGCGAGCTGCTCATCTCGGGGCCGGACTCCCCCAAGGTGGAGAGCGCCGCCGATCTCGGGGGCAAGAGCATCTATGTCAGGCCCTCCTCCAGCTACTTCGAGAGCCTGATGGCCTACAACCAGGCACGCAAGGAGGCGGGGGACCCCCTCATCGACATCCAGCCCGCCTCCGAGGTGCTGGAAGATGAAGATCTGGTGGAGATGGTCAATGCCGGCCTGCTCCCCTTCATCGTCATGGATGAGCACAAGGCCCGCTTCTGGCAGAAGATCTTCCCTGCTATCCGGATCCACGAAGAGCCCGTGTTTCGCGACGGCGGCATCATCGCCTGGGCGGTACGCAAGGAGAGCACCCAGCTGCTCGCCATGCTCAACGAGCAGATCAAGGCGCTGCGGGGCAAGGCCACCGGCGAGGCCATCCTGGCCCGCTACCTCAAACAGAACAAGTTCATCAAGAGCGCCGCCGCCGAGGCCGAGCGCAAGAAGTTCCTGCAGGTGGTGGAGCTGTTTCGTGAATACGGCAATAAATACGACGTGGACTGGCTGCTGATCGCGGCCCAGGGCTATCAGGAGTCGGCCCTCAACCACAAGGCGCGCAGTCATGTCGGCGCCATCGGCATCATGCAGATCATGCCCGCCACCGGGAAAGGGCTCAAGGTGGGGGACATACGCCAGCTCGAGCCCAACATCCACGGCGGCGTCAAATACATGCGCTGGATGATAGATCACTACTACGCCGACGAGCCCATGACGGCCCTCGACAAGGCCCTGTTCTCGTTTGCCTCCTACAACGCCGGTCCCGCCCGGGTGGCGCGGCTGCGGGCCGAGGCCAAGAAGCGGGGGCTGGACCCCAATGTCTGGTTCCACAACGTCGAGTACGTGGCGGCGGAGAAGATAGGCCCGGAGACCGTGACCTATGTGGGCAACATCTACAAGTACTACATCGCCTACAAGCTGGTGATGGAGCAGTTGCAGCTCAAGGAGCAGGCCACCGACACCCTCAAGCAGCAGGAGAAGATGGGCGAGAAAGTCTCGGCGGCAGAGAAATCATAGGCAGCCAGGACCAATGTCAGTTGCAGGCGGGGCTCCCTCTTCAGCAGAGGCGAGCCCCGCCTCTTCTTAGGCGAAAAGCGCCCTTCCCCCCATGACCAGAATGAACAGAATGGGCAGAACAGCCTTAATAGCCATTACGGCCAGATTGTTTTCCAATCAGACACGATTAATTAACCTCCTGGCAACAATCACAAGGAGAACACCATGTTGCAAGGAACCTTCAAGCGCACCCTGCTCTGCTGCCTGCTGGGAGCCAGCCTCGGCGTCCAGGCCAAGATAGACGAAGTCCACTTCCTGATCCCGGGCGGCGCCGGCGGCGGCTGGGACAACACGGCCCGTGGCACCGGCGAGGCCCTGACCAAGTCCGGCCTCATCACCACCGCCTCCTACCAGAACATCTCGGCCGGCGGCGGCGCCAAGGCCATCGCCCACCTGATCGAGACCTCGGCCCAGTCCGACAAGACGCTGCTGGTCAACTCCACCCCCATCATCGTCAAGTCCCTCTCCAAGGAGCTGCCGCAATCCTTCCGGGATCTCACCCCGGTTGCCGCCATCATCGCCGACTATCAGGCGCTGGCGGTCCCCCTGGACTCCCCCTATCAGAACTGGGCCCAGTTGCTGGCCGCCTATGAAGCCAATCCCGCCAAGGTGAAGATCGCCGGTGGCTCCGCCCGCGGCAGCCTGGATCACCTGGTGGCCGCCATGACCTTCAAGAATGCGGGGGCCGATGCCGGCAAGCTGCGCTACGTGGCCTATGACGCCGGTGGCAGCGCCATGGCGGCGGTACTGGCGGGGGAAACCCAGGTGCTCTCCACCGGCTTTGGCGAGGCGATGGAGGCAGTCAAGTCCGGCCAGATGCGGATCCTCGGCGTCACCGCCCCCGAGCGGATGCCGGATGCGAGCGAGGTGCCCACCTTCAGCGAACAGGGCAACCCCACCGTCTTTGCCAACTGGCGCGGCTACTTCGCCTCTCCCGACGTCAGCCCCGAGCAGTCCGCCGAGTTCGCCGCCCTGCTCAAGCAGATGTACGACAAGCCGGAGTGGGAAGTGGTGCGCGCGCGCAACAGCTGGATCAACCAGTATCAGGCCGGCCCCGAGTTCACTGCCTTCCTCAACAGCCAGGAGCAGCAAATTGGCGGCCTGATGCGCGAGCTCGGCTTCATCAAGTAACCTTCAGCCCGTGGCGGGCCAGGCCCGCCCATCGGAGTCATCATGCGACTGACCAAGGAAAGGTTCGGGGGGCTGCTGTTTTTGCTGCTCTCCCTCGCCTATGGCTATCACGCCACCCAGATCCCCGGTTACCCGGGGGACGAATATGAACCCTTTACCGCCAGCACCCTGCCCTATGCCCTGGCGGGTGTAGGGGTCCTGCTCTCCCTGATCCTGATCTGTTCCCCGGGAGGGGAGCGACTGGGCAAGGAGTCCGGCAACTGGCGGCTGGTGTTCGCCCTGCTGGGGCTGATGCTGGTCTATGGCCTGGCCCTCGGCTGGCTCGGCTTCCTCATCGCCACCATCCTGTTCCTCATCGGCGGCATCCTGCTGATGGGCGAGCAGAGCCTCGCCTTCGCCTGCAAGGTGAGCATCCCCTTCACCCTCATTTTCTGGGCCCTGCTGACCAAGGGGCTCAATGTCTATCTCGAGCCGGGTCGGCTGTTCACCCAGTTGCTGGGATAAGGAGAACCCATGTTAGACGGAATCCTGCAAGGGCTCGGCACCGCCATGATGCCCATCAACCTCTTCATGGTGGTGGTCGGCTGCTTCGTCGGCACCTTCATCGGCATGCTGCCGGGCCTCGGGCCCGTCACCGCCATCGCCCTGATGATCCCCATCACCTACGGGCTGGATCCGGCCTCCGGCATCATACTGATGGCCGGGGTCTATTACGGCTCCATGTTCGGCGGCTCCACCGCCTCCATCCTGATCAACACCCCGGGCTGCTCCGCCAGCATGATCACCGCCATCGACGGCTATCCGCTGGCCTGCAAGGGGTTCGCAGGCAAGGCGCTGGCCATCGCCGCCTACGCCTCCTTCGTCGGCGGCACCCTGTCGGCTATCTTCCTGATGGTGGCGGCGCCCCTGCTCGCCAAGGTCTCTCTCGCCTTCCAGTCGGCGGACTACTTCGCCCTCATGGTGCTCGGGCTCTCCGCGGTGGCGGCCTTCGCCGGCAAGGGCCAGGTGCTCAAGGCACTGATCATGGCGCTGTTTGGCATCATGATCTCCACCGTCGGCATCGACCGCAGCGTCGGGGTGGACAGATTCACCTTCGGCCTGCCGGATCTGCGGGATGGCTTCTCCTTCCTGCTGCTGGCCATGGCCACCTTCGCCCTGGCGGAGATCCTGATGACGGTGCTGCGCCCGGGCAAGGACACCAGCAAGGAGGAGGCGAGCAAGCTGCAGCAGCTCGGCTCCCTCAAACTCAGCCGGGACGAGGTCAAGGAGATAGCGCCCCCCATCGCCCGCTCCTCTGTGCTGGGGTTCCTCATCGGCGTGCTGCCGGGAGCCGGCGCCACCATCGCCTCCTTCATGGCCTATGGCGCCGAGCGCAACTTCGCCCGCAAGGGCAAGCGGGACGAGTTTGGCAAGGGCAGCCTGACCGGCATAGCCGCGCCGGAAGCGGCCAACAACGCCGCCTCCAGCGGGGCCTTCGTGCCGTTGCTGACCCTGGGGATCCCGGGCTCCGGCACCACGGCCCTGATGCTGGGGGCCCTCATCGCCTACGGTATCCAGCCAGGCCCGCGCCTCTTCATGGAGCACCCGGACGTGTTCTGGTCGGTGATCATCTCCATGTATCTGGGCAACGTGGTGCTCTTGATCCTCAACCTGCCGCTCATTCCCTACCTGGCCAAGGTACTGCAGGTGCCGCGCCCCGTGCTCATTCCCATGGTGCTGCTGTTCTCGCTCATCGGGGTCTATCTGGTCTCCTTCAACACCATGGACATCTATGTGATGGTGCTGGTGGCCCTGGTGGCCATCGGCCTGCGCCTGCTGGACTTCCCCATGGCTCCCATGCTGCTCGGCTTCATCCTGGGGGGCATGCTGGAGGACAACCTGCGCCGGGCCCTGGTGATCAACGACGGCTCCCTGAGCTTCCTGTGGGAGCGCCCCATCACCCTGGGCTTCACCCTGGTCACCCTGGTGATGCTGTTGCTGCCGCTCTGGCAGTGGTGGCAGGCCCGTCGCACGCCGGTGGCGACCCTGCAATCCGACCCGACCTGATCCCAGCCATCACAAAAAGAGCGCCAACAGGCGCTCTTTTTTTGGGTTGGAACCGGCCACTCACCGCTGGCGGTAGCGCCGCTCCGGCCGCCCGACGGTGCCGTATTCGAGCTCGGGGCTCGCAAGCTGCTGACCCACCAGAAACTCCAGGTAGCGGCGCGCCGTGGTGCGGCTCACCCCGACCCGGTTGCCTATCTCCTCGGCGCTGGCCCCCTGCTGATCGAGGGCCGCCAGCACCCTTTGCAGGGTGAGGGCGTCTATTCCCTTGGGCAGGCCGCCCGCCGCCACCTGTTGCAGCGGGGTGCCAAAGAGCGCATCCACCGCCTGCTGATCGATGTCCGCCAGGGCGGCCAGGGCGGCGCGGCTCTGGCAGTATGTGTCGAGGGTGTCGCGCAGTCGCTCGAACACCACGGGCTTCAAAATGAAATCCACCACCCCGAGGCGCATCGCCTCCTGCAGGGCTGCGGCCTCACGGGCGGCGGTGAGCAGGATGACGTCGAGATGGGCCCCGCACTGGCGCAGCTCCCGCAGCAGGGAGAAGCCCTCCCCGTCCGGCAGCCATACATCCAGCAGCACCAGATCAGGCTTGAGGATGGCTATCTGCTCTCTCGCATCGAACAGGGTGAGCGCCACCCCCAGCACCTCGAACCCCGCCAGCCGCTGCACGAAGCGACGGTGGATCTCGGCAATGGCCGGATCATCCTCGACGATCAGGATCTTGATCACTCACACCTCCTTGGGAATGTAACAGACGACGCAACTTCCCTGCGCCGTGGCTTCGATGGTGATGGTCCCCTGCAGGGCATCCAGGGTCCTGCGCACCAGGGCGAGGCCGATGCCGTGGCCGGGCTCCGCCTTGCTGCTCACCCCGCGCTCGAACAAGGTGTCCGCCAGGGCGGGATCCACCCCACCGGCCCCGTCCTCCACCTCCAGGATGAGATCCTGGCCGAGATCGCTCAAAGAGACCCGGATCGGCTGATAGGGGGCGCCATGGCGGCGGGTCGCCTCGAAGGCGTTGTCGATGAGGTTGCCAAGCAGGGTCACCAGCTGGGAGCCGCTGACCCGGGCGGGGATGTCGTGCAGGCGGGAATCCGGGTCCACCTCCAGCACCAGTCCCAGCTCGTGGGCCCTGTGATACTTGCCAAGCAGCAGACCCGCCACCTTGGGCTTGGCGATGGCCCCCATCAAAAAGCTCAGCAGGGTCTGCTCGGTGGCCGCCTCCCGGCCGATGAAGGCGAGTGCCTCCCGGGTGGCACCCAGCTCGATGAGACCGGCTATGGTGCCGAGCTGGTTGTTGTGTTCGTGGGTCTGCACCCGCAGCAGATCGCTGTAGGCCTGCACCTGGGAGAGCTGGGCACTGAGCTCGGCCAGCTCGTCCTTGCGCCGAAAGCTCGAGACGGCGCCAATCAGTCTGCCCTCCTGCACCAGGGGCAGCCGGTTGACGATGAGAGACTGGCCGTTGAGCACTATCTCCTCGTCATACTGGGGCCGGGGATCCTGGATGAGGGAGAGCATGCGGCTGCCGGGCAGCAAGCGGGTGACGGGCTGGCCTATGGCGGCCTGCGCGGCCCGCTCATCGAGGCGCAGCAGCCGGATGCCGTTGGGATTGAGGGAGGTGAGCCTGCCCTGCTCGTCTATGGTGAGTATCCCCTCGCGCACCGTGCGCAGGGTGCAGTCGAGCTCCGCATAGAGGCGCCCTATCTGCTCGGGCTCAAACCCCAGCAGGGCCCGCTTGTAGCGCTTGGCCAGCCAGGCCGCGGCGGCGCTGTTGAGCAGCACGATGAGGAGGGTCATGGCGAGGCCGAAACGCAGGAAACCCTGCAGGTCCGCCTCTATGTCCCGCACCAGATAACCGACCGAGACCACGCCGATGACCCTCCCCATCTCATCCCGGATGGGCCCCTTGCCGCGCACCGAGACCCCGAGGGAGCCCTGGGCGCGGGAGATGTAGAACTCCCCCTGCAGGGCACGGGCAGGATCGTCCCCCATCATGGGTTTGCCTATCCTGTCCGCATTGGGGTGCACCAGGCGGCGCGCCTCCTCATCGCCGATGACGATGTAGCTGGCACCGACCTCGGCCCGCATCCGCTCCACCAGCACGTTGAGCCGCGCCCGATCGACCCGCTTCACCCCCGCGATGACGCCGGGCTCACGGGCCACCAGCCGCGCCACGTCCAGGGCCTGATCCCCCACCTCCCGGTAGCGCTGCTCGGCGACATAGTAGTAGCTGGCCCCGCTCAGCAGCACCAGTTGCAGCAGGCTGACCAGGCAGAGCATGAGCAGGATGCGTCCTTGCAACCCCAGCTTCATGCCTCCCTGTCACCTCGCAACAGATCGAGCAGCAGGCTGCCATCCCGCAGGGCCTTGTGCACCTGCACCGAGGTGGGCTTGGTGGGATCTTCGTAAAAATGGGTGGACTCTATCTGCAGCCGCACCAGGTATTCCGCCGGCAGCTGACTCGCCAGGGACTGGTGCAGCATGGGGAACAGCAGCCGATCGGCCCGGGTGATCTCCCCCCCCAGCAGCAGCTTGCCCGGGTTGAGCAGGCAGATGAGGTTGGCCAGCACCCGGGAGAGCCGGCCCGCCGCCTGATGCAGTATGTCCTGGCACAGGCTGTTGCCCGCCAGCGCCAGCTCGCACAGCTCGCGGATGTTGACGCTCGCCGGCAGATCGTGCTCCTGCATCCGCTCGCGCAGGTCCCGGTACTGGGCCTCCAGCGCCTGGTTGGTCACCAGCGTACAGGCGCAGCCGAAGCCGCCGCAGTAGCAGCGCTGGCCATAGGGTTCCAGCTGCAGGTGGCTGAGATCCCCGAGCAGGGCCGACTCGCTCTCGATGAGCTGGCCGTTGACCACCATACCCACCCCTATGTCGTTGTGGACGAACACCAGCACCGCATCGGCGCAGTTCCTGGCGGCGCCCCACTCCCGCTCGGCCTGGATCCAGGTGCGCACGTCGCCGCTCACCAGCACGGGCACCTCGAAGGCCTCTTGCAGGCTGGGCCCGAGCGGCCAGTTGCGCAGATCATAGAAGGGGAAGTGCTTGACCATGCCGGAGTGGCGCTCCACCTGCCCGGGCAGGCAGAGGGCGATGCAGGCCAGCCGCAGGGCCTTCTTCGGCAGGAAAACCTCGATGGCCCGCACCAGGCTGGCCAGCAGATCGTCGCGTTCCGACTCGCTGAACAGGTGGCGATGACGCGCCAGGGAGTGGCCGGCGAGATCGAACAGGGCCATGTCCACGTAACCGCGGCCAAGACGCATGGAGAGAAACTGGAAGCGGCGCTCGTTGATGCGCAGCAAGGTCTGACGACGGCCACGGCCCACCGAGCTCTCGCCACAGGTGACCACCAGACCGCCATCGAGCAGTTCGCGGGTGATCTTGGTGATGCTGGCCGGTGAGAGGCCGGTCAAACGGGACAGATCGGTACGGGACAGTTCCTTGTGCTCTTCCAGGCTGGCGTAGACCAGACCGTAGTTGAGCTGACGGATCAAATCGATACTGCCTTTCACGATCTCATTCATAGGGTAGGGGCTAACGAAAGGAACGAATGGCGCGATTTTCCCACATTCTGCGCCGATCCCCAAATTTGCCGTCTGGAAATGACGTCCAGACGGCAAAAATGTGACTAGTAACGGAAGCGGGAGACGAGTTGACGCAATTTGTCACCCGTGCCGGCCAGGGCCCGGGTGGTGGTGTTGGACTCCCCGGCGGCCTCGGTCAGCTCGCTGACGATCTGCTGTATGGCCACCAGGTTCTTGTTGATCTCCTCGGAGACCGCATGCTGCTCCTCGGCGGCGGTCGCTATCTGGATGTTCATGTCGTTGATGGTGCTGACCGCCGTCACCATGCTGTCGAGGGAGCTGGCGATGTGGCTCGCCTCCTGCACCGTCTCCTGGCTGCGCGATTCGCTCGCCTGCATCACCTCCACCGCCTGACGCACGCCACCCTGCAGCCGCTGCAGCATCTCGTTGATCTCCTTGGTGCTCTGCTGGGTGCGACCGGCCAGCGAACGGACCTCGTCCGCCACCACCGCAAAGCCGCGCCCCTGCTCACCGGCCCGGGCCGCCTCGATGGCGGCATTGAGCGCCAGCAGGTTGGTCTGATCGGCGATGCCGCGAATCACCTCCACCACGGATCCTATCTTGCCGGTCTCCTGGGCCAGCTGCTCGATGACACCGGAGGCGGTGTGCACCTCCTCCACCAGGCGGTTGATGCTGCCGATGGCGCTGCCCACCACCTCGCGGGCCGCATCGGATTCCCGCGCCGCGTCGCTGGTGGCCGTGGCCGCGTTGGAGGCGCTGGCCGCCACTTCCTGGGCGGTGGAGCTCATCTCGGTCACCGCGGTGACCACCTGATCCGTCTCCTTGCCGTGGCCTTGCATCTGCCGGTCGGCGTGCTCGCTTAAGCTGTGCAGGCGATCCACGGCCCCCAGCAGCTGATGGCTGGTCTCCCCGACCTGGCTCACCACCGACTGGATCCGCTCCACGAAGCGGTTGAAGGCGCTGGCCAGCTGGCCCACCTCGTCATGACTCTGCACCTTGAGGCGCCGGGTCAGATCCCCCTCCCCGTCGGCGATGTCATTGAGGGCTGCGACCGCATCCGCCAGCGGCCGGGTGACCCGGTTGCCGAGCACCACTGTCACCGCCAGGGTCACCCCCAGGATCACCAGAATGAGCAGCACGCTGCTCTGCAGTGAGCCGTGCATGTTCTCCTCGCGCTCACTGCGCAGGGCCGCCAGCTCGGTGTCGATGTCATCTATGTAGAAGCCGGTCCCCACCACCCACTGGTACTTGTCGAGCACCAGGTTGAAGGAGAGCTTGGGCGCATCCCGCCCGATGGAGGGCTTGTTGGTCCAGTACTCCGAGTAGCCATCCCCCTCACGGGCCGCCTTGACGATCTCCTGAATGAGGAAGGTGCCCTTGGTATCCTTGTCCTGCCAGCGGTTCTTGCCCTCCACCTCGGGGCGAGTGGGCAGCAGCAGGGTATTGCCCTGGAAGTCGTAGACGAAGAAGTAACCGTCACTGCCATAACGCAAGGGGCGCAGCAGCTCCTTCACCCGGGCACGGGCCTCCGGGCTGTCCGGCGCGGCATACTCTTTCTCGATGGCCGTCTTGGCGAGCATCAGGTAGCTGCTGAGCAGGGCCTTGCGCTCCTTGACCGCCTTGTCTCTCGCCACCACCAGCTCGGACTCCAGGTCGCTCCTGGCCACCAGGTAGTTGCTGAGGTTGACCACCAGGGCCATCAGCAGCACGGGGATGGCCCCCAGCAACAGAATTTTCTGCTTTAGCGTCATCTTGTACTTCCTTTAGCCATTTATTGTGGGTGCTTCGTTCCTGCTCGCTCAGCCATGGAGTGCTGGCCGAAGGGGGAGTGCCTTAGCTACAATCCCGCCACCTTCTATTATCGACCCGATGAACTGACCCATGAGCCAATGTCCTTGCGGTTCCTCTCTTTCCCTCGCCCAATGCTGCGGCGCGCTTCACGCCGGCCAGGCCGCCACCACCACCGAGCAGCTGATGCGCTCCCGCTACAGCGCCTTCGTGCTGGGCTTGGGAGAGTACCTGGTCCATAGCTGGCACCCGGACTATCTGGGGGATCTGACCCCAGAGGCGCTCTCCCACACCGACACCCGCTGGGCGGGGCTGGAGATCCTGTCCGCCCAGGGCGGCCCCGCGGATGAGACCGGCATGGTGGAGTTCAAGGCCTGGTTTTGGGAGGGGGATGAGCGCCACTGTCTGCACGAGCGCTCCCGCTTCGTGCGCCACCAGGGGCGCTGGGTCTACACCGACGGCGAGCAGGATCCGGCGCAGCCCAAAGCGGGTCGCAACGATCCCTGCCCCTGTGGCAGCGGCAAGAAGTTCAAGAAGTGCTGCGGCTAACCCTCCCTATATGCCGCCATCCGGCCAGCCCGCGGGCTGGCCTTCCCCTCCTCTTCTCGTGCAGCCCCCTGCCCGCCTCGGCGGTGACGTGACCCTCATCACATTTCGCTCATCACCTCACACATAATGAGCGTTTACGAACATTAATTTGGCCAATATCAAACATTTTCAGCCAGACAGGCGCCACACTGGCCTCATCTGGAAGAGATGAGACGGGCAAGAATGAAAAGAATCACCACAGAAGTCGTCATCATAGGGGGTGGCGCCACCGGGGCCGGCATCATGCGCGACTGCGCGCTGCGCGGCATCGACTGCATCCTGCTGGAGCGGGACGACATCGCCGCAGGCACCACGGGTCGCAACCACGGCCTGCTCCATTCGGGGGCCCGCTACGCGGTGACGGATCCGGAGTCCGCCCGCGAGTGCATTCAGGAGAACCGCATCCTCAAGCGGATCGCCAGCCACTGCGTGGAGGCGACCGGCGGCCTATTCGTCACCCTGCCGGAAGATGACATCAATTTCCAAAGTACCTTCATGGAGGCCTGCGCCCAGGCCGGTATCGACACCCGCCAGCTGGATCCCCGCGAGGCGCTGCGGCTCGAACCCAACGCCAACCCGGCAATGATAGGCGCCATTCATGTGCCGGATGGCACGGTCGATCCCTTCCGCCTGGCCGCCGCAAACGTCTTGGACGCCAAGGAACACGGCGCCCGCATCTTCACCCACAGCAAGGTGCTGGGGCTGCTCCGCACTCAGGATAGGGTGCACGGGGTCAAGGCCATCAATACCCGCACCGGCGAGGCGTTCGAGGTGGAGTGCCAGGAGGTGATCAACGCCGCCGGCATCTGGGGCCAGCAAATTTGCGAATACGCCGACCTCGGCATCCGCATGTTCCCGGCCAAGGGCTCCCTGCTCATCATGGATTACCGCATCAACCAGCTGGTGCTCAACCGCGCCCGCAAACCGGCGGACGCGGACATCCTGGTGCCGGGCGACACCATCTCCCTCATCGGCACCACGTCGAGTCGCATCGATTACCACAAGATTGACCAGCTCACCGTCGAACCCGACGAGGTGGAGGTGCTGCTGCGCGAGGGGATAAAACTGGCCCCCATCATGGCCCGCACCCGCTTGCTGCGCGCCTACGCCGGGGTGCGCCCCCTGGTGGCGGTGGACGGCGACGAGAGCGGCCGCAACATCAGCCGCGGCATAGTGCTGCTGGATCATGCCGAGCGTGATGGCCTCAAGGGCTTCAACACCATCACCGGCGGCAAGCTGATGACCTACCGCCTGATGGCGGAGTGGGCCACGGATCTCGTCGCCAGCAAGCTCGGCAACAACAGGCCCTGCCGCACCGCCGAACTCAATCTGCCCGGCTCGCGGGATCCGGAAAAGGTCTCGGCCCCCGGTCTCTCGGTGCCGGTGGAAGGCTCGGCCCAGTACCGCCACGGCGAGCGGGTCATCGCCTTCTTCCGCGACAACCCCAAGGCCAACGCCCTCATCTGCGAGTGCGAGATGGTCACCGCTGGCGAAATCGAATACGCCCTGCGGGAGCTCGACGTGGACAACCTGGTGGATCTGCGCCGCCGCACCCGTCTGGGCATGGGCCCCTGTCAGGGGGAGCTGTGCGCCTACCGCGCCGCCGGCCTGATGCAGGAGTACGGCAAGGCCGATGGCCGTGAGGCCTGCGTCATGCTGCGCCAGTTCCTGGAGGAGCGCTACAAGGGCACCCGCCCCGTGCTCTGGGGCGATGCCCTGCGCGAAGCCGAGTTTACCTACTGGATCTACGAAGGGCTCTTTGGTCTGGGGGAGTGGACGGCGCCCCACCTGGTGGCGGAGCCCCCCTTCCCCCTCGCCCGGACCCCGTCCAGCCCATCCAGCCAAGGAGTGCAGCCATGAAATTTGACACTATCGTGATAGGCGGCGGCATGGCAGGCCTGTCGGCGGCCCTGCGTCTGGCCGAGGCGGGCCAGAAGGCGCTGCTGATGGCCTCGGGCCAGAGCGCCCTGCACTTCTCCTCCGGCTCGGTGGATCTGCTGGAGAGCGAAGGCGACCCTCGCGCCGCCCTGCCCGCCTTTATGGCGGCCCATCCGGATCACCCCTACAGCAAGGTGGGCCTTGCCAGCATAGAGGCGAGCCTCGCGGATCTGCAGCGCCACTGCGCCCTGCAGGGTTTGCCCCTGTTTCGCCAGGAGCGCAACCACCAGCGCCTGACCCCCATAGGCACCCTGAAATCGACCTGGCTCTCCCCCGAGACCTGCGCCTGCGTCACGGAGGCGCCCGCACCGGACGTCCTGCTGCTGGCCACCCTCGAGGGCTTTCGCGACTTCCACCCGGCGCTGGCGGCGGCGAATCTGGCGACCCACTCGCGCTTCGCCCACAGCCGCATCCTGACCGGTGAGATTCGCCTGCCACAGCTCGCCGCGTTCAGCCGCAATCCCCACGAGTTCCGATCCGCCGACATCGCCCGCCTGTTTGACAAACAGCAGCACGACAAGCAGGACCTGCTGACGGATCTGGCCCGCGAGATAGGCCGCATGGTGCAGGAGTGCGGCGAGCCGGGCTGCCGCCATATAGTGCTGCCCGCCTGCCTGTCCCTGGGGCTGGTCGGCCCCCGTCTGGCAGAGCTGGAGCAGCGCACCGGCTGCACCATCAAGGAGGTCGCCACCATGCCGCCGTCCCTTATCGGGATGCGGATGCAGGAGGCCCTCAAGCGCCGCTTCCTGGCCCTCGGCGGCACCTTCCTCACCAGCGAGCGGGTGCTGGGCGCCCGCTACGAGGGCGACAGGGTGGTAGGCGTACACAGCCAGAATGGCGACGATCAGCTGTTCGAGGCGGACCACTTCGTGCTCGCCTCCGGCAGCTTCTTCAGCCGCGGGCTGGAGTCCCGCCTCGGGGGCATTCGCGAGCCCATCTTCGACGCCGACGTCCTGAGCCTGCCCGAGCGCGACGCCTGGGCAGGTCGCCGCCTGTTCGACCACCACCCCTTCATGGGCTTTGGGGTCAAGACCGACGACCAGCTGCGGGTGCTGCGCGGCGGCAAGCCGCTTGCCAACCTCTATGGCGCCGGCAGCGTGCTGGCCCACTACGACCCCGTCAAAGAGGGCTCGGGCTCCGGGGTCGCCGTCGCCACCGGCTGGCAGGCCGCAGGCCATATTCTGGCGGAGGGCTGAGATGCCTCCCCTTCACTTCCTGACTGCGGGCAGCCAACTGCCCGCTCGACAATCCCATTGCCGCGTCCCTTGCGCTTTTTATCCGGCCCGGGAGGAGTAAATCATGCTACTGGATCATGCCAACCAAACCTTCGATCAGTGCATCAAATGCACCGTCTGTACCGCCTACTGCCCGGTGGCCAAGGCCAACCCCGCCTATCCCGGCCCCAAACAGGCGGGCCCGGATGGGGAGCGGCTGCGGATCAAGAGCCCGGAGCTCTTTGACAGCGCCCTCAAGCACTGCACCAACTGCAAGCGCTGTGAGGTGGCCTGCCCGAGCGGGGTGCGCATCGGCGACATCATCGCCAAAGCCAAGCACCAGTACAGCGGCTTCAAACCGGGAGTACGCGAGTTCGTGCTCTCCCACACGGATCTCATGGGCAGCATGTCCACCCTGATGGCCCCTGTGGTCAACTTCACCACAAGCCTCAAGCCGATGAAGCTGGTGCTGGACAAGGCGCTGGGGGTCTCCTCCCACCGCGACCTGCCCAAATACTCCCAGGGCACCTTCCGCGGCTGGTACAAGAAGCAGAAGGCCACCCAGGCCAGCTATGCGCGCCAGATAGCCTACTTCCACGGCTGCTACGTGAACTACAACCACCCGCAGCTTGGCAAGGAGCTGGTGCAGGTGCTCAACGCCATGAACATCGGCGTCCAGTTGCTTGCGCGGGAGAAGTGCTGC
Source organism: Aeromonas sp. 130281 (assembly GCF_056642115.1). Classification (NCBI taxonomy): domain Bacteria; kingdom Pseudomonadati; phylum Pseudomonadota; class Gammaproteobacteria; order Aeromonadales; family Aeromonadaceae; genus Aeromonas; species Aeromonas sp. 130281. Next base: position 295,251 of record NZ_JBWVQS010000005.1, on the reverse strand, counting down.
GGCGTACCGCTGATTGCCAACGGCTTCATGGACAAGGCCAAGCGCCAGGCGGCGTTCAATATCCAGCAGATGGAGAACTCCCTGCTCGGCAACGAGATGCCGCTGCTGGCCACCTCCTCCACCTGCGGCTTTACCCTGCGCGACGAATACCCCCACCTGCTGGAGCAGGACAACCACAAGGTGCGGGATCGCATCTCGCTAGTGACGCGCTTTATCTGGAACGAGTTCTACCAGGGCAACAAGCCGGCGATGAAGCCGCTCAATCTGCACATCGCCTACCACACTCCCTGCCACATGGAGAAAATGGGGGGCGTCATCTACACCCTGGAACTCTTGCGTGCCATTCCCGGGGTCAAGGTGACGGTGCTGGAGTCCCAGTGCTGCGGCATCGCCGGCACCTACGGCTTCAAGTCGGAGAACTACGAAACCAGCCAGACCATAGGCGAAGGGTTGTTCGATCAGATAAACCGGCTGGCGCCCGATCTGGTGATCACCGACTGCGAGACCTGCAAGTGGCAGATCGAGATGAGCACCGCCTTCCGCTGCGAACATCCGATCCATCTGCTGGCCAAAGCCTTGGCTTGAGATGAGCATGTCCCTATCTCGCTGCGAGCACCCCAGCCACCTGCTGGCCCAGGCGTTGGTATAGCGGACGGCAGACAGGGGCATAGGCAGAGACTTGTCGAGATGAGCACTCCGACCTGCCGTTGCAAGCACCCGATCCATCTGCTGGCCCAGGCGCTGGCCAGATCTTCTTCCAACATCCGGCCGGACGGCCCGTTTAGCAAAGGGGCTGACGGGTAAAAACCTGGCAAAAGAAGAGCCGGCAACCGCCGGCTCTTTTCTATGGTGCTGTCTCCCTCAGATTCAGGGGTGCTGGATGATCAGGCTGTGCTGATCCAGCATGGACTGCAGTATGTCGTGAGAGGAGGAGCCGCTCAGGTTCCAGCCGCTCAGATCCACGTCCTTCAGGGTGATCTGCTGGGTAACCTGACCATCCCCCGCCGGAGAGACCGAGAGATTCACATCGCTCAGGCCCGCGCTGCCCGTGGTCACAGACGCAGAGAGGTGGCCCAGCAAGCCATCCACGCTGTTGTCGGTCACCCCCTTGAGCAGATCCGCCAGATCTATCTTGTCCCCCTCCTCCGGGTGGAAGTCGGTGACGGTGTCGATGGCCGGCAAGGCCGCCGTCCCCTCATCGCCGCTGCCCCACACGAAGAGATCGCTGCCCGCGCCACCGGTCAGGATGTCGTTGCCCTGACCGCCCCGGAGCATGTCATCCCCCAGGCCGCCCAGAATGCGATCGTCACCGGTGGCGCCGAACAGCCAGTCACTCTGATCCGAGCCCAGCAGATCATGGCCGCTCTGGCTGTGGATATTGAGAGTCTCCTCGGCCGATCTCAGGGTGCTGCCACCCGCGCTGGATTCCGCACTCAGGGTCAGGGCATGATCCCCCGCCGTCAGACCGCTGAGGTAGAGGGGCACGGACTGATCCCCCGGTAGCAGCCAGTCGCCGTTGCTGTCCGCATGGCCCACGCTCTGGCCGTGCTCGTCCACCACCTGGGCCCCCCCCAGATTCTGGATGCGGATGGAGAGTTCTCCCGGCGCCGGGTTGACCACGCTGGCGCTCAGGTTGAGCGGCACCCAGGCCCCTTGCAGGGTATGGATGTCGTGGGTACCCAGGCTGAGCTGGGGATCGTCTGCCTCTGCGGTCACCTGGATGCCAATCTGGGCGCTGTCGGTCAGGACGCCGCCCGACCCGGTATTGCCCTGATCCGAGGTGGTGATGGTCAGGTTGTCCTGTCCCCAGAAGTCCTTGGCCGGCTCGTAATGCAGATTGCCATTGATGAGGTTGTTAAGATCATCAAGGGAGCCCACCAGGGTGATCTCGCTGGTACCCGCCCCCTGCACCGAGACGGCACCCGCCGCCCCGAGCAGGGTCAGCACGCCGTGCTCGACCCGCAGCACCATGGACATGGGGGCCGTGCCCGCATCCACGTCCTTCACGCTGATCCCGGAGAGGGACAGTGAACCATCCTCCTTCACCTGCATGGCCCCCGGCACCTGGGTCACAGGGGCATCGTTGACCGCCTCCACCTCGATGGGCAGCACGCCGGTGTCGGCCAGGGCGCCACCGCTGCCGGTGTTGCCCTGATCATTGGTCACCATGGTCAGGGCATCCTGACCATTGAAGTCCTGCTCGCCCTGATAGGTCACGCCCCCCGCCAGCAAGGCATTGATGGCGTCTTGCGATCCGCTCAGCACCAGGGTATCGCTGCCGCTGCCGACCACTGTCACCCCGCTGCCGTCCGCCAGCACCAGGGTGCCGTGCAGGACCGACAGACGCACCTCCATGGGGCTGCTGCCCGCATCCACGTCCTGTACCTGCAGGCCCTTGATGACAAAGGGAGTATCCTCCTGCGCCACCTGAGGGGTGTCCGGCAGCACGTTGACGGGGGCGTCGTTGACCGGCTGCACCTCGATGGGGAGCACGTCGGTGTCACTCAGGGCACCGCCGCTGCCGGTGTTGCCATTGTCATTGGTGACCATGGTCAGGTTGTCGTTGCCGTGATAGTCCGGATTGCCCTGATAGGTCACACCACCGGAGAGCAAGGCATTGAGATCCGCCAGGGAGCCGGTCAGCACCAGAGATCCGGTGCCGTTGCCGGTCACGGTCACGCCGCTCCCTGCCGGCAGGTTGAGGGTGCCGTGTTCCACCGACAGACGCACCTCCATGGTGCCGCTGCCCGCGTCCACATCCTTCACCTGCAGACCCTGGATGACGAAGGGCTTGTCCTCCTGCGCCACCTGGGGATCCGTTGGCAGCACGTTGATGGGGGCGTCGTTGACCGGGCTCACCTCCACCTGGATGGTGCCGTTGACCTCTGGGCCAAGGGCGCCGTTGTCCAGGCTCTGGGCCGTCACCTTGAGATCCAGGGTGCCATTGGCATCCTTGGTCACCAGCTCCACGGCAGCCAGCTTGGTGCCCTCCGTGGTGACCTGCCAGACACCGCCGCCCAGATCCACCACAGTGCCATTGACCCCGTTTGGCAGGCGAATTTCGGCGCCATCGGGTACCCCTTCGATGGTGACTCGCACCTGCTCCGGGCCGTTCTCGTTAACATTGGTGGCGCTGCCGCCGGTGGCCTGGGTGTCCTTGGTCTCCAGCCCCAGGTTCAGGGTGATCACATCCCCCTCGGTGCCACTCGCCTTGTCTTGAATGTCGGCGATGATGGGATCCCCCACCGGGTTGACGGTGACGGTAAAGCTGCCGCTGGTCTCAAGAGGCAGGGTCAGCCCCTTGTCCAGGGTGAAGGCGCTCAGGGTGAGCTCCACGCTGCCGCTGAAGTCTGCCGGCGGGATCAGGGTCAGCTTGGAGAAATCTGTGCCCACCGGCACCTGCCAGACGCCGCCGCCGTTGTTGACCGCCGGAGCCGACAGGGTGAAGCCGTCCGGTACCCCCTTGATCTGCAGCGCCACTATCTGCTCGGAGCCATCATTGTCGATCAGGGTCGCGCCTAGTCCGCCGAGGTTGACGCTGCCATCCTCGTTGCCGCTCACATCCTTCACCGTAAGCTGGGCCGGATCGTTGACCGGCAGCACCTCGAAGCTGGCATTGCCGCTCCAGCTGCCGCGATCCGTCCCCGTGGTGGCGGTGTCCAGAATGTCCACCTTGATCTCCAGGGGGACCTGACCGCTGAAGTGCTGCTTGGGCACGAACACCAGATCCTTGAGGCCGTTGGCATCCACCACCAGGGTGTTGACCGGCAGGCCGTTGCCATCGAGGAAATGGCCGTACTGGGCATCGACGGTCACAGTGACCTTCTCCACCGTCTCCAGACCACCGTCGGCCACCGTGGGGCTGATGTCCGCCAGCTTGACCGAGAGATCGAGGTGGATCTCGGTGTCTTCCAGGTTGTCCGGCTGGCCGTCGCCGTTCACATCCTTCACCTGCAGGTGCAGCTCGGGTAGACCATCGGCGCCGCCCTTGATGTCCACCTCGGGGGTGATGGAGAGGGTGACGTCCTTCTCCACCTGCTTGATATCACCGCTCACCGTGTCGGTATTGACCAGACGCACGTTGAAGCGCAGGCCGTCACCGGCATAGTCTTCCGGCAGGGTCAGGGTCAGACGGTCGAGATCGCCGAGGCCATTTGGCAGCTTGATCAAGTACTCGCCGTTGACGAAGTCGAAGGTGAGCCCCTGCACATTGACGTCCGACGGCAGACCCGTGATGACGATGCTGAGCTCGTCATCCCCGATGTCCGCCGTGCCCAGGGTCACCATGCTCTTGAGCTGACTGCCGAAGTTGACACCGTGATCTTCCACCCCTGTGATGGGGGCGCTGTTGTCAAAATCGACATCGGCGGCCACCTGGCCCGAGTGGGTCGCGTCTTTGAACTCGGCGCTAGCGGTGAGCTCCCGATAAGCCGGGGCGCTCACATCCCCTTCGTTGTTGTCGCCAAGATCGATCACCCTGGCGCTGACCTTGAAGGTGACTGTGCCTTTGTAGTCATCCGGCGAGCGCAGGGAGAAGCTCCCAAGGGCACTGTTCGGCACTGTCCAGTTGCCCTGGCCATCGTTGATCCCCCCCACCACCACGAAGCCGGGGGGCAGATCGCTGATCACCAGATAGTCGATGGTCTCGACGCTGCTGGGATCCAGATCCTCGAACACGAAGACGCCATTGAGCGGAATATCGTGCCCGTCCGGGCTCTCCAGCGCGCCGCCAATCTGTACCAGATTGCCATCGGGTTCGACCACGGCCTGGATATCCACATGCAGCTGACCATTGACCTCTTTGCTGACTACAACATTGGAATCCACATCCTTCTGAGTCACGGTGACATGGCTCTGGATAGTGGTGTCCCTGTCGCTGTCCTCCGGTCCCTTCACCAGCAGCTGACCGCCGCCGAGCAGGCTCTTCAGATCAGCGTCACTCAACGCCACCGCACCGCCGTTCACGGTGAGCTGGGTCTCAACCCCACCTGCGCGGATCCAGATCTCGTAACCTGGCTCTATGCCGGAGAGACTGAGGTGAGTCACCTTTTCGGCGCCGTCGGTGAGGTCCGGCTGCCAGTCGAGGACGGTGAACTGATCCTCCAGACCCTGGCTGGTCTTGGCATAGTCACCGGCGTCGATCACCGGCTCCACCTTGATGGTGAGCGGCACATCGAAGCTCTTGTGATCCCCGTCGTTCTCGGTCACCACCACGTGGCCGATGAGGTGGATGTCGGCGGTGCTGTTGGGGGGCGGCTGGATCTGCAGGTTGCCCAGACTCGAGACGTCGACCTGATAGGTCGGCTTGCCCTGGGCGTCGAGCCCGGCGAAGGTCAGGGTCAGCTCCTTGCCGTTGCCATCGAACACCTTGGCTCCTTCCGGCAAGCCTTCCAGCACCAGGTTGAGGGTTTCGGAGCCATCGCCCGTCGTCTCTCCCGACGCCAGTTTGAAGTCCAGCGGCGCCTTGCCATCTTCCCCTATGGTGGTGACATAGCCCTTGCCATCCTGGCTCCAGCCGGTGCTATCCAGATTGAAGTGAGGCTCATCTACCACCCCCACCAGATCCACATGCAGGTTCTGGCTGCCGGTCACCTTCTCGTTGACCACTGTATGGGTCTGACCGTTGGCATCGGTCAGGGTGGCGGTATCTTTCACCACCCCCTGGATACCGAGATCGAAGTCGACGTTGCTGTCCTTCGGCGGCTCCAGCTTGAGCTCGCCGATACGGGCATAGGGCACCTCGTAATAACCGTTCGCATCCAGGGTGACCGCCACGCCGCCGAGCCAGAGGGTGGCACCGGCGGGCAGGCCGCTGATGCGCACGAACATCTGCTCGGAACCGTCCGTGGTGTCCCCCAGATGGGCGAGCACTATCTTGCTGCCCAGATCCAGCAGGTTGTCTTCCTTGCCCTGGATGTCGCGCACCGTCAGCTTGGCATCATCCGCCTGCGGGTTGACGTTGATCACCACCTCCAGCGGATCGCCGAGGGCCGTCTCCTGGCCGGTGACCACTGGGGTTTTCTCCGTGCTGACCGGGGTCACAACGAGCTTGATGTCGCCGCTGTAGTCCTTGCCGGGCACCACGGTGACCTTGTTGATCTCCCCCGCTGAGACGGTCACCAGGCCGTTTGCATCGGGTGTGAGCACCTTGCCGTTCAGGGTCAGGCTGCCCTCGCCGGACGCCCACGTGATCTGGTAGCTCAACGTCTCGGAGCCATCGGTATCCGTCAGGTTGGCCTGCACGTTGAGGGAAATGCCGGTGCTGTCCTCGTTCGTGCTGTAGTGCTGGTGGGTGCTTGCCCCATCCCAGAGCGGCTTGTCGGCAATGCCCTGCACAGTGATATCCAGGTTACCGGTCAGCACCGGGGGCTTGTTCCCCTCGGTGACACCGACCTGCAGCTGCACCGGGAAGCGCAGCGGGTTGCCGCCATCGTTGTAGCTCGAGTAGTCGTGATCGGGCACAAAGGTCACGCCCTTGAGTTCGAACTTGTCGTTGGTACCGACAACGGCTTGCATCGCCGCTGGCGGCACCTGGTACCAGGTCTTGCCACCCTGAGTCACCGTCGTGAGCGATACTCCGTTGTAGTAGAAGATGCCCTGGGCATTGGCCGGCGCCTGGATAAGCAATTTCTCGACGAACTCGCCCCGATCGTAGTCGCCTATGTCCAGATCCATGGTGATGGGAATGCCATGAGTGGGGTCATTGGCCCCCGCATCCTCGGCACCGGTGACGGCGCTGACGGTGAGCTTGCCCGCCTCGTCCCTGATGGTCAGGGTCAGGACCCCGTCATCGGTATCCCCATCCCCATCCACCAGGTGGAAGTCGACCTTCTGCACCAGGGTGTTATTGCTGTGATCTATATCAGCCCGGGCGGTGAAGCTGTATTTCCCCTCGGCGTTGATCACCAGGGTGCCTATGGTCTGCCCAGTGCTGTCTGTGACCGTAATGGTGGTGTCGCCCTTGGCGGCGATGGGGTGCGGGGTGCCATTGATGGTGACCGACCTGATCACGGCATCGTCAGCACCTTCATTGGCGGTGGCCAGCAGATCGCCGCTCACCTTGCCGCCCTCGTTCAGGGTCTTGCCCGCATCCACGGCCACCGGCACGTCATCCTGCACGCTCACATGGCCTATCACCTCGGCGCTGAGATCCCCATCGCTGTCCAGGGCCTGCAACGGCAGCTGGATATCCAGCAGATCCTTGCCCTGGACACTGTGATCCAGGTTGCCGGTCAGCTCGAAGGTATAGCGGCCGGAGACATCCAGGGTCAGCTTGAAGATGAGCTTGCCCCCGCTGTCCTTGCCAACGTAGACACCCGGCTGGCTGTCGGCGCTGAGGGTCACTGCCTTGCCCCCTGAGCTGAGCGTGTTCAAGGCATTGAAGCGGGCCACATCCAGTTGCAGGCCGGCAACCCGATCGCTCCCGGCGGCGATCGTCACCTGGCCGACGGCGATCTCCCCCGTTCCGGACGGGCTGGTGCCGACGTGCTGACCACTGCCACCATTGAGATCCGACTCCTTGACGGTGACGCTCCCGATGGAGCTGATCACGGGATCGGCCGCATCGGTGATCACCGCCGTGGTATTGCCGGTGATCACCGAGCCGTCGCTGTCGGTCACCTGCACCGGCAGGGTCAGGTTGAGCCTGTCGTTGGCGCCGTGATCCAGGTTGGTGTGTACGGTGATCTGGTAATCCAGGGTCGCCGAGCTGTGGGCCGCTATGCTGCCCGGCACGCTCGGCAGGGTGACAGTCAACACCAGGGTGCCGCTCGCGGTGACCCCCTGGAAGCTGTGGCCGTTGCTGCCCGGCACCTCCTGCCAAGTCAGGGTCTCACCGTTGTGGGTGATGGCCTTGCCGCTGGCATCCACAACCTGACCGGAGAGGGTCAGGCGCACGTCCACCACGGGATCCGAATCCGCCTTGATGGTCAGGGTGCCGGTGGCTTGCTGGTCGTCCGCGGTCTGGTTGTTCGCAGCCCCATCGAAGCGCCCCTCGGTCAGGGTGACGCCGGTGAGGCTGAGGGTCGGCTTGTCCCCTTCCGAAATGCTGATGTTGAGGGTGCCCGAGGTGGTGTCGTTGTTGCCCGCCCCCTTGTCGCTGTCGACGACATTGATCTTGAATGGCAGCTCGGTGCTGCTGCCATTGGCCTGGTGTACCCCCTCGAACAGGGTCACCTTGTAGTCGAAGCCATTGCTGGCAGCGTTGTCGAGCTTGCCGCTGATCTCCACCTGCAGCACCTCGACCCGCACCCCGTTCACTTCCACATAGCCCTTGAGGATCTGGTTGCCCGGGATGCCAGCATCGCCGTCCACCAGTTCGTATTTCACGCTCTGGCCCAGGGCGGTCAGGGCCGGCTGCTCGTTCACATTCGCAAAGGAGACCTCGCTCACCCGATCCGAGCCCGCGTCCACGGTAAAGTGACCGGTGCCGGTCAGGGTATTGCTGCCATCGAGCCCACGCTCATCCAGATTGACGCCGGGGCCAGCCACAAAGCCGGGCGCATTGCCATCCTTGATGGTGAGTGGCAAGTCGGTGGAGACCCTGTCCCCGTCCTTGTCGGTCAGGGTCACGGTCAGCGGTAAGTCGAGGGATTCGCTACCCTGGTGATCCAGCTCGGCGCTCAAGACAACCTTGGCGCTGACGCTCCAGTTGCCGTTGTTGTCCACCAGATCCAGCTCGGCGCGCAGCACCTCGCGGCCATCCGCGCTGGTGCCCACCAGATCCCCATTGGCATCCAGGGTGAAGGTCACCGGACTGCCGTGGCTGCTGTATTTGCCGTCCAGGCTCTGCTGGATGGCCGAAATATCGAATTTCAGGCTGTTTGCATCGAGCGCATCAGCGCCGTGACTCACGGTGAAGCTCATGTGGCTGACCACATCCTTAGCCCCCTGGTTGGCCTCCGTCATGGCGGTGCCGGTCACGGCGCTGATCACCGGATTGGCGCCATCCCCGATGGCAACGCTCAGGGTGGAAGAGACTTTGTCCCCATCGCTGTCGGTGAGGGTAAAGCCCGCCTTCAGCAGGCTGTCGGCACTGCCCTGATCCAGCGGCTGGTTCAGGGTGAAGACGTAGTGACCTTTCTGATCCAGCGTCAGGGTGAACACATTCTGGCCGTTGACCGCGCCGCTGATGCTGTTGCCGCCGATGCTGATGACAACGGGTTGGCCGCCGCTGGTGAGCCCCTGCAGGCCCGGCTGGCTGGCATCGAAGCTGATGCTGGCAAGGGGGTCGCTGCCGGCGGTGATATCGAGATCCCCGGTCAGGGTCTGGGCCGTGCTCCAGTCGCTGTCCTCCACCAGAGTCAGGGAAACCGGGTCGACCTGGGGCAAGGCGCCGTCGGTGATCTGGATATTGAGGGTGCCGAGATTGCTCTTGTCCCCGTCAAAATCGCTGCCCTGTACCTGCAGTCCCAGGTTGACGCTGTTGGTGCCCACAGGTTGATCCAGCACGCCATCGAGCTTCACATGGTACTTGCCGTCCAGATCCAGGGTCACGGTCAGCACCGTCTTGCCGTTCGCATCCAGCAGGGTGATCTGGTTGCCATTGACCTGATAGCTGGTCGGCTTGCCGCCGCTGGTGAGACCATCCAGGGCGGGCTGGTTCCCCTCGAAATTCAGGGACACCAGGCGATCGCTGCCCACATTGACCGGCAGCTGGCCATCCAGGGACTGGCTGGCGCCCCCTTCCTGCAGGCTGATGCCGCTGTCGATGCCGAGGCTCGGATCGACCGCATCTGTGATCACTGCCGTGGTATTGCCAGTGATTACCGAGCCGTCGCTGTCGGTCACCTGCACCGGCAGGGTCAGGTTGAGCCTGTCGTCGGCGCCGTGATCCAGGTTGGTGTGTACGGTGATCTGGTAATCAAGGGTCGCCGAGCTGTGGGCCGCTATGCTGCCCGGCACGCTCGGCAGGGTCACGCTCAGCACCAGGGTGCCGCTCGCGGTCACCCCTTGGAAGCTGTGGCCGTTGCTGCCCGGCACCTCCTGCCAGATCAGGGTCTCGCCGTTATGGGTGATGGCCTTGCCACTCCCATCCACAACCTGGCCGGAGAGGGTCAGGCGCACGTCCACCACGGGATCCGAATCCGCCTTGATGGTCAGGGTGCCGGTGGCCTGCTGGTCGTCCGCGGTCTGGTTGCTGGCGGCCCCATCGAAGCGCCCCTCGGTCAGGGTCACCCCGGTGAGGCTGAGGGTCGGCTTGTCCCCTTCCGCAACGCTGATGTTGAGGATGCCCGAGGTGGTGTCGTTGTTGCCCGCCCCCTTGTCGCTGTCGACGACATTGACCTTGAACGGCAGCTCGGTGCTGCTGCCATTGGCCTGATGTACCCCCTCGAACAGGGTCACCTTGTAGTCGAAGCGATTGCTGGCGGCGTTGTCGAGCTTGCCGCTGATCTCCACCTGCAACACCTCGACCCGCACCCCGTTCACTTCCACATAGCCCTTGAGGATCTGGTTGCCCGGGATGCCGGCATCGCCGTCCACCAGCTCGTATTTCACGCTCTGGCCCAGTGCGGTCAGGGCCGGCTGCTCGTTCACATCCGCAAAGGAGACCTCGCTCACCCGATCCGAGCCCGCGTCCACGGTGAAGTGACCGGTGCCGGTCAAGGTATTACTGCCATTGAGGTTGCCTTCATCCAGGCTCACCCCGCTGCCCGCCACAAAGCCGGGCGCATTGCCATCCTTGATGGTGAGCGGCAAGTCGGTGGAGACCCTGTCCCCGTCCTTGTCGGTCAGGGTCACGGTGAGCGGCAGATCCAAAGACTCGCTACCCTGGTGATCCAGCTCGGCGCTCAAGACAACCTTGGCCGTGACGCTCCAGTTGCCGTTGTTGTCCACCAGATCCAGCTCGGCCCTCAGCACCTCGCGGCCGTCCGCACTGGTGCCCACCAGATCCCCATTGGCATCCAGGGTGAAGGTTACCGGGCTGCCGTGGCTGCTGTATTTACCATCCAGGCTCTGCTGGATGGCGTTGATATCGAACTTGAGGCTGTCGGGGGCCAGGGCATCGGAGCCGTGGCTCACGGTGAAGCTCATGTGGCTGACCACATCCTTCGCCCCTTGGTTGGCCTCCGTCATGGAGGTGCCGGTCACGGCGCTGATCACCGGGTTGGCGCCATCCCCGATGGCGACGCTCAGGGAAGAGGACACGGTATCCCCATCGCTGTCGGTGAGGGTAAAGCCCGCCTTCAGCAGGCTGTCCGCACTGCCCTGATCCAGCGGCTGGTTCAGGGTAAAGACGTAGTGACCTTTCTGATCCAGCGTCAGGGTAAACACATTCTGGCCGTTGACCGCGCCACTGATGCTGTTGCCGCTGATGCTGATGACAACGGGTTGGCCGCCGCTGGTGAGCCCCTGCAGGCCCGGCTGGCTGGCATCGAAGCTGATGCTGGCAAGGGGATCGCTGCCAGCGGTGATATCGAGATCCCCGGTCAGGGTCTGACCGGCGCTCCAGTCGCTGTCCTCCACCAGAGTCAGGGAAACGGGGTCGACCTGGGGCAAGGCGCCGTCGGTGATCTGGATATTGAGGGTGCCGAGATTGCTCTTGTCGCCGTCAAAATCGGTGCCCTGCACCTGCAGTCCCAGGTTGACGCTGTTGGTGCCCACAGGTTGATCCAGCACGCCATCGAGCTTCACATGGTACTTGCCGTCCAGATCCAGGGTCACTGTCAGAATGGTCTTGCCACTCGCATCCAGCAGGGTGATCTGGTTGCCATTGACCTGATAGCTGGTCGGCTTGCCGCCGCTGGTGAGACCATCCAGTGCAGGCTGGTTCCCCTCGAAGTTCAGGGACACCAGGCGGTCGCTGCCCACATTGACCGGCAGCTGACCATCCAGGGACTGGCTGGCGCCCCCTTCCTGCAGAGTTACACCCGTGTCGATGCCGAGATTCGGATCGGCCGCATCGGTGATCACTGCCGTGGTATTTCCGGTGATCACCGAGCCGTCGCTGTCGGTCACCTGCACCGGCACCGGCAGGGTCAGATTCAGCCTGTCGTCGGCGCCGTGATCCAGGTTGGTGTGCACGGTGATCTGGTAATCCAGGGTCGCGTCGGTATGCGCCTCAATGCGGCCCGGCACGCTCGGCAGGGTGACGCTCAGCACCAGGGTGCCGCTCGCGGTGACCCCCTGGAAGCTGTGGCCGTTGCTGCCCGGCACCTCCTGCCAGATCAGGGTCTCGCCGTTGTGGGTGATGGCCTTGCCGCTTGCATCCACGACCTGACCGGAGAGAGTCAGGCGCACGTCCACCACGGGATCCGAATCCGCCTTGATGGTCAGGGTGCCGGTGGCCTGCTGGTCGTCCGCGGTCTGGTTGTTCGCGGCCCCATCGAAGCGCCCCTCGGTCAGGGTCACGCCGGTGAGGCTGAGGGTCGGTTTGTCGCCTTCCGAAATGCTGATATTGAGGGTGCCCGAGGTGGTGTCGTTGTTGCCCGCCCCCTTGTCGCTGTCGACGACATTGATCTTGAACGGCAGCTCGGTGCTGCTGCCATTGGCCTGGTGTACCCCCTCGAACAGGGTCACCTTGTAGTCGAACGAGTTGCTGGCGGCGTTGTCGAGCTTGCCGCTGATCTCCACCTGCAGCACCTCGACCCGCACCCCGTTCACTTCCACATAGCCCTTGAGGATCTGGTTGCCCGGGATGCCGGCATCGCCGTCCACCAGTTCGTATTTCACGCTCTGGCCTAGGGCGGTCAGGGCCGGTTGCTCTGCGATGTCGGCGAACGACACCTCGCTCACCCGATCCGAGCCCGCGTCCACGGTAAAGTGACCGGTGCCGGTCAGGGGAGTGTTGCCATCGAGGTTGCCTTCATCCAGGCTCACCCCGCTGCCCGCCACAAAGCCGGGCGCATTGCCGTCCTTGATGGTGAGCGGCAAGTCGGTGGAGACCCTGTCCCCGTCCTTGTCGGTCAGGGTCACGGTCAGCGGCAAGTCGAGGGACTCGCCGCCCTGGTGATCCAGCTCGGCGCTCAAGGTCACCTTGCTGGTGACGCTCCAGTTGCCGTTGTTGTCCACCAGATCAAGCTCGGCGCGCAGCACCTCGCGGCCATCCGCGCTGGTACCCACCAGATCCCCATTGGCATCCAGGGTGAAGGTTACCGGGCTGCCGTGGCTGCTGTATTTACCGTCCAGGCTCTGCTGGATGGCTGAAATGTCGAATTTCAGGCTGCTTGCATCGAGCGCATCGGAGCCGTGGCTCACGGTGAAGCTCATGTGGCTGACCACATCCTTGGCCCCTTGATTGGCCTCCGTCATGGCGGTGCCGGTCACGGCGCTGATCACCGGATTGGCGCCGTCGCCGATGGTGACGCTCAGGGAAGAGGACACGGTATCCCCATCGCTGTCGGTGAGGGTAAAGCCCGTCTTCAGCAGGCTGTCCGCGCTGCCCTGATCCAGCGGCTGGTTCAGGGTAAAGATGTAGTGACCTTTCTGATCCAGCGTCAGGGTAAACACATTCTGGCCGTTGACCGCGCCGCTGATGCTGTTGCCGCTGACGCTTATAACGACCGGCTGCCCGCCGCTGGTGAGCCCCAGCAGGCCCGGCTGGCTGGCATCGAAGCTGATGCTGGCAAGGGGATCGCTGCCGGCGGTGATGTTCAGATCACCGGACAGGGTCTGGGCCGCGCTCCAGTCGCTGTCCTCCACCAGGGTGAGAGAAACGGGGTCGACCTGGGGCAAGGCGCCGTCGGTGATCTGGATGTTGAGGGTACCGAGGTTGCTCTGGTCGCCGTCAAAGTCGGTGCCCTGCACCTGCAGCCCCAGGTTGACGCTGTTGGTGCCCACCGGTTGATCCAGCACGCCATCGAGCTTCACATGGTACTTGCCGTCCAAGTCCAGGGTCACGGTCAGCACCGTCTTGCCGCCCGCATCCAGCAGGGTGATGACATTGCCATTGACCTGATAGCTGGTCGGCTTGCCGCCGCTGGTGAGACCATCCAGGGCGGGCTGGTTCCCCTCGAAGTTCAGGGACACCAGGCGATCGCTGCCCACATTGACCGGCAGCTGGCCATCCAGGGAGTGGCTGGCGCCCCCTTCCTGCAGACTGATGCCGCTGTCGATGCCGAGGCTGGGATCCACGCCGTCGTTGATGGAGACCACCAGATCGGCGCGGGTCTCGTCACCGTCGATCTCCTTGGCCGAGACGGTGAGCCCCAGGGAAAGGTTGTCGCTGCCCTGATGATCCAGAGGCCCATTGAGGGAAACGGTCACCTTGCCGTCGATGTCGCTGCCAGACTGGCTGGCACTCAGCTCGGCCTTGATCACGTCAATGCGACTGCCCTGATCATCGATGTAAAAGCCGGTGAGCAGGCGATCGCTGCCGAACTCGAAGCTGAGCACATGGCCGTCGCTGCTGAGCCCGCTGCCGTTCAGACGAGTGAGCGTCGCGGCCTGATCGGCAAAGGCAAGGGAGTCCGCCAGCAGGGGATCGGCCTGATGGCCCACCACGAACTCGCTCTGGCCCACCACGGCGCCCTGCTGGGTGAAGCCGTCTTCCGTGAGCGAAATGGGGGCTATGGTGAAGTCCGGCGGCGTGCTGTCCACCAGCTTGACGGTGAGATTGGCACTCACCAGATTCCCGTCGCTGTCGCGGTATTCGAGGGAGAACGGCAGGCTCTGGCTGTCCTGGCCGTGATCCAGACTCTGGTTCCAGACGATGCGATAGCTGCCGTCATTGGCCAAGGTCAGGGTGAAGACGGTGATGCCCCCCGCGCTCGCGGTCAGGGTCTGGCCGCTTATCTGGTAGCCGAGGGCCGCGCCCTGGCTGGTGAGGCCGAGCTGTTCGAGGGCGCTCTGATCGGCGCCGAAACTCACCTGCAGGTTGCCATCCAGGCCAGCCCCCGTGTGCAGGGAGCCGGTGGCGCTCACCGGGCCCTTGGCCAGATCCGCCTCGGACAGGGTCAGGGTATCGCTCTGGCCGATGAGGGGGGCGCCGTCGATCACCCGGTTCCCCGCCAGATCCGTCACCTCGGCGCGTACCTCGAAGGGGCCTTGAATGCCGGAGAGATCCAGGCCATTGAGCTGCCAGCGGCCGTCGCTCTCCACCAGGGCGCTGCCGCTATAGAGGGTCTGGCCGTTCTGGCCGATGAGGGTGATGGTGACGCGCTGGCCAGCTTCCACCTCTGTGGTGCTGCCGCTCAGGATGACATTGCCCTGGCCCAGCAGGCTCTGGGTGTCGAGATCGTCGATGTCGATGCCGGCACGGGTGTCGACGGTGACGGTCAGGGTGTCGCTGGCCCGGTTACCGGCGATGTCCACAGAATCGACGCGAAAATCATAGGCACCATCGGCCAGGGTAGTGGGGATCTGGTATTGCCAGTTGCCGTTGCCGTCCACGGTGAGCACGGTCAGCACATTGCCGCCGAGGCTCAGGGTGACGGTGGCACCGGGCTCTCCCTTCCCTTGCAGCAGCGGCGTGGTGTCGCGGGTCAGATCGTCCACCTGGCTGGCGCCGGTGTCGCTCTCGTCGGTGAGATCCAGCGTGATGGTGGTGATGGTGTCGAGCAGGGTCTGGCCGGTGTCGCTGGCCCGGTTGCCGGCCGCATCCTGGGTATCGGCCACTATGGTGAGCGGGCCGTCCACCAGCTTGCCGGTGACGTCGCCGAAGTTTGCCTCCCAGACGAAGCCCGGCAGCACCACTGTGGTGGTGGTCAGGCGATTGCCATCCTGATCGATCAGGGTGACGGTCACCGTCTGGCCCACCTCGACGTCCTCGACAAAGCCGCGAATGATGACGCCGGCCGCCTCGTCGGCGTTGATGATGTTGTCGTCGGTCTGGGGTTCGGTGATGGTGATAGCTGCCAGGAGATCCTGATCTTCCGAATAGAGCAGCTCGTCCCCTGGCTGGGCGCCCTGATGGTCGGTGTCAAAGCCAGACTCCGCCAGGGTATATTCGCTGTTGAGATCCACTACCACGAAGCCGCCGGCACTGGAGCCGACCACACCGCCACCCGTGGCGGCTGCCGCGTTACCGGCCGCGGTCTCTTCAAACAACTCGGTCGGGTCGGCCCCCTGACGGATGGCCTCCTGCAGGCTGGCCAGGTCGGGATCCATGGCCACGTTCGGTTCTGCCTGCGCCAGCTCGGACTGGTCGGCGTCCGGGGTCTTCGCGGGATCGGCCAGCTCGAAGCGCCCGTCCCCTTCGGTGAGCAGGCGCATGCCCGGCAGCAGCTGCATCCCCAGAGTGGCGCGGTGCAAGGAGCCATCGGCATCCATCACCAGCACGGTGCCCTCCACCTGGGTAACAAGAGTCGGTTTCTCTATTCGCAGCTCAGCCATACATCCTCCAACGGGTAAACACAGACAGCCCAGACCCACAAGGGTACAGGACGTCACCGTGACAGGCGGCTATTTTACCGCCTCTGCCGACACAGATCCCTTCGCCATTTTCGAAAATATCGAAAGTAAATGCCGTAAACCTTCCTATTAAATTCAATAAAGTGCTGCCATTCACGGGATATCTCGGGATAGATACCCTTTTTCACGCCCCAGATGAAAAACATGGCTCTCCTGATACCCATCCATACGACAACTCCTGACCTGCCCGCCCCCGGCCAGGCTTTCCCACTATTTCACCAGGGGAAGGTGAGTCCTCCATCCCCAGCAGAAACAAAGAATAAATATTCATTTTTACTTGACAGAAGCTCAGGCCAAAGAGGCCATCCACCTGCTCTTCCACCCTTTGGCACGCCCCTGCTTCCCCGAGGCGCCGGCCAGCCGCAGCAGATCACCATGGATGAGGTGACGGGGATAACCACCAGATTGGGCTCAATAATTCAACCTGGATCTCACTTTTTGCATTAGCCCCCCATGCCAATTGATCTAGCGCAACTCCCACAGGGATAAATGATTATCCATTTTACCCATTTGGTATTATCCCCCCGAGCAAATGCATAAAAAACATTTTCTATGCAGTCATAACAATTAATCGGCCTGCCATGCCCATAAACCATGGGCACAGATGTCCACGCACCAAGATGGAACGGTCAGGCTCGGCATGGACATTTTATCTGGGAGTGATGACCGTGGGTTCACATAACAAGCCATTTCGGCCGGGTCTGGCCACCCTGCTGCTGACGGCCCTGCTCGGCACCAGCATGCTGGCACAGGCAGACGAGGCCGCCCCCGAGGGCAAGATAGAGGCGCGCAGCGAGCTGTTCGCCAAGGATCACGCCGATCAGTTCAGCAGCTGGAAAGGCACCAGCGAGAGCAAGGAGCGCACCGACGCCCTGGCGGACGATCCGCAGATGGTGGTGCTCTGGGCCGGCTACCCCTTCTCCAAGGATTACAACAAGCCGCGCGGCCACTTCTACGCCCTGACCGACGTGCGGGAAACCCTGCGCACCGGCGCTCCCAAGACCGCCGAGGATGGCCCCCTACCCATGGCCTGCTGGAGCTGCAAGGGCCCGGACGTGGCCCGCGTCATCAATGAAAAAGGCGAGGATGGCTACTTCAAGGGGATGTGGGCAAAAGGCGGACCCGAGATAGTCAACACCATAGGCTGCGCCGACTGCCACGACACCGCCTCGAAAGAATTCAAGGAAGGGAAACCTGCCCTGCACCTCTCCCGTCCCTATGCCGACCGCGCCATGACCGCCATCGGCAAGCCGTTCAAGGAGCAGGGGCGTTTCGATCAGCAGTCCCAGGTGTGCGGCCAGTGCCACGTGGAGTACTACTTCAGCGGCCCCACCAAGGCGGTGAAATTCCCCTGGGACAAGGGCACGACTGTTGAGCAGATGGAAGAGTACTACGACGAGATCGGTTTCGCCGACTGGACCCACGCCCTCTCCAAGACCCCCATGCTCAAAGCCCAGCATCCGGAATATGAGACCTGGCGCGCCGGCATCCACGGCCAGAACAACGTCGCCTGCGTCGACTGCCACATGCCCAAGGTGCAGAACGAGCAGGGCAAGGTCTACACGGATCACAAGGTGGGCAACCCCTTCGATCGCTTCGATCAGACCTGCCGCAACTGCCACACCCAGAGCAAGGAGATGCTGCAAGGCATAGTCCAGCAGCGCAAGGACGCGGTTCACGATCTCAAGCTCAGAGTCGAGAAGCAGCTGGTGCACGCCCACTTCGAGGCCAAGGCGGCCTGGGATGCCGGCGCCACCGAGGCCGAGATGAAGGACATTCTGCAGGACATCCGCCACGCCCAATGGCGCTGGGACTTCTCCATCGCCTCCCACGGGGTGCAGATGCACGCCCCAGAAGTGGCGCTGCGCATGCTGGGAACCGCCCTGGACAAGGCAGCAGACGCCCGCACCAGGCTGGCACGCCTGCTGGCCGCCAAGGGGATCAGCAACGAGATCGCCATTCCTGACATCTCCAGCAAGGAGAAGGCCCAGGCCGCCCTTGGCATGGACATGAAGCAGATGAATGCCGACAAGGCCCAGTTCCTCAAGACCACAGTCCCCGCCTGGGATGCCGAGGCCAAGGCGGCCGGACGGCTGGCACAGTAATGGCGCCTGCGAGCCCGGCTAGGCCGGGCTCGCAATGGATGGAGGCTTCCTATGGGTGATTTAACGATGGATTTCTTACGACTGATGCTGATGGCAGCCATGCTGCTGACCAGCCTGCAGGGCCAGGCCGCCGAGGCGACGAGCGCCCCTGCGGCCCTGCCCGCGACACATGACGTGACGTTCTTGCGCAGCCCCGACAAGGCCTGCACCGACTGCCACAAGGAGCAGAGCGAGGGGATGCACGGCAAGCATGGCCAGGCGACCAACCCCAACAACCTGGCACCTGTGACCTGCACCAACTGCCACGGCCAGCCCTCCCCCCAGCACAGGGAAGGGGTCAAGGACGTGATGCGCTTTAGCGACAGCTTCAACAACAAGCAGAGCACCGGGACCTACCCCATCGCCGAGCAGAACGGGGTCTGCATGAGCTGTCACGAGCCGGGGCCCCTGCGCGAGGCGCTCTGGGCCCACGACGTGCACGCCACCAAACTCAGCTGTACCAGCTGCCACCAGTTGCACCCGGCCAGGGAGCCCATGGTGGCTATTCCGGAGAAGTCCCGCATCAAGCTCTGCGTCGACTGCCACAGCAAGCAGCATCAAGCCAAGGCGGTCGGTCTGCAGGTCAATGCGGGCGAGGAGGCACCATGAGCTGCTCTCGTCGTGACTTCATGGCGGGGATGGGCGCGGGGGCCCTCATCATGATGACGGGCCCGGTGCGCGCCGGCGCAGCCAGCCTCGCCCACAGCCAGACCATAGACGGAGTGCGCTACGGCATGCTCCATGACGAGACGGCCTGCATCGGCTGTACCGCCTGCATGGATGCCTGCCGGGAGGTGAATCAGGTGCCGGAAGGGGTCTCGCGCCTCGAGATCATCCGCTCCGGCCCCATCGGCACCTTCCCAGATGCCGACTACCGCTTCTTTCGCAAATCGTGCCAGCACTGCGACAACGCCCCCTGCGTACACGTCTGCCCCACCGGTGCCTCCCATATCCGCAAGGAGGATGGCATCGTCGACGTCAACCCGGATCTCTGCGTCGGCTGCATGTATTGTCTGGCCGCCTGCCCCTATCAGGTGCGCTTTATCAACCCTGTGACCAAGGTTGCCGACAAGTGCGACTTTTGCCGCAAGACCAACCTGGCGGCGGGCAAGGAGCCGGCCTGCGTGGCCTCCTGCCCCACCAGGGCGCTGGTGTTCGGCAATCTGGATGACCCGGGCAGCCCCATCGCCAAACGGCTGGTGAAGGAGACCACCTATCGCTACAAGCAGGCACTCGGCACCTCGCCCAAGATGTACCGCGTGCCCAAAGGGGAGATAACGTCATGACCATACAAGCGGCATTTCACTTCCCCTCCCTTGTCTGGGGATTTGTCCGATCGCCATCTACCGCAGTAACAGAAGGAGGAATGGATCATGTGGTATGACGCATTTCACTTCTCCTCGCTGGTGTGGGACTGGCCCATCGCCATCTATCTCTTTCTGCTCGGCATCTCCGCCGGGGCCACCACCCTCTCGGTGCTGCTGCGCCGCCAGGGGGCCGGCAGCGAGAGCGGCATCATCAAGGCGACCGCCCTGCTGGCGCCAGCCTCGGTGATCCTGGGGCTGCTTATCCTCATCTTCCACCTGGCCCGCCCCTGGACCTTCTGGAAGCTGATGTTCCACTACCAGTTCGACTCCGTGATGTCCATGGGGGTCATGCTGTTCCAGGTCTATATGGCGGTGCTGTTCGCCTGGCTAGGGGTGGTGTTTCGGGCCGAGATCGAGACCCTGCGTAGCCGGTTGCTGAAAGAGAAGTTCGCCTTTGTGGATGGGCTGATAGGCCTGCTGGCTCGTTTCGAGCGCCTGCTGGCACCGCTCCTGCTGCTGCTTGCCGTGCTGCTGGGGGCCTACACCGGCTTTCTGCTCTCGGCGCTCAAGACCTATCCGCTCTTGAACAACCCGGTACTGCCGGTGCTATTCCTCATCTCCGGCGTCAGCTCCGGCATCGCCTCCACCATCTTGCTGGCGGTCACCCTGTTCAAGGAGAACCATCACAGCCAGGGGGTGAGCTTTGTCCACCGCTTCGAGCGGCCGGTGCTGGCGGTAGAGGTGTTGCTGCTGGTCTGCTTCTTTACCGGCCTCTACTTCGGTGGCGGCCAGAAAGAGATGGCCATGTGGGCCGCCATCGGCGGCGGCTTCTGGGCCCAGGTGTTCTGGCTCGGGGTGGTGGGCATCGGCATGCTGCTGCCCCAGCTGCTGGCCCTGCTGGCACCCGCGCCGCTGCGGGAGCAAAACGGCTATCTGGTGCTGGTCTGTAGCCTGACCCTGGTGGGGATACTGCTGCTGCGCTACTTCGTGCTTTATGCCGGCCAGATGACGGTCGTATAACAACCCGTTCACGCTCCTGCTGCGAGGCCGTGATCAAGGCTCATATGCTGCTCGGAATCCTCATGTATTCACATACACTCCGGTTCCTGCGCTGCTCTTTACCGAGCTTCCGACCTCTCGCGACGGATCGTGGACAGGTTATAAAAATGGGGGACAAGCGCCAGCCGCCCTCGGGTGACTGGCGCTGGCTTGTTGCTGGCCCAATGAATTTCTGGTGATGCCACACCCGTTGCTTGGCAATGCTCTCCGCCAAAGGGAGACGATGCGGCCTGTGTGTCATGACATAAATGAGATCAAAGATTGAACCGGAGGTTGTGTGCTGGCGGAGCTCGGCTATCTCTCACTGCTGCTGGCAGCGGCGCTCTCCCTGTTGCAGGGCACCCTGCCCTGGCTGGGCTTGCGGCTCGCCTCACGCCCGCTGCTCGGCTGCGCAAAGCCGCTGGCCCTCCTGGTCGCGCTCCTGCTCGGGGCCGCCCTGCTGCTGCTCGCCAGCTGTTTTGGCCAGGATGACTTCACCCTGGTCTATGTGGCCCAGCACGCCAACAGCGCCCTGCCCACGGGCTTCAAGCTGGCAGCCGTGTGGGGCGGCCACGAGGGCTCCATGCTGTTCTTCGTCTTTGCGCTGGGGCTGTGGGGGGCACTGGTCGCGCTCTGTTCGAAGCGGGTCGATCCCCTTATCCGCACCCGGGTGCTGGCCATCATGGGGCTGATCGTAGGGCTCTTTGCCCTCTATACCCTGATCTTCTCCAGCCCCTTTGACCGCCAATTCCCCGGACCGCTGGAGGGGCGCGATCTCAACCCCATGCTGCAGGACATCGGCCTTATCATACACCCGCCCCTGCTCTATCTCGGCTATGTCGGCTTTGCGGTCAACTTCGCCTTCGCCATGGCGGCGCTGCACTCGGGCCGGCTCGATGGCGCCGTGGCCCACTGGAGCCGCCCCTGGGCGCTCGGCTCCTGGGTGTTTCTCACCGCCGGCATAGTGCTGGGCTCCTGGTGGGCCTATTACGAGCTCGGCTGGGGCGGCTGGTGGTTCTGGGATCCGGTGGAAAACGCCTCCCTGCTGCCCTGGCTGCTGGGCACCGCCCTCTTGCATGCCCTCATCGTCTGCGAGCGACGCGGCGCCTACGGTCACGGCGTGCTGCTGCTCTCCATCTTCACCTTCGCATTGAGCCTGCTCGGCACCTTCGTGGTGCGCTCCGGGGTGCTCACCTCGGTGCACGCCTTCGCGGTGGATCCCAGCCGTGGTCTCACCCTCTTGCTGCTGCTCGGGCTGCTATTGACCACAGCACTCACCCTGTTTGCCCTGCGGGCGGACATTCGCGCCCCCTATGCCCGCTTCGGTTTCTGGTCAAAGGAGGGGCTGCTCGGCGCTGCCATACTGCTGCTCTGCGTGGCCTGCGCCTGCGTGCTGCTCGGCACCTTCTACCCCATGGTGTTCCAGTCACTCCATCTGGGGTCGCTCTCGGTGGGTGCCCCCTACTTCAACGCTGTTTTCGTGCCGCTAGCGCTCTGTCTGATGGGGCTGATGACCCAGATCCCGCGCCTTCGCTGGCAGCGCCTTGCCAGGGTCTCCCCCCTCGGGACGCTGCTGCCGCCCCTGCTCGGCCTGCTGGGGGGCGGCCTGCTCAGCCTCGGCTATCGCGAACAGGGGTCCATGGGCTGGAGCGGCATCCTCGCCAATATGGCGAGCCTCTGGCTAATCGCGAGCCTGCTGCTCAATTTCTCATTCAAGACTCGCGACCTGAGCGCCAGCCGGCTGGGAAGCCTGCTGGCCCACCTCGGGGTGGCGGTCTGCGCCCTCGGCATCGCTCAGGTGAGTCACCACAGCCAGGAGGGAGGCACTGTGCTCTCTGCTGAGCGCCCCTACCGCCTCGGTGCCTATGAATTTCGTTACGAGGGGAGCGAGCCTCTGCTCGGCCCCAACTACACCGCCAAGCGCATCACTCTTAGCGTGTACAAGGAGGGTCTCGAGGTGGCCAGGCTCACCCCCGAGCGACGCCACTACAGCGTGCGCACCATGAACATGAACGAGCCCGGCATTGCCTGGGGGCTCTTTGGCGATCTCTACGTGGTGCTGGGCGAGAAGATGGGGCCGGAGGCCTATGCCATGCGGCTGCACCATAAGCCGCTGGTGCGCTGGATCTGGCTCGGGGGCATCCTGATGATGACGGGTGGTGCCCTGCGTTTGCTGGGGCGCAAGCCCTTGCTGGCATCCCGTCCAGCCAGGATCCCGCAGCTCCTGCGCCAACAAGAGGCACCATGAGCCCGCGCCTGCGTCTCTTCCTCCCCCTGATAGTCACCCTGGGCCTAGGCGCCCTGCTCTGGCTCGGCCTTGGCAAGGATCCTTACCGCCAGGACGAGGCGACCCTGGGGCGCACCCTGCCCACCTGGCAGAGCGACAACCTGCTGGATGGGGGCCTTATCCATACCGCCAGCCTCAAGGGGGAGCCCTTCGTGCTTAACATCTGGGCCAGCTGGTGCCCGAGCTGCCGCGCCGAGCACCCGCTGCTCAGTGAGCTGGCAAGCGCCGTGCCCCTCTACGGCCTCAACTACCGGGACAAGGGGGATGCCGCCCGCGCCTGGCTCACGCAGGCGGGCAACCCTTATCGCGCCGTGCTGGCCGACCCCGACGGCAAGCTGGCGATGGAGCTCGGCGTCTACGGCACGCCGGAGACCTATCTCTTTGCCGCCGATGGCACCCTGCTTAGCCGCCACACGGGGGAGCTCACCAAGGAGGTCTGGCAGCGCCAGTTTGCGCCCCTGCTTGCAGAGGCTCGCAGCAAAACCCCTAGCCTGGAGCAAGTACGGGAGAGTAAACCATGAGCCGTCTCGGCCACACCCTGATCGCGCCGCTCTTGCTGGCATTGAGCCTCGGGGCCTTTGCCAGCGGAGTCGACACCTATCAGTTCCAGCACCCCGAGTTGCAAGACCGGGCCCAGGATCTCGCCCGCGCCCTGCGCTGCCCCCAGTGCCAGAACCAGAACCTAGTGGAGTCCAACTCCCCCATAGCCCGGGATCTGCGCCTCGAGGTCTACCGCTGGGTGGACGAAGGGCAGAGCGATGAGCAGGTGATCGCCCGCATGACGGAGCGCTTCGGCGATTTCGTGCGCTACGATCCCCCCTTCAAGGGCAGCACGGCACTGCTGTGGGGAGGGCCCCTGCTGCTGCTGGGGCTGGCGCTGTGGCTCCTTCGTCGCCGCCTGAAGGCCAGAGGGGAGCAGGCCGCTCCGCCCGATGACAGGGTCAATCTGCGTGAGAGAGATCCCCGCAGCGCATTGAATCGCCTCATCATGGCAAGGGAGCAGGCAGGCCTCCCTCCCCATGATCCCCTCTATCGGGAGCTGGCCGCCGCCCACCTTGTCCATGCCACGCCTGTCGCCGAGCTGGCCCTGCGCGAGCGGCTGACCCGGGCCCCCGGCCGCAGCGGGCGGCACGCGCGCGCCCTGTTACTGCTCGGGATAGTGGCGCTAGGCGTTGTGGCTGGCATTTATGCCGCCAGCGGCCGCTACCAGGCCTGGCAGGCCTATCAATCCCGCCCCGATCCGCTGGCAGGATTGAGCCCGCGGGATCTGCAGGACAAGGCGCTCGGCGCCCTGCACCAGCGCCTGCAAGCCAACCCCGAAGATCTAAAGGCCTGGGCCGAGCTCGGCCAGTTGTATCTCTATCGGGACGAGTACGACAACGCCCTGCTCGCCTACCAGCGTCTGGCCCTGCTGGAGGGGGGCGCCAGCGCGGCGACCCAGGCCGCGCAAGCCACAGTGCTCTACTACCAGGCGGGTCAGCGGCTCACCCCCGAGGCCGAACGCCTGCTGGCTAGCGCCCTCAAGCAGGACAAGGGGGAAGTGAGCGCCCTGATGCTGCTCGCCTCCGATCACTTCCTGCATGGCCGCTACAGCCAGGCGATAGCCCTGTGGCAACAACTGCTCGACAGCGAGCGCCCCCGCATCAACCGGGCCGCGCTGATTGAGGCTATCCAGACGGCAAGAATAATGGGGGGCTGACAGCACTCATGATGAGGGCTGACCGCCCCTGTCACGTTTGGCCCGCACAGGCGCCGCCGACGGGGAAATCACTTGCCAACCTCCCGTCGACGGCCGAACAATAGGCGCCTATTGAACCTATTTCTGGAGCCTCTCCCATGATCCCCATTCGCTGCAAAGCCGTCTCCGGCGTTGCCCTTTCCACTGTCGATGGCGAAACAAAATTGCTGGTGATGAAACGGGTCAAGGGCAGCTTCTGGTGTCATGTGGCGGGCACGGTCGAGGCGGGTGAAACCGGCTGGCAGACCATAGTGCGCGAGTTTGGCGAGGAGACGGGCATCAAAGTGGCCGAGCTCTATAACGGCCAGTATCTGGAGCAGTTTTACGATGCGGCCACGAATACCGTGATGGTGGTGCCTGTGTTCGTGGTCTATTGCCCGCCCAATCAAGCGGTCACTCTCAACGACGAGCACACCGAGTATCGCTGGTGTTCGCTCACCGAGGCCAAGGCGCTGGTGAGCTTTCCCGGGCAGCAGGCGCTCTATGACCATGTCTGGCACCATTTTGTGGCGCGCCGCCCCTCGCCACTGATGAGGGTGGCACTGCGCTGATCCGGGTCGGCTGACAGCTCCCTCGCAGCCCCTGCCGGCGCCCCTCTTCACCGCCACAAAGAGGATTAATGGTGCGTTCGACCCGATGCCGCCCCGGAAGGCGCAAAAAGAGTAGCAATGATGGGCCAGAAAGGGCATATAGTGCGCCCCATGACGGGCAGAACCCGGCCAATGTGCGCGCCAGATGTGGCTCATTATGAATCCCGTCAAAGGGCGCCATAGCCATGAATTCGGCTATTTCAAGGTGAGCCATCCCATAAAATGGAAATATCGGGCCGTCAGACGTTGTGAAGCGTCAATTACCGTCATATAACTTAGCCAAATGTCCCTGTTAGTCGTAGTAGAGCCAAACCATGAACCTTCGTCCTTTTCTTCCCCTGCTGCTCGGCGCCTTCCTCCTTCCCGCCAGCATGGAAAGCGCCCATGCCAACCCGTTTTCTGCGACCTCCTCCTCCACCAACAGCCTGATAGCACCACGCACCAATCTCGCCCTGGGATCCGATGCCTTCGTGGTTGCCAATCCCAGAACCGGGGAGATCCTGGCTGAACGCAATGCCAACCGGGTGATGGCGATCGCCTCCATCACCAAGCTGATGACGGCGCTGGTAGTGCTGGATGGCAACCAGCGCCTCAACGAGATGCTCACCGTCACCATGGACGATGTGGACAGGATCAAGGGCACCGGCTCCCGCCTGGCCATAGGCTCCCGCCTCAGTCGCGCCGACATGTTGCACATCGCCCTGATGTCGTCGGAAAACCGGGCCGCCTCGGCCCTGGCGAGACACTACCCCGGCGGCCGCCGCGCCTTTATCGAGGCGATGAACGCCAAGGCCCGCATGCTCGGCATGTGGAGCACCCATTTCGCCGACAGTACCGGGCTAAACCCCCGCAATGTCTCCAGCGCCCACGATCTCGCCAAGCTGGTGGCCAGCGCCTCCAGCTACCCGCTGATCCGCCAGTACTCCACCACAGAGCACAGACTGGTGCGCAACGGCAAACGCCAGATGCAGTACCACAACTCCAACCGCCTGGTGCGGGAAGGGAGCTGGCCCATCATGGTCTCCAAGACCGGCTACATCCGCGAGGCGGGCCGCTGCCTGGTGATGGACACCCGGGTCAACAATGAGCCCGTGGTCATGGTGCTGCTTCACGCCAATACCACGGATGAGCGGGTGGCCGACGCCAAGAAGATCAGAACCTGGCTGGAAACCTCGGGCCGCATGACCCTGACCGCCCAGTCCACCCCGCGCCCCAAGCTCTTCTCGGCGCAATAAGCGGATCTCCCCGGACCGCAGGCCGCTCGCCTGCGGTTTTTTTGTGGCCGATCTCCAGGCTCCTGCCCCTCCCCTGACCCTTGCGCCGATGGCAAGGATCGCCCCTTCCATTTCCAGCAGCAAACATCATCAAGGCATGAAAAACGATGATGAAACACTGGCGATAAATGTTAACGCAGTGATAAATCACATTTTCAAGCAAGCGGATTTGCTGATCCCGCTGCCGATGATAACGTGATGCCCAGCCCGCAACCCCGGTCGGCTGGACCCGGGTTGCCGAAGGATTCAATCTGGTATGTTCAATGGCAAGGATGACGTGATGAAGATAGTCGTATTGGGGGGTGGGGTGATAGGGGTGGCCAGCGCCTGGTATCTGGCCAAGGCGGGCCATCAGGTGACCCTGCTGGAGCGACGCGGCGGGGTGGCACTGGAGACCAGTCATGCCAATGCGGGTCAGATCTCCCCCGGCTATGCCTCCCCCTGGGCGGCCCCGGGCATCCCGCTCAAGGCGGCCAAATGGCTGCTGCAAAAGCACGCCCCCTTCACGGTACGCCCCACCTCGGATCCCTTCCAGCTGCGCTGGATGCTGAAGATGTTCGCCAACTGCACCCCGGCGGCCTATGCCACCAACAAGGGGCGCATGGTGCGTCTGGCCGAATACAGCCGGGACTGCATGAAGTTGCTGCGCGACGAGCTGGCACTGGATTATGAAGGCCGTCAGCTTGGCACCCTGCAGCTGTTTCGAAGCACGGCCCAGTGTGAGGCCAGCAAGCGGGACATCGAGGTGCTGGAAGAGTACGGCGTGCCCTATGAGGCGCTGGATGCCAGCGGCTGTGAAGAGGTGGAACCCGCCCTGGCGCGGGTACGCGGCAAGATAGTGGGGGGCCTGCGCCTGCCGGGGGACGAGACGGGGGACTGCTTCCGCTTCACCCAGGCCCTGGCGGCGGAGGCGGCGCGCCTCGGGGTGGAGTTCGTCTTCGACTGCCCCATCGACGAGGTTGAACTCGCCCAGGGACGGGCCGTGGCGGTCCGTGCCGGTGAGCGGCGCTGGCAGGCCGATGCCATCGTCTGCGCCCTGGGCAGCTATGGCACCGGCTTCCTGCGCCCACTCGGGATAGAGCTCCCCGTCTACCCGGTCAAGGGCTACTCCCTCACCCTGCCGATGACGGACGCCGCCGGGGCGCCGCGCAGCACAGTGCTCGACGAAACCTACAAGGTCGCCATCACCCGCTTCGACGAGCGGATCCGGGTCGGCGGCATGGCCGAGCTCAGCGGCTTCAATCTGGCGCTCAACCCCAGACGCCACGACACCCTGGCCATGGTGGTGAGGGACCTCTTCCCCGAGGGGGGCGATCTCCCCCGGGCCGAGTTCTGGACCGGGCTGCGCCCCATGACCCCGGACGGCACGCCCCTGGTGGGCCCAAGCCCCATCCCCGGGCTCTGGCTCAACACCGGTCACGGCACCCTGGGCTGGACCATGGCGGCAGGCTCGGGCCGCTTGCTGGCCGATCTCATCTCGGGCAGCGCCCCCGCCATCAGCGACGAGGGGCTCACCCTGGCCCGCTACGGCTAGCCCCCAGGGCGCAACACCAGATGCAACAGAGGGAGTGCCTGGCACTCCCTCTCTTTATTTGTCCCCCTTCGCAGGGACCGAGCCACCCGGCGCCAGCCCCGGCATCGACTGCCAGACCCGGGCGGGATCCGGCTCTTCGATGGCCGCCATCATCAGCTGCTCGCTCCAGCGTCTGTGCAGCAGCCACAGCTGCGCCCCCGCCTCCCCCTGCCCCTTGGTGCACTGCTTGGCCACGTCCGCGGTCCGGTAGAAATAGCGCACCAGGGTGGTGAGCTCGGGCTCGGGCCAGCGGCAGCCAAAGTGGCGCAGCCGCTCGGACCAGAAAGTGACCTGTCGCCCCTCGTGCTCCTGCTCGACCCCGTGCAGGGCGGGAATGAGATCCATCGCCTGCCACAGCGCCCCGTACCCGACGAAGCGCTCATCCAGCGCCTCCAGCGCCTCGTCCAGCATCAGCAGGGTCTGCGGCCAGCTGTCGGCCTGCTCGCGGATGATTTCCTGCGCCTCGCACACCGCCGAGAGCCAGGCCAGGGCCAACCGGCAGATGATGGCCTCCTTGTTGGGAAACAGGTGGTAGAGCGACTTGATGCCCACCCCGGCGCGGGCGGCGATGGCATTGGTGTTGAGGGCCGCAAACCCCTGCTCCTGCAACAGGGCCAGGGTGGCCTGCTCGATGCGGCTCGCCACCTCCTGGCTGCGCAGTTGCCTGGGTTGGCGCCGCATGCAAAGTTCAGCCGGCAGCACGTGTTGTGACATTCTCTTCCCCCGATGCGGTATCCGCCCCCAGGGGGCGACTGGTTGTCATAACTACATGATGAGACAAGGTAAACACAAGTCAAAAAAAGTGCAGCAATCACTGGTATTTTTCAGAATAGCTGCGATAACCATAAGTGCTCATATCTGCAGTAAAAACTGCAATTAACCCAAGGAGAGCGCGCTATGGATAGCAAACACCCCCGTCTCAGGCTGGGCGCCATCGCCCTGCTGGTGAGCGGCCTGCTCGGCTGCCAGCAAGACAGCAGTGAACCGCCCCCCGGCAACACCCTTTATCTCAACGGCAAGATCCACACCCAGGATGGGCAACGCAGCCAGGCCGAGGCCATGGTGGTGCAAGGGGGCAAGTTCACCTACGTGGGCTCCCGCGCAGGGGCCGAGGCCTTGCAAAACAGTGCGACCCAGGTGGTGGATCTGCAAGGGAGGATGGTGCTGCCTGGGCTGCACGACAACCACATCCACCTGCTCGGCACTGTGGCGCTCGACATGTGCGATCTGGACGGTCAGAGCGTCAACCTGGATCAGCTCGCGGCCAAGATCGGCGAGTGCCTGCCCCGCTACGCCCCGGCTCCCGGGGAGTGGCTGGTGGTCAACCAGTGGTCGCCCTATGACGGCAACACCCCCACCGCCACCCATGCCACCCTGCTGGCGGCCCTGGATGCGGCGGCGCCGAACAACCCCGTGATGCTGGCCGGGGTCGACGGCCATGCGGGCGGCTACAACTCCCAGGCGCTGGCGCAGGCACAGGACGAGGACGGCAATGTGGTCGGCTTCAATGCCACCACCCTGGCACCGGGCGGCGTGTTCGAGGCCTTCATCCCCTATGTGGATCTGGCAACCGGCGTGGTCCGGGACGCGGCCCGCAGCGCCATTGCGGTCCCCGACACCGGGGTGCTGAGCGCGGAGGGGGAACAGGCACAGGCGCAGTATGACAAGATACTCCCCGCCATCTCGACGCTGATGGCCTCCCGCGGCATCACCGGGGTGCAGGATGCCTGCGCCAACGACTTCATCCGGGGGCGGCTGCTCAAGATGCAGGACCAGGATCTGCTGCACATGCGCGTCACCGCCGCCACCTGCTTCAACCAGGATGACTACAGCGGCAAGCTGGACATCGACGGGCACCTAGCCAAGGCGAACCAGGTGCGCGACGCCTTCGCCGGCAACCCCCTCATCAAGGCCGATGCGGTCAAGATCTTCCTCGACG
Source organism: Aeromonas sp. 130281 (assembly GCF_056642115.1). Classification (NCBI taxonomy): domain Bacteria; kingdom Pseudomonadati; phylum Pseudomonadota; class Gammaproteobacteria; order Aeromonadales; family Aeromonadaceae; genus Aeromonas; species Aeromonas sp. 130281. The sequence goes on along the minus strand of NZ_JBWVQS010000005.1, from coordinate 265,011 downwards.
GCGTGCTGGAGGGGGATCCCTTCACCAGTCCCCCCTTCCTGCCCAATGCCGGCATGCTGGGAAACTACCATCATCCCCATCTGGCCCTGGATCCCGACAGCGGCGAGGTGAGCATCACTGCAGACAGCGAGGATGCGGGCAGCAACGGCATCGTCAACTACAAGGAGGCGGATCTGGCGCGTTACGTCACGGCGCTGGATGGGGCCGGATTTGGCATCCACATGCACAGCATCGGCGATCGCAGCACCCGGGTGGCCCTCGATGCCCTGGAGGCGGCCCGCGCCAGCAACGGGAACAGCGGCATCCCCCACACCCTGGCCCACCTGCAGGTGGTGCACCCGGACGATCAGAAACGCCTCGGCGAGCTTGGCCTCTACCTCACCTTCACCTATGCCTGGACCACGCCCCAGCTTGCCTACGACATGCTGGTCAGCCCCTTCATCCAGCCAACCAGGGTGGGACAGTCCCTGAGCGAGGCCATCTACGACCCCATGGGCTATCTCCATGACGCCCTCTACCCGGTCGAGAGTTCGCGCCAGGCCGGCGCCGTGCTGGTGGCGGGCAGCGACGCCCCGGTGGACAGCCGGGATCCGCGCCCGTTCGAAAACATGGCCGCCGGCATAGTGAAGGCGGCTGGCAGCGGCGACGACTTCAGGGCCAGTCAGCGCACTTCCCTGGCCGAGATGCTGGCCGCCTATACCATCAACGGCGCCAGGGCGGTGCGTCAGGGCGACATCACCGGCTCCATCGAGGCGGGCAAGTCGGCGGACTTCATCGTGCTGGACCGGGACCTGTTCGCCCTGGTCAAGGCCGGCACGCCGGAGCAGATTGCCCAGACCCAGGTCGAGCAGACGGTCTTCATGGGGGAGACCGTCTACCGCAACCCCTGAACGACACGGGCCCCACAAGGGGCCCGCTTCTTATGGCTCATTCTTATGGCTCACAGACGGGCGTCTCCTCCGCCTGCCCGGGTTGCAGGGCCAGGGTGAAGAGGGCCGCCACCATGTCGGACTGGGTGATGATGCCCACCAGCCGCTCCCCTTCCACCACCGGCATGTGGTGCAGGCCCCCGTCGGAGAAGGCTTCCACCAGATCGTAGAGGGGCTGGTAGCGCCGCGCCGTCTGCACCTCCCGGGTCATCAGATCCGCCACCCGCAATTGCTCGAGCGCCTCCCGCCCCCTGGGCTGGCGGCTCTCCCTGTCGATCATCAGATCATGCAGGGTGATGATGCCCGCCAATCGGCCCCCCTCGTCCGCCACCGGCAGCGCCTTGATCTGATGGCGAGAGAGCAGCTCCCAGGCCGTCATGGCGGACGCCTCTGGGGAGCTGACCACCAGATCCCGCGACATCACCTCCTGGCAGCGCACCGTACCCACTCGCCCCCGCAGGGCGTGCAACTGGGCCTCCTGCAGCAGCTCCTGCAGATCCTGGCGGCTGATGTCGAGCAGCTCCCCGTGCTTGTCCAGGGCAAAGTCGATGTCCTGGGTGGCGAGCCGCGCGCTCGGCTGGGGATCCGCCGTCTGGTGACGATTGGGTGCCACCTTGCCGCCATTGGGATAACGGCGCCCCAGGGCGCGGTTGTAGAGCAGCCCCAGGCTCAGCAACAGCAGGGAGTTGAGCAGCACCGGCAGCAGCACATAGCCGACCCCCAGCGCCCGGATCCCCTCGCCGCCGATGACGGCGGTCAGGGCCACGGCGCCGCCGGGCGGGTGCAGGCTGCGGGTGAGGAACATGGCGGCGATGGCCAGCATCACCGCCAGCGCCGAGGCAAGGGCCATGTCCGGCACCAGGCTGGCACTCAGTACCCCCATCAGGGCCGAAACCCCGTTGCCCACCAGGATGGACCAGGGCTGGGCCAGGGGGCTCGCCGGGGCGGCAAACAGCAGCACGGCGGAGGCCCCCATGGGGGCGATCAGCCAGTGTACCTCTAACCCCAGCCCCCACTGGCAGAGCAGGGCGGTGCCCAGCAAGCCGACGAAGGCGCCAAGGGCGCCGTAACAACTCTCTTTGAGGCTGGTATTGGTCGATACCGGCAAAAAATCCCTGAACTGCATCCTGCTCCCGAAGACGATAACATTTATTTCAAATGCGCAATTCTAGCCAGTTCCCCCGTCCAGTACCAACACGAGTGTCATCGCGGCCTCCGGATCCCGGGCGCTGCTCACCTCAATCCGGTGATCGGGGATCGCAAAGCCATCCCCCTCGACCTGTGCTGGCTGGCCGAGGCGCCGACGCGAGATTGGCAGCGGGCGCAGAGCCCGGCACCTTGCCCGCCAACCGGCCCTCCCCTGCGGCTCTGAGGGGCTTAAGAGCATCATGCAAAAAGAGGGAAAGCTTTCGCCTTCCCTCTCTCGTTATCTCAGTGCTCTTGCCTTGTCTGCCGAGCTAGCTGGAGGGGCTGCTCAGGCCAGTTCGGCCCGCAGCGCCTTGGTGGCATCGACCATCACCTTGAGGGCAGCCTCGGTCTCTTCCCAGCCGCGGGTCTTGAGGCCGCAGTCCGGGTTGACCCAGAGCCTGTCGGCCGGGATCTGCTTGGCCGCCTTGCGGATGAGGTCCTCAATCCAGCCCTGGCTCGGCACGTTCGGGGAGTGGATGTCGTAGACCCCAGGGCCGATCTCGTTGGGGTAGTTGAAGCGCTCGAACGCTTCGAGCAGCTGCATCTGGCTGCGGCTCGTCTCTATGGTGATGACGTCCGCGTCCAGCGCCGCCACCGCCTCTATGATGAGGTTGAAGTCGCTGTAGCACATGTGGGTGTGGATCTGGGTGCTGTCCACCACTGGGCTTGCGCTCAGACGGAAGGCGCGCACCGCCCAGTCCAGATAGGCCTGGTGATCCTGCTTGCGCAGGGGCAGCCCTTCGCGGATCGCCGGTTCGTCGATCTGGATGATCTTGATGCCAGCGGCTTCCAAGTCAGCCACCTCGTCGCGAATGGCGAGACCAATCTGCAGGGCGGACTGCTCCCGGCTCACGTCTTCCCGGGGGAAGGACCAGCAGAGGATGGTCACGGGCCCGGTCAGCATCCCCTTGACCGGCTTGTCGGTCAGGCTCTGGGCAAACTTCGTCCATTCGAGCGTCATGGGGGTGGGTCTGTCGATATCCCGGGTGATCACCGGCGGCTTGACGCAGCGGGAGCCATAGCTCTGTACCCAGCCGAAGCGGGTGATGGCAAAGCCGTCCAGCAGCTCACCGAAATACTCCACCATGTCGTTGCGCTCGGCTTCGCCGTGCACCAGCACGTCCAGCCCTATGGCTTCCTGGCGCTCAATCGCATCCTTGATCTGGGCCTGGATGCCTGCCTCGTAGGCGCTATCGTCGATGCGACCGGCACGCCACTCCTGGCGCAGCAACCGGATGTCGGAGGTCTGCGGGAAGGAGCCTATGGTGGTGGTGGGCAGCAGCGGCAGCTTGAGATCCGAGCGCTGCGCCTGCGCCCGTACCGGGTAGGCGCTCTGGCGGTCGAAGTCGCTGTTGGTGAGGCTGGCGAGCCACGACTGCACCGCTTTCTTGTGGACCCGGCTGTCGGACTCCCGATCGACGATGGGCTGGCTGTAGGCCTCGATCTTGTCGAGCTCGCCCCCGTCGAGATAGTCCGCCAGCAGCCCCAGCTCGTAGCACTTTTGCAGGGCGAAGGCGAACCAGCTGCGGGTCTGGGGATCCAGCTCGTGCTCCAGGGTCAAATCCACCGGGCTGTGCAGCAATGAGCAGGAGGAGGCGACCCATAGGCGCTCGCCAAGCTTCTCTTTCAATGCCTTGAGGGTCGGCGCCAGCTTGCCCAGGTTGGCACGCCAGACGTTGCGGCCGTTGATGACCCCAGCCGAGAGGACCCACTGAGCCGGCAGGTGCGGCACCAGCGTCTCCAGCTGCTCGGGGGCGGCCACCAGATCCAGGTGCAGGCCGTCCACCTTGAGGCTGGTGATGATGTCGCGCTGATGGGCGACCGAGCCGAAATAGGTGGTGAGCAGCAGCTTGCAGGGGCCAGCCAGGCGCTCATAGGCATTGAGATAGGCCAGACGCCACTCGTCCGGCAAGTCCAGCGCCAGGGCCGGCTCGTCGATTTGCACCCACTCCACCCCTTGTGCGGCCAGTTTCGCCAGGATCTCCTGATAGACGATAAGCAGGCGATCGAGCAATTCCAGACGAGAGAAGCCGCTCTCTTTCTCCTTGCCGAGCCAGAGGTAGGAGACAGGGCCCAGCAGCACCGCCTTGACCGGCAGCCCCAGCGCCTTGGCCTCTTCCACCTCGTCAAACAGTTGGCTCCAGCCCAGCTTGAAGCGCTGATCGCGGCTGAACTCGGGCACCAGGTAGTGGTAGTTGGTGTTGAACCACTTGGTCATCTCGGCGGCGGCGGCAGCCGGGCCGGTCGGCGCACGGCCACGGGCGACCCGGAACAGGGTGTCGAGATCGGTGTCGCCGTGGCGGTGACGGGCAGGCACGGCGTCCACCAGCAGGCTGGTGCCAAGCACCTGATCGTACCAGGCGAAGTCGCCCACCGGCAGCAGGTTGACCCCGGCGGTGCGCTGCGCCTGCCAGTGGCGCTCACGCAGGCTCTTGCCCACGGCGACCAGCTCGGCCTGGGTGGTCTCGCCACGCCAGTAGGATTCCAGGGCAAATTTCAACTCGCGCTTGGCGCCGATGCGGGGGAAGCCCAGGGTGTGTGCTCGTGTCATAGGTCCAATTCCTTATGCTCATTCATCTGATGGGAAACTGGATGATTTAGCCATCCAGATGTTTACACATCTAGAGTGGCGAGATAAGGTGACCTTGGCTATTGAATCCTCTTCAACTGGCTCTCAAGAAATCCTCAACTGACGCACAAAGGAGCAGTGCCATGGGTGTGCCCAACCAGTCGACCAGCCATCAGAACACCAACGCGGGCATCGATCTCAAGCACCTGAAGACCATCAGTGCCCTGGCCGAACAGGGCTCCCTGGCGGGGGCGGCCCTCAGCCTCAACCTCACTCAGTCCGCCCTCTCCCACCAGCTCAAAGAGCTGGAGACCCGCCTCAATCTGGAGCTGTTTCTTCGCAAGAGCCGCCCCCTGGTGCTGACGGCGGCCGGCCAGCATCTGCTGGCCCTGGCCCGCCAGGTGCTGCCCGCCCTGGCACAGACCGAGCGCCAGCTGCTGGCCCTGCACAGCGGGGATGCTGGCAGGCTTCATCTGGCGCTGGATTGTCACAGCTGTATCCAGTGGCTGCTGCCGCTGTTGCCGGGCTTTCGCCGCCAGTGGCCCGGGGTGGCCCTTGAGGTGGAGTCCGTGCCCGGCTTCGATGCCATCAGCGCCCTGCTCGGCGGCCAGCTCGACCTGCTGCTCACCTCGGACGTGCAGGCGCGCGGGGATCTCCACTTCGAGCCCCTGTTCGCCTTCGATCTCACCCTGGTGATGGCTCCGGATCACCCCCTCTGTCAGCAGGGCCGGATAGCCCCGGACGATCTGCGACCCGAGGTGCTGCTGGTCTACCCGGTGGAGCGGGCCCGCATGGACGTGTTCAGCCGCTTCCTGCAACCCGCCGGGGTGGAGCCCGCCCGCTGCAAGCCGGTGGACAACACCTCGGTCATGCTGCAGATGGCCGCCGCCGGGCTCGGGGTCGCCGCCCTGCCGCGCTGGGCCAGCGAGGAGTTCGTGCGCCAGGGCCTGCTCGAGGCGCGTCCCCTGGGCACCGGGATCCGCCGCCATATGTACGGGGCCGTGCGGGCCGCGGATCGGGATCAGCCCTGCCTGCAGAGCCTGTTCGAGCGCATTCGCACCCAGATGGCCGAGCAATGACAGGGCATGAAAACGCCGCCCCGGGGGCGGCGTTCACGCTCTCTTTTCCATGGGCCTGCTCTCTGACACCTCAGGCTCCCTCGCCGCAGCCGGCGGCCTCCTGCCGTCTCGGGCAGTTGCCGCAAAGCTCCCCATCCCCTCGCCTGTAGTGCAGGCAGCAGCGCTGGCGCACATAGCCAGGGAAGGCCTCATCCCGGGGGAGTGAGGCCGGACGCCAGCCCGCCAGATGCCCGGCGGGCAGGCCGCAGGCGGCGAGCCAGAGCGGCGCATGGGCTTCGACCACCGCCGGGCTCACCTCGTCAAAGAAATCCGGCACCCGTACCAGGGCCGCCAGCAGATCGTCCGCCAGGAGCGGGCGCACGAAACCGGGGCGCAGCCGCTGCACCTCCCCAAGCAGCGCGAACAACGCCTGCCAGTGGGCCTGGAGCCGTTCCCCCGCCGCCTTGATCAGGGTCTTCACCTCCCCCTTGATCATGGGCTCCGCCGGCAGGCTGAAGCCGGACACCAGCCCCTCCTGATAGCCCTGCCCCATGCGATCCAGGGCGGGCACGGCTCCCACCCGATAGACGGCCACCATGGCGAGGTAGATGGACTGCCAGCAGAGCATGCCCCAGCTGCGGGTCAGCCAGTAGGCCGCCCCCGCCTCCGGGTGCGCCTGCTGCCAGTGACCATGCAGGGCAGCCGCCACCTCGTTCGGGGCACCATGAGGGGGGGCCGTCAGCAGAGCGGGGCTCTCCCCCGCCAGCCGCCCCTTGAGAGAGGGGATAAGCCCGGCCGCCGCCGCAAACAGGGCGTCGTGATCCGCCAGCAGGCTATGCTGGCTGTGCACCGCCAGGGCACCGAGTCCACGAGGCAGGGCATGTTCGGTGTTCACCGCCAGGGCGCCTGGGCCGCGAGGCAGGGCGTGCCCCGGTGCAGGTCCGGGGCGCAAGGTCAGAATGCGTATTTGAGTCGAGCCTCCACATTGCGCTCAGCCCCGAACCAGCAGTTGTTCTGGTCGTAGCAGGAGTAGTAGGTCTTGTTCAGCAGGTTGCTGGCGCTAAGCGATACCCCCACCCCCTTCATGCTCGCGCTGAGGGCGGCGAGATCATAGGAGGCGGACATGTCCATCAGCAGATAATCCGGCACTGTGTCGGTGTTGGCGGCATCCATCTCGGCCTCCCCCACGTAGCGCAGGCCGGCGCCGACCCGCATTCCCTCCAGGCTGCCGCCCGGCAGGTAGTTGCTCCACAAGGAGGCCATCTGCCTGGGCACCCAGACCGGAGTCTTGCCCTGCAGATCCGTGGTGTCCTTGGTGATCTCCATGTCCTGAAGGGTATAGCTCAGCGCCAGATCCAGCCGGCTGGTGAGATCGGCGCGCCCTTCCAGCTCTATCCCCCTGGAGACGATTTCGCCGGTCTGCAGCTTGGGCCCGTAGACGTTGTCAGGATCCGTCACCAGGGCGTTCTCCTTGGTGATGTGGAACGCCGAGATCGTGGCCGTCTTGCTCATGTCCTCGGAGAGGAACTTGAGCCCCCCCTCCCACTGGTGGCCGGTAGCGGGATCGAACGCCTTGCCGCTCTTGTCCGCCCCCGGCACCGGCTCGAAGCTCTCGGCATAGCTCACATAGGGTGACAAGCCATAGTCCAGCTCATAGAGGGCGCCGAGGCGGAAGGAGAGGTTGTCCTGATCGATCTGGGCCAGGGACTGGCTGGCGGCTCCCAGGTAGAGGCCGCGGCTGTCGGTGTCCATCCGGTAGCTGTCGTAGCGGGCGCCGCCTATGGCCACCAGCCGGTCGAGGCGCACCTGATCCTGCAGATAGACGCCGGTTTGGGACTGGCGAATGGTCTTGCGATCCTCATAGGAGAAGGTCAGGGCATCCTGCCGGATCTGGTTGTGGTCCGGATTGAAGATGTCGATGGCGGGCGCCGAGTAGTCGAGGGTGTCCTGATAGAGGATGCGCGCGTCCAGATATTGGTAGTCGACCCCGAGCAGCAGGTTGTGCTGGGCGCCGCCGGTCTGCACCTTGCCCGCCAGCTGGTTGTCGATGACAAAACCGCGTGACGCCTCATCGGTGAGATAGGCGTTGCGGGCCAGGGTGCGGTTGTCCGCCGCCAGCGCCGCGTTGTAGGTGTTGCGCTGATAGGCGGAGGCATCCATGTAGCGGGCATTCTGCAGCACCTGCCAGTTGGCGTTGAAGTCGTGGCTCAGCTTGTAGCCGAGCAGGGTCACATCCCGGTTGTACTCGTTCCAGTTCTCGTCGCCGAGGAAGGTGTCGCTGCCAAGCTGCCCCAGGGGGTTGGACTTGACCGAGCCGCTGGCGGGCACAGTGGTGTAGATGCCGGCTTGCGGATCCTTCTGGTAGTAGAGGTTGAGGTTCAGCAGGGTGCGGTCGCTCAACTGCCAGTCCAGGGAGGGCGCAAAGACGTAGCGCTCCTCTTCGGAGGTCACCGCCTGGCCCTCTTTCTGGCGGGCCAGCCCCACCACCCGATAGGCGAGCTGCTCGTTGATGGCACCTGTGCTGTCGAGGGTCATCTCCTTGAGGGTGCCCGTCCCCGTCGCCACGCTGACGTTATGCTTGGCTTCCCGCTGGGGGCGCTTGGCAATGAGGTTGACCATGCCGCCGGGGGGCATGCTGCCATAGAGCACCGAGGTCGGCCCCTTGAACACCTCCAGCTGCTCGATGGCCACAGGATCTATCTGGGGTTGCAGGTTCCACTCGTTGTATTGCAGCAAGAGGCCGTCGTAGAAGTTCTGGTAGTTGTCAAAGCCGCGGATGTTGAACAGATCCAGCCGGTTGACCGCCCCGCCCCGCAGCTCGGTATTGACCCCGGGCACGTAACGCAGCGCCTCGCTCACCGAGCTGACGCCGCGCTGTTCCAGAGTCTCGCTCTCCACGACCGAGATCGCCTGGGGCGTCTCTATGGGGTCAAGCCGGGTCTTGGTCGCCGTGTTGCGATAGGTCTGACCCAGCACGGTCAGGGTCTCGTCGGCCAGCGCCGCGTCCTGGCTGCCGGGCGCGGCGGCCAGCACAGAGCCTGCCAACAGGGTGGAGATGGTCGCGGCGACCACGGTCAATGGGGGGTGAACAAGTTGCATCTGATCCTCGACTGCCTACTGCATATGAATAGTAACAAATATCATTTGCATTTTATTGTTCTAATTTGCCGCGGAATTAACAATTTGGGGCATGTTGGCGGGTCAGTGACAAAGAAAGGGGGAAGAAGAGCGCCATCTGACTGCGTGACGAGTGAAACAGAGTGCAGGGGAAGCCAAATGGAGGGGCTGCGGCCTGGCGCTGGTCGAGACGCGCTTTCGCCGGGGTGGCCTCAAGGCCCCTGCCCTGCCGGTCGAACCGGGCCGGATCAGCGCCCGCATCCGGCCTTCGCTTTAGAGCAGTTGCTCCTTTTTCATCCACACCCTTGATCCGGGTCAAGCCCTGCTGACAGGGATGGCGATAGTATGCGGCCCCTTTTATCAGTCCTGTTTGAGACGATACAAGGCATACGATCACCCCAATGAATGACACCATCAATAAAGATCTGCACTGCCACACCCAGCTCCACGTCTCCTTTGCGGTGATAGTGCTGACCCTGCTCACCGCCCTGGTGGGGGTCAGTTGCAGCATCCAGCGTGCGGCCGAAGTGAAGTATCACAAGGTGGCCGCCATGTTCGTGCACAACATGGCGACCCAGTTCATCGCGTTGCAATTCAAGCCGCTGGAGCACGTCCTCAACGAGACCGGCAGCTTCATCGACAAGCCCGCCCTGCAGGCCTTCCTCGGCGACGGGCACGCCCCCCTTCGCATGACCCTGATGCAAACGTTGTCCCTCACCCCCTATGTGAAAAGCATCCTGGTCGCCGATCAGCAGGGGCGCTTCAACTCTGTCCCCCACCTGCCGGTCGAGGCGGGCTTTGATGCCAGGGAGCGGCCCTGGTTCAAGTCCGCCGCCTCCCGCACCCTCTTCGTCAGCTACACGGACCACTACGCCAGCAGAATCGACCAGCAGCGGACCGTCTCCGTCTCCCGGCCCATCGTCGACAAGGAGGGCTTTCCCCTCGGCACCCTGGCCATGGAGCTCGATCTCGAGCAGATGAGCCATCCCCTGCGCCTGCTCAAGAGCCCACTCAAGGGGGAGTTCTATCTCATCGCCCGCAGCGGCGACACCCTGCTGCACTCCAATGTGGGCAACCTGTTTCGCCGCCAGCTGGCGCCGCAGCTCATCGCGCAGATGACCAACGGGGCCGACCATCTCTATGACGCCGAGCACCAGACCCATGTCTACTACTTCGCCTTCTCCAACCCGGACTGGTTCGCCATCTACACCGTCAGCGACGCCGAATTCAAGGAGGCCAGCCACAGCGAATCCTATCAGTTGCAGATCGCCGTGGCGGGTTGCCTGCTGATCTGCCTGCTCTGCTGGGGCTCCCTGCGCCATGCCATCAACAAGATGATCGTCGAGATCATCGCCCTGATGCGCGTCGGCCGCATCGACATGAGCAAGCCCGGAGAGCTGCTGCGCCAGGAGATCCAGAGCGCCCATCACCAGATGCAGGAGGCGGTCGCCGCCTCCAACACGGATGCCCTGACCGGCCTCTTCAATCGCCGCAGCTTCGATCAGGATCTGGCCAGCTATCTGGCCGACGGCCGCCCCTTCTCCCTCGGCATGATAGATCTGGACAACTTCAAGGCCATCAACGATCAACTGGGACACCTGGTGGGCGACCGCGTCCTCCAGGCCGTGGCGCAGGAAGGGGTGACGGTGGCCGACGGCCTGGCCAGGCTCTACCGCTACGGCGGGGAGGAGCTGGCCATCCTGATCCCCGGGGAGGACGAAGCCCAGGCACTGGCCCTGCTGGATCGCTGGCGCCAACGGGTCCAGCAGCGCCAATGGCGAGAGGCCGGGCTGGTGGTGACCTTCTCGGCGGGGCTGGGGCAGTGGCGCCATGAATCGGCCGCGCACCTGATAGCAAGGGTCGATCGGGCACTCTATCAGGCCAAGGAGGCGGGCAAGAACCGGGTTCACCCGGCAGACTGACGGGGCTGGTTATCTGGCGTCATACGGGCGGTATGAAGGGCCCCGTTGCCGAGCCTAGCGGGGCGCTATGGGCAGCCAGTACTCCATGGAGGCATCGGGCTGCTGGCCGTCAAAGCCCGGGGCATAGCGCTCCAGCTCGAAGCCATCCAGCCCGCGATAGCCGGAGGAGGGCAGCCAGTGCAGGATGAACCAGTTGAGGCTCTGCCCTAGCTGGCTGATGGGGCCCAGGTGACCCAGCACCGCATACTCCTGGGAGGGAACCCGAAGGCCCGCCAGCCCGGGGCCGGGCTCACTCCCCTCCTCTGCCGCCACCCCGGCCCAGTAAGGCAGCCGCTCTCCCGCCTCCGAGACGTCCACCACCCCCAGCAGCTCGCTGGACGACAGGCGTCCCCCCGCCTCGCGCCAGGCCCCCCAGATGGCGGGCACCGTCTGCTGAAAGTCAGGCGCCTTCGCAAAGAGGCCCCGGATCTCCCCCCTGACGCCGTGCAGGGTGAACCCCGGCCGGCTCTCCACCCGCACCTGCACCAGCCTGGGAGGGCTGGCCAGGGGCATGGGGGCCCGCACCAGGGGGGTGCGCAGCCCCAGCCGCAGGCCACGCTTGCGATAGGCCAGGGGGGAGCAGCCAAAGTGCTGCTTGAAGGCCCGGCTGAAGCTGACTTCCGAGCCAAAACCGTGGTTCAGCGCCAGATCCAGCACCCGCTGGCGGCTCGAGAGCAGCGCCTCCGCCGCCAGGCTCAGCTTCAGCTCGCGCACATAGTGGGCCACCGTCTGGCCGGTCTCGTGCAGGAAGACCCGCTGCAACTGCCAGCGCGACCAGCAGCTCTGCTCGGCCAGTTGCTCCAGCGACAGGGGCTGATCCAGGTGGGTGTGAATGTAGTCGAGCACCCGCTCGATGCGGGTGAAATGGGGGCGCGTCTGTGGCGCCGGGTCTGGGAAAGCGGGGAAGCTTGTCATGCTGTGGTCGGGCTCTGTGCCGGCGAAGGGGCGCATTCGCCCAAGTGGCCACATTAAACATGGCCGCCGTGCCGGGGGCAAGCCTTGTGCGGCCCAGGCGCCCGCTCGCAAGCACCTTGCCCCCAGACGTTCCCCTGTCACAAAAATGACTCCTTTCCCTGCCACATTGTTTGCAGACAAGGTTGTCAATTGCCCCAGGGGCACCATTCAACTCGTGACATGCAGGGAGAGCCAAGATGAAGAAGATTGCCTTGATCACCGGAGCCCGTGGCGGCATCGGATCCGCCATCACCACCGCCTTGCTGGCCCAGGGGTATCGCATCATCGCCACCCACTCCAGCGTCAATGCCGCCGCTGCACGGGAGTGGTACCAGGAGCAGGGGTATCAGCCGGATCGGGTGCGGCTGCTGGCGCTGGATGTGGCCGACACCGCCATGTGCCGCGAGACCCTGGGCCGCCTGCTGCAGGAGGAGGGCCGGGTGGACGTGCTGGTCAACAACGCCGGCATCACCCGGGATGGGGCCTTCAAGCGGATGGCGCCGGATCAGTGGTTCGAGGTGATCCACACCAACCTGTGCAGCCTCTACAACGTGACCCAGCCGCTGTTCGATGCCATGTGCGAGCAACGTGATGCCCGCATCATCAACATCTCCTCGGTCAACGGCCAGAAGGGGCAGTTCGGTCAGGTCAACTACTCGGCGGCCAAGGCGGGCATGCTGGGCTTCACCAAGGCGCTGGCGGCGGAAGGGGCCCGCTTCGGGGTCACGGTCAACGCCATCGCCCCCGGCTACACCGCCACCCCCATGGTGGCGGCGATCCGCACCGACATCCTCGACAGCATCAAGGCCGACATTCCCATGCGCCGCCTCGCCAAGCCGGAGGAGATAGCCGCCGCCGTGGCCTTCCTCGCCAGCGAAGCAGGGGCCTATATCACGGGGGAGACCCTGGCCATCAACGGCGGCCTCTATATGAAGTAGCGCCGGGATAATTGCAATAGACGGAGGGCAGCCAACGGGCTGCCCTCCGCTTTTGGTCGACACTACAAGGGGCGCGCCGCCCCCCCGGGCTCGGCGAAATGGCTGCGCAGGGCGGTGATCACCCGGCGCACCTTCTCCGGGATCTCCCGCTGGGGGGTGATGGCGTGGATCTCCATGGGCGGCACCCGAAAACCTGGCAGCAAGGCGAGCAGGCGGCCCTGGGCGAGATCCTCAGCAACTTCCCCCTCGGGTTGCAGGGAGATCCCCTGCCCCGCCAGGGCAAACTGGCGCAGAGGCAGCACGTTGTTGCATTGCACCCTGGGTTTGCACCTCACCCTGTGCTCGCCCCCCCGCTCGTCAAGGAGCAGCAAGCCGCTCCCCAGCATGTCGCCGCAGAGCCAGTCGTGCGCGGCCAGATCTGCCGGGGTGCGCGGCGTCCCCTTGCGCGCCAGGTAGGCGGGGGCGGCGCACAGCAGCATCCGGGTCTGGCCCAGCTTGCGGGCCACCAGGGTGGAGTCCGGCAGGGAGCCGACCCGCAGCGCCACGTCGATGCGCTCGGCGATGAGATCCCGCTTCTCGTCGTCGGCGATGATCTGGATGCACAGGCCAGGATGGGCCTGCAACAGGGGCGACAAGGCCAGCGCCAGCGGCTGGCCCGCCATGCCCACGGGGGCGGTGATCCGCACCTCCCCGAGCAGGCTGTCGCGCACTTCCGAGAGGCGCAGCTCGGTCTGGTTGAGGGTCTGTTGCAGGGACTGGCACCCCTGCCACACCACCTCCCCCGCCTCCGTCAGGCTGAGGCGACGGGTGGAGCGATGGAGCAGAGGCAGGCCGAGCAGGCTCTCCAGCTGGCCGATGTGCTGGCTGACGGCGGAGGGGGTCATGCCGAGGGCCTTGGCGGCCCCCGTCATGGTGCCCGCCTCCACCACGGCGGCGAAGATGGCGTAACGTCTGAGCTGATCCATTATTAAATCCAGCTTACAAGTGAATGCAATTTACAGAGGATTATTAAATCACATCCGGGGGCGTAGGATAGCCCCATTCCCACAGTGAAGGAGAGATATCCATGAAGATTGCCCTCATAGGTGCCAGCGGTTTTGTCGGTTCAGCCATCCTCAACGAAGCCGTCAGCCGCGGCCATCACGTCACCGCCATCGTGCGTGACGTGAGCAAGGTAGCAGCTCACCCACAGGTCACCGCCGTGGCGGTGGATGCCCAGGACAGCCAGGCGCTGGCCGACGTGCTCAAGGGGCACGATCGGGTGATCAGCGCCTACAACCCGGGCTGGAGTACCCCGGATATCCATGATCAGTACCTCAAGGGCGCCAGCGCCATCGTCGAGGCTGCCAACGCCGCCCACAGCTGGCTGCTGGTGATCGGCGGTGCCGGCAGCCTGGAGATAGCCCCCGGCGTGCAGCTGGTGGATACCCCGGACTTCCCGGCCGAGTGGAAGCAAGGCGCCCTGGCGGCCCGCGACGGTCTCACGGCCCTTCGCCGCGAAACGACCCTCGACTGGCGCTTCGTCTCCCCGCCGGTGTTCCTCGAACCCGGCGAGAAGCGCGGCGGCTATCGTCTCGGGGGCGATCAGGTGCTCTTTGACGGCGACAAGCCTGCCGGGATCACAGTCGGGGATCTGGCGGATGCGGTGCTCAACGAAGCGGAACAACCGGCCCACCTGCGCCAGCGCTTCACCCTGGGTTATTGAAGAGAGTGATCTGGGCGCGCTGGGCGGGCGCTCACCCTCTAACCTCTGCGCCACACTACCCAAGGGGGGGCTGATGCCTCCCCTTTGTTCATTCGCCTCCCACGGGCACAGCCCCTTCCCTGGCCCCAGGCAGATTCATGGGCAAGGCGATCGGCTGGGTCGCATTTTCTCCGTGCAATCGACAAACTTCCCCAAAGAGATCGAATCCTATTTCGACTTTTGTATATAACTAAGAATATTTTGTTGCTTCCACCTTATAACTCCGAACAGTAGCATCCCCTTAAACCCAAACGGTGCCATCGTGAGCCACGGACCCGAGTCCTGCCACTCGCCACACCGCCGTCTTTGTCGCGGATCCTCGGGACTGCACCCGACATCCGACACCTGAGGAGATGCATATGGAACATTCATCACTGCCCATCATCGACTTTGCCGCGATCACTGGTGCCCCCGAGGAGCGCCGCCAGATGCTGGCCAAGCTTGGCCGGGCGGCCCGCGACATCGGCTTCTTCTATCTGACAGGCCATGGTCTGAGCGAAGCGCAGCAACGGGAAACCCTGGCGCTGGCGGCCCGCTTCTTCGCCCTGCCCCTGCAGGAGAAGCTGGCGGTGCAGATGGTGCACTCCCCCCACTTTCGTGGCTACAACCTGGTGGGGGCCGAGCTCACCCGGGAGCGGCCGGACAGGCGGGAGCAGTTCGACATCATGAACGAGGAGCAGGCCCTCCCCCTGGCGCAGGACAGTCACCCCTGGCAGCGGCTCACAGGCCCCAACCAGTGGCCCGCTGCCCTGCCCGGGATGAAGACGCAACTGCTGGCGTGGCAGGATCGGCTGAGCGACATCACCCTCACCCTGCTCGCCGCCTTTGCCGAGGTACTGGAGCAACCGGCCGGGGTGTTCGATGAGAGCATCCAGGGTGCCCCCTATCAGCACATGAAGCTCATTCACTACCCGGGACGGGAGACGGGGGGCAGCGGCCAGGGGGTCGGCGCCCACAAGGATCCCGGCTACCTGACCCTGGTGATGCAGGACCATCACTCCGGCCTCGAGGTGGAGACGGCGCACGGCTGGATTTCCGCGCCCCCCCTGCCCGGCGCCCTGGTGGTCAACATAGGCGAGCTGCTGGAGCTTGCCTCCAACGGCTACCTCAAGGCGACCCTGCACCGGGTGCAGAGCCCGCCCCCCGGGATCTCCCGTCTCTCCTGCGCCTTCTTCATGGCGGCGAGACTCGATGCCACAGTGCCGCTGCTCACCCTCTCCCCCGAACTGGCGGTGCAGGCGCAAGGGCCAGAGAGCGACCCGGCCAACCCCCTCTTCTATCAGGTGGGGGAGAACGTGCTCAAGGGGAGGCTGCGATCCCACCCGGATGTGGCGGCGCGCCACTATGCTCGGCAACACAGGGGAGCGCAGGAGCCGATACCGGCCTGACGCCATCAAGGGGTGGCGACAGACCGCCATCCCGACCACAGGAGAGGGGCGCCAGCGTGGCCCCGTCCACCGATTTTCACACCAGAACAACAACGCCATAGCCTGGCAACCACGGAGCAAGACGATGAAATTCAAGACCATGAGCGTGCACAGCGGCCAGCGGATCGATCCCCAGACCGGCGCACTCACCACCCCGCTCTACCAGAGCAGCACCTTCAGCTACGTCAATGCCCAGGCGGGCAAGGAGCGCTTCGCAGGCCAGGCCCCGGGCTTTATCTACAGCCGCTTCGGCAACCCCACCACCGCCGAGCTGGAGCTGAAACTGGCGGCCCTCGAGGGCGCCGACGAGGCCCTGGTGGTGGCGAGCGGCATGGCGGCGGTGAGCGCCATCCTCTATGCCCTGGCCAGCAGCGGGGATGAAGTGGCCTACGTCGGCCCCCTCTACGGCGGCACCGATGCCTTCCTCAAGCAGACCTTCAGCCGGGCCGGCATCACCATCACGGGTTACGACAGCGATCAGGATCTGCTGGCCAACATCAGCCCCGCCACCAAGGTGATCCTGTTCGAGACCCTGACCAACCCCACCCTCAAGGTGGTGGATCCCCGGGTGGTGGTGGAAGCGGCACGCAAGGTGGGCGCCATCAGCGTGTGTGACAACACCTTCCTCACCCCTTACCTGCTGCGCCCGCTGGAGCTCGGCATCGATGTGGTGATGCACAGCGGCACCAAGTACCTGGGCGGTCACGGCGACATCATCGCCGGGGTGGTGGCGGGCTCCCACGCACTGATGAAGTCGATCCGCACCGTGGCCCTCAAGCACATAGGCTCCCCCATAGGCCCGCAGGAGGCCTACCTGCTGCAGCGCGGGGTCAAGACCCTGCCTCTGCGCATGGATGCCCACCTGCACAACGCCCAGAAGGTGGCCGACTTCCTGGCCGCCCATCCGGCGGTGAAGAAGGTGATCTACCCGGGCCTTGCCAGCCACCCGGGCCACGACGCCCTCGGCGCCTTCGCCAGCGGCTTTGGCGGCATGGTGAGCATAGAGCTGGAGGGAGGCTTTGCGCGCTGCGCCACCCTGCTCGACAACCTGCAGCTGTTCGTGCAGGCGGTGAGCCTCGGCGATCTCGAGAGCCTGGCTTGCCATCCGGCCAGCACCACCCACGCCGCCATGGACGAGGCGAGCCGCCTCGCCGCCGGGGTCAACGACGATCTCATCCGCTTCAGCATAGGGGTGGAAGACGCCGACGATCTCATCGCCGATCTGGCGGCGGCGCTGGCCCTGATCTGACCCTAAGCCGCCATGCACGACCGGCGCCACGCGCAATAAAAAAGGGAAGGCCAGGCCTTCCCTTTCTCTCATCCATTCCCGGGTGCGGGAAGGAGCCTAACTCAGGCGTCGTGATAATCCTGGCAGGCGCTCAGGGTGTTCTCCATCAGGCTGGCCACCGTCATGGGCCCCACGCCACCGGGTACAGGGGTGATGAAGGCGGCGTGATTGCGCGCCGTTTCAAACTCCACATCCCCCACCAGGGAGCCGTCGGCCAGGCGGTTGATCCCCACGTCGATCACCAGAGCCCCCGGCTTGACCCACTCCCCCGGGATGAAGTTCGGCTTGCCCACCGCCACCACCAGCAGATCGGCACGGCGCACCTGGGCCTCCAGATCCTGGGTGAAGCGGTGACAGGTGGTGGTGGTGCACCCCGCCAGCAGCAGCTCCAGCGTCATCGGGCGACCGACGATGTTGGAGGCACCGACCACTACCGCATGCAGACCGTGGGTCTTGACGCCGGTCGCCTCGATCAGGGTCATGATCCCCTTGGGGGTGCAGGGACGCAGCGCCGGGATGCGCTGGGCCAGACGGCCCACGTTGTAGGGGTGGAAACCATCCACGTCCTTGTCGGGACGAATGCGCTCCAGCACCTGGGTGGTGTCGCAATGAGCCGGCAGGGGCAACTGCACCAGGATGCCGTCCACCTCCGCATCCTCATTGAGCCGGTCGATCAGGGCCAGCAACTCTTCCTGGGTCGCATTGGCGCTCAGATCATAGGAGCGGGAGACAAACCCCACCTCTTCACAGGCACGACGCTTGCTGCCCACATAGACCTGGGACGCCGGATCCAGCCCCACCAGGATCACCGCCAGACCCGGTGCCCGCTTGCCCAGAGCCAACCGCTGTTGGACTTGTTCGGCGACCTGATTGCGAATCGTTTGCGCAACCTGTTTTCCATCAATGATTTTGGCAGACATCGTTCTTCACTCACCATGTGTTCAACTGCCGCGCATTGTCGCATTTTTTTGGCGCGGGTGTTAGCGGCTCTCGCCTGGCGGGCAATAAGTAGGCATTTGAATTTACTGGCGGAAAAAGTCGTTGACGCTGACTTTGACGCTTGGGTATGATGCCCGCCCGTTGCCCAGTCGTACCGCCCCCGGTATGCTGGACGATGAGATTTCGGTGATTAGCGCAGCCCGGTAGCGCATCTGGTTTGGGACCAGAGGGTCAAAGGTTCGAATCCTTTATCACCGACCAGGTTCATCGGGAAGTCCTTCGGATTTCTTGATACAACGCGCCCTTAGCTCAGTCGGATAGAGCAACGGCCTTCTAAGCCGTGGGTCGCAGGTTCGAATCCTGCAGGGCGCGCCATTGATGTGACTCTTCCCTCGAAGAGCGACATCGAAGGCAGATTTCAGTGGTGGCTGTAGCTCAGTTGGTAGAGTCCCGGATTGTGATTCCGGTTGTCGTGGGTTCGAGCCCCATCAGCCACCCCATTATTAGCTGTTCGCGCTGAATCAAGCCGACAGAGGCAAGCCCGACTTGCCATGAACCGGGCATCTGATGCCCTCATCAAGACCGGCTCTGCGCCGGTTTTTTTGTGCCTGCGCCCCAGCCTCGCCGCCTGTCCCGAGCGCTCCGCTCCCTCTTTATGCTCTTTGCTCCCCTCCCCCTTGCTCTCTGACGCTTGTCCCTTTGCTGGTCGGTCAATGTCACCGCCTGGTGCTGCACCTCGCCAGGCCGGATCACAGACATGATCGGAGCCATCACGGCCCCGGGCTATCCCTGCTTCCCATGACGCAGCGCAAGCTTCCATGCCGATGACCGTGATATGGATAAAAACCGGCAAATGCCTTGTCTGCTTCCCTCATAAGGGCGAGCAACCACTTGCGCCTTGGCAGCGCATCACAGGTTGCCGCCGCGCCTGATGCGAGGGGAAGTCGGGCAGAACGTAAATAGATTGTTAAACTAGATGGTCGTGATTCATCTTTTCGTAATCCATTCACTGCACAATAACGCAATATATTGAAAAAAAAGGAGTAATTGAAAGCCAGCCGCACAACAACAGACAGATCCTCTGCCATGACCCCACACAGCGCAGTGGAAATCTTCCCATACTAAGTGTCAGCAATGTAGATGCCCTCCAAGGAGAGACTGAGATGAGTGAAGAAAGCAAATGCCCCTTCAACCACACCGCCGGCGTCGGCAGAACCAACCGTGATTGGTGGCCGAATCAGTTGCGGCTGGATCTGCTGCACCAGCATTCCCCCAGCTCCGATCCCATGGATAACGATTTCAACTATGCCGAGGCATTCAACAGCCTCGACTACAAGGCACTCAAGAAAGACCTGGTCAAGCTGATGACCGACTCCCAGGAGTGGTGGCCGGCGGACTTCGGCCACTATGGCCCCCAGTTCATCCGCATGACCTGGCACGCCGCAGGCACCTATCGCATCACGGATGGCCGTGGCGGCGGTGGCCGCGGCCAGCAACGCTTCGCTCCCCTCAACAGCTGGCCCGACAACGTCAACATCGACAAGTCCCGCCGCCTGCTCTGGCCCATCAAGCAGAAGTACGGCAACAAGATCTCCTGGGCCGATCTGCTGATCCTCGCCGGCAACGTCGCGCTGGAGACCATGGGCTTTAGAACCTTCGGATTTGGCGGCGGCCGCCCGGATGTGTGGGAGCCGGATCAGGATGTCAACTGGGGTGACGAGATCGCCTGGCTCGGAGTCGACCCCGACCGGGTCAAGGGCGACCGCGAGCTCACGGCCCCCTTTGGCGCCACCCACATGGGCCTCATCTACGTCAACCCCGAAGGCCCCAATGCCAGCGGTGACTACATGGAGGCGGCCAAGGACATCCGCTCCACCTTCGGCCGCATGGCCATGAATGACGAAGAGACAGTCGCCCTCATTGCCGGTGGCCACACCTTCGGCAAGGCCCACGGCGCCGCCCCCGAATCCCACAAGGGGCCCGAGCCGGAAGCGGCCCCCCTGGAAGCCCAGGGCCTGGGCTGGATGAGCAACTACGGCAGCGGCCACGGCAAGGATACCGTCTCCAGCGGCCTCGAGGTGACCTGGACCAAGACACCGGCTCTTTGGAGCAACAACTTCTTCGAGAACCTGTTCAACTTCGAGTGGGAGCTGACCAAGTCGCCGGCGGGCGCCAAGCAGTGGGTGGCCAAGGATGCACCGGAGATCATTCCCGATGCGCATATCCCGGGCAAGTTCCACAAGCCGACCATGCTGACCACCGACCTGACCCTGCGCTTTGACCCCGAGTTTGGCAAGATCTCACGCCACTTCTATGAGGACCCGCAAGCCTTCGCCGATGCCTTTGCCCGCGCCTGGTACAAGCTGACCCACAGGGACATGGGCCCCATCGCACGCTATCTGGGGCCGGAAGTGCCCAAGGAGGAGCTGATCTGGCAGGACCCCATCCCCGCCGTCAATCACCCCCTGGTCGATGAGAAGGACGTGGCCGCCCTCAAGGAGAAGATCCTGGCGGCCTCCCTGACCGTCGCCGAGCTGGCATCCACCGCCTGGGCTTCGGCATCCACCTTCCGCGGCTCTGACAAGCGCGGCGGTGCCAACGGTGCTCGCATCCGCCTGGCCCCGCAAAAGGATTGGGCAGTCAACCAACCGGCACAGCTGGCCAAGGTGCTCAAGACCCTCGAAGGCATCCAGCAAGAGTTCAACGCCTCGGCCACCGGCGGCAAACGGGTATCCCTCGCCGATCTGATCGTGCTGGCCGGCGGCGTCGGTGTCGAACAGGCGGCCAAGCTGGCGGGGGTCACAGTGACTGTGCCCTTCACGCCGGGTCGCATGGATGCCTCCCAAGCACAGACCGATGTGGACTCCTTTGCCGTGCTCGAGCCCCTCGCCGACGGGTTCCGCAACTACGGTGGCGAGTGCGCCGCCTTCGCGGAGACCATGCTGATCGACAAGGCGCAGTTGCTCACCCTGAGTGCCCCCGAGATGACGGTACTGGTGGGCGGCATGCGGGTGCTCGGCACCAACGCCGGCAACTGCCACGGGGTCTTTACCTCTGCCCCCGGCACCCTCTCCAACGACTTCTTCGTCAACCTGCTCGACATGGGCACGGAGTGGAAACCGGCAGCAGGAGCCAAGGGCATCTACGAGGGGAGTGATCGCAAGACAGGCAAGGTGAAGTGGACCGGCACCCGCGTCGATCTGGTGTTCGGCTCGAACTCCCAGTTGCGGGCCCTGGCGGAGGTGTATGGCAGTGCGGACGGGAAGGAGAAGTTCGTGAAGGACTTCGTGGCGGCCTGGACCAAGGTGATGAACCTGGATCGCTTCGATCTCGCCTGACCCGCACTCTCTGCATGTCGCCAGACCTGCTTCAAGGGACATGGGTGAGAGATGACCGGGCACCACAAGACAAAAACCCGACCATAAGGTCGGGTTTTTATATTGGCGGCGGGTCTGGATTGACCCGGACTGCCCTGCCCCTTGTCGAACCAGGGTTCAAACCGAGCGTCATCACCGGATAAAGTAAAAGGGCCTGTCGCAAGACAGGCCCTTTTACTTTATTTTGCCGTGAGGGAGGGATGATTCGCCACTGCGTGGCTCACCCCTTCGGGGCGGCCTCTGGCCGTTCATCGCAGCAAGCCGCTCTGCTCGAACCCGGCGAGGCTTCTCACCCTCCCTCTATGCACATCAGGGAACACGGTAGCCCAGATGCAAAAAACCGACCCTGAGGTCGGTTTTTTATAATTTGGCGGTGAGGGAGGGATTCGAACCCTCGATACGTTGCCGTATACACACTTTCCAGGCGTGCTCCTTCAGCCACTCGGACACCTCACCAAATTTTCGACTGTCGTTTAACGTGTTCAATCTCCACGTGATGTTCTGCACTGTTGCGCCGGAACGGGGCGTAATTTAGGGGAAAGCCCCGCCGGCGTCAACGGCTTTTTGGCTGCCGCGAACCGTTCGAACATTAAACGCGCAACTCAGTGCACAGATTCCGGTGCGACCTGGATCTCCGGCAGATTGAGGAAGCCAAGGCGTTCACATTCGGACACCACTTCATGGGTCGCCGCCGTGGTGCTTTCGACAAACAGCAGGAACTGCTCGACGGAGAGACCCGCCTTGGTGAAGACGGTGTGACCCACGACGAGGCGCGGCAGGTTGTCATCTATGATGTCGAGGAACACCTTGAGGGACGGGTATTGCATGTTGAGACGACTCAGCTCGGCCACCAGGGGCAGCAGGGATGAGGGGCGCACCTCCAGTTCGGATGAAAACAGCAACCCTTCCTCTTCCACGAAGATCCGGCTCTCCTGGATGCCCTCGACGGACTGCAGGGAGACCATGTGGATGCCGTGGCACTGATCGCACACATAGTGCTCGATCCGGGCCTGCTGCAGCCAACGCATTATCATTTCAGAGCTGGGGATATTCATCATTTTCACGAACACAATAAGGATCAAGGGGCGCAGTCTAAACCAATTTTCCGACAACCAAAAGCGCACAGGCGGGATCACCCCCGCTCTCGCTTCTTTTTGGCAAGCGCTATGCATATACTCAGCCATTCTCGTACCGCACTCGCCTCCACAGAAGGCCCGATGACCATCCAAGAAAAGTATCGCCTGCACCTCAAATCCCTCTCGGATGAACTGCTCGCCCTGCAAAAACCCATTCGCATCCTGGATGCCATCAAGTGGCCCCGCCACCTGCAGACCGAGTTTCTCGCCAAGGGCGGACGAGTGCTGCCCGCCATCGATGCCGACTTCTATCAGGCCCTCCCCCTCGATTTCGATCCCCGCAACAAATACCTGGAGCTCAAGGAGCTGAGGGACAGGATCCGCAGAAAGCTGGGGCCGCAGGATGATCTCGGCCGGATCCTGCAAGAGACGGTGGATCAGTACATGGTGGTGATCGAGATGCTGCGCCAGCGCGGGCAGCCGGACTTCCAGCGTTACAGCCAGTTGCTGTACGGCTCGGCGAGCGATCATCTGCGCGGGGATCGCAAGACGTTAAAGGAGCTGGGAGCCCGCCTGTGCGACATCTTCTCCCTGCCCGGCGCCCGCCATCTGGTGCGCCCCTACCCCAAGGAGTTCGAGGGGGAAGCGGCGGTGGCCAGATTGCAGGGCAAGCTGTCAAACTACTTCAGCGACGGCACAGTGCAGGTCAAGCTGAGCGATGGCATCGTCTCCGATGCCGCCGCAGGGGGGGATTACATCAAGCTGAGCTCCCACGCCCGCTTCTCCGAGCTGGACTTGCAGGTATTGGAGGTGCACGAGGGCTGGGTGCACGTCGGCACCACCCTCAACGGCCGCCAGCAATCCTATGCCACCTGGCTGGGGGCCGGCTCGCCGCGCATCACCGCCTGCCAGGAGGGGCTGGCCGTGCTCATCGAGACCCTCACCTTCAGCTCCTTCCCGGACAGGGCCAAGCGCATCTCGGATCGGGTGATGGCCATCGACATGGCGGAGCGCGGCGCCGACTTCATCGAGGTGTTCCGCCACTTCGTCGAGAAGGGGGCCAGCGAGCACGATGCCTACAAGATCACCCAGCGGGTGTTTAGGGGCGGCATGGTCGAGGGCGGCGCCTGCTTCACCAAGGATCTCTCCTATGTGAAGGGCTATGTGGAGACTGTCAACTTCATCCGCAGCGCCGTGCTGGAAGGGGTGCCGGAGATCCTGCCCATGCTGTTTGTCGGCAAGGTGACCCTGGACGACATCCCCGTGCTCTATCAGCACTATCTGGAGGGGCTCATCGACGCCCCCCGCTACCTGCCCCCCATGTTTCGCGATCTCACCGGTCTCTATGTCTGGTTCGGCTTCGCCTCCGGCATGTCCCTGGTGGACATAGGCCGGGTACAGCAGCATTTTCGCCAGCTGTTCCACCGCCTGCCGGTGGCCGACCCCATCATAGCGCCGATGGACATAGAGATAGACTGAACCCTTCGTCGACAAAAAAGGGCGCCCCCGAGGCGCCCTTTTTCATGCTGTGGCTTACCTGTAAGCCCGTCCTTCCAGATAGTGCTTGCGGCAGAGCGACACATAGCGATCGTTGCCCCCTATCTCCACCTGCTCGCCGTCGCGCATCACCTGCCCCGCCTCGTTGACGCGAGAGTTCATGTGCGCCTTGTTGCCGCACCAGCAGATGCTTTTGAGCTCCTCGAACTTGTCCGCCAGGCAGAGCAGGTGGTAGGAGCCGGGGAACAGCTCGCCGCGAAAATCGGTCTTGAGGCCGTAGGCGATCACCGGTATGTCCTGCTCATCGACGATGCGGGCGAGCTGATACACCTGCTCCCGGGTCAGGAACTGCGCCTCGTCGACGATGAACACATCGATATGGCGATTTGCATGGCGCGCCTTGACCATCTCGAACAGATCGCAGCTGTCACTGAACACCTCCACCTTCAGCTCCAGCCCGACCCTGGCGCTGATGATCCCGGCACCGAAGCGGTCATCGATGGCGGGGGTCATGGCCAGCGGATACATGCCACGCTCCAGATAGTTGAAGTGGGCCTGGATGAGCTGGGTCGACTTGCCCGAGTTCATGGTGGCGAATTTGTAGTGCAGTGAAGCCATGATGGGGTTCCGAAACGGGATTGATGGGGGGCATGCTAACCAAAGCCCCTGCCAAAACCAAGGGACCCGTGGGCCCCTTGCTCTCTTTATGCGACGGCCAGGGCGCGGTGCATCCGAGCCTTGCGCAAATGGTAACCGGAGAAGATCAGGAACCAGAGCGCGCTGACCGTGAAACCAGCCAGCACCGAGTGCATCAGCCCCATCACCAGGTAACCGAGCGCGGCACCGAAGGCGATGGCCAGCGCATAAGGCAGCTGGGTCATCACGTGATCGATGTGATGGCAGCCGGCGCCGGTGGCAGACAGTATGCTGGTGCTGGAGATGGGCGAGCTGTGATCACCGAACACGGAGCCCGCCAATACGGCGGCCAGCATCGGCAGCATCAGGCTGATGTCGCTGGCGGCCGCCATGTCGCCGGCCAGCGGCAGCATGATGCCGAAGGTGCCCCAGCTGGTGCCGGTAGCAAAGGCCATGGCGCAGGAAAGCACGAAGACCACAGCCGGCAGCACTTCGATCGGCAGGTTGCCATTGGCCATGGAAGCCAGGTACTTGCCGGTCTCCACGTCGCGCACCACGGCGCCTATGGTCCAGGCAAACAGCAGGATGTTGATGGCGGGCAGCATGGCCATGATCCCCTGGGGGGCCGCCTTCATCCAGTTGCTGGCACCCAGCTTGAGGCGCATGGCCAGACCGATGGAGACCACCAGGCTGCACAGGGCGCCATAGACCAGGGAGGAGCCGACGTTGGTGTTCTCGAACGAGCCGAGCACGCTGAACGGCAGGCCTTTGTCGGCCAGCACGGCGGCGCCGGAACCGATCATGAAGTAGACGGTCGCCAGAGTCAGGGTCAGGATCGGCAGCACCATGTCGATCATGCCGCCATTGCTCTCCTCGGGAGACTCCATGTCCAGGCCGATGGGACGGCCCTTGGACTCATCCCACAGCTTGCCCTCCAGCGCCCACTGCTCGTGTTGACGCATGGCGCCGATGTCGAGCTGGAAGGCGATCACCACCAGCACCATGATCAGGGTGAAGACCGCATAGAGGTTCATCGGGATCATCTCGACGAACGCGGAGATGGGGCTCTGATCGGTCAGACCATGGGCCGCCATGATGCCGCCCACCAGGGCGATGATGTAGGCGCCCCAGGAGGAGATGGGCATCAGCACGCAGACCGGCGCCGCGGTGGAGTCCAGCAGATAGGCCAGCTTGGCGCGGGAGATCTGGAAGCGATCGGTAACCGGGCGGCAGATGGCCCCCACCGACAGGCTGTGGAAGAAGTCGTCGATGAAGAAGGCGAACACCATCATGCCGGTGAGGGCCTTGGCCCCCTTGCGGGTCTTGGCGCGGCGCGCGGCCCACTCGGCAAAGGCCCGGGTCGCCCCGGAGACGCTCATCAGGCTGATGAGGCCCCCCAGCAGCAACATGAACAGGATCATGTTGACGTTGTCCCGGTTGAGCGCACCGTCGACCCAGAAGATCTTGAGCACGGTGTTCAGCATGTAATGCAGGGATTCGAGGGGGGAGAACTGGTTGAGCAGCAGACTGCCTGCGACTATGCCCACCCCCAGCGACACCAGGACGCGGCGGGTGATGATCGCAAGGGCGACGGCCAACAGGGGGGGAACGACGGACCAACCGGAGTCGGCGTAATGAACAATGTCCATGATCTCTTTGCACCTAAAGACAACAGGTGGAGATCTACCGAGAGGATCAAAGAAACAAAACCCAGGGCGGGCATACTCCTCAGCCCCTTCAGGTAGCGCTCCATAGTGGATGACTATGGCAGTCCTGCACCTGTTCGATGCAGAACCAGCAACCCGGTATGATGGCCTGGTCACTTCGGCGCCGACTCCTTTCATCGAGCATCGCAGGCATCACCCTCCGCTCGGTTACTCATAGGCAGCGCGCCTCTACTTAAAGGTATTCGCGGCACATTTTATCGAGCCACCGGGTGATAGCAAGTTTTTTGATTAAATTTCAAGGCTTGTGTGGCGAAAAGCGGAAAAATGGTAGTCAAATGGTTCATAAAATACGACATGGTCGATATTTTCATCTACTCGGCACTCATTCGGAAATGAAACTCCTGCCAAGAGAATAAAGCGGGCAGCGTGAATAATTGCCGGACTTTATTTATCTGCCTAATTAATTATTTTGGCAGACTTGACTTGGTGCCAATCCCCCCTATAAATTATCGAAAAACCAGCCCTTCCCATTAATATTTCTGCTCGCGTGGTAGCCAATATGAACGAATTTCTGAAAATTCTGCTGAATATCCGTAGTCTGCGCGCAGCCTGCCGCGATTTGTCCCTGGAGCAACTGGAAGAGGGACTGCAGAAATTGTCCGAGGTGGTCGCCGAGCGCCAGCAGGATGAATCTGCCGAACGCCAGGCCCGTGAAGAACATCAGAAGAAAATTGCCGAATACGCCGAAATGTTGAAAGCCGCCGGGATAGATCCTGCTGAATTGGTGGGCACAGTTGCCACCGAAAGCACCAAGGCCAGCAAAGGCAAACGTGCCCCCCGCCCCGCCAAATATCGTTATCTGGACAATGGCGTGGAAAAAACCTGGACCGGCCAGGGCCGCATGCCCTCCGCCATTGCCAAGGCCGTGGCCGAAGGCAAATCCGTGGAAGACTTTGCCATCTGATCAAAAGCAGGGTCCCACCCAATAAAAAACCTCGCCATGCGAGGTTTTTTATTGTTTCCATGCCGGGCGCCTCAGCGCCTGTCTGCCGCCTTGACCCAGAGCACTTCCGGGGTACCGGCAGAGACCAGCAAGTATCTGGCTACCGTGAAAAACCAGTCACTTAGCCGATTCAGATAGGGCAGGATCGCCGGGTTCACCTGCTCTTCCCGGCTCAAGCCGAGCAGCAGCCGCTCGCAGCGACGGGTCAGGGTGCGCACCACATGGGCCTGCGCCGCCGCCCGCGAACCGCTCGGCAGAATGAAATTGCGCAATACCGGCAACTGGGCGCTGTAGGCGTCAATCTGTTGCTCCAGCCGCGCCGTCCAGGCCTCATTGACCTGCCACAGGGAGGCATTTTGCGCCTCGCTGGAAAACGCCAGCTCCCCGCCCAAATCAAACAGCTCCTGCTGCAGCAATATGAGTTGAGCCAATAATGCCGGCTCATTCTCGGGTATTTCGGCCATCAGCAGACCTATCTGGGAATTGAGCTCGTCAATGGCGCCATAGGTCTCGACCCGCCGGTCATCTTTTGCCAGGGAGGAGCCATCAGCCAGCCGCGTGAGGCCCTTGTCCCCTTGCCGGGTATATATTCTCATTCTGACATCCTGTTAATAATGGGAATAATCATGGACTCCAGTCCATTGAGTTTTATCTCGTACGCCAGTGCCAGGGTTTGGCCCAGCGCACCAGCCGGAAAACCGCTGCGCGCCATCCATACCAGATAGGGCTCTGGAATATCTATGATGCGTCGCCCCTGATATTTACCGTAGGGCATCTTGCCCGCCAGGGTGAGCAATACCCGCTCATCGGAGAGTCTGTCCATATCAATCGATATTCAGATATTTATGGGTCTGGATGGAGAGCCGCCAATTACGGGCGATGCAGGTCGCCATGGCCAGCTCGGTGGCCCTGGGCTTCTGGCTGATGGGCTGCAATGCGATCACCACATCGGGACGCAGGCTGGCCGTGGCCAGCAGGGCATCGAGCTCCTCGATGTGGCGCTCGGTGGCCACCGGATGCTTGATCTCGTTGGCCCGCTCCAGAGCCGATACCAGCACAGGCAAGCCCCCCTTCATGCCGATCTTGGGGGAGACGGTGACCCAGGTCTGCGCGTGGGTCAGGATCTCGCTGGTACCACTGGTTTCGATCTGCACCTGATATCCCGCCGCCAGCAGGGCCGACGAGAGTTCGTGCAGATCGTAGAGACAGGGCTCGCCACCGGTCAACACCACATGACGCGCCCGGTAACCCAGGGTCTCGAAGCTCCCCAGGATCTCGCCCGTGCTCATCTTGCTCCAGCCGTCGGACTCGTTGGATCGGTCGAGCACCTCGCGACTGCCCACCTCACGGGCAGGATCCACCACCCAGGTATGGCGGGTGTCGCACCAGGGGCAGCCCACAGGGCAGCCTTGCAGGCGAACGAAGATGGCGGGCACGCCGGTGAAGACGCCCTCCCCCTGGATGGTCTGGAAGATCTCGTTGATTGGGTAGTGCATCTCGGTCACGGCTTGCTGCAAAAGGCGCGGATTATACCCCAAACCCGCGAAAGTGGCAGGATCACAATCCGGTTTTCTCGCGCAAGCTGGCCATGATGCCCGCCTTGTCGTCCAGATAGCGCTGCAGGCCGCGGCTGCGCAGCTCGCAGGCAGGGCAAGTGCCACAGCCATCCCCCTGGATGCCGTTGTAGCAGGTGAGTGTCTGCTGGCGCACCGTCTCGAGGTGACCATAGTGATCCGCCAGGGCCCAGGTTTCCGCCTTGTCGAGCCACATCAGGGGGGTCTCGAAGCGAATGGCGCGATCCAGCCCCAGCGACACCGCCTGATTGAGGGCCTTGACGAAGTCGTCGCGGCAATCGGGATAACCGGAGAAGTCGGTCTCGCACACCCCGGTGATCAGGGTGTCGGCGCCGACCTGGTAGGCATAGATGGCCGCCAGGGTCAGAAACAGTATGTTGCGACCCGGCACGAAGGTATTGGGCAGGCCGTTGTCCTGCAACTCACCGCTGACCGGGATGTCGTCACGGGTCAGGGCCGAGACGGCCAGCTCACCCAGCATGGTCACATCCATCACCTTGTGGGCGGCAATCCCGAGCTGCCCGGCCAGACGGCGAGCGGTCTCGATCTCCTCCCGATGACGCTGGCCATAGTCGAAGGTGATGGCGTGCACTTCATCATAGAGGGCCAGGGCCTGCACCAGACAGGTGGTACTGTCCTGACCACCACTGAATACCACGACGGCTTTTTTCACGTTCATCACTCCTGTTTGCAATTCAGATTCAGGTACGGCGGCCTTGGGCAAAGTCATGCCACTGCCGGTTCAACTCGGTAAAGAGGTTCATCAGCGGGGCGAAGCGCTCGGGCTCCCCTTCCCACTGGGATAACAGATGGTAGCCCGCCTCCAGGGTCGACAGCGCCTCGGAAAACGGCTTCTTGCGAATGGAATATTGCCCCGCCATGGCGCCGAGGGTGATCCTCGGCAACCCCAGCAGGGCCGGGTTGCTGTGCAACATGCGATAGGCCTTGCGCCAGGTACCATCGAGCAGGATGAAGTGCACCTCTCTGGCTTGCTCACTGCGCGCTCGCACCTGCGCCAGGGTCAGGGCCTCATCATCGGGCCACAGCAGATAGCACTGCACCTTGGGGTCGGCGAGCAGGGCATTGAGCCAGTCGGCATCGGCGAAGTGCTCCCCCACGTGAATGCGGGCATGGCTGAGGGAGGCGGCCAGCAGGGCGGCCGTTCCCTTGGGGTGAGCGACCTCGTTGGGGTGCTGCAGGATATGGAGCGGTGCGAGGTGGGGCACCTGCCGGATATATTCACACAGGCAGGCTTTGAGGGCTCGGGCACAGCGTGTACAGTATCGGCTCTCTCTGTCGTTGGGTTGTTTCATGTTGTCAGAAAAATCGGGTCTGCTCTGGGTCATCACGCTTTCGCTCGTCACTGCCTTGCTCTTCTTCACCGTACCTAACCACCTACTCTCCTTCGATCGCGACCTGATCGCCCAGGGCGAAGGGTGGCGCATCATAACAGGCAATCTGGCCCACACCAACGGATGGCACCTGCTGCTCAACCTGAGCGGGCTTGCGGTGCTCTACAGCCTGTTTCGCGAATACCTGACGGGCTGGCGCCTGCCCGTGCTGCTCCTGCTGCTGGGGACGGCCGTCGGGCTCGGGATCTGGTGGTGGTGCCCGCAGACCCAATGGTACATGGGGCTCTCCGGCCTGCTGCACGGCTTGTTCGTGTGGGGGGCCATGCAGGATATCCGCTATCGTCGCTACTCGGGCTGGCTCATGCTGCTTGGCATCGTCATCAAGCTCGGGCTGGATTTTTACAGTGCGGGCGAGAGCCCTGTCTCTGCCCTCATTGGCGCCAGGGTGCACATAGAGTCGCACCTCATCGGCTCGGCCGCCGGCCTGCTGCTCGGCCTCTTCCCCATCGGCCTGGGTGTGCAGACCGTCAAGTCCTGACCGCCTGGGGATAAGGGCTGCCACTCATTTGCAGCAGCGCTCAGCTACCCATCAAAACGCAACAGGCCGGATCTGCAATCCGGCCTGTTGTCATTCAGGGGTCGGCCCTTATCGGCAGAGCTCGGCGTTGATCGCCCCCAGCACGGCAGCCGGATCCGCCGCCTGGGTAATGGGGCGCCCAATCACCAGGTAGTCGGCCCCCGCCTGCACCGCCGCCAGCGGCGTCATGACCCGGCGTTGATCCCCGGCCGCAGATCCGCTCGGGCGAATGCCCGGGGTCACCAGCTTGAAGTCAGAGCCGAGCAAGGCTTTCAACTCGCGAGCCTCCTCGGCGGAGCAGACCACGCCGTCCAGCCCTGACGTCTTGGCGAGGGTGGCCAGCCGGATCACCTGCTCGGCCGGACTCACATCCAGACCCAGAGGCGCCATGTCGGACTGCTCCATGCTGGTCAGCACGGTCACACCGATCAGCAAGGGCGCCTTGTCGCCATAGGGCAGCAGCGCCTCCCTGGCGGCGCGCATCATGCGCTCTCCCCCGCTGGCATGGACGTTCACCATCCAGACCCCGAGCTCGGCACTCGCCGCCACGGCCTTGGCAACCGTATTGGGAATGTCGTGAAACTTCAGATCCAGGAACACCTCGAAGCCCTTGGCCACCAGCTGGCGCACGAACTGGGGGCCAAACAGGGTAAACATCTCCTTGCCCACCTTGAGGCGGCACTCGGCCGGAGAGATCTGTTCAATGAAGGCGAAGGCATCGGCTTCGTGCTGATAATCCAGCGCGACCAGTACTTTGGGATCTTGCATGTCACTTCCTATGGGTTGTTATGCCACATCCAGACTCGACACGGCCGGCGAGCCGGTCGCAGTCTGGCATCTTGCTCACTCGGGTTTGCGCCAGGTTCGGCTTGCCGCCTCCGCTCGAGACGCGCAGGGACGGACTTTTTGTCACTAAGAGCTATTCACCATCCAGGCCACGGATAGGCTTGATGGAGCCCCACTGCCGGCAGGAGGGACACTGCCAGAACAGCGAATGGGTGGCAAAGCCGCACTGGCGGCACTTGTGGGTCGATTTTATCTTGATCTGCTCGCCGACCAGCTGCTGCAGCAGCTCCAGACTCTCCTTGGCGGGTCCCTCCTCGGCGCTCGCCAGCTGGAAGCCCACCAGCTGGTAAAACCCCTTCATGGAGGGGTGGCGCCGCAGCTGGCGCAGCACCAGGGCGCGGGCCTGGCTCAGGCCGTCGCGCGCCTCCACCAGATTGGCCAGGGCCAGGGTCACGCTGACACCGGCATGATCCTCCACCGCCTTCTCCAGCAGCGGGATCAGCTCCTGAGTGCGGCCAAGCTGCTGATAGCAATCGAGCAGCCTGGGCATGGCCTCGGAGGCAAAATCCATGTCCTGCTCGAACACCCGCAGCAGATCCTTGCTGGCCTCCTCGAACTTGCCCTCCTCCATCGACAGATCGGCCAGTCGCAGGCTGGCCCGAGCACAGGCAGGGTGGGCTGCGAGCGCCCGCTTGAACTTGGCGATCCCCGCCCCCTTGTCACCGTCGCGCAAGGCGTTCTCAGCCTGCTCGCAATAGAAATGGGAGATGGGCTCCGCCAGCTTCTTGCCCTGGAATTTCTGCAGGCGAATGGCGACCTCGATGGCCTTGTCCCAGTCACGCAGCTGTTGATGGATGATGAGCAACTGCGCCAAGGCCGTCTCTTCAAAGTCGCTGTCTTCGCACAGCTCCTTCCAGAGCGCTTCTGCCCGATCCAGCAGGCCGGCAGCCAGGAAATCCCGGGCCAGCTCCTGCAGCGCGAGCTGACGCTGCTCCCGGGTCAGCTGACGGGCGACCAGGTTCTGGTGGATCTTGATGGCACGATCGACCTCCCCCCGCTGACGAAACAGGTTGCCGAGGGAGAGATGGGTTTCGATGGTTTCGCTGTCGACTTCCAGCAGCTGGATAAAGAGATCCACCGCCTTGTCCGACTCGTCAGACAGCAAATAGTTGAGGCCCGCCACGTACTGGCGGGAAAACTGGTTACTCTGTTGCTGGGTGTCCTGGCGAACACTCCTGCGTCCCATGTACCAGCCATAACCAGCGGCAATCGGCAACAGCAGGAAAAGCAGTTCAAGCATCGAGGGACATTATTCCTTGGCTGGCGACCGGGCTAGCTCCAACTCACGGGATTGACGACGCATGGTGCGACTGAGGGTACGGTTTTGCAGTTTCAAGCGCAGGAAGAGCAGACCGAACACCAGCCAGCCCAACAGGAAGCCACCGGCAAAGAAGAACCCCAGCAGCATGGAGAGAGAGAACTCCCCCTGGGCGATGAGATAGTTGAACTGCACCAGCTGGCCATTTTGCGAACCGATGGCGAGGGTCAGTACAAACACCAGCACCAATGGGATGAGGGCCAAGATACGCTTCATAAGATCTCCCTGTCTGTAGCTAATGAGAGACTGATTATCCTTAAAATCACAGGCAGACTCTAGAGCGAATGGGAAAAGACTGCGAGAAACCTGACAAATCACATATCTAAAGACGTAAAAATAAAAAAGGCATACCCAGGTATGCCATTTTCTGCATTATTCGATGATGTTCACGCGTTCGCGCAACTCTTTACCAGGCTTGAAATGCGGGACATATTTCCCGGTCAGTTCAACCTTGTCCCCAGTCTTGGGGTTACGACCCACGCGGGGCGCACGATAGTGCAGTGAGAAACTTCCAAATCCTCGGATTTCAATCCGGTCGCCGTTTTGCAAGGTCGATGCCATCTGCTCAAGGATCTCCTTGATGGCGGCTTCGACATCTTTGGCCGGCATATGCATGCGGCTGGCAGCCAATTGTTCGATGAGATCTGATTTGGTCATAAGGTTAAATCTCCTTCCCCGATCACATGCAATTTTCATTATGCCAAGATAAAAAAGGGCGGCGTGAAGCCGCCCTTTTCTTGCATCAAGGATTACTCACCCTTGGCGGCTTTGAACGCTTCCATCATGGCATTGCTGAACACAACTTCTTCTTGTTGGTTCAGGCTGTCGATGGCAACACGCTCGTCAGCCTCGTCCTTGGCACGGACAGACAGGCTTACGGTACGGTTCTTGCGATCAACACCCATGAATTTGGCTTCAACTTCGTCACCAACAGACAGCACCAGAGTGGCGTCTTCTACACGGTCACGAGCAGCGTCGGAGGCACGCAGGTAGCCTTCCACGCCGTCAGCCAGTTCGATCACGGCACCCTTGGCATCAACCTCGGTAACCTTACCCTTCACGATAGCACCTTTCTTGTTGTCAGACAGGTACTTGTTGAACGGGTCTTCTTCGATCTGCTTGACACCCAGGGAGATGCGCTCACGCTCCGGGTCCACTTGCAGAACAACGGCTTCGATTTCGTCGCCCTTCTTGAATTCACGTACTGCTTCTTCGCCCTGGTTGTTCCAGGAGATGTCAGACAGGTGAACCAGGCCGTCGATGCCGCCGTCCAGACCGATGAAGATACCGAAGTCAGTGATGGACTTGATCTTGCCGGAAACACGGTCGCCCTTGGCGTGAGTTTCGGCAAACAGCTGCCACGGGTTGGATTTGCACTGCTTCAGACCCAGGGAGATACGACGACGCTCTTCGTCGATGTCCAGAACCATCACGTCAACCACGTCGCCAACGTTGACAACCTTGGACGGGTGGATGTTCTTGTTGGTCCAATCCATCTCGGATACGTGTACCAGGCCTTCAACGCCTTCTTCGATTTCAACGAAGCAGCCGTAGTCGGTCAGGTTGGTCACGCGGCCAGACAGACGGGTGGTCTCCGGGTAACGCTTGGCGATAGCAACCCAGGGATCTTCGCCCAGCTGCTTCAGACCCAGGGATACACGGGTACGCTCGCGGTCGAACTTCAGAACCTTGACTGCGATCTCGTCGCCAACGTTGACGATTTCGGAAGGATGCTTAACGCGCTTCCACGCCATGTCGGTGATGTGCAGCAGGCCGTCAACACCGCCCAGATCTACGAATGCACCGTAGTCGGTCAGGTTCTTGACGATACCCTTAACTTCTTGACCTTCTTGCAGGTTGGCCAGCAGGCTTTCGCGCTCGGAGGTGTTCTCGGTTTCGATCACGGCACGACGGGAAACGACAACGTTGTTGCGCTTCTGGTCCAGCTTGATGACCTTGAACTCGAGTTCTTTGTTTTCCAGGTGAGCGGTGTCACGGATCGGACGCACGTCAACCAGAGAACCCGGCAGGAAGGCACGGATGCCGTTCAGCTCAACGGTGAAACCACCCTTGACCTTGCCGTTGATGATACCGATAACGGTAGCTTGCTCTTCGTATGCCTTCTCAAGCTGCAGCCAGGCTTCGTGGCGCTTGGCTTTTTCGCGGGACAGCTTGGTTTCGCCGAAACCATCTTCGATAGAGTCCAGAGCCACGTCAACGGTGTCGCC
This sequence comes from Aeromonas sp. 130281, assembly GCF_056642115.1. NCBI lineage: Bacteria > Pseudomonadati > Pseudomonadota > Gammaproteobacteria > Aeromonadales > Aeromonadaceae > Aeromonas > Aeromonas sp. 130281. The sequence continues at coordinate 229,748 of NZ_JBWVQS010000005.1, read as the reverse complement.
TACGTTGATTTCCAGCTCGCCCAGGGCGTTCTTGAACTCTTCAGCAGGAATGGCAGACTCAGATTTCAGACCGGCGTCAACCAGTACAAAACCGTTCTCGATAGCAACGACGGTACCCTTGACGATGGAACCTTGACGGGTTTCAACGGCGTTCAGGGACTCTTCAAAGAGTTGAGCAAAAGATTCGATCATTGTTTGTGTCACAAATGAAACATCCACTCGCAATCCGGCACAAGCGGGGTTGTTTTAAATTATCTGCGCCATCCATGGTGCAGACGACTGACATCAGCTGGTGCTGACATCACCAAGTTGTTGCTCCGCATAGGCGAGCACCGTTGCCAGCACGTCATCTATGGTCATAGACGTTGAGTCTACCACAAGAGCATCTTCCGCGGGTTTCAGGGGGGCAACGGCGCGATTTCTGTCGCGGTCGTCACGTTCCCGAATCTCGGTTAAAAGACGCTCAAAGTTAACATCAAAGCCCTTATCTTGCAACTGCTTATAGCGGCGCTGCGCCCGCTCCTCCGCGCTGGCATCGAGGAAAATCTTCACCTCGGCCTCGGGGAAAACCACTGTGCCCATGTCACGGCCATCGGCAATGAGGCCCGGCAACTGGCGGAAGGCTCGCTGGCGGCGCAGCAGCGCTTCGCGCACGCGGGGGAAGACGGCGACCTTGCTGGCGGCATCGCTCACTTCCTGGGAGCGGATGGTACGGGAAACATCCTCTCCTTCCAGCACCACCTTGACCTGTCCGCCATCAACCTGGAACTGCACGTCCAGATTGGCGGCCAGGGGCACCAGCGCGGCTTCGGCATCGAGCTCCACATCGTGGTGCAAGGCCGCCAGCGCCAGTACCCGGTAGATGGCACCGGAGTCGAGCAGGTGCCAACCCAGTTTCTCTGCCAACAGCTGGCACAGGGTGCCTTTACCGGCTCCACTCGGGCCATCAATTGTCATCACGGGGGCCATCTGAGGCATAACTTTTCTCCTGCGCACTCGGCATGTTGACTGGTTGCCCGCATCCCTGTCGGGAGGGGTAATGGGCGCCGATTATACCCGAATGCACCGGCGCTGGCAGTTGTCGAGGCGCACAATTGCGCAAAAGTCGTCGCGATTGCGCCTATTATGACCAATCGAGTGGATCATTCCTGAATACAAGCTTTTGTTCTTATGGTTGTTAGGGGTGAGGCACGTTAAACTAGCCGCCTTTTTCAAGCAGCTGTAGTCAGGAGCAACCCTATGAGCAGCATTACTCTCGTAGCCAAATCCAAGTTGCCGACCCCTTGGGGTATCTTCACGCTGGTAGGCTTTCAGGAAACCGGCACAGGCAAGGATCACGCCGCGCTGGTGATGGGCGATATCGCGGACGGTGAGCCCGTGCTGGGCCGAATTCATTCCGAGTGTCTGACCGGGGATGCCCTGTTCAGCCTTCGCTGCGACTGTGGCTTCCAGCTGCAGGCCGCCATGGAGAAGATCGCCAAGGCCGGTCGCGGCGTCTTACTGTATGTCCGTCAGGAAGGGCGTGGCATCGGCCTGCTCAACAAGATCCGCGCCTATCATCTGCAGGATCAGGGCGCCGACACCGTCGAAGCCAACGTGGCACTGGGCTTTGCCGCCGACATGCGCGATTACACCATCTGTGCCGACATGCTGAAGGCCTTGGAGGTCAAGAGCCTGCGCCTGATGACCAACAACCCGCGCAAGCTGAAGGCGATGGAATCCTTTGGCATTCCGGTGGCCGAGCGCGTCCCCCTGCAGGAGGGTCGCAATCCCCACAACGAGTTCTATCTCTCCACCAAGGCCAACAAGCTGGATCACCTGTTCAAGAAGTGATGGCTCGCAGCCTGGCACCGGCATGAAAAACGCCTCCATCGGGAGGCGTTTTTGTTGGCGATCTTGCGGCCCTATCTGTTCTCCCCCAGGTTGTTGTCCCTCAGGGCACCATCCGGGGTTGGCTCTGGCTTGGCCTGTGCCAGCAGGAAATCCCGCAGCGCCCGGTTGGCCATGGAGAGGGGATCCCCCCGCCGCCAGGCCACGCAGAGATCGAGGAAGATGGGCGGAGCAAAGGGGATCCCGCTGAGAGTCGTCTCCTCCTCCAGCGCCATGCGCAGGAAGGTGGTCACGGCGAACCCTTGTCTCACCACCGCCTTGAGCAGGGGGATGAGGTTGCTCTCGAAGCCGATGTTCGGCTCTATTCCCAGGCCTTGTGCCAGCGCCTCCATGTGCTCTCTGTGGTAGAAGCCCCGCCGGAACATGGCGAGCTCCTGGTTGAAGAACTGGGGCAGCGAGACAGCGCCGGCCCCCCGCAGAGGATGCTCCTCCCCCACCACCATCAGCATCTCTTCCCGCAGCAGCTGGGCCCCCTCGAGCGCAGGCGGCAAGTCGCTGGTGATGAGGATGGCCAGATCCAGGCTGCCGTCCACCATGCGACTGAGCAGTTCCCGGGTGCCCGCCTCCTCCACGCGGATCTTCAAACCGGGGTAGCGATGCTTGAACGCCATCAGGATCGGCGGGAAGTAATAGGAGCCCATCATGTAGGGGATGCCGATGCGCACCTCCCCCCGCTCCAGTCCCTTGAGCTCGGCCATCTCCGCCTCTGCCTGGTGCATCTGCAGCAGCAGCCGCTCGGCATGACGGCAGAGCACCTCCCCCTCCGGGGTGAGCCGCACGCTGCGATCCTGCCTGTCGAACAGGCGCAGATCGAGTTGTTGCTCCAGCTTGGCGATGGCCATGCTGACGGCCGGTTGCGCCACGTGCAGGCCCTGGGCGGCCTTGGTAAAGGAGCCCGCGTCCCGCACCGCCAGCAGGTAACCGAGCTGTTTCAGATCCATATCAATTCCATTTATCATACTGATAACTTAAATATATTATATTTATATAAGGCGACCCACTACTCTGCACAAAAGTCGTCGGGACAACTCCAAATGATCGAAGTAGGCAGTCGCGAATGGATACGCGCCACCCTGGCCCTCAGCCTGGGATCCTTCCTGGTATTTCTCAATCTCTATCAGACCCACCCCCTGCTGCCTCTGCTGGCGGAGGTGTTCTCCGTCAGCTCCCTGTCGGCGGGATGGACCCTGGCGGGCTGCACCGCGGGGCTCGCGGGCTCCCTGCTCATCTGTGCCCGCCTGGCGGACAGGTTCGGGCGACGGCGGATCATGTTGTGGACCCTGACCGGCGCCATCCTGCTCTCCCTGTACATTCCCTGGGTGACCCGCTTCGATCTGCTGGTGTGCCTGCGCGTGCTGCAGGGGGCGCTCCTGGCCGGGTTGCCTGCCACCGCCATCGCCTACATGGGAGAAGAGTTCAGCAAGCGCGCCCTGCTCTCGGCGGTGGGGATCTATATCGCCGCCAACTCCCTCGGCGGCATCGCCGGCCGTGTGGTCGGCGGCCTGCTGGCAGGCTGGTTCGGGGACTGGCAGCATACCTTCCTCGGGATCGGGTTCATCAGTCTCGCCCTGTTGCCGCTGGTCATCTGGCTGCTGCCTGCCCAGACCCGCTTCGTGGCTGTGGAGGCCGCCCCGGGGCAACTGCGCCGCGCCATCCAGAGCCACCTCGGCAATCCCTTGCTGCTGGGGGCCTATCTCATCGGCGGGCTCAACTTCATGGTCTTCCTGAACCAGTACAGCTACCTCACCTTCCTGCTGGCCAAGGCCCCCTTCTCCCTGCCGACCCAGTGGCTCGGCATGCTGTTTCTGACCTACCTCACCGGCACCCTCGCCTCCTCCCTGAGCGGCCGCTGTGCCCATCGCTTTGGGGCGCAGCGCCTGCTGCTGGCGGGGATCACCCTGATGGCGCTCGGCAGCCTCGCCCTGCTGCAGGGGACCCTTGCCACCATCATAGGGGGTCTGCTGGTCTCGAGCTTCGGCTTCTTCCTCGCCCACGCCTGCGCCAGCGCCTGGGTCGGTCAGCATGTGGAGCACAACAGGGCGCTCGCCTCGTCGCTCTATCTGGTGGGGTATTATCTGGGGGCCAGTCTAGGGGGGCTTTACTTGCATCCCTTCTGGGAGCGGGGGGGTCTCTGGGGATTGGTGCTCGGCATCGAGCTGGTCTTGTGCGTCACCGCCGCCTTGAGCCTCTGGCTCGGTCATCTCAAGGGGCGCGCGGCGCCGCCCCTCTCCTGTCACGCCTCGTCACGCCAGTGACGGGGCCCGCAGCTCACAAGCCGTCGTAATAGTCCGCCGGCACCGGCACCACGGCACCTGTGTGCAGCTCCTCGTCGATCACCTCGCTCAAGGGGCGCAGATGAAACTTGATCTGCCCCGACGGCAACATCAGCCCCACATCCGGGTTGCGCCCGTCGTCCATGTTGGCCGTCTTGAACGCAAGCCCGGGATGGGCGGCCACCAGGGCCGTGAGCGAGGGCACCACCAGCTCTATGTGCTCCAGCCCCGCCTGATGGGCGCGGCCCGCCTTGGGGGCGGCCAGCTCGATGCAGGGAACCGTGACCTGCTGCCAGCAGACGGGTTGATGCAGGCGATAGGTGGCGATGGGGCGGCCCCCTATCATCCCCTCCACCAGCAGCACCCCATGGCGCGCCAGCGTCTCTTTGAGGGCGAGGTATTCCGGCAGGGTGGCGGCGCGATAGCAGAGATGATCCACCTGGGGGGCCTCGCACTCCCCCATGAGGGCGTGCATTTCAGTGAGCAGTTGGCAAACGAATGGGGCCATGGGCCCCAGCGTGGTATCCAGTGGATGAGACATGATCACCATTTCTTCTTGGGTTGGAACAGGACATCTAGCTCGTCCGCTTCTTTGTCCTTGATGTTTTGCAGCTCCTTCTCGCTGTGCTGCTGCAGATGCTCTTCCAGCTGGCGCATCCCCTGGCGCATGTCCTCTTCCCGCGCCAGCAGGTAGGGATCCTTGTCGGAGACATTGGCCAGGGCGCCGAGCCCCTTGGTATAGAGCTGGCGACAGGTGCCGTACTGTCCCTGGATCTGGGCATCCATGGCCCGCTTGATCAGGTTGGCGATGTTGATCTTGAGCTGCATCAGCTCGAGGCGGCGATCCTCCTGGGCGAACCCCTGAGGATCTATCTTGCCCTTGTTGTGCTCGACCCGCAGCACGGCCCGCATCTTCTTGGCCAGTTGCAGCATCTGGATCGCCTGACGGTCGGACTCCGGGGTCTTGAAGTGCCCTTCGTCCTGACTGCTGTAGTTCTCCTGCACGTTCTTGATCTGGGTCTGGACGTCGAGGATGCGCTGCTTGACCTGGGGGTTCGGCATCACCTGCACTATGGCGCGGTAGGCATCCAGGATCCTGTGTTGCAGCAGCAGCACCATGTTCTTGGAGAAGGGCACCAGGTTGACGTTCAGCAGCACCTCTTCGGTCTCGTCCGCCACCGCCTTGTGGCGGGCGATGGCCTGGCGCTTGTCGGCTTCCGCCTTCTGTTTGTATTGCTGCACCACGTTATAGGCGATGACCAGAAACAGGAGTGCGCCAATCGACAGCAATATCAAGGTTAAAATCATAGGGTATTCACACTCCTGTCCCAATCCAATTGCGTGATCCTACAACAGCTTACCCGCATAGGGTAGCGCCCAGATCGCACCTTGCCTCACAACAACGCAAGGGAGCCGCGGCAAGGGCGATGCCCGGGGCCTCATGCTCAATATCGCCCGCCGCCCCCATTACTTGAGGCAAAACCCCTTCGACTGGAGGAATCCCAGCATGAAGGGACGCGCCTCCTTGCCGAGGATGGCCTTGATCTGTCCGCTCCAGGTCTGCACCTTGTTGTTGCTGCTGCGGGCCAGGTAGTAGTCGTGGATTTGGCTGTCGTATTGCGCCAGCAGGGCGCGATCGAGCGTCTCTGGATAGCGGTTCTCGTGCACCACCAGCGCGCGGGGCAGCCGCGGCTTCTGCTCCGGCTGCTGAGCGGGATGACCCAGACAGAGACCGAACAGCGGGATCACCTGATGGGGCAGCCCCAGCAGCTCGCTCACCGCCGCCGGGTTGTTGCGAATGCCGCCGATGTAGACGCCCCCCAGGCCCAGAGACTGGGCCGCCAGCAGGGCATTCTGGGCCATCAGGGCCCCGTCGATGGCCCCTATCATGAGCTGCTCCACGAAGCCGGTCTGGGCCTCCGGCACTATCTGGCTGTGGCGCTGATAGTCGGCGCAAAACAGCAGGAACTCCGCCGCCTCGGCCACGTAGGCCTGGTGCCCGGCCAGCTCGGCCAGGGTGGCGCGCAGCCCCTTGTCCGTCACCCGGATAAGGCTGTTGGCCTGCAGGAAGCTGGAGCTGGAGGCGCTCTGGGCCGCGCTCAGTATCTGATCGAGTTGCGAGGCGCTGATGGGCTCAGGGGTGAACTGACGAATGGAGCGATGGGAAAGGATGAGATCTATGGTCGGGTTCATGGTGCCTCCAAAATGAAGGTCACACTGTACCCAAAAAAAGCGAGGGGCCCAAGGCCCCTCGTCACCCTCAGGGGGCAGGATAGACATAGGGGGCCTGCAGCCCGAGCGGGAAGCCCAGCGCCCAGTAGAGCAGCAGGAAGCAGGTCCAGCTCACCAGGAAGGCCAGGGAGTAGGGCAGCATCATGGAGACCAGGGTGCCGATACCGGTGCTCTTCACATACTGCTGGCAGTAGACCACCACCAGGGGGAAGAAGACCATCAGCGGGGTGATGATGTTGGAAGCGGAATCCCCTACCCGATAGGCGGCCTGGGTCAGCTCCGGCGAGATCCCCACCGCCATCAGCATGGGCACCAGGATGGGGCTGATGAGCGCCCACTTGGCCGAGGCCGACCCCACCACCAGGTTGACGCTGGCGGTGAGCAGTATCATGCCGACTATGGTCACTTCCCCCGGCAGTGCCAGGGCGTGGAGCACCTCGGCGCCGGAGAGGGCCAGCAGGGTTCCCAGGTTGGAGTCACCGAACGCCTTGATGAAGAGGGCGCAGAAGAAGGCCATCACCATGTAGGAGCCCATCTTGTTCATGGTGGCCGACATGGCATCGATCACATCCTTGCCGCTCTTGAAGCTCCCCGCCACGAAGCCGTAGACGATGCCGGGCAGGATGAAGAGCAGGAAGATGAGGGGCACGATGGACTTCATCACGGGCGCCGCGAAGGTGGTGAGCGATCCATCCGGTGCCCGCATCGGCGAGTCGTCCGGGGACAGGGCCAGCCCCAGCAGCACCACGGCCGCCAGCATGGCAAACCCGGCCCAGTTGAAGGCCCGGCTCTCCTGCGCGCTGTAGCGCCCCATCTCGTCGGCACTCTCCAGATCCTCGTTGAGGGGCACCTGCTTGAGGCGCGGCTCCACTATCTTCTCGGTGACAAACCAGCCCACGCAGATGATCAGCAGGGAGGAGGCACCGGTGAAGATGATGTTGCACAGGGTGTTGACCATGTAGTCGGGGTCGAGCAGCTGGGCCGCCGACTGGGTGAACCCCTGCAGCAGGGCATCCCCGCCGGAGGGGAGGAAGTTGGCGGCGAAGCCGCCGGAGACCCCGGCAAAGGCCGCGGCTATGCCCGCCAGCGGGTGACGGCCCGCCGCATGGAAGATGATGCCGCCGATGGGGATCACCAGCACATAGCCCGCATCTGCCGCCGTATGGCTGACGATGGCCACCAGGATCAGCATGGGGGTCAGGAAGCGCGCCGGGGTGACCTTGAGCAACTTCTTCAGGCCGGTGTTGATGAAGCCGGACTGCTCGGCCACCCCGACCCCCAGCATGGCCACCAGCACTATGCCAAGGGGCGCAAAGCCGGTGAAGGTGGTGACCATGCTGGCGAGAAACTCGGCCAGCCCTGCCCCGGTCAACAGGTTGTTGACCACCACGGCCTCCCCGGTGCGGGGATTGACCAGATCGAAGGAGAACTGGGAGCCTATCCAGGAGCCGACCCAGACGATCAGCAATGCATAGAGGAACAACATGGCGGGATCCGGCAGCTTGTTGCCCGCCTTCTCGACCCCGTTCAGGAAGCGGTTCAACCAGCCATTGGGACTGGCCGGACGCTCGTTCACTGCGGCTTGACTCATTATGGTGATACTCCATTACCAAGGAATGAGCGCGCATACTAGCGATAACGTCTAATGAATCCCATGATATGAGACAAAAATTCGATTAATTATGTTTAATTTGGCATGTCACGCTCCTGAAATGGGAGATGCCGCACACTTATCGGCAAGGATCTCAACGACTTGCCAGCGGATAGTGGCCAAGCTTGCAGCGGATCCCGAAGCCTGCCGCCGCCACCTCCTCCGGGGTCATGGGGGGGCTGAACAGGAATCCCTGGAAGACGTGACAGCCCTGGGCCCGCAGGGCCGCCAGCTCGTGCTCGTCCTCCACCCCTTCCGCCAGGATCCCGAGCCCCAGGCTGGTGGCCATGGCCACTGTGGCCCGGATCACCGGCAGGTTCAGCCCCACCACGAAGGAGCGATCCAGCTTGATGGTGTCGATGGGCAGGCGGTTGAGGTAGGCGAGCGAGGAGTAGCCGGTGCCGAAGTCGTCGATGGCGATTTTGATCCCCTGCTCGCTCAGGGCGTCGAGGATCTCGATGCAGCCCTTCATGTCCAGCATCAGCACGGTTTCGGTCAGCTCCAGGGTCAGCAGGCCCGCCTCGACATTGGACTCCCTGAGCTGCTGCGCCACCTGCCCCGGCAGGGAGGCGGAGAGCTGGAAGCCGGAGAGGTTGACCGAGACCGGCACCCGCACCTGCCATTGACGCTGCCACTCCCCCATCTGGGCCAAGGCGGTGGCGAGCACCCAGCTCCCGATTTCACGGATAAGCCCCATCTCTTCGGCAAGCGGGATGAACTCCGCCGGCGAAACGTGCCCGAGCACTGGGTTGTACCAGCGCAGCAGGGCCTCCAGACCGATGAGCTTCCCCTGGGCCACGTCCACCTGGGGTTGATAGCGCAGGCTCAGCTCCCCCCGGCCGACGGCCTTGGCCAGAAACTGCTTCAGGGTGAGCTTGCGGTGCAGGCTCTGCTGCATGCTGGGGGTGAAGCGCTGCCAGCGCAGGCGCCCCATCTGCTTGGCCTGGTACATGGCCATGTCGGCGCGGGTGATGAGATTGTCCCCGTCGTCCGCGTCGTCCGGATAGATGGCGATGCCGATGCTGCCGCCTATGGTGACCTCGGGCACCCCGCTCAGCTGCAGCGGCTTGCTCATCTGGGAGAGCATGAGATCCGCCACCTCCTGCGCCCGCTCGCTGGCCTGACCGAGGGGCACCAGGGCGGTGAACTCGTCCCCACCGAGGCGCGCCAGCTCCACGTCCCGCGGGCAGATCTGCTTGAGCCGGCCGGCCACCCGCTCCAGCAGGCGATCCCCCGCCTTGTGGCCATAGTTGTCATTGACCAGCTTGAAGTTGTCCAGATCCATGAACACCAGGGCAAAGCGCCCCCCCAGGCCGCAATAGGCCTCGAGGGACTTCATCAGGCCGTAGCGATTGAGCAGGCCGGTGAGGGAGTCGTGCCAGGCCAGGTGACGGTGTTCCAGCTCCTCGAGCTTGCGATCCGTGATGTCCCGCATGGTCAGCAGGATCCGGGCCCCCTGCTGGATGTGGCGGAACTGATACTGGAACCAGCGCATCCCCTTCCGGGTCCGGCACTCCCCCTCGGCCACCACCTCTCCCACCCGGGAGAGCCGGGTGTAGAAGGCCTCGTCGTCACCGGAGAAGACCTGGGCAAGCCGGGTGATGCCAGTGCCAAAGCACATGTCGAAGTGGTGGTTGCCGCTCTCGAGGCCCCCCTCGTTGTCGAACAGGCAGGCCAAAGTGTCGCCGGTGGCGAGGGAGGATTCCTGATAGAGGGTATCGGCATCGATGACCGCCTCCGTCATCATCATCTGGCGCCCGGCGAGCTGGATGCCGGAGAGGCGCAGATAGACCTGCTTTTTGACCCCCTTGGGGGAGAGGGTCCACCACTCGTTGTAACTGCGATCCTGTTGAAAATCACCGAGATAACGCTGCAACAGCAGATCGATGGCGGCGGCCATGTCGGCCGAGAAGTCGCGGGATTGCAGCTCGGCCAGGGAGCTCGCCTCCCACAATCCCAGGGCGGAGCCATTGGCCCAGTAAATGTGGTGACGCTGGATGTCATAGACCCAGATGGGCGTATGGAGCACGTCCATTGCGGTAAGCAGGCGTTCGTCTAGCGTATTCATGTTGCGTGATGATTCATGCTGAAAGCTCATGGCAGAACCAGCCTGGATCCGTCTTTGGCAAACGCGTCCGTGCTGGTACAAAATCCGTTCCGACCCATAATCTGGAAACAGGCAGCTGAAAAAGGGCCGAAATCATATGAAAACGCTACATGTGATCCCCATGGTCAGAAGAAATGGGCTCACACTGGTACTGTTGGGCATGGTCATAACCATTACTATGATTTTTATACTTTTTTTCTTTCCTGAACAACTACTAATGCCGGTCATCTTCCTCCTGCTGACGGGTCTGATGACAATTCTTGTCGGGGCGCTGAAACTGGCTGAGCCTCATTTTAGTCTCTCTCTGTGTCAGGATTGTCTGCAATATCACCATAAGTACGGTGGCTGGATCCTGAAATGGAGAAATATTCAGCGAATTGACCAGCCACGTATCCATTTAGGGTGGGATCTGGTGCCCCTGCCCTACATTGGTTTGAAGATTAAGGATTACGACGATTTCTTGACGCTGATCACACCCAGGCTGGCCGTTCGCCTGCTGACCGAGCAGCGCGCCGTGCTGTTGCAGGCCATGAACAGCGAGCGTCCCGACTGTCTCACCGGAGGCTGCGGCAGCGGTCTGCTGGGCGAGGGGCTGCTGGAGGAGAGCCGCTTTCGCTCCCCCTCTGGCCAGCAGTACGATGGGGTGATCGCCATGCTGGGCAACCGCATGGCCAGACTGCGGGATCTGCTGGGTTATGATCTGCTGGTGCCGGACAACAGCCTGGATCGCCCCCCCGCCGACTTCGTCCATCTGCTCAATCAGTACCAGCGCGAGTCGAATCTAATCCAGATCAATTAAACGCCGGATTGCGCTTGCCAAGCCTGGCGACTCTTCATAAGGTCACTGGCTTGTTACAAACACCCCCTAAGCCGCTTATGAAGTACATCGAAGAGTTCTATCTGTTCGTCAAGGTGGTGCAAGAGGGCGGTTTCTCCCACGCCGCCGCCGCGCTGGGCATGCCGACCGGCACCATCAGTCGACGCATCTCACAACTGGAAGAACAGCTCGGGTGCGCCTTGCTGCACCGATCCACCCGCAAGCTGCGCCTCACCGACGAGGGGCTGCGCTATTACGAGCGCCTGTGCACGCCGCTGGCCGAAATCGAGCAGGCGACCGGCGAGATCCAGGGCCAGGAGAGGGACATCAGCGGCCTCATCCGCCTCGCCGCGCCCATCGCCCTCTCCAATACCATCCTGGTCGACATGCTGGCAGACTTCGGTCTGCGCTATCCCGGGGTGCAGTTCGACATCAGCCAGACCAATGACCACGCCCCCCTCTGCGATCAGGACAGGGATCTGGTGTTTTTCAACGGCGAGCTCTCCCAGACCCTGCCCAATGCCCTCTGCCTCGGCCACATCGAGTACGGCCTGTTTGCCTCCCCCCTCTATCTGGAGAAGATGGGCATCCCCTCCCACCCGGCCCAGCTGGAAGAGCACGATCTCATCTACTGCTGGCCCCACCAGCACTGGCAGCTGAGCGGTCGGGATCAACAGACGGTGCAGATCAAGCGGACACCGCGCCTGAACGTCAACCAGACCCAGGCCGCGGTGCGGGCGGCCCGGCGCCACCTCGGCATCGTCAATGCCCCCCTGCACTATGTGCACCCCTTCCTGCAGGACGAGCAGCTGGTCGCCGTGCTGCCGGACTGGCAGTCGGGCAAGCGCCCCTTCTACATGCTCCAATGCCAGCCCCAGTTCACGCCGTTGCGTGTTAAGATGTTTGCCGATTTCGTCGAGAAATACTCTGCACGCTATCGCCATCATCAGCGGGACGATCAATTTTTGCCGGCCATGCCGCTGCCCGTTGCATCTGACGGTTGATCGCCCACACTTAGCGCAATCCTCGTTGCACAGGTCAGCTAACACTATGAATGTATTGATATGTGATGACTCGGGGTTCGCTCGCAAGCAGTTGATGCGCGCCCTGCCTGCCGGCTGGAATGTCACCCTGCACCAGGCCGCTGACGGCCTGGAAGGGGTCGAGCAGATCCTGATGGGCCACGGCGATCTGATCTTTCTCGATCTGACCATGCCGGAAATGGACGGCTATGGCGTGCTGGAGACCCTCAAGCGCGAGGGACTGCGCAGCAAGGTGATCGTGGTCTCCGGCGACATCCAGCCGGAAGCCCACGCCCGCGTCATGGCCCTCGGGGCCCTCGATTTCATCAAGAAGCCGGCCTCGCCCGAGAGCCTGCTCGCCCTGCTCGGCCGCCACGGCCTGTGGCAAGCGGCGCCCCAGCCGGCCGCCGCCCCCGCCCTTGCCACCGCCGGTCACGCCCCCCTCGAGAGCACCATTCAGTTCACCCCCGAGCTGCGGGATGTCTATCAGGAGCTCGCCAACGTCGCCATGGGCCAGGGGGCCGATCTGCTGGCTCGCCTGCTGGATGCCTTCGTGGTGCTGCCCATCCCCAACGTCAACGTGCTGGAGGTCTCCGAGCTGCACATGGCCCTCTCGGCCGCCGCCGAGTCGGACACCCTCTCCGCCGTCTGCCAGGGCTTCATCGGGGCCGGCATCGCCGGCGAGGCGCTGCTGCTGTTTCACGATGCCAGCTTCCAGGATCTGGCACGCCTGATGAACCATCAGGGGGTGCTGGATCACAACGCCGAGCTGGAGCTCTTGATGGATACCGCCAACGTCTTGATCGGGGCCTTCCTGCGCGGCTACGCCAACCAGCTCGACACCCCCTTCAGCCAGGGCCACCCCGTGGTGCTCGGTCAGCACAGACCCATTAGAGATCTCATTCGCACCAACCAGAGCCGCTGGCGCCGCACCCTGGCCATCGAGATCAACTACCGGGTGCAGGGCTATGCGGTGCAGTGCGACCTGCTGCTGCTGTTTACCGAAGACTCCATCGCCACCATGAACAACAAGATCATGCATATGCTCTAGCGCTAGTGGTGTGATCCCATCGCCAGCATCAATCACGAGTTCATGCATATGCTCTAGCGGTGATCCCATCGCCAGCATCAACAACACAGACTCAGGCACCAGGAGTGACCATGGAAATCCGGGAATTTCATTGGCTGATGAACATAGTCCAGAACCTGGACGTGGGGCTGGTCGTGCTCGACAAGGGCTACCGGGTACAGGTATGGAACGGCTTCATGGAGAGCCACAGCGGCCGGCTGGCCGGCGAGGTGCGCGATCAGGTGCTGTTCGACCTCTTCCCCGACGTGGATCGCGCCTGGCTGGAGCGTAAGGCAAACATGGTGTTCAAGCTCAACAACCGCGCCTTCAGCACCTGGGAGCAGCGCCCCTATCTGCTGCGCTTCTCCAACTATCGCCCCATCACGGGCTCGGCCCCCCACATGTACCAGAACCTGACCCTGGTGCCCCTGGCCGATTTCGGCGGCGAGGTCACCCATCTGGCCATCATGATCTACGACGCCACCGACGAGGCCATGCTGATCACGGGCCAGCGCCAGGGATGAGCCCTCGGCACAGAGACACAAGAAGGGCGCCATCAGGCGCCCTTCTTTTCATGCTTGCCGATCACCCTCAGCCGTTCAGGAACTCGGTGAAGGCATCTATTACCTCGTCGATGTCGTCATCGGTGATCTGCAGATGGGTCACCAGCCTCAGCTCCCCGTAGCCGGAGAAGAGGATGCCGCGCTCCTTCATGAAGCCGAGCAGGGTGGCGGGATCTCCCTGGGTCAGGCGCAGGAACACCATGTTGGTCTGCACCTCTTCCATATTGAGCGAGATACCGGGCAAGGAGGCCAGCCCCTCAGCCAGGCGCCTGGCACGGCGATGATCGTCCGCCAGCCGGGTGACGTGCTGATCCAGGGCAAACAGCGCAGCCTGGGCCAGGATCCCCCCCTGACGCATGCCGCCCCCCAGCATCTTGCGCAGCCGTCTGGCCCGCGCGATGAAGCCATGGGAGCCCACCAGCAATGAACCGACCGGCGCCCCCAGCCCCTTGGAGAGACAGACGGAGATGCTGTCGAAGGGGGCCGCTATGGCCGCGACCGGCTCGCCGCTCGCCACCACCGCATTGAACAGACGGGCCCCGTCCAGGTGCAGCAGCAAGCCGTGTTCATTCACAAAATCGCGCATCTCGCGCAGGTAGGACAGCGGCAGCACCTTGCCGTTGTGGGTATTTTCAAGGCACACCAGCCGGGTCTGGACGAAGTGGGCGTCATCGGGGGCGATGGCGGCCCGCACGTCCCTCAGCGCCAGGGTACCGTCGGCCTGCATGGGAACAGACTGCAGGGCCACAGAGCCCAGCACGGCAGAGCCCTGCGCCTCGTAGCGATAGATGTGGGAGGCGGAGCCCAGCACAGCCCCCTCCCCGCGCTGGCAGTGGCTCATCATCGCCAGCAGGTTGGACATGGTGCCGGATGGCACGAACAGGGCCGCCTCTTTGCCCAGCAGCTCGGCACCCCGACGCTCCAGCGCATTGATGCTGGGATCTTCCCCGTAGACATCATCGCCCACCTCGGCGTGCAGCATGCTCTGGCGCATGGCTTCCGTGGGTTGGGTCACGGTATCACTTCGTAAATCGATATAGCGCATGTCATCCTCCTGATGCAGGAGCATGACATTAACCAGCCGGCACCATGCTGGCAAGGGATGGGGGGCGGGAATGTGAGCCCGGCGGCTCACCAGGGCAGCGGCTGGCCGCGCAGGTCCACGAAGCGGCCGGAGTGCGCCAGGGTCAGCGAGGCCAGGAGATCCAGCAACTGCGGCGCCACCAGGGCGGGATCCTGCAACAGGGCGGGGTCAAGCCCCTGCCGGAAGGGTTGCTGCATGGGGGTGTCCATGAGCCCGGGGTGGACCGTGATGACGCCGGCGCCGGGGAAGCGCTCGGCCCACTCGGCGGCCAGGATCCTGGCCCCCATGTTGAGGGCCGCCTTGCTCATCCGGTAGCTGTAGCGCCCGACGGCCTCCAGGTTGCCGGTCCCCAGGCTGCCCGCCAGATCCGAGACAGAGCAGAGCCACAGCCGGCTCTCGGGGCTCATGAGCCGGCTCAGGCTGGCACCCAGGGCCAGGTGGGGCCAGGCATTGGCCTGCAGACTTTCCCCCAGCCACTGGGGGCTTACCTCCTCCACCCGCCGCTCCGGCATGTGATTGAGATCGTGCAGCAGGCCTATGGTGTTGATCACCACAGTCGGCAGCGTGGTGGCGTCATAGAGGGTGAACAGGGCCTCGAAGGAGAGCGGGTCCACCTCCTGCAACGGGAAATAGCAGGCGGGATCCAGCCCTTTGGGCAACTGTCTGCCCGCCAGCAACCACTCTTCGCCACGTCTGGCGAGTTCGTGGGCCAGGGCCCCCCCCAACCCGCCACTGCCCAGGATCAGATAACTCATCTGTGTGTCCTTGGATTTGTCCATTGCTTAGAGGGTATCAGAAGAATGGCGCCCTGCCGGGGCCCGCGGCCTCAGGCCTCTGCCAGATGACGGCCGAACTCCCGCGCCCGCGCCAGATCCAGGAAACCGTCCGCCTGCTTGTGGCTGCGCAGGAACTGGTAGTAGGCGAGCAGGGTGACCAGGTGCTGCTCGTCCGGCAGCGGCTGGCCGGGGAGCGTCTCCTGCACCAACGCCCCCGCCGCCGCCAGCGCGTCCCTGTCCACCACCTCGGCCTGGCGGTAGAGATAACCGCAGCCGGTGGCGAGCCACTCTAGGGAGCAGTTCGCCCCCATGGCGATCTGGTTCGCCTTGCCAAGGCCGGGCTCGGCCCCTTTCAGATACTTGCGGATCAGGGCCTCACTCAGCCCCACCTTGCGGGCGAAGGCGCTGACGCTGCCCTCCCCGATCAGGCTCTGCAGCCTGGCGGCAAATCCTTCCATCACCACCTCTCCATCGTCTTTCTGGCCCGCCTCTGCGCCCGGGCACCGTTATCGGTCAGAACCATAGTTCGAATTCGCGAGGGGGGCATTATTGCCTTGTCCGCCAGAAGAGACCAAGATGCTGGCAGCATTGATTCTGCCTTTTTTTGTCCGTCTCTTTATCCGTAGAGGAGTCACCATGTCCGTATCCCGTCTTGCCCTGCACCATCAAGGCCCCACCTTCTCCCGCCTCATCATGGGCTACTGGCGCCTGATGGAGTGGCAACTCTCCCCGGCCGCCCTGCTGGATCTGATGAAATACCACCTGGATCTCGGGGTCACCACCATAGATCACGCCGACATCTACGGCGGCTACCAGTGCGAGGAGGCCTTCGGCCAGGCCCTGCGTCTGGAGCCCTCCCTGCGCAGCCGGATGGAGATTGTCAGCAAGTGCGGCATCGCCCTCACCGCCAAGCCGGAACACGCCCTCAATCACTACAACACCAGCAAGGGCCACATCGTCGCCAGCGCCGAGGCCTCCTTGCAAAAGCTCGGCACCGATCACCTGGATCTGCTGCTGATCCACCGCCCCGACCCTCTGATGAATGCCGACGAGGTGGCCGAGGCCTTCATCAGCCTCAAGCAGGCGGGCAAGATCAAGCACGCCGGCGTCTCCAACTTCACCCCCCACCAGTTCAATCTGCTGCAATCACGCCTGCCCTTTCCCCTGGTCACCAACCAGCTGGAGATCTCGCCGCTGCACCAGGAAGGGACGCTGGATGGCGCCCTGGATCAGTGCCAACAACTGGGCATCAAGCCCATGGCCTGGTCCTGCCTCGGTGGCGGACGGCTGTTCAACGATCCCGCCTATGCCCCGCTGCGAGCCGAGCTCGAGCAGATCCGCCAGGAGGTGGGGGCCCAGCACCTGGAGCAGGTGGTCTACGCCTGGGTGATGATGCTGCCGAGCCAGCCGCTGCCGCTCATCGGCTCGGGCAAGCGGGAGCGGATCGCCGCCGCCGTGGCGGCGGAGTCCATCGTGCTCAACCGCCAGCAGTGGTTCCGCATCCGCAAGGCCGCCCTGGGTTACGATGTGCCCTGATCCCGCCCGCCACTGAGCGGGAGGCAAACAAAAACGGCATGGATTGCTCCATGCCGTTTTTCGTTATCGAGACGATTCAACGATGGCGCTGGGGGCGACCACGAGGTGCATCTGTCTTCGGTTTGGCCTGGTTGACTGTGATGGTCCGGCCACCTATTTCGGTGCCATGCAACTCGGCGATGGCCTTCTCGGCATCCCCGTTGACAGGCATTTCAATGAAGCCAAACCCCTTGGACTGACCGGTATCGCGATCGATGATGATATCGACCTTGTCTACCTGCCCAAATTGGCTGAACACGGTTGTCAGTTCGTCGGCCGTCATCCGGTACGACAGATTACCTACGTAAATCTTCATGCCATCCACTCTCGATTCAAGGTGCCTTCTCTATGCATCCACCGACCTGGAGTAAGGGCACAACCCCCCTGCCGGACCAGCCATGGCATCATGCCGTGGCACTCCCTGCCTCGAGGCCCAAGTCGTTGATCTCTTGGACTATCGGAGCAGGAAAGATCAATTCGAATCAGAGGGAGTATCTGAGCTTTGCGATAGATTGTCGAGAAAATAGTCAGGCTGGCTGCAGCGCGGCCAACAACCGGCTCAGGGCGCGGCGGCTGTGCCAGGCCCGTTTAAAACCGAAGCGATAGACGCCGGGGGCCACCTCATGGGTGCCTTCCCGGGTCAGACCCAGCAAGGCGGTGGCGTCGGCCAGGGCCTCCCCATCCAGCCCCAGATCCAGGCTGAAGTCGAGCCACTGACCGTCGTGCCCCACCTTGCGATCTCGCTCTATGCCCACCAGTGCCGCCCTCGGCAGGGCCAGGGCCCTGTCTTCGCCACCGTTGAGCAGATAGAGGTGATGGTCGTCCCAGGCGAGCTCCGCCAACCGCCAGCGCTGCCAGTTGCGCGGCAACACCATCATCACCAGCACTATGCCGCCAAACACCAGACCGACCCAGGGCAGCAGCCCCATCTCGGGATAACCCAGCAAGAGCGCGGCCACCACAGTCCCCAGGCTCGCCAGCAACAGGCAGATCATGACCCCGTAGAAGCGCCGCGCCGGGGGCATCAGCCAGTTCACTCCCCCCTGCGATGCCAGTTCACTGACTCTCATCTCATCCTCCTCACATGATGGAAACGGCCCTGCCGCATCGGTGTTGGCCCGCATTGTGCGCGAGCCCGCCCATGGGTTGCAACCGGCGCGGCAGCACGGATGACGGCCAACCGCAACTCTTGGTATGCTTGGGGCTGTCTGAGCCCGCCATCTTCAGGAGTTCCATGTTCGCCACTGCCCTGCTGCTCACCACCAGCGCCCTCTATGCAGAAGCCATCGGCGGCTACGCGGCCGGTTGCCTTAAGAATGCCGTGGCCCTGCCGCTGACCGGGCCCGGCTATCAGGTGATCCGCAGCAAGCGGCTGCGCTATTACGGTCACCCCGATCTCATTCACTACCTGCAGGGCCTGGCCAACCAGACCAGGCTGGCCGGCATGCCGGATCTCTATATCGCCGATCTCGCCATGGCGCGGGGCGGCCCCTTCACCTCCGGTCATCGCAGCCACCAGACCGGCCTCGATGCCGACATCTGGTTTCGCATGGCCGACAGGCCCATCAGCAAGTGGGAGCAGGATGCCCCCAAGGAGTGGGCGCTGATCGACGAGCCCAGCTACCGTATGCTGCCCGGCCGCTTCGGCCCCCGGCAGCTCAATCTGCTGCGCCTCGCCGCCAACAAGCCCGAGGTTGCGCGCATCTTCGTCAACCCCGTCATCAAGGCCGAGGTGTGCAAACGGGCGGCCGATGAACCCTGGGTCGCCAAGCTGCGCCCCTGGGTCGGCCACTTCAGCCACTTTCACGTCAGGTTGCGCTGCCCGGCAAACAGCCCGGATTGCCAGCCCCAAGCCCCCATCCCCCCCGGCAACGGCTGCGATGCCGAGCTGGCCTCCTGGCTCAAGGACAAGCCCCAGTTGCCCAAGGTCTCCATGAGCTACCGAGCCCCCGTCTTGCCGAAGCGTTGTGAGGGCTGACCACAAGCTGCTATGGTGAGCCGATATCCGTCAGAAATTTCAATGGAGAACAACAAGATGGCCACTTCACTCCGGCACAGGGCCACCCAGTGCCTGCTGACTTTCACCCTGCTGCTGGGATTGACCGGGTGCGGCATGAACAACATTCCCACCCTGGATGAGCAGGTCAAGGCGAGCTGGGGGCAGGTCGAGAACCAGTACCAGCGCCGGGCCGATCTCATTCCCAACCTGGTGGCCACCGTCAAGGGGTACGCCAGCCACGAGCAGGAGACCCTGAAAGCGGTCACCGATGCCCGTGCCCGGGTCGGCAGCGTGCAGGTGAGCGATCCCTCCCAGCTCAAGGCCTTTGAAGCGGCCCAGGATCAGCTCTCAAGCGCCCTCTCCCGCCTGATGGTGGTGGTGGAACGCTACCCGGATCTGAAGGCGGATCAGCAGTTCCTGACCCTGCAGGCCCAGCTGGAAGGCACCGAGAATCGCATCGCGGTGGCGCGGCGCGACTACATAGAGGCGGTACGCCAGTTCAATACCGAGATCCGCACCTTCCCGGGGGTCATCTGGTCCAAGCTGCTCTATTCGGATCTCGAGGCCAAACCCAGCTTCAGCGCCAAACCCGGTGCCGATGAGGCGCCCAAGGTCAGCTTCCAATGACGATGATGCTGCGCGCGCTGCTCCCCTTGCTGCTGCTCTGGACGGCGGCGCTGCACGCCGCCCCCGCTTTTCCGACGTTGAGCGGCCGGGTGGTGGATGAGGCGGCCCTGATGTCACGCAAGCAGGCCCACCAGCTGACCCAGCAACTGGCCGCCTTCGAGAAACGCAGCGGCATCCAGCTGGTGGTGGTCTCCATCGACAGCCTGGATGGGGAGACCATAGAGGAGTACGGCTACCAGCTCGGCCGCCACTGGGGCATAGGCCAGAAGGGCAAGAACAACGGCGTGCTGCTGCTGATCGCCCAGGATGAGCGCAAGGTGCGCATCGAGGTGGGCTATGGCCTGGAGGGCGCCCTGCCCGATGCCATCGCCGCCAACATCATCCAGACCCGGATCCTGCCCTCCTTCAAGCGCGGCGACATGGTGGCTGGCGTGGTCGCTGGCAGCCAGGGCATCATGCAGGCCCTGGCCGGGGAATACCAGCCGGTGGACAACGCCAGCAAGGAAGACAAGCTCGGCGGCCCCTGGCTCTTCATCCTGGTGGTGGTCGTGATGCTAGTGCTGCACAACCTGCGGGGAGGCGGTGGCGGCGGTGGTCGCGGCCGGCGCCGCGCCGCTTACATGGCCGGCGGTTTCGGCGCCGGACGCTCCGGCGGTGGCTTTGGGGGCGGCGGCGGTTTCAGTGGCGGTGGTGGCAGTTTTGGGGGCGGTGGTGCCTCCGGTGGTTGGTAATCAGGGAGCAAGAGACAAGACAATGATTTCAAAACAGTTCTATCACACCTTGCAGGCCAGGGTACGACAAGCCGAGCAGGCCACGGACGCCGAGCTGGTCACAGTGCTGGCCCCCGCCAGCGATGGCTACCGCTACATTCCGACCCTCTGGGCCGCGCTGCTGGCCATGCTCACTCCCCTGCTGGTGTTCCAGCTCGGCTTCTGGCTCGGCTGGTACGAGATCCTGCTGGTGCAGTGGTCGGTCTGGCTGCTGCTGAGCCTGCTGTTCCACTGGACCCCCATCAAGATGCGGCTGATCCCGAAAAAAGTGCGTCAGCACAGGGCGGCCCTGATGGCCCGCCTGCAGTTTGTCGAGCAGGGACTGCACCGCACCCGCGACCGGCTCGGGGTGCTGATCTTTGTCTCGGTGGCGGAGCACTATGTGGAGATCCTGGTGGATGACGGCATCGCCCAGCACATAGACAACGCGCTGTGGCAGCAGATCATCGACGACTTCGTGGTGCGGGTGCGCAACAAGGAGGTGGAACAGGGCTTCCTCGAGTGCGTGGATCGCACCAGCGCCATCCTGACCGATGCGTTTCCGGCCACCCGGGATCAAAACGAGTTGCCCGACAGCCTGATCATTTTGGACAAACCCTGAGGCGGCTTAAAAAACCGGCATTCTGTGCAAGGGATAGGCATTCGATAAAGATTCTGAAAAATAAGGGGAAAAGTGTTTGACCCCGAGTCAGCTTTCCCCTAAATTACGCCCCGTTCCAGCGCAACGGTGCAGCGAACGACGTGGTGATTGAACACGTTAAACAGCAGTCGAAAATTTGGTGAGGTGTCCGAGAGGCTGCCCACCGACGAAGTCGGTAAGTAAGCACGCGCAGCGTGCTCCGAAAGCCACTTCAAAGAAGTAAAAATTTGGTGAGGTGTCCGAGTGGCTGAAGGAGCACGCCTGGAAAGTGTGTATACGGCAACGTATCGAGGGTTCGAATCCCTCCCTCACCGCCAAATTATAAAAAACCGACCTCAGGGTCGGTTTTTTGCATCTGGTGGCATAAGAACACCCGATGCCGATGGAGGGAGGGTGAGAAGCCTCGCCGGGTTCGAGCAGAGCAGCTTGCTGCGATGAACGGCCAGAGGCCGCCCCGAAGGGGTGAGCCACGCAGTGGCGAATCATCCCTCCCTCACCGCCAAATAAAGTAAAAGGGCCTGTCGCAAGACAGGCCCTTTTACTTTATCCGGTGATGGGCGGCTCGGTTCGGACCCTGGTTCGACAAGAGGGCAGGACAGCCCCCTTGGACAGCCGAAGGCTGCCCGCAGGGTGAGCGCGAGTCAATCCCGACCCACCGCTACACAGTGCCGGCTTCCACTACCACTCCTCGCCCGTCACTCTTTTTTCATCACCGAGCCGTTGGCGCAATCTCTCTCCACTTCACCAAAGCCCCACACGCCCGTTTGCTGCCATGCAGGCACCCGCCAGCCCTCATGATCCCGCAGCTCGGGCCGACACAGGAGGATGAACCCGTGCCGGTCTGCCTCCGAATATTGCTCACCGATTGTATTTCGTTTTGAAAAACTGATAGTTAAATGACTACACTAGCCACACACAACGCATAGGGATATGGACAAATGAGTCTTATTGGTTTGCTGCTGGCCCTGGCTGCCATCCTGGGTGGCAACATCATCGAGGGGGGACACCCCAGCGCCCTGCTCGATCTCCCCGCCTTTCTCATCGTGATCGGGGGCACAGTGGGTGCCGCCCTGACCCAATTCCCCTTCTCCGTGGTTGGCAAGACCTTCAAGCGTTTCAAGTGGCTCATCTCTCCCCTGCGCCTCGACATGCTGGAGCAGGCCCAGTTGCTGGAGACCCTGGCAGGCAACGCCCGGCGCAGCGGCATGCTGGCACTGGAGGGGATGATCGATGACATCAAGGATCCCTTCCTGAAAAAAGGGGTGCAGATGATGGTGGATGGCTACGAGAAGACCAAGATCCACGAGGTGCTGGAAAACGAGATCGAGTTCGAGCAGGAAGATCTCGAGCAGACCGTCAAATTCTACGAAGCCATGGGGGGCTACTGCCCGACCATGGGGATAGTCGGGGCCGTGTTCGGCCTCATTCACGCCATGGGGCTGCTGGATGCGCCGGACAAGCTCGGTGGCGCCATCGCGGTGGCCTTCATCGCCACCATCTACGGGGTCGGCGCCGCCAACCTGATCTTCCTGCCCTTTGGCAACCGCTACAAGGGCTTCGCCCACCAGATCCGCCACTACAAGGAGATGACCCTGACCGGCATCCTCTGCATAGTGGACGGCGAGTCGCAACAGCGGCTGCAAGTGACCCTTGAACCCTACCTCGGAGGCCATGGTGGCGAAAAAGAAAAAGGCTGAAGCACCGGAGAACCATGAGCGCTGGCTGGTCTCCTATGCCGACTTCATGACCCTGCTGTTTGCCCTGTTCGTGGTGCTCTACTCCTTCGCCATGGCCAAGCAATCGGAGACCCGGGTGCTGATCCAGGGCTTTATCGAGTCTCTTGGCAAGATAGGCCTCATCTCTCTGCCCGCCGGCTCTCCCGTGATGCAGGGGGGGACCGGCATCCTGGAGCCGGAGTCCAAGACCACGCCGGGCACCTCCCAGAAGGAGGAGGTACTGGACACCCAGGCGCCGGCCGCCGCGGCCGATCCCTTCAACGAGACCATAGGCGCCTCGGAGAAACCCAGTGCCACCGAGTCATGGCCCCACAAGACCAAGGAGCAGGAGTGGGCCGCCCTCACCAAGCAAAAGCTGGATCAGCAGCTCAAGAGCCAGATTGAGTCCAAGGAGATCGAGGTGGAGCAGCTCGGCAGCCAGCTGGTGATCCGCATCGGCGAGAAGACCCTGTTCCCGGCCGATTCGGCCTTCCTGCAGCCCCAGTTCATTCCCCTGGTCAACAAGGTCTCCGACGTGCTGGCCGATATTCCGGGCATGGTGGTGGTCACCGGCCACACCGACAACTCCCAGGCGCCGGTGGAGCTCTATCGCAACAACTGGGAACTGTCGGTGCTGCGGGCGGCCACCATAGTCCATACCCTGCTCACCAACCCCAAGCTGGACTCGCGGCGCGTCATCGCCCAGGGCGTGGCAGACACCCAGCCCCGCTTTGCCAACGACACCCCGGCCCATCGCCAGGCCAACCGCCGGGTGGAGATAGTGCTCTCCCAGGGCAAGGCGGCTGAGCAAGCCCTTCCCCTCCTCCCCCCCTGATGAAAAGACCCCGCCATGCGGGGTCTTTCGTTTTGCCGATTAGTTTATTTCTCAAGCAGATCGGCTGTTTTCCCCACCACGTAAAAGCAATTGAAAATGATTCTCAAATGAGAAAATTGACCCCGCTAGCAAAACGCGATTTTCCTCCCGTTGATTAATAATTAATCCTTTGAAATGACATGTAAATCAGTATGGAACTGGCATAATACGTAGCATCCTTGTTAAGTCACATGATTAATTCGGTTAGGGAAAACACCTATGTTTGCTGATATTGCTGTCCAGCATTGGGCCTTTGCTGTCTACGTCATTGGGGCCATCTGCATCTGCCTGACCATGATAGGCGTCGCGGCCTTGCTGGGGGGACGAGCCTATGGCCGTGCCAAAAACAGGCCCTTCGAATCGGGCATCGATTCCGTCGGCAATGCCCGTCTGCGTTTCTCCGCCAAGTTCTACCTGGTCGCCATGTTCTTCGTCATCTTCGACGTCGAGGCGCTCTATCTCTTCGCCTGGTCCGTCTCCGTTCGGGAGAGCGGCTGGGTCGGTTTCATCGAAGCCACCATCTTCATCACCCTGCTGCTGGTAGGCCTCATCTACCTGTGGCGCATCGGTGCCCTCGACTGGGCCCCGAAGAAACGCGTCCTGACTGACAAGAAGCCAGACTGATTTACCGATTATCCCTTTGAGGTTGCACCATGAAGTACACCCTGACCCGGATTGACCCGGATGCGCCCGTTGAGCGCTACCCCCAGGAACAGCGCCAGACCGTCGATGACCCGCTGGCGCAGCAGGCGACCCGCGGCATCATGATCGGGCGCCTCGAAGAGGTGCTGCAAGACACCGTCAACTGGGGCCGCAAGAACTCCCTCTGGCCCTACAACTTCGGCATCTCCTGCTGCTATGTGGAGATGTGTACCGCCTTCACCTCCCCCCATGACGTGGCCCGCTTCGGCGCCGAAGTCATCCGGGCTTCGCCCCGTCAGGCGGATTTCATGGTGATCGCCGGGACCCCCTTCATCAAGATGGCCCCCGTCATCCAGCGCCTCTATGAACAGCTGCTCGAACCCAAGTGGGTCATCTCCATGGGCGCCTGTGCCAACTCGGGCGGCATGTATGACATCTATTCCGTGGTGCAGGGGGTGGACAAGTTCCTGCCGGTCGACGTCTACATCCCGGGCTGCCCGCCCCGTCCCGAAGCCTTCCTGCAGGCCCTGATGCTGCTGCAGGACTCCATCGGCAAGGAGCGCCGCCCCCTCTCCTGGGTGGTGGGTGATCAGGGGATCTACCGTCCCCAGATGCAGGCCGAAAAGGATCGCAAGCGGGAAGAGCGCATCCAAGTCACCAACCTGCGCACGCCGGATGAGATCTGATCATGAAACTGACTCGAGAATTCCCAAGCAACTACACCATGGCCCAGGGGCAGATGGCGGATCACGCCGATGCCCAGGTGGTCGGCGAGCTGTTCGCCCACTTCGGTGCCGAGCGCTTCACGGTACAGAGCACCCGTACCGGGGTGCCGGTGATCTGGCTCTCCCGCGATCTGCTGCTGGACGTGATGGGCTTTTTGCAAAAGCTCCCCTCCCCCTTCGTGATGCTGTTTGATCTCAGCGCCACCGACGAGCGGATGCGCAGCCATCGCCACGGCCTGCCGGGCAGCGACTTCACCGTCTTCTATCACCTCATCTCCATCGACCGTAACGCCGACGTGATGCTGAAGGTGCCGCTGATGGAGAGCGATCTGCACCTGCCCACCGTCAGCCGCCACTTCCCCAACGCCAACTGGTACGAGCGGGAAGTCTGGGATCTGATGGGCATCACCTTCGACGGTCACCCCCATCTCACCCGCATCATGATGCCCAAGAGCTGGCAGGGACACCCGCTGCGCAAGGACTACCCGGCCCGCGCCACCGAGTTCGATCCCTTCATGCTCGATGCGGTCAAGCAGGATCAGGAGCAGGACAACCTGCTGTTCAAGCCGGAAGAGTGGGGCATGGCCCGTGGCAACGAGAACGAGGACTACATGTTCCTGAACCTCGGCCCGAACCACCCCTCGGCCCACGGCGCCTTCCGCCTAGTGCTGCAGCTCGACGGGGAAGAGATCCGCGACTGCGTGCCCGACATCGGCTATCACCACCGCGGTGCCGAGAAGATGGGCGAGCGCCAGTCCTGGCACAGCTACATCCCCTACACCGATCGGGTCGAGTACCTGGGCGGCGTGATGAACAACCTGCCCTATGTGCTGGCGGTCGAGAAGCTGGCGGGGATCAAGGTACCCAACCGGGTCGACATGATCCGGGTGATGATGGCGGAGCTGTTCCGCATCCAGAGCCACCTGCTGTTCCTTGGCACCTACATCCAGGACGTGGGGGCCATGACGCCGGTCTTCTTCACCTTCACCGACCGGCAGAAGATCTACACCATCATCGAGGCCATCACCGGCGCCCGCATGCACCCGGCCTGGTTCCGCATCGGCGGTGTGGCCCACGATCTGCCCACCGGCTGGGCCCGCCTCATCCAGGACAACCTGCTGAGCTGGCTGCCCAAACGCTTGATGGAGTATGAGAAGGCCGCCATGCGCAACAGCATATTGCGCGGTCGCACCATAGGCGTCGCCGCCTACAACACGGCGCAGGCGCTCGCCTGGGGCACCACGGGGGGCGGTCTGCGGGCCACCGGCCTCAACTTCGACGTGCGCAAATGGCGCCCTTATTCCGGCTACGATCAGTTCGAGTTCGAGGTGCCGGTGGGCAGCAACGGGGATGCCTACGACCGTGCCACCGTGCGCATCGAGGAGATCCGCCAGAGCATGCGCATCATAGAGCAGTGCATGAAGAACATGCCGGAGGGGCCCTTCAAGGCGGATCACCCGCTCACCACGCCGCCCCCCAAAGAGCGCACCCTGCAGGACATCGAGACCCTGATCACCCACTTCCTGCAAGTGTCATGGGGCCCGGTGATGCCGGCCGCCGAGTCCTTCCAGATGATAGAGGCGACCAAGGGCGTCAACAGCTACTACCTGACCAGCGACGGCTCCACCATGAGCTACCGGACCCGGATCCGGACCCCGAGCTTTGCCCACCTGCAGCAGATCCCCTCGGTGATCCGCGGCCAGATGGTGTCGGACCTCATCGTCTACCTGGGCAGTATCGATTTCGTTATGTCAGATGTGGATCGTTGAGTCCTCTCGCCCCGGCCGACGGGGCGAAGGGCAAGACGCGCAGTAAAGGGAAAAGCCACAAAAGGTCAAGTCATGAGCCAATGTCAGTGTCACAATAACCAGACCCCCCAAGGGCAAGGGGCATGCAGCAGCAAACAGGGCGATTTCGTCCTGAGCCAGGCTGAGCGCGATGCCATCGAACATGAGAAACACCACTACGAAGATCCCCGTGCCGCCAGCATAGAAGCGCTCAAGATAGTGCAGCAGGCCCGCGGCTGGGTGCCCGACGGCGCCATTCACGCCATCGGTGCCGAACTCGGCATCCCCGCCAGCGACGTGGAGGGGGTCGCCACCTTCTACAGCCAGATCTTCCGCCAGCCGGTGGGGCGCCACATCATCCGCGTCTGCGACAGCATGGTCTGCTACATCAACGGCCACGAGCAGCTGCTGGCCGGTCTGAAAGAGGTCGTCAATCTGGCCCCCGGCCAGACCTCCCCGGATGGCCGCTTCACCCTGCTGCCCGTCTGCTGCCTCGGCAACTGCGACAAGGGGCCGGCCATCATGATCGATGACGACACCTATGGCGGACTCGATCCGGTGACGTTGCTGAAAACCCTGGAGGCTTACCCATGAGCATTCAGCCAGGCAGCAAGACACTCGCCTCCCTCGGCACCGCCAACCGCATTGCCCGCGCCCCCGAGACCCATCCCCTCACCTGGCGGCTGCGGGATGACGGCCAGCCGGTGTGGCTCGAGGAGTATCAGGCCAAGCAGGGCTATGAGGCCGCCCGCAAGGCACTGGGCCAGATGAGCCCGGATGAGATCGTCAGCACAGTCAAGGACGCCGGCCTCAAGGGGCGCGGCGGCGCCGGGTTCTCCACCGGGGTGAAGTGGGGCCTGATGCCCAAGGACGAGAGCATGAACATCCGTTACCTGCTCTGCAACGCCGACGAGATGGAGCCGAACACCTACAAGGATCGGCTGCTGATGGAGCAGCTGCCCCACCTGCTGATCGAGGGGATGATCATCAGTGCCCGGGCCCTCAAGGCCTATCGCGGCTACATCTTCCTGCGCGGCGAGTACGTGGATGCCGCCATCCACCTGCGCCGCGCGGTGGAAGAGGCCAAGGCCGCGGGGCTGCTTGGCAAGAACATCCTGGGCTCGGGTTTTGACTTCGAGCTGTTCGTCCACACCGGCGCCGGCCGCTACATCTGTGGCGAAGAGACGGCGCTCATCAACTCCCTGGAAGGACGGCGCGCCAACCCGCGGGCCAAACCCCCCTTCCCCGCCGTTTCCGGCGTCTGGGGCAAGCCCACCTGCGTCAACAACGTCGAGACCCTGTGCAACGTGCCCGCCATCATAGGCAACGGCGTCCCCTGGTATCAGGGGCTGGCGCTGCCGGGGTCGGAAGATCACGGCACCAAGCTGATGGGCTTCTCCGGCAAGGTGAACAACCCCGGCCTCTGGGAGCTGCCGTTCGGCATCACAGCCCGCGAGCTGTTCGAAGAGTACGCAGGCGGCATGAAGGCCGGCTATCGCCTCAAGGCGTGGCAACCTGGCGGCGCCGGCACCGGCTTCCTGCTGCCCGAGCACCTGGATGCCCAGATGTACGCAGGCGGCATCGGCAAGGTGGGCACCCGCATGGGTACCGGCCTCGCCATGGCGGTGGATGACAGCATCAACATGGTCGGACTCTTGCGCAACATGGAGGAGTTCTTCGCCCGCGAATCCTGCGGCTGGTGCACCCCCTGCCGCGACGGCCTGCCCTGGAGCGTCAAGATCCTGCGGGCCCTGGAGCGAGGCGAAGGGCAACCCGAGGATCTCGCCACCCTGGAGCAGCTGGTCAGCTTCCTGGGGCCAGGCAAGACCTTCTGTGCCCATGCCCCCGGCGCCGTCGAGCCCCTTGGCAGTGCCATGAAGTACTTCCGGCCCGAGTTCGAGGCCGGGGTCAAGGCCCCCCATGACAATCACAAGCTGTTCAAGGGTATCCAGCCCAATCTGCTGGGCGAGCGCTGGTAATACGCCAGGACGCATCGGGCAATAGCCGATTTCACAAAACAGGTTTCAGGGAAGTTGTATGGCAACCATTCATGTAGACGGTAAAGAGTTCGAGGTAGACGGGGCAGACAACCTGCTGCAAGCCTGTCTGTCGCTGGGTCTGGACGTCCCCTATTTTTGCTGGCACCCGGCGCTCGGCAGCGTCGGCGCCTGCCGCCAGTGCGCGGTCAAACAGTACCAGAATGCCGACGACAAGCGCGGCCGCCTGGTCATGTCCTGCATGACCCCCTCCACCGATGGCACCTATATCTCCATCGAGGACGAAGAGGCGAAGGAGTTTCGCAAGACGGTGGTGGAGTGGCAGATGACCAACCACCCCCACGACTGCCCGGTGTGCGAAGAGGGTGGCGCCTGCCACCTGCAGGACATGACGGTGATGACGGGCCACAACAGCCGCCGCTACCGCTTCACCAAGCGCACCCACCAGAATCAGGATCTCGGCCCCTTCATCAACCACGAGATGAACCGCTGCATCGCCTGCTATCGCTGCGTGCGCTACTACAAGGATTACGCCGGCGGCGAGGATCTGGGGGTCTACGGCGCCCACGATAACGTCTACTTCGGCCGGGTCGAGGACGGCACCCTGGAGAGCGAGTTCTCCGGCAACCTGGTGGAGGTCTGCCCCACCGGCGTCTTCACCGACAAGACCCACTCCGAGCGCTACAACCGCAAGTGGGACATGCAGTTCGCCCCCAGCATCTGCCAGCAGTGCTCGGTCGGCTGCAACATCAGCCCGGGGGAGCGCTACGGCGAGCTGCGCCGCATCGAGAACCGCTTCCACGGCGCCCTGAACCACTACTTCCTCTGTGATCGTGGCCGCTTCGGTTACGGCTATGTCAACCAGGCCGACCGCCCGCGCCAACCCCTGCTGCAGGATGGCAATGACAAGCTGGCCATCACGGTGGATGGCGCCCTCAACCGCGCCGCCGATGCCCTGCGCACCGCAAGCGGCATCATCGGCATCGGCTCGCCGCGCGCCTCGCTCGAGAGCAACTTCGCCCTGCGCGAGCTGGTGGGCGCCGCCAACTTCTACGCAGGCGTCGAGCAGAGCGAATGGGCCTGCCTGCAGAAGATGCTGCATGTGCTGCACCAGGGCGGGGTACGTACCCCCAGCCTGCGCGACATGGAAGAGGCAGACGCCGTCCTGGTGCTGGGTGAAGATGTCACCCAGACCGCCGCCCGCATCGCCCTGGCCCTGCGCCAGGCGGTCAAGGGCAAGGGACGCGAAATAGCCCGCAAGCTGAAGGTGGATCTCTGGCAGGTCGCCGCGGTGCAGACGCTGGCTCAGAATGAGCGCTACCCCTTGCTCATCACCAGCCTGGATCAGACCCGTCTCGACGACGTGGCCGCCGATACACTGCACGCCCCCCACGCCGATCAGGCCCGCCTCGGCTTTGCCATCGCCCACCTGCTCGACGGCTTGGCCCCTGCCCCGCAGGATCTGGACGTCGATCAGCTGGCCCAAGCCAGCCGCTGGGCCGAGCTGCTCGGCAATGCCAAGAAGCCCCTCATCATCGCAGGCAATGGTGCCCGCAACCAGGCGCTGATCGAGGCGGCCAGCAACATAGCTCACGCCCTCAAGGGTCGCGGCCAGGCCGTGGAGCTGGCGCTGGTGGCCCAGGAGGCCAACAGCCTGGGGCTGGCCATGCTGGCCGGCAACGCCGCCCCGCTGGAAGCCGCCCTCGAGCGCATCGAAGGGAGCGAGTCCCTTGCGCTGATCACCCTGGAGAACGATCTCTATCGCCGCGCCCCCCGCAACCGGGTCGATGCCACCATCAAGCGCCTGCAGCATCTGCTGGTAGTGGATCATCAGGACACCGGCACCGCCCGGCAGGCCCACCTGGTGCTGCCTGCCGCCAGCTTCGCGGAGGCCGATGGCACTGTGGTGAACATGGAAGGCCGCGCCCAGCGCTTCTTCCAGGTCTATGCCCCCGCCTTCTACGACGCCGACATCCAGGTGCGCGAGGGCTGGCGCTGGCTGGCCGCGCTGCAAGGCATGCTGGACGGCAAGTCCCCGCGCTGGAGCACCTTCGACGAGGTGAGTGCAGCCTGCGCCGCCTCTGCCCCGCTGCTGGTCACCATGCGCGAAGCCGCCCCCAACGCGGGACTGCGCATCCGCGGCATGAAGCTCGCTCGCGAGCCGCACCGCTACAGCGGCCGCACCTCCATGCTGGCGGATCAGAACGTGAGCGAGCCCCGTGTGGCGCAAGATCCCGACTCCCCGTTCGCCTTCTCCATGGAAGGCTATGCCGGCGCCCGCCAGCCCCTGCAACAGGTGCCGTTCGCCTGGGCACCGGGCTGGAACTCCCCCTCTGCCTGGAACAAGTTCCAGGACGAGGTGGGTGGCAACCTGCGGGCCGGCGATCCCGGTCGTCGTCTGCTGGAGCCAGGCAGCGAGTCCCTCGGCTGGTTCGACACCATTCCCGCCCCCTTCAGGGCAGAAACAGCCCTGCAGGTGGTCAGTTATGACCAGCTGTTCGGTGGCGACGAGCTCTCCGCCCGCAGCCCCGTCATCCAGGCCCGCATGGGGGACCCCGAGCTGGTGCTGAACCCGGCCGACGCCGCCCGTTTGGCCCTTCATGCCGGCCATCTGGTGGCCTTCTCCTGGGGGGGTCACCACTGGCGGCTGACCCTGCGTATCAGCGAGCGGCTGGCACCAGGCCTGCTCGGCCTGCCCCTGGGGGCCCATGGTCTGCCGACCGCGCTGCACCAGGCCTATGTGACTGACTTGCAGGAGGCCATCGCATGAGCAATGAGCTGATCGATCTGTTGCTGGAGGTAGGCAAAGCCTTGATCGTGCTGGTGGGGATCGTGGGGGCTGGCGCCTTCATGAGCTTCATCGAGCGCCGTCTGCTAGCGCTCTGGCAAGACAGGTACGGCCCCAACCGGGTGGGCCCCTTCGGCCTGCTGCAACTGGCGGCCGACATGGTCAAGATGTTCTTCAAGGAGGACTGGATACCGCCGTTCGCGGATCGCCGGATCTTCGTGCTGGCCCCCATCATCGCGTTTACCGCCTTCATCCTGGCGTTTGCGGTGGTGCCCATCACCCCCACCTGGGGCGTGGCGGATCTCAACGTGGGGCTGCTCTACATCCTGGCCATCGCAGGGCTTGCTGTCTATGCCGTGCTGTTCGCCGGCTGGTCGAGCAACAACAAGTACTCCCTGCTCGGCAGCCTGCGCGCCTCGGCCCAGACCCTCTCCTACGAGGTGTTCCTCGGCCTGTCGCTCATGGGCATCGTCATCCAGACCGGCAGCTTCAACCTGCGGGATATAGTGGAAGCGCAAGCCGGTTTGTGGAACGTAATCCCCCAGTTCCTGGGCTTCATCACCTTCCTGTTTGCCGGGGTTGCCGTCACCCACCGCCACCCGTTTGACCAGCCGGAGGCCGAGCAGGAGCTCGCCGACGGCTATCACATCGAGTACGCGGGCATGAAGTGGGGTCTGTTCTTCGTGGGCGAGTACATCGGCATCGTGCTGATCTCCTCCCTCATCGTGACCCTCTTCTTTGGTGGCTGGCACGGCCCCTGGCTGCCGCCCTTCATCTGGTTTGCCCTGAAGACCGCCTGTTTCATGGTGTTCTTCATCCTGCTGCGGGCCTCCCTGCCCCGCCCGCGCTTTGACCAGGTGATGTCCTTTGGCTGGAAAGTCTGCTTACCGCTTACCTTGCTCAACATGCTGGTAACCGGCGCCGTCGTGCTTATGAACGTGCAGTGAGGCACCAATGAAAATTACGAGCATTATCAAGGGTGTTGGCACCCAACTGCGCAGTCTGGGGATGGTTTTCTCCCATGCCTGGCGCCCCCGCGAGACCCTGAACTACCCGGAGCAGCAGGTTTATGCCGCCCCCCGTTTCCGTGGCCGCATCGTGCTGACCCGGGATCCGGACGGTGACGAGCGCTGCGTGGCGTGCAACCTGTGCGCCGTGGCCTGCCCGGTCGGCTGCATCTCGCTGCAAAAAGCGGAGCGGGACGACGGTCGCTGGTACCCGGAGTTCTTCCGCATCAACTTCTCCCGCTGCATCTTCTGCGGCCTGTGTGAAGAGGCCTGCCCCACCACCGCCATCCAGCTGACGCCGGATTTCGAGATGGGTGAGTATCGTCGCCAGGATCTGGTGTACGAGAAGGAAGATCTGCTGATCAGCGGCCCCGGCAAATACCCGGACTACAACTTCTACCGCATGAGCGGGATGGCCATCGACGGCAAGCCCAAAGGGGATGCCGAGAACGAAGCCAAGCCCATCGATGTCAAGAGCCTGCTGCCCTAGGAGTCAATCATGGAACTGGCATTTTATGCCGCGGCCCTGGTCGCCGTTTACAGCACGCTGCGGGTCATCAGCACCAGCAACCCCATGCATGCGCTGCTCAATCTCATCATCTCCCTCATCGCCGTGGCCATGATCTTCTTCTGCCTGGGGGCCTCCTTCGCTGGCGCCCTGCAGGTGATCGTCTACGCCGGCGCCATCATGGTGCTGTTCGTGTTCGTGGTGATGATGCTGAACCTGGGGTCCGCCCAGGATCAGGAGCGCAACTGGCTCACCCCCATGACCTGGGGTGGGCCTGCCCTGCTCTCCCTCATCCTGCTCGGCTTCCTGGCCCATGGCATTCTCGGGGTCACCGGCGGTGAACTCGGACTGACCGACGTCAGCGCCAAGGAGGTCGGCATAGCCCTGTTCGGCCCCTATGTGCTGGCGGTGGAGCTCGCCTCCATCCTGCTGCTGGCGGGTCTGGTCACCGCCTATCACCTTGGCCGTGAAGACAAGAGCGGGGAAGTGCTCTCCGTCCCCAAACCCACAGCTCGCCCATCCCAGGAAGGAGGTCAGTCATGAATGGAATCCCAATGGAGCACGGTCTGCTGCTGGCCGCCATCCTGTTCTGCATCGGGCTGTGCGGTCTGCTGATCCGCCGCAACCTGCTGTTTATCCTCATGAGTATCGAAATCATGATGAATGCGTCCGCGCTGGCGTTCGTGGTGGCGGGTAGCCGCTGGGCCCAGGCCGACGGCCAGATCATGTACATACTGGTGATTTCTCTGGCGGCAGCGGAGGCCAGTATCGGCCTCGCCCTGTTACTGCTGCTCTATCGTCGTTACCACACCCTGAACGTGGACACTGTGAGCGAGATGCGCGGATGAGCCTCCTATACCTGACTTTCCTGTTCCCCCTGCTGGGGTGGCTGCTGCTGGCCTTCTCCATCGGCCGTCTCGGCGAGCGCAGCGCGGCACTCATCGGTGTCGGCAGCATAGGCCTGTCGGCCCTGACCACGCTCTGGGTTGGCATCGACTTTCTCGGCAACATGCCGGAAGGCGGCGTCTATACCCAGACCCTGTGGCAGTGGATGTCGGTGGGCAGCTTCACCCCCACTTTCCGTCTGGCGCTGGATGGGCTGTCGCTGACCATGCTCGGGGTGGTGACCGGGGTGGGTTTCTTCATCCACCTGTTCGCCTCCTGGTACATGCGCGGGGAAGAGGGCTACTCCCGCTTCTTCACCTACACCAACCTCTTCATCGCCAGCATGGTGTTCCTGGTGCTGGCCGATGATCTCTTGTTCGTCTACCTCGGCTGGGAAGGGGTGGGGCTGTGCAGCTACCTGCTGATCGGCTTCTACTACCGCAACCCGGCCAACGGCGCCGCCGCCCTCAAGGCCTTCGTGGTGACCCGGGTCGGCGACGTCTTCCTCGCCATCGGGCTCTTCGTGCTCTACCGCGAGCTCGGCACCCTCAACATCCACGAGCTGCTGGTGCGTGCCCCCGCGATGTTTGCCGAGGGCTCCCCTGCCCTGTCGTTCGCCTGCCTCATGCTGCTCGGCGGCGCGGTCGGCAAGTCAGCCCAGCTGCCGCTGCAAACCTGGCTGGCAGACGCCATGGCGGGCCCGACCCCGGTCTCGGCGCTGATCCACGCGGCCACCATGGTGACCGCCGGTGTCTACCTCATCGCCCGCACCCACGGTCTGTTCCTGCTGGCCCCGGAGATCCTCCATCTGGTGGCCTTGGTCGGTGCCATCACCCTGGTGCTGGCAGGCTTTGCCGCCCTGGTCCAGACCGACATCAAGCGGATTTTGGCCTACTCCACCATGAGCCAGATTGGCTACATGTTCCTGGCCCTGGGGGTCGGCGCCTGGGAAGGGGCCATCTTCCACCTGATGACCCACGCCTTCTTCAAGGCGCTCTTGTTCCTCTCCGCCGGTGCCGTGATCGTCGCGACCCACCACGAGCAGAACATCTTCAAGATGGGGGGCCTG
This sequence comes from Aeromonas sp. 130281, assembly GCF_056642115.1. Taxonomy (NCBI): domain Bacteria; kingdom Pseudomonadati; phylum Pseudomonadota; class Gammaproteobacteria; order Aeromonadales; family Aeromonadaceae; genus Aeromonas; species Aeromonas sp. 130281. The sequence continues at coordinate 194,656 of NZ_JBWVQS010000005.1, read as the reverse complement.
CGCAAGAGCCTGCCGCTGGTCTATGCCTGCTTCCTGGTGGGGGGCTCGGCCCTGGCCGCGCTGCCGCTGGTCACCGCCGGCTTCTACAGTAAGGACGCCATCCTCTGGCAGGTGCAGGCCAGTGGCCAGAGCGCCCTGCTGTGGGCCGGTCTGGGTGGGGCCTTCCTGACCTCCCTCTACACCTTCCGCCTCATCTTCATCGCCTTCCACGGCAAGGCGCAAACCGAGGCCCACGCCGGTCACGGCCTGGCCCACCAGCTGCCGCTGCTGGTGCTGCTGGTGCTCTCCACCGGGGTTGGCGCATTGATAGTGCCGCCGCTCGCCGGGGTACTGCCGGCAGGCCCGGGGGATCATATTGAAGAGGGACGCCACAGCCTCGAGATCCTCTCCGGCGTCATCGCCGTGGCAGGCATTGCGCTCGCCGCCTTCCTGTTCCTCGGCGAACGTCGCCTGGAGAAGGGGATCGCCGAGAGTGCCGTCGGCCGCGCGCTCAGCACCCTCTGGTTCAATGCCTGGGGCTTTGACTGGCTCTATGACTGGATCTGGGTCAAGCCCTACCTGCTGACAACTCGCTTGCTCGGCAAGGACCCGCTGGATCGGATGATGAACCTGCCCGCCGTGCTGGCCCAGGGGGGTCACCAGCTGCTGGCCTGGACAGTCTCCGGCAAGCTGCGCTGGTACGCCGCCTCCATGGGGATGGGCGCCGCCCTGATCCTGGCCCTGCTGCTGCTCGGCTGATCCATGAGCCCAATATGTGTGGCAGGCCCGGGGCCTGCCCGACTAGAACCTAGACGAGAGCTGATATCGTGACCTTACTCTGGATCTTGTTAATTCCTTTTATCGGCGGCTTGCTCTGCTGGCAGATGGAGCGGCTCGGCGGACAATTCGTTCGCTGGGTAGCCCTGCTCTCCATGAGCGCCTGTCTGGTGCTCTCCGGTGCCATCTGGCTGGGGGGTGACTTCTCCCTCGCAAGCCCCGGCCTCCCCGTCTGGGCGGCCGAGTGGCAGCAACCCTGGATCCCCCGCTTCGGCATCTCATTGCACCTGGCGGTAGACGGCCTGTCCCTCCTGATGGTGATGCTCACCAGCTTCATCGGGGTGCTGGCCATCCTCTGCTCCTGGAAGGAAATCGTGCAGCGCATCGGCTTCTTCCACCTCAATCTGCTGTGGATCCTGGGGGGCGTGCTCGGCGTCTTCATGGCGGTGGACCTGTTCCTCTTCTTCTTCTTCTGGGAGATGATGCTGGTCCCCATGTACTTCCTGATCGCGCTCTGGGGCCACTCGGTCACCGACGGCAAATCCCGGATCAACGCGGCCACCAAGTTCTTCATCTACACCCAGGCGAGCGGCCTCATCATGCTGGTGGCCATCCTGGGCCTGGTGCTGACCCACCACGCCAGCACAGGCGTCTTCACCTTCAACTATCAGGAGCTGCTGAACACCCCCATGAGCAGCACGGTACAGTGGCTGCTGATGCTGGGCTTCTTCATCGCCTTCGCGGTCAAGATGCCCCTGGTGCCCCTGCACGGCTGGTTGCCGGACGCCCACAGCCAGGCACCGACCGCGGGCTCGGTGGACCTGGCGGGCATCCTGCTCAAGACCGCCGCCTACGGCCTGCTGCGCTTCACCCTGCCGCTGTTCCCCGAGGCCTCCGCCGAGTTCGCCCCCTACGCCATGCTTCTTGGCCTGTTCGGCATCGTCTACGGCGCCCTGCTGGCGTTCGCCCAGACCGACATCAAGCGTCTGGTGGCCTACACCAGCATCTCCCACATGGGCTTCGTGATGATCGCCATCTATTCGGGCAGCGAGCTGGCCCTGCAGGGGGCCGTGGTGCAGATGATCGCCCACGGCCTCTCCGCCGCCGGTCTCTTCATCCTGTGCGGCCAGCTCTACGAGCGGCTGCACACCCGGGATCTGCGCCTGATGGGCGGCCTCTGGGGTCGGCTGCGCTACCTGCCCGGCGTGATGCTGTTCTTCTCGGTGGCCTCCCTTGGCATGCCGGGCACCGGCAACTTCGTCGGCGAGTTCCTGATCCTCATCGGCAGCTTCCAGGTGGCCCCCATCATCACCATCATCGCCACCTTCGGCCTGGTGCTGGCCTCGGTCTACTCCCTCATCATGCTGCAGCGCGCCTGCTTCGGTACCCCCAAGGACGAGAGCGTCCTCAAGGGCCTGGACAGACGGGAGCTGGCCATGATGCTGACCATAGCCGGCCTGCTGGTGCTGCTCGGTCTCTACCCGCAACCCGTGCTCGACACCGCCAGCAGCAGCCTGCTGAGCGTGCTGCACTGGTACGCGCTGCCAGCCACAGGAGCACTGCAATGATGCCCTCTCCTTCTCTCTCCCCTTCCTTGTCCACGCCGGGAGCCTTGTCATGACGTTTACCGCCGCCCAACTATTGGCCCTGCTGCCCCTGTTGCTGACCACGGGGGCCATGGTCGCCCTGATGCTCGCCATCGCCTGGAAGCGCTGCGATGACACCGCCTTCGTGGTGACCATCACAGGTCTCAACCTGGCGCTCTTCTCCCTGCCCATCGTCATGGCCCAGGGAGATCAGGGGGTCACTCCCCTGCTGCAAGTGGACGCTTACGCGGTCTTCTACATGGGGCTGGTCCTCATCGGGGCCCTGGCCACCTGCACCTTCGGTCGCTCCTGGCTCAAGGGCTACCCGGACAACCGGGAAGAGTTCTATCTGCTGCTGCTCATCGCCACCGCAGGCGGCCTGGTGCTGGCGGGTTCCCGTCACCTCGCGTCGCTGTTCATCGGGATCGAGATGCTGACCCTGCCCATGTTCGGCCTGGTGGGCTATGCCTACCGCGAGCGCCACTCCCTGGAGGCCAGCATCAAGTACATGGTGCTCTCCGCCGCCGCCACCGCCTTCCTGCTGTTCGGCATGGCGCTGCTCTATGCCCAGGCGGGCAGCCTGAGCTTCAGCGATCTCGGCCTGACCCTGGCCCAGAGCCCGGCTCACCACCCGCTGCTGATGGGGGGCTTCGGCCTGATGCTGGTGGGCTTCGCCTTCAAGCTCTCCCTGGCCCCCTTCCACCTCTGGACCCCGGATGTCTACGAAGGGGCACCTGCACCTGTGGCCACCTTCCTCGCCACCGTGAGCAAGATAGCCGTGTTCTGCGTGCTGCTGCGCTTCTACCTGGCGGTACCGGCCACCTCGGATCCCATGATCCACTGGCTGCTGGCGGCCATGGCGGTCATCTCCATCGTGGTCGGCAACCTCCTGGCGCTGATCCAGACCAACATCAAGCGGATGATGGGTTACTCCTCCATCTCTCACTTCGGCTATCTGCTGGCAGTGGTGGTGGCGAGCCGCCTCGGCCAGATGCCGGTGGAAGCGGCCGGTGTCTACCTGCTGATGTACCTCTTCACCAGCCTGGGGGCCTTCGGCGTCATCAGCATGATGTCCAGCCCCTATCGCGGCAAGGATGCGGACTCCCTGCACAGCTATCGCGGTCTGTTCTGGAAACGCCCCTATCTGACCGCCGTCATGACGGTGATGATGCTCTCCTTGGCGGGCATCCCCATGACGCTCGGCTTCATCGGCAAGTTCTACCTCATCGGCGTCACCGTCGAGGCGCAGCTGTGGTGGCTCTCCGGCGCCATCGTGCTCGGCAGTGCCCTGGGGCTCTACTACTACCTGCGCGTCATGGTCACCCTCTACCTGCGCGAACCCGGCATGCAGCTGCGCGATGCCAGGGCCGACTGGGCCTTCTCCTCCGGCGGGCTTGTGGTGCTGCTCTCCGCCATCCTGGTGGTGCTGCTCGGCATCTATCCCCAGCCGGTCATCAGCCTGGTGCAGGGCTTCCAGCACGTGGTGCTGCGCTAACCTCAAGTACAGCCCACACAGAAAAACCGGCCCTCATGGCCGGTTTTTTATGTCCGCCAAGCCCCAAACCGGCTTGCCCGTCTGAGAAGCGGCGCCAGAGCGGTGTCCCTCAATCAATGCAGGTCCGGAGTACCTCATCCTCCAGCAAACGGCTGACGGAGCTGCGAGCACGGGGATGACCCGCTCGCCCCCCCATCGCGCTCGTCTCTGCCTGCCCTCCCCATCGTCAGATCAAGGCCCATAAAAAAACCGGCCACGGGGGCCGGTTTCTGATTCTCTACCACGTCAGCGCGGGATTAACCCAGACGCACGCGAGCGTTGCGGAACATTCGCATCCAGGCGCCGTCCTCGCCCCAGTTGTCCGGGTGCCAGGAGTTCGCCACTGTGCGGAACACCCGCTCCGGGTGCGGCATCATGATAGTAGCGCGGCCGTCCGTGGTGGTGACCGCTGTGATGCCCGCCGGAGCCCCGTTCGGGTTGGCCGGGTACTGCTCGGTGACCTGACCGCGGTTGTCCACGAAGCGCAGTCCCACCAGGCCGCTCTGTTGCAGCGCGGCAAGGTGAGCGGCGTCGCGCACTTCCACCCGCCCTTCCCCGTGGGAGACGGCGATGGGCATCACCGAGCCCGCCATGCCGGCGAAGAAGGCGGAGGGGGAGTCCTGCACTTCCACCAGGCTGAAGCGCGCCTCGAAGCGCTCGGAGCGGTTGCGCACGAAGCGCGGCCAGAGATCGGCCCCCGGGATGAGGTCCCGCAGGTTGGACATCATCTGGCAACCGTTGCACACGCCCAGCGACAAGGTATCGCCGCGCTCGAAGAAGCGCTGGAACTGCTCGCGGGCTCCGTCGTTGAACAGGATGGACTTGGCCCAGCCTTCCCCCGCCCCCAGCACGTCGCCGTAGGAGAAGCCGCCGCAGGCCACCAGGGTCTGGAACTCTTCCAGCTTGATGCGACCGGACAGGATGTCACTCATATGCACATCCACCGCCGCGAACCCGGCGCGATCGAACGCCGCCGCCATCTCCACGTGGGAGTTGACCCCCTGCTCGCGCAGCACCGCCAGACGGGGGGAGACCCCGCGGGCGATATAGGGGGCGGCCACGTCCTCGGACGGGTTGTAGGTCAACCTGGCCTGCAGACCCGGATCGGTGGCGTCCTGACGGGCGGCATGCTCCTGATCCGCGCACTCCGGGTTGTCCCGCAGGCGCTGCATCTGCCAGCTGGTCTCGCCCCAGAGGGTGCGAAGTGCGGTGCGGCTGGCGCGGTACACTTCGGTGCCGGCGCGCTGGAACAGGATGAGGTCATCTTCACGCACCGTGCCCAGCACGTGGGAGCAGGCCGCCAGACCGTGACCGGCCAGCAGGGTCAGCACCGCTTCCTTGTCGTCGCGGCGCACCTGGATGACCGCCCCCAGCTCTTCGTTGAACAGCGCCGGCAGCAGGTCGCCACCGATGCGATCGAGCTGGATGTCGAGGCCGCAGTGACCGGCAAACGCCATCTCGGTCAGGGTGACGAAGAGGCCGCCGTCGGAGCGGTCGTGGTAGGCGATCAACTTGCGATCCGCCACCAGCGCCTGGATGGCGTTGAAGAAGCCCTTGAGCTGGACCGGGTTGTCCAGATCCGGGGCGCTCTGCCCAAGCTGGCGATAGACCTGGGCCAGGGCGGAGGCGCCGAGGCGCTGCTTGCCGTTGCCAAGGTCAATCAGGATAAGGTCGGTCTCCCCGAGATCGGTCCGCAGTTGCGGGGTCACGGTATTGCGCACGTCCTCGACCCGCGCAAAGGCGGAGATAAGCAGGGAGAGCGGCGAGGTGACGCTGCGCTCCTCACCCTCTTGCTGCCAGCGGGTCTTCATGGACATGGAGTCCTTGCCCACCGGGATGGTGATGCCAAGGGCCGGGCAGAGCTCCTCGCCCACCGCTTTCACGGCTTCGTAGAGGCCCGCATCTTCCCCCGGGTGACCGGCGGCGGACATCCAGTTGGCGGAGAGCTTGACCCGCTTGAGGGAGCCGATATGAGCCGGTGCCAGGTTGGTCAGGGCCTCGGCCACCGCCATACGGGCCGATGCAGCATGAGACAGCAGTGCCACCGGGGTACGCTCCCCCATGGACATGGCTTCGCCGTGATAGCTGTCGTAGGTGGCGGCGGTGACGGCGCAATCGGCCACCGGGATCTGCCAGGGGCCGACCATCTGGTCGCGGTTGACCAGACCGGTCACGGTGCGATCGCCGATGGTGATGAGGAAGGACTTCTCCGCCACAGTCGGCAGACGCAGCACCCGCTCGGCGGCGTCGCTGAGGGTGATGCCGTCCAGTTGCAGCGCCTTGCCCTGGGCGGGCAGGGTCTGCACGTCGCGGTGCATCTTGGGCGCCTTGCCGAGCAGCACGTCCAGCGGCAGGTCGATGGGCTGGTTGTCAAAGTGGCTGTCGGAGAGGGTCAGATGCTTCTCTTCGGTGGCGGTGCCGATCACGGCATAAGGAGCGCGCTCGCGCTCGCACAGGGCCTTGAACAGGGGCAGCTTCTCCTGGGCGACCGCCAGCACATAGCGCTCCTGGGACTCGTTGCACCAGATCTCCAGCGGGCTCATGCCCGGCTCGTCGCTGGCGATGGCGCGCAGGTCGAAGCGACCGCCGCGCTCGCCGTCGTTCACCAGCTCCGGCATGGCGTTGGAGAGGCCACCGGCCCCCACGTCGTGGATGAAGACGATGGGGTTGTCATCGCCGAGTTGCCAGCAGCGATCGATCACCTCCTGGCAACGGCGCTCCATCTCGGGGTTGTCCCGTTGCACCGAGGCGAAATCGAGGTCTTCGGCAGACTGGCCGGAGGCCATGGAGGAGGCGGCGCCGCCCCCCAGGCCGATGTTCATCGCCGGTCCGCCCAGCACGATCAGCGCCGCGCCGACCGGGATCTCCCCTTTCTGGACGTGCTCGCTGCGGATGTTGCCGATACCGCCCGCCAGCATGATGGGCTTGTGGTAACCGCGCACTTCGACGCCGTTGTGGCTCGGCACCTGCTCTTCGAAGGTACGGAAATAGCCGAGGATGGCGGGACGACCGAATTCGTTGTTGAAGGCGGCACCGCCGAGGGGCCCCTCCTGCATGATGTCAAAGGCGCTGACGATGCGGCTCGGCTTGCCGAAATCCTGCTCCCAGGGCTGCTCGAAACCTGGGATGCGCAGGTTGGAGACGGAGAAGCCCACCAGGCCCGCCTTGGGCTTGGCGCCACGGCCGGTCGCACCCTCGTCGCGAATTTCGCCGCCGGAGCCGGTGGCGGCCCCCGGGAAGGGAGAGATGGCGGTCGGGTGGTTGTGAGTCTCCACCTTCATCAGGATGTCGACGCGCTCCTGGTGATACTGGTACTCGCCGCTGGCGGGGCTCGGGAAGAAGCGGCCACCCTGGCTGCCTTCCATCACGGCGGCGTTGTCTTTATAGGCAGACAGGACATGATCCGGCGTCTGCTCGAAGGTGTTCTTGATCATCTTGAACAGCGACTTGGGCTGCTGCTCACCGTCTATGGTCCAGTCGGCGTTGAAGATCTTGTGACGGCAGTGCTCGGAGTTCGCCTGGGCGAACATGTAGAGCTCGATGTCGTTGGGATTGCGACCAAGCCGGGTGAAGTTCTCCACCAGGTAGTCTATTTCGTCATCGGCGAGCGCCAGGCCCAGCTCGATGTTGGCCGAGGCCAGAGCGCTGCGGCCACCGCCCAGCACGTCCACCTGGGTGAAGGGGCGCGGTTCGTGATGGGCAAACAGGGCGGCTGCCTGGCTCGGCTCATCGAACACCACCTCCATCATGCGATCGTGCAGCAGGGCCGCGACCTCGCCACGCTGGGCTGCGGTCAGCTCGCCCTTGGCCTGCACGTAATAGGCAATGCCGCGCTCCAGCCGCTTGACCTGGTTCAGGCCGCAGTTGTGGGCGATGTCGGTTGCTTTGGAAGACCAGGGGGAGATAGTGCCGGGGCGGGGGGTAACGAGAAACAGCTGACCGCTGGGGGTGTGTTCAGGGATGGTCGGGCCGTAGCGCAGAAGCTGGCCCAAGGTCGCTCGCTCCGGGGGCGAGAGCGGGCTCGAAAGCTCGGCAAAGTGCACGTATTCGGCATAGACGTCTGCTATCTCTACTCCTCTCTGTGCGCAGCTCTGCAGCAGCTTGTGGACACGAAACTCAGACAGTGCTGGGGCACCACGCAAGATTTCCATATACCTTTCTCACCAAGTTTTAGAGTGTGGGGGGATTTGAGACGCGCGTATTATAGGGATCAGGCTCACCGCGAACAAACGTTTTTCTCATCTCCCACGATGTGACTCCCTCCACACTCTCTGGTATAAAGGTGCCTCTCTTTTGACAAATGCCGATTTTTTCAACAAGGGTACTCACCTACTTGCGCTGCATTTTTCGACTGTTTATCGGGATGTTGCTGACACTGGCCCTGGCCGGCTGTGACTTCTATTCCCCCTCCAGCCAGCTGGAGCAGATCCGCCAACGGGGCGAGATCCGTGTTGGCACCCTCAATGGTCCCACTTCCTATTACCAGCGTGACGACACCGCCCAGGGGTTCGATTACGAGCTGGCGCAGCACTATGCCGACTGGCTGGGGGTCAAGCTGACCATAGTCCCGGCCTACTCCACCGCCGAGCTGGTCGAACAGCTGCAAAAGGGCAAGCTGGATCTCGCCGCCGCCGCCATCGTCGTGACCCCGGAGCGGCGCAAGCTGTTTCGCTTTGGCCCCGGCTTCTACCAGGTCTCCCCCAAGCTGGTCTATCGCAACGGCTCCCCCAGACCCAAGGATCTCGGCGACATCAAGGGCACCATAGTGGTGCCTGCCGGCTCCACCGGCGAGGATCTGATGAAGGAGATGGCCAGCCAGTACCCCAATCTGAGCTGGCGCATCAACCGGGACGCCGACGTGGAAGAGCTGCTCAAGCAGGTCGCCGACGGCGAGGTGGACTACACGGTGGTGCAGGACACCGTACTGGCCCGCACCCAGCGCTACTACCCCGAGCTCACCGAGGGGCTGACCCTCGCCAGCAAGCAGACAGTGGCCTGGGCCATGACCAAGCTGCCCGATGACAGCCTCTACGCCAGCATCATCGACTTCTTCGGCCAGCGCTTCATGGATGGCTCCATCGCCAAGCTCGACGAGAAGTACTTCGGTCATGTGCAGAACTTCGATTTCGTCGACACCCGCACCTTCCTCAAGCGGGCCAAGAGCCTGCTGCCCAAGTACCAGGCGCTGTTCCAGACCCACGCCAAGGAGATTGACTGGCGCCTGCTGGCCGCCATCAGCTATCAGGAGTCCCACTGGGACCCCCAGGCCCGCTCCTACACCGGGGTGCGCGGCATGATGATGCTGACCGAACCCACTGCCAAGGCGATGGGGGTGAACGATAGAACCCACCCGGAAGAGAGCATCAAGGGGGGCGCCCGCTACCTGCAGGAGATGATGGAGAAGGTGCCGGACTCGGTGCCGGCGGACGAGAAGGTGTGGTTTGCCCTCACCGCCTACAACATCGGCTATGGCCACATGATGGATGCCCGCCGCCTGACCAAGCAGCTCGGCAAGAACCCGGACGCCTGGAGCGACGTGAAAGAGGTGTTGCCCCTGCTGCAGCAGTCACGCTGGCATCGCAAGGTGCGCTACGGCTATGCCCGGGGTGGCGAGGCGCGCAACTACGTCAACAACGTACGCCAGTACTACCAGAGCCTGCTCTGGCTCGACAACGAGCAGCAGAAGGCCCATCGCCGCGAGGCTCTGGACGAGGACGACGGCAGCGAGCAGGCCCCCCCGGCACAGCGCCCCGCCATCATCGCCGAGGTGGTCAGCCAGATCATCACCCCCTGAGCCCTGCGGGGTGTGTCGTCTGGGGGAATTCTCTGTTACCATTCCCCCAGACCAGAGCCTGTCTGAGAGAGGCTTATTGCAATACATTCATCAACTTGCGATACCGATGGCAACCCATGCCAGGGAGCCGTCAGCGTCGCCGGGATGACCAGGGAGGAAAACCAGATGCGAACACGCAGAAGAGCCACGTTGACCAGAAAAACCAGATGCGCCTGGAGCCCCAGACGCAAGCTGAAACTGGCCGACATGAAACGCAAGATATGGCACCGCAACCGCTCCTATACCTTGCTGATTGCGGAGCACACAGCATAAACCCGGCCAAGGCCGGGTTTTTTAATGCCTTTTTATGCCTCGACCGGCGTCAGCTCAAACTGGACACTACGTTTGGAGACCAGGCTGTTGCAGTGGTTGCAGAAGTAATCCACCGCCCCGCAGGCCCGAAGCCGTTCAAGCTCATGCAGGCAGGTCGGGCACAGGGCCCGGATCCGATAGCGGGCATGGCACTGGCCGCAGCTCGCCTCTGGGCTGCGGCTGTCCAGCTCGGCCTGGCAGGCCGGGCATGTCAAGAGACTCATGGTCATCTCCTCTCCAGGGCAGGCGCGCCGGGCTCGCCCCTCATCTTGCAGATAAAAAAACGGCTGCCACCAGGGCAGCCGTCAGGGCTTATTTCTTGCTCTTGTTCTTGGCCTTGAGCAGGCGATCCCGTTGCCGCTCCTGGCTCAGGGTCAGGGTGTTCTTCTTGCCCTCGAAGGGGTTGACCGACTCCTGGAACTCGACCCGGATCGGGGTACCCATGATCTTCAGGGACTTGCGGAAGTAGTTGATGAGATACCGCTTGTAGGAGTCCGGCAGATCGTTCAGCTGGTTGCCGTGGATCACGATGCGCGGCGGGTTGTAGCCACCGGCGTGGGCATACTTCAGCTTGACGCGACGACCGTTGACCATGGGCGGCTGGTGATCTTCCTGCGCCATCTGCATGATGCGGGTCAGCATGGCGGTGCTGGTACGACGGGTGGCGGACTGGTAAGCCTCGTTGATGGACTCGAACAGGTGGCCGACACCGCTGCCGTGCAGGGCGGAGATGAAGTGGACGCGGGCGAAATCGATGAAGCCCAGACGACGGTCCAGCTCGTTCTTGATGTCTTCCTTCACCTTCTGATCCAGACCGTCCCACTTGTTCACCACCAGCACCACGGAGCGGCCGCTGCTCAGCACGAAGCCGAGGATGCTCAAGTCCTGATCCGTGATGGTCTCGCGGGCGTCTATCACCAGCAGGCAGACGTTGGCGTCTTCGATCGCCTTGAGGGTCTTGATGACGGAGAACTTCTCCACCGTCTCGTGCACCTTGCCGCGGCGACGCACGCCTGCGGTGTCGATGACCACGTACTTCTGCTCGTCACGCTCCATGGGGATGTAGACGGAGTCGCGGGTGGTGCCCGGCATGTCATAGACGATGACCCGGTCTTCACCCAGCATGCGGTTGGTCAGGGTGGACTTGCCGACGTTGGGGCGACCGACGATGGCGAACTTGATGGGCAAGTCGGCGAACGGGGTCTCCTTGGTGTCTTCCCGGGTGTCGAGATCACCGGCGGCCACCATGCGCAGCAGGGCTTCTTCGTCGAAGTCCTCCTCTTCCTGCGCCTCTTCTTCGGCGGCAGCCTCGACCAGGGTCTCAAGGTGGGGGGCCAGCGCCAGCTCCAGCAGGCTCAGCACCCCACGACCGTGGGCGGCGGCGATCTGGTAGACCTCCCCCAGCGCCAGGCCGTAGAACTCGGAGACCGCGGAGTCACCGTCGATGCCGTCGGTCTTGTTGGCGACCAGGAACACCTTCTTGTGGGTCTTGCGCAGGTGCTCGGCGATGGCCTGATCCGCGGCGGTCAAACCGGCACGGGCATCCACCATGAAGAGCACCACATCGGCTTCCTCGATGGCCAGCAGGGACTGCTCGGCCATCTTCAGCTCGATCCCCTCCTCGGTGCCATCGATACCGCCGGTATCGACCACGATAAATTCCAGCTCGCCCAACTTCGCCTGGCCGTATTTACGGTCCCGGGTCAGGCCGGGGAAATCGGCAACCAGGGCATCCCGGGTACGGGTCAGGCGGTTAAACAGGGTGGATTTCCCCACGTTGGGGCGGCCCACCAGGGCTACTACAGGAGTCATAAAAGCCTCATTCTCAAGACGACAAAGGCTCCGGGTCCGAAGACCAGGAGCCGGATATTCAGATTGACGGGCGATCAGGGACGCTTGATAGCGTACAACTTGCCGCCACGGCTCTGCACATACAGGGTGTCACCGTCCACCAGGGGCGCGGCATAGAGACCACTGCTGTCGAGCTGCTGCATGGCCTTGATGGACCCGTCGGTCCGATCCAGCCAATACAGGTAACCTTCCACATCGCCGACCACCACGTAGTCACCCAGGACAACGGGAGCGGTCACGGTGCGGTTTTCCAGCTGGGTGTTGGACCACAGCTCAAGACCATTGCGCCTGTCGACCGCAAACAGATGGCTGCGGCTGTCGGTCAGCACGATGGCATTGCCGGTGACCGCCATGTCGCGGTAGCCGGAATACTTGCGCTTCCACACCTCGTCACCCGTCATCAGCTTGCGGGCCATCAGCTGGCCATTGTAGGCGATGGCATAGAGCTCATCACCGGCAATCAGCGGGCTGGCGTCCACGTCGACCATGCGATCCAGCTCGGTGGCGCCGCGCGGGTCGGCCACCTTGGACTGGCGCACCGGCTGGCCGTTGCTCAGCAGGGCGATGCCCACCTTGCCATCGGCACGGCCATAGAGCACGGCGCCGTTGGTGATGACCGGGGTGCTGGCACTGCGCAGGGTCAGGGGCGGCTGCTCTTCGGACAGGGTCCACTGCAGCTTGCCCTCATCGGTGTCGAGCGCCATCAGACGGCCAGAGGTGGTCAGCACCACCACGCGACCATCCTCGACGGCGGGGCTCGCCACCACTTCACCGGGTACAGTGGTCTGCCACAGCACTTCCCCGTTCGCTTCGTTCAGGGCGTAGACCACCCCGTTCTCGGAGCCGAGGAACAGCTTGCCATAGCGGGAGACCAGACCGCCGGAGAGGCGGGCGCTGCGCTTGTCGGCGTTGATGGGCAGGTCTGCCAGATCCACGCTCCACAGGGTCTCGCCACTATTGCGATCGAAGGCGGTCACATCCCCGTCACGGGCGGCGGCATAGATGTGATCCTCTTCCACCACGGGTTGCAGCTGGGAGTAGAAATCGCCTATGCCATCCCCGACGGAGGAGGACCACTTGGTATCGGCACTGAAGACGGACTCCACCACGGGCAGAGGCGCCATCGGGGTCAGGTCTTCCTCGGAGCTGAACAGGGAGCAGCCCTGCAGGGCCAGGGAGACTGCCACCCCCAGCGCCATTTTCTTGTACAGATTACGCATCCGGAGCCTCACCCGCAGTGACCGCTGGCAGCGCCAGATCGTCCATCTTCAGCTTGAGTTCGGCGCTGCTCTGCAGGCCGCCGGCATCGGCCGCCACCTGATAGGCATCGCGCGCCTCTTCGGGCTTGCCCTGCCCCAGCAGGACATCACCACGCACTTCCGCCACCTGGGCCTTGAAGGCGTCGTTGTTGATCTTGCCAAGCTGGGCCAGGGCCTCGTCGGCCTTGCCCTGATCCTTGAGCACCCGGGCCAGGCGCAGGGCGGCGATGGGCTTGATGCTCTCGTCGCCGTTCGCGGCCACCTGGGTCAGCTGCTCGGCAGCCAGATCCAGCTTGCCCGCCTTGACCGCAGCCGCGGCCAGTTGCAGGGCGGCCAGCTCGGCATAGGCGTCGCCCTGATGGGCGCTGATGAAGCTCTTGGCCTGCTCGAGGGCGGCATCGTCCCCCTTGGCGAGCTGGGCTGTCATGGCGTTGTAAGCCTGAGAGGCGGCTTCCTGGTTGGTCTGCTGCAGCTCGTTGTAGTAACGCCAGCCAAAGAGGCCGACCAGACCGATCACGGTCCCGGCGAGTACCGAGGTGCCGTTCTCTTTCCACCAGCTCTTGATGACCTCAACCTGTTGTTCTTCAGTGGTATACACTTCCACAGCTTACTCTCCTTTAGCTGCCAGCAGGGCGATGGCGGCATCGACCGAGACGGTCTGTTGCTCGGCCTGGCCACGCAGATATTTGATGGTGATCTCCCCGCTTTGCACCTCGGTCTCGCCGAGGATCAGGGCAATGGCCGCGCCGCTCTTGTCGGCACGCTTGAGTTGTTTCTTGAAGTTGCCGCCACCGCAGTGGCTCATCAGACGCAGGTCCGGCAGGGCGTCGCGCAGCCGCTCGGCAAGCCGGAAACCAGCCTGCTCAGTCCCCTCGCCCACCATGCAGAGATAGACATCCACCGCCGGGCGGATATCGGCGTTGAGCTCAAGGGTTTCGAGCATCAGCACCAGACGCTCCATGCCCATGGCAAAGCCCACGGCCGGGGTGGCCTGACCGCCGAGCTGCTCCACCAGACCGTCGTAACGGCCACCGGCCAGGACGGTGCCCTGGGCCCCCAGGCTGCTCGTCACCCACTCGAACACGGTGAGGTTGTAGTAGTCGAGACCGCGCACCAGACGCTCGTTCACCTCGTATTGGATGCCAGCGGACTCGAGCAGGCGCTTGAGCCCCTCGAAGTGGGCCAGGCTCTCTTCGCCCAGGTGATCGAACAGACGGGGCGCACCGACCAGGATGGCCTGCACTTTTTCGTCCTTGGAGTCGAGCACCCGCAGCGGGTTGCTGTACATGCGGCGCTGGCTCTCTTCGTCCAGCTCGCTCTTGTACTGCTCCAGGTAGGCGACCAGGGCATCACGATAGGCGGCCCGTTCTGCACTCTGACCCAGGGTATTGAGCTGCAGAGTGACGTGATCCTGGATGCCGAACAGACGCCACAGACGGTGGGTCAGCATGATGAGCTCGGCGTCGATGTCAGGCCCGTTGATGCCGAACAGCTCGACCCCGAACTGGTGGAACTGGCGATAACGGCCCTTCTGGGGACGCTCGTGACGGAACATGGGGCCCATGTACCACATCCGGCGTTCCTGGTTGTAGAGCAGGCCGTGCTCGATGCCGGCACGGACGCAGCTGGCTGTCCCTTCCGGGCGCAGGCTCAGGCTGTCGCCGTTGCGGTCTTCGAAGGTGTACATCTCTTTTTCGACCACGTCGGTCACTTCACCGATGGCGCGCTTGAACAGATGGGTCTGCTCGACAATGGGCATGCGCACTTCGCTGTAGCCGTAGCTGGCGACGACCTGGCGCAGGATCTGTTCCACTTTCTGCCATACCGGGCTCTGCTCCGGCAGGCAATCATTCATACCGCGAATAGCTTGGATCTGTTTTGCCACGTTGATACTCGAGAAAAAGAGGTAAAATTTGGCCGCATTATAGGGATTTTCGGCCCCGAGGTAAAATCAGGGTGCCCGGATGCGGGATTTAAAATCAACAACCTAAAGCCGGGGCCACCCCAGGTGGCCCCTCAATGGTTCAACCTTTGTCCACCTGGATCTGGTTGGCCGGATCCAGCATGGCCGCCCGGGCGCGGATACGGCGCTCCAGGGTCGGGATGAGATCCTTGTTGTCGAGCCTGTCGACACGCTGGCCCCCTTCGTAGAAGGCACTCTTGTTGGCGGCGCCCGCCAGCCCCAGATCCGAGACCAGCGCCTCGCCCGGGCCGTTCACCACGCAGCCGATGATGGAGACATCCATCGGGGTGATGATGTCCTCGAGCCGCTCTTCCAGGGCGTTCACCGTCCCTATCACGTCGAACTCCTGGCGGGAGCAGGAGGGACAGGCGATGAAATTGATGCCGCGGGAGCGGATGCGCAGGGACTTGAGAATGTCGAAGCCCACCTTCACCTCTTCCACCGGATCGGCGGCCAGGGAGATGCGGATGGTGTCGCCTATGCCATCGGCCAGCAGCATGCCGAGCCCGATGGCGGATTTCACCGCGCCGGCGCGGAAGCCGCCTGCCTCGGTGATCCCCAGGTGCAGCGGCTGGTCGATCTGCTTGGCCAGCAGGCGATAGGCACCGACCGCGAGGAAGACGTCGGAGGCCTTGACGCTCACCTTGAAGTTCTCGAAGTTGAGGCGATCCAGGTAATCCACGTGGCGCATGGCCGACTCGAGCAGGGCTTCCGGGGTCGGCTCGCCATACTTTTCCTGGATGTCACGCTCCAGAGAGCCGCCGTTGACGCCGATGCGGATCGGAATGTTGTAATGACGGGCACAGTCGACCACGGCGCGCACCCGCTCTTCGTTACCGATGTTGCCCGGGTTGATACGCAGGCAGTCGGCACCGTATTCGGCCACTTTCAGGGCGATGCGGTAGTCGAAGTGGATGTCGGCGACGATGGGAATGCGGGTCTGCTGCTTGATGAGCCGGAAGGCTTCCGCCGCTTCCATGGTGGGTACCGAAACCCGGACTATGTCAGCACCGACCCGCTCGATCCGCTGGATCTGCTCGACGGTGGCGGCGACATCCGTGGTCTTGGTGTTGGTCATGGTTTGCACCGTGATGGGGGCGTTGCCCCCAACCGGCACATTGCCGACCATGATCTGCCTGGATTGACGACGAATAATGGGGGATTCGTGAGCGGACATGGCGGACAGATTACTCCTGCGGCAGTGAGAAGCGAGCAGTCCGGCCGTTGTTGTAACGGCTCATGTCGAAGGACTTGCCCTGGTATTCGAGATTGACCGCCATGGGCGCGCCAATGATGAATTTGAGTGGCTCGGGTCCTTCCAGCACAAGTTCGTCATTCGCCTTCTTCAGACCGCTGAACAGGGTCTTGCCGTTGGCATCCTTGACATCCAGCCAGCAGTCGGCGGTGAAGCTCATCTTGAGCTGGGGCGCCTTGCCAGGTTCGGTGGCGGCCGTCTCTGCCGGCGCCAGGGTTGCCTCAGCAGATGAAGCCTCGGTAGACAGGGCGGCACTGGTCGCGGCAACGACGTCCGGCGCGGTGGCGGCGGCGTCACTCACAACGACTTCAGTCGCCACGGCCTCGGAGGCCACGGGCAATACGGGGTCGGCCACGTCCACCGTGGGCGTCACGTTGGCGACCGAGACTGTCTGCGCCGTGCCCATTTCGCTCGCCGCCAGGGCTTCATCCCCGGCGGAACGACGTGCCGTGCTCTGCCACCACCAGGCGATGGAGAGGGCGATCAACACCAGGATCACCAGCCAGGTCACCACCTTGAGCCGACTGTCGTTGGCTTGCTGGCGGGAGCGGCGGGAGAAGCTCTGCATGTCGATGTTATCGGGCGGCGTCAGTCCCAGCTTGTCGTAGGCCGCGAGTATGGTCTCCTCGGGAATGCCGACCAGCTTGGCATAGGCGCGCAGATAGCCGCGAATGAAGGTGTGGGACGTATGCTTGTCATAGGTATCCGCCTCGATGGCGGCGATCAGGGTCAGACGAAGGTGAATGCGGGACGCAACCTGCTCTCGTGTCCAGCCAAGCTGTTCACGGGCGTTGCGCAGCAGCTGGCCTGGGCCCACTGCCTGGGAGTCGTCTTGAAAATCGTGTGGCTGTTCAGTAGTCATTGGCTAAGTAACGCTTGGCTTGTTGCGAAGTGGGATATTGCCTTACCAGCTCAGTCCCGAATTGGTGAAGTAATGCCGGTTTGTCCATGGCCTGGGCCAGCCGCAGCCGGAGCCAGAGGCTCTCCTCGTTTTCGTCTGCCACTTCGGCAAAACGCACGAGATAAGACTGCACATCAGGCAGCTTGCCATCTTTCATGGAAAGCTCGGCCATGTCCAGCAATAACCTTGGATTGCGGGGATTATACCCCAAGGCCAGACGATAGTACTCGTTGGCCTTGTCATTTCTGTTATTTTGCATCGAGCAGAGCGCCGCATTCTCGTAGGTATCGGCGATCTTGACGTAATCTGGCTGGCTGACCGCCTGCAGGAATGCCTTCTCCGCCTCCTCGAAACGCCCACGGTTGCACAGGAAGGCACCGTAGTTGTTCATCGCGTCAGCATTGGTCGGATCCATGGAGAGCGCCTTCTTGTAGTTCTCCTCGGCCGCCTTGAAATCGGATACCTGCTGGTAGAAATAGGCGAAGCCGATGTAGACCTGAGGATTGCTGGGATCGTACTGGAGGGCCCGGTCAAGGTTGAACTTGGCCTGTTCGGCATTGCCCTGACGCAGGTATTGAATACCCAGATCGAGACGGGTCTGGGCAGCCGCCTTGAAGTCGGGACCCACTTCACGCTGGGTCGAATTCTGGCCAGCGTAAGTGGTCTCGGTGACACAGCCAGGCAGCGCGCAGAGCGCTGCCACTACGATCAATGTACGGATATCCATTTCCTGTCTATACAATGGCTTAGCGAGTTAAACCATTTTGACGGAAATCCCATCCTGTTGCATCCGATTTTTCATGGTGCGCTTGGTGCGGTCGATCACCTCCCCCACCAGCTGGCCGCAGGCCGCGTCTATGTCATCCCCGCGGGTCTTGCGGACGATGACGGTCAGGCCGTATTCCATCAGTACCTTGGAGAAACGGTCGATGCGGCTGTTGCTCGGCTTGCCGAACGGGTTGCCCGGGAAGGGGTTGAAGGGGATCAGGTTGATCTTGCAAGGAGTCTCTTTGAGAACCTGCGCCAGCTCGTGGGCATGTTGCATGTCGTCATTGATATGATCGAGCAGCACATACTCCACCGTCACTCGGCCGCCATTGGCGTTGGATTTGGCCAGATAACGGCGCACCCCCGCGAGGAAGGCCTCGATGTTGTATTTGTCGTTGATCGGCATGATCTCGGAGCGCAGCTTGTCGTTCGGCGCATGCAGGGAGATGGCCAGGGCCACATCGATCTGGTCCCCCAGCATGTCCAGTGCCGGTACCACACCGGAGGTGGAGAGGGTGACGCGGCGCTTGGAGATGCCAAAACCGTAGTCATCCATCATCAGGCTCATGGCCGGCACCACGTTGGCGAGGTTCAGCAGCGGCTCGCCCATGCCCATCATCACCACGTTGGTGATGGGGCGCTTGCCACCGACTACCTTGGCGGCACGCCAGACCTGGCCGATGATCTCGGAGACCTTCAGATTGCGGTTGAAACCTTGCTGGGCGGTGGAGCAGAAGGTGCACGCCAGGGCGCAGCCGACCTGGGAGGAGACGCAGAGGGTCGCGCGATCCGCCTCCGGGATATAGACGGTCTCGACTTCCTGATCCCCGACCTGCAGGGCCCACTTGATGGTGCCATCCGAGGAGCGTTGTTCACGGCTGATCTCGGGGGCCCGGATCTCGGCAATGGCCTTGAGACGCTCACGCAACGCCTTGTTGACGTTGCTCATCTGATCGAAGTCATCACAACCGGAGTGGTAGATCCACTTCATTATCTGATCTGCCCGGAACGGCTTCTCGCCCAGCTCGACGAAGAAGGCACGCATGGCATCCCGATCGAGATCCAGCAGGTTGGTTTTTGTTTCGCTCATCAAGGGCCTCAGCTCACACACTTCATAAATTATCGGCTGACCTACGTCAGGGGGCGGCATTGTACAAATAATGGGTCTGCCTTTCCACCTGGAGAATAAGTGGATATTGACCGAATGACCAAAAAACAAAAGGGAGCCGAGGCTCCCTTGGGGTTCTTTCGACAGAAATCAGCCGCGCGGGCAGATCTCGGCGTCGGAGAAGAAGTAGGCGATTTCACGGGCGGCAGAGGCCGGGGCATCGGAGCCGTGCACCGCGTTGCGATCGATGCTCTCGGCGTAGCAGGAGCGCAGGGTGCCGGCCAGGGCCTCTTTCGGGTTGGTGGCGCCCATGATTTCGCGATGACGGCGAATGGCGTCTTCCCCTTCCAGCACCTGAACCATGACGGGACCCGAGGTCATGAAGGCGACCAGGCCATCATAGAAAGGCTTGCCCTGGTGTTCGGCGTAGAAACCGGCGGCCTGCTCGCTGCTCAGGTGCAGCATCTTGGCGGCGACCACTTTCAGGCCGGCGCTCTCGAAGCGGCTGTAGATGGCACCGATCAGGTTCTTGCTGACCGCGTCCGGCTTGACGATAGAGAAGGTACGTTCGATAGCCATTGAGTTCTTTCCTTAACTACAGAGTTTTATTGTAGGAATCCATGTTCGGCGGCGATTATACGTAAACAAAAAACGAAATAACACACAAAAAAGCAACTTTTTATTAAACAAAAAATTCCTTGAAACAACATGGTGACTCATCTTGTGCCATGGCACTGAGAAAAAACGTGAGCTTGTGCACGATCGTCACGCTAACCCGCTAAAACCCTATCTATTGCTCATATTCCCAGCACCGTTGAAAAGGGCACCCCGAGGTGCCCTTTCTGCCTTGTCATGCCCCTCGGCGCGTCTCCGCCAACAAGGCATGGGCTATGGTACGCATCCCCAGGGTGTTGGCCCCGGGGGCCCAGAGGTTGTCACCGTTCTCGCTGAAACAGGCCGCCAGATCCACGTGCAGCCAGCCCCGCCCTTCATTGCCGACGAAGCGGGAGAGGAAACCCGCCGCGTTGGAGGCGCCGCCCGGGCCACCGCCCGGCACCGGACGGCTGTTGGCCGTATCGGCATAGTGGGACGGGCACTGCTGGCGGTGCCAGGGCTCGAGCGGCAGCGGCCAGGCCGGCTCCTGCTCCGCATCCGAATAGGCCATGGCGCGGCTCACCAGCCCCTTGTCGAGGCCGAACAGGGCGTTGTAGCGTCCCCCCAGGGCCATCACGGCGGCGCCCGTCAGGGTGGCGGCGTCTATGATGAGGGGCGCGCCGGATTCACCGGCGAGCTGCAGGCCGTCGGCCAGCACCAGGCGCCCCTCGGCGTCTGTGTTGACGATCTCGACCGTGGTGCCGTTCTTGTAGGTGAGGATGTCACCCAGCTTGTAGGCATGGCCGGAGACCAAGTTCTCGGCACAGCAGAGGATGAGCTTCACCCGCTTGTCGAGGCCACGCAGTATGGCCAGCGCCAGGGCGCCGGTGACGATGGCCGCCCCCCCCATGTCATGCTTCATGGTGAGCATGCCCTGGGAGGTTTTCATGGAGTAGCCGCCGGAGTCGAAGGTGATGCCCTTGCCCACCAGGGCCGCCGCCACGGGGGCGTTGCGATCCCCGGTGGGGTTGTAGTCCAGCTCCAGCATCACGGGTTCGCGATCGCTGCCGCGGCCGACCTGATAGAGACCGACCCAGCCCACCTGCTGCAAGGCTTCACCCTTGAGGATGCGATGGCTGATCCTGTCCGGCGCCAGCTCGGTGATGAAGGCCGCCGCCTCCACCGCCAGCTCCAGCGGCCCCAGCTGCTCCGGGGTGGCATTGGTCATCTCGCGCACCCAGCGCCCGCACAGCCAGCGCGCCTCCAGCTCCTCCCTGTCCTCTTCGGACGAGGTCGCCCACTGCAGCTCCACCTCGGCCTTGGGGGTCTGCAGTCCCTGGGCGAAGGCCCACTGCTGCTCGCGCTCCCAGTGACCGCACAGGGCGACCTTCTGGATCCCCTGACCACAGAGACGGCGGGCCGCCTGCTGGATGTCCAGCAAGGGGGACGCCGTCACCAGGTGGATCACCATGCCATCGGCACGGTGGGAGAGCAGCGCCCCCTCGCCCCACTCGGGGGCGGCAAATTCACGGCTCAGCCAGATATTCATGCCGTCACCTCCTGCAACCAGCGGGCAATCATGGATGCGCAGGCCTGGCCTGCCGGCATCTGGCGCACTTCACGGCGCCACTCGTGATTCAAACCGATGTTCATTCGGCAACCTCCTGCAACCAGCGCGCAATCATGGATGCGCAGGCCTGGCCTGCCGGCATCTGGCGCACTTCACGGCGCCACTCGTGATTCAAACCGATGTTCATGCAGCAACCTCCTGCAACCAGCGCGCAATCATGGATGCGCAGGCCTGGCCTGCCGGCATCTGGCGCACTTCACGGCGCCACTCGTGATTCAAACAGATGTTCATGCAGCAACCTCCTGCAACCAGCGGGCAATCATGGATGCGCAGGCCTGGCCTGCCGGCATCTGGTGCACTTCACGGCGCCACTCGTGATTCAAACAGCTGTTCATTCAGCAACCTCCTGCAACCAGCGCGCTATGGTGCGCAGACCGTGTCCCTTGGCGCCGGTCGCCCACAGCTCGTTGCCGGATTTCTGATAGGAGGCGGCGAGATCCAGGTGCACCCAGCCCTTGCCCTCGTCACGGACGAAGCGCGACAAGAACGCGGCGGCCGTGGTGGCACCTGCGGTGCCTTCGGCGGAGGCCACGTTGCCCAGCTCGGCGAAGGCCGAGGTGAGCTGCCCCACATGCCAGGGTTCCAGCGGCAGGGGCCAGGCCTTCTCGTTCTCGGCTTTCGCGGCGGCCAGGGCGCGCGCCTGCTCCCGTTCGTCTAAGGCAAACACGGCGTTGTAGTCGCGGCCCAGCGCCGTCTTGGCGGCGCCGGTCAGGGTGGCGGCATCGAGAATGTGGGCGGCGCCGCTGTCGGAGGCCGCCAGCAGGCCGTCGGCCAGCACCAGACGCCCTTCGGCGTCGGTGTTCTGGATCTCCACCGAGATGCCGTTCTTGTAGGTGAGGATGTCACCGAGCTTGAAGGCGTGGCCTGAGACCAGGTTCTCGGCGCAGCAGAGGATGAGTTTCACCCGCTTGTCGAGGCCGCGGCTGATGGCGAGCGCCAGGGCGCCGGTTACCATGGCGGCCCCGCCCATGTCGGACTTCATCGGCAGCATGTTGTCAGAGGACTTCATGGAGTAGCCACCGGAGTCGAAGGTGATGCCCTTGCCCACCAGGGCCGCCACCACGGGGGCGTTGCGATCCCCGGTGGGGTTGTAGTCCAGCTCCAGCAGCACGGGCTCGCGCTCGCTGCCGCGGCCCACCGACCAGATCCCGATATGGCCGGCCTCCCGCAGGGCTTCCCCTGCGGTGATGCGGGCGGTGACCTGATCGCCACCCAGGCCGCGGATCAGCAGCAGGGCGGACTCCGCCAGGCTCATGGGGTAGATCTCTTCCGGGCAACCGTTGGTCACCTCGCGCACCCAGCGGGTCGCCTTGACCAGCGCCTCCAGCTCGCAGGCATCCGCTGCGCTCTGCTCGCCGAAGTCCAGTTCACGCTGCCCTTTGGCGGCATAGAAGCCCTGGGCGAAGGCGTAGCGACGCTCCAGATCCCAGCCCTCACCGGCCAGGCTCACCCCCTTGATGCCGCTCGATTCGAGTCGGCGGGCCGCCCGCTGAATGGTGCGCAGGGCATCCTGCTGCTGGACGCTGGCCCCCAGGTGGATCAGGGTCTCCTCACCGCTGAAACTGAGCAGGGCGCCTTCACCCCAGTGGGCGGCAGCGGCCTGGGCGGATAACAGTACCTTCATCATGTCAGCCATCTTCTCTTGCTTCCTTTTCTTCTTGGCACGATTCATTAACAACGCGGGGTAACGGAGACAAAAAAGGCCGTTCCCCCGAGGGGTACGGCCTTCACCATATCATCACTGCACCATGGGATGCTGCACGCGCAATTCACTCATGTGTAATTAGCGGGTCAATCAATGACGCTCGGAGGCAAGGTTGATGGTGTACTTGGGCAGCTCCACCACCAGATCCTCGTCCGCCAGACGGGCCTGGCAACTCAGGCGGGATTCCGGCTCCAGTCCCCATGCCTTGTCCAGCATGTCGTCTTCCAGCTCATCGCTCGGCTCGAGGGAGTCAAACCCCTCACGCACCACGCAGTGGCAGGTGGTACAGGCACAGGACTTCTCGCAGGCATGCTCGATCTCGATGCCGTTGCGCAGGGCGATGTCCAGTATGGTCTCACCGGTCGCGCCCTCGAGGGCAGCGCCGTCCGGACAGAGTTCGGGGTGAGGCAGAATGATCAGTTTGGGCATATTACACCTTGTTGACGTTTTGGCCGGTCAGCACCTTGCGAATGGACGCATCCATGCGACGGGCCGCAAACTCGCCACTGACGGCATCCGCCGCCTCGATGGCATCTTTGATTTGATTGGTTGTGCCGGTGGCACGCATGGCCAGCAGATGAGTGATCGCGGTGTCGATCTCGGCACGCTCGGCGGCACTCAGCAGCGCCTCGCCATCGGCGGCCAGCGCCGCATTGAGGCTCTCCACCACCCGATCGGCTTCGACCTGCTGCTCCGCCAGCATGCGGGCATCCATGTCCTGCTGGGCATTGGCGATGGAGGCGCTCAGCATGCTGAGGATGTCCTCTTCCGCCAAGCCATAGGAGGGCTTGACCTGGATCTCCGCCTGCACGCCGGAGGATTTCTCCATGGCGCTGACCGACAGCAGCCCGTCCGCATCCACCTGGAAGGTGACGCGAATGTGGGCGGCGCCGGCCGCCATGGGCGGAATGCCGGTCAGGGTGAAGCGGGCCAGGGAGCGGCAATCCGCCACCAGCTCGCGTTCTCCCTGCACCACGTGGATAGCCATGGCAGTCTGGCCATCCTTGAAGGTGGTGAACTCCTGGGCACGGGCCACCGGTATGGTGGTGTTGCGCGGGATCACCTTCTCGGCAAGCCCCCCCATGGTCTCAAGACCGAGAGAGAGCGGGATCACGTCCAGCAGCAGCATCTCGGCATCGGGCTTGTTGCCCACCAGGATGTCGGCCTGGATGGCGGCGCCGATGGCCACCACCTTGTCCGGATCTATGCTGGTCAAGGGCGTACGCTGGAAGAACTCCCCCACCAGCTCGCGCACCAGCGGCACCCGGGTGGAGCCCCCCACCATCACCACTTCCAGCACCTCCACCTGCTCGAGCCCTGCATCGCGCAAGGCGCGGCGGCAGGCCAGCAGGGTGCGCTTGACCAGCGGCAGGATGAGCTCGTCGAACTGGCTACGGCTCACCTCCCCCTGCCAGCCGGCAAAGGTGCAGGCAACGCGGTCGGCATCCGTCAGGCCGTGCTTGACCGCCGCCGCCACGTCCAGCAGCTCGCGCTGGGTGCGGGCATCGAGCTGGCCGCTCAGGCCGGCTTGCGCCTTGATCCAGTCCGCCAGCAGGTGATCGAAGTCATCGCCTCCCAGGGCCGAGTCGCCGCCGGTGGCCATCACCTCGAACACCCCGCGATGCAGACGCAGGATGGAGATGTCGAAGGTGCCGCCACCGAGGTCATAGACGGCAATCACCCCTTCCTGACCGGAGTCGAGGCCGTAGGCGATGGCGGCGGCGGTGGGCTCGTTGAGCAGGCGCAGCACGTGCAGGCCGGCCAGACGGGCCGCATCCTTGGTGCCCTGGCGCTGGGCGTCGTCGAAATAGGCGGGCACTGTGATGACCACGCCGTCGAGGTCGCCCCCCAGGGAGGCGGCGCCGCGCTCGGCCAGTTTTTTCAGGATCTCCGCCGAGACCTGCACCGGATTGACCAGCCCCTGGCGGGTCTGGATCTGGGGCATGCCGTTGTCGGCGGCCACGAACTCGTAAGGCTGCTGACGGGTATCCATGTCGGCCAGCGCCTTGCCCATCATCCGTTTGACCGAGACGATGGTGTTGTGGGGATCGAGGGCGGCTTCGCGCTTGGCGTCAAAGCCCACCCTGATGGCCGCGTCCTGGCCAGCTTGATAGTGCACCACAGAGGGCAGCAGATCGCGCCCCTGCTCGTCACACAGGGTGTCGGCCTGGCCGCTGCGTACGGCGGCAACCAGGGAGTTGGTGGTGCCGAGATCGATGCCTACGGCACGTTTGTGCTGATGAGGTGCGGCGCTCTGGCCGGGCTCGGCGATTTGCAGTAATGCCATGGGTAATCACAATTCCAGCGTTAGAGGGTCAAGACTCGAACAACGAGTCTTCGAATCGTTCCAGCTCCTCGAGGAGCTTGTCGACAAACTTGAGTTTGCGCACGCAGTCGGCCGCCGCCAGATCTTCACCCGCGGTGAGGGCATCGGTCAGCCGTTGCATCAGAGACTGGTGATCATGCCTGATCTCGCGACGAAAATCTTCGATGGCCCCCTCAGGATCCGCTTCTCCTTTCAACTCGGCCAGGCGCTCGCGCCACTCCAGCTGTTGCATCAGGAAAGAGGTGTCTTGCAGGGTCTGTTGCTCGCCTCGAATGTCGGTGCCGCGCAGGGAGAGCAGGTATTCGGCTCGGCGCAGGGGGGACTTGAGGGTGGTGAAGGCATCGTTGATCTGGGCGGCACGCTGCACCGCGGCCAACTGCTCCCGCTCGGGGGCGGTGGCAAAACGATCGGGGTGAAACCGGGTTTGCAACTGGCGGTAGGTGTCTGCCAGCTGGCGGGTATCGAGCTCGAAGCCCTCTGCCAGCCCGAACAGCTCGAAATGATTCATTCTGTGTCCTCAGACTCGAAGGCTAGTGCCTTGCTCACCATCCATCTTGAACGGCAAAGCCGGCAGCAGGCTGCCGGCTTCATCGATTAGACGCTGAAGCTCTCGCCACAACCGCACTCGCCCTTGGCGTTCGGGTTGTTGAACTGGAAGCCCTCGTTGAGGCCCTCCTTGACGAAGTCCAGCTCGGTGCCATCCAGATGGATCAGGCTCTTGGCATCGACGATGATCTTGACACCGTTCTGCTCGAACACCTGATCCTCAGCGGCCAGCTCATCCACAAACTCGAGCACATAGGCAAGGCCAGAACAGCCGGTGGTCTTAACGCCGAGGCGCAGGCCTATGCCCTTGCCCCGGTTGGTTATGAAAGAGGAAACCCGTGCCGCTGCGGCATCTGTCATGGTAATGGCCATACTGCTCTCCGGACCTTAGAGACCTTTCTTCTGCTTGTAATCGGCGATGGCGGCCTTGATGGCATCCTCCGCCAGAATGGAGCAGTGGATCTTCACCGGTGGCAGGGCCAGCTCTTCGGCGATGTCGGTGTTCTTGATGCCAGCGGCTTCGTCCAGGGTCTTGCCCTTGACCCACTCGGTCACCAGGGAGCTGGAGGCGATGGCGGAGCCACAGCCGTAGGTCTTGAACTTGGCGTCTTCGATGATGCCGTCGTCGCTGATCTTCAGTTGCAGCTTCATCACGTCGCCACAGGCCGGGGCGCCGACCATGCCGGTCGCGATGCTGGGGTCGTTCTTGTCAAAACCACCGACGTTGCGGGGATTCTCGTAGTGGTCGATTACTTTTTCACTGTAAGCCATATCTAACTCCTGCTAATTCCGTTGTTCACCAAACACTTGCCACGCTGGCAAGGATCAGTGATGTGCCCATTCGACCGTGTTCAGATCGACGCCGTCCTTGAACATCTCCCACAGGGGGGACATCTCGCGCAGACGACCGATGGAGTCGCAGATGAGCTTGATTGCGTAGTCGATCTCTTCCTCTGTGGTGAAGCGACCGATGCTGAAGCGGATGGAGCTGTGTGCCAACTCGTCGTTCAGGCCCAGGGCGCGCAGCACGTAGGAAGGCTCCAGGCTGGCCGAGGTACAGGCCGAACCGGAAGAGACAGCCAGATCCTTCAGCGCCATGATGAGGGATTCCCCTTCCACATAGGCGAAGCTGACGTTCAGGTTACCCGGGACACGCTGGTCCAGATCGCCGTTGATATAGACTTCTTCGATGTTCTTGATGCCGTCCCACAGACGCTGACGCAGGGCCATGATGTGCTGGCTCTCGCTCGCCATCTCTTCCTTGGCGATGCGGAAGGCCTCGCCCATGCCGACGATCTGGTGAGTCGCCAGGGTGCCGGAACGCATGCCGCGCTCATGACCACCACCGTGCATCTGGGCTTCCAGGCGCACCCGCGGCTTGCGGCGCACGTAGAGGGCACCTATGCCTTTCGGGCCGTATACCTTGTGGGCAGACATGGAGAGCAGATCCACTTTCAGCGCTTCCACGTCGACCGGGATCTTGCCCACGCTCTGGACCGCGTCCACGTGCAGCAGGACCTTGCGGGAGCGGCACAGCTCGCCGATGGCGTTGATGTCTTGCACCACGCCGATCTCGTTGTTGACGTGCATGATGCTGACCAGGATGGTGTCATCGCGCAGGGCGCCTTCGATCTGCGCCAGGGTGAACAGGCCGCTGGGCATCGGCTCGAGGTAGGTTACCTCGTAGCCTTCACGCTCCAGCTGACGGCAGGTATCGAGCACCGCCTTGTGTTCAGTCTTGGAGGTGATGATGTGCTTGCCCTTGCCAGCATAGAAGTGGGCTATGCCCTTGATGGCCAGGTTGTTGGATTCGGTCGCGCCGGAGGTGAAGACGATCTCGCGAGGATCTGCACCAATCAGCTCTGCCACTTGATTACGGGCCAGGTCCACCGCCTCTTCGGCCTGCCAGCCGAAACGGTGAGAGCGGGAGGCAGGATTGCCAAACAGGCCGTCCATGGTGAGGCACTGCATCATTTTTTCTGCGACACGCGGGTCCACCGGACAGGTTGCCGAATAATCAAGGTAAATAGGCAGTTTCATGTTTTTCTCCGTTACGACGGGGTCACACAGCGACTCGTCGTGGAAAGCACGTTTATAGTTGGACTTTCAAGCTCACATCACCGCGTTCTGCCCGGTCAACCAGGGACAACACGGTCTTCATTTGTTCATCTTGCTTGCCGGCGATGCGGCGCACATCGGCCTGACCGACCAGCTCCGCCAGGGTGATGTCCCCCAGGAAACTGGAAATGCGCTCGCTCAAGTCACGCCACAGGGAGTGGGTCAGACACTGGGTACCGCCGTGGCAGCCACCCTTGCCGAGACACTTGGTCGCATCGACCGACTCATCGACCGCGGTGATCACCTGACCTACCGAGATCTCGCCAGGGGCCAGACCGAGGCGATAACCGCCACCCGGGCCGCGCACGCTGCTCACCAATCCATGCTTGCGCAGACGGGCAAACAGTTGTTCCAGATAGGACAAGGAGATGCCCTGGCGCTCTGAAATATCAGCCAGGGGAACGGGCCCCTGCTCTGCATGCAACGCCACGTCTAGCATGGCTGTCACAGCGTAACGTCCTTTTGAGGTCAGTCTCATATGCCTTACCGTCTTGCGAACAAATCAATATGGGCACATGGTCACATACCCGACTAAAACAGTCAAGTATATGCTTGAGTAAATCAGTCGGGATTAATCCTGTGGCCGGGCTTTCTGCACCGAGGTGAGAATGCCCCGCAGTATATTCAATTCAATCGCTTCTGGCCGGGCACGATTGAACAGACGACGCAGCTTGCTCATCACATGACCGGGGTGATCATCGGCAATGAAACCTGTCTTCTGCAGGGTCTGCTCCAGGTGCAGATAGAAGCCTTCCAGCTGCTGCGCGCTGGGATAATCGGCCCGCTCCGCCTCTGCGCCCGCCGTGTCACACCCCTGTGTCTCCAGCCAGTGCATGCGCACCTCGTAGCAGAGGGTCTGCACCGCCATGGCCAGATTGAGGGAGCTGTAGTCGGGATTGGCCGGGATGGCCACGTGGTAGTGGCACTTCTGCAGCTCGTCGTTGGTGAGGCCGGTGCGTTCACGGCCAAACACCAGGGCGACCGGGTGCGTCACCCCTTCCGTCACCAGCTTCTCGCCCGCTTCACGGGGATCCAGCATGGGCCAGCTCAGGGTGCGGGATCGGGCACTGGTGCCGATGACCAGGCCGCAATCGGCGATGGCGTCGTCCAGCGTCGGGACTATGCGGGCATTGGCCAGCACATCGCCGGCCCCCGCCGCCAGGGCGATGGCATCGTCATCTGGCAAGGCTTGCGGATCGACCAACACCAGCTGCGTCAGCCCCATGGTCTTCATGGCTCTCGCCGCAGACCCCATGTTGCCGGTGTGCGAGGTGTTTACCAACACGATACGAATCTGATCCAACATGCCCAGTCAATCTTCAGTCAAAAATGGCGCGCAATTGTAACATAACCAATCGCTATTTTGGCACCGCTTCTGACCCCGCATTTCAGAACAAAAGTGATGGTTCGTATAACCAACCGGCCTGAAGGCGGGAAAAGGGAGGGCTAACCTTAGAGGGTCGAGCTGCATTATCCGGAGTCACCCTCTCATGCTTCCCCCCTGGATCTATGAACAACTGCCGCTGCTTTACCTGCTGCTCTCCGCCTTGCTGTGGTCCTTTGCCCACTCCCCGCTGCTCTGGCTCGCGGCGACCCTGCTGTTTACCGTGGGTGCTCTCCTCTGGATGATGCGCTCCAACTACAGGCGCACCGATCTGGTCATCTATCCCGCCAAGCGCTGGCTGCAACCGGAGTGGTACTACGAGGCCCTGCCCTTCCTGTGGCTGGCGCTCGGGCTGGTGCTGCTGCGCCTGCCTGACACCACGGCCCTGCTCGCCCTGCTCCCCTGTCTCTGGGCTGGTCGCTGCCTGTGGGCCCGGCGGCGTCACCGCCATCATGCCCGGGGACTGGCCCTGCAGCTGAGACGCGGCTCAGGCCATAGACGCGGGCAGCGGATCCTGCGCTGATCGCACCCGCGCTATCAGGGTAGCCAGATCCATCAGGGGATATTTCATCAGCCCGGGCAGCCCATCGAGATCCAGGCTGTCCATCAGGTTCTTCACCTCGAGGCCCAGCTCGGTATCCCCTTCTATCTTCAGCCTGCGCTGGAAGAAGAGGGAGTCCGGATCCTCCTTGCGACCGGCAATCAGGATGAGATCCTGGCTGCTGCCGCTGAAGCAGACATCGGCTCGCTCGCAGTCACGGGCCACCACCAGTTTTCCCTCTCGCTCGCTGACGAACCAGCAGAGTTCGAGATCCGATACCTCTACTTTGAGCCACTTGCCCGCCAGGAAGGCGAAATCCCCATCCTGGATGGCTTCCTTGAACGCCTGCGCCAGCAAGGCCTCCATCAGGTTTTGCTGCAGGGTGAAGGGCACCAGCTTGAGGGGATGACGCAAGAGACGAGGGGCCTGTTCGATCAGGCGGCGTTGCAGTTGTTGAAACACGATAAACTCCCAGTTTTTTGCCCATTCAAACACAGTGCAATTTTCAGGATCCTGTTGAAAATCAAACTTGTGCCCACTTACCTCAAGAAGGGTAAAGCCACCTAAAGCTGCCTCAGGTCAAAAAGCGGGGGTCCAAGCCTGCATACAATCGGGCCACTTTTTGCATTTTTGCCCTCTCGGAGCGTACCCGATGGAATTACTCTGCCCGGCAGGCAGCCTGCCGGCACTGAAGACAGCCGTGGATAACGGGGCCGATGCCGTCTACATCGGCTTCAAGGATGACACCAATGCCCGCCACTTCGCCGGGCTCAACTTCACGGACAGCAAGCTGGAAAGAGCGGTGGACTATGTGCACCGGCACGGCCGCAAGCTGCACATCGCCATCAACACCTTCGCCCACCCGGGCTCGGATGCCAGATGGAAGCAGGCGGTGGACAGAGGGGTGGCGCTCGGTGCCGATGCCCTCATCATCGCCGATCTCGCCGTGCTGGATTACGCCAGCCGCCACCATCCCGACATGGAGCTCCATGTCTCGGTACAGGCCAGCGCCACCAACGCTGCCGCCATCCGCTTCTACCAGCAGCACTTCAACGTCGGCCGGGTGGTGCTGCCACGGGTGCTCTCCATGCACCAGGTCAGGCAGCTGGCCCGCGAGACCGATGTCGGCCTCGAGGTGTTCGCCTTCGGCAGCCTCTGCATCATGGCGGAGGGGCGCTGCTATCTATCCTCCTACATGACGGGCGAGAGCCCCAATACCGTGGGCGCCTGCTCCCCCGCCAAGTTCGTGCGCTGGGAGGAGACCCCCCGTGGTCTCGAATCCCGTCTCAACGAGGTGCTGATCGATCGCTACGGCCCGGGGGAAAACGCCGGCTACCCGACCCTGTGCAAGGGGCGTTTCGAGGTGGATGGCCAGACCTATCACGCCCTGGAGGAGCCTACCAGCCTCAACACCCTCGGCTTGTTGCCAGAGCTGTTCCAGACCGGGATCCAGTCGGTCAAGATCGAGGGCCGCCAGCGCAGCCCCGCCTATGTCGAGCAGGTGACCCGGGTCTGGCGCGCCGCCATCGACGCCTATCAGGCCAACCCCGACGCCTACAGCGTCAAGAGCGAGTGGGATGCCCAGCTTGCCCGCGTCTCCGAGGGAAGCCAGACCACCCTCGGCGCCTATCATCGCCAGTGGCAATAAAAGGAGCACATCATGCAATTCTCTCTCGGGCCCCTGCTCTTCTACTGGCCCAAGGCCGATACCCAGGCCTTCTATGAGGCGGCGGCGCAGAGCCAGGCCGACATCATCTATCTGGGCGAGACGGTGTGCAGCAAGCGCCGCGAACTGAAAGGGGATGACTGGATAGCCCTGGCCCGCCAGGTGGCGAGCTCGGGCAAGCAGGCCGTGCTCTCCACCCTGGCGCTGATCTCGGCGCCGTCTGAGCTCAAGGAGGTCAAGCGGCTGGTCGACAACGGCGATCTCATGGTCGAGGCCAACGATCTCGGTGCCGTTCAGCTCGCCTGGGAGGCGGGGCTGCCCTTCGTGTGCGGCCCGGCCATCAATGCCTACAATGCCGAGGTGCTGCGCATGCTGCTCAAGCAGGGGATGCGGCGCTGGGTGATGCCGGTGGAACTCTCCCGCGACTGGCTGGTACAGCTCAGCCAGGATCTGGGGCCGGCCCGCCAGCAGTTCGAGGTGGAGGTGTTCGCTTACGGCCACCTGCCGCTCGCCTATTCGGCGCGCTGTTTTACCGCCCGCTCCCTCGACAAGCCCAAGGACAACTGCGAGCTCGCCTGCATCCACTACCCCACAGGGCGCCTGGCCAGCAGCCGCGAGGGGCAGAAGGTGTTCAATCTCAACGGTATCCAGACCCAGTCCGGCTACTGCTACAACCTCGGCAACGAGCTCGAAGGCATGGCGGGACTGGTGGATGTGGTGCGCCTCTCCCCCGAAGGGATGGAGACACTCGACATGCTGGCCCGTTTCAAGGCCAACCAGCAGGGTCAGGCACCCCTCCCCCTGCAGCAGGAGCGGGACTGCAACGGTTACTGGCGGCAGATCCCCGGCATGAGCCTGGTGGAATAGCGGTACAACCTGTGTCACAGACAGCAAAAAGGCCTCATCAAGAGGCCTTTTTCACTGGGGGCGGATGCCCTTCTCACGCTTTGCTGTTTTTGCCCTGGGCACCCGGCGGCAAGGGTTTGCGCGCCATCAGCTCCAGCTCGAGCAGGGCATAGCGATGCTCGATGAAGTCATAGACGTTGTTGGCCAGCGCCAGCTTGAAGTAGCTGATGGCTTCCTTGCGGTTGCCCTTGGCCAGCTCGAACTTGCCAAGGTAGAAGTAGGTTTCGCACAGGCGCTCGGCGAGCTCCCGGTTGTCCTTCACCCCTTTCACCACGTTGCCCATCAGCTGGGTGGCGTTGATCTCGCCGGTATAGAGGCGGACCAGATCCCAGTTCCAGGCGTCGTCGTCATACTTGTTCAGCCGCTCGCGCATCCGGCTCATGGCCGCCGGCCCGTTGAGCTTCTGCTCGGCCAGATAGAGCCAGATCACCCGGTAGGGATCTTCCGGCTGCGCCTCGTAGAAACGCTTCATGTCGGCGGTGGCCAGCTCGGGCCTGTTGCCGTAATAGAGCGCTATGCCACGGTTGAGGTAGGCGTAATCGTAATCCGGGGCGAGTTCGAGTGCCGAATCGAATGCCTCATAGGCCTCGTCATAGTTCTGTTGCTGAACCAGATAGACACCGATGAAGTTGTAAGCCTCGGCAAAGTCGGGCTTCTCCCGCAGGGCGCGGTTGAAGTCGAGCCGAGCGAGGGAACGAAGGCCAACCCGGTCAAACACCACGGCACGCTCATAGAAGAGTTCGGCGCGCTGTTCGGTCGTCAATTCCATTTCACTGAGCATCTGCCCGAGTCGCGCCAAGGCCAACTCGCTCTGGTAGGAGACCTGCAAGGGGGTCGCCAATACCAATGAAGCGGGTTGCGGCTTGGGAACTTGAGGCGCTGTAACCTGACTGCTACTGCTGCATCCCCACATGGGGAGCAACAACAGGATACCGGTGAGGTATCCAATCCCTATCCTGACGTTCAATGAACACTCCGACGCTTACGCTTGACCCCGCATATGGTAAAGGTCAACCGGCCTTTTGTCATGTGGCGCAACCCCTATCCCTCAAATAAATCAGGATTCGACAGGGTATCCGGCATCACGCCAACCACGAAAGCCTCCATCGACGCTGACCACCCGGGAATACCCCATCTTCCGCAGGTTGTCCGCCGCCAGGATGGAGCGAAATCCCCCACCACAATAGAGGTAGAGCTCGGTGTCGGGATCGGGAAAACGGGTCTCGATGTCCCGCTCCATCACACCGCGGCCCAGGTGTTCGGCCCCCGGCAGGTGCCCGGTCGCCCACTCGTTATCTTCCCGCACATCGATCAGGTGAAAAACACGGCCTTCTTCCTGCCAGCGCCTGATCTGGTGCACGTCGGTTTCCCGTATCTGCGGGCGAATGGCCTCTACCAGAGCCAGAAAACGGGGATTGTGTTGCATGGCTTGCTCCTTGCATTTGAGGATGGGGGCTGGGGAGCATAATGACTCAGCCGCGCCCCAAGAGAAAGGGCGCCTTGTGGCGCCCTTGTCTGTTACGGCAGGATCTCTTGCTGATCCGCCCCTTCTTTTTCCACCTGGGTCGGCAGCATGTGCTCCCGCTTGACCCCGAAGAACATGGCAGAGGCACTCGCCACATAGATGGAGGAGTAGGTCCCGAAGGCCACCCCTATCACCATGGCGATGGCAAAACCGTGGATCAGCGGGCCACCCTTGAGCAGCAGCGCCACCACCACCACGAAGGTCAACCCCGAGGTGATGATGGTCCGGCTCAGGGTCTCGGTCATGGAGAGATCCATGATCTCGGCGGTATCCCCCCGACGCACCTTGCGGAAATTCTCCCGCACCCGGTCGAACACCACTATGGTGTCGTTCAGGGAGTAGCCCACCAGGGTCATCAGCGCCGCCAGCACGGTCAGGTCGAACTCGTACTGGAAGTAGGCGAAGATGCCGAGGGTGATGATGACGTCGTGGGCCAGGGAGAGGATGCCCCCCATGGCCAGACGCCACTCGAACCGCACCGCCACGTAGGCCAGGATACAGAGGATGGAGGCCAGCATGGCCAGGGCACCGTCTGTCGCCAGCTCGTCACCCACCGAAGGACCGACGAACTCGACCCGCTTGAGCACGGCGCCCTCGTCGATCAGCTTGGCGGCTGCCAGTACCTCGTTGCCCTGCTGCTCGACCTTGACCCCCTCTTGGGGAGCCATGCGCACCAGCACGTCGCGGCTGGAGCCGAAGAACTGCAGGGTCGCCCCTTCAATCTTCTGCTCGTCCAGCGCTTCGTGCATCTTGTCCAGGCTCACCGATTGCTGGAACCCCACTTCTATGGTGGTGCCCCCGGTAAAGTCCAGCCCCCAGTTCAGGCCACGATCGAACAGGCAGAACAGGGCGAGCATCGTCAGCAAGGCAGAGAACACCATTCCCGACCTGGCGAAACGCATGAAGGGGATGGGCTTTTCAAAATGTAGGATCTGAAACATGTCTCTTCCTTAGATCGGCAGCTTGTCGATGCGCCGTCCGCCCCAGGCCAGGTTGATGATGGCGCGGGATACAGTAATGGCCGTAAACATGGAGGCGGTCAGACCTATGCCCAGGGTCAGGGCGAAGCCCTTGATGGCGCCGGTGCCGATGCCAAACAGGATCACACAGGTGATGAGCGAGGTAACGTTCGAGTCGGCGATGGTCGAGAAGGCGCGGTCAAAGCCCATGTGGATGGCCTGCTGCACCCCGCGGCCGTTGCGGATCTCTTCACGAATACGCTCGTAGATCAGCACGTTCGCATCCACCGCCATGCCCAGCGTCAGCACGATACCGGCGATACCCGGCAGGGTCATGGTGGCCCCCGGTATCATCGACATGATGCCGACGATCAGCACCAGGTTCATGGAGAGGGCCAGATTGGCCACCCAACCGAACGCACGGTAGTAGATCCCCATGAACAGCACTATCACCAGCATGGCCCAGCCGATGGCTTCCATCCCGCTGTCGATGTTCTGCTGACCCAGGCTCGGGCCTATGGTGCGCTCTTCGACGATCTGGATGGGGGCTATCAGGGCACCGGCACGCAGCAGCAGCGCCAGGTTGTGGGCTTCGTTGGCGTTGTCGATGCCGGTGATGCGGAACTGGCTGCCAAGGCGCGACTGGATGGTGGCGACGTTGATCACCTCCTCCTGCTTGCGGAACTTGCGCTTGCCGTCCGGACCGGGTTGACCCACCGGCTTGTACTCGATGAAGACGGTGGCCATGCCCTTACCGACGTTGTCCTTGGTAAAGTTGGCCATCTTGTTGCCACCCTGGCCATCGAGCTTGATGTTGACCTGGGGACGGCTGTATTCATCGAAACCGGACTGGGCACCCACTATGTGGTCACCTGTCAGGATCACGCGCTTTTGCAGCACCACGGGACGACCGTTGCGATCGTTGTAGACCTTGGAGCTCGGCGGCACCCGGCCTGCAGCAGCGGCCTGGATGTCGGCGGCCTCATCGACCATGTGGAACTCCAGGGTCGCGGTGGCCCCCAGGATCTCCTTGGCACGGGCGGTGTCCTGGATACCGGGCAGCTCCACCACGATGCGCTCGGCACCCTGCTGTTGTACCAGCGGCTCGGCCACACCCAGCTCGTTCACCCGGTTGCGGATGATGGTGATGTTCTGCTCGAGGGCGTACTTCTTCACTTCCTTGATCTTGGCTTCACTCAAGCCGGCCAGCAGGATGAAGTCATCCCCTTTCTGCTCGGTGGTGAAGGTGAGATCCGGATTCTGCCGACGCAGGAAAGAGGCCGCCTTGGCCTGATCGGCCTCCTCGCGGAACACCACCTGCACCTGATCACCCACCCGGCGTACGCCGGAGTAACGGATCTTCTGGGTGCGCAGCTCGGAGCGGAAATCCTGCACCATCTGCTCTTGCTGCTTGGTCAGCGCCTCGGCCATGTCCACTTCCATCAGGAAGTGCACACCACCGCGCAGGTCCAGACCCAGCTTGAGGGGAGCAGCGCCGATGGCTTCGAGCCAGGCAGGGGTGGAAGGTGCCAGGTTGAGGGCAGTGATGAAGTTGTCGCCCAGCTTGTTGGCGACGATGTCACGTGCCTTGAGCTGGTCTTCGGTATTGGTAAACCGGATCAGAATGAAACCGTGTTCGAACGCAGCATGTTTGACCGGGATCTGAGCCGCTTCGAGCGTCTCCTTCACCTGATCGAGCGTCTCTAGTTTGACTTCGGCACCACGGCTGGCAGATACCTGCAAGGCCGGGTCTTCGCCGTAAAGATTGGGGGCTGCATATAGAAAACCGATGGCGATCACGACGATCACCATCAGGTATTTCCACAGCGGATAGCGATTTAACACGCTGTGCTCCTCGGGAGATTAAAGGGACTGGATAGAACCCTTGGGCAGAACGGCAGAGACGAAATCACGCTTGATGGTGACCTGGGTCTGATCGTTCAGGGCCAGCACTATGTAGTCGCTATCGGCGGAGACCTTGGCGATCTTGCCGACCAGGCCACCTGAGGTGAGCACTTCGTCACCCTTGGCCAGGGAGCTCATCAGATCGCGATGAGTCTTGGCGCGCTTGGCCTGGGGACGGTAGATCATGAAATAGAAGATGAGGCCAAACACGGCCAGCATGATGATCATTTCCATGCCACCACCCTGTGCACCCGGAGCTGCGCCTTCTGCATACGCCTTGGAGATAATGCTCATTTAACAACCTCTTATTGATGTAGATTTGAAAACTAACTTATATGTCGTTGTTATTTCACGTCATTTTCAGTTAACGGAGGCACGGGCTTCCCTTGCCGACGGTAAAACTCAGTTACAAAGTCGTCTAATTTACCCTGCTCGATCGCGTCCCGCAAACCCTGCATCACACGCTGGTAATAACGCAGGTTATGAATGGTATTCAGACGGGCACCGAGGATCTCGTTGCACTTGTCCAGATGGTACAGATAGCTGCGGGTGTAGTTCTTGCAGGTGTAGCAGTCGCAGTCCGCATCCAGGGTGCTGGTGTCCTCGCGATACTTGGCGTTGCGGATCTTGACCACCCCGTCCGTGGTGAACAGATGACCGTTGCGGGCGTTGCGGGTCGGCATCACGCAATCGAACATGTCGATGCCGCGGCGCACCCCTTCCACCAGATCTTCGGGCTTGCCCACCCCCATCAGGTAGCGCGGCTTGTCGGCCGGGATCTTCGGGCAGACGTGATCCAGGATGCGATGCATGTCTTCCTTGGGCTCACCCACCGCCAGACCGCCGACCGCATAGCCGTCGAAGCCTATTTCCAGCAGACCGTCCAGGGAGACATCCCGCAGCGGCTCGTAGACGGAGCCCTGGATGATGCCGAACAGGGCGTTCTTGTTGCCAAGGGCATCGAACTTGTCGCGGGAGCGCTTGGCCCAGCGCAGGGACATCTCCATGGACTTGCGCGCCTCTTCGTAGGTCGCCGGATAGGGCGTGCACTCGTCGAAGATCATCACGATGTCGGAGCCCAGATCGTACTGGATCTCCATGGATTTCTCGGGGTCGAGGAAGATCTTCTCGCCGTTGATGGGATGACGGAAGTGCACCCCCTCCTCGGTGATCTTGCGAATGTGACCCAGGCTGAACACCTGGAAACCACCGGAGTCGGTGAGGATGGGGCCCTGCCAGTTCATGAAGTCATGCAGATCCCCGTGGGCGCGCATCACCGCCTGACCCGGCCGCAGCCAGAGGTGGAAGGTGTTGCCAAGCAGGATCTGGGCACCGGTCTCGCGCACCTCTTCCGGGGTCATCCCCTTGACGGTGCCGTAGGTGCCGACCGGCATGAAGGCCGGGGTCTGGACCACACCGCGCTCGAATACCAGCTGACCGCGACGGGCGCGACCATCTGTGGTTTTCAGTTCAAATTTCATTGCTACCTCTATTCAGTCAGAGAAACAGTCTGACAGCGGAGGGCCCCATGGGCCCGATACAAGAAACCGGCCAGGATCCTGACAAGGCCTCCCTGAACGGCTTCTGAAGGCTAAGGCTTATGCCTCGACCTGGCGACGGGTGACAAACATGGCGTCCCCGTAGCTGAAGAAACGGTACTGCTCTTCCACTGCCGCCTGATAGGCCGCCATCACGTTGTCGTACCCCGCGAAGGCGCTGACCAGCATGATCAGGGTGGATTCGGGCAGGTGGAAGTTGGTGACCATGGCATCGACCAGCTGGAACTGGTAACCCGGGAAGATGAAGATGTCGGTGTCGCTGAAAAACGGCGCCAACGGCTTGCCCTGGGCCAGGGTCACCTTGGCCGCGCTCTCGAGGGATCGCACCGAGGTGGTCCCCACCGCAATCACCCGTCCACCGCGGGCGCGGGTCGCGGCGATGGCGTCCACCACCTCCTGGGGCACTTCGGCGTATTCGGAGTGCATGTGGTGGTCTTCAATCTTCTCCACCCGCACCGGCTGGAAGGTGCCCGCCCCCACGTGCAGGGTCACGAAAGCCGTTTCCACGCCCTTGGCACGAATTTTCTCGAGCAGCGGCTCGTCGAAGTGCAACCCGGCGGTCGGCGCCGCCACGGCGCCCGGCTTCTGGTTGTAGACGGTCTGGTAACGCTCCTTGTCGGCATCCTCGTCGGGACGGTCGATATAGGGGGGCAGCGGCATGTGGCCGATGGCCTCCAGGATCTCAAGCACGGGGCGGGGGTCCAGGAAGTGGATCTCGAACAGGGCATCGTGGCGGGCGCGCATCTCGGCCTCCACCTTCTCCCCATCGGGGCCGCCATCCAGGATGAGGCGAGTGCCGGGCTTGGGAGACTTGGAGGAGCGGACATGGGCCAGCACGCTGTGCTCGTCCAGAATGCGCTCCACCAGCACTTCCAGCTTGCCGCCGCTGGCCTTCTGGCCAAACATGCGCGCCGGAATGACTCGGGTGTTGTTGAACACCAGCAGGTCGCCCGGGTTGAGCTGGTCCAGCACATCCACAAATTGACCGTGGCGCAGGGCGCCGCTTTGACCATCGAGCTGCAACAGGCGGCTGGCGGTGCGCTCTGCCATCGGATAGCGGGCAATCAGCTCGTCTGGCAGATCAAAATGAAAATCGGATACTTGCATCTTTCACCTCGGGGGAATCGGCGGCTAGTCTAGTTATCCCCCTCTGCCAAGGCAACCCAAAAGACCAAAAACCCAAGGCCGGCAAGGGATAGCGCTCTTTTTGCGAGCCTTGGGGGCCCTTGGCGTGCCGACACGGGCGCTTGGACGCCAATTTGTACCCCGCCGAGCCAACAACCCTGGGTTAATGATTCTTTAATGATCTGTATTGACCCTGATCAGGTTCCACGGCCAGGAGCTGAGCTAGGGTGAGATCAGAGACACAAGGAGGCCCACCATGATGACCCTGACTGAAATCATGACCGAACACCCCTTCACCCTGGGGCCGCAGAACAGCGTCAAGCAGGCGATGGAGCTGATGCAGCAGGAGCAGATCCGCCACATCCCCATCGTCGACGAGCACCTGCATCTGCTGGGGCTGGTCACCCTCTCCGACATCCTGGCAACCCGCGACTCCAAGCTGCTACTGATCAATCCGGAGCGGGAGGCGGAATTCACCGACAGCGTCCAGCTCGACGAGATCATGACCCGCCAGGTGGCGAGCGTGGATCCCCACGCCGGCATCAAGGAGGCGGCCCTCTACCTGCAGCGCCACAAATATGGCTGCCTGCCGGTGGTGCGGGGACGCAAGCTGGTGGGCATAGTCACGGAATCGGACTTCATCACTGTCGCCATCAATCTGCTGGAGCTGATGGAGGAGCAGGAGCCACCCGCTGATTTCTGATCACTAAAAACTGTAATAAAATTACAATAAAAGCGTTTTCAGCCTGATTAATCGGCTAAATAGCTGAAACACTTTCAGTTTGACTGAAAAATTACACCATAAACTTGCTTTGTGATCTTCATCACACTATGATGCCGTCCATGCAATGGTTGCCGAAGAGGAGATGAGGATTGTGCACCCGATGTCTTCTCTTCATATGTCTGCAAGTTTGCACACCCCGTAGTTAGTCTTTGCTGTAAAGCATTTTTATATCGCCATTCCTTGTTTGATGACCCGGCCCTGTCTGTGCGACGGCGCCGGGATTTTTTTTGCCCGTCTCTCACCCCCTCCCCCTCTGCCCCGACGCGCCTTCAGTACGCCTCTCATCACCTCCGGCATAAAACAAGTTGCCATCCGGGACTTGAAAATGTGACATGGAGGACAGAAATTGAACTTCGACAATGAGTTATCTCTGAAGGCCTGAGATATTCATATTAGGTACAGTTGCGATGGGCTATCTAATAAGTAGATTTAAGTGATTCAAAATTGTGGCTTTGACCGATTAGAGAAAAGCCCTATGATGCCTCCATCGAAAGTTAAGCGCCTCGCCTGGCCAAGCACTTCACGACCAGACGGGCATATGTACATCACCAAGGAGCAAATACATGTCTACCTATATCAACACCGAAATCAAGCCGTTCAACGCTACCGCCTACCACAATGGCAAATTCGTTCAGGTGTCTGACGCTGACCTGAAAGGCAAGTGGTCCGTGGTCTTCTTCTACCCGGCTGACTTCACCTTCGTTTGCCCGACCGAGCTGGGCGATCTAGCTGACAACTACGCTTCCTTCAAGAAGCTGGGCGTCGAGATCTACGCCGTCTCCACCGACACCCACTTCACTCACAAGGCCTGGCACGACACTTCTGACACCATCAAGAAGATCCAGTACCCGATGATCGGCGACCCGACCGGCACCATCACCCGCAACTTCGGCGTGATGATCGAAGAAGCTGGCCTGGCTGACCGCGGTACCTTCGTCATCGACCCGAACGGTGTCATCCAGATCGTTGAAATCAACGCCGGCGGTATCGGCCGTGACGCTCTGGAGCTGCTGCGCAAGGTCAAGGCTGCCCAGTACGTTGCCGCTCACCCGGGTGAAGTGTGCCCGGCCAAATGGCAAGAAGGCGATGCCACCCTGGCCCCGTCCCTGGATCTGGTAGGCAAAATCTAAGCCTCCTGCTCTCCAAGACCGGCCCACTCAAGGGCCGGTCTGCTTTCTGGCCCAGCGCTTTCTGCATTCACTGTTTTTTGCATCCAGTGCTTTCTGTATTCATTAATAGTGCCGACCGCCATAACAAGAAGGAATTCGACCATGTTAGATACCAACCTCAAACAACAACTCAACGGTTACTTGCAGTACATCGTCAATCCCATCGAGATCAGCGTGTCCGGCAATGACAGCGACAAATCCGCAGAGCTCCTGGCATTGGCCAACGAGATAGCAGAGATGTCCCCCAAGATTTCCATGACCGATGGCACAGCTGCCCGCAAGCCTTCCATGAGCGTGGCGCCACAAGGCCAGGCACCGCGCGTGCATTTTGCCGGCATCC
Organism: Aeromonas sp. 130281; assembly: GCF_056642115.1. Taxonomy (NCBI): domain Bacteria; kingdom Pseudomonadati; phylum Pseudomonadota; class Gammaproteobacteria; order Aeromonadales; family Aeromonadaceae; genus Aeromonas; species Aeromonas sp. 130281. Next base: position 152,748 of record NZ_JBWVQS010000005.1, on the reverse strand, counting down.
CCATGGGTCATGAATTTACCTCCCTGGTGCTCGCCCTGCTGCAAAGCGGCGGCCACCCCTCCAAGGCCGATCCGGCCGTGCTGGAGCAGGTGAAAAACCTCAAGGGCGAGTTCCACTTCGAGACCTATATCTCCCTCTCCTGCCACAACTGCCCTGACGTGGTACAGGCCCTGAACCTGATGGCCACCCTGAACCCCGGCATCACCCACACCATGATCGACGGTGCCCTGTTCCAGGACGAGGTGAACGAGCGTCAGATCATGGCGGTCCCGAACGTCTACCTGAACGGCCAGCCGTTCAGCCAGGGCCGTACCTCGCTCGAAGAGATCGTCGCCAAACTCGATACCGGCGCGGCAGAGCGCAAGGCGCAAGAGCTGAGCGAAAAGGCACCCTACGACGTGCTGGTAGTGGGCGGTGGCCCGGCTGGCGCCGCAGCCGCCATCTATGCCGCCCGCAAGGGGATCCGCACCGCCATCGTCGCCGAACGCTTCGGCGGTCAGGTGATGGATACCGTCGGCATCGAGAACTTCATCTCCGTGCCCTACACCGAGGGCCCCAAGCTGGCCGCGAGCCTGGAGCAGCACGTCAAGCAGTACGGCGTGGAGGTGATCACCGAGCAGCGTGCCGCCGCCATCAGCAAGGATGGCTATGTGAACGTGGATCTCGCCTCCGGTGCCACCTTGAAGAGCCGCGCCGTGATCCTGGCGACCGGCGCCCGCTGGCGCGATCTGAACGTGCCGGGGGAGCTCGAATACCGCACCAAGGGCGTGGCCTACTGCCCCCACTGCGACGGCCCCTTCTTCAAGGGCAAGCGGGTGGCGGTGATTGGTGGCGGTAACTCCGGCATCGAAGCGGCCATCGATCTCGCCGGTATCGTCGAGCACGTCACCGTGGTGGAGTTCGCCGATACCCTGCGCGCCGACGAGGTGCTGCAGAAGAAGGCTCGCTCCATGGGCAACATCGACATCATCATGAGCGCCCGCACCACGGAAGTCATCGGTGACGGCAGCAAGGTGGTGGGCATGGACTACGAGGATCGCACCACAGGTGAGATCAAGCACCTGGCGGTGGCTGGCATCTTCGTGCAGATAGGTCTGGTCCCGAACACCGAGTTCCTCAAGGGGAGCGAAGTCGCCCTGACCCGCTTCGGCGAAATAGAGATCGACACCAAGGGCGCTACCTCCCTGCCCGGCGTCTACGCCGCAGGGGATGCCACTACGGTGCCGTTCAAGCAGATCATCATCTCCATGGGCGCCGGTGCCACCGCAGCCCTGGGGGCCTTCGATTACCTCATCCGCAATGCGGCGCCGGAAGCCGCTGCGGCCAAGAGCGAGGCCGTGACCGCCTGACGGGCTCATCGCCCGACAAAAAGCCGACTCCCTGAAGTCGGCTTTTTTTATGCGCGTCTTCGGGCTGGCTTGCCCTCAGCGAACCTGCGGCTCCTCCGTTCCCTCCACGTCCTCTACTTCGGGCGCGGCATAGCTCGCGGGCACCGCCTCCCCTTCCAGATCCGTTCTCGGCTCCAACTCCGCCGTCATGGGGGTATTGGGCGGCACCGGCATGAACACCTGGTGCTCGGCCAGGGGAATGGGCGCCCGCTGCCGCCGGCGCCAGCCCAGATATCCCGCCAGCAGGGCACCACACAGGGCGAAATAGACGAACAACCCCTCTGGCCCGAACTGCAACATGACGAAGGGCGCCAGCAGCGGCCCTATCATGGCACCCAGGCTGTAGGCGAGCAGCAGCCCCTGGTTGGCCCCCAGCACCTGATCCGGGCGCAACTCGTCGCAGGCGTGGCTGAGGCTCAAGGGGTAGATGGAGAACGCCATGCCCCCCAGCAGGAACACCAGGACACCCGAGATCGGCTCGCGCCACGTCCCGGGCAGCAGCACCATCAGCAGGGCGAGCAGGGTCAGCGCCCCGCACAGCAGCAGGATCACCAGCCGCCTGTCATAGCGGTCGGACATTCGCCCTATGGGGTATTGCAGGCACATGCCCCCCAGGATCACCAGCGCCATCATGTCCGCCACCCGGGAGAGCGAGGCGCCGCTGTCGGTAAAGTAGAGCGGCAACAGGCCGTAGATGGCCCCGAGGATGAGGCCCGAGGTGAAGCTGCTGCCCATGCCCGCCGGGGTGAGCCGGACAAGCTCCAGCACCCCCACCGGCTGGGGCGCCACCATGGCAGGGGTGGCCACCCGGGAGAGCGCCAGCGGCACCACGGAGAGGGTGGCGGCCATGGCGCACAGGGCGAAGGGGGTCAATACCATGGGATCCACCCACTTGAGCAGCAACTGGCCCAGGGCGAGGGAACCGTAGAGCAGGATCATGTAGAGGGACATCAACCGGCCCCGGTTCGCCGGGGTGCTTGAGACCAGCATCCAGGACTCCAGCACCACGAACAGGCCGCCGGTGGCAAAGCCCCCCAGCAGCCGCAGCGCCGCCCAGGTGACGGGCTCCACCACCATGCCGTGCAGCAGGAACAGGAAACAGAGCAGGGAGGCATAGGCCGCATAGGCCCGGATATGACCCACCCGTATGATGAGACGGGCATTGATGAAGGCCCCCAGCACCAGGCCGCCGAAGTAGGCGGCCGACACCAGGCCGATGGCCTGCACCGACACCTGTTCGGCCGAGAGACGCACCGTCAGCAGGGTATTGAACATGCCGTGACCCAGAATGAAGATCACCAGACTGGTCAGGGGTGACAGCAACCTTGTGAGTGTCATGACGCCTCCTCGTGACGAAAAGATCATGGTAGCGCCTGTTTCTTGCCCGGTTCAACCCAATAGTCCCGGCCCTCCCGGGCTATTCTTAACGGGATCCCATCAAGGAGGTCGTCAAGATGAGACTCATGCTGTTGTTGGCAGCCCTGCTCTTCGCCGGGAGCGCCATCGCCTTCCACTGCCCCATGGACATGAAGAAGATTGATGATGCCCTGGCCACGAACCCCGCCCTCAGTGCCGAGAAACTGGCCGAGGTGAAGCAGCTCAGGGCCGAAGGAGAGACTCTGCATAACGCGGGCAAGCATCAGGAATCCGTCGATACCCTGGCCAAGGCCATGGCCATCCTCGGCATAGATCAAGGCTGACACTGCCCATGCCCCGCGTGACGGTCTGCTTCGCACCGCCCGGATGCGACAGACCGCCCAGATGAAACAAGGCCCTCGCCATCACTGGCGGGGGCCTTTTCACTGCGGGTTTTTAGCGCTTGCCGGGGCTAAACCCGGCCACTGTAGACCAGGGTGAAATAGTTGAAGGCTATCTTGCCGTGAACGGCATGACGTGCAAACTCGCGGCGGATGAGGGCCGTCATCTGCTCATGGGCCGGGGTGCCGACGGCGGGGGCATAGGAGGAGGAGTTGAGCCGCCCCAGCACGCCGTCCAGATCGAACAGCTGGCGGTTTTCAAAGCGATCGAGCCGGTACTCCCCCTCGAAGAAGGCACTAAAGTCGTGCTCGCCGAGGTTGCGATGATTGACCTCCTCGTAATCCCCCGAATAGGCGTGCAACCCCTCCTCATAGGCCTTGAGAAACGGGGTATCGGTCAGCCTGTCATTCCAGATGAGGGCGACCCGGCCACCTGGTCTGAGCAGGCGCTGGCACTCCTGCCGAAAGGCGGCGCGATCGAACCAGTGAAACGCCTGGGCGACCGTCACCAGATCCACCGAGCCCGTCGGCAGGCCGGTGGCCTCCGCACTGCCGTGGGACCAGCCGATATTGCCCACCTCCGCCAGCAGCCGCCTGGCGGCGGCGCGCATCTCGTCATTGGGCTCCACCGCCCAGACCCGCGCCACCCGGGGCGCGAGCAGGGCGGTCAGGATGCCGGTGCCCGCCCCTATGTCGGCCACCTGGGCCTTGGGCCCCATGGCAAGCTCCCGGGCCAGAAAGTCCAGCATGGCCGCCGGATAACCGGGGCGGTACTTCACATAAGCCTCGACCCGGGTCGAGAATCGCTGGGTACTGTCCATCGCGCACACCTCTCCTGTCATTGGCGGGGCATCCGGTCGCCCAGCCTGTCGCTCTGCCCGCCAAACCGGGCGGCCCGGATCCCTATGCCACTACACTTGACGACATCATGCAACTCCCCGGCTGGCAACAGAGGGCGCCAGGTAGCAACCACTGGGGCAAGAGAAAGGGAGGGGCACAGGATGACAACAACCGACAGGAGCCACGAGATGATGACAGCCGAAAAGAACAGGGTCTGCCTCTGGTATGACGGGGATGCCGAGGAGGCGGCACGGTTTTACGCAAGCCTCTTCCCCGACTCCGCCGTCGACGCCGTGCACCGGGCCCCTGCCGACTACCCCGCCGGCAAGAAAGGGGACGTGCTGACGGTCGAGTTCAGGGTGATGGGGATCCCCTGCCTCGGGCTCAACGGCGGCCCCGGGGTCAGCCACAGCTGGGCCTTCTCGTTCCAGGTGGCCACCCAGACCCAGGCCGAGACGGATCGCTACTGGGACGCCATCATCGACCATGGCGGCCAGGCGAGCGAGTGCGGCTGGTGCCAGGACAAGTGGGGCATCTCCTGGCAGATCACCCCCCTGGCCCTCACCGAGGCGATCACGGATCCCGACCCCGAGGCTGCGAGACGCGCCTTCGAGGCCATGATGCAGATGGGCAAGATTGATATCGCCGCCATAGAGGCGGCGCGCCGGGGCTGAGCGCCCATTCGGCACCACCGCCTGCCAACGAACAGACCCCGCCAACAGGCGGGGTCTGTTGTCCATGGGAGTCTTGGCGAGAGCGCAGCCCCGGGTGACCCCTCTTCCCTTACTTGGCCATCAGTTCAAAGGGGCAGCGACCGCTCCTGCACCACGCTCTTCATGACGAGGGTCGAGGTTAGTCGCTGGACGCTCGGCAGCGCCGAGAGCTGCTCATCATACAAGCGCTGGAAGGCGGGAAGATCCCGGGTGATGACGTTCAGCAGGTAATCGGGATCGCCGAAGAGACGCTGTGCCTGAATGACCTGGGGGATCGCCACCAGGGCTTGTTCGAAAGTGGCGACAGCCTGGCGATCCCCCTCCCTCAGGGTGACAAAGACGATGGCGGAGAAGTTAAGGCCGAGGTTGCCGGGATCGAGCTGTGCGCGATAGCCCCTGATCACCCCCGCCTCCTCGAGGGCACGCACCCGCCGGTGACAAGGGGAGACGCTGAGCCCGATCCGTTCGGCCAGCTCGGTGACGGAAAGACGCCCGTCAGACTGCAGCTCGGCAAGGATCCTGCGATCAATTCTGTCCATTTGGAAAATTTTCCCATTTATAGAGCGGTATTGGCAAATATCAGACAGCACATTCTAATCATCGGGGGATATTCTTTTCAATCTTGGAAGAGGATTGGCAGTTTCAACCTCAGATTCATACCCACACAGGAGAGAGAAGATGAATCGCGAACCCCTTGACGGTGGCTTCGTTGTGCTGGCCATGAGGGAGTCCCCTGCCCTGCGCCGGCAGGCCAAACACCACGGACGAATCCGCCCATCCACTGACCCGGCCAGGGCCATCAGAAGTTGGCCGCTTGCACGCACGGCGACGCCCCCCTTGCAGGAGGCCTCCTCATCATGACACTCGCTCTCTTTGGCGCCTTCTGGGCGGTCTCCATCCTGTTCGTCATCACTCCGGGGGTGGACTGGGCCTATGCGATCTCGGCAGGCATGCGGGGACGAGTGGTGATCCCCGCCGTGACCGGGCTGCTGCTCGGCCACCTGACGGCCATCCTGATCGTGGCCGCCGGGGTCGGTGCCCTGGTGGCCAGCAACCCGCTGGCACTCAGCCTGCTCACCCTCCTGGGGGCGGCCTACCTGCTCTGGCTCGGCATCAACCTGTTACTGCACCCCGCCATGCCGGCGGCGGACAAGGATCGGAGCCCGGGGGCCTGGCACCACTGGACCCTCAAGGGCATCTGCGTGAGCGGCCTCAATCCCAAGGTCTTCCTGCTGTTCCTGGCGCTGCTGCCCCAGTTCACCGATCCCGCCGCCCCCTGGCCGGTGCCGGGACAGATAGTCGCGCTCGGACTGGTCCATGTCGCCAGCTGCGCCATCGTCTACCTGCTGGTGGGGTACGGCGCCCAGGCCATACTCAGCACCCGCCCCCTGGCGGCGCGCAGAGTGAGCCAGCTCTCCGGCGCGGCCATGATCGCCATTGCCATGCTCCTGTTCGTCGATCAGGTCATCCCCTGAATGTCATTCCAACCCCGCGAGAACCCCAACATGAGTGAACACGCCTCCCCATACGGTCAAGACACCCAGGCCGTCTCCCACATCCGGATCCCTCACCTCCAGCAGATGAAGGCGCTGGGACAGAAGTGGGCCATGCTGACCGCGTACGACATGTATACCGCCGCCATTTTTGAAGAGGCGGGGATCCCGGTGCTGCTGGTGGGAGACTCCGCCTCCAACAACGTCTATGGCAACGAGACCTCGCTCCCGGTCACGGTGGACGAGCTGATCCCGCTGGTTCGGGCCGTGACCCACACCACCCGCCGTCCGCTGGTGATAGCGGATCTCCCCTTTGGCTCCTATCAGGGCTCGGCCGAGCAGTGTTTTCATACTGCGGTTCGCTTCATGAAGGAAGCCGGGGCCCACGCCGTGAAGCTCGAGGGTGGCAAGCAGATGCTGCCCCAGGTGGAAAAACTGGTGAGCGCGGGTATCCCGGTGATGGCCCACATCGGCTTCACTCCGCAGGCGGAGCATCAACTCGGTGGCTACCGCGTGCAGGGACGCGGCGAGGATGGCCAGCAGCTTGTCGACACCGCCCTCGCCTTCGAAGCCGCTGGCGCCTTCGCCCTGCTCATCGAGATGGTTCCAGCCGAGCTGGCCGAGAGGATCACGACGGCGGTCGCCATCCCCACAGTAGGCATAGGCGCCGGAGTCCACTGCGATGCCCAGGTGCTGGTCTGGCAAGACATGGCCGGCTTGCGAACCGGGCACCTGCCACGCTTCGTCAAGCAGTACGCCGACATGCGCACCCTGCTGCACCAGGCGGCGCGCGACTACGCCGCCGATGTCGAGGCGGGCGCCTTCCCCGGCCCAGAGCACAGCTTCTGAGGCCAGGGACGAGCGCCACAAGCACGCCCGGGAGAGGGGTGAGAACCACGGATTGAAGATAAAAAAAAGACCACCCCTGGGGGTGGTCTTTTGTTGCCTGGGCTCGAATGCCCCCTTCATGACGATTACTTGGCGTAATCCTCGGTCGGGACGCAGGAGCAGAACAGGTTGCGATCGCCGTAGACGTCGTCGATGCGGTTCACCGAGGGCCACAGCTTGCTGGCGCGCACGGCCTCGGACGGGAAGACCGCCTCGGCGCGGGTGTAACCGCGGCTCCACTGCTCGTCCATGACGTCATCCTGGGTGTGCGGCGCATGGACCAGGGGGTTGTCGGTCAGGCTCCAGTGGCCGTCCTGCACCCGGGCTATCTCGGCGCGGATGGCGGTCATGGCTTCCACGAAGCGATCCAGCTCGCGCTTGGATTCGGATTCGGTCGGCTCGACCATCAGGGTACCCGCCACCGGGAAGCTCATGGTCGGCGCGTGGAAGCCGTAGTCCATCAGGCGCTTGGCCACGTCCATCTCGCTGATGCCGGAAGCCTCCTTGAGCGGGCGGATGTCCAGGATGCACTCGTGGGCCACCCGGCCGTTGCGCCCGGTGTAGAGCACGGGGAAGGACTCTCCGAGCTTCTTGGCCAGGTAGTTGGCGTTGAGGATGGCGACCTGAGTGGATTTCTTGAGCCCCTCGTCACCCAGCATGGCGATGTACATCCAGCTGATGGGCAGAATGCTGGCCGAGCCGAACGGGGCGGCAGACACGGCGCCGTTGTCACGGCTCTCTTTATCTGTCTTGACCACGGCGTGGCCGGCCACGAAGGGGGCCAGGTGCTGCTTCACGCCGATGGGGCCCATGCCCGGGCCGCCACCGCCGTGGGGGATGGCGAAGGTCTTGTGCAGGTTGAGGTGGGAGACGTCAGCCCCGATGAAGCCTGGCGCCGTCAGCCCGACCTGGGCGTTCATGTTGGCGCCGTCCAGATAGACCTGACCACCATACTGGTGAACGATGTCGCACACCTCCTTGATGGTCTCCTCGTACACCCCGTGGGTGGAGGGGTAGGTCACCATCAGGCAGGAGAGCTGGTCCCCCACCTCGGCAGCCTTGGCGCGCAGGTCGTCCAGATCCACGTTGCCGGCCTTGTCGCAGGCGGTGACGATGACCTTGAGGCCCGCCATCTGGGCAGAAGCCGGGTTGGTGCCGTGAGCGGAGGCCGGGATCAGGCAGACATCACGATGCCCCTCGCCACGGGACTCGTGGTACTTCTTGATGGCCAAGAGGCCAGCGTATTCCCCCTGAGCGCCGGAGTTCGGCTGCATGCAGACGGCGTCGTAACCTGTCACCTTCACCAGCCAGTCTTCGAGGTCTGCCAGCAGCAGCTGGTAGCCCTGGGTCTGGTTGAGCGGCGCGAAGGGGTGCAGCTTGCCGAACTCGGGCCAGGTCACCGGGATCATCTCGGCGGTGGCGTTGAGCTTCATGGTGCAGGAGCCCAGGGAGATCATGGCGTAGTTGAGCGCCAGATCTTTCGCTTCGAGACGGTGGATGTAGCGCAGCATCTCGGTCTCGGAGTGGTACTTGTTGAACACCTCGTGGGTCAGCACGGCGTCGGTGCGCAGCAGATCCTGCGGGATGGCCTGATGGCCCTGGGCGGCCTTGTCGAGGGCCTCCACATCCAGGCCGTGGCCTTGGCCGAGGAACAGATCAAACAGCTCGGCCACGTCGCCACGGGTGGTGGTCTCGGAGAGGGACACACCGACCGCGCCGTCCAGATCCGCGCGCAGGTTGATTCCCAGCCCTTCGGCACGGGCGATCAGCTCTGATTTGCCTGCGGTCAGGACTGTGAGGGTGTCGAACCAGCTGTCGTGCTTGAGGGCCAGGCCCTTGGCCTTGAGGCCGAGCGCCAGGATGCTGGTCAGGCGATGAACGCGGGAGGCGATGGTCTTGAGCCCCACCGGGCCGTGGTAGACGGCATAGAAGCTCGCCATGTTGGCCAGCAGCACCTGGGCGGTACAGATGTTGGAGTTCGCCTTCTCGCGGCGGATATGCTGCTCGCGGGTCTGCATCGCCATGCGCAGGGCATTCTTGCCACGGGCATCTTTGGAAACGCCTATGATGCGGCCCGGCATGGAGCGCTTGTAGGCATCGCGGGTGGCGAAGAAGGCCGCGTGGGGGCCACCGTAACCCATGGGCACGCCGAAGCGCTGGGCAGAGCCGAACACCACGTCGGCCCCCAGTTCACCCGGGGATTTGAGCAGCAGCAGGGAGAGCATGTCGGTCCCGACGCAGGCCAGCCCCTTCTGGGCCTGGACGGCGGCGATCAGGGAACGCAGATCGGTCACCTGGCCTGTGGTGCCCGGGTACTGGAACATGGCACCAAACACCTCTTCGCTGACCGCGTCAGAGGCGGGGCCCACGGCCACGTCGAAACCGAAGTGCACCGCGCGCTCCTTGACCACGTCGATCACCTGGGGGTGTACGTCGTCGGCCACGAAGAAGAGGTTGGACTTGGACTTGGCCATGCGCTTGGCCAGCGCCATGGCTTCGGCGGCGGCGGTGGCTTCATCGAGCAGGGAGGCACTCGCCAGATCCATGCCGGTCAAGTCCAGGGTGAGCTGCTGGAAGTTCAGCAGCGCCTCGAGACGGCCCTGGGCCAGCTCCGGCTGATAGGGGGTGTAGGCGGTGTACCAGCCCGGGTTTTCCAGGACGTTGCGCAAGATGACGTGGGGCACGTGGGTGTCGTGATAGCCCATGCCGATGTAGCTCTTGGCGATCTGGTTCTTGGCGGCATAGCCCTTGAGCTTGGCCAGGGCCTCCACTTCGGTCATGGGGGCGCCGATGCCGAGCGGGCCCGGGCGACGGATGGCGGCAGGGACAGTCTGCTCAATCAGATCGTCCAGGCTCTCGGCCCCCACGGTGGCGAGCAGGGCCCGCACTTCTTCCTCACCCGGGCCGATGTGACGGCGGATGAAATCGGTTTTTTGCTCGAGTTCAAACAGTGACTGGGTCATTTCCCTATTCCTGGTATTAAGTCCTGATAACCAAGACCTGATGTTCCTGATAGCCGGCGGAAACCGGCTCCACTCATGTTCTGTGTCCGCCGCAGGCAGACGGGGAATGCGGCAAGGGCATCCCGAAGGCGCAAAGGCTGCGCCCTTCCTGCAACCTCCATGGCCGCAGGATGGCAGTCATACAAGAGGGCCCTGCTGTGTTGGCAGGGCCCGGGGGCATTACTCTTCGTCCACCACGTTCTGGTAGCCTTCGGCATCCAGCAGGTTGGCGAGCTCGCCCGCGTCGTCCAGCTTGATGCGGAACAGCCAGCCGGCGCCGTAGGGGTCGGAATTGACCAGCTCGGGGCTGCCTTCCAGCTCTTCGTTGATGGCCAGGATCTCGCCGCTCACCGGGCTGTAGATGTCGGAGGCGGCCTTGACAGACTCGGCCACGGCGCAATCTTCGCCGGCACTCACCTGCTTGCCCACTTCCGGCAGATCGACGAACACCATGTCTCCCAGCAGATCCTGGGCGTGCTCGGTGATACCGACCACGGCTTCGCCGTTGGCTTCAACACGAACCCACTCGTGGGAGGTGGCATATTTCAGTTCGCTCGGGATATGGCTCATTTGTGCTTCCTTTATGCTCTTGGATCGCTTCAACAAAAATGGGTCGGCGAAGGGACACCCCTTCGCCGCAATCAATCATTACACCAGGGGCTGGCCGTTGCGCACGAAGGCCGGCTTGGTGACCTTCACGGTGACCAGCTTCTTGCGGATCTCGACCTGGGCTTCAGGGCCGATGTCGCGAGGCACCCGCGCCAGGGCGATGCTGTAACCCAGGGTGGGAGAGAAGGAGCCCGAGGTGATTACCCCTTCGCGCTGCTCACCGCTCGCGCTGGTGAAGGTGACCGGCATGCCGGCACGCAGCACCCCTTTCTCTTCCATCACCAGACCCACCAGCTTGTGCTGGGTGCCGGCGGCCTTCTGGGCCTCCAGGGCGGCGCGGCCGATGAACTGGCGATCGCTCGGTTCCCAGGCCAGAGTCCAGGCCATGTTGGCGGCGAGCGGACTGATGCTCTCGTCCATGTCCTGGCCGTAGAGATTCATGCCGGCTTCGAGACGCAGGGTGTCACGGGCACCCAGGCCGCAAGGGGCCACGCCGTTGTCCAGCAGGGCCTGCCACAGATCGCACGCCTTCTCTTGGGGCACCACTATCTCGTAACCGTCTTCACCTGTGTAGCCGGTGGTGGCGATGAAGAGATCCCCGGCCTGCACGCCGAAGAAGGGTTTCATGCCCTCGACCGCCGCATTCTGCTCAGGGGTGAACACCTTGGCCGCCTTGGCCTTGGCGTGGGGGCCCTGCACCGCGATCATGGCAAGCTCGGGGCGCTCGGTCACGCTCACGGCAAAGTCGATGGCATGGTGGCGGATCCAGGCCAGATCCTTCTCGCGGGTGGCGGAGTTCACCACCAGGCGGTAGAAGGTATCGGTCAGGAAATAGGTGATGAGGTCATCGATGACGCCGCCTTCCGGGTTGAGCATGCCGCTGTAGAGGGCCTTGCCGGGGACGGTGAGCTTGGCCACGTCGTTGGCCAGCAGGTGTTGCAGGAAGGCTTTGACCCGCTCGCCGGTCAGGTCGACTATGGTCATGTGGGAGACATCGAACATGCCCGCATCGCTGCGCACCGCGTGGTGCTCTTCCAGCTGGGAGCCGTAATTGATGGGCATTTCCCAACCGTGGAAGTCCACCATCTTGGCGCCAGCTTCCAGGTGTTTGGGATGCAGTACAGTAGTCTGGATCATCGCTGTGTTTCCTTAAGCGTTCGCGACAACGCTCGCAATCCGCTCCGGCTCCCCAGCACAGCGGGAGGGCGGACCACAAGGTCTGTGCTCGTTCCCACCCGTGGGGCAGGAGTGATTCCTTGAACGGTGCGGATTATATGACAAGAGCGCCCGGGTGCCGCTCAAAAAAAACTAATACCGCACCGACAAACTGACACCAGACACTAAGACAAAAACAGTGATAAAAACAGTACAAACCCGGCATGCGCGAGATTTAATGTTGATTTTTACCGTTACGTCACAATTTACAGAAAAACGTTTCGCTTCCCGCCAACATTAAAGGCTGACACCCCGGAGGGGCATTCAGCCTTGTCAGATTAGTTTTATTGTCAAAACCCGGGAGTAAGATTAGATTTTTTCACCCTTGGCCAGGGCAGGCAACTCACCCTCTAACCCCATGGCGGCCCGGATCACGCTGTGCTTGAGCGGCGCCAGGCCATCGACGGCCCGCAATCCCACCCCGCGCACCAGCTTCTTGAGGGGGTGGCTGCCACCAAATAGCCGCTTGAGCCCTTCCATCGCCGCCAGCATGCGGGCAGCCTCGCTCTTGCGCCAACGCTCATAGCCGCGCAGGTTGGCCAGCAGGCCGATATCCGCCCCCGCGCTCTGGCTCTTGAGGAGCTGTTCGGCCAGGGCCGCCGCATCCAGCAGGCCGAGGTTCACCCCCTGCCCCGCCAGCGGATGTATGGTGTGGGCGGCATCCCCCACCAGCACCAGCCGCTCGCGGGCAAAGTCCCGGGCGTAGCGGGCGGTGAGCGGGATGGCGCTGCGGGGCCCCTCCACCTTGCACAGCCCGAGCCGCCCATCGAAGGCGGTGGTGAGCTGGCGACTGAACCCTTCGTCATCCAGGGCGCACAGCGCCTCGGCCCGCGCACCGGGCACAGACCAGACGATGGAGCAGAGGTTGGGTTGCCACAGGGGCAGGAAGGCGAGCGGGCCTTCGGGGGTAAAGATCTGGCGCGCCACCGCCTCGTGGGGCTCGGCGCTTCGCACCGTCGCCACCAGGGCGTGGTGACCGTAGTCCCAGCTGGTGAGCGGGATGTCCGCCTGACGGCGCACCCAGGAGTGGGCACCGTCGGCGGCCACCACCACGCGAGCCGAGAGGGCGCGGCCATCTTCCAGCAGCAACAGGGCCCCCGCCTCGCTCACTTGCAGGCTCTGGGCCCGGGCCGGGGTGAGCAGGCTGATGTTGCTCGCCCCCGCAATGGCATCGAGCAGCGCCAGCTGGATGACCCGGTTCTCGACGATGTGGCCGAGTGCCGGTTGGCGCAGGCTGGCGGCATCAAAGCCGATATGGCCGAAGCTGTCCTGCTCCCACACCGCCATGCTGTCGTAGGCTTGCAGGCGGCGCGCCACTATGCCGTCCCAGGCGCCGACCCCCTGCAGGATGCGCTGACTGGCGAGACTCAGGGCGCTGACCCTGTTGTCCGGTGCTTCCCCGAGTTGGGGGTCGGGCAACTGCCCCTCGACGATGGCGACCTTGAGCGCGCTGCTCTTGAGGGCGGCGGCGAGCCCAAGGCCCACCATGCCGCCCCCCACAATCACCACATCCACATTTTGCATCTGCATCATCTCTATCCTTTCGTGGCTGATCGCCAGGATCAGCAGGGGGACGCCCGCTGGCATCCCCGCATCAAGTTGTCCGCTGCGGCCTCTTCTGGGCACACCTCATTTCCGGCACAGATCGGCGACAAACCCCAGGGTACGGGAGGCGAGCGGCGCCTGCAGCCAGGGCAGTCGTTCCATCAGGGAGAGTGCCAGATTGCGGCCCGCCACCAGGGGGGCATGGCCGTTGGAGAAGAGCTGGGCCAGGGAGGAGGTGAGCCAGATGGTCTGCTCCTGATCCCCCTTGCGCCGCTGCCAGTAAGCGCTCAGCACCTCGAAACTGCCGATGTCCTCCCCGGCCGCGAGCGCCTGGGCCACCGCCTGGGTGAGCAGGTCCAGGTCGCGCATGCCGAGGTTGAAGCCCTGGCCGGCGATGGGGTGCAGCAGGTGGGCGGCATTGCCCACCAGCACGGTGCGCTGGGCCAGGGGATAGTCGGCCACCGTCAGTACCAGGGGGTAGAGGTGGCGCGCCCCTGTGCGCACGAAGCGCCCGAGCCGCCAGCCAAAGGCCTGCTGCAGGCGGGTCAGGAAGGCGGCATCATCCAGCGCCATCAGGGCCTGCGCCTCGTCCCGCGGGACGCTCCACACCAGGGAGGAGAGCCCCTCCTGCATGGGCAGCAGCGCCAGCGGCCCCCCTTCGGTGAAGCGCTCGAAGGCCCGACCGGCGGGATCCTCGGCGGTCTTGACCGTGGCGATGATGGCGCTCTGCTCATAGTCATGGCGACTGACCGGCAGCTTGAAGTGCTGGCGCACGAAGGAGTTGCCCCCATCGGCCGCCACCAGCAGCCGGGTCTGATAACGTTCGCCGCTGGCGAGGGTCAGGGTCACCCCCTCCTCCTGCGGCGCTATGGTGGAGAGCTGGGCCGGACAGCACAGCCTGATGTTCGCGGTGGCATCCATCCCCTGCTGCAGCGCTATGCCGGCGGCGGAGAGTTCGATCACCTGGCCGAGGGCGGGCAGACCAAACTGCGCCGCCGTGAGCCGGGTCTGGCCGCAGTGGCCCCGATCCGAGACATGGATATGGGTGATGGGGGCGCAGTGAGGAGCAAAACGGGACCAGAGCCCGTGACGGGCCAGCGCCTCGCAGGTGCCCGCAGAGAGCGCGATGGCGCGGGCATCGAAGCCGGGATGGGCATTGAGTTCGGGGGCGCTCGCCTCCAGCAGCAGGATCTGCAGGGGGGTACCGCTCGGCCCCTTCAAGGCGGCGAGGGAGAGGGCCAGCACGGCGCCGCTCATACCACCGCCGACGATAGCCACGTCGACTTGAACCGGATCAGAATGAGACATGAGAAGAGGGCATAGGCTAAAAACGTGGGCCAATGCTATCACAAAGGCGGGAGGCGGGATGCGAGGCCACGGGCAAAAAACCGATTTGGCACCGTCAGTTGGCCCGCAAGAGAGCGCCTGGTACTCCCCTGCCCCGCCCGGAGCCGTCAGGTAAAAAGAGCGCCATCAGGCGCTCTTTTCTATGTCCGAGTGGGGACTCTTGCGGGATTCAGTGCAGGGTCGGCGGGGTGCTCGGGGTATCCGGGCGCTTGCCAAACTCCTCGAACGCCATCATGACCCCGAGGCGCACGTGTTCGTAGAGCACCAGGAAGGAGGCTTCGTTCTCGTCATCCTCCTGATCGAACTCCGCAGAGACCTGGGTGATGCTGGCGATATCCTGGATCATCTCCTGCAGCTCCTCGGAGGCCTTGGAGAGCTCCTGCTGCACCACGCCGAAACCGGCCAGGAAGGCCTGGGACCAGTCCACCAGGGCATCGATGCGCTCGTCCAGCGGCGCCTCGTCGCTTGGCAGCAGCAGCTCGACCCCTTTTTGCGCCATCAGGCTCTCGATGACACCCTGATAGAGATCTGTCATCACTTGGCGCACCGGCGCCGGCAGGCCGAAACCATCGTTGATCAGATCGTTGAAAGGGGGCAGCCAGCTCTTGTCATCCAGTACCACGCCACCGCACACCAGGCCGCAGATCACGCCATGGGCCTCGACAGCCGTCGCCATCAGCTCGTGCTGCTCCATCAGGTCGGCCACGGCCGCGTATTTCAGGGGGTTCGTTTTGCTCATCGAAGATCCGCTCAAAGTTCAGGCAAATATGCAAAAATTATGGCCGAGATCCTAGCATTCTCCCCCTCCCAGAGCCAGCAAGGCCTTGAAACTTCTGCATCTGCCCTATATAGTCCCGCCCAGTTGTCCACGTGGATAAAGGCGGGAATCAGCCCCGCCGTATTGAGGAAGGCATGAGCATAGAGGCCGTAGAAATCGTCATTTTGGGACGTCCCTACAAGGTATCCTGTCCCTTGGGACAACAGGATGCCCTGCGCCAGGCCGCCGACCAGCTGAGTGACAAGCTTATCGAGCTGCGTCAACGCTCCAAGGTCTCCAGCAATGAACAGCTTGCCATCATGGCGGCGCTCAATTTCTGTCATGAGCTCTGCCTTGAAAAAGAGAAGAACCACCAATACTCTGAGACCATGGACAAGCGGATCAAGATGCTGCAGCGCACCATAGAAGCGGCCTTGATCGAGCACGGACAATATGGTGATTCCAGCGATGAGGGCCTTAAGCCCTAACCGCGACCCGTTTTAAAATTCCCTGGGGTGTGCGTCAGCCGGTTCAAGTCCCCGAGCCGATAATCATACCCAACAGGAGTTCTATCTTCTGACTATTGCGCATGCTCGGCCCGACCGAGAAGCCTGCGGCCAGTTTAGAACTCCGCCTTGAACTCACGGTTCAAGGGCCCAAACCGGCAACGGCATCTCCGGGGTACCTAATGCAAGAGCCCGTCATTGATATGACGGGCTTTTTTTATTCGCACTCCCTGCCCTGTCCCCACCCCAGCAAAACCACCATTAAAAATACCTACCATATCAATGCAATAGCTATTTGTTATTTTTTTGTTATTTCAACCTTGCGAACTGTCCCGGCGTCACCTAAAAATGTAATCGATTACATTTCAACCACAGGAACCTGGAATGAGCCGCGCCCCCGCCCCTGTCAATCCCGTCTCCATGGCCGCCGTCGCGGCGCGGGCCGGGGTGTCGGTCGCCACCGTCTCCAGGGTGCTGAACCATCAGGAGGGGGTCACCGACAAGACCCAGGCCAAGGTCAACCGCGCCGTCCACGAGCTCGGCTATCGCGTCAATCAGCTGGCCAACAGCCTGCGCACCGCCAGAAGCTGGCTGCTGCTCATCATGGTGCCCGACCTCGGCAACCCCTTCTATATCGAGATAGTGCGCGGCATCGACAGGGTGGCCCGCCAGCACGGTTACTTTGTGCTGCTGTGCGACACAGGCGCGGATCCGGGCCGGGAGCGCTCGGCCTTCGAGCTGCTGCGCACCCACAGAGCCGACGGCGCCATCTGCCTGGATCCCGACTCCATCCAGCAAGGACTGAGCCAGGAGATCAACGCGCTGCCCTGGGTCGCCTGCTGCGAGTTTGACCCCGCCATGCCGGTTCCCTACGTGGGCATAGATAACCAGGGGGCGGCGGCGGAGGCGATCCGCTATCTGCTGAGTCGGGGCCATCGCCAGATCGCGCTCATAGGCGCGGATCCCGCCTACCTCTACGCACGCCAGCGCGAGGCCGGGGTCCGCCAGGCCCTGGCAGAAGCCGGTCTAACCCTGGTGGATGAGTGGAATATCCGGGTCACCAGCCTCGGCTTCCTGGCCGGGGCCGAGGCGGCGCAGCAGTTGCTCGACTGCCCGCAGCGCCCCACCGCCATCTTCGCCGTCGCCGATGCGCTGGCCATCGGCCTGATGCACCGCTTGCAGGAGGCGGGGCTGCGCATCCCGGACGACATCGCCATCATGGGCTTCGATGACATACCCATGGCCGCCCAGCTCAATCCACAGCTCACCACCATGGCGCAGCCCATGGAGGAGCTCGGCGCCGAGGCCGCCCAACTGCTGCTGCAGCGCCTGAACGCCCCCGACACCCCGCTGATCGGGCGCCTGCTCCCCCATCGGCTCGTCAGCAGAGCCAGCGCCTGATGCAAGCACCCGTCGGCAGAGTGCGCGAGATAGACAAAGGAGAAGGCGATGAGTCTTGGTGTCGAATTTAGCGGCGTCTGCAAGGACTTCGGCCCCATCCGGGTGCTGCACGGGGTCGACTTCAGCCTGGCGCCGGGGCGGGTCTACGGCCTGCTGGGGGAGAATGGCGCGGGCAAGTCCACCCTGATGAAGATCCTCGCCGGGTACGAGCCCATCAGCGCCGGGGTGATCCGCATCGATGGCGAGGCGCGCAGCTGGCACTCCTCCCGCGAGGCGGAGCAGGCGGGCATAGTGCTCATTCATCAAGAACTCAACCTGGCCGAGCACCTGACCCTGACCCAGAACCTCTTCCTCGGCCATGAGCTGACCAGGGGCGGCCTGCTGGACGAGCGCACCATGGCGACCCGGGCGCAGCACTATCTGGAGCAGGTCGGGCTGCAACGCGCCCCTTCCACCAAGGTACGGCAGCTTATCGTGGCGGAGAAGCAGCTGGTGGAGATCGCCAAGGCGCTGTCACGGCAGGCCCGCCTGCTGATCATGGATGAGCCGACCGCCACCCTGACCCCGGGGGAGACGGCGCGGCTGTTCGCCCTCATCGCCAGGCTCAGGGCCCAGGGCACCACCATCATCTACATCTCCCACAAGCTGGACGAGGTCAAGCAGATCTCCGACGAGGTGGTGGTCATGCGCGATGGTCGCTTCGTCAGCCGGGGGGAGACGGCGGCCTTCACTCGCCAGCAGATGGCCAACCTCATGGTGGGACGCGAGATGTCGGACATGTTCCCCCCCAGGCTGCCACCGCCGGAGGGCGCAGAGATAGCCCTCGCGGTGAGCGGACTCTGCGTCCCCGGCTGGGTGGCCGACCTCGATTTCGAGGTGCGCAGCGGCGAGATCTATGGCTTCGCCGGACTGGTGGGAGCCGGTCGCACCGAGGCCTTCGAGGCCATCCTCGGCTTGCGCGAGCGCAAGGGGGGTCGCATCCAGCTGGCAGGCAAGGCCGTGCGCATCGACAGTCCGCTCGCCGCCATGCGCCAGGGGCTCACCTATCTGCCGGAGGATCGCAAGGGCAAGGGGCTGCACATCGACCTCGGGCTGGCCGAGAACCTCACCCTGATGACGCTGGCGCGCTACGCCCACCCCTGGCTGGACAAGGGGGCCGAGCAGGCGGCCCTCACCCGGGCCATCAATGACTTCGGCATCAAGGCCGGCCCCCACTCGGCCCGGGCGCGCATGATGTCGGGGGGCAATCAGCAAAAGCTGGCCCTCGCCAAGTTCCTGCACCCGGACCCCAGGGTCATCGTCCTCGACGAGCCCACCCGGGGGGTGGATGTGGGCGCCAAGCGCGACATCTATTTCCTAATCCAGCGACTGGCCGCCGAGGGGCGCGCCGTCATCGTGATCTCGAGCGAGCTGGTCGAGCTGATCGGCCTGTGCCACAGAGTCGCCGTGCTGCGGGCCGGTCGCCTCCAGGCGGTGCTGCCCGCCCACCATCTGACCGAAGAGGAGTTGATCGCCTATGCAACCGGTACCCACTGACAGCCGCAAAGAGCGGTTGCTCTCCCTGCTATCGGGGAGTGGCCCGCTGCTCGGGCTGATCCTGCTGTGCCTGCTCGGCGCCCTGCTCAACCCCGACTTCGCCACCCTGGACAACCTGCTCAACGTGCTGACCCGCACCGCCTTCATCGGCATCATAGCGGTGGGCATGACCTTCGTTATCATGTCCGGCGGCATCGACCTCTCGGTGGGCGCCATGGCCGCCCTGATCGCCGGGGCCATGATCCTCATCATGAACCGGCTCGGCGCCGGGGTGCTGGCGGATGCCCCCCTGTTGGTGGTCGTGCTCGGCATCGGGCTGGCCCTGGTGCTCGGCCTGCTGTTTGGCGCCGGTCACGGCCTGCTGATCACCCGGGGCAGGATTGAACCCTTCATCGTCACCCTGGGCACCCTCGGCATCTTTCGGGCCGTGCTGACCTATCTGGCCGACGGCGGCGCCCTGACCCTGGACGATGCCCTCGGCGATAGCTACAGCCCCGTCTATTACGGCAGCCTGCTGGGGGTGCCCATCCCGGTCTGGGTCCTGCTGCTGGTGGCACTGGCGGGAGGACTGCTGCTCAACCGCACCGCCTTCGGCCGCCATGTGCAGGCCATCGGCTCCAACGAGCAGGTGGCGCGCTACGCCGCCATCCGGGTCGATCGGGTCAAGCTGCTCACCTATGCGCTGCTCGGGCTCTGCGTCGGCATCGCCACCCTGCTCTATGTGCCGCGTCTGGGCTCGGCCACGCCCACCACAGGGCTCTTGTGGGAGCTGGAGGCCATCGCCGCCGTGGTGGTGGGGGGCACCTCCCTCAGGGGAGGAGAGGGGCGCATCTTCGGCACCCTGGTGGGCGCCATCCTGCTGTCGGTCATCAGCAATATCCTCAATCTGACCAGCATCATCAGTGTTTACCTCAATGCCGCCGTGCAGGGCATAGTGATCATCATGGTTGCCTTCATGCAACACAGGCGTTGAGGCTGTTGTGGACAGGAAGACGAAAGCGAAGAAACGGCAGTGACACCAGTGGCGGGGCCTCCCCTCGCCAGAGACAAGGAACGGGCACAAGCCCAACAGTCAAGAGGCTATCAAGATGAACAAGATGCTACACGCCCTGGGCGCCTGCGCCCTGATGATCGCAGCCGGCAGCGCCTCGGCAGCCGAGAAGATGACCCTGGGGGTATCCATCCCGACCGCGACCCACAGCTTCACCGCCGGCATCGTCTGGTGGGCCAACAAGGCCAAGGAGGATCTGGAGAAGGCCCATCCCGATCTCAAGGTGATCGTCAAGACCGCCGCCAATGCCCCGGAGCAGGCCAACCAGCTGCAGGATCTGCTGACGGTCAACAAGATAGACACGCTGGTCATCTTCCCGTTCGAGTCAGCCTCCCTGACCAAGCCGGTGGCCCAGGTCAAGCAGAAGGGGGTCTATGTCACCGTGGTCGACCGGGGGCTGACGGACACCAGCGCCCAGGATGCCTATGTGGCCGGGGATAACACCGCCTTCGGCAAGCTGCCGGCGGAGTTCATCGCCAAGACCTTGAATGGCAAGGGGAATGTCGTCGCCCTGCGCGGCATTCCCACCACCCTGGACAACGAGCGCTTCGACGCCTTCAGCGGCGTGATGAAGCAGCACGGGGAGATCAAGATCCTCGACGCCAAATATGGCAACTGGAACCGGGATGACGCCTTCAAGGTGATGCAGGACTTTCTGACCCGCTTCAAGCATATCGACGCCGTCTGGGCCGCCGATGACGACATGGCGGTGGGGGTGCTCAAGGCCATCGATCAGGCCAAGCGTACCGACATCAAGCTGGTGTTTGGCGGCGCCGGGGCCAAGGGGGCGATCAAGACCCTGATGGAGGGCAGCGATCCCCGCATCCAGGCCAACGTCTCCTACTCCCCCAAGTTCATGTACGACGCCATCATGCTCACCGCAGAGGCCCGCCTCAAGGGTGAACGCCTGCCGGCCAACACCATCATCCCCTCTGTGCTGATCACCCCGCAGACGGCCAAGGAGTTCTACTTCCCCGACTCCCCGTTCTAAGCAATGGCTGGCGATCGGCCCCGCCGATCGCCAGCCCGTCATCCGTGCAACCTTTCACCGTGCTTTGATGCAGGAGTGCCCATGAAGACCATCAAGGGACCGGCCATCTTCCTCGCCCAGTTCATGGGGGACAAGCCGCCATTCGATACCCTCACCGGCCTGGCGGACTGGGCCGCCGGCCTCGGCTTTCGCGGCCTGCAGCTGCCGACGGATCCGCGCCTGTTCGATCTGACCCTGGCAGCGACCAGCCAGGACTATTGCGACGAGACAAGCGGCCTGCTGGCCGAACGGGGGCTGGTCATCACAGAGCTCTCCACCCATCTGCAGGGTCAGCTGCTGGCGGTCCATCCCGCCTATGACGCCCTGTTCGACGGCTTCGCCCCCCCGGCGCTGCGCGGCAAGCCTGCCGCCCGCACCCAGTGGGCCGGCGAGCAGCTCAGGGCGGCCGCCCTCGCCTCTCGAAGGCTTGGCCTCAGCGCCCACGTCACCTTCTCAGGCGCCCTCGCCTGGCCCTATCTCTACCCCTGGCCCCAGCGGCCCGCCGGGCTCATCGAGGAGGCTTTCGCCGAGCTCGCCCGCCGCTGGCTCCCCCTGCTCGATGCCTTTGACGAGGCCGGGGTGGACGTCTGCTACGAGCTGCACCCGGGAGAAGATCTGTTCGATGGCGCCACGCTGGAGCGCTTCCTCGAGGCGACCGGCGACCACCCCCGCGTCAACGTGCTCTACGACCCCAGCCACATGCTGTTGCAGCAGCTCGATTACCTCGCCTTCCTCGACCTCTATCACGAGCGGGTGCGCGCCTTCCACGTGAAGGATGCGGAATTCAGGCCCTCGGGGCGCCAGGGGGTCTATGGGGGTTACGCCCCCTGGCTCGGGCGGGCGGGGCGCTTTCGCTCCCTGGGAGATGGCCAGATAGACTTTGGCGCCATCTTCAG
Organism: Aeromonas sp. 130281; assembly: GCF_056642115.1. Taxonomy (NCBI): domain Bacteria; kingdom Pseudomonadati; phylum Pseudomonadota; class Gammaproteobacteria; order Aeromonadales; family Aeromonadaceae; genus Aeromonas; species Aeromonas sp. 130281. The sequence continues at coordinate 130,774 of NZ_JBWVQS010000005.1, read as the reverse complement.
CAAGCTCGCCCAGTACGACTACCCCGGCTGGGCCGTGCTGGAGTGGGAGTGCGCCCTCAAGCACCCGGAGGATGGCGCCGCCGAGGGGGCCGACTTCATCCGCCGCCACCTGATCCGGGTCGCCGAGCGCCCCTTCGATGACTTCGCGGGCAGCGGCCTGGCGCGGGAGACGGTCAGAAGCCTGCTAGGCCTTGGCGACAGCGTAAGCGGTCATCCGGGCGGCAAGATGGGAGAGAAAAAATGAAGAGACGACTGCGTCTGGGCATGGTCGGCGGCGGCCAGGGGGCCTTCATCGGCGCCGTGCATCGACTGGCGGCCCGCATGGACGATCACTATGAGCTGCTTGCCGCCGCCCTCTCCGCCGACCCCGCCAACGCCCGCTCAAGCGCCCTCGCCCTCGGGCTGGATCCGGCCCGCGCCTACCAGGATTACGCCAGGATGGCCCAGGCGGAGGCGGCCAGATCCGACGGCATAGAGGTGGTGGCCATCACCACCCCCAACCACCTGCACGCCCCGGTGGCGCGCGCCTTTCTCGAAGCCGGCATCCACGTTATCTGCGACAAGCCGCTGGCACTGACCCTGGCCGAGGGGGAAGAACTCGCCCGCCTCGCCCGCCAGCGGCGGCGGCTGTTTGCCCTGACCCACACCTATTCGGGCTACCCCATGGTGCGCCACGCCCGCGAGCTGGTCGCCGCCGGCGAGCTGGGCAAGCTGCGCTATGTGCAGGTGGAATACCTGCAGGATTGGCTCGCCAACCCCATTCCCCCGGGTCAGAACAAGCAGGCGGACTGGCGGGCCGACCCGACCCGCGCCGGACGGGCCGGTTGCCTCGGCGACATCGGCACCCATGCCTACCAGCTGGCGGCCTTCATCACCGGGCAGTTGCCAAATGAGCTCGCCGCCCTGCTGCACAGCTTCGTGCCGGGGCGGCGGGTGGACGATCATCTGCAGGTCTGGCTGCGCTACCCCCAGGGGATGCGCGGATCGCTCAACGCCAGCCAGGTCGCCAGCGGCGAGGAGAACCGGCTGCAGATCCGCCTCTATGGCGACAAGGCCGGCCTGATCTTCCGCCAGGAGGCACCGAATGAACTCTGGCTGACCCCCATTGGCGGGGCCAGCCAGCGGCTGACCCGGGGCCGGGTGGCAAGCCCGGCGGCGACCCATGCCAGCCGGGTACCCGCCGGTCATCCCGAGGGTTATCTGGAGGCCTTCGCCCAGCTCTACACGGACGCGGCCTTGCAGATCCACGCCCTGGCGGCCGGGGAGGCGCCGCCCCCCGAGAGCCTGGCGCTCACCACGGTGGAGGACGGGGTGGCGGGCATGCGCTTCATCGAGACCAGTCTGGCCAGCCACGCCGCCGACGGACGCTGGCTGCCGCTCTACTGACCCGCCATGTCGCAAGGCGGGGCCCGCCGCAAACCGGCGGGCGGCCCTCCCCAGGCACCGGACAACAAAAAGCCCGCCGACGAGGGCGGGCTCTTCACCTGAGTGGGCTGCCTCAGACGGCCATCTGCTCGTGGGGGGAGCCATGGTGGCGCAGCCAGAGGAAGCTCAGGGCCACGATCAGCACCATCACCACCATGATGGCCCCCAGGGTCACCTGCCCTTCCATCGGGAAGCTGGCGGCCAGCAGGGTGACCACACCGGCCCCCAGGTTCTGCATGCCCCCCAGGATGGCCCCGGCGGTGCCCGCCTGACCCGGGAAGGGCTCGATGGCGCAGGAGGTGGCGGTCGGGTAGAGGATGCCGCTGCCGATGAAGTAGACAGCCGCGCCCCCGACCAAAGAGGCCGCACTCACCACCCCGAACAGCCCGGGCACCAGAATGATGAGGGCCCCCAGCCCCAGGAAGGCGATGCCAAGGCGCATCAGCTTGCCCTGGCTCAGGCGAAAGCTCAGACGGGCCGAGAGCCAGGCGCCGAACAGGTAGCCGGGCAGCGGCAGCACGAACAGCACGCTCACCGTGCGGGCGCTCAGTTTGAGCACGTCGCCGAGCAGCACCCCGGCAGCCGCTTCGAATACCGCGAGTCCCGCGAAGGTCGCCATCAGGCAGAGCAGGTTGCCCTGAAAGCGCGGGTTGCCGAGCACGTGACGGTAGGCGGCGCCGACCCGCAGCGGTTGCTGACGGGCGCTCGCCGGCAGGGTCTCGCCAAACCAGGCCAGCAGGGCCAGGGTGGTCAGGGCGCCGAAGCCGAACAGGAACCAGTAGCCGGCGCGCCAGTTGAACAGCTCGGTCAGCCAGCCCCCCAGCACGGGTGCCAGCAGGGGGGAGAAGATCACCCCCATGCTCACCAGGCTGTTGGCGCGGTTGAGCTCGGCGCCGCTGTAGCGATCCCGCATCACGGTGCGGCTCATGGCGCCACCGGCCCCCGTGCCCAACCCCTGGATGAAGCTGCCGGCCAGCAGGGCGGCAAAGTGCGGGATCAGCTGAATGGTCAGGGTGCCCACCAGGAACACCATCATGCCGATGAGCAGCACGGGGCGACGGCCGATGCGATCAGACAGCGGACCGTAGACGAACTGGGAGAGGCCGTACGGGATCAGGTAGCAGGCCATCACCGCCTGCAACTGGCCGGAGGCCACATGAAAGTCCCCCGCCATCATGGGAATGGAGGGCACATAGAGGGTCTGGGTCATCTGGCCCACGGCGACCATCAGAATGGTCAGGAAAAACAGCGGATAAAAACTGTGCCGATACATATCTCAGTCCCGAAAAATCATCGAAAAGCTGCCCGCCTCTGGCAGAGAACCGCAGAGGGGATCCAATAAACAGGGTCAATCAAAGGTGAAACGCAAGGCGGAGGACCCGCACCGGCCAGGAGCAGGACGCTCTTTGGCTTGCGGTGATCTTAGTGATTCATGTCACAAAAAACGAACGAATCTTTATAATCTGCTTTCCCAAGTTTTTCTAATGTGACGGGGCCTGCGGCCCCGTCGAACTGACATCGAACGGGAGCGGGGCGCCTGTGCCCAGGCGCCCCGCTCCCCTTAGCCCACCCGCCCCAACCCGGCGGGCGCCAGCCCGTGCTCGGCTGTGCCCGCCGCCCCCAGTCGCAGGCAGCGCCCGGCCACCTTGCCCGCCAGCGCCTCGTCATGGGTCACCAGCAGCAGGGCGCAGCCTATCTCCGCCAGCTCCCCCAGCAGGCAGGTGACGGTCTGCTGCTGGCTCAGGGGATCGAGCCGGGAACTGGGCTCGTCGGCAAACAGCAGCACGGGGCGCAGCAGCAGGGCCCGGATCAGGGACAGCCGTTGCAGCTCCCCCCCGGAGACCTGGCTCGGCAGCCGGCTCAGCAGGCTCTCATCGAGGCCGAGCCTCGCCAGATAGTCGGTGAGGGGCTGGCGGGGCAGCCGGTGCAGGCGCAGCAGATCGTCAAACTGGGTAGCGAGACGCACCCGGCTGGCGAAGGCCTGCACCGGATCCTGATAGAGCTTCTGCCAGCGGTGGGGGGCTATGCCCCCCTGGCGCAGCACCCGCCCTCGCAGCGGGCGCTGCAACCCCAGCAGCACATTGCCGAGGGTGCTCTTGCCCGCACCGCTCGGCGCCATGATGGCGAGCCGCTCCCCCCGGGCCAGTGGCAGGTCGAGCCCCTCGAACAGGGTCTGATCCCCGTAGCCCATGGCGAGTCCCTCCCCCCTGAGCAGCCAGACGCCGGTCGGGGGATGCACGGCCTCGGGCCAGGCCGAGGGCTCCGCCGCCAGCAGGGCGCGGGTGTAGGCATGGGAAGGCGCCTGCAGCACCTGCTCGGCGGGCCCCTGCTCCACCATCTCACCCCCCTTGACCACCAGCACCCAGCCCCCCAGCGCCCGGGCCAGGGAGAGATCATGGGTGATGGTCAGCAGGTGGCGCCCCTCGGTCAGATAGCCCTGCAGCAATGTCTGCAACCTGGCACTGGCCCGGCGGTCGAGCCCCTTGGTGGGCTCGTCGGCGATGAGCAGGCGCGCCTGCCCCAGGGTGGCGGCGGCAAAGGCGGCGCGTTGGGCCATGCCCCCGGAGAGCTGGTGCGGGAAGTGGCGCTCCCGCCCGGCAAGCCCGAGCCGCTCGAGGGCGTCCCGCGCCCGCGAGCGCGCCTCCTTGCCGCCCGCCAGCCAGCCCTCCTCCACCTGGGGCAGCAGCCCCATGGTGGGATCCAGCGCCAGCACCGGCTCCTGGGGCAGCATGGCCAGCTCCCGCCCCCAGAGGGCGCGCAGGGCGCAGGGGTCCGCCAGACTGTGGCACAGGCCGCCCATCGCCATCTCACCCCGGCCGCGCAGGGGGGCAGGCAGGGTCCCCATCAGGGCATGAGCCAGCAGGGATTTGCCCGAGCCGCTCTCCCCTATCAGGGTCAAGGCGCTGCCGGGGTAGAGGGTGAGATCCAGCGCCTGCAGCAGGGTCTGTCGACCGTCATCCACCTGCAGGCCCTTGATATGAATGGTCGTCATGGGGTGACTCCTTGCGGGGATCCAGGATGAAGAGTGCCCTTCTGATTGAGCAGCACCAGGGCCAGCAGCATCACTCCCATCACCAGTATGGGGGCCAGCAGCAGGCGGGGCGCCTCCTGATAGTGGGGCAGCGCCTCCGTCATCATCAGGCCGAGCTCAGGGGTGGGTGGCTGGATGCCCACCCCGACGAAGCCCAGGGTCGAGAGGGTCAGGATGGCCCCCGCGAGGCCAAAGGCCATCATGGTCAGCAGCTGGGGGGCCAGCTCGGGCCAGAGGTGGCGCCGCAGGATGTGGGCGTTGCCAAAGCCCAGCAGCCGGGACGCCTCCACCTGGGGCGAGGCAAGCAGCGCCCGGCTGCGGGCCCGCACCACCCGGTAGTACTCCACCCACTGGGCCATGGCCAACCCGAGATAGAGGATGGCGAAGCCCCCCTGGGCCATGGCGGAGAAGAGCAGCACCAGCAGCAGGCTCGGCAGGGCCAGCACGCCGTCGGCCAGGCTGCGCAGCAGGCCGTCGACCCAGCCGCCGCGCCAGGCTGAGAGCCAGCCCAGCAGCGACCCCAGCAGGGCCGCCATCAGGACGCACAGCATCCCCAGCAGCAGGGAGAGCCGGGTCGCCGCCGCAAGCCGCGCCATCAGGCTGCGGCCCGTCTGATCCCGCCCGAGCGGCTCCTGCCAGGAGGGATCGGCCAGGAACTGCACCAGATCCTGGGCGGCGGGATCGGGCCAGAGCACTGGGCCCAGCAGGGCGAACAGCACCACCAGCAGGAGCAGGCTTGCTCCCGCCTTGATAGAGAAAGACATGATCAGGACTCCTTGGGACCGCGGGGATCGATGGCGAGGCAGAGCAGATCCGTCAGGGTATTGAGCAGCACGAAGAGCGCCGCCAGCACCAGCACGGTTCCCTGCACCATGGGGATGTCGCGCCAGAAGATGGCATGCACCAGGGCATGGCCGATGCCGGGCCAGGCAAACAGGCTCTCGACCACCACGACCCCTTCGACAAGAAGCACCAGCTGCACCCCTGTGTAGGCGATGACGCTGACCCCGGTGTTGCGCAGGCCGTGACGCCTGAAGACCCGGGCGGGCGAGAGCCCCTTGGTGAGGGCGAAGCGGTAATAACCGGACTGCACCACGGTGAGCACGCTCTCGCGCACCACCCGGGAGAGCACACCCGAAAGCCCCAGCCCCAGGGTGAGGGCGGGCAACAGCAGGTTGCTCCCCTCCCCGTGACCGGCGGCGCTGACCCAGCCCAGCTCCACCGAGAGCAGCACCATGAGCACCAGGCCGAGCAGGAAGGGAGGCAGCGCGCGCATCAGCACGCTCCAGCCCAGGGTCAGGCGATCGCACCATCCCCCCGGACGCAGGGCGCTCAGGCTGCCGAGCGGCAGTGCCAGCAACAGGGCCAGGGCCACGGCGGCCACCGCCAGGGACAGGGTGGCCCCCAGATGGTGGCCCACCTCGCTGGCCACAGGTGCGCCCGTCACCAGAGAGCTGCCAAGATCCCCCTGCAGCAGGGCCCCCAGCCAGTCACCGAAGCGGGAGAGGGCCGAGCCGGCCAGCCCCAGCTCGCTTCGCACCGCGTTGGCGGCCTCGGCGGTGACATAGTCATAGCCGTAGCGGCCCGCGGCGATACGAAAGGCGATGTCCCCGGGCAGGGATTGCACCATCAGAAAGCAGAGCCCGGCCACCAGCAGCGCCACCATCAGCGCCTGTACCAGCCGCTGGCCCAGTATTCCCATGACGGCAGAGAAGGGCGCCGCTGTCATTGTGCACTCCATGTGAGTTTGTCCAGACGGTAGCTGCGCTCCTGGGGATCCAGCTCAAAGCCCTTCAGCTCACGGCTGACCGCCGCGCTCTGGCGATACCAGGCGATGGGCAGGAGGGGCAACTCCTGCTGCAGGGTGGTGGCGATGTCACGGCGCAGTGCCGCGGCCTCCCCTGCGGGCAGGGTCTCCTTGCCAAGGCGGGCCAGTGTTTGCTCCATGGTCGGGGATTGCCAGTTCATCACCCCCCAGTCGGCACCGGCGGGGGCCAGATCCCCCAGCAGGGTGACCAGGGGATCCGGCACCAGGGCATAGTTGCGGGCATAGAGGCCGAGCTGGAGCGAGCCATCCTGATGACCGGCCGGGATCTCGCTCGAGTTGCCCACCGCCACCTTGAGGTCCACCCCCACCGCCTTCCACTGCGCCTGCAGTGCCGTGGCCAGCAGGGGCAATTCCGGGCGATCCGGGAAGGTGCGCAGGGTCAGGGCGAAACGCTCCTCCCCCTTGTGCAGCACGCCATCCGCCCCCAACAGCCAGCCTGCCGCCGCCAAAGCTGCCTGAGCCGCCTTGACGTCATAGGCGAGCGGGGTCAGCCCGGGTTGATGCCACTCCCCCAGGGTGGGAGGGAAGAGCTGGGTCGCCGCCATCTCGGGATCCCGCAGCAGGGCCGCCGCCATGCCACGGCGATCGATGGCGAGGCTGAGGGCGCGGCGCACCGCCGAATCCTTCAGAAGAGGATCGGCCCCATTGAGCTTGAGCTGTATGGTGCGCGGCAGGGTAACGGAGACGATGGAAACCCGGGGCGCCTGCTGCAAGCGGCGGATGCTGACCGGATCCAGCCCCCAGGCGATGTCGGCCTGACCGCTCTCGGCCATCAGGGTGCGGCTCTCGGCGCGGCCCACCGTCAGGTAGCTCACCTGCGAGATCGCAGGCTGGGGGCCCTGCCAGCCGTCGAAGCGCTCGGTCTCGACTCGCTGGGGCTGCTGCAACCGGGTGATGCGATAGGGGCCTGAGCCGATGACCTGGGTCACCTCCCCCTTGGCATCATAGGCCCCCTTCGCCAGGATCTGGGTGCTGGGGTGAGCCAGCACGGCGGCCAGGGGGGCGAAGGGGCCGGTGAGGGTGACCAGCAGGGCCGCCTCATGGGCCTCGATGGACGCGATCGGGGCGCTGGTCATGACACCGGGCTTGCGCCATGCCTGCTGCAGGGCAAAGGCGACCTGCTCGGCGCTCACCTCGCTGCCATCGTGAAAGCGGGCCCCGGGGCGCAGGGTGAATCGCCATTGCAGGCCATCCTCGAAGTGAGACCACTGGCTCGCGAGCCCGGGCTGTAGATTGCCCTGGCTGTCGACCTCGACCAGGGTCTCCGCCACCTGCATCCGGGTAAAGAAAACCCCGTTGCTGGCAGGGTCGACACTGTGGATCTCCCAGGGCCCCACCATGGCCAGCGGCTTGCCGTGAGCAACATTCATTCCGGCCATCAACACCAGGGCGCACCATCCCCAACGGGCGTGTATTTTTGTCATCCTTTCCATCCAAACGATAATGATTACCAACCAAAAACTGGCGTTATAACATAACAATTAATCAGAATGAATGACTTTTCATTTTTGATAGATGGCTTATTTGCAGCGGGAAAGGGGGAGCAGATGAGCGGCCCAGCAGGCGGACAATGGGGCGGCAATCATAAAAAGCGATGGCCCGTCATCGGGCCATCGTCATCATCCTAGCGGGTCACCATCTGCTGTGCCCGCTTGACCTGATCCTCGGGGCTCTCGTTGCGGGGCGGAATGGTGATGCCCTTCTGGCAGGCAGGTTTGGCCTCCATGCGCGCCATCCAGGCCTGCAGATGGGGCAGGCCCTCGATGGAGATGCCACTCCAGTCATGGATCCGCACCCAGGGCCAGGTGGCGATGTCGGCGATGCTGTACTCGTCGGCCAGGTACTCATGGTGCGCCAGGTGACCGTCGAGCACCTCGAACAGACGGCGCCCCTCCTTCTGGTAGCGCTCTATGGCCGCCGGGATCTTCTCGGGGAAGTAGCGGTAGAAGACGTTGGCCTGCCCCATCATGGGGCCGACGCCACCCATCTGGAACATCAGCCACTGGATGGCCTGGGAGCGGCGCTTGGGATCTTGCGGCAGCAGCTTGCCGGTTTTTTCCGCCAGATAGATAAGGATGGCGCCGGACTCGAACACGGCGAAGTCACCGTTATCCCGATCGACGATGGCCGGAATGCGGCCATTGGGGTTGATGGCCAGAAACTCGGGCTTCTTCTGCTCCATGGTCGAGAAATCCAGCGGGATCACCCTGTAAGGCAATCCCAGCTCCTCGAGGGCGATCGACACCTTGAACCCATTGGGCGTGGCGGCAGTGTACAACTCTATCATCTTGGACTCCTTGGTCGTTCAAACGTAATGATCAGGCCTGGGCGCTGGGACGGGCACTCACCCGCTCATGCCAGGCCTGCAAGTGATGCTGGTGCGGGGCGATGCGAAGAGCGACGACCTTGCCGAAGTCGATGGTGCACAGGGCCAGGATGTCGGCGATGGTGAAGCGATCTCCTGCCACATAGGGCACTTCGGCAAGCCGGGCATCGAGCCTGGCAAACCAGGCCAGGGCCTGCTGCTTGCACTCCTCCCCCACTGTGCCCTTCTCCGCCAGAAACATCCTGACCCGGCGGGCGTTGGGGGCACAGTTCAACTCATAGACCGTCATCTCGCCTCCGTTGTCGGAAACACTGCGGGCCGCTTCCCATTCCCATGAAGAGCAAAAGCCAGGCGGCGCAATATCGGTCTGTTGGAACTATGATATGATTTACGCCAAATATTCAATGAGTAATTTGACAATGAAATCATACCTTTACAGTCGAATATCCACCTTACAACAGGTCACAGGGTTTGGCATAGCACGCCAGATACAGACTGTAACCGATTTTCTAGAGAATGCAGTCATAGACCCTCGGTTAGGCTACCAGCTCGATCCGAATGACTATGAGATCCTTGAATCTGACATAGGGAAGTCTGCATTCAAAGGGGACAACTGGGGGCCAAACAGTAACCTTGGCAGATTCTACGAAGATGTGATCAACAAACGTATAACCCGTGGGGCTCTAATCGTTGAGAACATCGACCGCCTCACTCGCCTTTCTAACTACCAAGCATCCCAAAAGCTCACAACTCTGATCACACATGGGATAGATATCATTGAAGTGGAATCAGCAACTTGCTTTTCGGAGAGGATCCCCGAGTCCAGCACAGTCCTAAACATGAGTATTTCGCGGGCTCATAATGAATCTAAAAGAAAATCAATAATGGGGCAAAAAACTTGGGCTAACCGAATAAACAAACTAAAAAATGAAGGAAGAGCCAGTTCAAAAATCTGTCCACGATGGTTATCTATAGAAGATAACAAGTATGTTGTAGATACAGAGCAAGCAGGGATCTTACTTTCAATTCATCAGATGTTTCTTGATGGACATGGTAATACGGCTATTGTTCGCAGGTTGAACGATGAAGGAAAACTTAATAATGGGCTTCTTTGGAATACTTTAACTCTTCAAAAGGTTCTTAAAGACGAGCGGCTAACTGGTCGGGTGGTTATTGGAAAACAACGAATTATTCATGATAAAAACCTATCTGAAAAAGATAAGAAAAAAACTATAAATGATAGCCTTATTTTCATTGATGATGCATTTCCAACTGTTGTGCCAATGGAACTTTTCAATAGAGTTCAGTCTAAAATAAACAGTTCAAAACATGGAAGAAAAAATTCTAAAACAACAACAAAAATGCGTAATCTATTCAATGGAATCAGTATATGTGGCATGTGTGGAAATAAAATGATCGTTTGTTTAAATGGGCATGGAAAACCATTCTATACATGTCTCGGTCGTCGTTCAGAAAAGACATGTTCTAACACTGGCGTAAACTATACACAATTTGAAAAATTAATATTAAAGAACATAAAAGAGTTGAATTGGCATACTATATATAATGGTAATGAAGACAACAATCCCGATGCTATAAATGAATGTCGTCAAAAAATCATTGAGGTTGAATACAATATAAAGTCATTTAATGATGAACTTCTAGGACTCGATGATGATGAGTATAATCTAGAACTGAGAATAATCAGAAACATAAAAAAGAACAAAGAAACGTTGAAAGAACTCGTTAATGAGTTGAACAGTCTAATGAGTTATGAGATATCTCATGTTGAATTTGAACCTAATCTTGACCTTGTTCATGATCAAAACAACGTTAAACTAAGGCAAGATACTAATGTGGCATTAAGAAAAGTAATTAAACAAGTAGATGTTATACGAGATGGAAATATAGTGCTGTGCTTTATAAAATATTATACTGATAGTATTAAACATCTTTTCATATATGACATAAAGAAATGCAACATCATAAGTAAAACCTATCTTACTAACGACCTTGTTTTTCATTTTGATGCGGGTAGTGTAGATGTACTAACAGGAAAAATTAACATTACCGGAAATGAGTTAAAAGAAGAGGATAAGATAGCTTTAGACATATGGCTTGAAATGTTTGATTTAGCCGTTAACAACTACACCAATGTATCGGAAATGGCCACCCAGGGACAAGGCTCCTGATGGAGCCCCATTTGTTTTTACTGAACTGTGGTCAGTGAGATAGACTGTCAATAGACAGATGCTCGCCCCAATGAACGGAAAGGATTAGGACAAACATGAAGATGATATTCATCTCCTTATTATAGGATAAGTTTAATTATGTAGATGGAATAATCACTATTCATAATTTAGCTCACCAAAGAGTCCAATCATTAAGTCGTCTTCGAGAATCTCAAAGGGTAACTCGACATAATCATTTGGATGCCTTAATAGTGCCTTACCATCATTAGGTGCATTTTTTGTATGACCTTTAACATACTCACCATTTTCTTTTATGTATGGAAAAATAACTATTCTGCCATGATTCTTAGAAAGAATCTTACCTTCTTTCCATAATGTGTTACCTGCGGAGCTAGAGCCAGAATCACCAACAACCTTTACTTCCCATCCAACATCTCCATTCTCTTCATACCAGAACACAAAATCCCCGGCCAGCAAAACTTTTTGTCCACGAGCTTTAGCATCGGCCAATAGCAACTTAACGCTCGCAAGCTGGAGAAGCTTATTAGCCCTAGGTAATAGCATCGTTCGGATCTTAGCTTTAGTTTTCCCCCAGTGCTCTGCACCAGATAAACCAAACCCACCTGCTATGCGTTCACGATAGCACTGTTGAATAGCCTTTTTAGTTTTTACATATCGCTGACTCCAATCATTATGATCTTTAAGATGAAGAATGACTCCATATGGAGGTGCATAAAGAATCTTTATGTACGGCGTCTCATTTAATATCTTAACCGCTGCATCTTTGAACTCTTGTGACAAATCGGGAAAAATAAAATCATCAACAGTTCTTTTAGGCACATCCTTATGTAATCTAATCGCCTCTTGAAGCATTAAAATCTCTTCATTCAGAAGACGTTCCTTAGAGGTAACTGCTTTATCAACTTTGAGAAGTAAGGATCTTTTATCATCATCACTTAAAGGTAATCGGTCAATCTCATGAATATAGTTTTTGTTATTCTCGGTTGCTGTGGAACTTGCTAGCTTCAGATCGTCATATACATCTAAACGAATAGTACCATTTTCCTCCTGCTTGTATTTTTTATACCAATGCAATGTTAGGTCATCTTTTAACTTCAAGGCCGACATGAAGAATTTTTTATAACTGGACTCAATTATCATACTTGGCCATTCAGCTAAGGTTACAAATCTAGCACCTGGCATTTGTTCCAATTTCATCTGTGATATCCCATGAGCAAACCAAGATAAAGGGGCTCTAGAGAGCCCCCTTTCAATCAACGATCTTTGTCACTTTGAGCAACAATCGAGCCCGCAAAGGTCTTAGTCAACTCACTGTACTTGTCACTTTGTAGTGCTGCCCCCGCTTTCGATTCCATCTCTGGGCTAGGTTGCTTGCCAGTACGAGCCTGAGCAAGCACAGAGCCAGCAAAGGATTTCTGGATGTCAGATGCGTGAGGATCGTTCAAAACCTGAGCCGCTTGGCTGGCTACAGAGGATGAGGTCTGCTTCTTGTTTGTCATAATCAATCAACCTTGTGTTGGGTTTGCAATGAACACTATATGTAGTGCTAGTCGTGAGACCAACTACAATATATTGTGCAAACTAGACCATTTCAAGTCTTCTGTTTAAAATTTCAACAGGGATTAATATTGCCCCGATTGAGCCCTATGCAGATCGATTGCCTATGCAAGCGTCGCAGACTGCCGCTTCCAGAAAACGTCTTTATGGTCTCGATTGGTGCATTAATGATAAAATCTCCTTTGTGTCCGTTTTGTCATTGATAACAAGGAGAAGGGTTTGAGTAAGAATGCCGCGAAAGTAGGAGACATTGGCACAGACCATGACGGGTTCCATCCCACGGCCATTACAGCTGGCTCACCTGATGTGTTCATTGATGGCATCCCCGCTGCTCGTGTAGGCGATCCACTCGCCCCTCATGACAAGCCAAACAACCCGCCACATCCACGCACAATCGCCTCTGGCTCTTCTACTGTATTCGTGAACGGTAAGCCTCTAGCTATCACTGGTGGGGCAGTTGATTGTGGTGGAGTGATCATTGGTTCGGGAACAGTGATAGTGGGAGACATGACTCCAGCAGGGCAATCAAGCCTCATTCCCCGAATAATTTCCTGGTTTGATACCAGCATTCGTCTACTTAGCTCGACAGGTGATCCTCTAGTAAATTTCAAGTTCACCTATACCGACGAGGTAGGAAAAACACACCGAGCCATGACTGGACCTGATGGGATAGCGACTGGTCTTGCCAAATCACAGAAGCCTCAACAGATCATAGTAAAAGGCAGCAATAACAATTGGCTCGCTAAGGGGAAATGATGAATACCGTTCTAACCACACCGCTTGAAAATCTGTTTATTACAGATATTCGCTTGGATACTGATAGAGATTTTCTCATCCCTTTGATTTTTACGTCATATCGAATAGCCGTTCGTGGGGATTTTGGAATTTATTATCTTGGACATGCAGGGGTTCTACTTGTAAATGGTACAACAGGACAGACGCGGTACTATGAATATGGCCGTTATGCAGACCCTAAGGCAGTGAAGCCTGGCATTGTACGAGGTGGAGTGAAGCAACCTGTTTCGCTCGACAGCGGGATGATAACTGAGAGTAGTTTCAAATCGATACTGAATGAAATATCAAAGAGCCATGGTCAGTCAGGCAATATTGCAGGGGTAGTAATGCGGGGCTACTTCTATGAGAAGGCAATTGATTGGATTAACCAGAAGCGACGTGAAAATCATAGCCCTAATAAGAAAGCATATGATTTATTAAATCACAATTGCATGACTTTTGTGATTGACCTTGCAGAACACCTAGGACTTGACACCTATTGGCGTCCACCAATTGTTGTACCAACGTTGTACGCAGAGCAGTTCCAGCTCCAACATACCGATTTGGACTACGACTTTAAGAATGATATTTTAGAGGTGTCAGAATGAGTACACTATTAACCATATTTAAGAGACTATATCACACATTTGCTTTTTTATGTGTTCTCGGTGCAGCTCTAATATTCATATTTTCCGTTGATATTCCCGTATATGATGATGAGCCATTTACAGATGGGAATGGTATTACTTGGGTAAAGAACAAGGGAATAATAAATGGCTACCAAGTCATAGAGTCGGAGCCAAGTACATACAACTTGAAGGTTTTTGAACTAGATAAGGACAAGAAACCTGTTGTTGTGGCTAATAATGATTTTAAAATTGAATTGCCATTAGCATCACCATTACAAGCTAGCGACCTCTCACTTTATGATGGTCAGAAGGTTATGTTGCAAGTACAATTAAAATTAAGATGATTGCTTACCATCATGAAAAAGCCCCCAACTAAGGGGGCTTTCTGAACTTCATTGGGAGGTTGTGTTATCCCTTCCCAATTCAACAATGCCATGACTTCAATCACTTAGTCAAATGGATTGAGCACCAGCACTCCAATCCCCACAACGTCGAAACTACATAGAGACTCATCAGTAACAACTATTTCGTTGTATCTCTTATTATCACTGGTCAAGCTATACCCTTCAGAAACTATCTGCACTCTCTTGTATAAGTAGCTCCCAGCCTTACGCAAAACAACTACTTTGCTATCCCTGAGCTCTTTCTGGCCCTGATCTATGACTAGAACACTTCCCACGCCAAACGTAGGCTCCATCACATCACTATCCACTTGCAGAGCAGCAAGACGACTAGCGTTCTCCTGGAGAGCCGGGAATGCTTCAGAATCCAAAAAAAGGAATTTTTCTTTATCAATAAAAGGAATATTTAGCACTCTGCCATTTTCTGCTTCCTGAGCAACAGCCAGAGCAGCCCCTCTAAATTCTTCACCAGTTGCCAGCCATTCCACCGAGACATTCCCAGCCTTAGCGAGCAGCACAAGGTTCTCTAGAGTAGGACTAGAAACGCCCTGCAAGTAGTTATGGACAGTGCTGTAGCCAATCCCAGCCCTCTTAGCGAAGTCTCGGCCTGAGCCTGCCGGGACGATGGATTTTAGCCTCTCGCTGAACTGCAAAACGCTCTCTTTCTTCTCAGTCATAGCGTCACCTATCACCACAACAAAAGGAACAGGAGATCCTTATTATGGTTTGACATGTTCCATATAATGATCAAACATATACTTAATGTAAGTAACGAGTGATCATTATGAGTATTCATAATCCTGAAGAATCGCAGAAAAAGGAGCGGAGTGCCAGTACAAAGAACTGGCACAGAGCAGACATACTGGCAGCGATTAAGAAGAAGGGAGGAACACTAGCACAGCTTTCAAGAGATAACGGATTACATGAGAGAACTCTCTATAACGCACTTGAACGGCACTGGCCTAAAGGTGAGCAGATCATTGCTGACTATATAGGCGTTGCTACCCATACCATTTGGCCGGAAAGATATGTATCATCGAACGTTAGTAACGAATGAATCTCATCTGATTTTTTAACCGTAATGGAACTACAGATATCATGAAAAAAAGAATGCAAGCGTTAGTATATAGTCTATGGGGATTAATAACTCTAATCTTTGGGCTAGGTACTTATAAAGAAATATATGAGCCCGGAATGGGTTTCTGGTCAAGCACGCTTACTATTATATCTGCCACATTTATGACATTAGTCGCTTTGTTAGCTTTGTCCTGGGCACTACTTTCCATGGAACGAATTAGGAATAGACTGTTACCACCGTTAAAATACAAATACGTAAATAATTATACTGTACCTTGTTTATTAATTCTTTTGGTAAGTATCTCGAATACACTGGGATCTTCTGCAAGTGCAATGCAAGGTAAAGAATTGGGATTTCTATCTGAAGCAGAGTTTTCAGATGCCAAGAGGAATAAAATTTTTGATAAAAGTGAATACTCAACATATTTGGTAGAGAAAAGAGAAAAAGACAGGGCGAATGAAGAAAAGAGAGAAGCAGACAAAGCTGCTGAAGAGGCCTTGTTAGCAAAAAAAGAAAAGGAAGATAAAGCCAATTGTCTTGAGGATGCATACTGTTATGCAACAAAATATGGTAAAGGGGGCAATTATTCCTGCTCGAATGCTGTCGAAAAGTCAGCTAAATACCAATTTGAATGGACGGATGGTGTACTTGAACAGAAATTTTCTTCATACGACTGGTATGATAAAGAAAATAAGTTAGTAACCCTCTATGGGAATAAAGCTAAGGCTCAAAATGCTTTCGGTGCATTTAAGAACGTTATATATTCTTGCACGTTCAATGCTGATACTGGTGAAATAATTAATATTCTGATTCAATAGCAAGGGGATACCGATGAAAGTAACATTAATGCTTTTACTATTTTTCAGCACAACAGCCCTGGCAGCATATAGAACATACGATCCTTACAAGGATAGGAAGTACATAAATGATGCAATCACAGGGAAATGTAGTTCTGAACATCAAAGATATGACGATCTTGATTTTGAGTTAAAGTCTAGCCTAAGTGACATGAGTAACGCTGAGGCAGATAAAACCTTTGCCGATCTTAAGGTTGCTACACGTAATCGCTGGGAATGCATAGAAAAGGAATTGAATAAGAAAAACATAACTTTAGATCTCGAGAAATTATATAAAGAAAATGATCTTTAAAGTATAGGAAAGCAGTCAATAAGAAGGAGGATCTAAATCCTTCTTCTTCCTTCTCGATAATCTATACCTGTTCTGTACTCATCATTTCCTTTTTGACACGAAATACTGTCGCCCTGCCACAATCACACAGCTTCGCGATCTCATCCGGCGTGTTCTTTCCAGCCAAGAGCATTTCAGTGATCTTGCTGTGTAGTTCCTTGTTCTTCTGCTTGCCCTTGTACCGACCAGCCTCTTTAGCAATCGCTATGCCTTCATTACGTCTTGATGCGATCATGCCTCTCTCAAACTCAGCGACTGCACCCATCATGGTCAGGATCAAACGACTTTGCGGGGAGTTGTCAAAGCTCATACCGTTAGCCAGGAAGCGAACCACGATACCCCGCTCAACAAGGCCATCTATCATTTCGAGTAAGTCGCGGGTGTTACGTGCAAGACGGTCAATGGAATGAGCTACAAGGGTATCGCCTTCGCGGAGGTGTGAAAGCAGGTTAAGCAGCTCTGGTCTTTCACTGGTGGACTTCCCTGATTCCTTCTCAGAAATGATCTTATCGCAAACAGGTTCCAGTACCGCCAACTGGCGTTCAAGGCTCTGATCTTTTGTCGAGACTCTAGCATACCCAAAAATCATCTACTCACCCCCACTCTGCCATAAAGTATCATTTAAGTTATGATAACGATACAGTATCATATAGGTGATTTCAATATCTAAATGATACTAAACGAGACTCGGCAGATCGGTATCACTAGGGAGTACTCAAAAGAGATTTTCCTCTAGTGTCTTTTTCAACCGGGATCACACTCTATCAAATCAGTAATTGCCGTTTACTCAGAATGGTTGAGTTTGATGGGTTATCACGAAACGCTTTTCTGCTGTTGAGAGTTGGGATAGCCTTAAATTTGTGAATGCCATGTTAAAGACTGTTTTAGGTAGGCCCATATGCTTTTTAATCAGTTGCTTGCACGTTCTGCGGTATTGGAGGAGCGACTAGCTGACTTCTTCTCGTTACCGCTGGTAAATGATTCCAGTCGTCTACAGGCTGCTAGGGCACTTGCTAGCCTTAGCTTTGAACATGCTCAAAGCTTGAAGTATCTAGTGGCAGCAGGCCTACATACATCAGCCGCAGCCCTACTTCGCGTGCAGTATGAGTCGCTGGTTCGTTCTCTTTGGGTGCTTTATGTTGCAACAGACAGCCAAGCTGAATTGATGCTCGCTGAACTCACGCAGGATACTGCTAAGCAAGCCAACAAAATTCCGATGCTCAGCCAAATGCTAGAAGCAATCGAAGAGAAGGCACCACATGCACCAGTGGCTCATCTCAAGGAGTTCAAACATTACTCGTGGCGGCCTCTGAGCTCTTTTGTGCACGGTGGCATCCATGCAGTGAATCGTCATGGCAGAGGCTTCCCACCTGAGCTGGTTCTGATGCAAATCCGACACTCGAATGGGCTGCTGGGGATTGCAGGTAATCTGCTTTTGATCCTGGCTGGCGTACCAGCAGAGGCCGGTAAAATGGCTGGCATATATACTGAGTTTCAAGACTGCTTTCCCCCGGCCGATTCACCTTACCCGCGAACCACTGAGCCATCTTACTAATTCACATCTGAGGCTCGTGGGTAATCACAAAAAGATAAATTATATCTTGACATTTTCCACTTGTACCACATTAAATATTATTCCAGTAGCTCAGATGTTTTTTAACCAGTGCAGATAAAAACAGGCTGATTTCTGTTCTAAGTATGAGATTCCTTGGACTTTTCAATTCAACAGCCGTGGGGCTGGGGTCTGATACTTTTGAGGAGTGAAGGCCAGTCAGCCTAGGTCAACACAACAAGCAGGGCTCAGAGGGAATGCATCCTATTCCCTACCCCGCAAAACCCTTGTCTTCCTTCTATCAAGGCCATCGCAGCAACGCGACTATCTGCGATTTTTGAAATCCTCCCCCCTACCTGTGTTACAAATTAATGGCACCCATGCTACGCCATATCAAACCCTAGAGCCTCCAGCCCTACAGTTTCTCTGTATGCATATGCATGAGTGAAAAATCACCAGTAAACAATGATTTACTGGGATGTATAAAAAGGTATCTCATGAAAATAAAAACAATAAAACACTCCATTCTAATGAATTTCAATCTACTGTTCCCACGCCTTCATAAGTTCAAATTTGTCACTTATGGGTGTGGGGCTGGTAAAACTACCGCCTTGATTCAAGAAGTGAACAGCTCAAAACCCAATCAATTCTTCATTCTCGTTTTCGGCACTAACAAGATGCAAGAGTATGTGGCGTCAAAGATCGATGGAGCCCACACCTTAGTCAGCGATAAGGACTCGCAGAACTACTGCCATGACATTCTACAAGCAGTTCTGGACTACCTACGAGCTCCCCAGATCAGCCACAAAGCACTGATCATTAGCGATAAAATCTTCTTTAAACTAGATCCTAAGCTACTGAAAAAATTCAAAATATATCTGGATGACGTTGTAACTTTCAGTTCTCATATAACCCTCAACGACGCCACACCAGCAGCAAAGCGACTAGTCCAAGATGAGTTGTTGAGACTGATCCCCTATGACATGTCCACCAGTAAGAAAGCTAAGAGGGGACAATCCAGCGAGCAGTACTGTATAGGCACAAAGCGTGATTTTTCGGGGGACATAACCACTACTGTGAGTAAAACTCTCGACATTATTCAGGATAATGACCAGTTTTTCATGGATTCGAGCTGGTTCTATGACAGCTCAAAGTCCCAATTGAACATCACTGCTTGGCGAGATTTGCAGAAGTACATAGATGCTGACCTAGATATGACCTTCATTGGAGCGAACTTCACTAACTCCATGATCTACAAGGCACACAAGCACTTATTCAGACAAATCACACTACCCTATGTACAAGAAAGAACTGTCCCTTTGGATGATCGCCTAGAAATCTTCTACTTTCTGGAGCACACACGAGCATCAACGACCTGGAAGAATGATAGCAATGAGTGCTTAACCAAAATTTATGACTACTTACGCACCAATTTAGGTGCTGATTACTACTACACCCACAACAACTCTGACGACAAACGCAAGAACGTTCGCGGGGAAGCATACGAGCTGCCAGGACAAAAAATCAGTGTAGAAGCTCGTGGCCTGAATGACTTTAGAAAATATGAAGCCTGTGTCTGGCTTGCGACTCTCAAACCGAGTCCCGCCGAAGCTGCACACATTGAACATTTATTCGGCATTACCTATAGCGAGTTCATTAGCTCTAGGGAACACGAGGCTATGCATCAATTCGTACTGAGGGGGTGTAGCAGGGAGTACAGTTCAACCCAAACTCAACGAGTCTATGTTCTCGACCGCGATCAAGCAGAAGCACTAGGGACAAACATCAAGCACATTGATCTACAGCTTCAATCAGATAACCCCATCAAGAAGCCTGTCGGTGCACCAGTGAAGCAGTTCAAGCTGGCCGCCGCAGCTTCTGAACGCTGTAGAAGGAAACTCCAAAAGAACCCAAGTTTGGAGGCGTTCAGGGAGTGGATGTTCAAAGGAGCCAATGCTAGCTGTACTGACTGGGAACGAGAGATCTTCATGGAGAGATACGAGAAGCACCAGTCTACAGCCGGACTGAGGAAGGCTGCGTAATGGATACCAGGAAAGAGTGGGATTTAATACCTTATATATTATAGGGACTTATTCCCACCTTTTCAGTTCTGATCAATTAAAAGGCGATGAAGAACGCCGCCACCGCTTGCGGTAAGGAGTTCTTCCCATGTAGTCATGAGTAACGAGTGCAGCGAGTACGATTGACTACTGCCGACTTTCTATAGCAGTACATTTTTAATACAAAAATTCTCCAGATACCTACTTATACATATGTACACCAGTAGTCACTCGCGGACTCGTGACTACGTGGTAAAAGCCGTACAGCAAGCAGTTACGGCTTTTCATTTCTATTACTTAAATAAAATCGATTTCTTTTTGTATAAATATAAGTACTACTGAACGCGACGAATGGGCGACCCGGCCCATCGGAGGCCCTGGACCCCATATAGCGATTTATCTTAGGAAGGCACAATGAAAAGAGATGATGTCATATCAAAAATGTGGATCTAACAGTATATGGGAAGCCATATGATCCAAAAGGGTTCAATAAGAACTTTGCAGACAAGCATAAACCCATCCATATTCCCAATCAGAGTCAATTTTCTCCAGTTCGGGGCAAAATGTGGCCATAGTTTCTTGAAACATCTTACCCCACCACCATGGCGTAAGATGTTTCCTTGTTTCTTATGACAAATATTGCGCCGCTTGAACAGCCCGAATAGAGGGGGGTTCGGTTAGCTGCACAGCACCACGGGTTGACGCTGGCGCAGCAGGATGAGGCGGGAGAGGAGCGGGAAATAGGACTCTAACTTGCTCTGCAATACCAGGCTGCAGGCGGGATCCGCGAGTTCAGTTTCATCCAGCACTATGCCATTGGAGACGAAGTAAAAGCGCGGGTCCCTGACATCCGGCCCCTGGGGAGGGCTGTCATATTGTCGGTGAACCAGCAAGGGCAGCACGGGCAATCCCAGGGCAGCGCCGCTGGCGGGCCAGACCGGCTCCGGCCATGCCGCATCATCCTCTTCCAGCAGCAAGATGGCCGCCTCCTCCTTCGACGGTTGCCAACTATCCGGTTGTGCCACCCTCACCTCGGTGAAGTAATCCCCCTCTCCACTGGCGGCACGCAGTGCGGCCAGCACACCCAATGTCGTCGCTGCCGACGGTTTTTGACTGACTAATGACAGATTCATGGCTCATGTCCCTATGCTCACCACAGCCTGTTAGCCGGCTGTCGCGATAAGACTAGCCGATAACAGGCCTTTATTGGAGCCGTCAGATCTGCCAGCCCCCACCATGACCGAATGCGGGTACCATGGTTGCTATTCCAGAATATCTTGGTAAGATACCGCGTCCTTTTATCCCCCGTTCTTTAACATCCAGTGGTGAACCTATGCATCCGATGCTGAATATCGCCGTGCGCGCTGCGCGCAACGCCGGTCAAGTTGTAGTAAAAGCCTTCTCCCAGCCCGAGAACATCGAGGCTATCCAAAAAGGCAGCCACGACTTCGTGACCAACGTTGACCGTGAAGCCGAAGCGGCCATCATTCACACCATCAAGAAGTCTTACCCGGAACACAGCATCGTGGCTGAAGAGTCTGGTGAGATTGCCGGTACCAATCCGGATTACCAATGGATCATCGACCCACTGGATGGCACGACCAACCTGGTCAAGGGCATTCCGCACTTTGCCGTCTCCATCGCCCTGCGCGTCAAGGGCAAGACCGAACAAGCCGTCGTTTACGATCCCATTCGTGACGAGCTGTTTACCAGCACCCGTGGCAACGGCGCCCAGCTGAACGGCTACCGTATCCGTGTCGGCAAGGCCAAAGAGATGGCTGGCACCGTACTGGCCACCGGTTTCCCGTTCAAGCAGAAGCACCACATCGAGCCGTACCTGAAGATGTTCCAGAGCATGTTCATCGAATGTGCCGATATACGCCGTGCCGGCTGCCCCGCGCTGGATCTGGCCTATGTGGCCGCCGGTCGCATCGACGGTTTCTGGGAAATCGGCCTGAAGCCCTGGGAAACTGCCGCCGGTGAGCTGCTGGCCAAGGAAGCCGGTGCCATCGTCACCGACTTCGTGGGTGGTCACAACTACGAGAACTCCGGCAACATGGTGGTTGCCAACCCGCGCGTCCTGAAAGAGATGCTCGGCAAGATCCGCGAAAACCTGCCGGACTCTTTGGCTAAATAAGCTGGCCAAGTCAGTCGCGAACCCTTGAAAAAAATGCCAGTCGGCCCAGCCGACTGGCATTTTTTTATCTCAGTGATCGGGAAAATCAGCCGCTGCAGCGTGGAACCGGCCCCTGCCAAGTTCCAGATGAGCAGGCTAGCGACGCACAGTTATTCACTTTAGATGGTGCCGTTGCGCCCCATGTTGATCACGACCCGCCGGTTCTTGGCTCGGCCCGCGTCCGTCTCGTTGGAGGCCACGTGCTGTTTCTCGCCGTGCCCCTCCACCGAGATCTTGCCCTCCTCGATGCCGAGATCCACAAACACCTGCTTGATGGCATCTGCCCGCTTCTCGGAGAGCTTCTGATTGGGCCAGCGACCGCCGTAGCTGTCGCTGTAGGCGTCGATCACCACCACATCTATGCTCTTGTCCGCCTTCACGTAGTCGCCGATCAGCGCCAGTCGCCGCCTGGAGGCAGGCGACAGCTGATCGCTGTTCTTGTCATAGGAGAGCACGCTGAAGGCGATGTCGTTGAAGCTGTAGGGCAAGAGGCCGCTCAGGCAATCCATGAAGGCCTGGTACTTGACCCTGAAGTTGACCGAGGAGAGCGACACCCGCACCGGCCTGTCCTGGCGATACCAGTCTCTGTACTGGAAGGTGGGCATGCGCCCCCCCTCCAGCTCGTCCAGCATGGTCCAGGCGGTTTGCCCCGCCACCAGGCCGTCGAACTGCTGATAGAACTGCAGCTGGCTTATCTGGCGTCCGGAGACACCGGGGCGCCAGCTGGGGGGCATGATCCCGAGGCTCACGGTCTGGGTCCTGGCTTGCGGCCGCTGCCCCTTCAGCTCGAAGTCCAGGTTGATCTTGCGACCGGCCCGGCTGACGAAGGCACCCGTGCCCCAGCGGGGTATGGGGTGTTCGAGACGGCACTCCACCTGAGTATCCGAGGTCAACCGCCAGACGGATTGATCCAGACCGGCACCGAACTCGGTCACTCCCGCCTGCAACTGCATACTCACGGATATGCTGATCAACCCTAACACCCAAGCATTCAACGGCTTGCCCTCCACACGATCTCGGATTAACTATCGGCAGCGGCAAGCCAAGCTTTAGGGCAAAACCTCAATGGGGAGCGGGGCGCTCCATCAGTTTGAAGCTGGCGATGCGGGCCGTCAGATCCTGGGCCAGCTGATCCAGCTCGACACTGTTTTGTTGCAGGGTTTCCGAGTGCAGGCGGTGGGCTTCATAGACCTCCCGAATGGTCAGCACGTTGTGCTGGATATCGTCGGTCACATAACGTTGCTCCTCGGTGGCGGTCGCCACCTGGGCGGTCATGTCGTTCACCTTGCGCACCTCCTTGACGATATCGGTCAGCTCGCTGCCGGCCCGTTTGGCTTCGGTCACGCTCAGCCCTGCCTGCTCGGTGCCCAGGTGCATGGCCGTCACCGCCTGACTGGCGCCCTGGCGCAGACGGGCCAGCATACCCGCAATGTCATCCGCCGCCTGCTGGGTGCGCGAGGCCAGCGCCCTCACCTCCTCCGCCACCACGGCAAAACCGCGACCGGACTCGCCGGCGCGGGCCGCCTCGATGGCGGCGTTGAGGGCCAGCAGATTGGTTCTGTCCGAGATCTGCTTGATGAGGCTGAGCGCCTCGCCGACCGACTCCGTCTCCCGATGCAGGTTGTCCACCAGCTGCTGGGTATCGACCAGGGTGCCCGCCACCAGCTGGATGGCGTCTATGGTCTGATCTACCTCCCTGTCCCCCTGATGGGCACGTCCGATGGCCTGCTGGGTCGCCTGCGAAGTCTGGGTGGCGTTGCGGGCAATCTCCGCCACCGTCGAGGCCATCTCGGTCGCGGCGGTGGCGACCAGATCCACCTGGCCAACCCCCTTGGCCACACCGGCGTTGACCTGTGTTATCACCTCTGCCGAGGCGGCGGCGCTGCGCGCCAGCACGTCGCAGGAGCGGCGCACCGCCAGCAACAAGCCTTCCAGATGTTCGAGGAAGCGGTTCAGATCTTGTGCCAATGCTCCCAGTTCATCACCGGATCGCCAGTTGACCCGCACCGTCAGGTCGTTCTCCTGCACCAGCCGTTTGAAGGTCTGATGCAGCGCCATGAAGCCCAGATGCAGGTCGCGCACCACCCGCCAGCAGACGGCACTGGTCAGGGCCACGCACAAGAGTACGCCGAGGGCAGCCCACCAGAAGTCGCTGGCACTCCTGGCCCGCATCTGCTCAACCCGATCGTACAGCTGTTGATAGAGGCGATCCTCGCTCTCCTTGAGCAGGCTTATCTTGTCGGTACTCAAGGCAAACCAGGCTTCGGCATCCACCCCAAAGCCGCCGCTTGCCGCCTTCTCCAGCGCCAGTTTTTCGATGTCGGCCACCTTGGCCACCACGGGAGAGGCCAGGCTGTCGGCCAGCAGCTGACGTTGCGAGGGGCTGGCTAACGCCTGGAAACGCTCGAGATAGGTATTCTGGGCGGCGAGGAGGGAGATGTACTGCTGCAACAGCGCCGGGGTGAAGCTGCCTCGCGCGAACACATTGCTCAGGGTCGCCCGCTCCAGCCCCATGCGTTCCTTGCTCTGCAAGAAGGCGGCGTAGGCACTGGTCTGCAGCGCTATGGTGGCATCCTGACTGCGAATGCTGACCTGATCCACCACCGCCAGCAACTGGGTGATGAGACGGGTATAAAAGCCGACCTGCTCCGCCACCTCGACCCCCAGGGCACCAACCCGCTCACGCATGGCGGTGAGCCCGGTCAACGCCTGCTGCACCTCTGTCAATGCCAGCAAGGCAGGATCCTGATGAAAACGCACCAGCAGGGTGTCGACCACCTTGCGCTGAGCAGGCAGGGCATCACGGAACTTGTTGCCGCCAGAACCGAGGAAGCCAGCCGACATGCCACGCTCCCTTTGCAGCTCATGGGCGAGCTGCGCCGCCTCCCGCACCACCCCGAGCGCAGCCTCTGCCTGACTCATCTCCTGCTCGGCCCGATAACGCTCATAGACGTATCGACCGGAAAAAAACAGCAGGGCCAACAGTGGCAGACAGACCACCAGCAACATCTTGTGCGCCAATCCCAGCTTCTTCATCGCCTCACCCCTCCATGGTTGAAGTGGCCAATTATAAGCGCAACTGCTTTTAATAGAACCAGTTGGCCTGCGCATGGCGGCCCAGGAGGGACAAGGGCCGGCTTTTTTGCCATAATGCCGCCTCCTTTCACGCCGACCGAGATACCATGACCGACGCCGTTCACACCCTCAAGGGCCGTTTTCGTGGCTTTTACCCCGTCGTCATCGATGTTGAAACCGCCGGATTCAATGCCAAGACCGATGCCCTGCTGGAGATCGCCGCCTATACCCTCAAGATGGATGAGCAGGGCTGGCTCATGCCCGATCAGATCTTCCATTTTCATGTGGCGCCATTCGAAGGGGCCAATCTGGAGAAGGCCGCCCTGGAGTTCACCGGCATAGACCCCTTCAATCCACTGCGCGGCGCCGTGGACGAGAAGGAAGCGCTCACCGAGATCTTCAAGGGGGTGCGCAAGGGCATGAAGGAGAGCGACTGCGGCCGGGCCATCATAGTGGCCCACAACGCCACCTTCGATCACGGCTTCGTGATGGCCGCCGCCGAGCGAGCCGGTCTCAAGCGCAATCCGTTCCACCCCTTCGCCACCTTCGACACCGCGGCCCTCTCGGGCCTGGCCCTGGGGCAGACGGTGCTGGCCAAGGCCTGCCAGAGTGCGAACATCCCCTTTGACAACAAAGAGGCCCACTCCGCCCTCTATGACACCGAGCGCACCACAGAGCTGTTCTGTCATATCGTCAACCGCTGGAAGAGCCTGGGGGGTTGGCCCCTGGCCAATCCGGAGGAGGTGCCCGCCGATGACAACCCCGGCAGTGCCATTGGGGAATGAGAAAGAGGCTGCCTTGGCAGCCTCTTTCCATGAGGTCGGAGCCACCGCCAGGCAGCTGGTTTGACCAGAACGGCACAAACAGGGTCATCCAGCACCGTTTTCAGCACGCCATCCCGACAGAACTGATTCAGCTCGGCTGGAATACCGTGAAGAGGCCATTTTGCCGTTTTTTTTCTCGACATTTGTCACGTTTTTCGCAAACTAGCTGACTTTCCCCCGACAGACAGCAACACAATCTATAAGGAAATCAAATGAATCCTGTTGTTATCGCGGTGGCGCTGATGCTGGTGCTCAGCCTGCTGCGGATCAATGTGGTGGTCTCTCTCGCCATCGGCGCCATCGTCGGCGGCCTGCTCGGCGGCCTCTCCCTCGAACAGACCCTCAGCACCTTCACCGGCGGACTGGGTGGCGGCGCCGAAATCGCCCTCTCCTACGCCATGCTGGGTGCCTTCGCGGTGGCCATCTCCCGCTCCGGGATCACCGACCTGCTGGCCCGCAAGGTGATCAGCCAGCTCGGCAAGGATGCCAGTTCGTCCCGCATCCTCTGGGTCAAGAGCCTGCTGCTCACCTCGGTACTGGGGGTCTCCATCTCCTCCCAGAACCTGATCCCGGTCCACATCGCCTTCATTCCCATCCTGATCCCGCCGCTGTTGCACGTCATGGCCCAGATGCAGATCGATCGCCGCCAGGTGGCCTGCGTCATCACCTTCGGCCTGACCGCGACCTACATGCTGCTGCCGGTGGGCTTTGGTGGCATCTTCCTCAACAACATCCTGGCCAAGAACCTGATCGACAACGGGGTGGCGGTCGAGTTCAGCCAGCTGCCGCTGGCGATGGCCATTCCGGTACTCGGCATGTTCGTCGGGCTGCTGGTGGCTGTCTTCTTCAGCTATCGCAAGCCGCGCCAGTATGATCTGGAGAAGATCCTGGCCGCCGAGCCGGAAACCGTCGAGCTGAACCTCAGCCACATCTGGGTCGCCCTGCTGGCCATCGCCGTGGCCCTGGGCCTGCAACTGATGACCAACAGCATTGTGCTGGGGGCCCTCGCCGGTTTCATCATCTTCACCTGCGGTGGCGTCATCAAGTTTCGCGAGAGCCAGGACGCCTTCACCCAGGGCGTGCGCATGATGTCCCTCATCGGCTTCATCATGATCTCCGCCGCCGGCTTCGCCGCCGTGATGAAGGAGACCCACGGGGTGGAGAGCCTGGTGCAGTCCGTCTCCGGCATGATGGCGGGTCACAAAGGGCTGGCCGCCTTCCTGATGCTGCTGGTGGGCCTGCTCATCACCATGGGGATAGGCTCCTCCTTCTCCACCGTGCCCATCATCGCCACCATCTATGTGCCCCTGTGCATCCACCTCGGCTTCTCCCCCATGGCGACCATCGCCCTGGTGGGGACTGCGGGTGCGCTGGGGGATGCGGGCTCCCCCGCCTCCGACTCGACCCTGGGCCCCACCTCTGGCCTCAACGCCGATGGCCAGCACGACCACATCTGGGACAGCGTGGTGCCCACCTTCATCCACTACAACATCCCGCTCATTATCTTCGGCTGGATAGCCGCCATGGTGCTCTGACAAGGCGCCACGCAGGCAGACGAAAGGCGACCCCAGGGTCGCCTTTGTTGTCTCTGACACTCGTCTCAGGAGGCCGGTTGCAGACTCCGCTTCCCGGCGAGGGCGGCCAAGCAGGCCGTCAGCGCCAGCGCGAGGCCCGCCCAGCCCACATCGACCCAGCCCCCCTGCTGCCAGGCCAGCATGGCCAGGCTTGAGCCGAGCGTTCCTCCCAGAAACATGCCCGTCATGAAGAGGGTATTGATCCGTCCCCTCGCCTCGGCTCTCAGGCCATAGATGAGTTGCTGATGGGCGACGAGCGCACTCTGTACCCCCAGATCCAGCAAGATGACCCCGAGCGCCAGCCCGACCAGAGAGAGCCATGTCTCGAACAGGATCCAGGCCAGCACCACCAGCAGGGCACTCACCAGCACCACGGATCTCGCCCCCCGCTTGTCGGCCATCCGTCCCGCCAACGGGGCAGCCGCCACACCCGCCACACCGATCACCCCGAACAGACCGGCGACCTCGGCACCGAGCCCATAGGCGGGATCGGCGAGGTAGAAGGCCAGCACAGTCCAGAAGGCACTGAAGGAGGCAAACAGCAAGGCCTGGGTCAAGGTGGCGCGGCGCAAGGCGGGCTCTTCGCGCCACAAGCCGATGAGAGAGGCCAGCAGGCGAGGATAGCTCAGGGTGGAGCGGGGCAATCCCAGCGGGATCATCCTGGCCATCAGCAGCCCCCCCAGCAGGGCCAGTGGCACCCCGCACCAGAACATGACCCGCCAGCTGCCATAGGCGGTGACCAGGCCTGCCAGCGTACGGCTGAGCAGGATGCCGCCGAGCAAGCCGCTCATCACGCTGCCGACCACGGCCCCTCGCCTGGCGGGATTGGCCAGGGTGGCCGCCACCGGCACTATCTGCTGGGCCGCCGTGGCGCCTATCCCGAGCAGGACGGAGGCCAGCATCAACATGGTCGCCCCCGTGGCCATGGCCGCCATCGTGGAGGCCAGCGCAATCAGCACGAACTGCCCCAGAATGAGCCAGCGGCGCTCGACCACATCCCCGAGCGGCACCAGCAACAACAGGCCGGCCGCATAACCGAGCTGAGTCAGCATGGCGATCAGGGGGATGGCGGATTGGCCGGGAAAATCCTGTGCCATCACCGCCAGCATGGGCTGGTTGTAATAGATGTTGGCGACCGCCAGACCACAGGAGAGGGCCATGGAAAAGACAAGGGCGGGGCCCGGGGTGCGGCTCGCCATGGCGGCCCGGTCGGTGGAGTCTGATGAACTCATGATGTCATCCTCATAGATGAATGAACCCCGTGCAGCCACGGGCTGGATGAGCACAGACTACCCATGGACACGGGGCGGCACTAGCAGGCGCCCCGCCATAACACCTATTCCACCCCGGCATGCTCCGGCCCCTGCTTCACACCGGGCAGCCCGGCCACGAAGGTCAGGAAGGCGCGCGCCTTGGCGCTGAGTTCACGACCTGCCGGCAGCAGGGTCCAGAGCTCCAGCGTCGGCAATTGCCACTCTGGCAGCGCCACCACCACCTCCCCCCGGGCAAGCTCGGGGGAGAACATCCACTCGGAGGCGATGCCGAGCCCGAGCCCCGCCAGCACGGCGGCCCGCATCCCCTCCGCGGCCGAGACCGTCAACCGTCCCCGCCCTCGCACCGCAATCCGTTCGTCTCCCCAGCAAAACAGCCACTGCTGCCCCATGCCGGGCTTGGGGCTGTAGAGCACCAGATCGTGATCCTGCAACCCCTGGGGGGAGGCGGGCATGCCCCTGGCCGCGAAGTAGGCCGGAGTGCCCAGCACCCGCATCTCGCAGCGGGAGAGACGGCGGGCCACCAGCGCCGAATCCGCCTGCTCCCCGAGCCGCAAGGCGACATCGATGCCGGCCGAGATGAGATCGACGTTGCCATCGTCCAGCAGGATCTCGAGATCCAGCCCAGGGTGATCCCCGAGAAAATCCGACAGGTGCGGGATGATGTGCAACCGGGCGAAGGTGACGGGGGCGCTCACCCGCAGGCGACCGCTCAGGCCGGCCCGACACTGCTGCACCATGGCGTCAGCCTCGTTGACCTGCGCCAATATCTCCCTGGCGCGCCGATAATAGGCCTCCCCCGCCTCGGTGGGGGCCAGGCCACGGGTCGAGCGCAGCAGCAGGCGGCTGCCAAGACGCTCCTCCAGCTGGGCAATCAGCTTGGAGACTGTGGGTTGACCCAGTCCCAGCCGACGCCCCACCGCCGAGAAGGAGCCGGTCTCCACCGCCAGCACGAAGACCTCCATCACCCCCAATCTATCCATCCGTCTCTCCCCTGCCCGTCACTGCCGGCGGCGTCTCACCTTGCGCCGTCGGCATCCAGTGGCACAAGGTAGCATCCCGCCCCCTCGGCCGCACCCCTGCCCTGTCCGACATGGCCCAGGGCTGGCCTCTTGCCATCCTGTCCGGTGTCTGGCGGGATCCGTTTGCCCGCACTCTTGTCCAAACGAGGCGCACAAAAAAGGCCGCTCATGGAGCGGCCTTTCATCAATCAGATCTGGACTCAGCTGTCGCGGCGCTTGTTGCCACCGAACTTGCGATCCTTGTTGAAGCCACCTTCACGGCGCTCCCCGCTCTTGTTGAACGGACGGTCACCGCTGGGGCGGCGATCCTTGTTGAAGGGACGATCGCTGCGGGGCGGACGGGGGGCAGTGTTGCTGCCGACCGGCACCTCGGTGTAGCGGGTGATCTGCAGCGGACGCTGGCAGACACGGGCCTTCTTGATCACTTCCAGCACGTCGGCTGTCATGCCTTTCGGCAGATCGACGGTGGAGAAGTCATCGGCGATGTCGATGTTGCCGATGAAACGGCTCTCGATGTTCGCTTCGTTGGCGATGGCGCCCACGATCTGGCCCGGCTTGACGCCGTGATGGGCACCCACGTCTACGCGGTAACGCTCCATCTCCACGTCAGGATTGTCTTTCAGCGGGCGCGGCTCCAGGGACGGCATGCGACGGGCAGGACGATCGCCACGGTCACCGAAATCACGGGGAGCGCGATCACCGAAGTCACGGCGCTCGAACTCACGGCCAGCACGATCGCTTGCCGGTTCAGGGATGGAGTCATCCAGCAGCAGCGGTTGGTCACCCTGTACCAGCTTGGCCAGGGCGGCAGCCAGCTCCAGCGGATCGGCAGAATCTTCTTCGATCAGCTCGTTTACCAGGTTCACGTAGATCTCAAGCTCTTCGCCCATCATGGTTTCCCGGATGCGCTCCTTGAACTTGGTCATGCGGTGCTGGTTGATGTCCTCGGTGCTCGGCATCTTCATCGGCTCGATGGCCTGACGAGTGGCGTGCTCGATGGCGCGCAGCATGCGGCGCTCGCGGGGAGCCACGAACAGGATGGCCTCGCCCTTGCGACCGGCACGGCCGGTACGGCCGATACGGTGAACGTAGGATTCGGTATCGTACGGAATGTCGTAGTTCACCACGTGGGTGATGCGCTCGACGTCCAGACCACGGGCGACCACGTCGGTGGCGATCAGGATGTCCAGCTGGCCTTGACGCAGCTTGTCGACGGTACGCTCACGCAGCTTCTGCGGGATGTCACCGTGCAGGGCTTCACAGGCGTGACCACGGGCGGCCAGTTTGCTGGCCAGCTCTTCGGCGGCGTTCTTGGTGCGCACGAAGACCAGTACGGCTTCGTACGGTTCGACTTCCAGCAGACGGGTCATGGCGTCCAGCTTATGCAGACCGGTTACCTGCCAGTAGCGCTGGCGGATGGTCGGTGCAGTGGACGTCTTGGTGATAATCTTGATCTCTTTGGGCTGCTTCAGGTGCTTCTGGGCAACACGACGGATCTGGTCCGGCATGGTGGCAGAGAACAGGGCAACCTGACGGGTGGCCGGGCACTGCTCCATGATCCAGTCCACGTCGTCGATGAAGCCCATACGCAGCATTTCATCGGCTTCGTCCAGTACCAGGGCTTTCAGGCCGGAGAGGTCCAGGTTCTTGCGACGGATCAGATCCATCACGCGACCAGGGGTACCGACGACCACCTGGGCACCACGGCGCAGGGCGCGGGTCTGGGTTTCGTAAGAGGAGCCACCGTAGATGGGCAGGACATGGAAGTCAGGCATGTGCTTGGCGTAACGTTGGCACGCCTCGGCAACTTGCAGCGCCAGCTCACGGGTCGGTGCCAGCACCAAAATCTGAGTGTTACGGTTACCAGCTTCCAGACGAGACAACAGAGGCAAGGCAAAAGCAGCGGTCTTCCCTGTACCGGTTTGCGCCTGCCCCAGCAGATCGTGTCCCGCCATCAGGTGGGGAATTGCTGCGGCCTGGATCGGTGACGGGCGCTCATAGCCCACGTCCTGCAGCGCTTTCAATACAGGCGCGGCCAGTCCAAGCTCACTAAAAAGGGGCAGTTGTTCGGTATCAGACATAGATTCTTCCAGATTAAGGCAGGCGGCTAACACCGCGGAATAGCAAAAAGGCGGCGATTATAGCGCCACTTTGTTCTGCTGTCTTGAAAAATGTGATAAGCCTCTCAAGACGTTGGCAATTATAGAGGGATCTCGCGACTATGGCTTGCTTATTTTGCACCCATGGTGCGTTATTGCAGATCACTCCTCGCCGGAGTCCTTGTCCCGCTTGTGTTTGAGCACCGCCATGGTCAGTCTGCTGGTGCACAATAAACGCTCACGTTCGTCCCGAATTTCAATCTGCCACACCTGGGTCGTGGCCCCCAGATGCAGTGGCGAGCACCGCCCCGTCACCACCCCTTCCCGTTTGGCGCGCAGGTGGTTGGCATTGACCTCCAGTCCCACGCAGTAGCTCTCCGCCCCCACCGCCATGTTGGCCGCCAGCGACCCCAGCGTCTCCGCCAGCACCACGGAGGCGCCGCCGTGCAGCATGCCGAGCGGCTGATGGGTGCGGTGATCCACCGGCATGCTGGCCTCGAGCCAGTCGGGCCCAAAGGCGGTATAGAGGATGCCAAGGTGGGCCATCAGGGTGTTGCGGGAGCTGGCGTTGAGCCCTTCAAGGCTCATGGGCTTGCGCCAGATGGGGGCGTTCTCTTGACTCATGGCGAGCAGACTCCTTATGTGATCAATGAGTTGGGCACGATCAGTGCCGGCAAAAAAGACGAAGAAAAAAGATGCCCCGAATCGGGGCATCTTGACAAGTACCTTGCGTCACCAGGGGTAGGTCACCCCGGGCCATTCGGCCCAGGGCAGCTCACGCCCCGGCAGGCGCGGGTGATGCCAGTGCCACACCTTGCCCAGCCAGGCGCGCAGCTCGGCCTCCAGCACGGCGTCATCGAGAGGGGCCTCAGCCACCTTCCAGAAGAAGAGCTCCACCTCCACCTCAGGCAGCACCGAGGGGTAGAGATAGGCCCCGCCCCAGAATTCGGGCTCCCGCGCCGGGCTCCAGAGGCCATAGGCGAAGGAACGCTTGGCGAGAAACTCCGAGCGCTGCCACTCCAGATCGGCCTCGTGCTGGCTCAGGCTGAACTGGGTCGAGGGCCAGACGTCATCGGGGCGAAACAGCTGATGGAGCTGCTCCCGCTCGCGCAGCATGGCGACGAACTCCACCACGGCCTGGCTCGGGCTGGCAGGCAGCAGCAGAAAGCTCGGGTGCCGATAGGCTTGCGGCACCCGAAACCGCTTGGGGAAGCGCAGCATCAGAGCAGTTCCAGCAGCGCCTGCAGCGGATGCTTGAGTTTCTCCCCCTCCATCCGCTTGACCTGGCTGCGGCACGAATAGCCGGTGGCCAGGCAGCGATCCTTGGGCAGGCGTGAGAGGGGCTCAGCCCAGCTTAAGGAGTAGATCCCCTTGGAGTTGTCCACCTGCTTGGCGTCGTGGCCATAGGTGCCGGCCATGCCGCAGCAACCGACCGACACCGGCTGCAACTTGGCGCCGAAGCGGCCAAACAGGGTACCCCAGTCGCCGTGGGTCGAGGGCTTTGCGGTCTTCTCGGTGCAGTGGGCAAACAGATACCAGGGCTCGGCCTCTCCCGGCTCTTTCGCTGCGGCCCTGACTTGCGGGGCCGGAAGAGAGAGCAGCCACTCCTGGGGCAGCAGCACCTGGAAGTCGCCGCGGGCGGGGCCGAGCGCCTTCACGTACTCGTCGCGATAGCAGAGCACCAGGGAGGGATCCACTCCCACCATGGGGATGCCCAGCGCCGCCATCTTGTTGAGGAACTGGGCGCCGCTCGCGGCGGTGCGGGCGAAGGCGCGCAGGAAGCCCTTCACGTGCTGGGGCTTGCCGTTGGGCTTGAAGGGCAGCAGGTAAGGCTGATAGCCCAGCTTGCTGGCGAGCCTCACCAGGTCGCGCACCACGGGGGCGTCGTAATAGCTGGTGAAGGGATCCTGCACGATGAGCACCACTTTTTGGCGCTGCTCGGGGCTCATGGCCTCGAGGCCCGGCAGATCGAAGTAGCGGGCCTTGTGATCGCGCAGCTCCTCGGCCAGGGTGGGCACGCTCAGAAGCGGCACATCCACCATGCCGATGCTCTTCTCGGTCGCCTTCTGGGCCCACTCTTTCTCCAGGAAGAAGTTGACCAGCTTGGGGGCCTTGGCAAGCAGGGGCGCGTAAGCTTCGACGGTGCCGACGAAGTAATCCTTGGGGCCGCGCAGATAGCGGCTGTGGTAGAGCTGCATGAAGCGGGCACGGAAGCTCGGCACGTCCACCTTGATGGGGCACTGGCTGGTGCAGGCCTTGCAGGCCAGGCACCCCTCCATCGCCTCCATCACCTCGTGGGAGAAGTCGTACTGGCCGCGAGCGCGGGCCAGGGTGTTGCGAAACTTGTCGACGATGGCCTTGAAGCGCAGACCGCCGCTTTGCAGCGCAACTTCTTCGGCCAGGGGATCGAAGCCCTGCTCCGCCAGCTGGCGCAGCCATTCGCGCATCAGCCCGGCCCGCCCCTTGGGAGAGTGGCGGCGATCGCGGCTTATCTTGACCGAGGGACACATGGGGGAGTCGGTCTCGAAGGTGAAGCAGAGGCCGTTGCCGTTGCAATCCATGGCGCGGGTGTAGCTTTCGCGCACCGCAATGGGGATCTGGCGGTCAAACTTGCCGCGCTTGGGCCCGTCCACCGACACCAGTTCGGCACCGCTGCCATAAGGGATGCAGATCTTGCCCGGGTTGATGCGGTTGGCCGGATCGAAGGCCCCCTTGACCCGCTGCAGCTCTTCCCACAGCTCGCCGAAGAAGGCGGGGCTGTATTCGGAGCGAAAGCCCTTGCCGTGCTCCCCCCACATCAAGCCGCCATATTTGGCGGTGAGGGCCACCACCTGATCCGAGATGCGCCGCAGCAGCACCTCCTGCTCGGGGTCGCATAAATCCAGCGCCGGGCGCACGTGCAGCACCCCGGCATCCACATGGCCAAACATGCCGTAGTCGAGGCCGTGGCCATCCAGCAGGGCACGAAACTCCATGATAAAGTCCGCGAGTGACTCAGGCGGCACGGCGGTGTCTTCGGTAAAGGCCACCGGCTTCTTGCGCCCCTCGGCGTTGCCAAGCAGCCCCACCGACTTCTTGCGCATGCCGTAGATGGTCTCGATGCTCGGCAGGTGGTCGCACACCTGATAGCCGATGATGCCCGCCTCCCCCTTGACCAGCAGGCCGTCGATACGCCGGCACAGCTCGGCCACCTTGGCCTGGTGCTCGGCTTCGTCGGTGTCCGCAAACTCGACGATGTTGAGCCCCTGCAGATCCTTGCCGGGCACATCCTGGATGAGA
Organism: Aeromonas sp. 130281; assembly: GCF_056642115.1. Lineage (NCBI taxonomy): Bacteria > Pseudomonadati > Pseudomonadota > Gammaproteobacteria > Aeromonadales > Aeromonadaceae > Aeromonas > Aeromonas sp. 130281. Next base: position 95,392 of record NZ_JBWVQS010000005.1, on the reverse strand, counting down.
TCCTTCACCGAGTGCCAGATGATGTCGGCGCGGGCCAGCCCCAGCACCCGGGAGTCCACCGTCTCCACCGACAGGGCATGGGCCTGCACCATAAAGGGGGCATTGCGCAGGGCGGAGGGGAAGCTGTCGTACTTGACGTTGACCAGGGTGCGGTAGCGCGGAATGGGGGTGATGTTGAGGCGAGCCTCGGTGATGAAGCCCAGCGACCCTTCCGAGCCGCACAGCACCCGGCTCACGTCCAGGGTGTCGCTCTCCGGCTGATAAAGGTGCTTGAGATCGTAACCGGTCAAAAAGCGGTTGAGCTTGGGGAAGGTGGCCTCTATGTCGGCACGTCTCTCCTTGCCGATGCGATAGAGGGTGCGGTAGATCTCCCCCTCGCGGCTCTCGAGGGCCAGCTTGTCTGCCAGCCGCTGGCCGTTCACCGGCTCGGTCGCCATGATGTCGCCGTTCTCCAGCACGGCCTTGAGCCCGAGCACGTGATCCGAGGTCTTGCCGTACACCAGGGACCCCTGCCCCGAGGCATCGGTGTTGACCATGCCCCCCAGGGTGGCGCGGTTGGAGGTGGAGAGATCCGGCGAGAAGAAGTAGCCGTGGGGTTTGAGGTAGGCGTTGAGCTGATCCTTCACCACCCCGGCCTGGGCACGCACCCAGCCCTCTTCCAGATTAATTTCCAGGATCTGGTTCATATGACGCGAGAGATCGACGATAATGCCGCCGCCCAGGGACTGGCCATTGGTGCCGGTGCCGCCGCCGCGAGGGAAGAAACTCAAGGTGGTGTACTCCGGCCCCTGAGCCAACTTGAGCATTACCGCTATATCGTCCGCGCTGCGCGGATAGAGAACCGCCTGAGGTACTACCTGATAGACGCTGTTATCCGTCGCCATCGCCAACCGGCTTGCATAAGACTTTTCGATATCACCACGAAATGCTGATCGCGCCAGCAACTCAAGAAACTGCAGGGTTGTAGGTGACAAACTGTCCTGGTAATCGAGTCTCGGGATCATGAATCCTTGTTCCCATCCTTTGCTTGATGCCGGCATTCCGGCGACAACGACCGTTCGGGGCGGCCTCTTTGCGGGCGCCCGAACCAGTCCGCTCACATGTGAGCGGGCAGTATATCAGCTAGAAAACCGCTTGCGCGTTCAATCTTCACCATTTGAAAGGAGGACTTTTATGGCTCATTACAGCCATGTTATCAGTACGCTGGTTCGCACCGAGAAACAGGCCCTGACCCTGTCACTGTTCGGCTGCATCAGCTTCGCCATCTTCGGGATCGGCTACGGCCTCTTCGTCGGTTCCAACGCCATCATGCTCGATGGCATCTTCACCCTGTTCAGCATGGGCATGACGGGCCTCGGACTCATCACCGCCTATCTCGTTACCCGCCCCTCGGATGCGCGCTTCCAGTATGGCTACGCCCACTTCGAGCCCATCACCAACGTCATCAACGGCACCATCATACTGCTGCTCTGCCTCGGCGCCCTCCATAGCGGCATCACCTCCCTGCTCGAAGGGGGACGGGAGATAGACCTTGGTCACGCCCTCATCTACGCCGCCGTCTGCACCTTCTTCTGCGCCATCATCTATCGGATCGAGGCAGGCGTCGCCGAGCGGATCGACTCCGAACTGGTGCGGGTCGACTCCAAGGAGTGGCTGGTCGACACCCTGCTCAGCGCCACCCTGCTCATCGGCTTCGTGGTCGCCATCGGCCTCGACGCCCTCGGCTACGGCCAGTACAACCGCTACATAGACCCGGTGCTGGTCACCCTGCTCGCCCTGTGCGCCACCCTGATCCCCATCAAGGTGCTCGGCCGCAACCTGCGAGAAGTATTGAAAATCGCCCCCAAGGGGGATGTCTCCCAACTGGTGGCCAGCGAAATCGAGGCCCTGCGCCTGCGCCATGGCATCGAGTGCTACAGCCATCTGGCCAAGAGCGGCCGCCGCTTCGATCTGGAATTGAACATACTGGTGGCCCCGGATCAGGAGTGGCCCATAGAACGCCAGGATGCCCTGCGCCAGGAGCTCTGGTCCCGCCTCGGCGATACCCTGGGGGATGCCTGGCTCTCGGTCTGCTTCACCCGCGAGAAACGCTGGCTCTGATCCGGCGCTTGCCATCCTGATGCAACGCGGGGCCCCGTCGCCCCGCGTGACAAGGGCCCCAGGCAAGGCCCCGGTAACCCGCCTGCCACCTCACACTGCGTCACTCTTGCTGTCACTCTCGCCGCCCCTCTCCTGCCCGTAATTTCTCTGCTTTTTTTAATCTTTAAACCATTGACAGGGAAAACCGTTTGCCGAGTCCCTTGAATCAATAACCATTTTCAACAGCACAAAAAGTTACGAAAATTTCGTTGCTAAAATTAAGTCGGCCAGCTATTTGTTTTCGCCAAGGACAAACGGCCGAGTGCGCGCCGAAATACAGTGATGTTGTTATCCACCGGACAATAAAAACAAATACACTTATTCCACTTTGTTAAACAGTTAAGGTAAGTCCCATGAAAAAGGTGTTGATCACAGTATTTGCATTGACCATGGCGGGCACGGCCAGTGCTGCCCTTCCCCAGCTTAATTACGAGTGCCCGGGTCAGATCCAGATGCACAGCGATGAGGGTGGCCCCGTCTATATCAATGGCAAGGAGGCCAAGCTCAAGAAGTTCAGCGATGACTTCTATGAGGCCAAGGGCGCGGGGGTCACCCTCTCCATCAGCAACACCGGGGGCCAGTACGATGTCTCCTACAACAGCAAGCAAGGCTCGGGCGTCTGCCACCCGGCAGCCACGTCAGCAGCGCCTGCGGCCTCGGCAAGCCCTGCCAGCCCTGCCAGCCCTGCGGAGAAAGCCTGTCTGAAGGCGGTCTCAGAGAAGACGAACGTGCCCCAGGCCCAGCTTCAGGTGACTGACGTCATGGACTCCGAAGCCGGGGTCGGCGTCACCATCAAGGTGCCGGGTGCCGATGCCCCCTGGTCCTGTCTCAGTGACAAGAAGGGCCATGTTCAGGGTGCCGCCTACACGGGCCAGTGACAGGTTCCATTGCGTTCGACATCAGATCCCCATGACATGAGGGGATTGACCGGCAGGGAGGCAATGCCTCCCTGTCTTCATGTTCAACTCTTTATATTGATGTGCCAACTTCCCTGTCTTCATCTTCGATGTTTTAATTGAGGCGTCAGCCTCCCTTCAAATAACCCCCTGTCATCGATACCATAAACAGCCGCAGGGCAGACCGCGTTTTTATATAACCAAATGAGCTGACATTTATTAAAACAAGCACCAAATGATAGGCATCTGAAATAGGTTGTTACACATTGTCCAGTCGCGGTTATATACAGCCCCTGCGTCTTATGCCTTTTTTCATTCATATGACGAGCGGCTTTCCATGGACCGCTCCAGCAGCGCAGGCACCCCGTGCATGGTAGTCGCTCATCTCTATGTGTGCCCGGCGCTTGCCAAATCGGTGATAGCCGTTATCATCAGGGCTCACTTTTGACCCGAGGTTTTATTGCCCATCATGGACAATCCCCGAAGTAGCCCTTCGTTTTTCCCCATCAAAACCTATCTGTACCTGCTCAACCAACGCCTCTGAAAACAGCCTTGCCCTGTCACGGCCCCTTGCCGTGAGCGACATCCACTGCGTCTGTTTTTATTGAGGTCATCCTAATGGAATTCTTGCTGGACCCGTCTATCTGGGTCGGTCTGTTCACCCTGATCATCCTCGAGATAGTGCTCGGGATCGACAACCTGGTCTTCATCGCTATCCTGGTGAAGAAGCTACCCCCCGCCCAGCGGGACAAGGCCCGGCTCATCGGCCTCTCACTGGCCCTGATCATGCGCCTCGCCTTGCTGAGCGTGATGTCCTGGCTGGTGACGCTCACGACCCCCATACTGCACATCTGGGATCACCCCTTCTCGGGGCGGGATCTCATCTTGATGGGTGGCGGCCTCTTCCTGCTGTTCAAGGCCACCTCAGAGCTGCATGAGCGGCTGGAAGCCAAGCCGGAGGAGCAGGGCCCGGCCGGTGTCTATGCCGGATTCGGGGTGGTGATCGCCCAGATCCTGGTGCTGGATGCCGTCTTCTCCCTGGACTCCATCATCACTGCGGTCGGCATGGTGGAACACCTCGGCGTCATGATGGCGGCCGTGACCATCGCCATGGTGGTGATGGTGATCGCCTCCAAGCCCCTGACCCGCTTCGTCAACGCCCATCCCACAGTGGTGGTGCTCTGTCTGAGCTTCCTGCTGATGATAGGCTTCAGCCTGGTGGCGGAGGGCTTCGGCTTCCACATTCCCAAGGGCTATCTCTATGCGGCCATCGGCTTCTCTGTGCTCATCGAGTTCTTCAACCAGCTCGCCCAGCGCAGTGCCCAGCGCCACGCATCCAGGCAGCCCCTGCGCGAGCGCACCACCGCCGCCATCTTCAAACTGATGGGGGGCAGCCGGGCCAACCAGCACCCGCAGCAGGATGAGGAAGAGGAGCTGGAGGCCCCCCGCCCCATCAGCTTCGGAGAAGAAGAGCGCTACATGGTGACCGGGGTGCTGTCGCTGGCCGAGCGCTCCATCCGCACCATCATGACCCCCCGTGCCGAGATGGAGTGGATCGACGTCAATGACTCCCCGGACGAGATCCGGACCCTGCTGCAACGGGCCCCCCACAGCCTGTTCCCGGTCTGCGACGGGGAGCTGGACGAGATCATCGGGGTGGTGAAGGCGCGGGATCTGCTGTTTGCCCTCAACGAGGGGCAGTCCCTGGCCGAGCTCGCCAGGCAGAATGACCCCATCATAGTGCCCCAGACCATCAACGTGATCCGGCTGCTGGCGGAGCTGCGCCAGGCCAGGGGCAGCCTCATTCTGGTGGCGGACGAGTTCGGCATCATCCAGGGGCTGGTCACCAACCACGATCTGCTGGAGGCCATCGTCGGCGAGCTGCCGGACGAGGATGAGACCCCGGACATCGTCCAGGAGGGGGAGAGCTGGCTCATCAACGGCAGTACCAACATCCACCAGATAGAGCAGACCCTGGGCCATGACGGCCTGGTGAGCGAGAGCGATGAGTACGTGACGCTGGCGGGCATGCTGCTCTCCCACTTCGGCAGCCTGCCCACCAGCGGCCAGCAACTGCGTCTGGGGCAGCTCTGCTTCGAGGTGCTGGCGGTGAGCGAGCGCCGGATAGAGCGGGTGCGGGTCACCCCGATAGGCGCCAGCGCCGCCTGATCTGCCGCGACACTGAAAGAGGGCCAACAGGCCCTCTTTTTCATGGTTTCAGGCCCATTGCTGTGCCAATGGCAATTCTCTTCTGCAATTACCCCTCTTTTTCACAATGACAATCCCCTCTAGAGTCTCCTCCATCTCAACACGAGGAATTCACCATGCACCACGATCCCCTGTTCTGCCCCCTTCGCCTCGGCCAGTTGCACCTCTCCAACCGCATCGTCATGCCGCCCATGACCCGCTCCCGCGCCAGCCAGCCCGGTGACGTGGCCAACGCCATGATGGCCACCTACTACGCCCAGCGCGCGGGCGCCGGTCTCATCATCGGCGAGGGCACCCAGATAGATCCCCTGGGCAAGGGCTATGCCTGGACCCCGGGCATCCACAGCGCCGAGCAGGTGGCCGGCTGGAAGGGGGTGACCGACGCCGTGCACGCCAGGGGGGGCATCATGTTTGCCCAGCTCTGGCACGTGGGCCGGGTCACCCACCCGGACAACATAGGCGGCGCCCAGCCCATCTCCTCGTCCGCCATCAAGGCCGAAGGGGTGAAGGTCTTTGTCGACAACAGCAGCGACGCCCCGGGCTTTGTGGAGACGGTCACTCCCCGCGCCATGACCCAGGCCGACATCGACGCCGTGGTGGGTCAGTTCCGCCAGGCCGCCCGCAATGCCATGGAGGCCGGCTTTGACGGCATCGAGCTGCACGCCGCCAACGGCTACCTCATCAACCAGTTCCTCGACTCCGAGTCCAACGCCCGCACCGACAACTACGGCGGATCCCTGGAGAACCGGCTGCGCTTCCTCAAAGAGGTAACACAAGCGGTCAGTGACGAGATCGGGGCCGATCGGGTTGGGGTGCGCCTTGCGCCACTCACCACCCTCAACGGCACAGTGGATGCGAACCCGCAGGAGACCTACCTGGCTGCCGCGAAGCTGCTGGGGGAAATAGGCATCGTCTATCTGCATATCGCCGAGGCGGACTGGGACGATGCCCCCCTGATGGCGGAGGGCTTCAAGCAGGGGCTGCGGGATGCCTTCCCCAACACCCTCATCTATGCGGGAAAATATGACGGCGAGCGGGCCAGAGCCGCGCTGCAGGCAGGCTGGGCCGACCTGATTGGCTTCGGTCGCCCCTTCGTGGCCAACCCCGACTTGCCGAACCGGCTGCGTCACGGCTATCCCTTTGCCCCCCATGATCCCGCCACCCTGTTTGGCGGCGGCGAGCAGGGGCTCATCGACTACCCCGTCTATCAGGCCGAGACAGCGTCGCAGCCTGCCTGAGACTGGCAACCAGCCTAGCCATGCCACGCGCCCGCCCTTATCGGCGGGCGCGTTGTTGTTGAACGTCCGGCCCCTAGTAGAGCGCCACCCCGTGGCAGGCACCATAGCCCCGGATCTCCTGGGTCAGCCTCACCTTGTCGGCCAGGCTCAGCCAGCTCGCCTCCACCCCATTGAGGGAGAGGCGGCAGAGCTGCTCCCGCGTGGCGCCGAGCCCGTCGGCCAGGGCCCTGAAATTGGCCCCCAGATAGCCGCCAAAATAGGCGGGATCGTCGGAGTTGATGGTGACGCAGAGCCCCTGCTCCAGCAGGGTCAGCACGTTGTGATCCGCCATGGTGCCGAACACCCTGAGCCGCACGTTGGAAAGAGGGCAGACGGTGAGCGGCAGCCGGGTATCGGCCAGGAAGCGCACCAGCTCGGGATCCTCGGCGCAGCGCACCCCGTGATCGATACGGCGCACCGCCAGCTCCCGAATCGCCTGCCAGATATAGTCGGCCGGTCCCTCCTCCCCCGCATGGGCCACCACAGGCAACCCCAGCGCCCTCGCCCGGGCGAAGACGCGGGCAAACTTGCCGGGCGGATTGCCGAGCTCGCCAGAGTCGAGGCCGACCCCGTGCAGCCGCGCCAGATAAGGCTCGGCCTCGCGCAGGGTGGCGAAAGCATCCTCTTCGCTCAGGTGGCGCAAGAAGCTCATGATAAGCCGCCAGCTGATGCCAAGCTGCCGCTCCCCGCGCTGCAATGCCCGCTCGATGCCGCCGAGCACCGTCTCGAAGGGCACGCCCCGGGCACTGTGGGTCTGGGGATCGAAGAAGATCTCCACGTGCACCACCCGATCCGCCGCGCAGCGCTCAAGATAAGCCCAGGTGAGGTCGAAGAAGTCCTGCTCGGTGACCAGCACGCTGGCCCCCAGGTAGTAGAGATCGAGAAAGGATTGCAGGCAGTCGAACGCATAGGCGGCCCGCAGGCTCTCGACGTCGGGCCAGGGCAGGGTCACCCCGTTGCGCTGGCCAAGGGCAAGCATCAACTCGGGCTCCAGAGTGCCCTCGATATGCAGGTGCAGCTCCAGCTTGGGCAAGCCGGCAATAAAGTTCTCCATGATGACGGCTCCATCGTCAGCGCCTGATGGTTAAGGCAAGTCCAGGCGCCGACGGCGCCCTCCTTCTGCGGTCATTGTGCACCCATCTGGCGCGCCGGGGGAGACTTGTCATCAAAGCGCCTTATAATGGCGGCACAAAAAAGCCATAAGTGATTGAAGACATTCGAGGTTGGCAACCACCTCCCCCTACAAGGAGTTTCCATGAAAAAAAGCGTCATCTGTGATATCGACGGCGTCATCCTGCACAACAACGATCTGGTGCCCGGCGCCGACCGTTTCGTTCATCGCCTGCTGGAGCAGGGCAGCAAGCTCTTGTTCCTCACCAACTACCCGGCCCAGACCCAGAAAGATCTGCAAAACCGCTTCCGCTCCGCCGGGATCGAGGTGCCGGAGGAGTGCTTCTATACCTCCGCCATGGGCACCGCCGACTTTCTCAAGCGCCAGGATGGCAAGAAGGCCTATGTGATAGGCGAAGGGGCCCTGACCCACGAGCTCTACAAGGCCGGCTTCACCATCACCGACATCGACCCCGACTTCGTGGTGGTGGGGGAGACCCGCAACTACAACTGGACCATGATGCAGCTGGGGGCCAAGTTCGTGGATCAGGGGGCCCGCTTCATCGCCACCAACCCCGACACCCACGGCCCCATGATGCACCCGGCCTGCGGCGCCCTCTGCGCCCCCATCGAGCGGATGACCGGCAAGAAGCCGTTCTACGTCGGCAAGCCGAGCGCCTGGATCATTCGCGCGGCCCTGAACCGGATGGAGGCCCACTCCGACGACACCATCATCATCGGCGACAACCTGCGCACCGACATACTGGCGGGCTTCCAGGCAGGCCTCGAGACGGTGCTGGTGCTCTCCGGGGTGAGCAAGGTGGCGGACATCGACCGCATGCCGTTCAGACCGAATCACATCTTCGACTCCGTGGTGGACATCGATATCGTCTGATCCCCTTCCTTGGCCCCCCTTGGCAAGGTGGCGCACATCGTTTAACGTAAGCGCAACATTGTTAAACAAACTAAACGGGAGCAGGACGCTCCCCTCGCCACCCCAAGGACGCACCATGAAGAGCCTGAACGACTGGATCCTGCTGGACCAGCACCCCGTCTCCCCCACCCCGCTGATGCCCGCCCCCGAACGGATCCGGGCCGGCAACCCGAGCCAGACCCTCTGGAACCACTATTCGGACCCCAGCCAGCAGTTTCACGTGGGCTTCTGGGCCTGCGAGCCGGGGCGCTGGGCCGTGCACTACACAGAGCACGAATACTGCCAGTTGCTGGAAGGCGAGGCGCGGATCCACGACGGCCAGGGGGGCGAACTGCACCTCAAGCCGGGGGATCAGTTCGTCATCCCGGCGGGCTTCGTCGGCGAGTGGGAGACCCTGGTGGCCTGCCGCAAGCTCTATGTGATCTTCGAACCCGCCGCGACCTGACGCGCACGTCAAGCAAGCCCCTCGTTGTCGACACCATACTCACCCGCCGACTTGACGTTGGCGGCATGATTTTGTGCGGTTTTCCCGCTTGCAAAAGGTTTTTGCGCTAGGCATTGTGATTGGCGAGGAATGTAAATGGAATTTCGAGCCCGAACGTGGGGGGCTCATATAAAAATCAAGAGGATTACCGCCAATGTGTTCTATTTTCGGCATTCTGGACATCAAGACCGACTCCGCCACCTTGCGCAAATCGGCCCTGGAGATGTCCAAGCGACTGCGTCACCGCGGGCCTGACTGGTCCGGCGTCTACAGCTCCGACAAGGCCATCCTGGTGCACGAGCGCCTGGCCATCGTCGATCCGGGCAATGGCGCCCAGCCGCTCTACAACCCCGAGCGCACTCACGTATTGGCCGTCAACGGCGAGATCTACAACCACAAGGAACTCGAGAAGCACCTCAAGGTCGACTTCAAGTTCCAGACCCACTCCGACTGCGAGGTGCTGCTCGCCCTCTACAAGGAGAAGGGCCCCGCCTTCCTGGACGATCTCAACGGCATCTTCGCCTTCATCCTCTATGACGCCGAGCAGGATGCCTACCTGATTGGCCGCGACCACATGGGGATCATCCCCCTCTATACCGGCCGCGACGAGCACGGCAACTTCTATGTCGCCTCCGAGATGAAGGCCCTGGTGCCGGTGTGCAAGAGCGTCGAGACCTTCCCGCCCGGACATTACCTCTGGAGCAAGGATGGCGAGCTCAAGCAGTGGTACAAGCGCGACTGGATGGAATATCAGGCGGTCGAGCACAACGTCAGCGACAAGGCCGAGCTGAAAGCCGCCCTGGAAGCGGCGGTCAAACGCCAGCTGATGTGTGACGTGCCCTACGGCGTGCTGCTCTCCGGCGGTCTGGACTCCTCCGTCATCTCCGCCATCACCAAGCTCTATGCCGCTCGCCGGGTAGAGGACGATGGCAAGAGCGAAGCCTGGTGGCCCCAGCTGCACTCCTTCGCCGTCGGCCTGGAAGGCTCGCCTGACCTTGCCGCCGCCCGCAAGGTGGCCGATCACCTCGGCACCATACACCACCAGATCCACTTCACCGTGCAGGAAGGGCTGGATGCCCTGCGGGACGTCATCTATCACCTCGAGACCTATGACGTCACCACCATACGTGCCTCCACCCCCATGTACCTGATGGCCCGCTACATCAAGGCGATGGGCATCAAGATGGTGCTCTCCGGCGAAGGCTCCGACGAGCTGTTTGGCGGCTACCTCTACTTCCACAAGGCCCCCAACGCCCGCGAGTTCCACGAGGAGAACGTGCGCAAGCTGGCCTCCCTGCATCTGTATGACTGCCTGCGGGCCAACAAATCCATGGCCGCCTGGGGCGTGGAGGGCCGCGTGCCCTTCCTCGACAAGGAGTTCATGGACGTGGCGATGCGCCTGCAGCCCGCCGACAAGATGTGCGGCAACGGCAAGATCGAGAAGCACATACTGCGGGAAGCCTTCGAGGAGCTGCTGCCCCACGAGGTGGCATGGCGTCAGAAGGAGCAGTTCTCCGACGGCGTGGGCTACTCCTGGATTGACAGCCTCAAAGCCATGGTCGAGACCGAAGTGACGGATCAGATGTTCGAGGCGGCCGCATTCCGCTTCCCCATCAACACCCCGCTCACCAAGGAGGCCTACTTCTACCGCGCCATCTTCGACGAGCACTTCCCGCTGGAGTCCGCCGCCCGCACCGTGCCCTACGGCAAGTCGGTCGCCTGCTCTACCCCGACCGCATTGGAGTGGGATGCCAAGTTCAAGGAGATGGCCGACCCCTCAGGCCGCGCCGTGATGGACGTCCACCAGCAGAGCTACTGATCCGCAAGCGGACAGAGCCCGACCAAACAACAAGGCCCCTCTCGAGGGGCTTTGTTGTTTTCTGCCATTCCATTCCCGCTTTTTTGCCTTCCCCTTCTCTGCTTGCCGCTTGGCGAAGGGGCTCGCTCGTGTCACATTGTTCCGGCTTGGAAGCAACAACGACAATACAAGGAAGAGACGATGAAACGACTGTTACTGCCCCTGGTGCTGGGCACCCTGCTGTTCAACGGCGCCGCCCGCGCAGGCGACCACCTCTGGGCCAGGGGCTTGCCCGATTACAGCCAGGGTTATGACGAGACACGGGATCCCGCCAAGGATCTGCTGGCCGCCACCGCCAGGGCGCAACAAGAGGGCAAGCAGGTCCTGCTGCTGGTGGGGGGCGAGTGGTGCAGCTGGTGCCAGGAGATGAACCGCTTCCTGGATCGGGAGCCCGAGCTTGCACACCAGTTCAACCGGACCTTCGTGGTGGTCAAGGTGAACGTCAGCGAGCAGAACAAGAACGCCCCCTTCCTCAAGGCCTATCCAGAATATCTGGGGGTGCCCCACTTCTACGTCCTGGATGCCAAAGGCAAGCTGCTCGAATCCTTCAATACCGGATTGCTGGAGAAGGGGAAAAGTTACGATGAGGCCAGGTTTGGCAAGTTTATCGGCTACTTTGAGCGCCAGGCTGCCCGCAGCTGACAAGCCCAGGCCATGATGCAAACACCCCGCACTGTCGTCTGACGGTGCGGGGTGTTTGTTGTTTATCACGGGGAAGAGTCAGGCCTGCGCATCCGGCTGATTGGCGGGAGCCGCCTTGATAAAGGCCTGCAACTGCTCGCAGTTGGCGACGATGCGCGCGATGGTGGGGTAGTCGTCCAGCGTCATGTTGAAGCGACGGGCATTATAGACCTGGGGCACCAGCATGCAGTCCGCCAGGGTCACCTCGTTGCCCACGCAATAGACGCCGGCGGTGGTCATCAACAGCTGCTCCAGGGCGGTGAAGGTCTCGTCAATCCAGTGGCGATACCAGGCATCGCGCGCCGTCTTGCCCTGCCCCAGCTCCTGCTCCAGGTAGTTCAGCACCCTCAGGTTGTTGAGGGGGTGAGTGTCGCAGGCGATCATGTTGACTATCTGGCGCACCCTGGCCCGCTCCTCGGGAGCGGAGGGCATCAGGGGGTAGGCCGGATAGGTCTCGTCGAGGTACTCCATGATGGCCACCGACTGACCCAGCTGCACATCCCCGTCGATGAGAAAAGGCACCAGCCCCTGGGGATTGACCCGGCGATAGGCCTTCTCTTTCTGCTCACCCTGTCTCAGATTGACCGGGTGCTGCTCATAACCAAGTCCCTTGAGTTGCAGCACCAGACGTACGCGAAAGCTGGCCGATGAACGCCAATATCCAAACAACTGCAGCATATTATGTCCCTATGGTGGCAGGTGTGCGCCACCTGCCGTGTCGCCTGGCCGACCTTGGCCGGCCCAGGCCTTGCTAGCTCGTCTGACTGGCGCCCCCTTGCGTGACCCGTTGCAAAATGGTGCCAAACAGACTCATCCCGTTGCGATCCTGCATCGCGATGGACACTGTATCACCAAAGCGAAGAAAGGGTGTAGTGGCTTGACCTGACTCGATAATTTCCAGCATCCGCCGCTCGGCGAGGCAGGAGGATCCCCGGCTTCTGTCGTAGTTGGAGACGGTGCCCGAGCCTATGATGCAGCCAGCGCCAAGGGGTCTGGTCCTGGCCGCGTGGGCGATCAGCTCGAAGAAGTTGAAGGTCATGTCCAGCCCCGCATCCGGCTCCCCGAACAGGGCGCCGTTGAGCTGGGTCACCAGGGGCAGATGCACCTTGCCCTGCCGCCAGTCGCCGCCGAGCTCGTCCGGGGTGATGGCCACCGGCGAGAAGCTGCTGGAGGGTTTGGACTGGAAGAAGCCAAAGCCCTTGGCGAGCTCCCCGGGAATGAGGTTGCGCAGGCTCACATCGTTGACCAGCATCAACAGCTTGACGTGCTCCTCGGCCTTCTGCGCGCTGGTGCCCATGGGCACGTCGTCGGTGATGACGGCCACCTCGGATTCAAAGTCGATGCCCCACTCCTCCGACCACATGACGATGGGGCCGCGGGGGGCGAGGAAGCTGTCGGAGCCCCCCTGGTACATCAGGGGATCGTGCCAGAAGCTCGAAGGCATCTCGGCGCCGCGCGCCTTGCGCACCAGCTCCACGTGGTTGACGTAGGCGCTGCCGTCGGCCCACTGGTAGGCGCGGGGCAGCGGGGAGAGACAGGCGGTCTCATCGAAGGGGAAGGCATCGGGGCAGGCGCCGTCGTTGAGGGCCTGATAGACGGCGGTCAGCCGGGGGGCGAGATCGCTCCACTCGTCCAGCGCCCCTTGCAGGGTGGGGGCTATGTCGGCCACGGCCACCGCCCGGGTCAGATCCCGGCTGACCACCACCAGGGCGCCATCGCGCTTGCCATTGTTCAAGGTTGCCAATTTCATATCGAATTCCTTATTTGCCGGGGGTGCCGTCTGGCCGCTGCCAGCTGGAGACATAGTGGGGATTCTCTATCCCCTCGCAGATCTGGCCGACTCCCAGGGCATCCCGGGTGTCGAGCATCACGGCCACCTCGTCGGTGAAGGTCTTGGCGTGGGCCTGCCCCGCCGCAAAGGCCTTGGGATGGGGACCGTGGGTGAAGCCGGCGGGGTGGAAGGTGACCATGCCCCGCTCTATGTTGTCCCGGCTGAAGAAGTCCCCGGCGTGGTAGAAGAGCACCTCGTCAAAATCGTCGTTGCTGTGATAGAAGGGCACCCGCAAGGCCCCGGGATCGCTCTCTATGGGGCGCGGCACGAAGGTGCAGATGACGAAGCGGCTCGCCACGAAGGTGGAGTGGGCCGAGGGCGGCAGATGGTAGCGGTGGCTCATCAGGGGGCGGATGTCCCGCCAGTTGAGGCGCACCACGCACAAGTCCCCGTGCCAGCCCTGGGCATCCAGGGGGTTGAAGGGCCAGGTGATGACAGAGACCTGATCGTGGCGCTTGACCTGCAGCGACCAGGGATCCTCGTCCTGCTGGGCCAGGAAGCGCTCGTTGATGGCGGGTACGTCAAGGGCCGCCGGATCGAAGATGGCGTGGTTGCCCACCAGCCCCTTGTCCGGCAGCTGATAGCTGTCCTCGGTCGCCTCTATCATCAGGATGAAGAGCGGCGCCGTCGGCTCGATGCGCCACATGGTGCCGCGGGGGATCACCAGGTAGTCCCCGTCCCGCAGGGTGAGATGGCCGTAGTCGCAGAAGAACTCCCCGCTCCCCTCGTGGATGAACAAGAGCTCGTCGCCGTCGGCGTTGCGCACCAGAAACGGCATTGTCTCGGTCAGGCGCCACATCCGGTAGCGGCAGTGGGGGTTGCTGAGCAGATCTGGCATCACCCAGGGGGAGAGGGAGCTCACCTCCTCCTGCAGCTCATTCAAGTCGAACGCCCGCGGCCGCAGCGGCCCCTCCCAGTGGCTCCAGTCGGTGGGGGCATGCTTGTGGTGCATGTGGGTGGCGGGGCCGAAGAAGCCGGAGCGCCCGAGCTCGCGCTCGTAGATGGCCTGCTCGGGCAGATCGGCGTGGGCCTGGCGGGAGTGGGTCCCCTCCCGGTGGGGGAAACTTATCCAGTTACGCATGGCTGTGTGCCTCCCATGACATAGATACCGGCCGGCGATCGCCCATATGGTTACGCATCGCTCGGCTCTCCCTTTCTCTCGCCCTGCTCGGCCCCGCTCAGCACCCCACGACGGATCTGATCCAGTTCAATGGATTCGAACAGTGCCTGGAAGTTGCCCTCGCCGAACCCCTCGTTGCCCTTGCGCTGGATGATCTCGAAGAACACCGGGCCTATGACGGTGTCGGTGAAGATCTGCAGCAGGATCCCATCTTTCGTCGGCGAGCCGTCGATCAGGATACGCAGTGCCTTGAGCGCCTCCAGATCCTCCTGATGCCCCTCCACCCGGCTGTTCACCTTCTCGTAGTAGGTGTCCGGGGTCGGCATAAAGCCGGTGCCGCGGCCACGCAGGGTGCGGATGGTCTGGTAGATGTCGCGGGAGGCGAGGGCGATGTGCTGTATCCCCTCCCCCTTGTACTGGCGCAGGTACTCCTCTATCTGGGACTTGTCGTCTGAGGACTCGTTGATGGGGATGCGAATTTTGCCGCAGGGGGCCGTCATGGCGCGGGAATGCAGGCCGGTCAGCTTGCCTTCGATGTCGAAGTAGCGAATTTCCCGGAAGTTGCCGATCCGCTCGTAGAAGTTGGACCAGACGTCCATGTTGCCGCGATGGACGTTGTGGGTCAGGTGATCGATCTCGTAGAGCCCCGCATCCACCTCGGCCATGCGCGCCTGCCAGTCGGGGTAGAAGACGAAGTCCACATCGTAGATGGAGCCCTGCTCGCCGTAGCGGTCGACGAAGGAGAGGGTGCTCTCGCCGATGCCGTAGATGGCGGGGATGTTGAGCTCCATGGGCCCTATCTTGCCGACGAAGGGCTTGGCCCCCTTGGCGATGGCGTACTGCTGGGCACGGCCCGCATCCGCCACCCGAAATGCCATGCCGCAGACGCTGGGCCCATGCAGGCTGGCGAACTGCTCCGCCTGGGAGTGAGGCTCGGCGTTGACCACGAAATTGATGTCCCCCTGGCGGTAGAGCCAGCACTGCTTGTGCTTGTGTCTGGCCACCTCGGCAAAGCCCAGGGAGACGAACAGCGCCTTGAGGGCGGCAATGCCCTTGAGATCCGGGGCCGTGTACTCGACGAATTCGAACCCATCGGTGCCGAGGGGATTGATGGTGCGAGAAGGGGAAGAAGAGGTCGTCATGATGCGCTCCTTGCGATGGACTGATAACGAAACGGGTCACGCCGGGAAGGCTCGACAGGCAGCCCGGACGGCGTTGTTAACAACTTGTTTCATTAGAGGCAGGGGCAAAGCAGAAGAGAAGAGGCGGGTTTCAGATAGTTTGGCGAGGGTCAGCGCCAAAGGATGTAAATAGATTGTGACATTGCAGTCTGGGCCTTGCGGACAGCCCCACGGCGCACCGCCGGGCTGTCAGCTTTGCCTTACAGGCGCCAGTTTTTCACCTCGAGATGGGGCAGGCTGACCCTGGCCTGTTGCAGCCGGCGGACGTCGGGGTTGATGAGCCAGGCCTGCTGCCCCAGCGCCAGCAGCGGCAAGTCGTGCAGGCTGTCACTCAAGGCCAGCGTCACCCTGAGGGCGCGGATCTCGGGCAGGATCTTGTGCCGGCCATGGCAATAAAAACGCGGCACCAGGCCGCCAAGGCGATAGCCCATCCGCGAGCCTGTGATGCGATGGGGAAGCCTTGGCAGCTGTCGATGGAGCTGGGCACGGACCAGGGCCCGGGGGCTGGCGGAGATGACCCAGCAGCGCGTCCTTTCGGCCATCAGCAGGGAGCGGGCCTCCCGAAACAACCCGGGTCGGGTGTGGCAATAGGCCCGCACCAGCTGGCGCCAGCCAGACGGCGAGAGCCCCAGGGTGATGGCCCACCAGATAAGCGAGATCCCCTGACGGCGCAGGCTGGGCACCAGATACACCAGGCCACCCAGTGCGATCACCGGCAGCAGCAGCAGTGGCCAGCGGCGCCGGCGCAGGATGAAGCGCAGCAGGCCGGCGTGACTGTCCCCGGGCGCCAGGGTGTCGTCAAAGTCGGCCAGTATCCAGCCCGAGCCGGGCGCCGTGCGGGAGCTGGTCATTCGCCCAATCCCGCGATGGCGGTGTGCAGCTCGGGCAGGAGGAACAGCGCCCCCTCATCCGGCGGGCAGACGAGGTCGAACTCCTCCCCCGCCAGGGTAAACTGCAGGCGCCAGGCGTGCAGATAGCCGCGATCGGCGGCCGTGCCACCGTAGCGCTCGTCCCCGAGGATGGGGGCCCCCACGCTTTTCAAGGCAACCCGGATCTGGTGGGTCTTGCCGGTCCGGGGCTTGATGCGATAGAGCCGCAGCCCCTCCCGCACCGAGACAGAATCGAACCAGCTGATGGCCGGGTTCTCCTGGGTGCGGGCCAGCATCCAGCTGCCGCCACGCCCTTTCTCCATGTCCCCCTTGATCCACCCCTGCTTCTTCTTCGGCTTGCGATCGGAGAGGGCCAGATACTGCTTGCCCACCTCCCGGGCGGCAAAGGCCATGCTGAGTGCGCGGTTCGCCTCCGGGGTGCGGGCCAGCAGCACCAGTCCCGAGGTCATCTTGTCGAGGCGATGGACCGGATAGAGTTCGAGGCCGGTATCCATCTTGACCCGATTGACGAGCCCGGGTTCACCCCCCTCGTCGTGCATGCCAAGGCCGGGGCCCTTGTTGATCACCATGAAATCTTTGTGCTGCAACTGTATCCGGTACATCTATAACCCTTTAGAATGTGATTTGTTAACAAGTTGAATGCGGGCCTGCTGGCCACCCCATGGATCCTCAGCACAAGAATCGCACGGATGAAGAGATACTTGTTTTGGCTGCTACTGCTTGGCGCCAGTTACGCTTCCCCTGTCATGGCAAGTGACCGTCCCCATGAGCCTCCGGATCGGGTCGTCTTGCAGTTGCGCTGGCTGCATCAACCCCAGTTCGTGGGCTATCACATGGCCAAGGCGAAGGGGTACTATGCCGATGCCGGACTGGATGTCGAGATAAGGCCAGGCGGCAAGGGGATAAGCCCGGTCCAGGAAGTGCTCAGCGGGCGCGCCGACTTTGGCGTCGGCAACACAGAGGTGCTCACCAGCTACGCCAATGGCGAACCCCTGCTGGCCCTCGCCAGCGTCTATCAGCACTCCCCCTCCATCTTCCTGGCCCGTCGCGACAGCGGCATTCTCACCGTTGCGGACATGCGTGGCAAACGGATCATGATGTTCCCCGGCCATCAGGATGCCGAACTGCTCGCCACCCTCTACTATCAGGGGCTGCACGAACGCCAGCTCATCCCTGTTCCCACCTCGGTCAACATAGACGATCTGATCGCGGGCAAGATCGACATCTTCAACGCCTATCTCAGCAACGAGCCCTTCTATCTGGAGGAGCGCGGCATCTCGGTCTCCGTCATCAATCCGCGCAACTACGGCATCGATTTTTACAGCGACATCCTGTTCACCACCCAGAACGAGGAGCGCGTCAACCCGGAGCGGGTGGCAAAGTTCCGGGCCGCCAGCCTCAAGGGGTGGCGCTACGCCCTCGCCCACCCGGCGGAGGCCATCGACCTGCTGCGCAAGGAGTATGGCGTCAACCGCAGTCAGGCCCACATGGAGTACGAGCTGCAGATGAGCAAGGAGATGATACAGCCGCTCTATGTGGAGATCGGGTATATGAATCCGGATCGCTTCGCCCACATCATGCAGCAGTTGGTCGAGATAGGCCTGGTTCCGAGGGCGGTGCCGCTGACCCGCCTGCTCTATCAGGCCCCCTCCGCGCAGTGGATCTTCTGGCGCCCCTGGTTCTTGCTGAGCCTGGGGGTCGGCGCCCTCATCCTGCTGCTCTCCCTCTATCTGCTTGTCAGCAACAAGCGGCTCAATCGGGAGGTGACCCTGCGCAAGTTGCGCGAGCAGGAGATACTGCAGCTGGCCCGTCTCGATCCCCTCACCGGCCTGCCCAATCGCCTGAGCCTGATGGAGCAGCTGAAGGAGCAAGTTCAACTCGAGGATCCCGGCTGCCTGCTGTTTTGCGATCTCGATGACTTCAAGCGCATCAATGACAACTTCGGCCACAGCCAGGGGGATGCCATCCTCTGCCAGCTGGCCAACCGGCTCCATGACGCCATCGGCCACCAGTGCTATTTTGCCCGGCTGGCGGGGGATGAATTCATCCTGCTGCTGCCCGGCTACAGCAGCGCCCAGGCGCAGGATGTGGCCGAGGTGATCCGGCACGCCATGCAGGCCCCCTTCGTGGTCAATGGCCAGGCCATGCAGGTGGGGATCAGCATAGGGGTCAGCCACTACCAGCGGGGCTGGAGCCCGGAGCAGTGGCTGATCCAGGCGGACAGGGCCATGTATTGCGACAAGAGCGGCGGCTTCATTGCGCTGGCTGAGCAGACGAGCTGACGGCGGCCTAACCCACTTCGCCGCAGCGCCCATGCAAGAAGGCCACCCTAAGGTGGCCTTTTGTCATCCTGTGTTTGCTCGAGGCAGCCGTCAGCCGAAGGTCTGCCCCAGGGACTTGAGCTGGCGCGCCTTGGTGAGCAGGATGTCGCTCGAGGCATCCATGTCGTGCATCTTGTTGCTGTTGGCGTGGGAGTGCTGGGAGATGACGTTGACGTTTCGGCTGATGTCCTCCACCACCGCCTGCTGCTCCTCCGCCGCCGCCGAGATCTGGGTCGACAGATCCACCACCCGCTCTATCTCGGCCAGCACCTGGTGCAGGCTCTGTGAACCCTGCCGGGTCAGGGTCACGCAGGACTGGGTCTGCTCCAGGTTCTGCTGCATCATCCCCTTCCAGCCATTCAGGGTGCGCTGGATCTGCCCTATGCTGCCCTGGATCTGCTCGGTCGCCTTGTGGGTCCGGGTTGAGAGGGTGCGCACCTCGTCCGCCACCACGGCGAAGCCGCGCCCCTGCTCTCCCGCCCGGGCCGCCTCTATGGCGGCGTTGAGGGCCAGCAGATTGGTCTGATCCGCGATTCCCTGGATCTCGCTCATCAGGATCCCGATGCGGTCCGACTCCTCCGCCAGCGCCACCGCCGCCGTGAAGGCGTGCTCGGCCTGGGTGGCCAGCTCGGTGACCCTGTGCTGGGTATCCTCCAGCTGCTGGTCGGTATGCTGGCAATGCACCTTGGCCTGGGCAATCTGGTTGTCCGTCTCCTGGATGTTGCGGGCTATCTCGTGTGCCGTCGCCGCCATCTCTGTGATGGCGGTCGCCACCTGCTGGGTCTGGATGTCCTGCTCGGCGATGTCGGCGCTCGCCTCGCTGGAGGCGGTCTTGAGATGGACCGCCAGATCCTGCAGGGAGAGGGTGGCGTCGTCCACCCGCCCGAGCACGGTGCGGATCCTGGCCTGCAGCAGCTTGATGTGGAAGTCGGCGATGGCACTGGGTTCATCCCCCGAGTAGATGAGCCGGGTCAGGCTGTCATACTCCTCGGCCAGCTGGCTCAGGTAACGGGGGGTGGTGATGAGGGTATGGCGATAGAGGAGACCGAGCCACAAGAGCGGCAGCAGCATGAACAGGGCCCCCAGGGGCCCCGTCAGATAGGCGCCCGCCGCCAGCATCAGCAGCAGCCCGGCGATGGCCACCCCGTGGCGCACGGGGCGCAGAGGCAGGCCCCCCTTTCGCTCCCCCCGCTCCACCGCCTTCAGCCTGGCGTAGGTGCGGGCGGCGACGGCCTTCATCCCAGGCTCGGCGCGGCTGCGCACCGACTGGTAGCCGCTTATCCGTCCCTGCTCGAAGATGGGGGTGACATAGGCATCCACCCAGTAGTAGCGACCATCCTTGCAGCGGTTCTTCACCATGCCGCGCCAGGGCTTGCCCTGCTTCAGCTTGCCCCAGAGATCGGCGAAGGCCGCCTTGGGCATGTCAGGATGGCGCACCATGTTGTGGTGCTGGCCTATCATCTCTGCCCTGCTGTATCCCGCCACCCGGCAGAAGTGGTCATTGGCATAAGTAATGACCCCCTGAAGATCCGTGGTGGAGACCAACTGTTCACTGGACGGAAAATCCACCTCTTCATCAACGAGATGAATCTGGGTTCTGTTCATGGCGCACGCCTCTTGTTTGATAACTCAGTTAGCGTAGTCAAGCCATGGCAGCCAGGCCAACGCGGCCCCTCAGGCAGTGGGGATGACTGAGAGACCCTCCTCTGGATCCATGATGGCGCCCTCAGTTTTCCGCCGCCGGACGGCATTCACGTTCCCGGATCAGCTTCTTGTTCACCTTGCCGACACTGGTCCTGGGGATCTCCTGCACTATGTGGATCTGGCGCGGAATGGCCCAGCGATTGATGCGACCGCTGTCGACGAACCCCTGCAGGTGGGCCTTGATGGCCTGTGCATCCAGATGCGACCCCTCCTTGCCGACCACCAGGGCCAGAGGCCGCTCCCCCCACTGCTCGTCCGGCACCCCGATCACGGCCACCGCATGAACGGCGGCGTGGGCGCTGATGAGGCTCTCCAGCGCCAGCGAGCTTATCCACTCGCCCCCTGTCTTGATCACATCCTTGATGCGATCCCTGATCTCCACAGTGCCGTCCGGGGTGATGGAGGCCATGTCCCCCGTGTGCAGCCAGCCCCCCTCCCAGAGCTCGGCCCCCTTGCCCGGCTCTTTCAGGTAGCCCTGGGCCAGCCAGGGAGCACGCACCACTATCTCCCCCATGGTCTGGCCATCGTGGGCCAGCGCCCGGCCCTGCTCGTCGATGATGCGCAAGTCCACCAGGCCGATGGGCTTGCCGGTGCGGATCCGCAGCGGCAGTTGCTGGGCCATGGGCAGCGCCAGCTCCTCGGGAGCGAGATGCACCACGCACAACAGCGGGCAGGTCTCCGACATGCCGTAACCGGCGTGCACCAGTATCCCCTGTCGGTGAGCCTGGGTCGCCAGCCCGAGCGGCAGCGCACTTCCCCCCAGCAGCATCTTCCAGCCCGCAAGGGAGGTCTTTGCTGCCTCCTCGCAGTCGAGGATCATCTGCAAGATGGTCGGCACGCAGTGGGAGAAGCTCACCCCCTCGTCGCGGTAGAGCCGCACCAGCTTGTCCGGCTCGTAGCGCCCCGGATAGACCTGCTTCACCCCCAGCATGGTCGCCACATAGGGGACGCCCCAGGCATGGACGTGGAACATGGGGGTGATGGGCATGTAGACATCGTCTGAGCAGAGCAGCGACTGGCCCGCATGGGCCGCCAGGGTGCCCAGTTCGTTGAGGGTATGCAGCACCAGCTGGCGGTGGCTGAAATAGACCCCCTTGGGATCCCCAGTGGTGCCCGTGGTGTAGAACAGGGTCGCCACCGAATGCTCGTCAAAGTCGGGGAAATCGAACTGACTCTGCGCCCCGGCCAAGAGCGTCTCGTACTCCCCGAGCAGCGGCAGTGCGGTGGACGGCAGCTCCCCATCGGTCAGCCGGATATAACCGCGCACCGTGGGCAGCCTCTCCTGGATGCTCTCCATCATGGGCAGGAAGTCGTCATGAACCAGCACCAGATGATCCTCGGCGTGGTGCATGGTGAAGGCGATCTGCTCCGGCGAGAGGCGCACGTTCACCGTGTGCAGCACGGCGCCTATCATGGGCACGGCGAAGAAGCATTCGAGGGAGCGGTGGCTGTCCCAGTCCAGCAGGGCGACCGTGTCCCCCGGCCCTATGCCCGAGGCCGTCAGCAGGTTGGCGAGGCGGTGGATGCGCTGGTTGAGGGTGCGATAGTCATAGCGCAGTCGATCTGCATAGACTATCTCCCGGTCCGGGTGCTGACGCACCCCGGATAACAGCAGGCTCTTGATCAGCAAGGGATAAGCATGGGCTCCCTGGGCTGGCGGTATGATCCTTGTCTTCACCATACGGACTCCTTCCGATTCGTGTCTGGGCGCAGGGGAGCCTGTCTCCCCTCGCCATCTGGGTTAGCGGGCGTCGAGACGCCGCAGCAAGGCCTCGGCATGGGGCCAGGGGCCAAATCCGCTCGCCGGGTTGAGGTGTCCCACGGCCCCGGCATCCACCAGCTCGCTCCCCCAGTCCTGGGCCAGGGCACGCACCGCCGCCGGGCTCGCCAGAGGATCGTTTTGGCTCATCACCACCAGGCTCGGGAACGGCATCTTCATGCGGGGCAGCGGGTGCCAGCCTCCGGCCTGCATGGCTTGCGGGCTCGGGTAATGGGATGGCCAGCTGGCGTCCAGATCCGGCGGCGTCACCAGCAGGGCGCCCCAGATGGGGTGACGATGCAGGGCTTCGCCCTGCTGCGCCACCCAGTGAGCCAGCATCAGCACCCCGGCGCTGTGGGCCACCAGGATCACCGGGCCCTGGATGCGCGCCAGCGCCTGCGCTATGGCCTCGACCCTGGCCTGGCAGCTCAGCTTGTCCGAGGTCAACGGCGGCACTGTCACCACCTTCTCAAGCCGCTCGGCGAGCAGGGTCTGCCAGTGATCCGCCACGTGGTCACGCAGGCCGGGCACCATCAGTACTGTGGCCTCGGGCTGAAATGTCTTCATCTCTCTTCCCCTGTTCAGGCG
Organism: Aeromonas sp. 130281; assembly: GCF_056642115.1. Classification (NCBI taxonomy): domain Bacteria; kingdom Pseudomonadati; phylum Pseudomonadota; class Gammaproteobacteria; order Aeromonadales; family Aeromonadaceae; genus Aeromonas; species Aeromonas sp. 130281. The sequence continues at coordinate 72,411 of NZ_JBWVQS010000005.1, read as the reverse complement.
CTCCGGCGACGGCCGGACGACATCAGGACCACAGTAAGGTGCCAGCCCCCCGACTGCTTTACCTTGGATGCCATGGAGTTGTCTTTATATGACAGGAGCCTGATGGTGTAAGCGCCACCGGGCTGCATAGAACCGGGCTCGAAAGGCCATGAATTGGGCTGGCACGCAGGGTCATCAGATGGCACCTGCGACTAATAGATCAGTTAATAAGCACTTTCCAGCTTGTAAGCGAAATGATAAAAAACAGTTAACAACAAGCAACCAGCAGATGAGCTGTCGCCATGGGAATTGCATCATGACCCTCCTTGCCAGAGCCGCCACCCTCACCAACTATCTCGATGTCGCCCGCCAGCTGGGCCTCAATACCCCCAACCTGCTGTCGCAGGCCGGCCTCAGCGCCTCCATTCTGGATGTGCCCAATCAGCGCATCCCCGTCTCCACCATCGTCACCCTGCTCGAGCTGTCCGCCCGCACCGGGAACTGCCAGAGCCTGGGTCTGCGCATGGCGGAGCATCGCCAGCTGTCGGACTTTGGCGAGGTCAGCCTGCTGCTGAGCTATCAGCCCAACCTGCGCGAGGCCTTGCAGGTCATAGTGCAGTACATACACCTGTTCAATAATGCCCTGGCCATCTTCATCGAGGAGGCGGGCAAGGCGGTGATCATTCGCGAGGAGATCATCACCGACGCCCCCATGCCGTCGCGCCAGGCCACCGAGCTCGCGGTCGGCGTCATGTATCGCTTCTGTGCGGCCCAGGTCGGGGTCGGCGCCAACTGGCATCCCATCAGCGTCAACTTCACCCATGATGCACCGGCGGATCTCTCCATCCACAAGCGGCTGTTCGGCTGCAAGCTGGAGTTTGGCAGCGAGTTCAACGGCATCGTCTGCCAGGCCGCCGATCTGGACATTCCGAACCCCCTGGCCAACCAGGCCATGGCCCGTCATGCCCGCCAGTACCTCGACACCCTGCTGGTGGAGACCCAGCAATCCCTGATGACGGACGTGCGCAAGGCCATCTACCTGCTGCTGCCCATGGGGCGCGCCACCATAGAGCAGATAGCCCGCACCCTGGGGATGAACGTGCGCACCCTGCAGCGCCATCTGGAGGAGAGCGGCGCCACCTTCAGCGAGCTGGTCAACGACGTTCGCCGGGATCTGGTGATGCGCTACCTGCAAAACTCCGGCTATTCGCTGGGCCACATCGCCGACATGCTGGGCTACTCCATGCCAAGCTCCTTCACCCGCTGGTTCAGCGCCCAGTTCGGCATGCCGCCGGCCACCTGGCGCTCCCGCCACAAGGGAGTGCCCAAGGTGGCCCAGCCCGCCCCCGCCGGCCTCGCCTACGGCTGAGGGCCGGCGCCATTCGCCAGACGAGAGAAGGGAGGCATAGTGCCTCCCTTCTCTTTTTCCTGTGTCACGGCTATTGCTAGCTGACGTCGGCCCCCACCGGGGTCCGGCAGGGCTTGGTCCCCTCCCTGGCATCCCCCTCCTGCCACACCGGGGCAGGCACCGCCTTGGTCCCGGACAGCAGGAAGCAGGAGAGCGCCGGCACCCCTATCAGGGCCCCCAGCATGTTCCACAGGAACATGAAGGTGAGCAGTATGCCCATGTCGGCCTGGAACTTGATGGGGGACCAGACCCAGGCCACCACGCCGGCGGCCAGGGTGATGCCCACCAGCCCCACCACCCGGCCGGTGAAGGCCACGGCCTGGCGATAGGCGTCCACCAGCGACATGCCCTGGCGCTGATGGTGCAGCTGCACGCTCAGCAGGTAGAGGGCGTAGTCCACCCCTATGCCGACCCCGAGCGCAATCACCGGCAGGGTCGCCACCTTGACGCCTATGCCCATGGCTACCATCAGCGCCTCGCACAGCACAGAGGTGAGCATCAGGGGCACCAGCGCCACCAGGGTCGCCCGCCAGCTGCGGAAGGTGATGAGGCAGAACAGGGTCACCGCCAGGTAGACGTAGAGCAGCATGGTGCGGTTGGCCTCGTGCACCACCAGGTTGGTGGCCGCCTCTATGCCGGCACTGCCCGCCGCCAGCAGGAACTGGCGATCCGCCGTGCCGTTCTCCCGGGCAAACCGCTCGGCGATGGCCACCACGCCGCTCAGGGTCTCGGCCTTGTGATCCTTCAAGTAGGCGATCACCGGCATCAGGGAGCAGTCGGTGTTGAACAGCTCCGGGCTGTTGACCGAGGCCTGCTGGGCGGCATAGTTCAGCACGTTCTGGTTGCGCTGGATGCTGGCGAGCTTGGGGTTGCCCTCATAGGTGCCGGCGGTGATCTGGCGCACCGCATTGACCAGAGAGCTGGTGGCCTGCACGCCGGGATGCTGTTGCAGCTCCCACCCCAGGCGATCCGCCAGGATCAGGGTCCGGTAGTCGAGGCATCCCTCCGGCGCCGTCTTGATCATCACCGCAAAGAGATCGCTCGAGAGGGCGTAGTGGCCGGTGATGTAGGCGTTGTCCCTGTTGTAGCGCGAATCGGCACGCAGCTCGGGGGCGCCGCTGTCCAGATCGCCAATCTTGAGGTGCAGGCTCACCAGGTAGCCGCCTATGCCCATCCCCAGGCCGAGGATCACCACCACTGTGGCCCACTTGCGCTCGGTGCAGCAGTCCAGCAGTGCCCAGAGTCTGCCGAAGCCCTGGTTGGCGGCGGCATGGGTGTCTATCCTGAGCGCCCGCTCGGCCGCCTTGCGGCCCACCCCCACATAGGAGAGGGCCACCGGCATCAGCAGCAAAGAGGTAAAGATGAGCACCGCCACCCCTATGCTGGCGGTGATGGCGAGATCCTGGATGACGGGGATGTCGATCAGCATCAGCACGGCGAAGCCCACCGCATCGGCCAGCAGCGCCGTGACCCCGGCGAGGAAGAGGCGGCGGAAGGTATAGCGCGCCGCTATCTGGCGGTGCGTGCCACGGGCGATGTCCTGCATGATGCCGTTCATCTTCTGGGCCGCGTGGGAGACACCGATGGCGAAGATGAGGAAGGGCACCAGCACTGAGTAGGGGTCGATGGCGTACCCCAGCCAGGCGATGATGCCGAGCTGCCACACCACGGCGATCAGGGAGCAGCCCACCACCAGCAGGGTGCTGCGCACGCAGCGGGTGTAGAGGAAGATGATGACCAGGGAGGTCGCCACTGCCAGGGCGAAGAAGAGGATCACCTGGATGAGGCCGTCGATGAGATCCCCGACCAGCTTGGCAAAGCCGATCACCCGGATCCTGTACTGGCCGATCCCCTCCTCCCCCGCCTGGTGGGGCTTGCCGTCAAATTCAATCTGGCTGCGCAACTGCTCGATGCGCCGGGAGAAGTCATGATAATCGAGGGGCTTGCCGGTGACAGAGGCCTTGTCCAGCAGGGGCACTATCAGCATGCTGGACTTGAAGTCGCTCGCCACCAGGCTGCCGACGATGCCGGCTCTGTTGATGTTCTGGCGCAGCTGCTCGATGTCAGAGGCCGAGCCCTGATAGGCATCCGGCATCACGGGCCCGCCCTGGAAGCCCTCCTCGGTCACCTCGGTCCAGCGCACCGCCGGGCTCCAGAGGGACTTCATCCAGGCCCTGTCCACCCCTTCGGTCAGGAACAGCTGGTCATTGACCCGCTTGAGGACGCTTAAGTAGTCGGGGTCGAAGATGTCCCCCCGGGTATTCTCCACCACCACCCGCACCGAGTTGCCGAGGCCGCGCAGGGAGTCCCGGTTCTCCAGGAAGTTTTTGATGTAGGGCTGGCTCTGGGGGATCATCTTCTCGAAGCTGGGCGCCAGCGCCAGGCGGGTCGCGCCCATGTAGCCAAGCACCAGGGTCGCCAGCGTCATCACCAGCATGAAGAGCGCTCTGTGGTTGAACACCAGCCGCTCCAGCAGGTTGCCTGAGTGCCTGTCGAACGCGCTCAGCTCGCGGATCACCGGCATCGAATCTTGCTTCACATGGCCCATGTCTGGATCCTCGTTATCGTTATTGGGCCGTCATCCGGTGACGGCCTGCGTTGAGACAGCTTATTTGACCGCCGCCAGGGTGCGCACCCCGCGGCTGCCCACCAGCACCAGGGCGCCATCGGCGGTCAGGGCGGCGCCCGCCACCGGCGATGGCTCGGCCAGGGGGGCCAGGGTCAATGGCTCGTTGCCCCGTTGCCGCAGCATATGGCCGGCCTGGGTGAACAGGCGGAACTGGCCATCGGCCCCCTGCATCGCGGCGCTGATGCTGATGGGCAGCGGGCTCACGAGCCGGGTCCAGTTTTCGCCCCCATCCGTGCTGCGATAGGCATGGCCCCGCAGGCCATAGACGATCACCTCATCCGAGCGGCCGATCAGGCCGAAGAAGCTGCCGTCATAGGGGCTGGGCAGTGAGACGAAGCGCTGCCTCTGCGCTTCCCATTTGCGCAGCAGCCCCTGCTCGCCCACCAGATAGAGGGCGTCACCGGCGGCGGCGATGGCATTGAGGTGGAGCCCGTCCGGGTTGTCGGTGCGATCCTGCATGGGCGTCCAGTGCAGGCCGCCATCCTGGGTGCGCAGTATCAGGTTGAAGACCCCGACCACGTAGCCGACTTTGTCGTCCTCAAACCAGACGTCGAGCAGCGGTTTGTCGGCCCCCTCCTCCACCAGCCGCTGCCCCTCCGCCACCCATTGCGGCCAGGACTCGTTGCCTGGCTCGGCACGGGCCAGGGCCGAGTAATGGCGCAGGACCAGCTTCCCTATCTGGCGACCATCCAGCTGTTTCTGCCAGCTGGCACCGCCATCCTGGCTGTGCAGCACCACCCCGTCCCCCCCCACGGCCCAGCCCTGCTCGGGAGTGGGGAAGGTGACGGCATTCAGATCCGAGCTCACCGGCACCCTGGCCTGCTGCCAGCGCCGCCCCTCGTCGTCCGAGTAGAGGATGTGACCCCGCTGCCCCACCGCCACCAGCCGCGACCCGGCTCGGGCCAGATCCAGCAGGGGGCTGTATCGGGCCAGGGCGCTCGCCCTGGCCGGCAGATCCAGCACGTCCCTGTATTCGGCCCCCTGCGCGGCCTGCATCTCCCCGCGCTGCCCTGCCATCGTCTCCGCCCCCTGCGCGAGTCCCGGCAGCAGCAGGGCGCAGCACAGCCAGGGCGCCAACTTGTTGAATGAACCCATACGTCCTTGTCTCCAGATGCGCCGGGCACCCCGGCGCGAAAAGCGGGAGCCGGGCTCGCCTGCGGCGAACCTGGCTCCCGTCAGGATCAGCGGATCCCCACCCCGGCCAGGGACTCCGGCGACCACTTCGCCTTGGACAGCGAATCGCCGTACTTGATGCCGCCATGGGGGCCCACCACGCCGTTGATGTTGTAGCTGCCCGCCACCAGGTCATAGATCATGAAGGGGGTGGCGTCCGGGGTCTCCTTGTCGTAGCTCTGGCTCAGGAAGGCAAAGGAGCCGCGATAGAGCTGACCACGGGCGTCGTACTGATCGGAGGCCAGCGCCACCCAGCTGTCTTCGTCCAGGTAAAAGCGGCGCTTGGCGTAGATGTGCCGCTCACCGGCCTTGAGGTTGCCCTCCACCACCCAGACCCTGTGCTTCTCCCAGCGCACGTGATCCGGTGACAGGAAGTTGGGGGTGGTCAGCGCCCTGGCATCGGGCTGATAGGTCAGCCGATAGGTGTTGTAGGGGACTATCATTTCCTGCTTGCCCACCAGCTTCCAGTCGAAGCGGTCCAGCGCCCCGTTGAAGACGAAGACGTCGTCATAGGTGCCCGCCCCCGAGGTGCCCGGGTTCGGGGTGTCGTAGGCCAGGTTCGGTGCCAGCTTGACCCGGCGCTGGCCAGGCAGGTACTGCCAGGCCTTGCGCGGCTGCTCCAGGGGGTTGGCGGCGTCGCGCAGCATGATGGCCTCGCCGGCACGGCGGGCCGGGCCGGTGTAATGGAGCTTCATCTGGTAGTAGGTGTCCCTGGCCGAGACCGGCTTGTTCATGTCCTCGTAGATGGCGTAGTTGATGAAGGCCTGTCCCGTGGTGGAGAGGGCCGCCACCCCGGCGGCGTCCACGTTCCAGGAGTCGTACTTGGTGGCGATGTTCACCCCCTGGTAGCGCAGCAGAAAGTTCCACATCGCCTCGGCTCCGCTCTTGGGGATAGGGAAGGGAATGCCCGGCAGCACCTTGTCCACCGCCATGCCCCCCGCCAGGGTGATGGCGTTCAGCGCGTTCTGCCTGGTGTTGTCCAGCACCGCCTTGGGCAGCGCCACGCTGCGGTGAGTCGGGTAGAGGTCCACCCTGAAGTCCGGGAAGCGCTTGAGCAGCTCCGCCGTGGTGGCGGTCAGCGCCCCCTGGTATTGGGCCGCGTTCTTGCCGGTGATGACCAGGAGCGGCTGCTCGCCCGCATAGGGATCCGGGCGAATGCTGTCACCGGCCTTGAAGCCGGCCGGCGGGGTTGTCAGGCCCCCGCTGTAGGCGGGGATACTGCCATCGGCGTTGGCGGCCGCCTCGGCGCCCACCTGGGTCAGGCTGGTGCCGAGCTGTGCGGCTTCGCTGCTGGAGACGGCGGCCAGTGCCTGGCCCGCGAGGGCCAGGGTGAGGGAGGCGGCCAGCATGGTCTTGTTGAATGTCATATCTCGTTCTCCGACTCGGTCGATTGACTCAGTAAGTGGTCTTCAGGGTCAGGTAGATGGCGCCTCTGTCTTCCGTGGTGGCACCGCCACCGGAGAAGGAGGCGTAACCACCGGCATAACAGGTGTTGCGCTGGGCCCCATCGAGGGCATTGGGGGTGGCACCGTCCTCGGCACCGTCATTGCACTCGGCAGACTTGCCAAAGGAGTCCACGTATTTCAGATCGACGAAGTACTGGTTGTAGAGGGTGGCGCCGAGCCCCACCGCGTAGCTGCCGGTGTCTTTCGCCCCGCCCGCCTGGACCGGAGAGATGCCCGCCAGCCCCCAGTTCACCGAGAGCGGCATGGTCATGTCGACCCCCGGCAAGACCTGATACCAGGTCGGGGTGAAGTTGACCGCCAGCCCCCAGTTGTCCCGGGTGGGCTTGTCGATGCCCTGATAGCTCTCCTCCCCCTTGTAGAGCGCCTTGTTGTGGTCATCCAGGCTCAGCAGGTTGCTGTAGTAGATCTCCCCGAGCAGGGCGGCGCCGTCGAATAGCGCCGTGTCGGCGAAGGTCATCAGGCCGTTGAGGGTCCAGTGCAGGGTATCGCCGGTGGCGCTGTAGCCATCGGAGCCATCGGTGATCACCCCGGTGTCCGGATGACGGGGGCCGAGCACGGGGGCCGGGATCCCGAAGCCGTTGGCCAGTCCCCCGGGCCCGGTGGCACTGAGCAGGGCCGGGATGCTGGAGAGGGGCATGTGCTGGCGATAGTTGAGATCGCTGCCGACGCTGACCCCGGCCACGTCCTTGGAGAGGCTGAGGCCAAAGATGTCGATCTCGTCGCCATAGGCCAGGGCGTAGCTGGTGTTGGCGATGGACTGGCGCAGGTTCGGTACGGCCCCGGCCGGCAGGGGCGCCGCCCCGCGAATGGTCATGCCACGGGCATCGAGCACCGCCTGGGGCAGGATGTCGGCGGTGCGGCGGTAGAAGGCCCCCAGGGTCGCATCCAGTGCCTCGGGGGACCACTTGGCCATGATGCCCCAGTCGCCGTGCTTGCCCGGCTCGATGTCGGCGCCCCGGCGAATGTTGCTGAGGGTGCCGCTCGGTCCGGCCAGGCCCGGCCCGCCTGTGTGGCCCAGCAGGAACGACTGGGCACCGAAGCCCACCAGATCCGAGCTGCCGTAATAGGTGCCGGCCTCCGGCAGGCGGGCGGCGTTCCAGTCCAGGAAGTACTGGGCGGCGAAGGTCCACTCCGGGTTCAGGGTGAAGGAGGCGGAGATCTGGTTGCGGGGCACGAACAGCTCTTTCGCTTCCGTCCCAGGGGAGGCCGCGAGCTTCGCGAGATCCAGGCCCGACTGGCCATAGCTGAGGGCGTGCACCGGGCTCAGCAGGGTTTCTCCCCAGAAGATGTTGTGCTGCCCTATCTTGACCCCGAGCAGGGACTCGTCGCCCAGCTCCATGTTGTGGAACACGAAGGCGTCGAGCAGCTCGCCGGAGGGGCCATGGTAGTAGCGATCCGCATAGTCGCTCAGGTGACGGTTGCCCGCCACCGGGGGCAGCCCGACGATGCCGGAGCTGGCGCTGTTGCCGTTGATGAAGGGGTTCTCGTCGGCGCCGACGTCGCGGTAGGCGTAGTCATACCAGCTGGCGGCGCTGATGCGAAAGCCGGTGTTGCCCTTGTTCACCACGTCCAGCTCGGTCAGCAGATCCAGGCGGGTGGTGACGGTGTCCCCGGCATCCTTGAAGTTGTAGTCCCCGTCGTTGTTGTTCGGGGTGGCGAGCATCCGCTCGTCGGCACTCTCGGTGCGCATGCCGTAGTTGAACTTGCCGGTGTTGTCGAAGCGAACGGACCACTCTTCGCTCCCGGTATCGACCTCGACCGCCTGAACGGTGGGCATGAGGGCGGCCGCGATGGCCGCCGCCAGCAGGCGCAGGCGCAGGGCCCCGCCACCATGACTCGTGTGCATGTAATCCATTACAGTCTCTCCGAGTGTCGTCATCTGATGTCGTTGTTGTTATCTGTTCAGTCGCCGTTTCCGTTGGCTTTGATGCAAGGGAGATGACCTGGCTGATGGCGCACCGCCTTGTTTGGCGTTCGAGGATGCAGCTCTGTTTTTGCATCGGCCCCGGGGTGTCGCTCGCTCTGATGAGCCCGCTCTTTCTCTCTTGTGTGCCGACTGTAAGGCCTCCCTCCCGGGCCACGCTTGCCATTGAACGTCAGCCACTTTTCATTTGATGACAGCGCAGGAGGAGGATGGCAAAGGGCGCCAAAAGCGGTGTCAGACAGCCCCGGATCCGGGCCTGTTCACCTGTCTGGCGGGATGGGCAGCATGCGTGGGGGACGCTTGTCGGCGAAGGGGAAGCAGGGTGTCAGACATAAAAACGGCGGGGAGAGGCCCAGGCCCCCTCCCCGCCGACAGCCAGACGATCAGCTCGCGATGGCGCAGCCGGTGGCGGCCTGCAGCGCCTCGAACTCGATGCCGGGGGCCAGCTCCACCAGGCGAAGGCCGGTGGGGGTCACATCCAGCACGGCGAGATCGCTGATGATGCGATCCACCACGCCGACCCCGGTCAGCGGCAGGGAGCACCACTCCAGTATCTTGTGCTCCCCGTTCTTGGCGCAGTGCTCCATCAGCACCACCACCCGCTTGACCCCGGCCACCAGATCCATGGCGCCCCCCATGCCCTTGACCATCTTGCCCGGGATCATCCAGTTTGCGAGATCCCCGCGCTCGGAGACCTGCATGGCCCCGAGCAGGGCCAGGTTGATGTGGCCGCCGCGGATCATGGCAAAACTCTCGGCGCTGTCGAAGAAGCTGCTGCCGGGCAATGTGGTGATGGTCTGCTTGCCGGCGTTGATGAGATCGGGCTCGAGCTCGGCCTCGCTCGGGAAGGGGCCTATGCCGAGCAGGCCGTTCTCGCTCTGCAGCCACACCTCCATGCCGTCCGGGATGTAATTGGCCACCAGGGTCGGCAGGCCGATCCCCAGGTTGACGTAGAAGCCGTCCTCCAGCTCCCTTGCGGCGCGCTGCGCCATCTCTTCACGGGTCCAGGCCATCTCAGTGTTTCTCCATGACAGTGCGCACTTCGATGCGTTTCTCGGGATGGGGGTTCAGCACCAGCCGCTGCACATAGATGCCGGGCAGGTGAATGTCGTCGGGGGCCAGCTCCCCCACCTCGACTATCTCCTCCACCTCGGCCACGCAGACCCGTCCCGCCTTGGCACAGAGCGGGTTGAAGTTGCGCGCCGTCTTGTTGAACATCAGGTTGCCCGCCTTGTCGGCCCTGGCCCCCTTGATGAGGGCCAGGTCCGCCGTCAGGGCGTGCTCCATCACATACCACTCGCCGTCGAACTGGCGGGTCTCCTTGCCCTCGGCGATGAGCGTCCCGTAGCCGGTGCGGGTGAAGAAGGCCGGGATGCCGGCGCCGCCGGCTCTGAGCTTCTCCGCGAGCGTCCCCTGGGGGGTGAACTCAAGCTCAAGTTCCCCCGCGAGGTACTGGCGCTCGAACTCCTTGTTGCCCCCCACGTAGGAGGAGATCATCTTCTTTATCTGGCGGCTGTGGAGCAGCGGCCCCAGGCCGAACTCATCCACCCCGCAGTTGTTGCTGATGATGGTGAAGCCGCCCTTGCCGCTCTCCTTCAGCGCCTCGATCAGCTGCTCGGGGATGCCGCACAGGCCGAAGCCCCCCGAGGCGATGGTGATGTCGTCCTGCACCAGACCGCTCAGGGCGGCCTGGGCGCTGGGATAAACCTTGTTCATAAAGACCTCTCTGCTCTCTGGCTAGTCCGTTGGCCACGGGGGCGCGTTCGTTGTATGGCTGTTTGTTGACTCGGCATGGATGGCCTCCCTAAGGCTTGATGCCCCAATGCATCAGGGTCAGCACCAGGGCGACCAGGAAGGCGGTCTCCCCCACCATCAGCAGGATGGGCCTGATGCCGACCGCAGCCAGCTCTTTGAGCTGGGTCTTCATGCCGATGGCGGCGATGGCGATGACCAGGCACCAGCGTGACAGGCCGTTGACCCCCTCCTGCAACGGCACGGGCACCCAGCCTGTGCTGTTGATGCAGGCCAGCACCAGGAAGCCGACGGCAAACAGGGGCAGCAGGGGCGGACGCTTGCCCAAGGGGCCATCCGCCCCCTGCCTGCGGGTGATCATGGCGGCCACGACGATCACCGGCAGCAGCATGGCGACCCGCATCAGCTTGACCACGGTGGCCAAGTCCCCGGTCTCGGTGGACATGCTGTAGCCGGCCCCCACCACCTGGGCGACGTCGTGAATGGTGGCGCCGAGGAAGACCCCCGCCTCCACCGGCGTCAGCTCGAAGAAGCGGGCGATCATGGGGTAGAGGATCATCGCCAGGGTCGAGAGCACCGAGACCCCGATCACGGTGAACAGGGTGGCCCGCTCCTTCTGGGGGTGATTGGGCAGGGAGGCGGCCAGGGCCAGGGCGGCAGAGGCGCCGCAGATGGCGGTCGCCCCGCCGGTCAGCATGCCGAACAGGCGCTGGAACCCCATCGCCCTGGCCGCCACCACGGAGAGGCTGATGGTGACCACCACCAGGGTGACCACCAGCAGCACCGGCATCCAGCCCAGCTCGGCGATCTGGCCCAGGGTGATGCGCATGCCGAGCAGGGCGACCCCGATCCGCAGCACGCTGCGCGCGGTGAATTCGATGCCCGCCTTGCAGCTCCCCTCGGCGCTGAGGAAGTTCAGCCCCATGCCGAGCAGCAGGGCGAACAGCAGCACGGGGGCGCCGTAGTGCTCGGAGAGGAAGGTGGCGGCGGCCGCCACCGTGATGCTGACCGCCATGCCGGGGGCCAGTTCGCGCACCCGTGAGAAGCGGGCGCTGGCGGTCTTGGTGGGGTTCAGCGCGTGCATGAGACGGCTTCCTCTTGTGGGATGACGATATGGAGCTGATCACCCGCCTGCTCGACCGGGTAGCGGCCGACCTTGAGCTGGGTGGAGTTGAGCAGATAGCCGGTGTTCAGGTTGAACCGCAGGCCGTGGGCCAGGCACTGGATCACCTCCCCCTCCAGCCGACCGCCGCACAATGAGGCCCCCTGGTGGGGACAGCCGTCGTCGATGGCGTGGAAGCGGCCATCGACGTTGAACAGCACCAGGCTCTTGCCCTGGGCTTCGATGAGGATCCGCTTGCCCGGTTCAGGCACCCGCTCGGCCGGCACCAAGATCCGCGCCGCCGGCGCCCCGGTTGCCGCATCCAGGGCCTGGCGCAGGCTGGCCAGCAGCTGCGCCACCGGCTGGGCCCCGCTGAGAGTCAGCCCCTCCCCCAACACGAAGCTGGGCACCCCCTGCTGGGCCGCCCCGGGCCGATCGCAGTGGAAGGGGGTGCCATCCCCCTGCAGGCTGCTCACCAGATCGGCGGGCCCAAAGCCCGCCGCCTCGGCCAGCCCCAGCAAGGTAGCGCCATCCCCCAGATCCCCGCCGTGCAGGAAGTGGCAGGCGAACAGCCGCTCCAGCAACTCGTCCAGCTGCGCCGGCGAGCCCAGCTGGCAGGCCCGTTGCCACAGGCGGTGGGCATCGGCCGTGTTCGGCATGCGGGGGATCTTGCCAAAGTCCAGCGCAACGCCGACGCCGGCCGCCGCCTGTCGCACCTGGGCCTGACGCAGGCCCATGGCCTGTTCGCTGCCAAGACGTCGCAGGTAGAAGTCGTGAAAATCCTCCCCCTGCACCGGCAGCGCGGGCAGCAGTTGCACCCCGCGCCAGTGCACATCGACCCGCACCTCGGGCCGCTCTGCCCGCAGCTGGGTCAGGGCCTGCGCCAGCTGGCGTTTGCCGATGAGGCACCAGGGGCAGATGAAATCCATATAGACCTCGATGCTGAGCCTCATGCCCTCACCTCCGTGCCCTGGGGGCCCGTGATGACCCGGCGACCGGCATCCCCTTCGAGCCGGGCCACGTCCTTGTGGTAGTGGCGCTTGCCGTAGAAGAAGACGGCGGCCGCCGCGATGCTGATGAGGGGCACCAGCTGGAAGGCGTTGTCCAGGCCGATGTGGTCGGAGACCTTGCCGGTGATGAAGGGGCCCGGGGCCAGCCCGAGCAGGTTGTTGGCAAGGGTCAGGGTGGCGAACGCCGTGCCGTGCACGCTGGCGTGGGTGAGGTTGGCCACCATGGCACCGGCGGGGCCCGAGGTGCCGGTGGCGATGAACATCCCCAGCCCGATCAGCAGCAGCTGAGGCAACCCGGCCGGCAGGGCAAACGCCAGGGAGAGCAGCAGACAGCTCCCGAGGCAGTAGGCGATGGCGAGGCTTATCTTGCGATCCGGCCGGTTGCGGCAGAGCCGATCGCTCAGCATGCCGCAGAGGATCATGCCGGCCCCGCTGCACAGCACTATGATGGCGGCCATGAGCCCCGCCTTGTCCGTGTCCAGTCCGTAGTAGCGGTTGAAATAGCTCGGCATCCAGACGATGACGGTGCCGCCGACGAACAGCTGCAGGCCGCTGCCCACATAGGCCGAGATCACCGAGCGGCTGGAGTAGAGGCTGCGCAGGGGATTGCGGCCCGCCTCTGTGTTTCCCCGTGCCGCCCGGCCGGTCTGGGAGATCCGCGCCTCCTTGACGATGAGGGGATAGATGGCCGCCAGCACCAGGCCGAACAGGGCCATGCCGGCGAAGGCCCAGCGCCAGCCGAGGAAATGCGCCAGCACGCCCCCGGTGGCCATGCCGAGCACTGAGCCGAACATGCCGCCGGAGATGAAGGCGCCGGAGAGGGTGGCCCGCATCTCCCGCGGGAACACCGAGACCACCACGGCGATGCCGACGCTGCCGTAGGCGGCCTCCCCCACCCCCACCAGGAAGCGGGCGATGAACATCTGCTCGTAGTTCTGGGCCAGGGCGCAGCCCAGGGTCGCCAGGCTCCAGAGCGCGGCCATCATGGCCAGGCTCTTGACCCGGCCGAAACGGTCGGCGAGCAGGGAGAGGGGAAAGGTCAGCAGGCCGACCATCAGCGCCACTATGCCGCTGAGCAGGCCAAGCTGGGTGTCGGAGAGCGCCCACTCCCCCTTGAGCATGGGGAAGACGGCGTTGAGCACCTGACGCGACATGTAATCGGAGATGAGCAGACCGAAGGTCAGCGCAAACACTATCCAGGCATAACGACGGGGCACGGCAACCTTGCCGGCCTCTGGGTCGTCATCGATATGATACGTAGCCATACAATCCCTCGCGCTACTGCAAATTGGGTTCGGTTTTTCGGTCAACGGACCGGCGGCAGAGGCCACCGGCCAGAGAATATTGACTCATCACTCAGTTACCCTGCGTGCTGCATAGTGCAAGGCGCAAGGCCGTTTGGCAAACAGAGTCGGGGGGTCGCCGCCCCGCCCGCGTTGCGGCGACCCATCTGGCTCAGGACCGCTGTGGCACCCCTTTCTGGCCCTGGGTCCGGTTCGGCGCCATGCCGTTGGCCAGCAGCGTCTCCTCCACGCTGTCGTACTGCACGCCGATGCGGTAGATGGCGCGCGCCTCCTTGCCGCTCGCCACCTCGCGGCCCAGCTCGTGGGCGACCCGCACGCACTGGCGGATCTGCTCCACCGAGCTCATGCGCTGGCCGTGCTGGCCTATGATGGTGTCCTCTATGCCGCAGCGGGGGTGCAACCCCATGGCCATGGCCATCATGTTGAAGGGCAGCACGTTTTTGAGCAGCGACTCGGCGGTGACGCAGGCTCCGTCCGGCGCACGGTGGACGAAGTTCATGAAGTTGAACGGGTTGGGGCCATCAAAACCGCCGCCGATGCCGATCCAGGTGAGGTTGAGCGGGCCCATGTAGATGCCCTTGCGCACCAGCCGCTCCAGGGTCTCCAGGGCGTGCATGCCGGTCAGCTGGAAGTGGGGCTGGATGCCGCTCGCCATCAGGCGCTTCAAGTGCTCGGCCACCCAGGCCGGGCCGGCCGGCACCGTCATCTCGCTGTAGGCCGCCTGGTAGGCGGGGTTCGCCAGGGAGGTGCCTGCCAGGTACTCCGGGTAGAGCAGCTCCATGATGTTCATCTGGGTGGTGTTGATGGCCACCGTGACCTGATCCGGTTTCGGGGTCAGCTCCGCCAGCATGTGGCGGGTGTCGTCGGAGAGCCACTTGGCCGCCTCGCCCTCCCCTTCCGGCGCGAAGGAGATGGAGCCCCCCACCTGGATGATCATGTCCGGCACCGCCTTGCGCACCCCGGCGATCAGCTCGTTGAACTTGGACAGCCGCTTGGAGCCGGTGCCGTCCAGCTCGCGCACGTGCAGGTGCAGCACGGTGGCGCCAGCATCAAAGCAGTCGACCGCCTTCTGGACTTGCTCCTCCATGGTCACCGGGATGTCTTCCGGGAAGTCGCCAGGGGCCCACTCAGGGCCATAGGGGGCCACCGTGATGACCACCTTTTCCATGTTTTCCGGGTGCAGGGAATCGTCAAAAAATTGCATCTGTTCATTCCTTAAATTGGCTGGCCTTCCATGAAGCGCCTGGGGTGGTGACATCCTCCGGGCCCGGGGCCCGGGGCTTGATCAGAAGGGGGTATCCCCCATGATCCCGGCCCGCTCCATCTTGCGATGGCTGGGGGGGTAGTCCATGGCGGCGTAGTGCTGGGTGCTGCGGTTGTCCCAGATGGCGATGCTGCCCGGCTGCCAGCGCCAGCGCACCTGATACTCGGGGATATAGGCCTGGCTGATGAGGTAGCGCAGCAGATCGCTGCCCCCCATGCTGTAGTCCTGGCCGACGCGCACATGGGCCTGGGTGTGGTAGTTGGTGAAGTGGGTCGCAAAGGCGTTGACGAACAGGATCTTCTCGTCCGTCTCCGGGTGGGTGCGCACCACGGGGTGCTCGGCGTCCGGGAACTGGGCCTTGAGGGCGAGCCGCTTCTCTATTGGCATGGCCGCCCCGAAGCTCGCCTCTATGCTGTGACGGGCGCGCAGGCCGGCGATCTTCCCCTTGATCTCCTCCGGCAGCTGCTCGTAGGCCACCACCATGTTGGCCCAGAGGGTGTCCCCCCCCACGGGCGGACACTCCACGCAGCGCAGCACGCACCCCATGGGCGGTTGGGCGCGCCAGGTGGCGTCGGTGTGCCAGGCGTTCTCGTAGCGATCATTGGGTAGCTCCGGGGACTTGTAGATGCGCACCAGACCGGGGTTGTCCGGATCGCTGCCCGCCACCGGGTGATCCTCCAGCTCGCCGAAGCGGCGGGCGAAGGCCACGTGATCGGCGCGGCTTATCTCCTGCCGGCGCAAGAACAGCACCCTGTGCCTGAGCAGGAGGGCACGGATCTCGGCGAACAGCCCCTCATCGTGAACGGCGTCCGCCAGGTTGACGCCGCTCAGTTCGGCGCCGATGTGGCAGGTCAGTTGTTCTACACGCATGTCTCTCTCCCTGAATGACAAGTCAGTGCTGCAGGCACCGCCCTTGAGTGCGGGCTGGCCTGGGATCCTTGGCCTAGATGATGAAGACGGAGGAGCCCGTGGTCTGGCGCGCCTCCAGATCCCGGTGGGCCGCCGCCGCATCCTGCAGCTCGTAACGCTGGTTGATCTCTATCTTGATCCGGCCGCTGGCCACGTGATCGAACAGCTCCCCGGCCAGGGCCTCCTTCTCGGCGGGATCGGCGATGTAGTCGGCGAGCGCCGGCCGGGTCAGATAGAGGGAGCCCTTCATGGCCAGCAGCTGGGGGTTGAAACCGTCGATGGGGCCGGAGGCGGTGCCGACGCAGACCATGAGGCCGCGGCGTTTAAGAGAATCGAGCGAGCCCATGAAGGTGCTCTTGCCGACGCTGTCAAACACCACGTCGACCCCGGCGCCCCCGGTCAGGGCGCGCACCCGGGTGGCCACGTCTTCACGGCTGTAGTCGATGGTGAAGTCGCAGCCGTGGGCACGGGCCAGCTCGGCCTTGGCGCCGCTGGAGACGGTGCCTATCACCGTCAGCCCCAGCAGCTTGGCCCACTGGGCGACGATGAGGCCGACGCCCCCCGCGGCCGCGTGCAGCAAGATGCTGTCACCTGGCTTGAAGTCGTGGATGCGGCGCATCAGGTAGGCGGAGGTCAGGCCCCGCATTGTCATGGCGGCGGCGGTCTCGCAGCTGATGCTGTCCGGCAGCCTGATGAGGGGGGCGGCCGGGATCAGCCGCATCGTCGAGTAAGCGCCGAGGGTGTTGATAAAGCCGGTGTAGGTGACGCGATCGCCGACGTCGACATTGGTCACCCCCTCGCCCACCGCCTCCACCACCCCGGCCGCCTCGACACCCAGGCCATTGGGCATGGGGATGGGGTAGGTACCGTTGCGAAAATAGGTGTCGGCATAGTTGAGGCCGACCGCTTCATGGCGCAGGCGCACCTGGCCAGGCCCGGGCTCGCCCACCGCCACGTGTTCGTAGCGCAGGACCTCGGGGCCCCCGGTTTCATAAAAGCGAATGGCGTTGGCCATGGCTGTTCTCCAGATTCATTCATGGGTGAAAACATCGTCCAGAGTGAATCTAGGGATTTACATGAACGCCCGCTTTGCATCGGGCGACAGCCACTTTTCATCTCATGACACCCCCCTTCGAATCCGTTGCCCCCCCTCGTGGAAGACGACAGAATCGGCCCTGATCCACCACGGCGGCGCCATGGCACTGGCCAGGCGCACCTGGGAAAGGAAGCGCTATCTGATTGAATAAAAAGTGGTTATCAGAAGAGAAGCCGCTGGTGCCCGCCCATCGACGGGCCTTGGACCTTAGCATAATTGACGTTGACGTAAACGTAGTGTGAGATGAGGGTATTCACAGCCAGCATCCACAGCAGACAAGCACCCCATGAAAGGAGTCACTATGTCCAACCTATCCTCGGCCGGGACGCGTTTTCGCACTGCCCTGGCCAACGAGAAGCCCCTGCAGATCGTCGGCACCATCAACGCCTACATGGCGCTGATGGCCGAACGCAGCGGCTTCAAGGCCCTCTACCTCTCCGGCGCCGGGGTGGCGAACGCCTCCTTCGGCCTGCCGGATCTCGGCATGACCTCCATGAATGACGTGCTGATCGACGCAGAGCGCATCACCGCCGCGACTCAGGTGCCGCTCCTGGTGGACATCGACACCGGCTGGGGCGGCGCCTTCAACATCGCCCGCACCATTCGCGCCTTCGAGCGCGGCGGGGTGGCCGCCGTCCATATGGAAGATCAGGTGGCCCAGAAACGCTGCGGCCACAGGCCGAACAAGGCCGTGGTCTCCATCGCCGAGATGGTGGACAGGATCAAGGCGGCGGTGGATGCCCGCCAGGACGAGAGCTTCGTCATCATGGCCCGCACCGACGCCCTGGCGGTGGAGGGGCTGGGCTCGGCCCTGGAGCGCGCCGCCGCCTATGTGGAGGCAGGCGCCGACATGATCTTCGCCGAGGCGGTCACCGAGCTGGAACAATACGATCGCTTCAAGCAGGCGGCCGGGGTGCCGATCCTCGCCAACATGACCGAATTCGGCAAGACCGAGCTGTTTGACAAGGAGGCCCTCGCTGCCCACGGCGTCGACATGGTGCTCTACCCCCTGAGCGCCGCCCGCGCCGCCAACCAGGCCGCCCTCAACGTCTATCAGCAGCTTCGCCGCGATGGCCACCAGCGCGCCGTGGTCGACACCATGCAGACCCGGGAGTCCCTCTACGACTTCCTCGGCTACCACCACTACGAGCAGACCCTGGACAGGCTGTTCACCAAGGACCTGTCTACCAAGGAATAACACGCCGACCGGCCGTCTCATGCTGGCGGCCGGCGCTTCAACGGACTGAATGAGGAAACATGTGATGAGCGCCCTGCCCGAAACCACCGGCTTCAAGCCGAAGAAATCCGTCGCCCTCTCCGGCACCGCCGCCGGCAACACCGCCCTGTGCACCGTGGGCCTCTCCGGCAACGATCTGCACTACCGTGGCTACGACATCCTGGACGTGGCCACCAGCTGCGAGTTTGAAGAGATTGCCCACCTGCTGGTGCACGGCCATCTGCCCAATGTGGCCGAGCTCGCCGCCTACAAGGCCAAGCTCAAGGCCCTGCGCGGCCTGCCCACCGGGGTCAGGACCGCCCTGGAGCAGCTGCCCCCCTCCGCCCACCCCATGGACGTGATGCGCACCGCAGTCTCGGTGCTGGGGTGTCTGTCGCCTGAGAAGGACGATCACAATCACCCGGGTGCCCGGGACATCGCCGACAAGCTGATGGCCTGCTTAGGCTCAGTGCTGCTCTACTGGTACCACTTCAGCCACAACGGCAAGCGCATCCATGTGGAGACCGATGACGACTCCATCGGCGGCCACTTCCTGCACCTGCTGCACGGGGAGAAGCCCCGTGACTCCTGGGTGCGCGCCATGCACACCTCCCTCATCCTCTATGCCGAGCACGAGTTCAACGCCTCCACCTTCACCGGCCGCGTCATCGCCGGCACCGGCTCCGACATGTTCTCCTGCATCACAGGCGCCATCGGTGCCCTGCGCGGGCCCAAGCACGGCGGTGCCAACGAGGTGGCCTTCGAGATCCAGAAGCGTTACGACAATCCGGACGAGGCGGAGGCCGACATCCGTGCCCGCATCGAGAAGAAAGAGGTGGTCATCGGCTTCGGTCACCCTGTCTACACCGTCTCGGACCCCCGCAACAAGGTGATTAAAGAGGTGGCACGTTCACTCAGCGAAGAGCAGCACAACACCAAGATGTTCGACATCGCCGAGCGGCTGGAGTCCACCATGTGGGAGGCCAAGAAGATGTTCCCGAACCTCGACTGGTTCAGCGCCGTCAGCTACCACATGATGGGGGTGCCCACCGCCATGTTCACCCCGCTGTTCGTCATCGCCCGCACCTCAGGCTGGTCGGCCCATGTCATCGAGCAGCGCATCGACGGCAAGATCATCCGCCCGAGCGCCAACTACGTCGGCCCGGAGGATCTGACCTTCGTGCCGCTCAAGGAGCGCAAGTGATGGTCAACACTCAATATCGCAAGCCCCTGCCCGGCACACAGCTTGACTACTTCGACGCCCGGGAGGCGGTGAACGCCATCGCCCCCGGCGCCTGGGACAGGCTCTCCTACACCGCCCGCGTGCATGCCGAGAACCTGGTGCGCAGGTGCGATCCGACCATCCTCGGCGAGTGCCTCGGCCAGATCGTCCACAACAAGCGCGATCGCGACTTCCCCTGGTTCCCGGCCCGGGTGGTGTGCCACGACATCCTGGGCCAGACCGCCCTGGTGGATCTCGCCGGCCTGCGCGATGCCATCGCCGATCAGGGGGGGGATCCCGCCCAGGTGAACCCCGTGGTGCCGGTGCAGCTTATCGTCGACCACTCCCTGGCCGTCGAATGCGGCGGCTTCGACCCGGACGCCTTTGCCAAGAACCGCGCCATCGAGGATCGCCGCAACGAGGATCGCTTCCACTTCATCAACTGGACCAGGCAGGCGTTCAAGAACATAGAGGTGATCCCGCCGGGCAACGGCATCATGCACCAGATCAACCTGGAGAAGATGTCCCCCGTCATCCACGCCGATCGCGGCCTGGCCTACCCGGATACCTGCGTGGGCACCGACAGCCACACCCCCCACGTGGATGCCCTCGGCGTCATAGCCGTCGGGGTGGGCGGGTTGGAAGCGGAGAACGTGATGCTGGGGCGCGCCTCCTGGATGCGGCTGCCTTCGATCGTCGGCGTCGAGCTCTCCGGCAAGCCCCAACCCGGCATCACCGCCACGGATCTGGTGCTGTCGCTCACCGAGTTCCTGCGCCAGCAGAAGGTGGTCGGCGCCTACCTGGAGTTTCGTGGCGAGGGGGCCGCCGCCCTCACCCTCGGCGATCGGGCCACCATCTCCAACATGGCGCCGGAGTATGGCGCCACCGCGGCCATGTTCTTCATCGACCAGCAGACCCTCGACTACCTGCGGCTCACCGGCCGTGATGACGACCAGGTCAGGCTGGTGGAGACCTACGCCAAGGAGGCGGGTCTCTGGGCCGACGCCCTGGCAGGCGCCCAGTACGAGCGCGTGCTGCACTTCGACTTGTCGACCGTGGTGCGCACCCTGGCGGGCCCCTCCAACCCCCATCGCCGCCTGCCGGTGGCCGAGCTCGCCACGCGGGGCATAGCCGTGGACCTGGACAAGGCCCGCACCCAGGAGGCGGACGGCCTGCTGCCGGATGGCGCCGTGATCATCGCCGCCATCACCAGTTGCACCAACACCAGCAACCCGCGCAACGTGATTGCGGCAGGCCTCTTGGCCCGCAACGCCAACAAGCTCGGGCTTGTCCGCAAGCCCTGGGTGAAATCGTCGCTGGCGCCCGGCTCCAAGACTGTCGCCTTGTATCTCAAAGAGGCGGGTCTCGATAAAGAGCTGGAGCAGCTTGGCTTTGGCGTGGTGGCCTTCGCCTGCACCACCTGCAACGGCATGTCCGGCGCCCTGGATCCCGCCATCCAGCAGGAGATCATCGACCGGGATCTCTACGCCACTGCGGTGCTCTCGGGCAACCGCAACTTCGACGGCCGCATCCACCCCTATGCCAAGCAGGCCTTCCTCGCCTCCCCGCCCCTGGTGGTGGCCTACGCCATCGCCGGCACCATCCGCTTCGACATCGAGAAAGACGTGCTGGGGGTGGTGAACGGCCGCGACATTCGCCTCAAGGATATCTGGCCGAGCGACGAGGAGATCGATGCCGTGGTCAAGGCCTCGGTGAAACCGTCCCAGTTCCGCCAGGTCTACATTCCCATGTTCACCATTGAAGAGGATCGTGGCCCCAAGGTTGCGCCTCTGTACGACTGGCGTCCGCAGAGCACCTATATCCGTCGTCCCCCTTACTGGGAGGGGGCCCTGGCGGGCGAGCGCACCCTCAAGGGGATGCGGCCGCTGGCACTGTTGCCGGACAACATCACCACAGACCACCTCTCCCCCTCCAACGCCATACTGCGCAGCAGCGCGGCCGGGGAATACCTGGCGAAGATGGGCCTGCCGGAGGAGGACTTCAACTCCTACGCCACCCATCGCGGCGATCACCTGACCGCCCAGCGCGCCACCTTCGCCAACCCCCAGCTGGTCAACGAGATGGCGGTGGTGAACGGCGCGGTGAAGAAGGGATCCCTCGCCCGGGTCGAGCCGGAGGGCCGGGTGATGCGGATGTGGGAAGCCATCGAGACCTACATGGCGCGCAAGCAGCCCCTCATCATAGTGGCGGGTGCCGACTACGGTCAGGGCTCGTCCCGTGACTGGGCGGCCAAGGGGGTGCGGCTCGCCGGGGTGGAGGTGATAGCGGCGGAAGGCTTCGAGCGCATTCACCGCACCAACCTCATCGGCATGGGGGTGCTGCCGCTGGAGTTCAAGCCGGGCACCAGCCGCCTCACCCTGGGGCTGGACGGCACCGAGACCTACGATGTGGTGGGGGAGCGCCAGCCGCGCGCCGATCTCACCCTCGTTGTCCGCCGCCAGAGCGGCGAGGTGGTCGAGGTGCCCATGACCTGCCGTCTCGACACCGCCGAGGAGGTCTCGGTCTTTGAGGCGGGCGGCGTGCTGCAACGCTTCGCCCAGGACTTCCTGGCGTCGACGGCGCAACAGGCGGCAAGCTAAGTCCCTGCCCCTCCCCTTTGACAAGGGAGGGGCTGATACGCCTCCCCCTTTTTCAAGGGGGAGGCCGGGAGGGGGTCTCGCGCCCACTCCCGCAAGCCATCAATCCAAATCAGGACGATTTCTATGGCCTACGAACCTCAAGTGAAAATCCCGGCCACCTATATGCGCGGCGGCACCAGCAAGGGGGTCTTCTTTCGCTTATCTGATCTGCCCGAACG
The DNA here is from genome assembly GCF_056642115.1 of Aeromonas sp. 130281. Classification (NCBI taxonomy): domain Bacteria; kingdom Pseudomonadati; phylum Pseudomonadota; class Gammaproteobacteria; order Aeromonadales; family Aeromonadaceae; genus Aeromonas; species Aeromonas sp. 130281. The sequence goes on along the minus strand of NZ_JBWVQS010000005.1, from coordinate 50,139 downwards.
CTGCCAGCAACCCGGCCCGGCCCGGGATGCACTCTTCCTGCGCGTCATCGGCAGCCCCGACCCCTACTCGGCCCACATGGACGGCATGGGGGGCGCCACCTCCTCCACCGCCAAGTGCGTGATCCTCGCCAAGAGCCAGCAGCCCGATCACGACGTGGACTACCTCTATGGCCAGGTCGCCATCGACAAGGCGCTCATAGACTGGAGCGGCAACTGCGGCAACCTCTCCACCGCCGCCGGTGCCTTCGCCATTCACGCCAGACTGGTGGACCCGTCCCGCATCCCGGACAACGGCACCTGCGTGGTGCGGATCTGGCAGGCCAATATCCGCAAGACCATCATGGCCCATGTGCCGGTGACAAACGGCCAGGTGCAGGAGACCGGCGCGTTCGAACTGGACGGGATCACCTTCCCCGCCGCCGAGATCGTGCTGGAATTTCTCAACCCCTCCGAGGATGGCGAGGAGGGCGGCGCCCTCTTCCCCACCGGCAACCGGGTGGACGAGCTGGAGGTGCCGGGCATCGGCACCTTGAAAGCCACCCTGATCAGCGCCGGTATCCCGACGGTGTTCGTCAACGCCGAAGAGATTGGCTATGAAGGCACTGAGCTACGCGAGCAGATCAACGGCGACCCCGAGGCCCTGGCCCGCTTCGAGGCGATCCGGGTTGCCGGGGCCCTGCGCATGGGGCTCATCAAGACGCCCGCCGAGGCGGCGACCCGCCAGCACACCCCCAAGGTCGCCTTCGTGGCGCCGGCGAAGGAGTACAGCACCGCCAGCGGCAAACGGGTGAAGGCCGATGAGGTCGATCTGCTGGTGCGGGCCCTCTCCATGGGCAAGCTGCATCACGCCATGATGGGCACCTGCGCCGTGGCCATCGGCACGGCGGCGGCCATTCCCGGCACGCTCGTCAACCTGGCCGCCGGTGGCGGCGAGCGCGAGGCGGTGCGCTTCGGCCACCCCTCCGGCACCCTGCGGGTAGGGGCAGAGGCGCGACAGGTGGATGGCGAGTGGACGGTGACCAAGGCGGTGATGTCCCGCTCAGCCCGCATCCTGATGGAAGGCTGGGTGCGGGTGCCGGGGGATGCCTTCTAGCCCCTTCGCCACCGGCATGAAAAAGGCCCAAGCGATTGCTTGGGCCTCTTTGTGATGATGTTCACCTCAAGGAGTGATCTCCACCTGGCCGCTGGCGGGGCTGCTCCACCACTGATCCGCCTGTTGTTGCGGGCGCGCCACGCACTCCACAAGGCGCGGTATGTTCTTCTTCCCATCGCCACCGATCAGCCGCTTCACCTGATCAGCCGGGCATTGGCCGTCGTCCACATAGGCAACCTTCCCATAAGGGAGCTTGCCCGGCGCGGGATCCTGGCTCAGATAGGTGATGGGAGCCGGCGCGAAATGGGCGCACCCCGACACCAGGCCCAGCAACCCCCCTGACAACAGCACGCTCTTCCATCTGACAGCCATAGGTCATTCCCTCTGTGTGCTCCTGCTACTGCGCGAATCCGCGCAAATGCCCTCCGTCCTTTCGACCCAGCCAGTGTAGTCACCGATCACCACCGACCAATAGGCTCCCCGGGCGGCGCACCGACGGATCCAGACACAACAAAAAAGCCCAAGTGACAGAGTCACTCGGGCCTTTTACTTCATTGCGCCATTTGGGACGACAAGCATCAGTTCATTGGCAACATGCACGCCCATGCTTGCCTTCTTGCCCTCAGGCTGCCGCCTGATGATCTGGCATCAAGGCTGCAGCCTTATACAGGCACCGTAGCTTTGTACCGTCGTGGACCAGCCCGATTCTGCGCCAGTGGCCAGGTTCTTGGTCGTCGCCCCCCCACCATTGCCCCAATACTGGTAGCTGATAGGCCAGCCGTGAGCCGTCATATCACCCAAAGTGCCGTAGAGCTCCCTCAACTCATCCATTGTGGCCAACGTCAAGTTCCACCCCGTCTGGACGTTACAGAACGAACCTGCTTCCACATACCAGTAGGTGATATGGCTCAGACCGGTAGAAGCATCTATGGAGCCACTGCGATACCACATACCTAGCGAGCTTCCTTCGGTTGTGCTCAGTGGCGGGACGAAAATCTTGTTACCTATGGTGATCAGGTCCCCGCGCACCGTCAACGAGGCAGTGGCACTGAAGGATTGCCCATACCGATTCAGGGTGGCCTCCATTGTGGTCTGCCCGTTTGATACTCCCATGGCGATACTTGGAGCTACATCCGGTGACGAGGTCACCAGGCCGGGGCCGGGTGACCAGATGAGTTGCGGATCCTGGCTCACATCCTGCTTGCTGCCATCCGACATCAGGGCATTGGCGCGAAAACGCATCTCGGCACCAGCCGGCATGCTGAAGGTGGTGCCGCTACGCGGATTGCCATCGGGCTTCGCGGGCAACACTTCCAGCCCCACGACAGTCACGCTATTCGGAGCCAGCTTAACACAGGCCACATACTGGGCGTTGGCGTCACTGTAGGCCCCCTCATCCGCACCATTAATCAGATTGATGGCATGGTGAGTGCCCGCGTACTGCCCCATGGTGGCCGACCAGTAACGGGTCTCGGTCGGCCAGCCCGCGTAAGTTTCCAGGTCACCGAACTCGCTGTGCAGCCCCTGCAATTCATCCCGGCTCGGCAGGTAATAGCCACCGCCCAGACTGGCGCAATAGGCATCGGCCTGCGGCCAATCCAGCAGGGCATAGGTAATGCCGTTTTCGGTGCGTGTGGCGGTATAAGGGATGCTATCGGCATCGGCCTTGGACTGGGTCAGTGGACAGGTCCAGGTCTTGCCCGCCCCATCAATCAAACCATCCGTGGTGCAACCGGCCCCCGTCACCGTCAGCTCGGCCGTGTCGCCAAGTCCGGAGCCATCTTGCGTCATCGCCGTGATGGTGCTGCTGCCCACCGCCACCCCGGTCGCCAGGCCGGTGTTGCTGCCGATGGAGGCGATGGCAAGGTCACCGCTGCTCCAGCTGACCGAGGTGGTCATGTCCTGAGTGCTGCCATCGGACAGGGTCGCCGTGGCGTCGAACTGCTGGTCTTGCCCCACCGAGACAGTCGCTGTCTTGGGAGTCACGGCCAGCTCTGTCATGACGGCGTTGGTCACCGTCAGGGCCGCGCTGCCGGACTGACCGCTGACCATGTCGGTGGCCGTGATACTGGCGTCCCCCACGCTCACCCCGGTCGCCAGCCCGCCGATGACGGTGGCCACCCCGGTGGCATCGCTGCCCCAGCTGGCAGTATCTGTGATGTCCTGGGTGCTGTTGTCGGACAGCTGGGCTGTCGCGGTGAACTGCACACTCAGCCCGGCCGGCACAGTGGCCGGATCCGGCGTGACCACCACTCCCGTCACGGCGGCATCGCCCACCGCCAGTGAGGCGCTGTCGCTCAGGAAGCGGCCGTTGACACTGCCTGCGGCGCTGATATAGGCCGAGCCCAGCGCCACCCCGGTGGCCAATCCGCTGGTGCCGTCGACGGTGGCCACGCCGCTGTCGCTGCTGCTCCAGCTGATATTGTCGTTGCCTGTCATCTCCTGACTGCTGCCATCCGACAGCCAGGCGCGTACCGTGAACGGCTTGCTCAGGCCCATAGATACCGCCTCTATGCCTGGGCTCACTTCCAGGCTGGTCACCTCGGCACCGCTCACCGTCAGGGACGCGCTGTTGCTGACGGTGACGCCATTGACGACGGCGGTGGCACTGATGTCCGTCGTGCCCACCCCCACCCCGGTGGCCGTGCTTGCATGGAGACTGGCAACAAGGGGATCGCTCACCCAGCTGGCGCTGCTGCTCATCGGCAAACTGGTGCCGTCCGACATCAGTGCCGTGGCTTCATAGCGCTGGGTAGTGCCAATCGCTACCGAGCCCCTGGCCGGAGTTACCTGCAAGGCGGTGACGGTGGCGTCGGTGACAGTCAGTTGCGCGTGACCGCTCAAGGGCTGGCCGTTGACCCTGGTGCTGGCGCTGAGGGTGGCGCTACCGACCTGGGCCCCCGTGGCCAGGCCGGCGGCACTGATGGTAGCCATACCGGGATCGCTGCTGCTCCAGCTGGCATCCAGCACAGGCTGACTGCTGCCATCGGACAGCATGGCGGTCGCGCTGTACTGCTGGGGCAAACCTATCGGCGCCCTCAGGCTAGGGGGCGTCAGCTGCAGTGCTGTCACGGTGGCATCGCTCACCTTCAACTGCGCCGAGCCAACGATAGGCTGACCATTGAAGGTGCCCGCAGCCGTGATGGTCGTGGTGCCGGCACTCACCCCCTTCCCCTGCCCCCAGAGATCCTGCTCATTACTGACGGTGGCGATGGCGCTGTCACCACTGCTCCAGCTTACGATGTCCGTCACCACCTGACTGGTGCCATCAGAGAGCACGGCGGTGGCGACCAAGGGCTGTGCCAGGCCAACCGCCGTCGTACTCGCTGCCGGAGTTACCTGCAAGGCGGAGACGGTGGCGTCGCTCACAGTGAGCTGCGCCGCACTACTGACCGCCTTGCCCTGGAAGAGGCCGCTCGCACTCAGGCTGGCCACGCCCGACCCTATCCCGGTCGCCAACCCTTGCGCGACTGTGGCGGTGCCTGCATCATCGCTGACCCAGCTCACCTCAGGGGTCACATCCAGGGTGGTGCCGTCGGAGAGCTGCAGGGTGGCTGTAAAGCGCTTGCTCAAGCCCGCCGCCACCTGAGTAACAGGGGGAGCCACCTGCAGCCCTATAGCCTGGGCATTGCTGACCTCCAGCTGTGCCCTTGCCTCGACAGGGGTGCCATTGACCCCCACTCCTGACGCCGTGATGGTGACCTTGCCAGGCGCAACTCCGGTCGCCAGCCCTGTGCTCGTGATGGTCGCGATGGCGCTGTCGCTGCTGCGCCACTGAAGGTCGCCAAGCGCCGTCACATCCTGCACCTTGCCATCGCTCATCACCGCCTGCGCCACATATTGCAGCCCCAGTGCCACCGGTATGCGTCCCTGGGGCGGGGTTACCTGCAGCGAGACCATGGACGTCGCGCCGCTCCCGGACTCCGGCTGTGATGACGAGTCGTCATCTCCCCCGCCACAGGCGGCCAGCAACAAGGCCACCATGGACGCGCATATCCACATGAATAGTTGTTTCATCGTAAGTCCTAATAAGCTGTTCAACTTGTATGCCTGGCCCCCTGTCCTGTCGTCTGGGCAAGCGCCCTATTGCGACGCAGCAGAGACCAGCCTGAATCATCGGGACCAGGCCATCACAAGGGCACATGAAAACGAGAGAACCGGATTCACCGGGCTATCGAGCAGGGTGAGCTGTGGCTGCCAACGCGGGCATGGGGTCAGACAGAGATCATCAGAGGGCACGCCATGGCCTGGATCCTCTGGCCGGGTCCAGACAGCCACTGGGGTTATGGATATTCCACATTCAAGACGGCCTGGGCGCTGAACACCCCGGGTTGTGGCAGGGCGCCTGTACCAACAGGGGCCGCATAGAAGAGCACAGTCCCCTCCCCGTTGAGCAGAGGCACCGACAGTTTTCCCGTATTGGGCACTATCCAATCGCCGCTGTCGGCCACGTCACTCTGGGTCGAGAGAGCCACCCCCAGCCCCGCCTTGCCGGTCTCTATCAGCGCAGGGTTTTCCGCAGAGGCCGCCGCCTTCACACTCAGCGTCACCCCTGTCCCCATGTCCACACAGCTGATGGGCATAGAGACCGTCTGGATCAAGCCAGGTTGAGAGGGAGGTGCCCCCAGTCTGATGCTGCTGGACGGGAAGGTGCCGAAGTCCACGATTTCTGCCGCGTTGTTGTTGATGATGCAACCCGGCTGGATCAGGGTGGCACGCACCTCAATTGTCACATCTGCCGCCCCGGCAAAAAAAGTGGCTCCGCACAAGGCAAGGCTGATGCTCACGGCTATCTTGCTGTTCATTACGCCCGCCTCATTGATAGGATAAAGTGACACCCACGAGGGCCGTCGCCGTACCGGCCGTCATCTCCCCGGTCCGGATATAGCGAAAACCGAGGGGGAAGTTGAATGTGCCACCCTGGGGACCACTCAGCCCCAACCAGACTTGATTTATGCCGTGGTTGCTGGCGTCATCGGGACCCAGCGAATAGGACTTTCCGGCCCCTGGATTGACCACTTGTACCCCCAGCCCTCGGGCGGTACTGTCGGCAGTCAACCCTACTATGTCGGTTCTATTGCTCGGGTTGGTCTGATCCGAGAGTGTGAAGTGGAGCTCGACATTGGGATCGCACTGCAAGGTGATCATGGTGGGGATAGTGCTGGTAGTGCTGCCAACGACGGAGAAATCACGGGCACTCAACTCACCGAAGTCGATGTAGGTATTAGCCGGAGAGGTCACATCGCACCCCCGGGCGGCAACATTGACAGTAAAGGCACGCTGCCCGACACGATCCTGATATACGCGTCCCGTGGTATCCCGACACTCCACTCCAATAAACGCTTCCATCTGCGGGATGATATAGGTCCCTGCGGGTAACTCGCCGGGCATGGCATACAAGACATAGCGAAATCGTGCATCAATCGCCTCAGTGCCAGGTGCCCGCGTTGAATTGGGCGTCGGATACCAGGTGGTCCTGTCCCAGGCAAGGGGCACCGCATCGCTCTCTGGGGCAGAGGTGTCCCGGGTCGGGACAATGACCCCAAAATAGGGGTTGCCAGACTGCATAAGGGTATGGACTTTGCCATTGAACAGAACGGTATAAGGTGTCGCCGCTGTGTAACTGAATATGTTCCCTTCTATATCCTTGATAATTCCATCTGAGGGGTGGCAGGTATTCGATGTGGTGACACCTGCATTCGCCACCTGATAAGCCTCGGTATTATTCTCTGGCACTGTGATGGTTATTTGACCGCTGGGTGGCCCCAGATATGTTTTGGCCGAGACGGTGGATGCATGAAATACACTCACCATCATGCTTCCCCATATTCCGGCAACTATGGCCAAAGGTATCAACCTGGTGACGGCACTCTTGCCGCCCATATAGGCACCCTGGTCATCTGAAAAATAATGACACACCCTCATTACTCACACCTTTATTTAAATAACAGGAATATCTATCAAGCATTCAGGATAAATACCGACGATGCGTCTATTTATTCTGATGACACGCTATGGCTAACCGGGTGATGGGCGCCTGCTTCGCCGGTTCCGGCAGCAGATAATCAGCCCCGCAGCGCTGCTCCTGCCCGGTCCCCCATCGGATATCCAGGGATCCCGTGGGAGCCAGGCCAGCCAGGTATACCACCCCCTCCTCACTCACAATGCCCGATACGCCCTCCTGCTCGCTGACAACACGCGCGCCAAAGGGAACGGGTTTGCCATCTAAAGCAAGCGCAAACAGCGCTCTGCTCCCTTTCTTGGTTTCAAGCGTTGCGCGCACCAGGGCGCCATCGGTTGGCACCACCATAGTGACGGCTTCATCCACCTCCACGTCGTCCTGCAACGAATTCACATCCAGCGCGACGCGGTTCAGGCGATAGCTGGAGGCATATGGGATGACGGCATAGCCATCAGTGTCGGTGACAGTACCTATAGTGTTCTCAATCTCGACACCCTCTGCCCCCGGGGCCGCCACCAGAATATTGGTGTTGCCAAGTGGCTGGCTGAAGGTCACGCCGTCCGCATGCACCACAACGCCCCCAGTTCCGCCATAGGTCACCTGCTGCTTGTCCTCGCTGTAGTTATATCCGAGCTCAATATCGCCTCTGGCTCCCTGATACTGGAGCTGTGCATTGCCACTGGAACCCACGCCCTGGTTGGTATATCCCTGCTGAACGCTGTAATTCAGATTCTTATTTTCCAAAGCGGTTCCGCTCAATCCGATTCGGTTTGTCGTCCGCCCATCCGCATCGTAGCTGACACCATAATCAGCGTAGGCAGAGGCGTAATCATCCGAGGTTGTCAGCCATCGTCCAACCGGGAGGGAGATATTCAGAGAGATGACCTTGTCTTCCTCAGGTTCAAAAGCGCTCTGGTTATAGCTGTAAGCGAGAGAGTAAGTGATGTCTTTCCACACACCGGAATAACCGAGTTGCAGATATCGGTCCTCTTCATCGGTCTCCCAATAGTTTTGCACTCGCGCACTCAAATAGACTGACTCGGCATCCCCTATCTGCTGGGATATGCTGCCCTCCAACCTGCCGCGCTTGGCATAATTGAGGTCATAGCGGCTGATCGGCTCATCATCATGGCCGGAATCGTCCGAATCATTGTTACCGTCATCCAAATCACCAGACATGGACTTATAGGTGCTATCGGCGAAGGTGTAATATCCCTGCGTAGAATAATGCGCCCCCAATAGCTGCACATCAGTGCCAAGATCCACCAATGATTTGGCATAAAGCAGGCTGAAGGATTGTCCTTGTGTCTCGCTTTCATCCGGCAGTACTGTATTTGCATAAGATAACTCGGCAGAGATGGCACCGAGATCCCCCATGTTTTTTCCAATCCCAATCGCAAAGGAGTAATAATCCGACGACAGTTGTGTTCCGCCAAAGAGCGTCACCGTTTCCTGAACCCCCATGGCGAGGGATCCCTGAATAAACTCAGGCTCTTCCTGCATATCGCTGCCAGAACGATACCTCCCTACCGTCACATCATATTTCACCCGGCCTTCACGGAGTAAGGTTGGAATAGATGCAAAAGGCACAACATAATGGTTGATACTGCCATCATTTTCCTTCACTTCCACATCAAGGTCGCCGTTGGCTGACGTCGCAAACAGATCCTCAATCAGAAATGGGCCCGGAGGAACATGGGTCTGGTAAATCACATAGCCATTTTGCTTGACGGTGACGCTGGCATTGCTCTTCGCAATGCCATGTACCGTGGGTGCATATCCCTGCAGACTGCTGGGGTACATCTGTTCATCTGATGCCAGCTGCACACCACGAAAACCCACGCTGTCAAATATGTCGGACAGGGTGCTGCTATCACCGATGACAAGCTCACTCTTCAATGGAATGATGGCCCGCGTAATATGATTGCTCACACTCTGCAATTCGCTCGATTCATCGCCCTTGTTCCAGGTCGAATAATTTCTGAAGCGCCACGCCCCCATATTGATACCGGTGTTGAGTGCAACAAAGCTGTCATCACCTATATCCTCCTTGCCGACGCTGTGGCTGCCACTGAACATATAGTTCAGCATCAATGCGTTGATACCTTCATCCCACAGATCTTCCGAGACTTCGCCCAGCACGCGCCGACTCATGGCGGCCTGCGGAATACTCACATCGAGCCGCAAACGCTCAAAGTAAAAGACATAATCGGCCCCGGGGATCAGCTCCCGAATATCGACAGACCCGGCCATCTCCTCCCCCATGGCGGGCTGCCCCTCTGACAGCGCTTGCTTATCTACACCGAAGTCAACCAGATCATCGACGGAGAGGACAGGCCGCAAACCATCGCCATCTTTTCTGGATGTGCTGACGGCGAACACCACATCTCTGGTATCCACAAACTGACCGTTCAGAAATATATCGACCCGGTAGGTTCCCGGTAGCTGTTCATTTTGTTCAAATGCTGCCAGATCCGCCACCGAGGACGGATCACCCGACAAGAATGCAGGATTAAACTGGACATCGGCCTGAGCATCAGAGATCAGGCCCCATCCCACCAATAATAAGGACAGTGGCTTCGAATACGACATGGCTTGCATCCATTACGATTTAGGGCAAATGGACGGCTTGGTTTGAGAACCGTAATCATTGATTGATTGAAATGTCACATTCCCCACCAAGTTGTCGACGTCGACACGCTCAGTCGCCAATGGTGGGACCATCATGTTGGCGATTCTTGTCTTTCCTACCTGCAGATTGACCATGGTGACAAAATAGGGCGACGGGTTGCGAACCGTCAGCATGCGGCCCTCCAGATTACAACGCAGCATGGCGGGCGCCTCTATCGGCGGCACGGCGAGCCCTTGGGGTCGATAAAACAACTTGATGACACTCTGGGTGGCAATTTGCAGGGTATTGCTATTCTGAGCCGCCTCTGAAACAGCGGGGATGGCTTTGGCATTGAGATAATAAAGACTTTCACGATCGGTGGGCAGCGGATTTGCACCCACATAAATAATTCTTAAGGTGTTCTCTTTTTTCGGCATCAATTTAAAAAGGGGTGGCGTGACCACAAAGTCATTGCTTTTCTTCCCCTCACTCTCCGTGAACCAGGACTGAATCAAAAAAAGTGCCTTCTCATCGGTGTTGGTCACGGCCAACGACACCTGCTTATTGCCTTGAGGATATATAACGCGAGTGGCACCCAACACCACACCACCCGCATGAATGGCAGTACTGATGAAATAGAGGGCAACCCCTATAATAAGTGAATGCATGTTTTTGTGCGCTATCATAAATACCTCTCAAGGATAGGCGACTAAAAAATAAACTGGAACGCTGACTGGTGACTCACTGGACATGGGCACCAAAAATTTGAATTTGGAGTGGAACCGGAATACAGGACCATTTACGAAACGCAAGAGTGTTGGATCATGGGCAACCTGAATGACCACCCGACCATCGGACCAATTCCAGGCCCCCTCAACCTCATTCGATATCCCGACATCATCTGTGCCCTCATCCTCGACACCACTAAAACGAACACTCACATTCTGACTGACCGCAGAGGAGCATTCGCTCAACCGAATATCAAACAACTTGGCATCGGTCCACTCTGTGGATGTGATACGCCCCTCTTGCCACGATATCAGCTGCGCTGTTTCGGGTGCGCCAATGGCACAGGTTGAATAAACGACGCGCCCCTCAAGGTTCACATCGCCGGCAGTTAGTACTCGCTGGCCCCCCTCTGCCGCGACACCCAATGGCGTCATGGCGACCAAAATGGACAGCGACATCCCTTGCAATGCTCTTAGCACCGACGGCCCCTTCGAAACGATCGATAACAAGGAGATGGCCCAATAGATTGCTGAGCCCAACTCACCAAAAAGGTGCCTCGCCTTCTGCACCCGGATCCTCTGCTACCTGCTCTCACGACCCCAGACCGTCAAACGACCATGAGCATTCATCAGTCAAGAAGGCTGCCGGTGATACCAGTACCCCATTGCCTTCTCGGACGACGGAAGTACCACGGGTGAACGAAGAGAGGAGTGTCATTGCGTGACAGCAAGTGCCTCTACGACTGACCCTCAACACAGAGACAATCTGCAACCTGAATCTGGGACATGACGGAATGGGTGGCTCCGACAAGGAGCCACCCAGCCAATTCCCTTACTCGTAATGCACGTTGAAATTGGCCACGCTGCTGACAGGGCCCGGTGTGACCACAGTGCTGGTGGAGACATAGTCGACCGACAACGGTATGACGGTGGTCCCGTTGACCAGGGTCACCTTGCTTGAGGGCACACCGGTATTGATCTCCAGCACGGCACTGTCCGGCCCCATCAGCACGAGACCCACCCCCTGTGCAGCACCAGAACCCGCCGAGTTGGCCAGTACAGAGGTCTTGCCGGCGACTGTGGTGCCCGTGAATGACACTGCGGCCGTGGCCTGTACACTCGTATCGCAGTCAACCAGTTTGATTTCGAAATTTTCCGGTTGATTCGCAGGCGCATCCGCCGCGCCGTTAAAGGCGGCAGTACGTACCTGATCCAGATAAACTGTTTGATCCAGGGAGTCGGAGCTCACCGCACAGGCCGCATTGACAACCTCACCGTTGAAATAGACTGTGCCACCGGTAACTGTTGTCGGTGGTTCAACAGCGAACGCATTCAGACTCATACCGGAGGAGAGCACAACGGCCATGGCCAACAGGGACTTTTTCATAAAAACCTCAAATGAATGTGTAAATTAATAAGCGCCAAAGTCTATCCCTCAGAAAAATACATTCTGAGCATTTAAATAAATCTGGCAAACGCCTAGCAGTAAATAAACGCCTATGTCACTGACAAAAGTCACCCTGAAAAATATATCTCCCTGATATATCTTGTTTTATTAACTTGTAATCATACTGCTCCACGACGCCGTTAATAGGTGCCACGGCAGTCAGCTAATCAATACCCGCAAGAAGCACGCCTCTCAGAGGAAGGATGAACATGGCATAAAAACAGAGGCATCATCAATGCATCCGTATATTGGATGCTGTCATATATGGATCATGCTCGTGTTGCTAGAGTGGCATCCTCTATATCAGGCCATTTGGCCTTGCACAATCTAGGATACCAGCGCAGGGAGTTATTCACGTTTTGATATGAACAATAAATCTTTCCCTCATCTGCTAGTGCCAGCAAGTAGAGCCGCGCCGAATAGATGGTCTCATTGCACGCATCTGCTATTTCCCGCGTCTTGGGCCAATCATCATAATGTGGTATATTTCCTTCCACCGCAGGGCATAACGTCAGCAACGCATCATAAATATTCTGTTTTTTGACGTCACTCTTTTTCACAATATTCTCGATTACCATATTCTTGTGGCTGATGTTATGAATATTCAATAAAAACTACGTATTATCAGTTATATGAATTCATTTCGCAGGGTCAGCAGAGGCTCGCCTCGACAAATGCATAAAACAGTGCCGAACGTGTCACCCCATTTTTTTCCTCCAACAACTGCCTTATCTGCCTGCGTTGTGACTCCGTCAAGGTTGGTATTTTTTTAGCCTGGGGCTCAGGTCTCACGAGCTGCTTTATCGACTCGCCTGCCTCCACATTTACCGTCAACACCAATTTCAGGACCTCATCGACCACGGCCTCGTGCAGAGGATTTATCGCCCCGCCATATCGCACAAGGTGGCTCAAGCCACGGCAAGCCGACACTTTCGACGTGTGATGTGTCTCAGGATCGAAGTGAATGAAGAGATAACCTGGAAATAATGGCTCCCAAACGGACCTTATTTGACCAGGGCGATCCTGCCTTGGCTGACGTATGCATATCTGGGGTATCAGCACCTCAATATCCAGATTCGCCAGAAATGCTTTCACCTTGGCTGCATTATGTTTCCCTGTCTTGTGACAGGCCAGATACCATCGTTCCACAGTGATTCGTTCCCATACCCATTATCGATGGATGCGCACCGAAAACCGGCAACAAGGGGGCAAGCTCCGCCAAAACCGTGCCCGGGAGCACAATCTAGATGACATGAATTTGGTGACAATATGAGAGTGCCAATTAATGCCCTCACCTCGATTGAAATAATTCCAATCGAGACTCGCAAACAGAATTAAACTCTGACATCCACATAATATCCATCAAAAAGATGAATTAAAAGACAAAAATCAGATCAAAAAACCATAAATACACCAAAAACAGCAGTAAAATCTAAATGCGAAGCCTAAAACGACAGATAGCCCGCTCATGGGAACGATTCCTCGATATATTCGATCGAGATTAGCCGATAAAAAAACGTTTACGATCAGAAAAACGCTGCTTTTTATAAGCAATAACTGAACTCTGACTTAATGAAATTTAAATTAAGATATTCAGAAGCTGGCTCATGGATATAATGATTAGTTTGTGATTGATTAACATTAAAATAACAATCCGCCAATAAAATATATCACCTCAGAATAAGGAAACATTTGAGGCCTTAATTCGACAGACTCAACAACCTGCACCGTCGCTCATTTTCCTTTCTCCATCGCTTGCAGCTATTCTTGTCCTCCATCTCCGGGGCTGGCTGGCGAGTTTCTTCCCTTCATGACGCCAGACATGAGAGTAAGCAGCGGCTCGCACTAAAATGGCTTCAGGCGACATCTAGTAGGGGGTTGTCGGGGAGGCGAGATTGAGCGACCGAGACGATGGCGTGAGATAGCAGGCCCCTCATCGCTTTGCATATACACGTCGGTTGTACCAGGGTGATGGGCACCGACGACAAAAAGGCCCCTTTGCGGGCCTGTTTGAGCAGCAGGCCAAGCGGCCTATGCGGGGAGCGGCGGACACAGCAAAGCCCGGGCAATCTCGGCCGGGTCTATGAGTGAAGCGGCGCCTGTCCTGGCGCCGTCCGACAAGACAATAAGGCAGGATCCCGCGCCCGGTTTGGGTACCGACGGCAACCCGGGAGTGGCCGGGCCCCTGCCCCAGGGGGCGTCACTGCCCGCCCTTCATGACCCCCGTCTCCCAACTCATTGCCCGTAATAGCGTTCCAGCAGCGCATCGACCTCGGCCACGGAGATCTGCATCTGGGGCCAGCGCTCGCCCTTCTCCCTGATAGCCTGCAGGCTCTCCCTTTGGGGGCGAAGCTGGCTGCCAAGCCGCCGGTTCAGGGCCTCGTAGCGGGCGATGACAGCCTGCCGGCTGAAGAGGCCCGGGGTCAGATCCAGCTGGTAACCCCGAAACAGCTGCTGCAACCCCTGATAGACCGCCAGGTGATAGACGGAGTGGTGATCTTCCTCCTCGAAGTAGCGGCTGGTGACGTGCAGGTTGTGGCCGGGGTGCGCCACCAGGCTGCGTGCAAACTGCCGCAACTGATCCCGATGAAACTCGGAGCGGCCAAACCCCGGCGTGAAGGGGTTGTTGGCCACGGCGACAAACAGCGAGGCGGGATGCTTGAGCGGACCAAGCAAGGCTCGCTCGATGCGCTGGTAGTTGGCCGGATAATCGAACCACAGGCTGGCATCGATGGCGATGTAGCCCTGGAACTGGCCGCTGTCTCTGGCCACCACGTCCAGGGTCAGCAGGCCCCCGAGGGAGTGACCCACCAGCAGGGCCGGCGAGGCGGTGCGATAGCGGTGCTCGATGAGGGGGCGCAGCTCCCGGGTCAGGTATTCCATGAACGCCGGACCGCCGCCGGTCTTGGCATAACCGGCGCCGGCCGGCGCCCCATTGGGCAGCACCAGGGTGTGGCTCGGGGTGTAGTCGCGCATCCGGTCGGTATTGTGCACCGCGACGATGATGAGAGGCGGGATCGCCGGGTTGAGTCCGGCCCGCAGGGCCTGGGTGATGCCCGCGACCTCCAGCAGGAATTTCTCCCCATCGAGCAGATAGAGCACGGGAAAAGCCTGCTGCGGCTGTTTTTCATAGCCCTCTGGCAGATAGACGCTGTATTGCCGCGCCTCCCCCAGCAGGGTCGAGTGGTGGGTGAAGCGCTCGGCGTAATGGCGCATGTCGGCCTGGGCAGACGAGAGAGTGATCATGGTGAGCAGTATCGCGATGAGTCTTGTCATAGGGTGAATCGGACGAAGTGGGTTCGGATAGAGGACAACAGGGCCACCGGGCCCTGTTGTCACCTGGGTTACAGCTTGTAGCTGAAGCCCGCCATCAGGTTGGCCGGTTCGCCATACATGTTGAAGGTGGTGGTGGAGCCGACACGGTAGAAGTACTCGCGATCCAAGATGTTGTAGAGGTTCAGGGTCGCCTGCATCCTGTCGTTGATCTCGTAGCGCACGGCCGCATCAAACAGGGCATAGCCCCCCTGATGGGTCGAGATCCCCTTCTGGTTGAAGGAGTAGTCGCTGACCGCCGTCATCCCGCCCCCCAGATGCAGCCCCTGTACCCAGTCCGCCAGGTGGTAGTCGGTCCAGAGGGAGAGGGTGTGGCGCGGAATAGCATCGAATTTCGGATTGTGATCGCCGGATTTCTCCTCGATGTCGGTGAAGGTATAGCCGGTCATGACCATCCAGTGCTGGCTCAGGTAGCCGGTCGCCTCCAGCTCCACCCCCTGGGTCTCCACCTTGCCGGTGGCCCAGTAGGTGTTGGTGATGGCGATGCCCTGATCGTCATAGGCCTGGGCCGCGATGTTGGCGTCCTTCATCAGGAAGGCGGTCGCCCGGGTATTGAGCAGGCCGTCCAGCAGGGAGGACTTGATGCCGGTTTCCCACTGGCTGCCCTCCCGCGGCGTGAGCATCTCCCCCTTTTCATCCTGACTGGTCTGCGGCTTGAACACCTTGGAGTAGCTGGCATAGAGCGCATGCTCCCCGGTCAGGTCATAGACGGCCCCGGTATAGGGGGTGAATTTCCCCTTGAAGTCACCGGACTGGCTGCTCTGCGCCCCCGAGCTCAGGGTGGTGTTGACGACCTCGGTGTCATACCAGGAGACCCGGGCCCCGGTGATCACCGCCAGCGGCTCCAGCAGCCGCCAGGTCACCTTGCCATAGAGGCCCAGCTCGGACTGCTCTTCGTGGTCGTTCTTGGTGTACTGGTAGTTCGGCTTGGCGACCCCGGTCGGATCGAAGTCGAACACGTTGATCTTGCCGATGTTGCGGTTGGTGTAGGTCTGGATGTCGGACTCGTAGCGCTTGTAGTCAGAGCCCAGCACGAATTCGCTCTTGTGCCCAAGCAGGCCGAACAGCTGGCTGTAGTTGGCATCGAACGCCATGTTTTTCTGCTGGTTCGCCTGGGCATTGAACATCAGCCCCGTGTTCCCTGCGCCATCCACAGGGCCATTGGTGTAGGTCTGCTCCAGGCGCATGTCGTGGTCCATGTAGCGGGCCGAGAACTGCGCCACGCCTCCGTTGGCGAAGGCATGCTGGAGGGCGGCCCCCACATCCGTGGTGCTTGCATCGAAGAAATCTTCATCCGAGCCCAGATAGGTGCTACGGCCGATGTCGAGCATGGTGCCATCGCGGTAGGCCGGCAGGCCATTGGTGGGCAGTATGTCCTTGGTCTGGTGCAGGGCATAGACAGAGAGCAGGGTGCGATCCGACAGGTCGAACTCCAGGGTGCCGTAATAGGTGCCGTTGTCGTTGTTGTTGTAGTCGACCTGGTTCTTGATGTCGGCGCTGGTCACCACCAGGCGACCGAGCACCGAGCCCTCCTCGTTGAGTGCCCCGCCCAGGTCCGCCTCCAGATAGTGCCTGTCCCAGCTGCCATAGCGCGCCGTGACCGAGCCCTTGAACTCGTCGGTCGGACGCTTGAGCACCATGTTGATGACGCCCCCCAGCTCGCTGGTGCTGTTGAACAGGCCGGAGGGGCCGCGCATGATCTCTACCCTGTCCACGGCCGCCAGAGACGGCAGGGTGCCGAACTTGCTCTGCATCGGCGATGGCAGGCCGTTGAGGTTCACCTCATCGTATTCGTAGCCGCGGGAGAAGATGGAGGAGCGGCCGCTGTCGTTGACCATGGTGCGCAGGCCCGGCGTGTACTTGGCCAAGTCGTCCACCGCGACGAAGTTGCGCTCCTCTATGTAGTCGTTGGTCAGCACAGTGATCGACTGGGGAATGTCTTTCAGGGCCGCCGGGGTCTTGGTCCCGACGGTGGCCGAGTCGACGCCGTAGCCCCCCGTCTCCTCCGACGGCGCCATCCCGTAGAGCGGGTTGCCATAGACAACCAGGGTTTCATCCGGCTCGATGTTCGCCGTTTGTGCCCGGACCGGGGAAACGACAGTGACAGCCAGGGCGGCAGAGACGGCCAGAGCCAGCGGGCTCGGCACTTTATCCTTGAAGACAACCATAGAAAGAGTGACCCCCAAATAGAGATGATAATCATTTTCATTTGATTTTGCGGGGGCTAATATAGCATTCGAGTATCCGCAGTAGTTTTGCGGGTTGGTCATTTAATACTTCGAAATGGTCAAAGTGAGCATGGCTGACACTGTGGTAAGAGATACCCGCGTTCGCAAACGGGGTTTGTTCACAGGAAGAGTAGAGAACCTGATGATTCAGGACGGCATCCTCTTTCACAACAAGGACATAGTCCACAAGGCCGACTTTGCCACCGAGCGGGAGCTGCCGCCGCAGCTCATCATCGCCATCCCCCTCGAGAGCAAGGCGCTGATGACCTATGGGGCCACCCATCAGCTGCGGGGCTGCCGTTTTCACACGTCCGATCCCATCGTCGCCACCGCCATCTTCTATGCCAGACCCGACATGGTGCAGGGCGCCGCCAAGGCCCAGGTGCGCAGTCGCAGCATAGTCCTGTCGCTCAGTCCCGCCTGGCTTGAGCGCAAGATGACGGGCCCCCAGCGCGAGCGGTTCGAGCGGGTATTCAGCCATCACCTGAGCCGCGTCGACTGGTCGCTGCCCCCGCATCTGGGGCAGATTGCGGAGGCGCTGAACCTCACCAGCAGCCAGAATGCCCCCGAGATGCTGATGCGGGAGGCCTTCGCCCTCACCCTGTGGGAGAGCCTGATGAGCAACCTCCAGCAGATCTCCCAGGTGTGTGGTCAGCGGCACAGCGAGCAACCGACTCGCCTGAAGATGTTGCTTCGGGATGAAAAGGTGGACCACATGACCCTGGCCGACATCGCCGATACCCTGGGCATGAGCCTCTCCACCTTGCAGCGCACGGCCAGGAAAGAGCTGGGCATGAGCCTGCAGCGCTATCTGCGCGAGCGAACCTTGCAGCAGGCGAAGGCGAAGCTCGAAGAGCGCAGCCTCTCCCTGCAGGAAGCCGCCGAGCACGCGGGTTACAGCCATGTCGCGAACTTCATCACGGCGTTTCGCAAGCTGTTTGGCTATTCGCCCAGACAGGCCAGCCGGCACGTGCGGGCGCACACTCAGTAGGCGCGACGGCCAGCCTGCACATGCAGATGCCCGCCCTGTCGCTCGCGCGGCTTCATCCTCTTGTTCATGCGCAATACATCTTTGCTCTGGAATAGTAGAGGCCGACACAGTGGGGGGGCGCTTGAAATCAGCGCTCGTCATCCACACATTCAGTGCATACAATGCGTTAACGAGGCGTAATTGGTCGCCTCACCCCGGAAATCAAGAGGACATCAAGATGGATACCCGTTCTATCTACACTGGCACCCAGGGTGCCGTGCGCGACACCAACAAGGTGCTGCGCAATACCTATATGCTGCTCTCCCTTACTCTTGGCTTCTCTGCCGTGGTTGCCGGGGTTGCCACCGTCATGAACATGCCGCCCCTGCACTGGGCCATCTTCCTGGTCGGTGTCTACGGTCTGATGTTCCTGACCGAGAAGAACCGTGACAACAGCATGGGGCTGGTGTTCACCTTCGCCCTGACCGGCCTGATGGGCTACAGCCTGGGCCCCATCATCAACATGTACATGAACAATGGCGGCGGCGAGATAGTGATGACGGCCCTTGGCGGCACGGCGCTCACCTTCTTCGGTCTGTCGGCCTATGCCCTGACCACCAAGCGTGACCTCTCCTTCATCGGCGGCATGCTGTTCGTCGGTTTCTGGGTGCTGCTGGTGGCCATGGTCGCCAACATCTTCCTGCAGATGAGCGCCCTGAGCCTGGCCCTGTCCGCCATGTTCATGCTGTTCTCCTCCGGCGCCATCCTGCTGACCACCCAGCAGATAGTGCGCGGCGGCGAGACCAACTACATCTCCGCCACCGTGACCCTGTATGTCTCCATCTACAACATCTTCCTGAGTCTGCTGAGCCTGCTTGGCGGCAACCGCAACTGATGAAAAACCCCGCTTCGGCGGGGTTTTTATTGGCACCTGTTTCTGTCAGGATAAGTTGTAAATCAAGGATATGAAGCAAAGTGGCCCTGATCCAAATCAGGGCCACTTCGTTGCCGACGAGTTATGCTGTCGCTTTCGTTTCGCTCAAGGGTTGCGTCTATCCCATGCCCATGGATTTCTCAGGTTTATTGCGCCGTCTGCTGACCGACAGCCATATCTACTTCGCCCTCAAGGTACTGCTGGCCATCCTGGGGCTGCTCGCCTTCGCCCTGGCCACTGGCGACATCCAGCTCACCGTGCTGCTCTCCCTCGGGGTGGTGGCGGGGGCCATCGCCGAGACCGATGACAGCCTGTGGGGCCGGGTCAAGAACCTCGCCATGACGCTGGTCTGCTTCCTGTTTGCCTCCCTGTGCGTGCAGTACCTCTTCCCCACCCCCTGGCTGTTTGCCCTCGGGCTCGCGGGATCCACCTTCATCTTCGTGATGGTGGGGGCGCTCGGGCAACGTTACGCCACCATCAGCTTCGGCTCCCTGCTCATCGCCATCTACACCATGCTGGGGGCCGCCAAGGCGCCGGATCTCTTCTACCAGCCGCTGGCGCTCGGTGCCGGCGCCCTCTGGTACGGCCTGGTGTCGCTGGTCTGGCTCTGGCTGCTGCCCTACAAGACACTGCACGAGCAGCTCGCCCAGAGCTATTTCGCCCTCGGCCGCTACCTGCTGGAAAAATCCCGCTTCTTCCCGGCTGACGAGCACGGCGCCCAGGCCATTCGCCACAACCTGGCCCAGCTCAACATCAACCTGGTCAATGCCCTGAACCTCACCAAGACGGCGCTCAATGCCCGCCTCAGTACCCACCATCAGGCGGCGCCCGAGCTCGCCGGCCTGCTGCGGCTCTACCTGCTGGCGCTGGAGATCCAGGAGCGGGCCACCTCCAGCCACTACCCCTACAGCAAGCTGGAAGCCGAGCTCAAGCAGGGCATAGTGCTGGACGGCTTCCAGGAGGTGTTCCTGCAGCTCTCGGAGGCGTGCCAGCGACTCGGTTACGCCATCCTGGTGCACAAGCCCTATGCCCATCACAAGCGCATCCACTGGACCCTGGAGGCCCTCGGCGACCAGCTGGAGTTCACCCATCTCAAGCAGCACTATCCCAAGACCCTGCTGACGCCGATGAAGTTCCTGCGCCGCAACCTCTCCAGCATCAACGAGCTGCTGGCCAGCGCCGAGGAGCTGCAAAACCCCGCCGCCCCGCCCGCCAGCCTGCCGCCCCTGGCGAGGCCTGCCCCCTTGCCGCTGCTGACCCTGCTCAAGCAGCACCTGACCCCGGACTCCATGGTGTTTCGTCACGCCCTGCGACTGTCGCTGGGGCTGGTGGTGGGCTACGGCATCTTGCAGGCCTTCAGCCTGGACAAGGGCTACTGGATACTGCTGACGGTGCTGTTCGTCTGCCAGCCGAGCTACAGCGCCACCCGGCGCCGTCTGGTGCAGCGGATGCTCGGCACCTTCGCCGGCATCCTGATAGGCGTGCCCGTGCTCTGGCTCTTCCCCGAGCTGCACCTGCAACTGGGGATCATGGGGCTGGCCGCCTTCCTGTTCTTCACCCAGGTGCGCAGCAACTACAGCGCCGCCGTCTGCTTCATCACCCTCTACGTGCTGATGGCGTTCAACCTGCTGGACGGCATCGGCTTCGCCATCCTGGGGCCGCGCCTGCTCGATACCCTGCTCGGCTGCCTGCTCTCCTACGCCCTGGTGGCCTGGCTCTGGCCGGACTGGCAATACAAGCGGCTGCCGACCCTGATTGCCAACTCCCTCTCCGCCAACGCCCGCTACCTGTCGGCGGTGCTCGCCAGCCTGCACCGCCAGCGCGACGAGTCCCTCGACTACCGGGTGGCCCGCAAGTGTGCCCACCTCGCCGACAGCGAGCTGGCCATGGCCTGGCAGAGCATGCTGGTGGAGCCGAGCAAGCGTCGCCGCTTCCTCGATCTCTGCTTCACCCTCACCTGGCGCAACCACGCCCTGCTCTCCTACATCTCGGCCCTCGGGGCCCATCGGGACAGGCTGGAGCCCATCGAGGGCCTTGACGAGATCAGCCGCCACATCAGCCATACCCTGGAGCGGGCCGCCGGCCACCTGGCGGGGGAGATGCCGGCCCGGCTCGAGGGGGTATGCCCGGCCATAACCCCGGACAGCAGCGAGGAGCAGCTGATGCTGACCCAGCAGCTCACCCTCATCAGCCAGCTGGCGGATGAACTGCTGATGCTGGCCAACGACGGCCAGCTGCTCACCCGGCAAGGCAACGCCTGACGGGCGAAGAAAGGGACCAGTCCAGCGAGTGCTCACCGGGCGCGGCGACGGCCCTGCCCGGTGAATTGTGCCCCCTGGCGCGTCTACGCCGGTTGCTCGCCGAAGATCAAGGCGCTACCATGCCCGCCCAATCCCGACAGCCCGAGGAGCCTCCATGTCCGAGCACCCGTCCGAACACCATCAGCTGCATTTCAACGGCCAACTCATCGAGACCGATGCCAAGGGCTATCTGCGCCACAGCGAAGAGTGGAGCGAGGCGCTGGCGCTGGTATTGGCCGAGCAGGAGGGCATAGTGCTGGAGGAGCCGCATTGGGAAGTGGTGCGCTTCGTGCGGGCCTTCTATCTGGAGTTCAACACCTCCCCCGCCATCCGCGCCCTGGTCAAGGCGATGGAGAGGCAGTACGGCCCCGAGAAGGGCAACAGCCGCTACCTCTACAAGCTGTTCCCCGAGGGGCCCGCCAAGCAGGCCACCAAGATCGCCGGCCTGCCCAAGCCGGTGAAGTGCATCTAAAAACCAGCCCGGCCTCTCCCTGAGAGACCATGAACAGGTTCCAAAAAAATACCGCGCCCATCTGTCAAATGAGGCGCGGTATTTTTGTGTTCGGCGTTCGTCAAACCCCCATCAGGGGTTGTAGGCCACCACGGAGCCGCTCAGCCCCGTCATCTGGCTTATCCTGCTCTGCATGCCCTGCAGCTTGGCCTTGGAGACATCCGGCCCGATAAAGACCCGGTTGATCTGCCCCTGCACCGGGGTCCTCGGCGAGGTCTGGGCCGAGTAGCCGGCCGCCCTCAGCTTGCCCACCAGGGCATTGACGCTGTCGGCATTCTTGAAGGCGCCGAGCTGCAGTATCCAGCTGCCCTGGGCCGGGGCTGCCGCCGCGGGTGCCGGGGTGGCAGCCTGGGTCGTCATCTTGCTCGCGATAAGATCGTCCATGGACTTGATCTGGCCCGCCTGCGGCTTGCTCTCCACCGGCTTCTTCACCTCCACCGGCTTGGGGGGCACCGGCTTGGGCTTGGGCTGCTCCACCGGTTTCTTGGCCACCACCTCGGGCTTGGGCACGGGTTTGGGCTCAGGCTTGGGCACGGGTTTGGGCTCAGGCTTGGCCGCAACTTGGGCCGCTGGCTGTGCCTGGGCGGCAGCAGAGGCCTGATTGGCGGCCAGGGTCACCGTATCCCCGATCTCTTCTACCTGCCACTGGGTGGCGGCAGAGGCCTGCTGCTGGCTCGCCAGATGATCGGCCGGCAGGGTGCTGGCGGCAGAGACCTGCAAGGCCGGCTTGGCGGGCTCGAGCTCTGGGCGCAGCGGGATCTTGGCAAACGCCTCCTCCTTCTGCTCCAGCTTGTTGCCGTCCATCAGATCCGGCAGAAAGATGACAACCAGGGCGACCAGGATGACAGTCCCCACCAATCTATTTTGAAACTTCGAAGCCAAGGTAATTTCCACCCATGTTACTTAGACTCAACTGCAATCTTGCGGACATCCACGATGAACGGTCCCCGGCAGCCATGCTGTGTTGCAACCTCGCAGCCAAGTTAATTTCCAGCCATGTTACTTAGACTCAACGGCCTGCAATCTTGCGGACATCGGCGATGCGAAGGGCCGCTCAGGCGCTCGCCGCCAGCACGTCGGCGACAGTGTAAAACGAACCAAAGACGATGACCATATCATCAGGACTCGATGCGGCCAGGGCAGCACGATAAGCCGCGCTCACGCCGTCAAAGGTCGCCGCCGGTCCCTGCCCGTCCCCGAGGGCGGCGGCAAGCTGCTCTGCGGTGGCGGCGCGCGGGCCTGTGAGGCTTGCCAGGAACCACTGGTCGATGAGGCCATCGAGCTCGGCCAGCGACCCTGCCATGTCCTTGTCTTTCAGCATGCCGACCACGGCGCGGCGCTGGCCCTTGCAGGGGATCTGGCGCAGCTGGCTCGCGAGATAAGCCGCCGAATGGGGATTGTGGGCCACATCGACGATGACCAGGGGCTCGTTTTGCAGCCGCTGCATCCGCCCCGCCAGCCGGGCATTGGCCAGCCCGTCACGGATCGCGGACTCAGAGAGCGGCAAGCCGAGGGATTCCAGCGCCGCCAGCACGGTGACCGCGTTCATCAGCGGCAGGGCGGGTTTGGGCAGCCCCAGCCAGTGGTTCAGGCCATGGTAATCCCAGTCTGCATCGTGCTCATCGCCGTGGAAGTCGCGGCCGACCTGGCGCAGGCAGGCGCCAAGACGCGCCGCTTCGCTGGCGATGGTCGCTGGCGGGTTGGGCTCGCCGCTGATGGCGGGTTTGCCAGCGCGATACACCCCGGCCTTCTCCACCGCCACCGCTTCGCGGGTATCCCCGAGCCAGTCGCAGTGATCCAGCGCAATGGAGGTGATCAGGGCCACGTCGGACTCCACCACATTGGTGGCGTCGAGCCGGCCGCCCAGCCCCACTTCCAGCAGCAGCACGTCGGGGGCGGCGCGGCAGAAGAGCCACAGGCCCGCCAGGGTGGCGAATTCGAAGAAGGTGAGGGCAATCTCGCCGCGGGCGGCTTCCACCTCGGCAAAGGCGGCGCAGTGCTCGCTGTCAGAGAGCTCGGCCCCGTCGATGCGCACCCGCTCGGTAAAGCGCAGCAGGTGCGGCGAGGAGTAGACACCCACCTGGTAACCGGCGGCCATCAGTATGCTGGCGGCCATGGCGCAGGAGGAGCCCTTGCCGTTGGTGCCCGCCACCGTGATCACCTTAAACGGCAACTGGGTAAGGCCCATGCGCCGGGCAACGGCGCCGACCCGCTCCAGACCCATGTCGATGTTGACCGGATGGATCCGTTCCAAATAAGAAAGCCAGTCGACCAGCGACCGGCTTTGAGATTGTTGCATGTGCGAACTCATGTTCAGTCTTCGATGACCTGAGTGTTCATCAGCTTGGCCAGCAGGCCAGCCAGACGGTTGCGCATTTCGCGGCGGTCGATGATGAGATCGATGGCGCCCTTCTCCAGCAGGAACTCGGAGCGCTGGAAGCCTTCCGGCAGCTTCTCGCGCACTGTCTGCTCGATGACGCGGGGACCGGCGAAGCCGATCAGCGCCTTGGGCTCGCCCACGTTGATGTCACCCAGCATGGCCAGACTGGCGGAGACGCCCCCCATGGTGGGGTCGGTCAGCACGGAGATGAACGGCAGGCCCGCCTTGGTGAGGCGATCGAGCGCCGCACTGGTCTTGGCCATCTGCATCAGGGAGAAGAGCGCTTCCTGCATCCGCGCCCCACCCGAGGTGGAGAAGCAGACCAGGCCGCGGCCTTCCTTGATGCTCTCCTCGACGGCACGCACGAAGCGGGCACCGACCACGGAGGACATGGAGCCACCGATGAAGGAGAACTCGAATGAACAGGCGACGACCGGCACCCCCTTGAGGGTCCCCTTCATCACCACCAGCGCATCTTTTTCTCCCGTCTCTTTCTGAGCGGCAGACAAACGATCCTTGTAGCGCTTGGAATCCTTGAATTTCAAGATGTCCTGCGGCTCCAGCTCGGCACCGACCTCGGTGCGGCCCTGCTCGTCGAGGAAGCTCTCGAGGCGGGCGCGGGCGCTGATCCGCATATGATGATCACACTTGGGGCACACTTCGAGATTGCGCTCCAGTTCTGCCCGGTAGAGCACCTGTTCGCAAGCGGTACACTTGGTCCACACCCCTTCCGGAATGTTGTGACGACGCGGTGTAGTGATCTTGCTCTTGGGAAGGATCTTCTCAAGCCAGCTCATGGAATTCCTTAATGCTTTTGTGCCTGACAAAACGCATCGGGCCTTGATTGTTCAATGACTTACGGCTCGATGGCAATAAATGACGGATCATTAAACCACAAATTTTCGGGCCCAGTTACTAAAAACTGGTCGTACCCGGTGCCGAGTCCGGCAGCCAGAGCGGGCCGAGCGGCAACTGCGGCAGGGCAAACTCTGCCGGGTAGTCCACGTCCACCAGATAAAGCCCCCCCGCCTTGGCGGTCGGCCCCGCCAGGTTGCGATCCCTGGCCGCCAGCACCTCGGCTATCCACTCCACGGGTTTGAGTCCCTGCCCCACCAGCAGCAGGGAGCCGGTGATGTTGCGCACCATGTGGTGCAGGAAGGCGTTGGCCTTGATGTCGAGCACTATGTAAGGGCCGGAGCGGCTGACGCACAGGTGGGTCACATTGCGCCAGGGGGTGTTGGACTGGCAGGCGATGGCGCGGAAGGTGCTGAAGTCGTGCTCCCCGAGCAGGCTCTGGCCCGCCTGGTGCATCAGGTCGGCATCTATGGTCTCGTGGTAGTGGCTGACGCCGCTGCCGAGGATGGCCGGGCGGAAGTTATGGTTGTAGATGACATAACGGTAGCGACGGGCGGTGGCGCTGAAGCGGGCGTGGAAGTTCTCGTCCACCTCCTTGACCCAGCGCACTGCGATGTCCGGCGGCAGGTTGGAGTTGAGCCCCAGGGTCCAGGCCCCCTCGGCGCGGTTCGCCTCGGTATCGAAGTGGATCACCTGGCCGGTGGCGTGCACCCCGGCATCGGTACGACCGGCGCACTGGATGGAGACGGGGTGGTTGGCGATGCGGCTGAGGGCTTTTTCCAGTTCGGCCTGCACGCTGATCACTTCGCGCTGACGCTGCCAGCCGAAATACCGGCTGCCGTCGTATTCAATACCTAGGGCAATTCGCATGGATGAATCTTGTCTTGTGGGGAAAGGATGAAAGAAACGGGCCGGATTATACGCCCTTGGGCCCAAAAGTCCCAGTTCGGGCCGGCATCCCTTGCCGGCGACCGACATGAAAGAGGGCAGCCCGCGGGCTGCCCTCTGTGTTCATCACCGGCAAAGGGGATCACCCCAGGCGCCTGAGCAGCTTCTCGGCTTCGCTGCGCTGGTGCTCGCTGCCCTGGGCCGCCGCCTCTTGCAGCAGCTCGCGGGCGCTCTCCTTGTCGTCGATCTCGAGGTAGGCCCGGGCCAGATCCAGCTTGGCCCCCACGCCGCCGTCATCGGCATCCACATCGAACCCGGTGGACTCCGGCAACACCTCGGGGAAGCCATCCAGCCCCACGTCCAGGGAGAAGCCCTGGTAGGGCTCCTGCTCCGTGCTGCTGGCATTGGCCTCGGCCAGGAGCTTGTCTATCTCCACGTAGTCGTTCGCCTGCGCCTGCTCACGGGGCTTCAGATCGCCCTGATGGGGCTCCACCTCGGTGAAGGCATCCTCGAAGTCCGCCAGGGCCAGCTCGTTGGGATCCCAGGCCGGCGCCGCCGGCTTGGTGGGCTCCAGCCCGAGCTCGGCCAGCATGTCATCGATATCATCCTTGCCATAGGCGTCGTCGCCTCGGGCAGCGGTGTCGGTGGCAGGCTCGTGGAAGTCGGTCTCGAGATCGCTGAGATCGAAGTTGGCAAGCGCCCCATCGCGCTGGCTTCTGCTCTGCTCCTGCGCCTGGCTGAGATCGGCCTCGAGATCGGCATCCAGCTCGGCAAACAGGGCCGCTTGCAGCTCCTCCTCGCTCATGAGCTCGTCGTCGGCCCGGGCCTTGGCCTCGGACTCGCCGGAGAGATCCAGCTCGGGGGCCAGGGGCAGACTGAAGTCACCCTCGTGGGCCAGATCGAGTTCGGGCACCAGATCCGGATCCCGGTTGGCCGTCGTCACCGCAGGCTCCACATCGAAGGCGGACAGGGCCATCTCATCATCGCTGAAGACGACGTCAGTCGGGGCCTTGGTCCCCTCCTGACTGCCATTGTCACCCAGCCCAAGATCCGGCATGGCGTGCATGGGCTCGTCATCGGCGATGCCGACCGTCATCAGCTGGTCAAATTCGCTGCTCTCCTCCCCCATCACCATGGAGGTGGACTCCGACAGGCTCTTCTCCTGCTCTTCCAGCTCGCGGCGAGCGCGGGCCCGCAGCCAGAGCGTCACCAAGGCCAGCACCAGCAGCACGGGCAGCAGGATGATCATGGCGAGGTTGAGCGGCGAGGCGAGCAGCTCCATCACCCAGTTCTGTTTGGGTGCGGGGGCCACCACGGGCGGCACCGGCTTGGCCTTGAGCTCCGCCACCTCTTTTTGCAACGCGGTCTGATCCTGCAGCTGTGCCTTGAGGGTCTCCACCTCTTCGGTCAGGGACTGCAGGCGCAGCTTGAGCCTGTGGTTCATCTCGGTGACCTGACCGAGCTGGGCGTTGGCATCTTCCAGCGCCAGCGCCATCTCGGTGGAGGGCTTGCCCACCACGGCGGCGGCACTGACTGGCAAGGGGGCCGGGGCTGCGGTTGGCGCGGCGGCACTCGCCGCCGGAGCGGCAGCCTTGGGGATCGCCGTCATCTCGGTCGCCGCCTGGGGCGCGCTCACCTTGGGGGCGGTCGGGAGGGGGGCCGCCTTGGCCACGGTCTTGACCGGCGCGCTGGTCGCCGGTTTGGTCGCCACCGGATGGGTCTGTTTCTCGGCCAGGTATTTGGGGCTCAGCCCCTTCCAGCTGGCATTGTCGCTGTTGAAGCGACGACGGGCCTCGGCGTCCGTGATGCGGCCCGCCTCGGCGGCGCTTGGCAGCAGAATGCGGGATCCCACCAGGATGTGGTTGATGTTGCCGTCGGCAAAACTCTTGGGATTCTTGTCATAGATCGCCACCATGGTCTGGTAGACGGTCACCCGGTTGGAGGGGCGATGCTTGCTCGCCAGGCTCCAGAGGGTATCGGTGGAACGGACAGGGCCATAGCTGCCGGCGGCGGCGCTGGGCGCCTGACGCACTATGGGCTGGGCCCTGGGAGCCGGCTGGGCCGGTGCCACGGGCTGGGCCTGAGGCTGAACGACAGGAGGCGCGGCACCATCCGGGCCCTTGAGCTCGACAAAGAAAGGCTCTCGCCCCGCCTCATCGGCCTGAGCCGTGCCCAGAAGACCCAATGCGAGTAGCGTTGCCAGCGTTATGCGGGAATGTCCCATATTCGTTCCTTCGTATGATGGCCCTATCACATTGAAAAATCTGGATAGTTACCCCAAAACAATCGGCTCAATATAAATCAGCCGCCGGTCTCAAGCCAGCGATCCGACATATTTCGCGTCCCCATGCCGCCAGAGAGCGGCCCCAGACGCGAACCCGAGTGTAGAAAAAAACCTAGCTCACTGATATCACGCGACATTCTTAAAACCGGAGAGTGCGCCCCCGGTCACATCCCGGGACCCTGGCTCATCTCCTCGGGCGGGGCTCCCTCCCCGCCAGTGTCCGCAAAACGGCCTCAGAGGTAGTCGCGCACCAGCAGCTCGGCAATCTGCACGCTGTTGGTCGCCGCGCCCTTACGAACGTTATCGGCCACGATCCACATATTGATACCGCTCGGGTGAGAAATATCCTGGCGCACCCGGCCAACCAGCACCTCGTCCTTGCCGGTGGCGTCGCGCACCGGGGTCGGGTAGTCCGCATCGTCGTCAAACAGGGTGACGCCGGGGGCATTGCGCAGCAGCTCCTTGACCTGCTCGGCGTCCAGCGGCTGGTGCAGCTCGACATGGACCGCCTCGGCGTGACCGTAGAACACCGGCACCCGCACGCAGGTGGGGTTCACGGCTATGCTGGCATCCCCCAGGATCTTCTGGGTCTCCCACACCATCTTCATCTCTTCACGGGTGTAACCGTTGTCGGTGAAGCTGTCGATCTGCGGGATCAGGTTGAAGGCGATCTGCTGCGGATAGATGGTCGGCTCCACCGGACGGCCGTTGAGCAGATGGGCGGTCTGGCCCGCCAGCTCGCTCACCCCTTCCTTGCCGGAGCCGGAGACGGACTGGTAGGTCGCTACGTTGATGCGGGCTATGCCCACCTCGTCCTGCAGGGGCTTGAGGGCAACCAGCATCTGTATGGTGGAGCAGTTGGGGTTGGCGATGATGTTGCGGTTGCGAAAATCCGCCAGGGCATCCGGGTTCACTTCCGGGATCACCAGGGGGATGTCTTCGTCGTAACGGAAGCAGGAGGTGTTGTCGATGACGATGCAGCCCTGCTCGGCCGCGATGGGCGCCCACTTGGCAGAGACCTCGGCGCCGGCGGAGAAGAGGGCGATCTGCACCTGGCTCCAGTCAAACTCCTCGACATCCTTGATCTCGATGTTCTTGCCGCCAAAGCGCACTGTGTCGCCGGCGCTGCGGCTGGAGGCCAGAGGATAGAGGGTGGCGACCGGGAAGGCGCGCTCCTCCAGGATCTCGATCATGGCCTGACCCACGGCGCCGCTCGCGCCCAGTACCGCTACGTTGAATTGTTGACTCACTGATGTTCTCTCCTGTGATATTGCCCGCCGATGAGGCCGATCGGGTCGGCATCAGGGGCGGCAGGCGTGATCTGTCTGATGGTCGGCCGGCAGGGTGCGGGCCGAGACGGAGGGCCCCGATCCGGTGATCGGAGCCCCCGCATGAATTCCGGTTTATTGTTGCGAGATGGCAAAGCCCAGCCGGGCCAGCCTGTCGCAGGCGAAGGGGCCGCTGACCTGCAAGGAGGAGAGCTCGCGCCGCTCCGGGTAGTCCTTGCGCTGCCCATCGAAGCTGCCGGGCAACCCGATCCGGTTGCGAAAGCGGGCATCGTCCCGGCGCACGTCATAGATGAGGTGGACCAGTTGCTTGATCAACCCCTGATCGGCGGGCTGACCCGGCGTCAGCTCGCGCACCTCGGGGGCGGGCAGCAGGGATTGCAGATCCTGGCGCGCCGTACGCCCCAGCTGCTGGCAGAGCGCCTGATAGAGCATCCAGGTGCCGCGGGCCTTGCCCTCCAGGCTGTAGCCGGCGATGTGCGGAGTGGCTATCTCGGTGTAAGGCACCAGGGCCTCTAGAGGCTCAGGCTCCCCTTCCCACACGTCCATCACCAGCTTGAGCGGCGCCTGACTCTGCTGGCGCGCCAGCAAGGCCTGGTTGTCCCACACCTCCCCCCGGGAGGCATTGATAAGGAACTGGCCCCCGGGCAGCGCGGCTATCTCGCGCGCCCCCAGCAGGTGGAAGGTCGGCTCCGGCCCCTTGCGGGTCAGGGGCACATGGAAGCTGACGATATCGGCCCCAAGGGCCGTCTGATAATCGACAAAACCCGCACCGCCCTCAGTGCGTGCCCGCGGCGGATCGCAGCGCAGCACCTTCATGCCGAGCGCCTCTGCCTTGCCCGCCACGCACTCCCCCGTGTTGCCGGCGCCGATGACGGCGAGGCTCATCCGATCGAGGCTGAGCTCATGGCGCTCCGCCAGCACCAGCAGGGCCGAGAGCACATAGTCGCCCACCGAATACTTGTTGCAGCCGGGGGCGCTGAAGAAGGGGATGCCCCGCTCGGCCAGGAGAGCAGTGTCGATGTGATCCGTGCCTATGGTGGCGGTGCCGACGAAAGCCAGCCGCGGGCAGCTGGCGAGCAGCCCGGCATCGACCCGGGTCACCGAACGCACCAGCAGCACGTCGGCATCCTGCAGATCCGCCGCCCCTATCTGCCGTCCGGGCAGGGGGACGACCTCGCCAAACTCGGCAAACAGCTCGCAGGCATGGGGCATATTTTCATCAACGACGATCTTCATCGGCTCTCTTCTCATCCACAACCGGCCACAGGCGCGCCATTCTAGCCCAAGCGGGCCGAATTTTCAGAGACTTGTTCTCGGGCTGTCGTGGGCAAAGAGTGCACCGCTCTCTTAAGGCGACAGAGCGCCAGGGTGTCGAAGCGGGTTCCCGGGCATCCACAGATGGAGCGTCGCACTCATATGTAACAACATGTTGCCCTCGTCCCCCCTGGCTTGACCAGGGGGGACGGGCTGGCACAATGACGCCTCTTTATCATCCGCCCTGTCATGTGCACCTGTTACGAGCCCTCTCATGCCGACTCATGCCTCTTCGTTGCCACGCCGCCGGGTGCTTGGTTTCAACGCCATACTGCTGCTGCCGCTGCTGCTGCTCGTCTGCCTGCCCTGGCAGCCCTTCATGACGGGTGCCCTGCAATCGGACTGGCTCTGGTGGCCCTATGCCCTTACCCGCATGGTGGACCTGCCCGGCCTTGCCATCACCATCGCCGCCTTGCTGCTGCTGACCCGACACAAGCTGACGCTCGGCCACACCGCCCTACTGGCCCTCGCGGGCGCCCTCTTTGCCGCGCTCGCGAGCGACTGGATCATCAAGAGCCTCATCAAGCAGCTGACCGAGGAGCCAAGGCCCTATCTGCTCTGGCTGGAGAGCCAGGAGCTTATCCCCGCCATCCGCCAGTTCTATGCCGGCAGCAGTGCGCTTCGCAGCGAACAGGTCCACGCCGCGACCCAGTTGCTGGCGCTGCCCGCCTGGCTCGGCCACCACTGGCAGACGGAGGTGAACTACGCCTTCCCCTCCGGCCACAGCATCGCCGCCATGAGCCTGGCCCAGTTCTTCGGCCTGATCTGGCTGGCCCGTGCCCCCGCCGGGGTCTGGCTGCTGCCGCTCTGGGCCATCGGCATCGGCCTGTCGCGCACCCTGATCGGCATGCACTGGCCCCTGGACGTGCTGGCGAGCGCCCTGCTTGGCAGCCTCACCGCCCTCGTCGCCGCCCGCTGGTGGCTGCACCGCTACTGATCTCCCAGATGAAAAAACGGGCACCCTGGTGCCCGTTTTTCGTTGCAGGTGCTGCTCTCAGCCCTGGCTCTGCTCTCAGCCCTGGCTCTGCCAGCCCTGGGGGTACTTGTAGCCGACGAAACGCTTTGCGGCATAGGCCTTGAACTCGGGGGAGTTGTAGGCCGCCGCCACATCCTTGGCGAACGGCTTGTCCGCATCGGCTCCTTTGACCACCACCCAGTTGATGAAGTCATAGCTGCGCTCGAGGAAGAGACCCGTGCTGAAGGGGATCCCGCTCGAGGCTGCGAAGTTGCCGTTGATGACGGAGAAGTCCACGTCTTCACGGGAGCGGGGCAGTTGCGCCGCCTCCAGCAACACCAGCTTGATGTCGTGGGGGTTCTTCACCACATCGAATTCGCTCGCCTTGAGGGGGTTGATCCCCTCCTTGAGGGTCAGCCAGCCCAGGTCCTGCAGCATCAGCAGGGCCCGCGCCTGGTTGGTGGGGTCGTTGGGAATGGCGACAGTGCTGCCCTCTTTCAGGGCCTTGAGGTCCCCCAGCTTGCCGGCGTAGAGCCCCATGGGACCGGTCGGTACCTGGGTGATGGGTGCCAGGGAGAGGCCCCGGTCTTTGGAGAAGCTCTCCAGATAGGGTTTGTGCTGGAAGCAGTTGACGTCCAGGGACCCGTCCGCCAGGGCGATGTTGGGGGTCACGTAGTCGGTGAACTCCACCAGTTTGACCTTGTAGCCCTTGGCTTCGAGCTGCGGCTTGATGGAGTCGGTCACCATGTCGGCGAAGTCCCCGACCGTGGTGCCGATCACGATCTCCTGCTTGGCGGGATCGGCGGCAAGGGCGGTGAAAGAGACGCTGCTGGCGAGCAGGGCCAGGGCAGAGATCTTGAAGAGGGAACGGCGCTGCATGGGGACTCCTTGTCGTACTGATCATCGAAACGGTGGGGCCGCGGGTGTCATCATGAAGGCCGACACCACAACCATCTAGCCATCCAAACGGCTAATTAAGGACACCATAACAGAGCTTTTCCCCTTCGCCAAGCAACAAAACCGGGCAAGCTTGGCCAAAGAGAGGCAAAGCCCATCCGCCCCCTGGATGAGAAATCTTTGACGGAGCACGCAGTTATGCGGCTTGCCCTCTCCCCGCTTGACGCAAAACCGGCTTATTGTAGTCATTCGATACCCATCTTCACGGGATCCCATAAGGGTGCCGAGAGCCTGCTCAGCCCCCAGACAGCACAAGGAGTAGCCGTGTTCGATCATGTTGAAATCAAGGTGGTGCGCGTCGACGACTGCCGACGCTTCTATGAAACCGTGCTGGCCCCCCTCTTGATAGCACTCAAATGGGCAGACAAAGACGCCGCAGGTTTTGGCCGGGTTGGTCACGACAAGGTGGGCTTCCTGATAGAGCGGGGCCAACAGGGTGCCCCCTGCCATCTCGCCTTCGCGGCAAGCAGCGCGGCCCAGGTGGATGAGTTTCACCAGGCTGGCGTCAGGGCCGGCTTTGCCTGCAACGGGCAGCCGGGGCTGCGCCCCCACTATGCCCCCAATTACTACGCCGCCTTCCTGCTCGATCCGGACGGCAACAACATAGAGGCCCTGGCCTACCTTGACCCCCCTGGCACGGCGAGCGCGTGAAGGGGCGCCGTGCAGCTTGTCAGCAGGAGCCCGGCGTCGTTGAGCTCGGGACCGGGAAGCTCGCCACATACAAAGGAGAAAATCATGCTTGAAAGCCGCAACACCGGCCTGCTGGTGGTCGATATCCAGGGCAAGCTGGCCCGTCTGGTCGAGGGGAGCGAAGCCCTGATTGCCAATACGAGCAGGCTGGCAGAGGGCGCCCGGGTGCTGGGGCTGCCGGTTGTCTGGCTGGAGCAGAACCCGGACAAGCTCGGCGCCACGGTGCCCGAGTTGCAGCCGCTGCAGGCAGGCACCCTTGTGCTGCCCAAGTACAGTTTCGGCGCCCTGGGGGAGCCGACGGTCGCCGATGCCCTCGCCGGAACCGGGGTCGGCCACTGGCTGGTATGCGGCATCGAGGCCCATATCTGCGTCTACCAGAGCGTGCTGGGGCTTCTGGCGAGCGGTACCCGGGTCTCTCTGGTGGTGGATGCGGTGTCGTCCCGCACCGCCGCCAACCGGGAGCTCGCCATCGGCCAGCTGGCGGCCAGGGGCGCATCCCTCACCTCGGTGGAGATGTGCCTCTACCAGCTGATGGGAGATTGCCGCCATCCGGCGTTTCGAGAGGTCCTCTCTCTGGTGAAGTGACCGCCACGCGGCACTTATTAATCTTCGAATAAAAAGTTTGATGGCCCCCACAAATCCTGATGATGCTGCTTTTATGAACAACACATCACCATCTATCTTCATTCGGCGCCCACCAACTGGGCGCCAAATGGCAGCGATGGTGACATATACCTGACCGGTTCCCGTCGTGTACGGAAGCGGATCCGGTATCTGGACTCTCCCTGTCGCGTTAACCCAACACAGCACAGGGATCAGCATGAAGACAGTGAAAGGACTCCTCCTGCTCGCCGCCGTGGGGCTGGCTGCCGAGGCACAGGCCGCCCGCATCGAAGCCACGGATCATCGTCTCAATTACGAGGGGCGCATCGTGCGCGACTGGGTCAAGCAGGACGTGCAATTCAACTGGCCGGCCACCCGGCTCTCATTCCTCTTTCAGGGGAGCGAGCTGGCGATCGCCATAGATGGACAGCAAAGCCAGTTCGATCTGCTGATCGATGGCCAGCTACACGGTGTCATCAAGACCGATCAGGGCATGAACACCTATCCCCTCCTGCAACTGCCCCAATCCCGCGCGGTAAGGGTCGAGCTGGTCAAACGCACCGAGACCTATGACGCCATGCTGACCCTGGACGCCCTGATCACTGACGGGGTGGTGAGCGGCATCTGGCAGCAGAAACCCCATCTGTTGTTTGTCGGTGACTCCATCAGCGCTGGCATGGGCAGCGAGTCGAACAAGCGGGAATGCAGCTGGGAGGAGAACCTCAACAGCTCCAACGCCCGGCTCGCCTTCCCGGCCAAGACGGCAGCTCTGCTCGGAGCCACACACAGCCAGGTCTCTTACTCCGGGCTCGGGCTCTTGCGCAACTGGGACGGCAATCAACCCCATCATGCCCTGCCCCACTACCTGAACAAGGCTGGCGCCGTCTATCAGGGCGGCACCGACTTCGAGAGCCAGCACCCTGCGCTGATCGTCGTCGAGCTCGGCACCAATGACTTCAGCTCTGAACTGCAACCCCATGAGCCCTGGCAGGATCAGGAGGCATTCCAGCAGGCCTGGGTAGATGGTTATGTCGAGCTGCTGCGCGATCTGCGCCAACGCTATGACAACCCGCCCATCATTCTCATGGGCCAATATCTCTGGCCCCATGACCGGCTCAACCAGGCACTGGCCCGCCTGCAGCAACAGCTAGCCCTGTTGGGTGATCCCCCGGTACTGGTCGAGCAAATGCGCTCAGACAACTCAGGCTGCCTCTGGCATCCGACTGCCGCCGAGCACGACGGCATAGCGGCGAGCCTGGCCGGGCTTATCCGTCAGCAAGGGCTATTGCCTGAATAGGGGCAGCTTGCGGCATCCAGTTAAGAAGGCATAAAACGGCGCCCTATGGCGCCGTTTAGCTCACTCCGCATGGAGGAATAGCCGCCTAACCGGTATCACCCCTCATCCAGCTTCTCCTGCAGATAGCGATAACCCCCGGCGCCGTCTGGCACGAAGCTCAGCCGGTGGCTGAGGCCGGGGGGCGCATCCTCGGGGTGGTGGGAGACGAACAGCAACTGGGTGCCTTCCCCTATGAGGCGCACCACCATCTCCCGCACCAGGTGGCGGTTCAAGGGATCCAGCCCCTGCAGGGGCTCGTCCAGAATGAGCAGCGGCGGATGCTTGACCAGGGCCCGGGCGATGAGCACCAGGCGCTGCTGGCCGAAGGAGAGGGAGTGAAAGGGCTGCGCCCCCTGCTCCTTTAGCCCCAGCAGGAGCAGCCACTGGTTGGCGAGCGCCAACTGGCGATCCCCCGGGTGGGTATAGAGGCCGATGGAGTCATAAAAGCCGGAGAGGACCACCGCCAGCACCGAGCAATTGACGCGATAGTCCAGGTGCAGGGCCGGGCTCACCAGGCCGATGTGGCGCTTGATCTCCCAGATGCTCTCGCCACTGCCCCGGCGCACTCCGAACAGGCGCAGATCATTGCTGTACCCCTGCGGATGATCCCCTGTGATGAGGGCGAGCAGGGTCGACTTGCCGGCACCGTTGGGCCCCACCAGTTGCCAGTGCTCTCCCTCCTCTATGGTCCAGTCGAGCCCGTCGATGATGACATGCTCCCCGTAGGCGACGCGCAAGGCGCGCATCTGTACCCGGGGGCCTGGGGGCAAGGGCACGTGAGCCGTCAGCGGAGGCGGTAAGCGGGGTGAGGCGATTTCGGCCCGTGCCAGCTGGGCCACTTCCCGGCTGCCGAGCACGGCGTCACGCTCCCCCGCCAGCAGCAGGCTGAGCTCCCCGAGCAGGCCGAGGTGAGTGGCAAAGGGGGGGATCTCGTCGAAGCGGTTGACGATCACCACCAACCGCTGTCCCTCCCCGACCAGTTCTGCCAGCAGCCCCATCAGCTCCTGGCGAGAGCCCTGATCCAGCCCATCGAAGGGCTCGTCCAGCACCAGCAGTTCGGGCCGCCCCAGCAGGGTACGGGCCAGCAGCAGTTTGCGCCCCTCCCCGCTCGAGAGATGGCGGTAGGGGCGATCCCACAGGGACTCGATGCCGAAGCGGGCCAGCAGCGAGCGGGCCTGGGCCTCCCCGCCCCCCTCCTCCAGCATCAGGGTCGACACCCGATAGCCTGCCTCCTCCTCTTCCCCCAGCATGTCGGTGTTGCGCCGCTGCCAGTCCAGCTCCCCCAGCCGCTGCTGCGACTCGAAGGAGAGGCACTCGGCCCTCACCCGGCCAGTCACCTCCCCTGCACGGACGGCCAGCTCGCCGCACAGGGCAGAGGCCAGCGCCGTCTTGCCGCTGCCGTTGCTGCCGACGAAGGCCCAGCACGCCTGAGGCGCCAGCTTGAGGTCGGGGATGAAGAGGGTCTGGTCGCCGTGAAGAGCCAAGCTGGCCGATTGCCACTGCAAAAGAGTCATGGATCCGTCCTGAGTGCTGTTTTGCCCTTACCTTAACAGGGATAGCGACCAGCGGCAGCCATGACAGGGGTGAGGGCGCTTCACAACAGGCCCTTCTATCAACAAAAAGATCATTAGTGCTGAATGCGAATAACTCTCAATGAAACACGTAATCTGCCCCATTGATACCCCCATATGGGCTCAAATGAGATTTCTTTGAGCCCCCTCTCAACTCCGAAATGAGAGCCTTTTGAATCGTCTTTTCTCATGTATAGATGCCCGTCGCACCTCGGACGGTGCGCCCTTAAGATGGAGTTTATCAATGAGAAAAACATCGTTAGCATTGGCAATCACGGCCCTGCTCTCGGCCCTGCCTGTGGTCTCGGCGCAGGCTGCAGAGAGTTGTGCCCCCCTCACCGGCAGAGAAGTCGACATGGATACCGGCCGCACCAGCGCACAGCGCTGCCTGCCCGGCATCAACCCCTTGCAGGACCAGCAGTGGTACCTGCTCAACAGTGGCCAACATGCCTTCAGTGCCCGTGGCGGCGTGGCGGGCAATGACCTCAATCTCTGGTGGGCCCACCGCACAGAGGTACTCGGCCAGGGGATCAATGTGGCCGTCGTGGACGACGGCCTGGCCATCGCCCACCCGGATCTCGCCGACAACGTCCGCCCAGGTTCGAAGAACGTGGTGACCGGCAGCGACGACCCGACGCCGACCGATCCGGACAGTGCCCACGGCACCTCTGTCTCCGGCATCATAGCGGCAGTCGACAACGCCATCGGCACCCGGGGCGTGGCTCCCCGTGCCCAGCTGCAAGGCTTCAACCTGCTCGACGACAATAGCCAGCAGTTGCAGCAAGACTGGCTCTATGCCCTCGGCAACAGCCAGGCCAGCCGCGACAACCGTGTCTTCAACCAGAGTTACGGCATGAGCCTGGTCGATCCCCAGGGGGCCGGCGGGCTCAACCAGGTGCAACTGGATCGCCTGTTCGAGCAGATGACCCTGAAGGCGCAAGGGGCCGCTTACATCAAGGCCGCAGGCAACGGCTTCAGTCGCATTGCCGCCGGCAACTATGTGCTCAACCGCACCGGCGGCGAGCTCAGACTGCCGTTTGAAAACAGCAACATAGATCCTTCCAACAGCAACTTCTGGAACCTGGTGGTCAGTGCCAGCAACGCGGACGGCGTGCGCTCCTCCTACTCCAGCGTCGGCAGCAACGTCTTCCTGACGGCCCCGGGCGGCGAGTACGGCACCGCCTCACCGGCCATGGTGACCACGGATCTGCCCGGGTGTGACCTGGGCTACAACCGGGTAGACGATCCCAGCACCAACCGACTGCACGGCAACCCGGCGCTGGATGCAAGCTGCGACTACAACGGCACCATGAATGGCACCTCTTCGGCCACCCCGAACACAGCTGGCGCCATGGCACTGCTGATGTCGGCCTACCCGGACTTGTCGGTACGGGATCTGCGGGATCTGCTGGCGCGCAATGCCACCCGCATCGATGCCAACCAGGCAGCGGTCACACTGAGCTACACAGCCGCCAATGGTCAGCAACGCCGGGTGACCGGGCTGGAAGGCTGGGAGCGCAACGCCGCCGGGGTCTGGTTCAACCCGACCTACGGCTTTGGCCTCATCGATGTGAACAAGGCCCTGGCGAGCGCCGCCACTCACAATCCCTTGCCGCCGCTGGTACAGCTGCCCTGGCAGAAGGTGACTGTGCAGGGCGCCCAGGGCGCCATCCCGGATCTGGGCAGCAGCCCGACCACCTCCAGCACCCGGGTCAGTCAGCCGCTGACCGTGGAAGCGGTGCAGGTGCAGGTCAGTCTGGATCACCAGCGGCTGCCCGATCTGCTGATCGAGCTGGTCTCCCCCTCCGGCACCCGCAGCGTGCTGCTCAACCCCAACAACAGCCTGGTGGGTCAATCCCTCGACCGGCAGCAGCTGGGTTATGTGCGTACCAAGGGGCTGCGCGACATGCGCATGCTCTCCCACAAGTTCTACGGGGAATCCGCCGAGGGCGAGTGGCAACTGGCGGTGACCGACGTCGCCAGCGGCACCCGTCAGGTCTCGCTGCTCAATCGCAGCACCAATGTCCGTACGACCCTGACCGAGCGCAATAACAGCCAGCCGGGTCAACTGCTCAACTGGTCCCTGCGGGTGATCGGCCATGACGCAACCTCCCTCTAATCCCACAGGAGTCACAACATGAAACACAGCTTACTCAGCCTTGCCCTGGCAAGCCTGCTGGCCTCGGTTTCCGCTCAAGCCACGGCCCAAGAGTCGGTGGTCATCGAGGGCAAGCAGTACAGCACCATAGAGGTGAACGGTCAGACCTACCTCACCCCGGACAACGGCAGCAAGAAGCGCGTCGCCCGCAGCCTGGATGGCAAGACGGCACAACCTGGCCTGCGCAGCGGTGACGTCTTGCTGCAGGGGGTCGCCAGCCCCGAGCTCACCGTCAGCGGTACCCTGCTGATCGAGGCCGACGAGCCTCAAGCCAGGGCACTGGCCACGCGCCACGGTCTGAGCTTCAAGCAGAGCAGTGGCGGCATCGCCCTGCTGGAGGCCAAGCCCGGCACCGATCTGAACGCCATCAGCGCCCGGCTCCAGCAGGAGGGAGTTAAGGTGCAGATCGAGCTGGCCGGCGCCGAACAGCAGCCCAGGTGACGCGCCCTTCGCTCTGAAGGAGTCATCTCATCGAGGGGGCCATGGGCCCCCTCGTCTTTAGCCACGACGCCGCAGCAACCTCATCCTCCAATCCCCACCCGGCAATGACACCCCCATAGAGAGTGCGAGAGACGAGGCCCAATGCACCTTGCATATACGAGTCATAGACACAGCACCCTGTTGGTAATAAAAAACGGCACCGAGAAGGTGCCGTCATGGATTATGGGGGGAGCTGCCTGTGCTGGCTCAGCTTGCCTTATTCTGCTCGGCCAGATAGAGCCAGGTGTCGACCACGGTATCCGGGTTCAGCGACACGGAGTCTATGCCCTGCTCGACCAGCCAGGCGGCGAAGTCCGGGTGATCCGACGGCCCCTGGCCGCAGATGCCGACGTACTTGCCCGCCTTGCGCGCGGCCGCGATGGCCATGGCGAGCAGCGCCTTGACCGCCTCGTTGCGCTCATCGAACAGATGGGCGATGAGGCCCGAGTCCCGATCCAGCCCCAGGGTCAACTGGGTCATGTCATTGGAGCCGATGGAGAAGCCGTCGAAGTGCTCGAGGAACTTGTCCGCCAGCAGGGCGTTGGAGGGGAGCTCGCACATCATGATGACTTTCAGCCCCCGCTCGCCACGGCGCAGGCCGTTCTCCGCCAGGATCTCCACCACCTGCTCCGCCTCGCCCACGGTACGCACGAAGGGGATCATCACCTCGACGTTGGTCAGGCCCATGACATCGCGCACCCGCTTCATCGCCTCGCACTCCAGCGCGAAGCAGGGGCGGAAGCTGTCGGCGATGTAGCGGGAGGCGCCACGGAAGCCGATCATGGGGTTCTCTTCATGAGGCTCGTAACCACGGCCCCCCACCAGGTTGGCGTATTCGTTGGACTTGAAGTCCGACATCCGCACTATGACCCGCTCCGGCCAGAAGGCGGCGGCCAGGGTGGCGATGCCTTCCGTCAGCTTGGCGACGTAGAACTCGCGGGGGCTCTCGTAGCCCGCGATCATCTTGTTGATGGTGGCTTGCAGCTCGGGACTCTGCTGGTCGAACTCCAGCAGCGCCTTGGGGTGCACCCCTATCATGCGGTTGATGATGAACTCGAGGCGCGCCAGGCCCACGCCAGCGTTCGGCAGCTGGGCGAAGTCGAAGGCCCTGTCCGGGTTGCCGACGTTCATCATCACCTTGATGGGCAGGCGTGGCATGTTGCCCACCTCGGTCACCGCCACGTCGAAGTCGAGCTCGCCGTCGTAGATGAAGCCGGTGTCCCCTTCCGCGCAGGAGACGGTGATGAGCTGACCCGCCTCGATGCGGTCGGTGGCATCGCCACAGCCGACCACGGCCGGGATGCCGAGCTCACGGGCTATGATGGCGGCGTGGCAGGTGCGGCCACCCCGGTTGGTGACGATGGCGGAGGCCCGCTTCATGATGGGCTCCCAGTCCGGATCCGTCATGTCGGTGACCAGCACGTCGCCTGGCTGCACCTCGTCCATCTGGCTGATGGTGCTGATGACCCGCGCCGGGCCAGCCCCTATCTTGTGGCCGATGGCGCGCCCCTCGATCAGCACCTTGCCGGCTTGCTTGAGGGCAAAGCGCTCCAGGGTGTTCGCCTCCTGGCGGCTGCGTACGGTTTCCGGTCGCGCCTGGACTATGTAGAGCTTGCCATCCTGACCATCCTTGGCCCACTCGATGTCCATCGGGCGGCCGTAGTGTTGCTCGATGATGAGGGCCTGCTTGGCCAGCGCCATCACTTCCTCGTCCGTGATGCAGAAGCGGTTGCGCTCGGCATCCACGGTGTCGACGATCTTCACCTGACGACCGTGACCGGCGTCCTCGGAGTAGGTCATCTTGATAAGTTTCGAACCGAGCGTCTTGCGCACCACGGCGGGGCGACCGGATTTCAGGGTCGGCTTGTGCACATAGAACTCGTCCGGGTTGACGGCCCCCTGCACCACCATCTCCCCCAGGCCCTGGGCGCCGGTGATGAAGACCACGTCGTTGAAGCCGGATTCGGTATCCAGGGTGAACATGACGCCTGAGGCGGCGAGATCCGAGCGCACCATGCGCTGCACCCCGGCGGAGAGGGCCACGCCCTTGTGATCGTACCCCTGATGTACCCGGTAGGAGATGGCGCGATCGTTGAAGAGGGAGGCAAACACATGCTTGATGGCGGTCATGACAGAGTCTATGCCGCGCACGTTGAG
Organism: Aeromonas sp. 130281; assembly: GCF_056642115.1. Classification (NCBI taxonomy): domain Bacteria; kingdom Pseudomonadati; phylum Pseudomonadota; class Gammaproteobacteria; order Aeromonadales; family Aeromonadaceae; genus Aeromonas; species Aeromonas sp. 130281. The sequence goes on along the minus strand of NZ_JBWVQS010000005.1, from coordinate 8,105 downwards.
GAAAGTCTCCTGCTGACCGGCGAAGGAGGCATCTGGCATGTCTTCGGCGGTGGCGGAGGATCGCACCGCGAAGGAGGCCTCGAGCCCGGCGCTCAGCTTGTCGTAGGCGGCACGCACCGCCTGCTCCAGCGCGGGCTGGAAGGGGGCATCCACCACCCAGTCACGGATCTGCTGACCGGCCCGGTTGAGGGCGGCAATGTCGTCCACATCCAGGCTGTCGAGCAGGTCGTGGATCTTGCCGTTGAGGCCGCTTAACTCCAGAAACTCGTTAAACGCAAAGGCGGTGGTCGCAAAGCCGCCCGGCACGGACACGCCGGCACCTGAGAGGTTGCTGATCATCTCGCCAAGGGATGCATTCTTGCCGCCAACGCGCTCAACGTCCTGCATTCCGAGCTGTTCGTACCAGAGTACGTACTGTTGCATTTGCATGTCTCCAGGTTGGTGGGCCAGGGTGCCGAGCACCTGCTGTGCCAAATCATGTGTTTTTGTATGTGTGTGTTGCCAACGACCATGAAAACGTTTTCTACTGATTATCAAAAAAATCCCCGAGCAAGATTTGGGGATGGCCGTCTGACACAGACATTCTACAATGGCGACACAAAAAGGTAACGACTCAGGTTTGCAAGCGAGTTCACAACTTGGGAATGGCAGACCTGTTGACAAAAGAGATATGGTTTCGAGAGATACTGAATGCTCGCAACCCCCCAGGAGCACACCACAGGAGTCCGCTGTGCACACCGTATTCTATGTATCCGACGGCACCGCCATCACCGCCGAGGTGTTCGGTCACGCCGTGCTGAGCCAGTTTCCGCTGATCTTCGAACAGGTCACCATCCCCTTTGTGGAGACCCAGGAAAAGGCGCGCCAGGTGCGGGCCCGCATCGATGAGCAGTTTCGCCAGACCGGGGTGCGCCCCATACTGTTTCACACCATAGTCGACCCCCTGGTACGGGAAGAGGTGCTCAAGGCCCAGGCCAGCAGCCACGATTTTCTCAACACCTTCGTGAGCCCCCTCGAGCAGGAGCTCGGGATCAAGGCCGAGCCCAGGCTCCACCGCACCCACGGCATGGAGAACCGCAAGCTGTACGACGATCGCATCGAGGCGGTCAACTTCGCCCTCAGCAATGACGACGGCATCACCACCAAGGAGTATGACGAGGCGGACATCATCCTCATCGGGGTCTCCCGCTGCGGCAAGACGCCGACCAGCCTCTATCTGGCGCTGCAATTTGGCATCCGTGCCGCCAACTACCCCTTCATCGAGCAGGACATGGGCTCGCTGGAGCTGCCCGCCCCGCTCAAGGCCAACCGCCACAAGCTGTTCGGTCTCACCATAGCCCCCCAACGGCTGCACGAGATCCGCAACCAGCGCCGCGCCAACAGTCGCTACTCCTCTCTCGAACAGTGCGAACAGGAGCTGGCGAGCGTGGAGCGGCTGTTCCGCCAGGAGGCGATCCGCTTCCTCGACACCAGCTCCCACTCGGTGGAAGAGATCAGCGCCAAGATCCTGGAGGCAACCGGCCTGCGCCGCCAACTCTGCTAGCCGGCATGAAAATAGCCATATCAAGCACTATCAGATTGGCGAGTGGCAAGATAATGAGACAGAAAGAGTGGGAGAAATAACGCCGGCGGATCCGCCGGCGTCATGAGGTTCAGGGGCGAGGGCGAGAGCCCGGCTTGTTGAGCTCCCTATTGTTCATCAAGATGCCATGAAAACGCAGCAAGCCGTGGCGTTTGCGCACCCGCTCGCTCAACCAGCAGGCGGGGAGCAGGCCAAGTCCGGCGGCGAGCGTCAGCACCATGGCGATGTTGTTCACCAGATAATCCGCCCCCTGCCATCCCCAGACCATCAAGCAGGCCGCTGCCATGGTCAGCAACATGGGGGAGAGCCAGACTCCCAGCCAGAGCGCGGCGAGCAGCAAGCCACCGACAATACTTTCGATCATATGAGTCCTTCCTTGAAAAAAGGCTACTAGCACATCAAACCGCCGCCAGGTCAATAGAGCCGAAATCAACCGCACACAAAACCATCAATCACTTCCAAAAACCCTTTCCAGATCATGAAAAACCTGAACATTGGCCACAAAGCAAACCAATGATGAGGAAAACAGGTGCACAAGCGGTCGATTATCACTATTCTGCTCGGGTTGGTAGCCGCCATAAAAAACAGTGCGCGGCAAACCGTAACGATATTAATACGGATTTCGTCACGTTTTCGGCACAAGATGCCGCGCCTGGCACAGGAGGTGCCATGGCAGACGAGGCGCGAGACGAGTGAATTCAGCGACGTAAGGAAGGAAGAATGGATCTTCAACAAGACGGCGAAGAGCTCAAGCGCGGCCTGAAAAACCGCCACATCCAGCTCATCGCACTGGGCGGTGCCATAGGTACCGGCCTGTTCCTCGGCATTGCCGACACCATCAAGATGGCAGGCCCCTCGGTGCTGCTTGGCTACGCCATCGGCGGCTTCATCGCCTTCCTCATCATGCGCCAGCTCGGCGAGATGGTGGTGGAAGAGCCGGTAGCCGGCTCGTTCAGTCACTTTGCCTACAAGTACTGGGGTGACTTCGCCGGTTTCGCCTCCGGCTGGAACTACTGGGTACTCTATGTGCTGGTGAGCATGGCGGAGCTGACGGCAGTCGGCATCTACGTGCAGTACTGGTGGCCCGAGATCCCGACCTGGATGTCGGCAGCCTTCTTCTTCGTGCTGATCAACGCCATCAACCTCTCCAACGTCAAGGCGTTCGGCGAGATGGAGTTCTGGTTCGCCATCATCAAGGTCGTGGCCATCCTCGGCATGATTGGCTTCGGCGGTTACCTGCTGTTCTCCGGCACCGGCGGCCCCGATGCCTCCGTCAGCAACCTCTGGGCCCAGGGCGGCTTCTTCCCCAACGGGGTGGGCGGCCTGGTGATGGCCATGGCCTTCATCATGTTCTCCTTCGGCGGTCTGGAGCTGGTCGGCATCACGGCGGCGGAAGCCGACAACCCCGAGAAGAGCATCCCCAAGGCCACCAACCAGGTGATCTACCGCATCCTCATCTTCTATATCGGCGCCCTGGCCGTGCTGCTCTCCCTCTATCCCTGGGGCAAGGTGGTGGAAGGCGGCAGTCCGTTCGTGATGATCTTCCATGCTCTCGACAGCAACCTGGTGGCCAACGTGCTCAACCTGGTGGTGCTGACGGCGGCCCTCTCCGTCTATAACAGCTGCGTCTACTGCAACAGCCGCATGCTGTTCGGCCTGGCCAAACAGGGCAACGGCCCCAAGGCCCTGCTCAAGACCAACAAGAGCGGTGTGCCCCTGATGGCCATCTCCATCTCGGCGGCCGCCACCCTGCTGTGCGTGCTGATCAACTACCTGATCCCGGGCAAGGCCTTCGGCCTCTTGATGTCCCTGGTGGTCTCCGCCCTGGTCATCAACTGGGCCATGATCAGCCTGGCGCACCTCAAGTTCCGCAAGGTCAAGGCTGCCGAAGGGGTTGAAACCAAGTTCAAGGCACTCTGGAGCCCCTTTGGCAACTACCTCTGCCTCGCCTTCATGGCCGCCATCCTGGTGATCATGTACATGAACGACGGCACCCGCATCTCGGTCGAGCTGATCCCGGCCTGGGTACTGGTGCTGGGTCTGGGCTATCTGTTCAAGCAGAAGCGCCAGGGTCGAGTGGCCACCAATCTGGGCTAAGCCTCCCCGCTCCTCTTACGACAATGCCGGTCAGTGACCGGCATTTTTTTATGCGCCAGCTCCCCTGGCATGGACGAAGCCGTCCATCACTCCCCTGGCCTGCCCAGATAAGAGGCGCCCCTTGTGCACCTTCACTCAGCGCCCATGCACAGACCCTATAACGACAAACCCGAGGCAGAAGCCTCGGGTTTGGAGAGATCAGGGCCGGTTGAACGGTCCATCATTCCAGCAGGAAGACGGCTTCCACGTTGTCCGTGATGCTGATCTGCTGCTGTTGGTAGCTGTTCTCCACCATATCGGCGGCAGGCGCGGCAGCCGCCTTCATGGCACGGCTATACACAGGAATGGGGGAGCTGTTGCGATACTCGACGCTGTACACCTTGCCAAGCTTCATGCCAAAGGCCTTGGCCAGGGATTCCGCCTTGCTGGTGGCATCTGCCACAGCGCCAAGACGGGCCTGATCCTTGATGATCTGTGGTGACTTGAGGCCGTACTCAATCTGGGAGACGGACTCCAGACCCGCCTTGAGGGCGGTATCCATCAGCTGGCTCAGCTTGTCGAGCTGGTAGAGTTTGACCGCTAGCTGGCGCTGGGCACGGTAACCCACCATCTCGGGCTGCTTGTTCTGCGGATACTGGTACTCGGGGGAGATCACCAGATTGCCGGCCTCCACATCGCTGCGCTTGATGCCGAGGCTCTCCAGTTGACCAAAGAAGGCGGCAACCTTGGTATCCACCTGCTGCTTGGCCTTGAGGCCCTGTTTCTCCAGGGCGGTCACGGCGACGTTGAGCGTCAGCATGTCGGGCTCGGCCTTCTGCTCCGCGTAGCCGCTGACCACCAGATGAGGAGCCTGGGGCACCTCGATGGCAAGCAGCGGAGCACTGACAACGAGCGCAGACAGGGTAAGAAGGGGACGCCACATAGAAAAAAACCTCCATCGATTAGATGGAGGCCATTATGCACGTCGTCGATTGGGATTCATATATCGTGCAATGGGGGGATCTGCTCCAGCACCTGATTGGTCATGTCGATGTTGATGCTGATCTCTGCGCCAAGCGGATTGCCATGGCTCGCGATCACGGACGACGGAACCTCGGCTCCGAGCAGAGACTCATCCTCGAAATGGAATGAATCCCACGACAGAACGTGACCTTGCGATGGCACGCTCGGCTCGGAAGCCGTCACCACCGCCAGACTACTCCAGTCAAGCTCTTCACCATGGCTGAGCAGCCCCTGCAAGGAGCTGTCGCTCAGGCTCTGCAACGAATACTCCTGCTGCCCCCACTCATGGCCAACCAGCACCACCATGTGAGGCAAGGGCGCATCCTCTGCCGGCGTGAAGCTGATGCTGGAGGCGGCAAAGTCCACATTGAGCAACCCCGCCACATCGCCATCTTCACTCTCCAGCTCCAGACCATTGAGCTTGTCACCCGTCATCGCGGCCTGATAGCCAAAGCGGCCGGAGCAGACGATGCTGTCCTGCCCATCCCAGCTATAGCGAATGCCATCGACGTCGATCCAGTTGAATGGCCCCATATCTTCCTCACTACATCAATAGTTGCCTATCTTAACGTCCTTCCCGTGTCAGCAACAGAGGGCAGGCAAGCCCGCCCTCTGTACATGCTGTCTACGGATGTGGATCCACCTTGAGGTTACCATCATCGAGCAGTTGCTTGATGATGTCCTGGTTGGAACCAGATGAGAAGCTAGGTGCATTCTGGAAGAGCACAGTCAACTGATCCCCGCCAGCAGTACCACCATTGGTGTCTATGGTCAGCGTGTTATTGACCGTATCAAAGGTCAGATAACTGTTGAGCGTACCGGCCAAGACACTGTTGTTGGCGCTGGCAGGCACATCGACCAGCAACTGGGACAAGTCCAGCACATCACTGTTGGCATTGCTGCCACTCAACCCCAGAGTGAAGTCGGCTATCTTGTCGATGCTGCCATCGGCCTCGCCAGCCAGCCACTTGAAGGTATCGTGCCCGGCGCCACCGGTCAGGGTATCTGGACCCAGGCCACCGATCAGCGTATCGTTGCCGATGCCGCCATCCAGGATATCGGTACCCACCCCTCCCAACAGGGCATCATTGCCTGCATCGCCATACAGGGTATCGTTCCCAGCGCCCCCTTCTATGTGGTCATGACCCCCATTGCCATGAATGGTGTCATTACCGCCATAACCCAACAGCACATCATCGCCTGCCGTTCCGTTAAGGTTGTTATCAGCACCGGTGCCTTCTATCGGAGTCGGCACAGCGGCAGCTGTGGCTCCAATATTGATGGTCAGCTGGGCGGTGTCCTGATCACCATCGTTTTGCATGACCTGATAGGTGAAGACATCAGATTGGCCGACATTACTCAGGTTCGAGATCGGAGTGTAGGTATAGGCACCATCACTGTGGATCTCGAGGGAACCATAGAGCCCGGCAACCGTCTGACTGGTGGTAACAGAGGTATAACTGCTGCCATTCCAGATCTTGAGCACAGCGTTCTCGCTGCCCAGAGCATCTACCGCCCCCCAGGGATCGCTGCTGTACGGGTTGTGATTGGGGTCGGTCAGCACATTGCCCTGAGCAGCCATGATGGCAATGGCGGCGGTGGCAGCGCCTGTGATGTTGAGTCTGATATTGTCCAGTTGCAAGGTTGAATCACTGTTTCCAGAGCCATCATTGACCGAGAAATAGACCCGATAACGAGTGTTTGCATCCAGTGTTGCTGTTGTGACCGTTGTCATTGAAGCGGGGTTGCTAGACAGATTGCCACTCAAACCTGCACCGGAAAGCTGAATCCAGTTAGCACCATCATACTTGTAGAGGTTCCAAGTCACTGTATCGCTATTATTCACATTGTCTCTGTCGTACTGGAAGCTTAGCGTTGTCGCCAGTGTCGAACTCGTGACAAACTCCGGGGTCAAAAGCTGCGCTGCCCCTGCGCCATCATCATTCGAGTCGACTAGTAGCAATACACCACCGTTTACGCTGCCATCTAACGTTGAGCTGTTTAAGGTACTGACGACCCACTTGTCTCCATTACCTGCAACCGCCGTAGCGATAGTGCTTGACCCCAAATCGATCACGCTGGTACCGGTGCCAGACGTGTCATATATCCAAGGGTTATATCCTGTACCGCTCCCATTGGTCGTCGTCTGGAAATCCGCCAAGGTTGTAGGGGTCGTCACCCCAGGTACCATGATCTGATACACCAGCGCCTCATTGCTGTTGTCATAGACGGTGACCTCACTGGAATCCGTGGTGATCATATTCAACACCCCTGTCTTCACATCCCCATCGGCATCGCTGATGGTGTAGTGGAAGGTTTCGGTGTAGTCATTGGCCACATCCAGCGACAGGCTGTAGCTGTAAGCCCCGGTTAACAAATTGACCGAGAGAGTGCCCCCCCCATGAGTCGGAATAGTCAGCACATGGGTAGTAGCGTTATAGCCGGAATAAGCCATGGTGTAGATAACGTCCGGTGTCGCCGGGTTACCATCCGCATCGTGGGAAATACTGGTAATGGGCAAGGCGGCAGGACCGTCCGCACCAAAGGCCACACCAGCATCGATCAGCAGGTTGCCCGTGGTTGGCACCTGCACAGTCCCCGAGAGGGTGCTGGCCAACTGACTCAGGTCCGTCACTATGATGGCAGGCTGATCTGTTCCCGTAGCGCCGTTGTAGGAGATAGGCTCCAATGCTGGCGCCGTCGCCCCGCCCCCCATCCCCAAGGCATAGGCCTGGACATCATTGTTGGTAAGGAAATTCTGCCAAGCAGTCTGTTCAGCCGCATTGATACCGTTGTTTCCCGTCCCGACCACACCGGGCCAGCTGGTGCTTTCGGTAGGTTCGCCATCGGAGAGGAAATAGAGCACACTCTGTCCGCCGATGATCTTACCTGCCGAATCATATGCCGCCATCGCCTTGATCAAAGCATCGTCATAATCAGTGCCGCCGTTACCCAAGGTATCGGTAATGTCATCGATAACATCCAGTGCCTGAGCTGCAGTCAACCAGATATCCCCCGAGCCGAGGAAGTTGGTGGTCGCCGTGCTGGCAAACCCAACCAGACGCACCATCACATTGCCCAGATCGTCATAATCGTTGATCAACTGCAGGATGGAGGCCCTGGCAACGGCCATCCGGGTAGCAAATCCAGGTGCCTCTGCATCGAAGTCCATACTGCCCGAGGTATCCAATATGATCATCAGATTGGTACCAGGGTTAGAAAACTCTTCTACCCGGGTATTCAGCTCTACCGGTTGAACCGGCACATCATCCACGATGCGCACGATGAGCTGGTCGCTGCCACTGGTGCCACTCACCCCGTTCACCGTGATGGTCACGCTGTCATCAAATTCCGTCAGCGTGGCACCCGACTTGCTGTCGTTGTCGATGGTCGCGCTCAGGGTGTAGCTGTAGTTCACCGTCCC
>NZ_JBWVQS010000004.1:0-415103 GCF_056642115.1 Aeromonas sp. 130281 | reverse complement strand
CAACCGAAGTTGTCTTGGTCACTTCACCAGACATTGAAAATCAAAAATTGTTTTTGATGTTCGATGCTGTGAGTGCCCACACAGATTGCTTGATTCAAATTGTTAAAGAGCAGGGTCTGAAACTATAACCCTCACTGGGTTGCTTTGCAAGCCAGACCAGCAGCGCACTGCGCCGTGCTGATGGAGGCGCATTATAGGGATCTGATTCTTTCTGACAAGCAAAAACTATGTGTTTTTTTGAGAAAGACGTTCAAGTGTTTAATCTGCAACCAGATCGTGCAAAACACCTTCGCCATAGGGCTCATAAGAGGTCACTTTCGGCAGCACCCGGGCTGCTCAGACCAGGCGGCCTGTTTTATATAGAGAGGGTTCATATATGAGGAGGAGATGCGCAAATAGAAAAGGGCCCTGCCGGACCCTTTCAAATGTGTGCTGCTGACCAATCAGATGGAGAAGCTGGAGCCGCAACCACAGGTGGTCGAGGCGTTGGGGTTGGTCACGGTAAAGCGAGAGCCTTCCAGACCTTCGGTGTAGTCCACGCTGCCACCAACCAGATACTGCAGGCTCATGGGATCGATCACCATGGTCACGCCGCTCTTCTCAACCACGGTATCCCCGTCGTTGATCTTTTCGTCAAAGGTGAAACCGTACTGGAAACCGGAGCAGCCCCCCCCAGTGATGTAGACCCGCAACTTGAGCTCGGGATTTTCTTCTTCGGTAATCAAGGTCTTTACCTTGTTCGCCGCCGCATCCGTCATCTGGATTGGCAACGGGGCTTCTGCTACTGCACTCATTACTGACCTCACAACCATTACATCCACAAACATGGAAACCGCGAAATTATCCAATACCCGACCATTTAGTTCAAGTATTCACCACTCTCTTACTGCACCACAGGCAAGGGAGCTGGTTGGGTCACCAGAGGCTTGAGTACCTCGCTCCACTCCGCCAGCAACTCCTGGGCCGGCTGGCGCCCCTCCTTGGCGATGATGACCCTCACCCGATCCGGCACAAAGCCTGTCGGCAGTTGCCAGTTGCCTTCCAGCAGCTGGAAGTAGCGCAGGGCATAGCGCCCCTCCCCGACCTTCATGCCAAGCTCACGCCCGCTGAGGATCCTGGGCTTGTCTGCCAGACTGCCTTCGACCCTGATTTGTACCTGGCCCCGGAACAGCTCCCGCTTCTTGGCGGGCTGGGTCAGGGCCAGACGATAGTGATAGCGACCCGGCACGCTGGTTTCCTGCAGGGTCAGGTTGTCGATGGTCACTCCCACCTGATCACCGGTAGGACGCATGATCCGCTCGAAGAAGGCCAGCTGGCGCTTCTGCTCCTGTACCTGAGCCTCCTGATCCTTGAGGGTCTGCTGCAGCTGTTCGAAGGCCGCCTTCTGGGTCGCCAGCAAGGTCTCCTTGACCCCCAGATCCGTCTTGAGCTGGCCTATGGCTTTGCTCTGCCGCTCCAGGGTCTCTTGCTGCACCGTCAGCAGACTGCTCTGTGCCAGCTCTTGCCGATTCCCGATGAAATAGCCGATGCAGGCCCCCACCGCCAGCACCACCAATACCTTCACGATTTGGGACATAGGGCCTCTTCTATTAGCACGCCATACCACGGCCTGTTTCCCTTCACTATACGCGACCTTGCCGGATTGATGCGGATAAACAAGGAGTTAACTGGCAGCCACGCTGCCGTCTCCCCGCTTTTGACGCGCCGCAAGCCGTAAAGTTCGCTCCAGGATCTGGGAGTAGATGGGACGCCCTCCCAACCACTGCGCCACCAGGGTGGCTCCTATGGTGGTGATCATCATGGGCAGGATCAGCTGATAGTTGTCCGTCATCTCGGTCACCAGCACTATGCCGGTGATGGGGGCCCGCACTGTGGCGGCAAACAGCGCCCCCATGCCGGCGATGGCGAAGGCGCCGGGCTCTATGCCCAGATCGGGAAAGGCCGCATGGAACAGGTGGCCGAAGACCACCCCGAACAGGGTGCCGAGTGCCAGGGTCGGGGCGAAGACGCCGCCGGGGGCGCCCGAACAAAAACAGACGAGGGTGGCGATCAGTCGCACCGAGAAGATGAGGAAGAGGGTCGCCATCCCATAGTCGCTCCCCACCAGATGAGGGATCAGCTCGGTTCCCCCACCGGTCACCGAGGGGGCAAACAGCGACAGCACGCCGAAGGTTCCCGCCACCAGCATGCCGATGGCGACGAAGCGGTGACGCTTGTTCTGGTGCAGGGCCAGATAGCCGTCCTGACAGGCGAGCACCAGCTTGTTGAACACGAAGCCCAGCACGCCGAAACAGCCCCCCATGAAGAGGAAGAGCCAGAGCGCCTTCAGGGCCGGGGCGTCGTAGTGGGGCAGGCTGATGACAGGCGCCTGCCCCTTCATGTTCTGCAGCATCAGGGTCGCCATGACGGCCGAGATCCCCACCGCCTTGATGGCGAGGAAGGAGTAACGGAACTGCGGCCGCATCTCCTCCATCACGAAGAGTATCCCCGCCAGCGGCGCGTTGAAGGCGGCAGCCAGACCGCCCGCCGCCCCCGCCGCCAGCAGGGCGTGGCCATGTTCCTTCGGCAGGCGGAAGATGTCCGCCACCATCTTGCCAAGGTTGCCGCCGATCTGTACCGAGGGCCCCTCCCGCCCCAATACCATGCCGGAACTCAGGGTACAGATGCCACCGAAGAACTTGACCGGCAAGACCCGCCACCAGCGCACCGGACGCAGCTCGTCCATGGCCCCCTCGATCTCGGGAATGCCGGAGCCACCCGCTTCCGGGGCGAAAGTGTGAGTGAGGAAGTAACCGACAAACCCCAGCATGGCGCTGAAACCAAAGCCCAGCAGACCGAGTTGCCACCAGGGGCGATCCGCCAGCAGCAGGACTCGCTGCTGTGCCAGCCAGTGCACACCGGATTCAAACAACCCGCAGACAAGTCCGGCCAGAACCCCGACCAGGGCGGCCAGCAAGAGTACCAGCAGCGGCATCTTGTCCCGCCGGATCAGACGCTGCAGGGCAGGAGGGCGGCCTTGTGTGGTCGCCTCGCGAGGGGGGATAGCTTGTTGCACCATGGGTATTCACGCTCATCTAACGAGGGTCGGAAAACACCCGGCCTCGGCTCGGCTGCCCAGCACAGGGCCTTTCTGCTATAGTCGGCCCGTTTCATTTATCACGGGTGCAGACCGGGAGTCCGGGTGGCGAGAGCGCAAAGCATACTCCTCCCACCACAGCCTGCCGAGCCGCAATCGACCGCCTGCGCCCGGGTGACGACCAAAATCCCATTAAGGATGATCCATGTCAAAATCAGATCAGCTGTTTGAACAGGCCCGCCAGACCATTCCGGGCGGCGTCAACTCACCGGTCCGCGCCTTCAATGGGGTCGGCGGCACACCCCGCTTCATCGAGAGTGCCGACGGCGCCTACCTCTATGACGTGGACGGTCAGGCCTATGTGGACTACATCGGCTCCTGGGGCCCCATGCTGCTGGGTCACAACCACCCGGCCATCAAGGCCGCCGTCATCAAGGCCGTTGAGAAGGGGCTGAGCTACGGCGCCCCCACCGAGATCGAAGTGCTGATGGCCGAGAAGGTACGCCAGATAGTGCCCTCCATGGAGCAGGTGCGGATGGTCAACTCCGGCACCGAAGCCACCATGAGCGCCATCCGCCTCGCCCGTGGCTACACCGGCCGCGACAAGATCGTCAAGTTCGAGGGCTGCTACCACGGCCACGCCGACTCCCTGCTGGTGAAGGCGGGTTCCGGCGCCCTGACCCTGGGCCAGCCCAACAGCCCGGGCGTCCCGGCCGACTTTGCCAAACACACCCTCACCTGCGTGTTCAACGATCTGGACTCGGTGCGCGAGGCCTTCACCCAGTACGGCAGCGAAATCGCCTGCATCATAGTCGAGCCGGTGGCGGGCAACATGAACTGCATCCCGCCAGTGCCCGGCTTCCTGGAAGGGCTGCGCGCCATCTGCGACGAGTTCGGCGCCCTGCTGATCCTGGACGAAGTGATGACCGGCTTCCGCGTCTCCCTGCGCGGCGCCCAGGGCCACTACAACATAGATCCAGACCTCACCACCCTCGGCAAGATCATCGGGGCCGGCATGCCGGTGGGCGCCTTCGGCGGCAAGAAGAAGGTGATGCAATACATAGCCCCGACCGGCCCCGTCTATCAGGCGGGCACCCTCTCCGGCAACCCTGTGGCCATGGCCGCCGGTCTCACCATGCTGGACCTGCTGCTGGAGCCGGGCCTCTACGAGCAGCTGAGCGACAAGACGGCCCGCGTTGCTGAAGGACTGAAAGCGGCCGCCGCCAGGCACGGCATCCCGCTCGCCATCAACCATGTGGGCGGCATGTTCGGCTTCTTCTTCACCGAAGAGACCGAGATCACCCGCTACGAGCAGGTGACCCGCTGCGACATGGAGCGCTTCAAGCGCTTCTACCATCTCATGCTGGAAGAGGGTGTCTATCTGGCGCCGAGTGCCTACGAGGCGGGCTTCCTGTCCCTGGCTCACGGTGACAAGGAGATCGAACACACCCTGGCCGCCGCCGAGCGCAGCTTCGCCAAACTGGCGGGCTGAGCCCTGCCAGCATCAACCAAGGGCCCGCGAAGGGCCCTTTTTTGTTACCTCTGTGTCTCGCCTTGCCAGAGCCCTCTTCTGGTGCAGCCCCCTCTCCTTCTCGCCGGCGTTTGCCACTTGCTGGTGCATCCGCGGCCACACTGGCTGTCATAAAGCGGGCCCACTATTTGCACTGCCTTACTCAGGAGCCCACTTGACCGAGGTCCATATGGCAGAGATGAGCCCCATCGATGTGCTGCGGCGCTATCAGGAGTACGAAACCGAGTTGACCCCCCTGTTGCTGGGGCTGCTCACCCTCCCCCAGGAGGCCCTCAAGGGCTATCCCTTCGTGCTGAGCGTGCAGAGCCTGGGTCAGAGCCAGGCAAGCGCGAGGATCCTGCCCCCCATTCCGGCCCCCCAGGGGCAGTTGCGACTGAGGGTGCAGGGTCATGGCCGCGAGCTTGAGATCAATCTGCACCAGCTGATCGCCTGGCTGATGGGGGACAGGGAGCGGCGCCGCGCCATCCCCTGGTTCAGGGCCGTCTACGTGATCCTGAGCCTGGCGCTGTTTCTCATCGTGGGAACCCTGATCTGGCATGGCCTCGAGCAGCTCTATCTGCTGCTGTGTGGCACCCAGCAGAACCGGCTCGGCGCCTTCAGCGCCATCATCTTCCTGACCTTGGCGCTGGCGGTGTTCGATCTCGGCAAGACCATACTGGAGGAGGAGGTGCTGCTGCATAAGGACATCTTCCGCCACAGCGCCATTCGCCGTACCATCACCCGCTTCATCGCCGCCATCCTGATTGCGGTCTCCATCGAGGGGCTATTGCTGCTGTTCAAGGGGTCCCTCGGCCAGAACGAACTGCTCTGGCCTGCGGTGGGGGTAATGGGCTGCGCCGTGGGATTGCTGCTGGCGCTGGGGCTCTATGTCTTCCTCGGGGCCAAGGCCGAGGCCGCCCTGGTCGCCTCCAGTCAGCGGCCCCTGACCAGTGACGGCGAGTCTGGGGCAGGCCTTCTGCCTCGGCGACGCAGTGGCTTCAGACGGGCGAGATAACTCCTCGCCCTGACAGGCTTCCTGCGGATTGGAGACGGCTAGCGGGGAGCCTCACTCAGCTGGGCTTGTGCTTCAACCTGGATGGGCTGACGGCGCGCCGCCTGCCAGGAGGCGTACATGGTCCAGGAGGTGTAGATGACAATCAAAGCCGCCAACCATATCAGCATCTCCATGTCCATGGACTGCACCAGCAACTCCGGAACCAGTACCACAGCCCAGTCTATGACGCTACGAGCTGGCGGCACCGGCCAGCCGGGACTCGGGCTGACGGCGCGCCGCCTGCCAGGAGGCGTACATGGTCCAGGAGGTGTAGATGACGATGAAGGCCACCAGCCATTTGAGCATCTCCATGTCCATGGACTGTACCAGCATGGCCGCCAGTACCACGCCGATGGGACCGAAGAGGGCCACCGCCAGCACGGCCCTGGCATCGAAGGCCCCCTTGCGGATGAAGGTGCCCGCCGAGAAGACGCTGAGCACGGCGGTGGACCCCATCATGATGGGGAAGGCCGCCAGCGGGTTCATCCCCAGCAGATAGACCAGCGTCATGCAGGGGGCAAATAGGCCGATGCCCACATTCATCAGCACCCCGAACAGGAAGTTGCCGAGCAGGGCTATTCCCAGCTTGTAGCCACTGAGCCCCATGGCCTCGCCCCCGAGCGGGAACAGACCCAGCAGGCCGGCGAAGATGAGTCCGGCCACCACCAGCAGGGAGACCGCCATCACCAGCCTGATGGTCTGGCGATCGAACGAGGCCACATGACGGGCCCCCCAGGCGGCGCCCGCAGCGGCGGCGGCCATCATGCTGATGAGGGTGAGCGGATCCACCTTGACCACGCCGATGAAGATGAGGGACTGGGTCACGGTCGGCAGCACGCACTGACCGTTGAGGGTGCCCGGCAGCAGGCGATCGTCGATCAGCTTGAACTGCTTGTAGCAGGCGGTCTTGACCGCGAAGCTGCCGACCCCAAGGGTGTCGAGAAAGTTGGCGACGAAGCCGATGGCCGCCACCGGCCAGAAGGGGGTGGACTCCAGCTCGCCCCGGCGCCGCTTGTGCCACCAGGCGTGGACCAGCATGAAGATAAAGACCAGGGCGCAACCGATAAACAACAGGCGCAGAAAAGTGACAAGCATAGGGGGACCTCCAGCAACGGGCGGCGATTCTAAGGCAGCCCACAGAAAAGATCCTGGTCTGGATCACGCTTTCATCGAGTGCAAACGTTTTGCCCCGTCAGTTTCTGATGGTAAAGCTCGAATGACTCTGCCAATACTTGTCGTTGAGGGCGCAAGCCCGCACTCATCGGGCGTAGTCCTGGTCATTTCGCGACGACCACAGCACCGATGGGCATAAGCAAAAGAAGGCGGTCACCCGCCTTCTTTTTATTGCCTTCCGTCATCCCGGCCGCAACGGCCTCAGGAGATCCAGCGGGGCAGCCTGGGAGCCAGGCGGTCGATCAGCCGATCCGACAATGGGGTCAGCAGCAAGGGCGGCAGGCAGATGAGGGCGAGGCAGAGGGCACCGACATAGACGTCCGTCAGCCAGTGGGCACCGGCGAGGATGCGGGGGGCCGAGAACAGGGGCACCATCAGCACGGCGATCACCGCGGCCCGGCGCGGCAGGTAACGCAGGGCAAAGCCGGCGAAGATCATCAAAAACAGCGCATGATCACCGGGGAAGCTGTCGCCCGCAGAGTCCTTGGTCGGGATGGTGCTGAGCTCGGTCAGCCGCAGTGCCCCGCCCACCATCAGGGTGGGGCTGGGACGGCTGACCGGCAGCAGGTGGCCGAGCTGATTGATCACCAGGGCCCCCAGCAACATGACGATCCCCATGGCCACCAGGCGACGGCGCCCCTCACCCCGGGCCCGGAAGAAGCAGGTGGCCAGGATCAGCCCCATGCAGCCCAGGGCGGCCAGATCGAACAGGCGATTGTTGGTGATGGCCACCAGGTCGGCCCAGCGGGCGGATTCACCCAGCCAGCCATTGACCAGCTGGAAGGTGGCGAGATCCCAGTGATCCCAGGGGCCATGACCCGGCAGGGTGGCCCAACTGAGGGCAATCAGGCCCCCGATCAGATAGAAAGGTATGAACTTGCTCATGCCGAGTCTTCCTTCAAAAAGCGGTGATTCTAGGCCAGCCTCCCGGTGACTTGAATCACAAAAATGTAAGAATTCATGTAACAAACAATGCTCTATTGAATCTTGTTTATACCCGCCCAGCCACCCCCGGATGCGGGAGCGGCCAGCACCACCTTGGCGCGCCAGGGGCTTGCGGCTAGTATGAGGCTCTTTTTACTCAGGATGATGGCTATGCGCAGCTACCTTCGCATGATGTTGTTTGCCCTCGGTTTGCTGGCGGGCGTGCAGATACCGGGGATCGTCGATCTCTACTACCAGCGGCTGGATGCGCGCCTGCAGCAGGCCGGCCTCAGTCTGGCCCCCTTCCAGCGCACCGCGGATCAGCACTTTGGCGGCGATCTCGACGCCCTGGTCGCCCATTACGGCGCCAGCCAGGATCCCGTCTTCACCCAGGATGCCACCAGCCTGCAGCAACTGGTGAGCCAGCAGCGCCACCTGCAGCAGGAGCGCGCCTTCCAGGATAGGCCCTGGTACCTGCAAGTCTCCCATCTGCTGTTGCAGGCGGACTCCCAGCTCTGGCAGGACACCCTGCGCAACTACGGCTATGTGGTGCCCCTCAAGCAGGCCGCCATCTTCTGCGGCGTGGCGGCGGGACTGCTCGCGTCCCTGCTGGGGGATCTGCTGCTCGGCCTGCTCCTGCTGCCCTTTCGCCAGCGCCAGCCCGCCCCCCGTCACGCCCTGCGCTGACCCCTGTCCGTCTCAGGCAACAGGGGCCAGCGGCCCCTGTTGTCGTTCTCCTCCCGAAAGGGGCTACTCGAAGGGTTCGAGGTAGGCCTCGATGGCCTTCTTCAGCCAGGCCAGCACCTTGCCGTGATGGGCGTTTTCCGACAGATAGACCCCGTAATCGCGCCACTGCAGGCTGAACTTGTGCTTCAGGGTCAGCAGCTCCCCCTGGCGCAGCTGGCTCTGGATCAGCGGTGAGGGCAGCACCGCCCAGCCGAGACCGTCCAGCACGGCATCCCGCATCAGCTCGAAGCTCGACAACCCGATGTGCTGGCCGCCGATGGGGAGCAGGCTCTTGACCGAGAACTCGTCCACATAGGAGAGGGTGACCTGGGTCTGATCGGTGAGATCCTGCTGCAGCACCCGTTTCAACCCCGCCAGCGGGTGGCTGGGCGCCACCACCATCAGGGTGCGGATGGGGTTGAGCACGTCTATGTTGAGGCCGCTACGCTCCTGATCCTCGGTGATGAGGCCGAAGGCGGCATCCACGAACCCCTCCTCCACCAGGGCTGGCAGTTCGGGGGGCGAGGCCAGCACCAGGGAGATGCTGGTGCCGGGAAACTGGTGGCGCAGCGCCCCCAGCATCTCGCGCCAGACCGGTTCCGGGATGGCGTCGTCCCGCGCTACCCGCAGCGCCACCTCGGCCCCGGAGGCGTGGTGCTCGCACTTGAGCTTGAGGCTGTTGGCCGCCTGCAGCAGCCGCCGGCAGTCGTCCAGCACCTGCTCCCCTATCTCGGTGAGTCGGCTCTGGTTGGCCCCTCGTTCAAAAAGGTCGACGCCAAGCTCCACTTCCAGGGAGGCGATCGCCGTGCTGACGGCGCTCCGGCTCTTGCCAAGGCGTCTGGCGGCATTGGCAATCGAACCACTGTCTGCTGACTCTACAAAGAGTTGTATCTGATAAAGCTTCATGGTCGCGCTCTGGTGGCAGCTTGTTCCATCTTCACCTTACGCCGCCCTCCTTCCCCAAGGCAAACCCGTAGCGCCGTAATTATCGACGCTCAGCGATACCCAGCTCTGCCCCGGCTGCGGCTATCCTCTCCCTCGTCGCAGCAACAGAAGGAAACCCCATGTCATTCAGTCCCCTGCTTTTGGCCCGCCTCTTCCTGACGGGGGCCATCCTGACCGAGGTGGCAGGCACCTCCACCATGGCCCTGATCCCGGAGAGTGAGACCGGCTGGCTCCACCATCTGCCGATGTGGCTGCTCATCGCCCTCTCCTACCTGCTGCTGGCCAAGGCCGCCAAAACAATCTCCATTGGTATTGCGTTCGCGTTGTGGGAGGGGCTGGGAATCGCCCTGATCACCTCCGTCTCCGTGCTGTTCCTGGGCTACGAGCTGAGTGTGCAGGAGTGGATCGGGCTGGCGCTGGCAATAGTGGGCATTGTTATGGTGACCCTGGGGGAAACCCATGTCGAGCCGCTTGATGCAACTACGGCCAAGGAGCTTCCATGCACCCGTTGATCATCGTACTGGGCGCCGCCCTGCTGGATGTGGGGGCCAACATGGCCATCAACCGCTCCCTCGGTTTTCGCCACAAGGGCTGGGGCCTGCTCGGCATACTGCTGGTGCTCTGTGCCTTTACCCTGCTCAGTGAGGCGGTGAGCACCGGCCGGATAGATCTCGCCGTGGCCTATGCCACCTGGGGCGCCATCGGCATCCTGGGCACCGCCCTCGGCGGCCTGCTGCTGTTTGGCGAGCGCCTCAAGCCCGTCGGCTGGGTCGGCATCCTGGTGATGGCCGTCGCCGTGGCCCTGCTGACCACGGCCTGACCCCATGAAAAAAGCCGCCCGGTGTTCGCCGGGCGGCTTTTTTGCGCACTCATGAGCAAAGCCCGCTCATGCCGGCTCCGCATCGACCTCGTAGAGCTCCAGCGGCAGGCCGTCCGGGTCTGCGAAGAAGGTGAAGCGACTGCCGGTCAGCTCGTCCACCCGTACCGGCTCCACGGCCACCCCGTGGCGCTCCAGATGGGCGATGACGGGATCGAGCGCCTGCACCCGAAACGCCAGGTGCCGCAGGCCGCACGCCTCCGGCCTGGAGGGGCGTGCAGGGGGGGCGGGAAAGCTGAACAGCTCCAGCTGGCTGCCATCCGGCAGCGCCAGATCCAGCTTCCAGGAGTGGCGGGCCTCCCGCAGGGTCTCCGCCAGTATGGGCAGCCCCAGCACCTGGTGGTAGAAGTGGCGCGAGCGATCATAGTCGCTGGCGATGATGGCCACATGGTGAATGCCGCCGAGCAGGGGAAGTGTCATGACAATCCTTGTAAAACGGGCAGCCAGGGCTGCCCGTGTTCGTTAGTTGAAGAAGCCGCCGAACCAGTCATCCAGCGCGTTGACCGGGTTGGAGACAGGGCTGGCGCAGCTTGCCGGAGCCCCGAGCCCCGCCAGCTTGGCCGGCACCTGCAGGCTGCCGGGACAGTCGCTGGCGACCCGGGCGCCGCTCGCGCGGGAGAAGCTGGCCCAGCTCACCCCTTCCGGCATCTTCAGCCCCAGGCTGTTGACGCCGCGCTGGCTCATGTAGCCGCTGAACAGCTGCAAGGCACCGCTGGCCCCGGTCAGCCCGGCGGGCTGGTTGTCATCCCGGCCGACCCAGACGCTCACCAGCTCGTTGTTGTCCATACCGGCAAACCAGGAGTCCCGCAGCTCGTTGGTGGTCCCTGTCTTGGCGGCCATGGTGGCGCCGGGGAACTTGGCGCCGAGCGCCCGGGCCGTGCCCTGGCTCACCGTCTTGGTCATGGCGAACAGGGTCAGCCAGCTGGCCTGGGGATCCGTCACCCGCTTGGCGGTCTCGTCATGCTGATAGAGCTGGCTGCCATCGCCGTTCACCACGGCGCGGATGGCCGACAGCGGCTGGGTCAGCCCCTGGTTGGCGATGGGCAGATACATCTGGTTCACCTCCATGGGGGAGAGCGCCACCGCCCCCAGCACCAGGGACGGATAAGGCTGGATCTCCTGCTGGACCCCCAGCTTGTGCAGGGTGTCCACCACCTTGTCGAGCCCCACCTGCATCCCCAGGTTGACGGTCGGCACGTTGAGGGAGCTGGCGAGCGCCTCCATCAGCGGCACGCTCTGGCGGAACTTGCGATCGTAGTTCTGCGGCGTCCAGATCTGGCCATCCTGACCGCGGATGCGGATCGGCTGATCCTTGAGCGGCGTGCCCAGGGTCAGGCCGTTGGAGAGACCGGTGAGATAGACAGCCGGTTTCACCAGGGAGCCTATCTGGCGACGGGCATCCAGCGCACGGTTGAAGCCGGCGTAACGGGGATCCCGTCCCCCCACCATGGCGACCACCTCGCCCTTGTGCCAGTCGGAGACCACCATGGCCGCCTCCAGCTTCTTCTTGCCGCGCTGCTTCTCTATGGTGGCGAGGCCGGTCTGCACCGCCTGCTCGGCGGCGTGCTGGGCGATGGGATCCAGGCTGGTGAAGATCTTGAGGCCGGACTGCTTGAGCAGATCCGGGCCGAAGCGGTTCTGGATCTCCCGCTTGAGCAGCCCCATGAAGGCCGGGGTGCGGCCATAGCTCATCTGGCCCCGGGTGATGATGCCAAGGGGCTGCTTGCTGGCCAGCTCATACTCGGCCTGGGTCAGGCTGCCGTGATCCATCAGCAGCTTGAGCACCAGATCCCGACGCGCCTTGGCCCGCTCGGGGAAGCGCCAGGGATCGTAATAGGAGGGTCCCTTCACCATGCCCACCAGCAGGGCCACCTGATCGATGTCCAGCTCGTTGACCGGAATGCCGAAGTAGAAGTAGGAGGCGAGCCCGAAGCCATAGACCCCCTGGGAGAAGTTCTGCCCCAGATAGACCTCGTTGAGGTAGGCTTCCAGGATCTCGTCCTTGCTGTAGCGGTAGTCGATGAGCACCGCCATATAGGCTTCCTGCAGTTTGCGCCACAGGCTGCGCTCCCGGGTCAGGAAGAAGTTCTTGGCGAGCTGCTGGGTGAGGGTACTGCCCCCCTGCACGGTGCGACCCGCCAGCAGGTTGGCTGCCATGGCGCGCATGATGGCCACCGGGGAGACGCCGCCGTGCTGGTAGAAGTCCCGATCCTCTGTGGTCAGCAGGGTGACCAGCAGGCTGTCCGGCACCTCGGAGAGGCGTACCAGCAGGCGATCCTCCCGATCCTCTGTGTTGAGGCGATCCAGCAACACCGGGTCCATCTGGGCATAACCTAGCTGACGCTGGTTCTCCAGGGACTGGATCCCCTCCAGCCGCGCCCCGTTGAAGGTGAGGCGCAGGCCACGGGCGCCGTCGGCGCCGTCATGGAACTCGAACGGACGGCGGACAAGCTCGATGCGGTTGCCGCTCACGGCATACTCCCCCGGGGTGTGGGGCTGGCGCACCTGCTTGTAGCTCAGCATGTTGAGCTCCCGCAGCATCTGGGTCTGGGAGAGGCGCTGGCTGGGGTAGAGCTCCAGCGGGCGACTGTAGACCATCACGGGCAACTGCCACTTCTCCCCGTCAAAACGCTCGCGCACCTTGGTATCCAGATAGATGCCGAACACCACCATAAAGGCCGCCACCACCAGGGAGAGCTTGAAGCCCAGCCAGAACAGGGTGCGCCAGATGGTGCGCTTGGGCGCCGCCTTCTTGGGGGTACGCTTGCGTTGTTGCGTTGCCATAATTCCTCTTTGCTTTCCTTTCTACTTGTGATGTCGCATGCGCGAACGTCCGATCGGGCTTAACCAATCGAACCTGGATCCTGGGTTTCGCTTCGCCAGACAAAGGGATGCCCCCTCATCCCCAACCCTTCTCCCCTGTCGTTGAAAAAGGGAGAGGAGAAGGGAGCAAACACCAGGCTCGCTCGGTTTCCTCTCCCCCAGGGAGAGGGCGAGGGCCGTCTGCTGGCGTTGGGCTTCCCCATGCCAGCCCCCACCTACAACCCCATCTTCTTCTTGGTGACTTTGGTCGGCATGGCCTCCAGGGGATTGTCCGGCCAGTAGTGACGGGGGTAACGCCCCTTCATCTCTTTCTTCACCTGCTCGTAGGAGCCCGCCCAGAAGGCGGCGAGGTCGGCGGTGATCTGCAGCGGCCGCTGGGCCGGGGAGAGCAGCTCCACCACCAGGGGCACCCGGCCATCGGCCACACAGGGGGTGGTGCCCTGCCCGAACATCTCCTGGATGCGCACCGGGATCACCGGGGCCTGCCCCGGCTGATAGCGGATCCGCACCCGGCTGCCGGTCGGCGCGCTGAAGTGGCTCGGCAGCGCCTCGTCCAACCGCTTTGGCAAGGGCCAGGGCAGGGACTGACGCAGCAGAGCCGAGAGGTTGAGCCTCTTGAGCTGCTCCAGCCGGGTCATGCCGCTCAGGGCTGGCAAGAGCCACTCCTCCAGCCGGGCCAGCAGACTCTCGTCGTCCACGGCGGGCCAGCCCTCGTCCGGCAGCCAGTCGTGGGCGCAGCGCAATCGGGCCAGCAAGCCTTCACTGCCCTCGTCCCAGGGCAGCACGTGCAGCCCCTTGCGACGAATGCCCTGCAACAGGCAGCGCCCCTTCTGCTCGTCGGAGAGATCGGTCAGCGGCCGCTGGCCGAGCACCAGTTCGCCGATCACCTGCTGGCGCTCGGCCCGCACCCGCTCCTCGCGCTCGTCCCAGTCAAACCACTGGCGCTCGCTCACCAGCTCCGGCAGCTGGCGCACCAGCTCGTCCAGCGCCACCGGCTCGGCGATGAAGATGCGGCTGCCGCGATCGTTCTGCCCCATCTCGATGGCGATCAGGGCCCCTTGTCCCTGACATGGGTGACCTTCTACCAGATCGCAGCTGATCCCACCACTGAGTTGATAGCGGCTGCCGCCGCGCAGCTTGCCGATCCTGTCCGGCCAGGCGAGGGCGCACAGCAGCCCCAGCCACTGCCCCTGGGCGCCGGCAGGGCGGGCCCCCAGCCGTTCGAACCAGCGGGCGGCCCCCTGACGCAGGGCCCCCAGACGGCGATGGAAGAGCACGGAAAGGCGCTCAGATCCTCGCAGATCTTCTTCCAGCAGCGCCACCAGGAATGCCGCATCGGCGACAATCCCTGTCAGACCCTCGGCCTCCAGCTCCCGGGCCCGCAACAGCATGCGCGCCAGCCGAGGATGAGTGCCGAAGGCGGCCATGGTGCGGCCGGCCGGGGTGAGTTGTTGCTCAGCCTCCGGCTTCATGGCGCCAAGGGCCACCAGCAGGCGACGGGCGCTCGCCACCGCAGGGGCGGGGGGCATGTCCAGCAGCGGCAGATCTTCTACCTTGGCCCCCCACTGGGCGGCGTCCAGCAGCAGGCCGGTCAGCTCCTGGGTGAGGATGTCCGGCGGGCTCTGCTCGGCGAGGCGCTCCTGCACCTCGGCGCTCCACAGCCGGTAGCAGACCCCGGGGCCGAGACGGCCGGCACGGCCGGCCCGCTGGGTGGCGGAGGCCCTGGCAATCTGACGGGTCTCCAGCCGGGTGACGCCGCTTCTCAGATCGAAGGTGGCGCGCCGCTCCAGCCCGCTGTCGATCACCACAGAGACCCCCTCTATGGTGAGGGAGGTCTCCGCCACATTGGTGGTGAGCACCAGCTTGCGACGCCCCGCCGGAGCGGGCTCGATGGCCGCCTGCTGGGCCGCCATGTCGAGACGCCCGTAGAGGGGGGCGAGGCGCACGTCATCCGGCAGGCGCCCCTCCAGCCACTGGGCGAGCCGCTCTATCTCCCCCTGTCCAGGCAGGAACACCAGGGCGCTGCCGGCGTGGGCCGCCAGCGCCTCCAGCACCACTGCGCCCACCTGGGGCTCCAGCCACTGCTGGCGATTGGCGGGGCGGTAGTGGTAGTCAATGGGAAAGCCGCGCCCCTCGGAGCGGATCACAGGGGCGTCCGGCAACAGGGCCTCCAGCGCCATGCCGTCCAGGGTGGCGGACATGATGAGCAAGCGGAGATCCTCCCGCAGCCCCTGCTGGCTCTCGATGGCGAAAGCCAGGGCGGTATCGGCATGCAGGCTGCGCTCGTGGAATTCATCGAAAATGACGAGCGACACCCCGCTAAGCTCGGGGTCTTGCTGCAACATCCGGGTCAGCACCCCCTCGGTCACTATCTCGAGCCGGGTCGCGGCACTGGTGCGACTCTCGCCCCGCACCCGCAGCCCGATGCGCTCCCCCACCTTCTCCCCGAGCTGGCGCGCCAGAAAGCCCGCTATGTTGCGCGCCGCGAGGCGGCGGGGCTCCAGCATGATGATGCGGCCGGGCAGCCGGTTTCGGCGCACCAGCTCGAGGGGCAGCATGGTCGACTTGCCCGCCCCCGGGGGGGCCTGCAATATCACGCTGGCGTGGCTGTCGATGGCATCAAACAGCTCGGGCAGTACAGAGACGATGGGGAGTTGGGACAAAACGGCGAAGACCTTCTGTGATGACCATGAAAACGGCGCCCATTCTGCCACAGCCAGCCGCCCACCGTCAGCAGCCGTGCCGGGTGCGCCCCAACCGGTTGGGGCAGACCCGGGACGTCCCCGCCGGTACGACAGCCACGCCCGGACAGACGCGAGACTCGACCAGGAGACATCCGCAGACGAGCTGCCATAGAATGGCCCTTTCATGTGAGTACCACGAGGACCGACGCTGCGCATGCCCAGACTCTTCTTTGCCCTGCCCCTGCACCAGCTTGCCCCCGCCCTGATCGACTGGCGCGAACGGCGCCCCTGGCCCGGCCTGTCGGTGCCCGAGCGCAATCTGCATCTGACCCTGGCCTTTCTCGGCGAGGCCGACGAGGCCACCCAGGCCAGGCTGATCGCCGCCGCCGGGCAGCAGCGCTGCCCCCCTTTCAGCGTCCATCTGGATCAGACCGGCTGGTTTCAGCGTGCCAAAGCCGCCTGGGTGGGACCCAGCGAGTGGCCAAACGAGCTGAACGTCCTCGCCAGGGCCCTGCGTCGCCACGGCGAGAAGCTGGGGCTTGGCAACGGGGAACAGGGCTACCGCCCCCATGTCACCCTGTCGCGCAAGGCCGGCGAGGCCCCGGAGGCGCTGCCCGCCCCCGATCTTGTGCTGCAGGCGGAGAGCTTCTGCCTCTACCAGTCCGTCAGCACCCCGCAGGGGGTCAGCTATGAACCCATCGCCTGCTGGCCCCTGCGTGCCCGCATCAAAGAGACCAACAGCGAGGAGCTGACCCCATGATTTTCGATCCCCCTTTGCAATCCGGTCTGCTCATCGCCCGCTACAAGCGCTTCCTGACCGATGTGCAGCTCGACAACGGCGAGGTGATCACCCTCCACTGCGCCAATACCGGTGCCATGACGGGCTGTGCCGATCCGGGCACCCGGGTCTGGTACTCCACCTCAAGCAACCCCAAGCGCAAGCTGGCCCACAGCTGGGAGATAGCCGAGAGTCCGGCGGGTCACTTCATCTGCGTCAACACGGCGCGGGCCAACCAGATCGCCCGGGAGCTGATCGAGCAAGGGGCGCTGGCGCCGCTGGCGGGTTATGCCAGGCTGCGCACCGAGGTGAAATACGGGGAGGAGAACAGCCGCATCGACCTGCTGCTGGAGGATGATCACAGGCCAAGTTGTTACATAGAGGTGAAATCCGTCACCCTGCTCGACGAGCGGGAACAAGCGGGCATGGGCTACTTTCCCGATGCGGTCACCGCCCGTGGCGCCAAGCACTTGCGTGAATTGATGGCCATGAAGGCGGCCGGGCACAGAGCCGTGCTGCTGTTCATGGTGTTGCACTCCGGCATCGCGAGAATGCGCCCTGCAGCCCATATAGATCCGCACTATAGTCAGCTTGTTGAGCAGGCGATGGCGGCAGGGGTTGAAATTTTATGCTATCGCCCCCATGTTGGGGTGCAGGGCATGGTGGCTCAAGATTTTATTCCATTTGAATCTGACCATCTGCTACCCGAGGGCTGAGAATAAATGCTGGAGTGGGTAACATTATTGACAAGGCTTGTTTGCCTCCCGTTGACCCTTCTGCTATAGATACCGCCCTCAATTTATGGATGGCACGGGTAGCGTGCTGAATTAGGAGACAGGGCATGCCAACAGGCGAAAACAGGAAATCTCTGGGCCCCCTGGCCATTGCGGGTGTAGAGCCTTACCAGGTAAAAGCCGGTGAGGAGTACATGAATGACCAACAAAAGGTACATTTTCGCAAGATCCTGGGAGCCTGGCGCAACCAACTGATGCAGGAAGTTGACCGCACCGTCGACCACATGAAGGATGAGGCTGCAAACTTCCCGGATCCGGTCGATCGCGCCGCGCAGGAAGAAGAGTTCGCACTCGAGCTGCGCACCCGCGACCGTGAACGCAAGCTGATCAAGAAGATCGAGAAGACCTTGCTGCTGCTCGAAGAAGACGACTTTGGCTACTGCGAACATTGCGGTATCGAAATCGGTATTCGTCGTCTGGAAGCCCGTCCGACTGCCGACCTCTGTGTCGACTGCAAGACGCTGGCTGAAATCAAGGAAAAACAGATGGCTGGCTGATGCCGCCCATCGACATGGACAAAAAAGGGAGCTCGCAGGCTCCCTTTTTTATTGAGCTTTTCCCACGACCATCCCAGAATGCAGCCTCAATGCATCGTCTACCCGAATTCCCATGGCCATGACCCCCTCCTCCCCTGTCCGACCCCATGTGGGCCGCTTCGCCCCCTCCCCGTCCGGTCCGCTCCACTTCGGTTCCCTAGTCGCCGCCCTCGGCAGCTTCTTGCAGGCGAGATCGCAACAGGGGCGCTGGCTGGTGCGCATCGAGGACATAGATCCGCCGCGGGAGATGGCCGGGGCCAGCGAGCTCATCCTCCAGACCCTGGAGGCCCATGGCCTCGGCTGGGATGGGGAGGTGATGTACCAGAGCCGGCGCCATGGACGCTACGACGAGATCATCGAGGGGCTCTACCGGGCCGGGGATCTCTACTGGTGCCGCTGCACCCGGCGCGAGATCATGGCGGCGGGCGGCTTCTACAACGGCCACTGCCGCACCCTGGGGCTGACCGCAGAGGGGTGCGCCGCCCGCCTGCGCCAGCATCATCCGGTCTACCACTTCGAGGATCAGCTGCAGGGCCATATCGCTGTGCCTGCGGCGCTCGCCGAGGAGGACTTCATCGTGCGCCGCCGGGACGGGCTCTACGCCTACAACCTGGCAGTGGTGGTGGATGACATGGACTGCGGCATCACGGAGATAGTGCGCGGCGCCGATCTGCTGGAGCCCACGGTGCGCCAGATTGCCCTCTACCAGACTCTGGGAGCAGAGGTCCCCGACTGGGTGCACCTGCCGCTGGCGGTGCTGGCGGATGGCAACAAGCTGTCGAAGCAGAACCATGCGCCGGCGCTGGCACAGGATGACGTCAGGCCCGCCCTGTGGCAGGCCCTCGCCTTCCTCGGCCAGTGCCCGCCTCCTTGCTTAAGAGAGAATAGCGTCGACGAGATCATCGCCTGGGGCATTGCCCACTGGCAGCTGGCCCGGGTTCCCCGCCAGCAGAAGATAGTGCTGGGGGCCAGATAGGCAGACCCCAAGAGCAAGAACCGACTGCCGCGTTTTTGATGTCACCGGGTCCGGATCGGGGAAGCAGACCGCAGCGTTTCTCATTTGGTCGGGCCTGAGCTATGATAGGCCGCTATTTTTTGGCCTCCCGTCAATTTGAAGTCATGAAGAGGTGTACCATTTTTTCCCAGATCGCAAACTTTTGCCGCAAGGTGCTCGGCAAGGAAGACGGCGAGCAGTCGATGGAGTCTCCCATTCCAGCCCGTGTCGCCGGTCAACGTCGAACCTTGAGCCGTGACCAGCACCCCATCTCGCGCAAAGAGATCAGCGAGAATGCGCTCAAGGTGCTCTACCGCCTGAACAAGGGAGGCTACGAAGCCTACCTGGTGGGTGGCGGCGTCCGTGACCTGCTGCTCGGGAAAACGCCCAAGGATTTCGACATCGCCACCGATGCGACGCCTGAGCAGATCAAGGCCTTGTTCAGCAACTGCCGCCTGATCGGCCGTCGTTTCCGCCTGGCCCACATCGTCTTTGGTCGTGACGTGATCGAAGTGGCTACCTTCCGTGGTCACCACCATCAGGTCAATACCAGCAAGCACGTATCGGCCCAGTCGGATGAAGGCATGCTGCTGCGCGACAACGTCTACGGCACCATAGAAGAGGATGCCGAACGTCGCGACTTCACCGTCAACGCCCTCTACTACAGCGCCAAGGATTTCACCCTGCACGACTTCGAGGGTGGCATCGAGGATCTTGCCGAGCGCAAGCTGGAGCTGATCGGTGACCCCGAGACCCGCTACCGGGAAGATCCGGTGCGCATGCTGCGCGCCGTGCGCTTCGCCGCCAAGCTGGAGATGACCATAAGCCCGCGCACCGCCGCCCCCATCCGGGAACTGGCGCCCCTGCTGCAGGACATTCCGGCCGCCCGCCTGTTCGAGGAGACCCTCAAGCTGTTCCTGGCCGGTGACGGTCTCGCCACCTACAAGCTGCTGCGGGAATACGGGCTGTTCCAACCCCTGTTCCCCCAGGTCGCCGCCCTGTTCACCCCCAACGGCAACTCCCCCTACGAGCAGTTCATCGAGCTGGCGTTGATGGATACCGATACCCGGGTCCGTGAAGAGAAGCGCGTCACCCCGGCCTTCCTCTATGCCACCCTGCTGTGGGGCGCCGTCGAGGCCCGTGCCCGGGTGCTGGAAAACGAGAGCGGCCTGCCCTGGCACGACGCCTTCATGCTGGCCATCAACGAGGTGCTGGATGCCCAGGTGCGGATCATCGCCGTGCCGCGCCGCTTCACCACGGACGTACGCGACATCTGGGCCCTGCAACAGCGCCTGACCCGTCGCCAGGGTCGTCACCCCGAGCGCGCCATGGAGCATCCGAAGTTCCGCGCAGCCTTTGACTTCCTGCTGCTGCGCAACCGGGTCGAGCGTGGCCTCGGCGAGCTGGCCAGCTGGTGGGAGCGCTATGTGGCCTCCAACCCGGATGTGCGTCCGCAACTGCAACGGGAAGCGACCCGCCGCCCGGCAAGCGGTGAGCGAGCCCCGGCGGCCGAGCCGCGCGGAGACGGTGAGAAACGTGGCAGCAACAGCCGCAACCGCCGTCGCCCCCGTCGTCGCAAGCCGAAAGCGGCAGAATAAAGGCCACCCGATGATCGAGGTCTTCGTTGCCGTCGGATCCAACCTGGGCAATCCCGTCGCCCAGGCCAGACAGGCCGTCGCCGCCCTGGGCAGGCTGCCGGAATCCGCATTGCAACAGGCCTCGCAGCTTTACGGCAGCCGCCCCATGGGCCCTGCGGATCAGCCGGACTACGTCAATGCCGTGGTGCGGCTTCATACCCGGCTCGGCCCCCTGGCTTTGCTGGATCAACTGCAGAAAATCGAGCGGGAACAGGGACGTGTGCGCAAGGACGAGCGTTGGGGTCCAAGAACTCTGGATCTGGATCTGCTGCTGTACGGCGAGCAAGTCATCCAGCATGAACGCCTGATCGTTCCCCACTACGGCATGAAGGAGCGGGAGTTCGTCCTGCTGCCCCTTGCCGAAATCGCCCCCGCCCTGGTGCTGCCCTGCGGCACCCCGCTCACCGAACTGGTTGCCCGCTGCCCACGCAATGGTCTCGAGATCCTTGCCGATGCCACGGGTGAGTAGACGAGTAGGAGCAACGTAATGAGCAAGATCACCATCACCGACCTGCAGAAGATGAAGCAGGACGGACAAAAAATCACCGCCATCACCGCCTATGACGCCACCTTCGCCAAGCTGTTCGACGACGAAGGTGCCCAGGTGCTGCTCATCGGTGATTCCCTGGGCATGGTGCTGCAGGGAGGGGACGACACCCTGGCCGTCAGCATGGATGAGATGGTCTATCACACCCGCTGCGTGGTGCGTGGCGCCAGCAAGGCGCTGGTGGTCACCGACATGCCGTTCATGAGCTATGCCACTCCCGAGCAGACCTACCAGAACGCCGCCAAGCTGATGGCCGCTGGCGCCCGCATGGTGAAGATGGAAGGGGGCGACTGGCTGTGCGAGAGCATTCGCCACCTCACCCGCAACGGTGTGCCTGTCTGTGGTCACCTGGGGCTGACCCCGCAATCCGTCCACGTGTTCGGCGGCTTCAAGGTGCAGGGGCGCGACGAGTTCCACGCCCAGGAGATCTACCGCCAGGCCCTCGAGCTGCAAGCCGCGGGCATCCAGCTGCTGGTGCTCGAATGCGTGCCGGTCGCCCTGGCCGAGCGCATCAGCAAGGCCCTGCGCATCCCTGTCATCGGCATAGGCGCGGGCCCGGCCACCGATGGCCAGATCCTGGTGATGCACGACGCCTTTGGCATCACCTCCGGCTATGTGCCCAAGTTCACCAAGAACTTCCTGGCCGAGACCGGTGACATGCGCGCCGCCATCCGCCTTTATGTGCAGCAGGTGAGCGAGGGTACCTTCCCCGGTCCCGAGCACTGCTTCAACTGATCCTGGCCTCATGAACCGCAACGGGGGCTAGGCCCCCGTTTCGCCTCCCTCTCTGGCCCTTTCAATTCTTGTTTCTTTGACCTATCCGAAGGTGAACTGTTGATGTTGGTTGTGAACAATCCTGCCGCTCTGCGTGAACAGATCGGCCAATGGCGCCGCGAAAGCCGCGCCATCGCATTCGTGCCCACCATGGGCAATCTGCACCAGGGCCATCTCACCCTGGTCGATGAGGCCCGCAGCCACGGCGAGAAGGTGGTGGTCAGCATCTTCGTCAACCCCTTGCAGTTCGACAAGGCCGAGGATCTCGCCAACTATCCCCGCACCCTGGAGCAGGACTGCGCCGCCCTCGAGGCCGCCGGCGTGGATCTGGTGTTCACCCCGACCCCGGAGCTGATGTATCCCCACGGGCTGGCCAGCCAGACCTTCGTCGAGGTGCCGGGTCTCTCCGGCCTGCTGGAAGGGGCGCTGCGCCCGGGGCACTTCCGCGGTGTCAGCACTGTCGTCACCAAGCTGTTCAACCTGGTGCAGCCCGACGTGGCCTGCTTCGGCCAGAAGGATTACCAGCAGCTGGCGCTCATTCGCAAGATGGTAGCCGACATGGCCATGCCGGTCGAGATAGTCGGCGTGCCCACGGTACGGGCCGAGGACGGGCTGGCCCTCTCCTCGCGCAACGGCTACCTGACCGCCGCCGAGCGGGTCCTGGCTCCCGAGCTCGCGCGCACCATGAACTGGATAGCCGAGCAGATTGAGGCGGGGAACCACCACCTGCCCTCCCTGGTGGCCCAGGCCAGCCAGCGTCTCGACAACGCCGGATTCAGGACGGACGCCATCGACATCGTCGACGCCGACACCCTCGAATCGGCCAGCGCCGCCAGCAAGCGGCTGGTGATCCTGATGGCTGCGTATCTGGGCAAGGCTCGCCTCATCGACAACCGCGTTGTCACCCTCATCAGCGCAAGCAACGACTGACAGTCCCGATGGCCGACCCTTATCCCGGCAAGGCCCGCCTTATCGACAATAGTGTCGTCACCCTGCAGGGTTGAGACACGGCAAGGAGACAAAGATGTCCAAGAAGGTTTATTGCATCGCCCAGTTCCTGCCCAAGCCGGGCAAGGAACAGGCCCTGTTCCAGGTCTTGCAGGGGCTGGAGCCCAACACCCTGAGGGAAGACGGCTGCCTGCAGTACAGAGTCACCCGCCACATTGCCAGCCCCTTCGCCGAGGGGGAGAGCTTCCCCATCGTCTTCAACGAGATCTGGCAAGACATGGCCAGCTTCGAGGCCCACTGCCAGCGCGCCGAGATCAAGGCCTTCTTCGAGCGTTACTGTCTGGCCGAAGAGGGGCTGGCGGCCAAGTGGAACGTCTGCGTCTACAGCGACGAGCCGGCGGACTATGACGCCCCTGCCCTCTGAGGCAGATCTCAAGCACATAAAAAGGTGCCCGAGGGCGCCTTTTTGCTGGCCGGCTGCGCCTCAGTGGCGCAGCCCGGTACCCCGGGAAATCAGCCACCAGGCCAGCCCGTAGAGGGCGACGATGAAGCCGATGATGATGAGGTAGGCGGTGCCGAGCGGCACGTCGGAGATGCCGAGGAAGCCGTAGCGGAACGCATTCACCATGTAGATGATGGGGTTCACCTGGGAGACCCCCTGCCAGAACGGCGGCAACAGGCTGATGGAGTAGAAGACCCCTCCCAGATAGGTGAGCGGCGTCAGGATGAAGGTCGGGATGATGCTGATGTCATCGAACGACTTCGCGAACACGGCGTTGATGAGCCCCCCCAGGGAGAACAGGATCGAGGTCAGCAGCACGGTGAAGCAGACGCTGAACAGGTGGTGGACCTGCAGCGGCACGAAGAACAGCGACACCAGGGTGACGATGAGGCCGACACACAGACCCCGTGCCACGCCGCCGCCCACGTAGCCGGCGATGATGATGTAGTTGGGCACTGGCGCCACCAGCAGCTCCTCCACGTTGCGCTGGAACTTGGCGCTGTAGAAGGAGGAGGCGACGTTGGAGTAGGAGTTGGTGATGACCGACATCATGATGAGGCCGGGCACGATGAACTCCATGTAGCTGAAGCCCCCCATGTCGCCGATGCGCGAGCCGATGAGGTTGCCGAAGATGACGAAGTAGAGGCTCATGGTGATGGCCGGCGGCACCAGGGTCTGGATCCAGATCCGGGTAAAGCGGCTCACTTCCTTGGCCAGTATGCTCTTGAAGGCGATGTAATAGGTCATGGGGTTCATGCTTTGCGACCCTCCTCTACCAGGTTGACGAACAGCTCTTCCAGCCGGTTTGCCTTGTTGCGCATGCTCAGCACCTTCACCCCCTGGGCGGAGAGCTGCTCGAACAGGCTGTTGAGGGACTGGCTCTTGTCCAGCTCCACCTCCAGGGTGTGCTCATCCTGCATGCGACCGTTGAATTCGGGCAGGGTCGGCACCTGGCTGCCGGGCACCAGATCCAGCAGGAAGGTCTCGCGGCCCAGCTTGCCGAGCAGGTTCTTCATGC
The DNA here is from genome assembly GCF_056642115.1 of Aeromonas sp. 130281. Classification (NCBI taxonomy): domain Bacteria; kingdom Pseudomonadati; phylum Pseudomonadota; class Gammaproteobacteria; order Aeromonadales; family Aeromonadaceae; genus Aeromonas; species Aeromonas sp. 130281. The sequence goes on along the minus strand of NZ_JBWVQS010000004.1, from coordinate 390,783 downwards.
TGGTGTTCTCGATGAGGCGCCCCTTGTCGATGATGCCGATGTTGCGGCACAGCATCTCGGCCTCTTCCAGGTAATGGGTGGTGAGTATGATGGTGACACCCTGCTCGTTCAGATCCTTGAGGAAACTCCACATGGAACGACGGATCTCGATGTCCACCCCGGCGGTCGGCTCATCCAGGATCAGCAGCCTGGGCTCGTGCATCAGGGCGCGGGCTATCATCAACCGGCGCTTCATGCCACCGGAGAGGGTGCGGGCCGCCATGTCGCGCTTGTCCCACAGATCGAGCTGGCGCAGGTACTTCTCGGCGCGCACCTTGGCCTCGGCACTTGGCACGCCGTAGAAACCGGCCTGGTGGGTGACAATCTGGCTCACCTTCTCGAACTGGCTGAAGTTGAACTCCTGGGGCACCAGCCCGAGCTGGGCCTTGGCCAGCTCCAGATCGGTGTCGATGTCGTAACCGAACACCTTGACCTTGCCGGCACTCTTGTTCACCAGCGAACTGATCACGCCGATGGTGGTGGACTTGCCCGCCCCGTTCGGGCCGAGCAGGGCGAAGAAATCCCCCTGCTTGACGGTGAGATCTATGCCCTTGAGGGCTTCGACGCCCCCCTGATAGGTCTTCTTCAGACCGCTGATTTCCAATGCGTTCATTGCAACCCCTGTGATGGATGAGCCCATCTCGAGACAGAAAAGGCGGCTCGAGCGCCGCCTGAAGACAGTCGATGGCGGGCGGCCAAGCTGCCCTGCCACGTCCGAGCCTTGCTTACTCTTGCGGAACTACCTTGCCGATGAAGGGCAGATTACGGTACTTCTGGGCGTAGTCGATGCCACAGCCCACCACGAACTCGTCCGGAATGGCGAAGCCAATCCAGTCCACCGGCACCTGGACCTCACGACGGGACGGCTTGTCCAGCAGGGTGCAGATGGCCAGGGATTTCGGCTCGCGCAGGGAGAGGATCTCGCGCACCTTGTTGAGGGTGTAACCGGTGTCGATGATGTCCTCGACGATCACCACGTCCTTGCCTTTGATGTCATCATCCAGATCCTTGAGGATGCGCACGTCACGGGTGCTGTGCATGCCGGAGCCATAGCTGGAGGCAGTCATAAAGTCCAGGGTGATGGGCAGCTGGCACTGACGGCAGAGATCGGCCAGGAAGACGCAGGAGCCGCGCAAGAGGCCTATCATCACGACTTCATCGGAGCCCTGGTAACGGGCGGTGATCTCTTCACCCAGTTTGGCGATCCGGGCGGCGACCTCGGCCTCGGAGATCATCACCTCGACGTTGTGTTTCATCACATACTCCAATAATGGCCAAAGGGTTATTGGCCGTTCATTAACATCAAAACCGATGATTCTACCACTCCAACCGGAAGGCGTCAGGCATACGTGATGCTTTTATCGGCTTATTTTAATTGATAGAGTTAGCAAGCCTTCGGGCATTATCGGTGACAATACTATAAACACCATAATCAATAACTATTAGATGAAAAAACTATGGAACCACGCGCAGAAATAAGACGTCGGACCCGGCTGTCGCCGGAGGCTCGTCGTGATCAATTGATGGAATGTGCCATCGAGGTATTTTCCCGTCGCGGCATCGGCCGTGCGGGACATGCCGAGATTGCCGAGCAGGCCAAAGTCTCGGTTGCCACCGTGTTCAACTATTTCAACACCCGTGAAGATCTGGTCGATGAAGTGCTGGCAGAGATTGAAGGCTTTGTGCAGCAGATCCTCGAGCAGGCGTATAACGGCCAGGGCTCGGTCAGGGACAGCATCCACCGCCATGTGAAGCTGTTCGTTGACGCCGCCTATGACAAACCGGACCACGCCAGCATCTGGCTGGAATGGAGCTCATCGGTACGGGAAGAGGTCTGGCCCCGTTACACCCGCCTGCTGGACAAGGCGCTGGAGCGCATCGCCCCCCACCTGCAAGCGGCCATGGACAGCGGCGAGATCCAGAGCGTGCTGTCGGCGCAGGATCTGGCCCGCTCCCTGACCGGGTTCGGCTACGTCATGATGCAGATGATCAATCAGCCACAGCGCCCGAGCCGGGAAGAGGTGACCGATTTTCTGTTCAAGTACGTGACGGCCCCCCTCCAGGTGGTCTGATCCTCCCTGCCAATAAAAAGCGGCGCCGGACTGTTCAGGTCGGCGCCGCTTTTGTTTGTCTCTCTTTCGTCTCGCTGACTCAGGACTTGGCATAGCCCCAGCGACTGGTCAGCTCATGCTCGACACCCAGATGATCGAGAATGCGGGCGACCATGAAGTCCACCAGATCCTCGATGCTTTTCGGCTCATGGTAGAACCCCGGTGCGGCAGGCATGATGGTCACCCCGAGCCGCGCCAGTTTCAGCATGTTCTCCAGATGGATCGCGGAGAAGGGGCTCTCGCGGGGCACCAGAATGAGCTGGCCGCGCTCCTTGATCACTACGTCCGCCGCCCGCTCCAGCAGGTTGTCCGAGGTGCCGTTGGCAATGGCTGAGACGGTGCCCATGGAGCAGGGACAGACCACCATCTGTTTAGGCGCCGCCGAGCCGGAGGCCACCGGCGAGAACCACTCCTCCTTGCCGCAGGCGATTATCTGCCCCTCTTTGGCGCCATACTGGCGACAGAGATGGGCCGACAGCTCTTTCGGCGAGCCGGGCCACTCCTGCTGCTGCTCGGTCTTGAGCACCACACGAGCCGCCGATGAGGCGAGCAGGTAGACCCGATAGTCCGCCTGCACCAGACACTGGAGCAGGCGCAGGGCATAGGGGGCGCCGGAGGCGCCGGTCAGCGCCAGGGTGATCTGCTTGTTCATGATGTGCCTTGCCTGAGGCGGGCGATCAGCTTGTCGTGAATGCCGCCGAAGCCGCCGTTGCTCATGATCAGAATATGATCCCCCGCGCGGCTCTCGGCCACCAGGGCGCCGATCAGGGTCTCCAGATCGTCAAACACTTGCGCCGGGCGGCTCATGTGGGCTGTCACCTCGCCGAGATCCCAGCCGATGTTCGCAGGCTGGAAGAAGAACACCTGGTCGGCGCCGTCGAAGCAGCCGGCCAGCTCTTCTTTATGCACCCCGAGCTTCATGGTGTTGGAGCGGGGCTCCAGCACCGCCAGGATGCGGGATTCACCCACCTTGGCGCGCAGGCCGCCGAGGGTGGTCTCGATGGCGGTGGGGTGGTGGGCGAAGTCGTCATAGACGCTGATGCCCGCCACCTCGCCCTTGAGCTCCATCCGCCGCTTGGGGGACTTGAACTGGCAGAGAGCTTTGATCCCGTGCTCCACCATGACACCGGCATGGCGGGCGGCGGCGATGGCCATCAGACCGTTGTTGACGTTGTGTTCGCCGATGCACTCCCAGTGCACCTCCCCCTGCTTGACACCATCCAGCCACACCTCGAAGGCGGAGCCGTCATCGGCCAGCTTGACCGCCTTCCACTTGGCGTCGTCCTGACCCACCAGCTCCACCTCGCTCCAGCAGCCCATCTTGCGCACCGCGGTGAGGTTGTCGTCGGCCTGGGGGAAGAGCACCCGGCCATTGCTCGGCACGGTGCGCATCAGGTGGTGGAACTGACGCTGGATGGCGGCGAGATCCGGGAAGATGTCCGCGTGGTCGAACTCCAGGTTGTTCATCACCAGGGTGCGCGGGTGGTAGTGGACGAACTTGGAGCGCTTGTCGAAGAAGGCGCAGTCATACTCGTCCGCCTCGATGACGAAGAAGGGGGCTGCGCCCAGACGGGCGGAAACCGGGAAGTTGCCCGGTACGCCGCCGATGAGGAAGCCGGGCTCCAGCTTGGCGTACTCCAGCACCCAGGCCAGCATGCTGGCGGTGGTGGTCTTGCCATGGGTGCCCGCCACGGCCAGCACCCAGCGATCCTGAAGCACGTGCTCCAGCAGCCACTGGGGGCCGGAGATGTAGGGCAGATTGCGATCCAGTACATACTCCACGCAAGGGTTGCCACGGCTCATGGCATTGCCGATCACCACCAGATCCGGCGCCGGATCGAGCTGGGACGGGTCATAACCCTCGGTCAGCTCTATGCCTTGCTGCTCGAGCTGGGTGCTCATGGGGGGATAGACGTTGGCATCCGAGCCGGTGACTCGATAGCCCAGCTGTTTTGCCAACACCGCCAGACCACCCATGAAGGTGCCGCAGATCCCGAGAATGTGAATGTGCATACCGCTGCCTTTTCCAGTAAAGGGAGTGCGCATTCTAGGGTCTGTTGACCCGGTGGCACAAGCCGCGACCATGGCCAGAGCGCAGTCAGCCCCGACGAGGCGACAGAAATCGGACGAACTCAGGCGGCGCGATATCCACCAGCGTGCTCCCCTGCCCGCGAAATATGGTCATTTGACGGGACATCGCTATAATGTCGGCCTGCAAACTTGACTCCAACACTCAAAGGAAACGTCATGAGCCTGAACCTGGTACCGGCTGGCAAGAGCCTGCCTGACGACATCTACGTCATCATCGAAATCCCGCAGAATGCCGACCCGATCAAATACGAAGTCGACAAGGACAGCGGTGCCATCTTCGTTGATCGCTTCATGTCCACCCCTATGTTCTACCCGTGCAACTACGGTTACGTGAACGCCACCCTGTCCCTGGACGGGGATCCCGTCGACGTGCTGGTGCCGACTCCCTACCCGCTGCTGGCCGGCTCCGTCATCCGCTGCCGCCCAGTCGGCGTGCTGAAGATGACCGACGAATCTGGCGAAGACGCCAAGATCGTGGCCGTTCCCCACTCCAAGCTGACCAAGCAGTACGATCACATCCAGGATGTGAACGACCTGCCCGAGCTGCTGAAAGCCCAGATCCAGCACTTCTTCGAGCGCTACAAAGAGCTGGAAGCAGGCAAGTGGGTCAAGGTGGAAGGCTGGGGCGACAAGGCCGCCGCCGAAGCCGAAATCCTGACTTCTGCCGAGCGTTACGCTGCCAAGTAAGCGTCTCTCTCGCAAAAAAAAGGCGCCTTATGGCGCCTTTTTTATCGGTCGTTGCGGGGACTGGCCGGGAGGATCCCCCTGGATATAGAGGTCGCGCCCGTTCTGTCGATAGGGGCGGTAATAGTTGTCGCCACAGCGATATTCCCGCCCGGCGCCCCCCACCAGATCGCAGTTGACCGGCAGCACCTCCAGCCACTTGACGGCCTGCTGGAACCGCAACCACTCCTGCCACTCATGTTCCCGTGCTAGCTGATCCCGCAGGGCGAAGGTATCTGCCGTGGACATGCCCTGATTGACGATCACCTGACCCGCCAGTGCCGGCAGAGAGAGCAATATCAGCAAACACATTGAAACAGGCTTCATGGTTATTTCCCGCATGACTTATTTCCCTGATTAAATTTAAAGCTGGATCAGATAATTACCAATATCGTCATCACTAAACCAATCCAAAATCCGTCGGCTCACCTAGTTGTTTAGTATCACTCAAGCAGGATACACACCATGAAACTGGCACAAGGCCTGCTGTGGAGTCTACTCTTCGGCTCCGCGGCTATGGCCAACGAGGTCAACCTGAGCTGGCAGTGGCAATCAGCCGACGGTCAACGCAAGCACCTGCAACTGAGCACGGACGAGCGGGTCCTCTCGGCCAGCCGCCACGAGATGACCCTGCTCGATACCTCCCTCAACTACCCGCTGGAGACCCTCTACTCCTACATCAGCCCCAGGCTCTACAACAGCATCAACCAGATCAACCAGCACAGCCCGGAGACGGCGACCAAGTTTCGCAATCTGGAGCAGGCCTTCACCCTGCATGACAACAGCTTAGAATCCACCCAGTTCTGGCAAGCCTACGAGCAGTATCAGGAAGATGCCTTCTACGAGATGCGGGTGCTGCCCTGCGTGCACCCGGCCAATCGCCAGCTCCCCTGCGTGAGGCCTAACTACTCCCAGCTGTTCTACCAGTTCAAGGGGGACCTCAAGCCCTTGGCCCGGCAGTTCTCGGCCAAGGATCTGGCCACCAGCGTCAACCTGTTGCAGGAGTGGCTGAGCGCCATCCCCACCCCACCCGAGCAGATGGATCACTTCGCCCCTCCCCTGCAGGCCCTGCAGGACAACAAGGCCGACAGCGACGAGAAGGCGCTGCTGATGGCCAGCCTGCTGGCGGAGCTGGCACCGCAATACAACCTCAGCATCATCTATCCGGGCATCAGCATCGGCAGCGTCTCGCCGGCCTGGCTCGCCATCACTGCCGACAGCGGGCTGGAAGGGGACACACTGGTGATAGACAACCAGCGCCACGTGCTGCTGACCGGCTCCCCCCTGCTGGCCCAGCAGATGACCATGGCCCAGATCCCCCTGGTCAGTGAGCCACTCTATTGAGTCCAGCGCCCAAAACATGGGCAACCAGTTGATTTTTATCGACTCCGTGCCATCCTTGCCGCCGTTGTTTGCAGATTCAGGGGCAGATTGATGCTGTGACCTGATCAACTCTCGCGTTTATTTAACACTTTTTAAACAGATCCGATCAGTTTAGGATGTGGGTTGTCCCATTCCCTCGATCCCAAAATCGTTATAACATAACAAAGGAGTGTCATACGGATGAAACATCTCGTACTTACCCTGGCGCTGCTGCCAACCCTGGTTCTGGCCCACAACATCAAGGAGTCGGCCCAGGTGCCGCTGGTCAACATCGGCGACAAGGGTGAGCTTGTGCTGAAGGATAAAGCGATCAGCTATCAGCCCTGGCAAAGCAAGGTACTGACCGGCAAGGTCTTTCTGATCCAGCATATCGCGGGTCGCTCCAGTGCCAAGGAGCTCAACGCCCCCATGATAGAGGCGATCAAGGCGGCCAAGCTGCCCCATGACAAGTACCAGACGGTCACCATCATCAACAGCAATGACGCCATCTGGGGTACCTCCGGCTTTGTGAAGAGCAGCGCCGAAGACAGCAAGAAAGAGTTCCCCTGGTCCGCCATGGTGCTGGATGCCAAGGGCATGGCCCGCAACGCCTGGGATCTGGCACCGGAGAGTTCGGCCATCATAGTGCTGGATAAAGAGGGCAAGGTGCTGTTTGCCAAAGATGGCCAGCTCGATGCCACCGAGATAACCAAGGTGATGGGGCTCATCCAGTCCCATCTCTGAATCAGAGAGAAGGGCGCTGATGGCGCCCTTTCCATAAGGGTCTATGGGTCGTTCCACGTTGACAATCTGGGTGTTGCTGCTGGGCTGGTTGTGGATGCAACCGGCGCTGGCACAGCACCCGCTCGAAGCCGACCTGCCCGAACATAGCCACGCCTGTTCCCTCTGCGCCCTGCATCTGGATGGCAAACTGGCACTGACCCCGTCCCCCTTAGTCCCCACCCCGTCCTCTGCCATAGCGCTGTTTGTCGGCGCCACCCTGCCGACCATCACCACCACCACAACAGGGCATAGCCGCATCAGAGCCCCGCCATACCCTCATTGTTTCTTCCGTTGAATCAGTTTCTTATCAATTTTTCAAAAGGATTAACGATGAAAGCTATCACCCTGTTGCTGGCCGCAGCCGCCTTCGGCGCCCAGGCACATCACGACGAACACGAGAGCCACGGCCACGGTGCCCACGAGCACGGCCACGGCCATCTCAATCTGGTGGTCGACGGCAACCAGCTGATGATCGAGCTGGAGGCACCCGCCGCCGATCTGGTGGGTTTCGAGCACGCCGCCAAGAGCGATGAAGAGAAGGCGCAATACGCCAAGGCGGTGGCCCGGCTCCAGCAGCCTGACGCCCTGTTCCGCCTGGACCCGGCCGCCGGCTGCAAGCTGACCCAGCAGGAGCTGCAAGCCGCCAAAGAGGATCACGACCATGAGCACGATCATGACGATGACCATGACCATGACCATGACAAGGCTGCCAGCGACGAACATGAACACCACCATGACGAAGAAGGTCATGCCGACACTGGTCACGCCGACATGGGCGCCATGTATACCTACACCTGCGCCACTCCGGCCAAGCTCAATGGCCTGGAGGCCACCCTGTTCAGCCTCTACCCGAGCCTGGAGAAGCTGAGCGTGCAGGGCATACTACCCACCGGCCAGACCGCGGCCGAGCTGACCCCGTCCGCCAACAAGCTGAGCTGGTAACGCCATGAAAAACGCCGTGGTTGAGATCCGCGATCTGGCCTTTGCCTGGCCAGGTGGCGAGGCAGTGCTCGATCTGCCCGCCCTCACCATCACCGAGGGGGAACGGGTGTTTATCAAGGGGCCGTCGGGCTCCGGCAAGTCCACCCTGCTCGGCTTGCTGGCCGGGATCCAGACCGCCAACCACGGCACCCTGGAGGTGCTGGGCCAGCCATTGGCCCGGCTCTCCGGCCGTGCCCGTGACCACTTCCGGGCGGCCAATCTGGGGTACATCTTCCAGCAGTTCAATCTGCTGCCGTTTTTATCCGTGCTGGACAACGTCACCGCCGCCCTCACCTTCTCCCCCGAGAAGTGCGCCCGCCTGCAGGGGAGCCCGGAGCAGGAGGCACGCCGCCTGCTAGGGGAGCTGCAGTTGCCGGACGAGGCGCTGCACAGACCCGTCCACGCCCTCAGCATCGGCCAGCAGCAGCGGGTCGCCGCCGCCCGGGCGCTGATCGGCTCGCCCCCCCTGGTGATCGCCGACGAGCCCACCTCGGCCCTGGATACCGACAACAGAGCCGCCTTCATCCGGCTGCTGTTCGAGGAGTGCGACAAGCAGGGGTCGACCCTCGTCTTCGTCAGCCACGACCCCTATCTGGAGCCCCTCTTCCCCCGAGTGGAGAGCCTGCAACTGCTCAACCGGAGGGCCGCATGATGACTGACGCAAACCAGGGCCTCTGCCCGGCCAGCCCCGTCGTGTCGGGTCAATCACAAGCGAAAAAATGGAGGGCATCATGCTGAAGCTCGCCCTGCAAAGTCTCTGGGCCCGTCGCCTCACCGCCGGGCTCACCCTGCTGGCTGTCGCCATCAGCGTCACCCTGCTGCTCGGGGTGGAGCGGGTGCGCACCCAGGCGCGCGAAAGTTTCTCCAACACCGTCTCGGGTACCGATCTCATCGTCGGCGCCCGCTCCGGTCAGGTGAACCTGCTGCTCTACTCGGTGTTTCGCATCGGCAACCCCACCAACAACGTGGGGTGGGACTCCTACCAGGCCATCAAGACAAAGCCAGGCGTCGCCTGGACCATCCCCCTCTCCCTCGGTGACTCCCACAAGGGGTTCAGGGTGCTCGGCACCAACGGCGACTACTTCACCCATCTGAAGTACGGCCAGCAGCAGTCGCTGCAACTGCGCAAGGGACGTCCGTTCGAGACGCCGTTCGAGGCGGTGCTGGGCGCCCAGGTGGCACAGAAGCTGGGCTACAAGCTGGATCAAGCCATCGTCATCGCCCACGGCGCCGGCAACACCTCCTTCAGCCAGCACGACAACATGCCGTTCAAGGTGGTGGGCATTCTGGCACCGACCGGTACCCCCATAGATCGCACCATACATGTGCCGCTGGCGGGCATAGAGGCGATCCACCTGGGCTGGGACACCGGCCGTCACAGCAAGAACGTCACCCCGGAGCAGGCGCTGGCGCTGGATCTCACCCCCAAGACCATCACCGCCTTTATGGTGGGCCTCAGTAATCGCATCTTGGCGTTCCAGCTGCAGCGCAGCATCAACACCTACCCCAGGGAGCCACTGATGGCCATCCTGCCGGGGGCCGCCCTGCAGGAGCTGTGGAGCCTGATGAGCGTGGCGGAGACGGCACTCTCTGTCATCGCCGGTTTCGTGGTGGTGGCGGGCCTCATCGGCATGCTGACCACCCTGCTGGCGGGGCTCAACGAGCGGCGCCGCGAGCTCGCCATATTGAGATCCCTGGGCGCGGGTCCTTCCCACCTCTTCCTGCTGCTGGCGCTGGAGGCGATGGCACTGACCACCCTCGGCATCGCCCTCGGGGTGGCCGCGCTCTATCTCGGTCAGGGGCTTGCCACCCCCTGGCTGCTCAGCCACTATGGCCTGCAAATGAGCCTGGGGCTGCCGAGCGCCTATGAGTGGCAACTGCTGGGGCTGGTCTGGCTGGCGGGCATGGTGATCGGCCTGCTCCCCGCCGCCCGCGCTTACCGCTACAGCCTGAGCGACGGCATGAGCATCCGCGTCTGACCCCGGACGCATACGACCAAGAAAGAAGGACAGATGATGAAGTGGAAGATAGTGGCGCTGCTGGCCGGCCTGCTGGTGCTGCCTGCCATGGCCGCCGATTACAAGACCATCGACTGGGACGTCTTGATCCCGGAGGGGGAGAAGCTGCTGCCACCGCCCCAGGTCAATCACGAAGATCCCATGTCGGTGCCGCAGCCGGTGGGCGGGGTGAACAAGAAGCTGGACAACCAGGAGGTGCGGATCCCCGGCTTCGTGGTGCCGCTAGAGGGGGATGCCAAGACCATCACCGCCTTCCTGCTGGTGCCCTACTTCGGCGCCTGCATCCACGTGCCGCCGCCCCCCACCAACCAGGTGATCTACGTGAGCTACCCCAAGGGGGCACCGGTGGACGATCTCTGGGACGCCATCTGGGTCAAGGGCAAGATGCACACCGTCAGCTCCAGCCACGAGATGGCGACCGCCTCCTACTCCATGGATGCGGTCGAGGTCAGCGTCTACGAAGAGTAAGCCACACCGATGGCCTCCTGCGGGAGGCCATTTTTTTATCCTGAGCCCGGTGCGCCGTCCCCGCCTGAGGGATTGTTCATGGGCCCGGTTGGAGTAACATTCAACACCAGACCCTGCGATCACGGAGCCAGCATGGCCGACCTGCCCCCCAAGAAAGAGAGTGCCATCCTGAGCAGCCAGGAGCAGACCCTGCGCCTGGCCCGCAGCCGTGGCATAGACGGCATGCTGACCCGCAACAGCGACAGCACCTTCGAACAGCGCGCCACCTTCCGCCATCTGGCGGATCAGGCTGCCCGCCAGCGCAATCTGGAGGCCATCATGGTGATGGCAGCCCGCCACTGTGAAGAGACGGCGGCCGGTGGCGAGATGGACAGCGACTGGCTGACCCGCTTCCTGCAACTGGCCGAAGACATCAGCATGGTGCCCATGCAGCAGCTGTGGGGGCGGATCTTCGCCCTGGAGGTGGCGACCCCGGGCCGCTTCTCCATCCGGGCCCTCAACACCCTCAAGGAGATGACCCAGCGCGAAGCCCAGCTGTTCCAGCGCATCTGCGCCCTCTCCTGCCACTATGAGGGCAGCGACGAGCAGCGCCTGCTGCTGGGCATGCACAAGGGGGCTGGCCTGCTCAGCCGCGCCAAGGTCACCCGCATGGGGCTTGGCAAATACCGGGTCCCCTACAGCGCCCTGCTGCTGCTGTGCGATCTCGGCCTGCTGCACCGCGGCGAATTGGAATCCGGTCCCCTGCCTGCGGACGGGGTCGAGCTGGCCTTCGGCAATCAGCGCTGGCGCCTGCGCCAGCGCCAGAGCAACCTCACCCTGCTCTATTACCGCCTCACCCCCATCGGCAACGAGCTTGCCCTGCTGCTGGAAGAGCCGCCCCTGGAGGAGTACCTGCTGGACTTGAAGACCCTGCTCTCCACCCACCTGCAGATAGAGACCCAGGTGCCGGCCCCGGTCGACGAGCCTGATCTTCCCAGCTGATCCCGGCGGGGCGCCCCTGGCCCCGCCTTGCCAAATTGCGAAACCCGTCCCGCCGTTGCCAAAACGGCTCCCAAAAAGCGAAACGATTCAGCAGGCGAAGACGCAGGCCCGGCTCGTTTTCGTCGATTCCCGGGTTTTGGGCAAACAAGATGCATTCTGCACACAATTTAAGCGCCTTCTGACACTCTGGTGCACGGCTTGCAATGGGACTCATCATCTAGCCACAGTCGGAAGCCGCCATGAGAGTCAATCAACCCGTTACCCAGCGTGAGCGCCTCTATCCAGTGCACCAGAACCTCATCTCCACCACGGATCTGGAGAGCCGCATCACCTATGCCAACGACGAGTTCTGCCAGATCGCCGGCTTCACTCTGGAGGAGCTGCAGGGAGCGCCCCACAATCTGGTCCGCCACCCCGACATGCCGCCCCAGGCCTTCGCCGACATGTGGCGCCATCTGCGGGAAGGCAAGAGCTGGATGGGCCCGGTCAAGAACCGCTGCAAGAACGGAGATCACTACTGGGTCAGCGCCTTCGTGACCCCCATCCAGGATGCGAGCGGCAAGGTGGTGGAGTACCAGTCGGTGCGCACGGCGCCAGATGACGCAGTCAAGCAGCGGGCGGAGCGAGTCTATGAGGGGATACGCAGCGGCAAGACCCCGCGGGCCCTGCGCCTTCTCCCCTTCTCCCACACGCTTGCGCTCACTCTCTGCCTGCTGCCTTGCCTGGCGGCCCTGGTGGCTCTGGGCTATCAGCACGGCACTGACTGGCCCCTTCTCCTCGGCGCCCTCTCCCTGATGCTGGCGCTCGCCATCAACCAGACCCTCTCTCGCCGCCTCGCGCGGCTGGATACCCTGGCCCGCGACCGCTTCGACAACCCATTGATGCAGCTGCTCTACACCGGCCGGGTCGATCGCCTGGCCGCCGTCGAGCTCGCCATGCAGATGAACCAGGCCGAGTTCAATGCGGTGCTGGCCCGCACCCAGCAGACCTGCCAGCAGATCCTGACATCTGCCCAGACGGATCTGCACAACGCCGAGACCATCACCGACAACCTGCAGCAACAGCAGGCCCAGACCAACCAGGTGGCGACCGCCATCACCCAGATGGCGGAGTCCATCCGCGAGGTCTCCCACAGCTCGACCGCCGCCTCCGATCGACTGGACGAGACCGCCGATCTGTTCAGGGAGGGCAACCGCAGCGTGCAGGAGACACTGGTCGAGGTGGGGGGTATGCACAGCGAGCTGATCGCCTCCAAGGGGGTGATCACCACCCTCGCCACCCAGTGCCGGGCCATCGACGGCATCCTGGACGTCATCAACAACATCGCCAACCAGACCAACCTGCTGGCCCTCAACGCCGCCATCGAGGCCGCCCGGGCTGGCGAGGCGGGTCGCGGCTTCTCGGTGGTGGCGGACGAGATCCGCACCCTGGCCATCAAGACCCAATCCTCCACCGGCGAGATCCAGAAGATGATCACCCTGCTGCAGGGCAGCGCCGGGGATGCGGAACAGGCGATGGAGAAGGGAGAGCAGCGCTCCGCCATCTGCCGACTCAAGGCCGCCGCCACCGGGGACGTGCTGCAACAGATAAGCGATCGCCTGCTGCAGGTGGCCTCCGGCAGCAGCCAGATAGCCCAGGCGGTGCAGGAGCAGTCCCAGGTCACCGCCGACATCGACCGCAGCGTGCTCAGCATCAAGACCCTGGCCGACGACTCCAGCCAGGGCAGCCGCCACGCCGTGCAGGGCATCATTCAGCTGGTGCGCCAACTCGGCGAGCTGGAGCGGCTGGTGCGCCAGTTCCAGCAGCATCCCGCCGCCCAGCCAACCAGTGCGACCCTGACCAGCGGCCAACCCCTGCTGGCCCGCTGAGCCTTCACGGAGCAAACCAGACCCAAAGACCGTGCGCTAATACAAAAAAAACATGGGCCCCTGTCGTCACCGGTAGCGGGCCCAATTATCTCTGGTGGGAAATACGAGTCTGACCGGCTTGCACATTCGGTTCAGCGCCCGGGCAAGCGGGCCTATCATCCCCGCCTACTCCTCCTTGCCACGCCGACCATCTCGGCTGCGCCACATGGCCCTCAGCAGGGCAATGGTCACGCTCACTTCCCCACTCATACGCCGTGAATCGTGAACCTTGGGCGTTGAGCGTTGAGCGTTGAGCGTTGAGCGTTGAGCGGGAAAGCGTCGCGCCTTGAGCTCCCTCTTATCCAACCTGCCGCAGGCCCCCGCTGCCCCCTCAATTTCTTGATCTTGCGCGAGAAAACGCCCGTTCCCCCTTCCCTAACCGGCTCCGTTCGGTAACATGACCATCAGACCCCTCTTGTCGGAGTCAGCCATGAACCAGACCAGAGCCATATCGCAGGGAAAGCGCAGCAAACTGGAGGCTGAAATTCAGGGGCGGTAGCTTTGCCTGAATGTTGGGAAGATCACGACCAAAGGGGTAAATGTTTGAAAAGAAAACCAATAATCAAGCTTTCTCATATTCAAGAAGTTATCAAGTTATTTGATTCAATAAGCCAAGACGCGAACTTACCTGATACATATTACGAGATGTCTCGTTATATAAGATCAACTGAATATGATGAAATGAATTTGTATGAACTTTCTTTTGAACCTTTTTTATCTATAGCTAAGCAATGTGACATGAATTTTTTTGCCCTGTATCGGAGCAAACAACGAATATATCTTGTTCATTGTAACGATGCCGGTCACCCCCCACCTCGATGGGAAGCCCACCCTATCAAACTCTCTCAACTTAAGGATCTTGATTTGATGATGTTTTTAATGCGAGATCACGCCTATCAATTGGCGCTAAGAAATAAGCAATATTTAGACTATGAAATTTAGACAATTAAATATCCCCACATAGAAAAACCGATAATATTGATAGCATGTGATTGCCACATTTGTCTTAGTATCAATCATTAAAAAACCACAACCATCATATTCAACATGAACGTTCGATTAATATTTTTTGGTTTTCTTTTTTTGACGAGTTCGGTGAACCCTCAGGAGATCATGACTCGCATAGTTAGCAGGGATGATGGTTCGTTTATCTCTTATTATCTTGTCCAACATGCCCATGACACAGATACACTGCTGTTGATCCTGCAAGGCTCTGATTGCAATAGTGTCTTGAAAATAGCGTCCATACTCACCGAGTATAAAAATGTTTGGCCAGAAGCTGACCTGTTGTTAATCGAAAAATACGGCATCACTCGTAAATTAAAATACAGTCCCGACCCGGCACGCAAGGATTGTCCTGCTCAGTACCTTGAAAAGGACAACCCTGCGCAGCGGGTTGCGGATATCAAGGTTGTGCTCGATTCCGTTCGAAAAGACGGTCAATACAAGAGATTTATCCTCTTGGGTGGCAGTGAAGGGGCCGTTATCGCCGACCTGGTGAGCGCAGATGTTGACTATATCGATGCCACCGTTGCCTTTAATGGCGGTGGCCGCCGGTTTATCGATGACGTCTCACACAGTATCGCTGCAAAGCATAAAAACCCCGAAGAGGCGAGAAAAGAGATCGACGGTTTAAAAGGGTTTGCCGAGCATGTGCGGAGCAGCAAACCATTTGAGCTTGAAGTCAGCGGACACGGTTATCATTGGTGGCAGCAGATGCTCTCCATCGATCAGCTTGATACCCTGCAAGACGTAAAATCCCCTTTGCTGATAATTCAGGGAGGGAGGGACACGTCGGTATCACCACAGAAAACAGATGAAATGATGCAGCGCCTTAAAGAACTAGGGAAAAGCAACATCGAGTATCGGCGTTACGAAGCACTCGATCATGGATTGAAAGACAGCGACGGGAAAAGCCAGCGCAAAGAGGTCGTCAGCGATATAAATTTTTGGTTAAGGTCGAAACTAGGCAATCCAGCCAATAAATCCAACGGCAACTGATTGAAGCGGGGCTGAGCAGGCTGAAGACTGAAACTCAGGGGCGGCCACGTGGTGGTTGTAGGTTGGTGCAGAGCGAAGCCCAAAAGATGAGAATTATCACGTCAACCTGAGTGGGACAAATATGGATTTGTCGAGCGGTAACACAAATTTTCAGATACATTCGAGGTAAACGTTAGGCTTCAATACGTTCAGCGCCAACCTACGATTTTAACCCAACATACGAGATTTTTAGAAAACAGAGGTCAACGAAGTGAAATTAGCAATAGTATTTGGGGTTAGTGAATACCAAAATTACACCCCCCTCAAGGCATGTCAAAACGATGCGAATCTAGTTAATCAAATTTTCCAGAATCTAGAAAAATTTGATAATACGTGTTTCTTGGCTGGAAACGTCAAAGCATTTGAAGCAAAGCAAAAAATCACTGAGTTTGTAAACAACCACAAAGATACGCCTGTTGAAGAACTCGTGTTTTACTATACAGGACATGGTGCTCGGTATGATGACGATTTTTTCTATGTCTTTTCAGATTTTAATGAAAAAAGAAAGGAGGTAACCGCATTAAGAAACTCCGAGCTAGACGGATTAATCAGAAATTTAAATCCAAATTTGACAGTTAAAATAATCGATGCGTGCTATTCAGGCTCTACTTACATAAAATCTGATGATGATATTAAGCCCACACTTGAGAAATCTGCCAAAGAAAACAACCTTAACAATCTATACTTTTTCCACTCTTCTAGCTCAGATGAAACCTCTTTAGCCAATGACTTGTATAGTTTCTTTACTTTTAGTTTTTGCAAGTCGATAGCTGATTTAGACGGAGCTATTCGTTATAGGGACATAATGGCCTATGTGGCAGATGACATGTCACAAAGTGGATACCCTAAACCTACATTTGTGGTGCAAGCCGACAATACAGAGGTGTTTGGCGAACTAGATTCCGATTTCAAAAGACATGTCAAAGAAAGTCTGAACATTCAGGACGAGACCTTAGATGTAACCGAAAACAAAAAAGAAGAAGTAAGTGATGCAGAAAAGGAAGATCAGTTCATAAAGCAAATTCAAATAAATAGCCAAGAAGTCTTTTGCTCTAAAGAAGAGGCAATCAAAAACATTAACATTATTAGAGAATTACTGAGCCAGTCAAGCTGGCCAGACCAAATCCTCAGTATGTTTGAAATTGAAGTATGCAGTATTGACCATGCTAACACCATAGAAAACAGAATTGAAATTGGTAGGTGGCTTAACAAAAACTCAGATGCAAATTATTTTTCAGAGCCAACATACGATACTGAGACGTATTATGAGGAAGAGTATAAAAAGATCCCTAAGAAGCCTAGTAGAGCGACCGATATGCTAGGAAGTTTATATTCTATTAGAAGGTCGCTTGGACTTGATGATGAAAATGAATATAAATTAGAAAAAATCGAGAAAACACGCAAATACGTTGATGGATTTAAATATACTGCTGAGTCTCCATTTCGAGGTTTACAGGTGCTCTTTCATCCTAAATACTCTTCTATTGAGAACTATGCATTAACGATTGCGTTAATATTCTCACGTAAAAGCCTTGTGTTTTTTGTCGCGTGGGAAGCTTTGCCCTATTTGAGCTGGGATGCTATTCAAAACCCCAAGTGCCTTAACTGGAAAACGAAAGAGGTTTTCTTAAAAAAAGAAGAGGAGATTAAGGGATACGTTAATGAATTGATATCAACAATGTCCGTATTCATTTCAGAAGATATTTCTACAAAACTGGGAATCAAACTTTAACAAGGTGCTGTTGTCGGAAAAATCTTCCGCTGCGCTCCAAATTTGCCATAGAGCGGACGTTAGGCTGATGAAAATACACTTATTTAACATCATATAACACGTTCCATTAAGCCATTAACCACTGACAACAAGGGGGCAAACGCCCCCTTGTTTATTTACGCTCGATACCAACAACCGACCTTAATCGATTAACCCCCGCTGCCGCAGTGCGGTCAGCAGCTCATCCACCAAGGCTTCCACCGGCTTGCCGGCATTTAGCAGGTGTATTTCCGGCTGCTCCGGTGCCTCGTAGGCGGAGTCGATGCCGGTAAAGTTGCGAATTTCCCCCGCCCGCGCCTTCTTGTAGAGCCCCTTGGGGTCGCGCTCTTCACAGACGGCGAGGGGCGCATCGACAAAGACTTCGACAAACTCGTCAGGCCCCAAGAGATTGCGCACCAGTTGCCGCTCGGCACGGAACGGCGAGATAAAGGCGGTGAGCACGATAAGCCCTGCATCCACCATGAGTTTCGCCACCTCGCCGACCCGGCGGATATTCTCCTGGCGGGCGGCGTCATCGAAGCCGAGATCGCCGCACAGGCCATGGCGCACGTTGTCCCCATCCAGCAGATAGGTGTGCTTGCCTTGCGACGCCAGCGCCTGCTCCAGTGCCCCCGCCAGGGTGGACTTGCCCGCCCCGGAGAGCCCGGTGAACCAGATCACCAGGGGCTTCTGCCCCTTCTGTTCAGCCCGGCTCTCTTTGTCGACGGCATGGGCATGCCACACGATATTGCTCATTCAAACTCCTTGCGAGGCATCAGGGCCCCAAAACGAAGAGGGTTGTGCCTTAAAACGGAAACAGCAGGGGCACCATGACGATCACCCCGAGGCTGTAGGCCAGGGAGACAGGCACCGCCAGCTTGAGGTAATCCGGCATCTTGTAGTTGCCCGCCGCATAGACCATGAGGTTGGTCTGGTAGCCGTAGGGCAGTATAAAGCTGGAACTTGCCCCGAACAGCACCGCCAGGATGAACGGCATGGTGGAGACGTCCATGCTGAGCGCCAGCTGGTAGCCCATGGGGAAGGCCAGGGCCGCGGCGGCGTTGTTGCTCATCAGCTCGGTCAGCACCAGGGTGAACAGGTAGATGCCGATAAAAGCGATGATGGGGCTGGAGCCGTTGAACTCCCCCATCAGCCAGTCGGCAATCAACCTGGCCAGCCCGCTCTTCTCCAGCTGATCGGCGATGGCCAGCGCCCCGCCCACCACCAGCCAGATGTCCAGCGGAAAGCGGCGACGGATCTCGTCCAGGGTCAGGATGCGGGTCAGCAGCAGCGCCACCAGCATCAGCAGCAACCCCTTGAACAGCGGCACCAGATCGAACACCGACAACGCCAGCACCCCGAGAAAGCCCAGCACCACGGCGGCGCTGCGCTTGCCATCGAGCCGGGTGGAGGCTTCCAGCCCGCTCACCACCACGAACTCCCGGGAGAGTGACTTGTTGCCCGCAAACTTGGGGCCGGGGGCCAGCAGCAGGGTGTCCCCCGCGTGCAGTTCAATCTGGCCGAGGCCGCCGGTGAGCTGGGTCTCGCCCCGGCGCACCGCCAGCACCACCGCATCGAAGTGGGTGCGAAACTCCGCATCCTTGATTGTCTGCCCCACCAGCCGCGAGCTGTGGCTGACGATCACCTCCACCAGATGCTGGCCGTTGAGGCGGTGCTGACCGTAGAGATCCAGCCCCTTGAGCTCCTGCAACACGCCGACGCTCTCCACGTCGCCGCAAAACAGCAGCATGTCCCCTTCGTGCAGCTCGTGCTCCGGCTGCACCGGGCAGATCACCTGGTTGCCCCGGATGATCTCGGCAAGATAGAGGCTCTTCAGGCTGCGCAGGCCGTTCTCCTTGACGCTGCGCCCGGCCATGGGGGAACCGGGGCCCACCTTGGCCTCGAGAAAGTAGCCGGATTCCCGGCTCATCTCGGTGTCCTGCTCCGGCAGGTGGCGGGCAAACAGCAGCACGGCGACCAGGCCGGTCAGCAATGTCCCTGCCCCCACCATAAAGAAGTCGAACATGCCGAGCGGCGGCGCCCCCATCTTGATGAGGAAGCTGTTGACGATGAGGTTGGTGGAGGTGCCGATCAGGGTCAGCACGCCGCCAAAGGTGGCCGCGAAGCACATGGGCAGCAGCAGCCGGGAGGGCGCATGGTTGGGGTTGCGCTTGACCGCCCCCAGCATGGAAGCCACCACGGCGGTGTTGTTGACGAAGGCCGACAGGAAGGCGGTGGAGAACCACACCTTGACCAGCACCTTGTTGAAGGAGCCGGTGCCCACCAGGTTGGCGAACCAGCTCATGACCCGGGTCTTCTCCACCGCGAGCGACACCAGCAGCAGCAACACCAGGGTCAGCAGGGCGCTGTTGGTGTAACCCGCCACCACGGCGTTGATGTCCGCCAGGCCGCTCAGATAGGTGATGAGCACGGCGCCCGAGAAGAGCAGCGCCGGCCGGAGTTTGCCCTGGATCAGCAGGGCGACGAGGGCAGCCAGCAGACCCAGCACCAGGGATTGTTGCCAGGTCATGGGCTTACTCCTTGCCGGAATCGTTGCTGATGGTCAGCGCCTGCCAGTGGGGGAAGTGCTTGCGCACCAGGGCGTTGAGCTCCACTTCGAACTCGCTGTATTGCCCTTTAGCCACTTTCGCGGCCAAGCCTTCCACTATCATGCCCGCGCCCACGGTGACGTTGGTCAGCCGGTCGATCAGGATGAAGCTGCCGGTGTCGCGGATCTCCTTGTAGGGGTCGAACGCCACCGGGTCGGTCAGGCTGAATTCGCACAGGCCGATCTCGTTGAGCTTGAGCTCGGAGGCGTCCAGCTCGTCCAGCTTGTTGATCTCGATGCGGTGGCGGATGGCCTCCACCTGGCCGCGGCTCTTCTTGGTGGCCAGCTTGACGTCATAGACCCGGCCCGGTTGCAGGGACTCCTCCCCCATCCAGACGATGTGAGCCAGCACGTTCTGGGTCACCTGGGGCTTCTTCGCCGCATCCACCAGCAGGTCGCCGCGACTGATGTCGATCTCGTCCGCGAAGGTGACCGTGATGGCCTGGCCCGGCAAGGCGTATTCCAGATCCCCGTCGAAGGTGACGATACGGGTCACGGTACTCTCCTTGCCGGAGGGCAGCACTGCCAGCTTGTCGCCAACCCGCAGGATGCCAGAGGCCAAGGTCCCCGCGAAGCCGCGAAAATCGAGGTTGGGGCGGTTCACGTACTGCACCGGCAGGCGCACCGGGTGACGCTCCAGCTCGCGCTCCACTTCGGCGCTTTCCAGCAGGGAGAGCAGGGTCTCGCCCTCGTACCAGGCCAGCTTGTCGCTCTGGTTCACCACGTTGTCACCGTCCAGGGCCGAGACCGGCACTATGTGGATGGTGTCGACGCTGAGCTTCCTGGCGAACTCGCGGTATTCGGCACTGATGCGATCGAACACCTCCTGGCTGAACTCCACCAGGTCCATCTTGTTGACCGCCACCACGAACTGCTTGATGCCAAGCAGGCTCGCGATAAAGCTGTGGCGACGGGTCTGATCCAGCACCCCCTTGCGGGCGTCGATCAATATGATGGCCAGATCGCAGGTGGAGGCGCCGGTGGCCATGTTGCGGGTGTACTGCTCGTGGCCCGGAGTGTCCGAGATGATGAACTTGCGCTTGGCGGTAGAGAAATAGCGGTAGGCCACGTCTATGGTGATGCCCTGCTCGCGCTCCGCCTGCAGGCCGTCCACCAGCAGTGCCAGGTCCAGCTTCTCGCCGGTGGTGCCGAGTTTCTGGCTGTCGGACTCCAGCGCCTTCAACTGATCTTCATAGATCTGCTGGGAGTCGTGCAGCAGGCGGCCGATGAGGGTGCTCTTGCCGTCGTCCACGCTGCCGCAGGTGAGAAAGCGCAGCAGGCTCTTGTGCTGCTGGGCGTGCAGGTAGGCTTCAATGCCCTGTTCGCTGATGGCGGTCTGAATGTGGTTGTTCATGATGCGATTCCTTAGAAATATCCCTGACGCTTCTTCTGCTCCATGGAGCCGGCCTGATCGTGGTCGATGAGCCGCCCTTGCCGCTCGCTCGAGGTGGTGAGCAGCATCTCTTCGATGATCTCGGGCAAGGTGGTGGCATTGGATTCGATGGCCCCGGTCAGCGGGTAGCAGCCGAGGGTGCGGAAGCGCACCAGCTCCTGCTTCACCTCGTCTTCCGGGCCTATGGGCATGCGCTCATCATCCACCATGATCTTGATGCCATTGCGCTCAACGACCGGGCGATGGGCGGCAAAGTAGAGCGGCACTATGTCGATATTCTCGAGATAGATGTATTGCCAGATGTCCAGCTCGGTCCAGTTGGAGAGCGGGAACACCCGGATGCTCTCCCCCTTGTTGACCTGGCTGTTGTAGACGCGCCACAGCTCGGGTCTCTGGTTCTTCGGATCCCAGCGGTGGGACTTGTCACGGAAGGAGTAGACCCGCTCCTTGGCACGGGACTTCTCCTCGTCGCGGCGGGCGCCGCCGAAGGCCGCATCGAAGCCGTATTTGTTGAGCGCCTGCTTGAGCCCCTCGGTCTTCATGATGTCGGTGTGCTTGCCGCTGCCGTGCACGAAGGGGTTGATGTCCATGGCGAGACCATCCGGGTTCTTGTGGACGATGAGGTCCAGCCCGTATTTTTTGGCGGTCTCGTCCCGGAACTTGATCATCTCCTTGAACTTCCAGTTGGTGTCCACGTGGAGCAGGGGGAAGGGGATCTTGCCCGGATAGAAGGCCTTGCGGGCCAGGTGCAGCATGACGGAGGAGTCCTTGCCGATGGAGTACATCATCACCGGGTTTTCAAATTCGGCAGCCACCTCGCGGATGATATGGATGCTCTCGGCTTCCAGCTGCTGCAAGTGGGTAAGTCTTTCACGGTCCATGTCTGGGTCCTCGGTTCATTGCTATCGCGCCTGCTCGGGACGCGGTTCTGGTTCAGTTCGGTGCCGCCTTGGCCGCACCATCAAATCGATTCGGGTCTCGCCCTTCAGGCCAGGCTCACCAGCTTGAGTTCGTGGCGGCTCGCCTCTGTCTCGGCCCGCTCGCCACCCTGCTCGCCAAACCAGGCGAGCTGCTTGCGCAAGGCCACCACCTCGCCGATGACGATGAGGGACGGGCTCACCGCCTGCTGGGCCAGTTCCGCCAGCTCGTCCAGGGTGCCGGTCAGCACCCGCTGCCGCGCCGTGGTGCCCCGCTCTATGATGGCGATGGGGGTGGCGGCGCTTCGGCCATGCTCCACCAGCTGCAGCTGGATGTGCTCGGAGCGCATCAGCCCCATGTAGATGACCAGGGTCTGATTGGTGGCTGCGAGCTGCTGCCAGTCGGGCTCCTTGCCCTCCTTCTGGCAGTGGCCCGTGATGAAGACGGCGCTCTGGGCATGGTCGCGGTGAGTGAGCGGAATGCCCGCATAGGCGGTGGCACCGGCGGCGGCCGTGATGCCGGGCACCACGGAGAAGGGGATCCCCTCCTCTGCCAGCACTTCCAGCTCCTCGCCGCCACGGCCGAACATGAAGGGATCCCCCCCCTTGAGCCGCACCACCCGGTTGCCCGCCCTGGCGTATTCCACCAGCAGGCGATTGGTCTCTTCCTGGGGCACGCTGTGGGCACCGGCCTTCTTGCCGACCGACACCAGGGTGGCGTCCCGGCGCACCAGATCCAGGATCTCCGGGGAGACCAGCTGGTCATAGAGCACCACTTCGGCTTGCTGAATTTGTTGCAGCGCCTTGAGGGTCAAGAGGCCAGGGTCCCCTGGGCCCGCCCCTACCAGCACCACTTCCCCCATTTCGGTCTGGGCCTTGTCGAGGCCCTCGTTCAGCCACTGCTCGGCACCTTGCCAATCGGCTTTCTCGATCAGACCGGCCAGGGTGTTGGAGGCGAAGGCGCGCTCCCAGAAGCGGCGGCGATCGGAGAGGGAGGCCAGCACCCGCTTGGCCCGGCTGCGCACCCGGCCGGAGAGCTCCGCCAGTCCGCCCAGATGGCGGGGCAGCAGGCTCTCGAGCCGCTCGCGCAACAGGCGCACCAGCACGGGGGCCTTGCCGCCGCTGGAGACGGCCACCATGATGGGGCTGCGATCGATGATGGAGGGGAAGATAAAGCTGGAGCGCTCGGGGTCATCCACCACATTCACAAAAAGCCCGAGCTGATTGGCGCTCTGGTAGACCAGGGCGTTGACCTCGAGGCTGTCGGTCGCCGCCACCACCAAGGTCTGGCCGGCCAGATGGGCCGGCTCGAAGCGAGCCGCCACATGGGTGAAGCGACCGGCAAACTCATGGAAGTCGGGCTCGAGCTCGGGAGAGACCAGGGTCAGCCGGGCACCTGCCGCCAGCAGCAGGCGCGCCTTGCGCAGGGCAACCTCGCCCCCGCCCACCAGCAATACCGGGCGGCCTTCCAACCTGGCAAACATAGGTAAATAATCCATCAGGGCCCACTCCTCGGCATACGACGACATCTTGGGCGACTATAGGCAGGAGTCCTTATCCCTCAAAATAATAAAAAATGCTCTTTAATGCGTTTTAGTAATTAGTAAAGCCGTGCCGTGGCAAAGGGGAGCGAATGTCCTTGTGGTGGTTCGCACCAGACTCTAGGCTAGTGAAAGTGTTTCATAAGGAGCTTTACCATGAATGAGTCATTGATTGTGCTGGGGATCTTCGTGTTCCTGGTGCTGGCCACCCTGAGCGCGGGCATCAAGATAGTGCCACAGGGTTTCAACTGGACCGTGGAGCGCTTCGGCCGCTACACCCGTACCCTGACCCCGGGCCTCAACCTGCTGATCCCCTATGTGGACAGGGTCGGCCACAAGATCATCATGATGGAGCAGGTGCTGGACATCCCGGCCCAGGAGGTGATCTCCCGGGACAACGCCAACGTCACCATAGACGCCATCAGCTTCGTGCAGGTGGTGGATGCCCGCAAAGGGGCCTATGAGGTCAACGATCTCACCAGCGCCATCAGAAATCTGACGATGACCAATATGCGGACAGTGCTCGGCGCCATGGAGCTGGACGAGATGCTCTCCCAGC
The DNA here is from genome assembly GCF_056642115.1 of Aeromonas sp. 130281. NCBI lineage: Bacteria > Pseudomonadati > Pseudomonadota > Gammaproteobacteria > Aeromonadales > Aeromonadaceae > Aeromonas > Aeromonas sp. 130281. The sequence continues at coordinate 366,511 of NZ_JBWVQS010000004.1, read as the reverse complement.
GCGACACCATCAACGAGAAGCTGCTGCGTACCATGGATGCCGCCACCGCCCCCTGGGGCATCAAGGTGACCCGGATCGAGATCAAGGATGTGCGCCCGCCGCTCGCCCTGGTGGAGGCGATGAACGCCCAGATGAAGGCCGAGCGCCAGAAGCGGGCCGAGGTGCTGGAGGCCGAAGGGGTGCGCCAGTCCAAGATCCTGAAAGCGGAAGGGGAGAAGCAGTCCCAGATCCTCAAAGCCGAGGGGGAACGCCAGGCCGCCTTCCTCGCCGCCGAGGCGCGGGAGCGTGCCGCCGAGGCGGAAGCCAAGGCGACCCATATGGTTTCTCAGGCAATTGCGGAAGGAGATCTGCAGGCCATCAACTACTTCGTGGCTCAGAAATACACCGAGGCCCTGGCCCGCATCGGTGAAGGACCCAACAGCAAGATCATCATGATGCCGCTGGAGGCGGGCAGCCTGATAGGTTCGGTGGCCGGCATGGCCGAGCTGTTCAACAAAGATGGCAAGGTCGGCAAGTCATGACAGCCCTGTTCGAGGGGCTGACCCACTGGCACTGGCTGGGGCTCGGCTTCGTGCTGCTGGCCATCGAGGTGCTGGGATCGGTGGGCTTCCTGCTCTGGACCGGCATCGCTGCCCTGGAGGTGGGGATCTTGCTGCTGATCTGGCCCTTCGGCTGGCAGGCACAGCTGCTGCTGTTCGCGGCGCAGTCCCTGGTGACCACCTGGGCCTGGTGGCGCTGGCAGCACAAGCGCGACCGCTCGAGCCGGGATGCGGCCGCCCCCATCAACGAGCGGATGCAGAGCTATCTGGGACGGGAGCTGACCCTGCTCGATGAGGTGAGCCAGGGGATGAGCCGGGTGCACCTGGATGACACCGTCTGGACGGTGCGCTGCAACCAGCCGCTGGCGGCGGGCAGCAGAGTCCGGGTGACGGGATATGATTCCCATATCCTGCTGGTGGAGCCGCTGCCCTGAGCGGGGAGCCGTTTCCCGCAGTAGCCATAAAAAAACGGGCCCGGCGTTACCGCCGGGCCCGTTTTTTTATGAGGTGCAGGCTTAGTTGGCCTTGGCATCGCTCACAGCAGCTTCTGCCTTGGTGGCTACGTCAGCAGCAGCCTTCTCGACGGTAGCAGAGGCTTCGGAAGCGGCCTTCTCTACGGTAGAGGCAGCTTCGCTAACAGTTGCAGCAACGTCGGCGGCCGGAGTAGCGGCCGGAGCGGCGGCTTCTTCTTTCTGACCACAGGCGGTCAACATCAGACCCAGGATACCGGCTACCAGTACTTTGTTCATGTGCATACCCTCAAAAAAAGATGGAGAGATGGTGTCAAAAACCATCACTGTGCGTCTTCGCCCCCGGTAAAACAGCGAGCCACCGGGAGTCGGGAGGCGCGCGAAATATATCCCCATATGCGACCAATGAAAACGCGTATCACAATGATATTTTCTCGTTGGCTGGATAAAAAGAACTACTGCAACGACAAATGTTAATACAATACGCCTTTATTGACGCTAAACCGCACGATTAAACACCAACAAGAGAACGATTGTCAGTCAATGATTGCCATTTCGGCAGCCGTCATCGGTATCGTGAACGTGCCTTCAGTCAGACAGCTTCTGACAAATCAGCCGCCGCCCCTGGCTGTCGCTCTCTCTGGCCAGATCCAGCAGTGCCATCACCGCCAGGGCCTCCACCGCGGGCACAGGGTTGCCGGCCTCCCCCCTGATGGCGGCGCAGACACCGCGGTAGTAGGCGCCGTAATCACCGGCCTCCCCGCTCACCGCCTGCACCGAGGATTGCCCCTCCACCATGCGGCTGAGCTGACCGGGTTCGGGATCCTGGCCCCAGTTCGCCGCAGGCGGGCGCAGGCCGAGCTTGAGCTGCTCCTCCTGCACATCCATGCCGAACTTGATGAAGGATCCTTCGCTGCCGTGGATGACGAAACGCGGCATGGTGGCAGAGACCAGGCAACTGCCGTGCAGAATGACCCGCATCTCGCCGTAACCCAGCACCACGTGGAAGTAGTCATCGCTCAGGGCGCCGGGGCGCTGGGCGGCCAAGTCCGCCTGGATCCAGTCAGGCTGACCGAACAGCTGCAACGCCTGATCCAGGATGTGGGGACCGAGATCGAACCAGAGCCCGGAACCCGGGCCGCCCGCCTCGCGCCAGCGCTGACGCACCTCGGGGCGGTAACGATCAAAATGAGATTCAAACTGAGCGATCTTGCCCAGCGCTCCTTCCGCCAGCAGGCGGCGTACCGTGAGGAAGTCTCCGTCCCAGCGCCGGTTGTGGAAGATGCTGAGCAGCCGCTGCTGCTTCTCGGCCAGCTCGACGAGCGCCTCGGCTTCGGCCAGATCCAGCGCGAACGGCTTGTCGATCACCACGTGCTTGCCCGCCAGCAGAGCCTGACGGGCGATGGGGGCATGGGTATCGTTCGGGGTCGCTATCACCACCAGATCGACCGTGCTGTCGGCCAGCACCTCGTCCAGGGTGCCGACCCGGCAGCCCGGCAGCTCGGCCTGCACCTTGGCGGCATCACGGCTCACCACCCGGCGCAGGGCAAGCCCCGGGGTGCTGGTCAGGAAGGGGGCGTGGAAGGTCTGTCCTGCAAAGCCGTAACCCACCAGGGCGGCGTTGATTGTCTGACTCATGGGATTCTCCGCTGAACTGTCCAATATGATAGGCACCTGGCGACGCTGCGCCCAAAAAAGAAGGGGGCCTTAAGCCCCCGTTTCGTTCATCAGAGCACAGGATTTAATGCCTGTGCAAGCGACGTTATCCATCGACGTCGGGGCTCTGCCCCGCGCATCAAGACTGCAGGCAGAGGCGACGACCCTGCCGCGTCATCAACATCAGCAAGGGGGGCAGCAGCAGCCACATGTGCAGGGCCAGCTGGCTCAGGGGATCCGGCATCAACCAACCGGTGATCCCCACCAGGGCGCCGGAGCCGCTCATCTGGAACAGGCCGAGCAGGGCGGCGGCGGTCCCGGCGCAGTGACCAAAGGGTGCCAGCGCCATGCCGGCGGCAGCGCCCAGTATCATGGCGAAGCCGATGCTGGAGAGGAATACCGGCCCCATCATCGCCAGCGGATGAGCCAGGTGCATGGTCAGCGTCAGCAGGATGGCCGACAGCAGCAGCACCAGCAGGCCGATGCGCAGGGTGCGTCTCGGTCCCACCCTGGCGATGAAGCGCGGTGCCAGGAAGCAGGCCAGGATGTTGAGCGCCGCGTTGGCGGTGAACCAGTAGCTGAACCCGCTCATGTCCAGACCCAGCTTCACCATCAGCTGTACCGGCGCCGCCGTGACATAGGCCAGGATCACCGCCATCGCCAGCATGCAGAGCGCTGCGTTGAACAGGAAGCTCGGCGAGCGCAGCACAGGGCTGTAGCGGGACCAGCTGATGAGCGGGCCGCTGCTGCTGGTCTCCTCCGGGCGGGTCTCCGGCATGCGCCACAGCAGCCAGCTACCGACCACAACGGCATATCCGGCCATAAACCAGAAGTTGGCCGACCAGCCCGCCTTGGCGGTGAGCCAGCCACCGAGCAGGGGCGCCAGCGCCGGAATGAAGCAGATGGCGCCGTTCAGGTAGGAGATCATCTGACCGCTCTTCTTGGGGCCATAGCTGTCCCGCACCACGGAGAAGGCGGCGACCGAGGTGGCACAGGCACCGAAGCCTTGCAGCACCCGCGCCAGCATCAGCTCGCCGAGGCTCGCGGCAAAGCCGGCGGCCAGGGCGCTCAGACCATAGAGCAGCACGCCGCCAAGGGCGATGGGCTTGCGCCCGTAGCGATCGGCGAGCGGCCCCACCAGCAGCTGACCCAGCCCCATGCTGAACAGGAACCAGGTGATGGTGCCCTGCATCAGGGTCACTTCGGCCCCCAGCTGCTCGGCCATCTGCGGGATGGCGGGCAGATAGATGTCGATGGCCAGCGGGCTGAACAGCACCAGGAGTACAAGCAGAAGAATCAATGGCATCAGTCACCTCAAGCCCTAGGGGGAAAATCGATTGGTGCGCGAGTCTACTGACTCAGAGTAATGAATTGAAATGGTATTTAATCACTTCGGTTATTCCTCCCTGGAAACATGTATTTTATCCACTCCTCTGCACTGCTGCGGCGACCCACATCCGGTGCCGGATTGCAGGCAATTGGCGCTTTTACTAAACCCCTGCCCCGCATAGAATGCGCAGATTATTTTTGCGGAGGTGCGTGATGAACAAGCTTGTCCTGGCAACAGGGAACCAGAAAAAGGTGAAGGAATTGGCCGCCATGCTGGCCGATATGAAGATCCAGGTGATCCCACAGAGCGAGTTTGCGGTCTCCGATGCCGACGAGACCGGCACCACCTTCGTCGAGAATGCCATCATCAAGGCACGCCACGCCGCCCGCATCACAGGCCTGCCCGCCGTGGCCGACGACTCAGGCCTGGAAGTGGACCTGCTGCACGGTCGCCCCGGCGTCTACTCCGCCCGCTTTGCCGGCGCCGGTGCCAGCGACAAGGAGAACATCGACAAGCTGCTGGCCGAGCTGCAAGGCGCCCCCGACTACCTTAAGAGCGCCCGTTTCTGGTGCGTGCTGGTCTATATGCGCCACGCCGACGATCCCACCCCCATCATCTGCCAGGCGAGCTGGGAGGGGATGATCATCGACGAGCCCCGTGGTCAGCACGGCTTTGGCTATGATCCCGTGTTCTTCGTGCCAGATCACGACTGCACCTCGGCCCAGATGCCGGCGGAGCTCAAGAACCAGCTCAGCCATCGCGGCCAGGCCCTGGTCAAGCTCAAGGCGGCGCTGGCCGCGGCGCACTGAGACCCGACCGGGCGCCGGGATACGCCGGCACGCATTTCATCTACAATGGGGGCCACCCGACCGGCCCCCATTTTGATTTTTTGAATACTGGAAACACCATGCTGCAACTGCCGCCCCTCTCCCTCTATATCCATGTGCCCTGGTGCGTCCAGAAGTGCCCCTACTGCGACTTCAACTCTCATGCCCAGAAGGGGGAGCTGCCCCACCTCGAGTACGTGGCCGCCCTGCTGGAGGATCTGGATCAGGATCTGCACTGGGCCCAGGGGCGTCCGCTCTCCTCCATCTTCATCGGCGGTGGTACGCCGAGTCTGCTCTCCGTGGAGGCCATGCAGGCGCTGCTGGACGGGGTGCGTGCCCGCATCGCCCTGACTCCGGACTGCGAGATCACCATGGAGGCCAACCCGGGCACGGTAGAGGCGGACAAGTTCGCCGGCTTCCAGAGGGCCGGCATCAACCGCATCTCCATCGGGGTGCAGAGCTTCCAGCAGGAAAAATTGACCCGCCTCGGCCGCATCCACGGCCCGGAAGAGGCGCGCAAGGCCGCCGAGCTGGCCCATGCCATATCGCTTCCCACCTTCAACCTGGATCTGATGCACGGCCTGCCGGATCAGAGCCTGGAGGATGCCCTCTATGATCTGCAGCAGGCCATCGACTGCGCACCGCCGCACCTCTCCTGGTATCAGCTCACCATCGAGCCGAACACGGCGTTCGCCTCCAAGCCCCCCAAGCTGCCGGAGGACGACACCCTGTGGGACATCTATGAGCAGGGCCACGCCATGCTCACCGCCCAGGGTTATCAGCAGTACGAGATCTCGGCCTATGCCAAAGAGGGGTATCAGTGCCGCCACAACCTCAACTACTGGCGCTTTGGCGACTATCTGGGGATCGGCTGCGGCGCCCACGGCAAGGTGACGGATCTTGCCAACCAGCAGATCCTGCGCACCGCCAAGGTGAAGCATCCGAAAGGTTATCTGGATCCGAGCCGCCCCTATCTGGACAGCCAATGGCAGGTGAGCGCGGACGATTTGCCCCTGGAATACTTTATGAACCGGTTCAGATTGTTTGAACCAGCCCCCAAGGCGGAGTTCGAGGCCTATACCGGGCTGCCGCTGGAGCGGGTGGAGACCATGCTCGCTGTTGCCCAGACCAAGGATCTTATCGAGGATCTCGGCGAATATTGGCAGCTGACCTCCCTCGGCCATCGCTACCTCAACGTGCTGCTTGAGCTCTTTATGGACGAATGAGGCAAGCACCTCTGTCTCGACAAACAACAAGCGGGGCGCCAATGGCGCCCCGCTTGTTTTTCCCAGTGCCTGACGGTAGAAACCCGCTCAGCAGCAGACGCGCATCATCTGCTGTTGACCGGGCTCCCACCGCTTGCCGTGCTTGGCCTTGCGCTGGTAGCTCCCCTTGCCCTTCTTGCTTGGCTCGACCCTGGCCTGAAACAGGGGAGAAGTCACCAGTGCCTTGAGGTGGTTGTCATGGATGATGCCGCGTTGATGATCGTGGACGGGTTCAGTGGTGGCGAGGGCCACCTTCTTCTTGGCCATGCTGGCTCCTTTGCTGTGATGGTAATGGATGGCACTTTGCCGAACGAGGGGCCAAGGAGGCAGCTCAGGACGGCGAAAAAACGCACCGATTGTGCGCCTCTTGCCGTCTGCCTGCAAGGGCTCAGGCGGGAGGCTCAGGCCGGGTGATAGACGACCCGCACCAGGCCGCTTGGCAGCACGGCGCTGGACACAGGCACCAGGCGCCCGGGCAGGGCTTGCGTCCACAGGGAAACGCCGGTCCCCAGGGTGACCGGCACCCAGAACAGGGTCAGCTCGTCCACCAGAGCGGCCTGCAGGCCCTGCCTCACGACCTCGCCACCGTCCAGATAGATGTGGCGCGCTCCCTGCTGCCCCAGCTCGCTCAGCACCTGCGCCAGCGACCCCTGCCGGAAAGAGACATGGGCACGGGACATGGCGGGCCTGTGGGTCAGCACAGTCACAGGTTTGTCGCCATAGGGCCACTCGGGGAAGCCGAGCACGGTTTCATAGCTGTTGCGCCCCATCAGCAGCAGATCGGCGCTGGCCATCAGGGCGCTGTAGCCGGTCTCCTCCTGGGAGTCGCCGCCATAGGGGGCGAGCCAGTCAAGATCCCCGCCCTCCCCCGCGATAAAGCCGTCGAGGGAGAGGGCGAGGAAGGCAGAGACCCGGGGCCGATGGCACTCAGTGTTCATGGTCGTGATGCTCGTGACGGGAGGGGGCGCCGGACTCCAGGGTCTCCAGGATGGCGCAGTGCTCCGCCGAGCGGGGGCCACCGCAGCAGATGTCGGAGAGCGCCTTCAGGTTCTCCCGAAAGCGGGTCAGCTCCAGGATCTTCTGCTCCACCTGTTCAAGCTTGGTGTCGGCCACCGCCTTTACCTCCTGGCAGGTCACCCGCGCCTTGTTGGTGTCGAGGGCGAGCAGCTCCCCTATGTCTGCCAGGGAGAAACCCACCGACTTGGCGCGGATGATGAACTCCAGCCGCCGCCTGTCCTGCTCCCCATAGAGGCGGTAGCCAGACTCGTTACGGATCCCCGGCGAGATGAGTCCGTTCTTCTCGTAAAAGCGCAGGGTGTCCGCCTTCACCCCGCACGCCTTGGCCAGTTCCCCGATCCGATACATAACCCTCTCCCCGACATGGCATAGCGCCCAAAATGGTACTCAATATAAACCGGCTTCCACTATCGCCCCTTTGCCCGGCGATTGCCAGCCAAAGGCAGGAAAGCAGTAGACAACCCGGGCGATCCCGCCCCTTGGCCCTCAAAACACTGAAAAGACAAACGTTTCACAAAAAATCACCAGAAAACGTTTAACACCGCACCGCACAAGGCTTTGTCTCTTTAAAAAATCCACCACGGGTCACATTTTTTGTGTAGAATACGCGCCCACAAGAGAGCGTCGCGTCAAGCGGGCATTTCCTAAAACGCTTTTGCCAACCCCCGGCTCGCCGGGCGAGAGTGGTTTGCGAAATCCCCCACTTCCATTTATTTGGGGACTCTCTGTGTTGAGCCTCGCCTCCCATGGAACGGTCCCCGTTATGCTGAGGACGATAGTGTGATGGAACAAGCTCGACCCATTCGCCGTGCGCTGCTGAGTGTGTCTGACAAGACTGGCATCCTGGAATTTGCCAAGGCACTCAACGAGCGTGGCGTGGCCCTGCTCTCCACCGGTGGAACCGCCAAGCTGCTGGCCGACGCGGGCCTGCCGGTGACCGAGGTCTCCGACTACACCGGCTTCCCCGAGATGATGGACGGCCGGGTCAAGACCCTGCATCCCAAGGTGCACGGTGGCATCCTCGGCCGCCGCGACCGGGATGACGCCATCATGGCCCAGCACGCTATCTCCCCCATCGACATGGTCGTCGTCAACCTCTATCCCTTCGCCGCCACCGTGGCCAAGCCCGGTTGCACCCTGGAAGACGCCGTCGAGAACATCGACATCGGCGGCCCGACCATGGTTCGCTCCGCCGCCAAGAACCACAAGGACGTCACCATAGTCGTCAAGGCGGCCGATTACGGCCGGGTGATCGCCGAGATGGATGGCAACGGCAACAGCCTGACCCTGGCTACCCGCTTCGATCTGGCCATCGCGGCCTTCGAGCACACCGCCGCCTACGACGGCATGATAGCCAACTACTTCGGCACCCTGGTCCCCTCCTACGGTGACAACAAGGAGGGTGACGCCGAGTCCCGCTTCCCGCGTACCTTCAACGCCCAGTTCATCAAGAAGCAGGACATGCGCTACGGCGAGAACAGCCACCAGGCTGCCGCCTTCTACGCCGAAGAGCAGGCCGCACCGGGCTCGGTGGCAAGCGCCATCCAGCTGCAGGGCAAGGCGCTCTCCTACAACAACATCGCCGACACAGACGCGGCGCTGGAGTGCGTGAAGGAGTTCGCCGAGCCGGCCTGCGTCATCGTCAAGCACGCCAACCCCTGTGGCGTTGCCATAGGTGAGGATCTGCTGGCTGCCTACGATCGCGCCTACCAGACCGACCCCACCTCCGCCTTTGGCGGCATCATCGCCTTCAACCGCGAGCTGGATGGTGCCACCGCCGCGGCCATCGTCGCCCGTCAGTTCGTCGAGGTGATCATCGCCCCCAGCATCAGCCAGGCGGCCCGCGAGGCGGTCGCCGCCAAGCAGAACGTGCGTCTGCTCGAGTGCGGCCAGTGGACTGCCCCGGCCCAGGGCTTTGACCTCAAACGCGTCAACGGCGGCCTGCTGGTGCAGGAGCGGGATCACGGCATGGTCACCCTGGGGGATCTCACCGTGGTCAGCCAGCGTCAGCCCACCGAGGCCGAACTCAAGGACCTGCTGTTCTGCTGGAAGGTCGCCAAGTTCGTCAAGTCCAACGCCATCGTCTACGCCAAAGACGGCCAGACCATAGGCGTGGGCGCCGGCCAGATGAGCCGGGTCTACTCCGCCAAGATCGCCGGCATCAAGGCCGAGGATGAAGGGCTGACCGTGGCGGGCTCCGTCATGGCCTCCGACGCCTTCTTCCCGTTCCGCGACGGCATAGATGCCGCCGCTGCCGCGGGCATCTCCTGCGTCATCCAGCCAGGCGGCTCCATGCGCGACAACGAGGTGATCGAGGCCGCCAACGAGCACGGCATGTGCATGGTGTTCACCAACATGCGCCATTTCCGTCACTGATGAGTCAGGGCCGCCACTGGCGGCCCTTTTGTTGTCTCTTTTCAACTGACTATTTTCAACCGCTGCCCCAGGCGGTTATCACAAATAGAAGCGAGCGATACGATGAAAGTACTGATCATTGGCAACGGCGGCCGTGAGCACGCCCTGGCCTGGAAGGCCAAGCAATCCCCCATGGTGACCCGGGTGTTCGTCGCCCCCGGCAATGCCGGCACCGCCCATGAGGGCAGCATAGAGAACGTCGCCATCGAGGCGACCGACATCCAGGCCCTGCTGGCCTTCGCCAAGGCCCAGCAGATCGGTCTCACCATAGTCGGGCCGGAAGCGCCCCTGGTGAAAGGGGTGGTGGATGCCTTCCGTGCCGAAGGGCTCGCCATCTTCGGCCCGACCGCCGCCGCCGCCCAGCTGGAGGGCTCCAAGGCCTTCGCCAAGGACTTCCTGGCGCGCCACGCCATCCCCACCGCCGAGTACCAGAACTTCACCGAGGTGGAGCCGGCGCTGGCCTACCTGCGCGAGAAGGGTGCCCCCATCGTCATCAAGGCTGACGGTCTGGCGGCAGGCAAGGGCGTCATCGTCGCCATGACCCTCGAAGAGGCGGAAGCGGCAGTGCGCGACATGCTCTCCGGCAATGCCTTCGGCGACGCAGGTGCCCGTGTGGTGATCGAGGAGTTCCTGGACGGGGAAGAGGCGAGCTTCATCGTCATGGTGGACGGCGAGCACGTGCTGCCCATGGCCACCAGCCAGGATCACAAGCGGGTGGGCGACGGCGACACCGGCCTCAACACTGGCGGCATGGGGGCCTACTCCCCGGCGCCCGTGGTGACAGATGCGGTGCATCAAAAAGTGATGGAGCAGGTGATCATGCCGACAGTGCGTGGCATGGCGGCCGAGGGCAACGTCTACACCGGCTTCCTCTACGCCGGCCTGATGATCGATGCCCAGGGCAACCCCAAGGTGATCGAGTTCAACTGCCGCTTCGGCGACCCCGAGACCCAGCCCATCATGCTGCGCATGCGCTCCGATCTGGTGGAGCTCTGCCTGGCCGCCTGTGCCGGCAAGCTGGATCAGGTCGAAGCCATCTATGATCCCCGCGTCGCCATCGGCGTGGTGCTGGCGGCGGGTGGTTACCCCGGTGACTACCAGCAGGGCAAGCCCATCAGCGGTCTGCCGGTGGAAGAGGCGAGCGGCGAGAAGGTATTCCATGCCGGCTCCCAGCTGGCAGGAGACACCATAGTCACCGCCGGTGGTCGCGTGCTGTGCGCCACCGCGCTGGGTCACACCGTCGCCGAGGCACAGCAACGCGCCTACCAGCTGGCGGGTCGCATCCAGTGGGACGGTGTCTTCTACCGCAAGGACATCGGCTGGCGCGCCATCGAGCGCGAGCAGGCCAAATAAAGGCCGCCTCCCCCACCGAACACAAGGGCCTGCGGGCCCTTTTTGCTGCCCGGGCCACCGGGAACCACCCTGCCGGCCCCAGACTTCCCCCCAGCCCGGCATGGGGGTGGCAGGCGGCATCCATCCCCTTGACACCGCTCGCCGCCTCGGGTCCAAGGCCCCGGGTTACCGCTTGTTTCCGCTCCCGGCTCATCCCCTTCTGACTACATATGTACAGCACAATGCACACATTTCGTCACAATTGGTCGCACTTTCCCCATACAATTGCCCCGCTTTCATGGCATCATGCTGTATGATACCGCACTCAAATGAGTGCCATAAGAACCTGCAATCTCGTCGTCTCATAAGGAAATCCCATGTTGAAAACTGTGCGTCCCCTGCTGCTGCCCCTGATGTTTGGCCTGATGACCCTGCCCGCCATGGCCGGCGATCTGGAGCAGCCGATGAAGAAGATCGGCTTCAACTACAAGCAGGCCGTCAAGGCAGATGATGCGGCCACCATGGAGAAACACATCAAGGAGATGAAGGCTCAGCTCGATGTGGCCAAAGAGAGAAACATGCCGGCTGCCAAGAAGGAGAAGTTCCTCGAGGGCATGAACAAGGTGCAGAGCGAGCTGGATGCCAGCCTGGCGGCCCTGCAGGCCGGTGATCAGGAGAAGGCCCAGGCCCACCTGGCCAAGGTCAACGACCTGAAGAAGGAGTACCACCAATATGCCAAGCAGAAAGGCTGATCCCTTCCACTGGGATGGTCTGGTCCGCCTCACCCACTGGGGTGTGGCAGCGGTCTGCATCGGCAACCTCTGGCTCAACGAGGCGGGCGAGGAGTGGCATGAGTGGCTGGGCTATGGCGCCATGGTCCTGATCGGCTTGCGCCTGCTGTGGGGGCTCACCCTGGCACGGGGCCATGCCCGCCTGAGCGCCCTGATCCCGAGCCGGGACGATTTCCGCCAGCAGGCCGAGGCGCTGCGCGAGCGCGCCCCCGCAGCGCCCGGCCATCATGGCAGCGGCAAGCTGGCGGTCTGGGCACTCTGGCTGCTGGTGCTGGCGACCGCCGGCAGCGGCTGGTTCCAGAACACAGAGACCGGCTTCGAGCTGGGGGCAGACGACTGGCACGAATGGTGTACCTGGGCGCTGCAGGCCATGATAGCCCTGCACCTGTGCGCCATCGTCTACACCTCCTGGCGTCAGCGCAGCAACCTGGTGACCCGCATGCTGCCCCGCCGCCGGCGCAGGGTGTCTCAACACCAGCAGGAACCCCATTCCTGAAGCAGACGGGCACCACTGTGCCCGTCTTCCTGTCCCGCCGGTCCGGCCGCAAGACCACCTCTTACTGGCGGTCGCATCGGTTTACCCCCTCAACGGCGTGACGCCTCCCCCCCTCTTTTGCCACGCCGCCATGAAAGCATTTTCATTCACACTTCTTAACTAATCCCGGCTGTACGATTTTCAATCTCCTCGATTTCATGAATGCTACAGAGCCGAACGAGGTTGTTTGTGGTCCGTTCGACATGATGACAGTGACACGTGAATAACAAGATCGAAGGGAAAATCGTCATGCACAACACAGTGTTTCGAACCGCCATGCTCGCCGCGGTGCTGGGCTCATTCAGCCACACAGCCGCCGCCGAAGGGGTCATGGTCCACCTGTTCCAATGGAAGTTCAACGACATCGCCAACGAGTGCGAGACAGTGCTCGGTCCCAAGGGATTCGGCGGTGTCCAGATCACCCCGCCCGCCGAGCACAAGCAGGGGAGCCAGGTCTGGTGGACCGTCTACCAGCCAGTCAGCTTCAAGAACTTCAACAGCTTCGGCGGCAGCGAGGCGGAACTGAGGAGCATGATCACCCGCTGCAACGCGGCCGGGGTCAAGGTCTATGCAGACGCCGTCTTCAACCAGCTGGCCTCGGGCACCGGAACCGCCACCGGTGGTGGCAGCTACAACTCGGGGCAATATCAGTATCCCCAGTTCGGCTACAACGACTTCCACCACAGCGGTGACATCACCAACTACGGCGACAGCAACAACGTCTGGAACGGCGCCCTCTACGGCATGCCGGATCTCAATACCGGCTCTCCCTACGTGCAGGATCAGATAGCCACCTACATGAAGACCCTGCTGGGTTGGGGCGTGGCGGGCTTTCGTATCGATGCGGCCAAGCACATGGCTCCCGGCGAGGTGAAGGCCATTCTCGACAAGGCGGGCAGCCCCAAGGCCTACCTGGAGGTGATAGGCGCCGGGGGAGAATCGGCGGACATCCAGCCGGGTCGCTACACCTATATCGATACCGTCACCGACTTCAAATACGGCATGGATCTCGCTGCCAACTTCAACGGCCAGATCAAGAACCTCAAGACCCTCGGCGAGAGCTGGGGCCTGCTTCCCTCCAACAAGGCCTTCGTCTTCGTGGTCAACCACGACCGCGAGCGCGGCCACGGTGGCGGCGGCATGCTCACCTTCATGAGCGGTGCCCGCTATGAGCTGGCCAACACCTTCATGATGGCCTGGCCCTATGGCTGGAAGCAGGTGATGTCGGGCTATCGCTTCGAGAACATGGGTACCTATGAAACCGACAAGGGGGCGCCGGGCAGCACGCCCTGCACAGACGGCCAATGGAACTGCGAACAGCGTCGCCCGACCATCATGAACATGGCCATGTTCCACAACAGGACCGAGGGGCAAGCTGTCAGTCACTGGTGGGACAACGGCAACAACCAGATAGCCTTCGGCCGCGGTGACAAGGGCTTCGTCGCCATCAACAACGAGAGCGGCAGCCTGGTGGCCTCGGTGCAGACCGGCCTGCCGGCGGGCGAGTACTGCAACCTCCTGGGGGGCAATGACTACTGCAGCGGGGGCTATGTCACCGTCGACGGCAGCGGCAAGGCCAGCCTGAACGTGCCCGCCATGAAGGCGGCCGCCATCATCGCCGGCTGCACCAAGGCCAGCCCCTGCGGCGGCAGCGCCCTGCCGGGCAACAAGTTCAGCAGCATGAACCTGCGCGGCACCCATAACGCCTGGGGCAACACCCCCATGACAGTCGATGCCAACCGTGTCTGGTCCGCCACCCTGACCCTGACCGGCAGCGGTGACGCCACCGGCGCCCAGCGCTTCAAGTTCGACGTCTTCGGCAACTGGACCGAGAACTATGGTGACAACGAAGGGGACGGCATCGCCGACAAGGGCAGCAGCAAGGATATCCTGGTCAGCGGGGCGGGCAGCTACCGCATCACCCTGAGCGAGAGCGATCTGCGCTACACGATCACCCCCCTCGCCAGCAACCAGGCACCGGTCGCCGCCCTCTCCCCCAAGGTCCTCAGCGTCAAGACGGGAGAGAGCGTGGTGTTCGATGGCTCCGCCTCCACCGATGATGAAGGCGTGGCGAGCTACAGCTGGTCCACCGGCGGCAGCGCCCCCACTGAGACAGTCCAGTTCGATATCCCGGGCACCCATGTTGTCACCCTGACAGTCACCGATGCCGAGGGGCTGACCGCCAGTGCCAGCGCCACTGTGACAGTCACCGACAGCAACGGTGCCTACAACAGCGTGCTGCCCACCCTGCACCTGCGTGGCACCCCCAATGCCTGGGGATCCCTTGCCATGACGCTGGTTGCCGACAATCAGTGGGAGGCATTGGCCACCTTCGACGGCCAGGCCAACCAGCGCTTCAAGTTCGACGTCAAGGGTGACTGGACCCAGAACTATGGCGACACCAACAAGGATGGCGTGGCCGAGCTGGGGGGCGCAGACATATTGACCCCGGTCAGCGGCCAGTACCGGGTGCGCTTCAACGACCAGACCCTGCAATACAGCCTGACCCCGGTCAGCGTCGGCTATGCCAGTAATGTCGCCAGCCTCAACATCCGTGGCACCACCAATGGCTGGGGCACCACCCCCATGACGCTGGTGGGGGATCACCAGTGGCAGGCCGGCGTCACCTTCACCGGCAGCGGGGATGGCAACGGCGGCCAGCGCTTCAAGTTCGACGTCAAGGGTGACTGGACCCAGAACTACGGCGACACCAACAAGGACGGCGTGGCCGAGCTGGCCGGAGCCGACATCACCACGGCGGCGGTCGGCGCCTATGTGGTGCGCTTCAACGACCAGACACTGGCCTACAACCTGAGCGCCCAGTAAGGCTGGACATACGCCCAGGGCATTCTGAACCAGGCCTCCCGCCATCGGCGGGAGGCCTTTTTCATGGCCCCATGGCCGGTTCCCCGCCAGCCCGTCGGCAGGCATACTGATCCTTCATCCCCATGCAGGAGCGCATATGAAACTATTGGAAACCCTCAAGGCCGAGGGACGGATCGAAGAAGCCCGCCAGCACGGCCTGCTGCAACTCATCGAGCACCCGCAACACGCCGAACTGCATTATGAAGTGGCCAGCCTGCACGACATGCAGGGGCGCGAGGCCCAGGCCATCCCTCTCTACCAGAAGGCCATCAGGCTGGGACTGAGTGAGGCCTCCTTGCGCGGCGCCTGGCTCGGCCTTGGCAGCTCCTATCGCTGCACCGGGCAATATGCCGAGGCGCTGGCCACTTTCGACGAGGCCCTGGCCCGCTTTCCGGATGCCACCGAGTTCAGGGTGTTCCGTGCCATGACCAGCTACAACCTGGGGCACCACAAGGAGGGGATGGAGACCTTGCTGGGGGTGCTGGCCGAGACGACCGCAGATCCTGCCCTCGTCCCCTACAGGCGCGCCATGGCACTCTACGCCGCCGATCTCGACCGGCGCTGGTGAACGCCAGAAACGACAAAGCCGCTCATGATGAGCGGCTTTGTCTGAATGTGGTGGCCCCTGCCCGACTTGAACGGGCGACCAATCGATTATGAGTCGACTGCTCTAACCAACTGAGCTAAGGGGCCAGAATCTTGGTTTTGCGGCGTGGATTATAGGGGATGTGGGATAAGCCGTCCATAGTCAGATCAACCACTTGGCGAGTTTTTGTCCACTAATCCGCTAATCTTTTGCACTCAGGCTGCCGGATAAAACAAAGCCCCGCATGGCGGGGCTTTTGAGACAAGTTCAGGCGGTGCCTCAGGACTATTCGTCCAGGAAGCTACGCAGCACTTCCGAGCGGCTCGGGTGGCGCAGTTTGCGCAGTGCCTTGGCTTCGATCTGACGAATACGCTCACGGGTGACGTCGAACTGCTTGCCCACTTCCTCGAGGGTGTGGTCAGTGTTCATGTCGATACCGAAACGCATCCGCAGCACCTTGGCTTCGCGGGCGGTCAGACCGGCCAGCACTTCGCGGGTGGCGTTGCGCAGGCTCTCGCTGGTCGCCGCATCCGCCGGCAGGGCGAGCGTGGTATCTTCGATGAAGTCGCCCAAGTGGGAGTCTTCATCATCACCGATGGGCGTCTCCATGGAGATGGGCTCCTTGGCGATTTTCAGTACCTTGCGGATCTTGTCTTCCGGCATGCCCATGCGCATGGCCAGCTCTTCCGGGTTCGGTTCGCGACCCATCTCCTGCAGCATCTGGCGGGAGATACGGTTGAGCTTGTTGATGGTCTCGATCATGTGCACCGGGATACGGATGGTACGGGCCTGATCCGCGATGGAGCGGGTAATGGCCTGACGGATCCACCAGGTGGCATAGGTCGAGAACTTGTAGCCACGACGGTATTCAAACTTGTCCACAGCCTTCATCAGACCTATGTTGCCCTCCTGGATCAGATCCAGGAACTGCAGACCACGGTTGGTGTACTTCTTGGCGATGGAGATAACCAGACGCAAGTTGGCCTCGACCATCTCTTTCTTCGCACGGCGGGCCTTGGCCTCACCAATGCTCATGCGACGGTTGATGTCCTTGATCTGGGCGATGGACAGACCGGTCTCTTCTTCGATCTGCTGCAACTTGCCGATGGAACGCAGCACTTCTTCGTCCATCTCGAGCAGACGGGGAGACCAGGCCTTGCCAGCCTGCTTCTGGTATTCAAACCAGGCAGTCTCGCACTCGTTGTTGGTGAAGGCCGCGACGAAGGTCTTCTTCGGCATCTTGGCCTGCTCAACGCAGAGCTTCATGATGATGCGTTCCTGCACGCGAACCCGCTCCATCATCTCCCGCATGTTGTTGACCAGGCGATCAAACTGCTTGGGCATCAGGCGGAATTGACGGAACACATCGGCCAGCTGGGCGATGGCAGCCTGGGTGTCGTCGTGGGCGCGACCATTCTTCTGGATGGAGAGACGGGTGACTTCGTACTGGGCACGCAGCTCGCCGAACTTCTCGCGGGCGACTTCCGGATCCGGACCACCGTCCCCGTCGTCGTCGGAGCTGTCGCCGTCTTCGTCTTCATCCTCGTCTTCATCTTCGTCTTCGTCAGCGAGATCGTCTTCACTGAGTTCGGAGCCGATGTGAGTGGCGGTCGGCGCCACGTCGTCCGCTTCGTTCGGATCGATAAAGCCGGAGATGATGTCGGACAGACGCAGTTGCTCGGCTTCGTACTTGTCGTACTGTTCGAGCAGGTAAGTGATGGCTTCAGGGTACTCGGCAACGGAGCTTTGTACCTGATTGATACCGTCCTCGATCCGTTTGGCGATGTCGATTTCGCCTTCACGGGTCAGCAGTTCGACGGTGCCCATTTCCCGCATGTACATGCGGACGGGATCGGTCGTGCGACCAATCTCAGATTCAACAGATGCCAGAGCCTGGGCCGCTGCTTCGGCAGCGTCCTCATCGGCGGTACCACCTTCGGCCATGATCAGATCATCGGCGTCCGGGGCGTTTTCCACTACCTGGATACCCATATCGTTGATCATCTGGATGATGTCTTCGATCTGGTCAGAGTCGACAATGTCTTGCGGGAGGTGATCGTTCACCTCGGCATAGGTCAGGTAGCCCTGTTCTTTACCTTTGGCAACGAGGAGTTTAAGCTGAGACTGCGGGGTTTGCTCCATAGAACTCATCCGGTTGGTGTTGCTAGGTTGCGCGTACAGTGCGCTGCTGCGCAAATAGCCAATTCTAATAGAAAACCGCCAGACATGCTATGTCTGGTTGCGGCGTCGGTCATGAGAAACCCCTGCCCGCAGTATTGTCGGGGCCAGGCGGTTATAAAATGTTTGCTTTTAATCCCGTCGATTCGGGCAACGGTATTCATATTGGGACTAATCACTCAAATATCAAGCCCCGCTCTCATTTCTTTTCTCAATCTGTACCTCTCTGATCAGCATCATCAGCTCCTGTGTTTCCTCAGAGCTTAGCCCTTCCTGAGCCACCTTGGCCTGCAATTCTTCGATTCGTTGCTTCAGAAACTGGTTGATGAAACCGACGAAGGTATCCTGCAATTCTCCCAGAATATCCGGCTCTTGGTCGAGCTTGATCTCTTCAAACAGGTCGTGCATGGCCAGCTGAGCCAGGATCTCTCCTTCCTTGGTGCCGCGCCAGTGCTCCAGCAGGATGCCGGTAGTGATCCCTGGCTGAGTCAGGATCTGCTGATGCAGCTGCAGCAGGAACTTGATGCCCTGCACCCGCAGCCCAGCCAGTTCCGGCATGGCCGGCAGTTCGGCTGTCACCGCCGGATATTGCACCATCAGAGCCAGTGCCCGGCGAATGGGGGTCAGTTTGGCGGCCTTGGGCTTGCTGACTTCACCCTTGGGCTGGCTATTGCGGGCAAACAGCTCGGCGATCCGCTGCTTGTTCTCCCCCCAACGCATCATGCTGGAGAGCCGGGTGATCAATCCTTCCCGGGTAAAGCCCTCCGGCACGCGGCGGATCAGTTCGGCAGCCTTGTTGGCCACTTCAAACTTACCCGCCTCGCCAGAGAGGGCGGCATCCCGCCCCAGACGCTCGAACATGAAATCGGCGAAGGGCTGGGCCTCGTCCAGCAAGGCCTCAAACCCCTCCTTGCCGATCTGGCGGACCAGAGAATCGGGATCCTCCCCATCGGGCAGGAACACGAATTTGAGTTCGCGCCCGTCCTGCAGATGGGAGAGTGCGTTGTCCAGCGCCCGCCAGGCCGCCTCACGACCGGCGTTGTCGCCATCGTAACAGCAGACCACCTCGGCCGTGGTGCGAAACAAGGTGTGGATATGGTCGCTGGTGGTGGCGGTGCCCAGCGCGGCAACCGCATAGTCGATGTCGTACTGACCGAGCGCCACCACGTCCATGTAGCCTTCCACCACCAAGATCCGGCGAGGATCCTTGTGTGCCTGCTTCACCTCGTAGAGGCCGAACAGTTCACGCCCCTTGTGGAAGATGGGGGTTTCAGGGGAGTTGAGGTACTTGGGAGTGCCGTCCCCCAGCACCCGGCCACCGAAGCCGATGACCCGACCCCGCTTGTCACGGATGGGGAACATGATGCGATCGCGGAAACGATCGTAGCTGCCAGGGCCGCTGTCTCGGGGAATCAACATGCCGCCGGAGATAAGCAACTGCTCGTGATCCCGGCTGGCCCCAAAACGGCGCCTCACCTGATCCCAGTCGCTGGGGGCATAGCCAATATTGAATCGTTTGACCACTTCACCGGTCAGACCGCGCCCTTTGAGGTACTCCACCGCATGGGGAGCACTCTTGAGATTGCTCTCGTAGAAGCGGGCAATCTGGTTCATCAGCTCGAACAGATCCTTGCTGACGGCGGGTTGGGCACTGCCAGAACCGCCCAGGCTCTGCTCGCGAGGCACCTGCATGCCCTGCATGCTGGCGAGCTCTTCGATGGCGTCCGGGAATTCGAGTCCGTCGTACTCCATGACAAAGCCGATGGCATTGCCGTGAGCACCGCAACCGAAGCAGTGGTAGAACTGCTTCTCCTGACTGACGGTGAAAGAGGGGCTTTTTTCGTTATGAAAAGGACAACAAGCCTGATAGTTCTTGCCAGCCTTCTTCAGCCGCACTCGCGAGTCGATCAGCTCGACTATGTCTGTGCGTACGAGCAGATCATCGATAAAGGATTGTGGGATCCTGCCTGCCATAACCGTCCTGTTTCACTGCAGAGAAAATAAAAAAGCCGCGCATTCACAGGGAAGCACGGCTTCTTTCGACTA
This sequence comes from Aeromonas sp. 130281, assembly GCF_056642115.1. Classification (NCBI taxonomy): domain Bacteria; kingdom Pseudomonadati; phylum Pseudomonadota; class Gammaproteobacteria; order Aeromonadales; family Aeromonadaceae; genus Aeromonas; species Aeromonas sp. 130281. Next base: position 346,659 of record NZ_JBWVQS010000004.1, on the reverse strand, counting down.
ACAAGAGAAATGCCTGTTACGCCAAGCGGGTTTTCACCTGAGCACTGACGGCGCCGACATCGGCACGCCCCTGAATTTTCGGCTTCAAGACAGCCATGACTTTGCCCATGTCCGCCATGACGGCAGCCCCACTTTCGGTGATGGCTTGCTCGATCAACACGGCAATTTCCTCTGCGGTCAGCTGTTGCGGCAGGAATTCCTGCAGCACCAGGATCTCGGCGGACTCTTTGTCGGCAAGATCCTGACGACCGGCAGCTTCAAATTGGCTGATGGAATCACGGCGCTGTTTGACCATCTTGGTCACGACAGCGAGGATATCCTCATCATTGAGCTCGACACGGGTATCGACTTCACGCTGCTTGATTTCTGCCATCAACAAACGGATCGCTCCCAAGCGGGCCTTGTCTTTGGCCAGCATGGCGAGTTTTTGTTGATCCTTGAGTCGATCCTTCAGAGACACGGCATGATCCCCCGATTAGTACAGGCGGATACGACGTGCGTTTTCGCGGGACAGCTTCTTGGCGTGACGCTTGACGGCAGACGCTTTGGCACGCTTGCGAATGGTAGTCGGCTTCTCGTAGAACTCACGGCTACGAACTTCAGACAGGATACCGGCCTTTTCGCAAGAACGCTTGAAGCGACGCAGAGCAACGTCAAACGGCTCATTTTCACGGACTTTGATTACTGGCATGTGCCTTTCACCTCAGTGATATATGGTTAGCTGACCTTCAATCGATCAGCATGTCTTAAAATGGTGCGAAATTATACTCTGGACAGGGAATGAAAGTAAACCCGCAGAGATCGCTCTGGTTTAAAAAACCCGCGAAGGTTACCATAGCCGTCTCATTTTAGCAGTGAAATTTTTTAGCAATGCGTGTATTGGGCATAGAGACATCCTGTGACGAAACCGGGATCGCGATCTTCGACGATCAAAAAGGGATCCTTTCCCACCAGTTGTACAGCCAGGTCAAGCTGCATGCGGACTACGGTGGCGTCGTCCCCGAGCTCGCCAGCCGGGATCACGTCCGCAAGACGATCCCCTTGATCCAGGCCGCATTGCAAGAGGCGGGACTGGGTAAAGATGACATCGACGGCATCGCCTACACTGCGGGACCGGGTCTGGTTGGCGCCATCCTGGTGGGGGCGACCATAGGCCGCTCCCTCGCCATGGCCTGGGGTAAACCCGCCGTGGCGGTGCACCATATGGAGGGCCACCTGCTGGCCCCCATGCTGGAGGAGCGGGCCCCCGAGTTCCCCTTCGTGGCGCTGCTGGTCTCCGGCGGTCACTCCATGCTGGTGCGGGTCGACGGCATCGGCAGTTATCAGCTGCTGGGAGAATCCATCGACGATGCCGCCGGCGAGGCCTTCGACAAGACCGCCAAGCTGATGGGACTGGACTACCCGGGCGGTCCCCTGCTCTCCCGTCTGGCCGAGAAGGGCACCACGGGACGCTTCACCTTCCCCCGCCCCATGACCGACAGACCCGGCCTCGACATGAGCTTCTCCGGCCTCAAGACCTTTGCCGCCAACACCATAGCCGCCAACGGTGACGATGAGCAGACCCGTGCCGACATCGCCCGGGCGTTTGAGGATGCTGTGGTCGACACCCTGGCCATCAAGTGCCGCCGCGCCTTGAAAGAGACCGGGCTCAAGCGCCTGGTGGTGGCCGGGGGCGTCAGCGCCAACCGTCATCTGCGCGCCCAGCTGGCCGAGCTGATGGAGAGCCTCAAGGGCGAGGTGTTCTATCCGCGCACCGAGTATTGCACCGACAACGGCGCCATGATCGCCTATGCCGGCATGCAACGCCTCAAGGCAGGCGTGTTCGAGCCGCTGGTGGTCAAGGCGGTGCCGCGCTGGCCGCTGGATACCCTGGATCCCGTGTGATCCCAAGGATCCTCTCGCAATGAAAAAGGGGCCTCAGGCCCCTTTGTTGTGTCTGCCCTCGACATAACAGCCGTCGGCTGGTTCGGATCAATTGGTTCTAAACAGAGCCTCGATGGAGAGCCCCTGCCCCAGCAGGATCTCCCGCAGGCGGCGCAACCCCTCGACCTGGATCTGGCGCACCCGCTCCCGGGTCAGGCCAATCTCGGCCCCCACGTCTTCGAGCGTCGCCGGCTCGTAACCGAGCAGGCCGAAGCGGCGAGCCAGCACCTCACGCTGCTTGGGATTCAGCTCTTCCAACCAGTGGACTATGCTGCTGCGCATGTCATCTTCCTGGGACTCCAGCTCTGGCCCCATGCCTCGCTCATCGGAGAGGACGTCGAGCAGGGCCTTGTCGCGATCGCCGCCGATGGGGGTATCCACCGAAGTGATCTTCTCATTGAGCTTGAGCATGCGGTTCACATCGTCGACCGAGCGATCCAGCGCGAAGGCGATGTCTTCGGCGGTGGGTTCATGGTCGAGACGGTGGGAGAGTTCGCGCGCGGTGCGCAGATAGACGTTCAGCTCCTTGACCACATGGATCGGCAGCCGGATGGTGCGGGTCTGGTTCATGATGGCCCGCTCTATGGTCTGGCGGATCCACCAGGTGGCATAGGTGGAGAAACGGAAGCCGCGCTCCGGGTCGAACTTCTCGACCGCGCGGATGAGACCGAGGTTGCCCTCTTCGATGAGATCCAGCAGCACCAGGCCGCGATTGTTGTAGCGCCGGGCAATCTTGACCACCAGGCGCAGGTTGGACTCGATCATGCGCTTGCGCGCGGCTTTGTCACCGCGCAGGGCACGACGGGCGTAATAGACTTCCTCTTCGGCGGTGAGCAGGGGGGAGAAGCCGATCTCCCCCAGATAGAGCTGGGTGGCGTCCATCACCTTGTTCAGTTCCGGCACCATGAGCTCATCGGAGATGGTCTCCTCAGCCTCGGCGGCAACCTCCTGAACCTCTTCTTCCTCCTGGGCCTCCAGCTCTTCGTCGAACTCTAACTCTGCATCCTGCATTACCAGTTGTTCTTGGCTCATGATATGTCTCCCTGACCTGAACCAGAGTAAGACCTAGCTCTCTGGGTTAACGCTTTGGCAAGTAGCCCATCGGGTTGATTGACTTGCCTTTGTACCGGATTTCAAAGTGCAGGCGCACATCCGGCGCATCCGTGCTACCCATGTTGGCGATAACGGCTCCGCCTTTGACGGAGTCTCCCTCCCTGACCCTCAACTCGTCGTTGTGGGCGTAAGCAGAGAGATAGTCATCGTTGTGCTTGAGAATAATCAGCTTGCCGTAACCCCTGAGTGCACTGCCCGCGTAGACCACTTTACCGCCGCTGGCGGCGTAAACGGGCTGGCCCTTCTGGCCGGAGATGTCGATGCCCTTGTTGCCCTGTTCCGCAACGGAGAAGCCTTCGACTATCCGTCCCTTAGCTGGCCAATGCCAGGAGAGAGTTGACTGGGAACTGATGTTTTTTTGTTCTTTCGCCTGAGCGTATGCTGTTGACGATGCAGGAGCAATCGTTTTCTGAGCAATAAATGGGGTGGTCGTACCTGCCGGTGCCGTCGCCATGGGTTTGAGTCCGGAGCTGGTCACCGACGGTGCGGTCGCCGCCACCATCTGGCCGCCTGCCGCCGCACTCGCCCCCACGTTGAGCACCTGGCCAACATGGAGCGAATAGGGTGCCTGCAGGTTGTTGCGCTGTGCCAGCGTCTGATTGGAGACATTGAACTGGCGGCCTATGCTGCTCAGGGTATCGCCACGGCGCACCTCATAGGTGCCGTTGCCGCTTGTGACAGGGCGGCTCATCGCCATGCCGGTGCTGACCACGGCGCCGGAAGAGCCATCCAGCCTGAGCTGCTGGCCCGGATAGATGTTGTAGGGGGGGCTGATCCCGTTGAGGCTGACCAGAGAGGCGACATCCATGCCCGAACGGAATGCGATGGAGTACAGGGTATCCCCCTTCACCACTGTGTAACTGCCACCCTGCATGCCCGAATTGGCCATGTTTTGACGAGTCGGGATGGTCGAAGCAATGGGGTCATTGCCGAGACTCTGTACCGGGGCAGCAGTCTTGCTGGAAGAGCAGGCAAGCAGTAGCCATGACAACACGACGACACTACTTCCTTGCCAAACACGCGAACGCATAGTGGATCCTTAACGACTAAACCAGAAATAGGCCGCAATGGCCAAACCAATACAGAGCCAGCCGAGCACATCCACATAGTGCATCAGCTTGCGCTCCATCTTCTCACCCCCCCATCGCATCAGGCCCGCGACCAGGAAGAAGCGCATGCCACGACCGATGAGGGAGGTCACGATAAATGGCAGTAGCGCCATATGAAGCAAGCCTGCCGTGACGGTAAACACCTTGTAGGGGATCGGCGTGAAACTGGCAATAAAAATCACCCAGATCCCCCACTGCGTGAACCACTGCTCGGCCAGCGCCATCTTGTCTTCATAGCCGACGGAGACCACCAGCGGCTGGACCACGGGCTCCCACAGGGCATAGCCAAGGGCATAACCAAACAGCGCCCCCAGCACAGAGAAGAGGGTTGCCAACCCGGCGTAGTGCCACGCCTTGTGCGGCTTGGCGAGCGCCATCGGGGCCAGCATCACGTCCACCGGGATCGGCCAGAACACCGACTCGATAAAGGCGGTGATGGAGAGGTACCAGGGGGCGTGCTTGTGGCGGGCCCACTGCATCACCAGTACGTACAAACGGGAAAACAACTTCACTCCACATCTCCGTCAATCAGAGGGACAAAACGCACCGGCTCCAGGATCCGGCTGGTCAGCTGGGAGCCGGATCGCTCGATCAGCTGCAGAGTCTGCTGACTATCCCCCACCGGCAGCACCAGACGCCCCCCTTCGGCCAGCTGATCGGTCAGGGCCTTGGGCACCTCGCTCGCCGCGGCCGTCACCAGGATGGCATCGAACGGTCCCTTGTTGGGCCAGCCCAACCAGCCATTGCCGTGCTTGGCCGAGACATTGTGCAGGTCGAGCTGGCGCAGCCGGCGCCGGGCCTGGAACTGCAGCGACTTGATCCGCTCCACCGTGTAGACATGCTCCACCAGGTGGGCCAGCACTGCGGTCTGATAGCCGGAGCCAGTACCGATCTCCAGCACATGGGCCGGATCGTTCTGGATCAGCAACTCTGTCATCCGCGCCACTATGTAGGGCTGGGAGATGGTCTGGCCGTGGCCGATGGGCAGGGCCGTGTTGTCCCAGGCCTTGTGGGCCATGGCTTCATCCACAAACAGCTGGCGCGGCACTTTCGCAATCGCCGCGAGCACGCGGAAATCACGAATGTCCTGGGCAATCAGTTGATTCAACAGGCGCTGTACTATCACAACGTCATCCCTGCAGATCCAGCCAGGCACCCAGACTCGCCAGACTGTCATAGGCAGTCATGTCGATGGTCAACGGGGTGATGGAGACATAACCTTGCTCGATGGCGGCGAAATCCGTGCCGTCTCCCGCATCCTGCTGGCTGCCGGGGGGGCCTATCCAGTAGATGGGCTGGCCACGGGGATCCTCGCTGCGGATCACCGACTCGGCGGGATGGCGGTTGCCAAGGCGGGTCACCCTGATCCCCTTGATCTGTTCGAGGGGCAGGTCCGGCACGTTGACGTTGAGGATCCGATCGGCAGGCAGGGGATGTTTCATCAGCCCCTTCACCAGCAGGGCCGCGTAGTGGGCCGCCGTGGCGAAATGGGTCTTGCCCACTAGAGAAATGGCGATGGAGGGGAAGCCGAGGTGGCGCCCCTCGGTGGCCGCCGCGACAGTACCCGAGTAGATGACATCGTCCCCCAGGTTGGCGCCGTGGTTGATCCCGGCCACCACCATGTCCGGCTCCGGGCGCACCAGCTCGTTGACCGCCAGGTGCACGCAGTCGGTCGGGGTACCCTTCACCGCATAGCTCTCGCTGCCATTAAAGCCGGTTTCGCCAAGGCGTGTAACCCGCAGCGGCACTTCCAGCGTCAGGGAGTGACTCGCGCCGCTGCGGTTGCGATCCGGCGCCACCACAATGACTTCGCCGCAGGCAGTCAACGCCTCGCTGAGGGCACGAATGCCCTCGGCATGTACTCCATCGTCATTACTGACCAGAATTCGCATCGGTTGGGTTCCTGAAACCGTGATCGGCCTCTTCGGCCTGCATTAACTCGCGCACCACGCTGGTGGCAAAGGCACCGGCCGGCAGGAAGAAGGAGAGGGTCAGCACCTCGCCATCCAGCTGCCAGCTCATCTGCTCCGGCTTGAGCAGCAGCGGACGCCTGTCCTGATCCAGTCCGGCCTTCTCCAGCCCGTCACACCATTCGGCGTAAGGAGCCAGCACCGCCTGTTCAAACTCGGCGGCGGCACCCTGGCTCGCCAGCCGGCCACGGCCCCACTGGGGGGCGGTGAGCTGCACGTCGCCAGAGGCGAGGCGCGCCTCCAGCTCGGGGGTGAGCACCTCTTCACTGAAGATGGAGTGGCTCCCTTTCAGCATCACGCAGTCGCCGGCCAGCAGCTGATGTGCCAGCCCCTGCTCGATGCGGGCGCTGACGATGGCGTTGAACAGCATGCTGCGAGCGGCGGAGAGATAGAGGGAGCGCTTGTTGCGATCCTTGATCCGCTTGCCGGCAAACATCGCCTTGGCCGCGTCCAGGTTGTTGCCATCCCGGCCAAAGCGCTGCTCGCCGTAGTAATTGGGCACGCCCTGAGTGGCGATGGCCTGCAGCCGGGCTTCCAGATCGCCTGCCTGTTCCAGACCGGTGAGGCGCAGGGTGAAGTAGTTGCCCTTGAGGTAGCCAACCCGCAGCTTCTTGTTGTGGCGCTTGGCCTGCAGGATCTGGATGCTGTCGCTCTGGATGACAGAGAGATCCGGTTCGCCCTTGCCCGGCAGATGAATGCCGAACCACTGCTCGGTCACCGCGTGGCGATCTTTCAGGCCAGCCCAGGTCACCGCATTGCGATTGACGCCGGCCGCATCGGCCAGCAGGCCCGCCACCCAGGCGGTGTTCTCGCCGGTTTTGCGCACCCGCACGAAGATGTGCTCCCCCTCCCCGCAGGGTTCGAAGCCGAGATCTTCATTCACCACGAAGTCGGCGGCCTCGGCCTTGAGGATGCCGCGGGCAGTGGGCGCCCCGTGCAGATAGCTCAGCTGTTCCAGCATCATTGTTTCACCAGTAAGACGACGGCTTCGGTGGCGATCCCTTCCTTGCGCCCCGTAAACCCGAGTTGTTCTGTGGTGGTCGCCTTGACATTCACCCGGTTCAAATCACATTGCAGATCGGCTGCCAGCACGGCGCACATGGCCGCGATATGGGGCGCCATCTTGGGGGCCTGGGCGATGATGGTCACATCCAGGTTGCCGATGGCGTAGCCCGCCTGCTGTACCAGGGCAAAGACGTCCCGCAGCAGGATGCGGCTGTCGATCCCCTTGAACTCGGCCGCGGTATCGGGGAAGTGGCGGCCGATATCGCCGGCACCTATGGCACCGAGCAGGGCATCGCTCACCGCGTGCAGCACCACATCGCCATCGGAGTGTGCCAGCAGGCCCTGCTCATAGGGTACCGGGACGCCACCCAGCATGCAGGGGCCAACCCCGCCAAACTTGTGCACGTCAAAACCATGTCCAATTCGCATCATGCCTGCTCCCCCCTCAATACACAGAAATCTGTCTCATCAAAACCATGTCCAATGCGGATCATGCGGGCCCCTCTGCGGGTCAATCGGGTCGCGCCTGCTGGCGCGCACTCTGTTGTTGTAAAAAGAGCTCGGCCAGGGAGAGATCTTCCGGGCGGGTCACCTTGATGTTGTCGGCACGCCCCTCCACCATCTTCACGGTAAAACCGGCGCGCTCCATGGCGGAGGCTTCGTCTGTGATGAGGGCCCCCAGGGCCAGCCCCTCCTCCAGCGCCCGCTTCAGGGTGCCGGTGGGAAACATCTGCGGCGTCAGGGCATGCCAGAGCTGTTCGCGCTCGACGGTCGCCACTATGTTGCCAGCCCCGTCGGTGCGTTTCATGGTGTCACGCACCCGGCTGCCGAGGATGGCGCCATCGCACGCCATGGCACTGGCTATCAGGGCATCGAGATCCCCCTGGGTCAGACAGGGACGGGCGGCGTCATGCACCAGTACCCACTTCCCCTCTGCCACATGCAATGCATTGAGCACGGAGAAGGCGCGCTCGCTTCCCCCTTCCACTCGCAGCACCCGGGGATCGGCGGCCACGGCCAACGTCTCAAACCAGCGGTCGTGGGGCGCCAGCGCCACTATCACCCGGGCTATGGCCGGATGGGACAGTAAACAGCCGAGCGTATGCTCCAGGATGGTCTTCCCTGCCAGTGTCAGGTACTGCTTGGGGCAGTCTGCTCCCATGCGGCTGCCGATACCGGCGGCCGGAACTATGGCGGTCAGCCCGCTGTGGCAATCAGTCATCGTAGGGGACGCCGTCCGGCTCCGTTGCTTGGTCTTTGTCTTTGGGAATGATCCGGTAGAAGGTCTCGCCCTGCTTGATGTAGCCAAGATCGTTGCGCGACAGCTCCTCGATGGCCTCAAGGCCCGAGGTCAGATCGTCGATCTCCCGGTAAATCAGGTTGTTGCGGTCCTTGAGAACCAGATTGTCCTGCTGTTGCCGCTCGATGGCATTGGAGAGCTCCCGATAATCGGATAGGCCGTTTTTCCCCAGCCAGAAGTCATATTGCAGCCCTCCCAAGAGGAGGAGCAGGATAAGAGTGAGTAGCCGCATGCACTGAGTCTCCTTCAAGCGGCCTAGTTTCCCATATTCGCAGGCAAGACAAAAGAAAGCCGGTGTGCCAGACGGGGCGGGGGACTAAAAAAGATGACGGGGCCCCGCAGACGAGGGCCAAAAAACCGCGCAGTTCCCAGGACGACGGCCTTGGCGCCAGGTTAGCGGCAACCACAGGAAAACCGCCGCCGCTCAGCGGCGGGCCTGACAATGGGGTGGCGACGGATACAAAAAAGCCCCGCCAGAATGGCGGGGCTTTTCAACAGCTTAAGAATTGCAGGCAGTAATTACTGGCCTTTGACTTCTTTCAGACCGCGGAACGGAGCCTTGGCACCCAGGGCTTCTTCGATACGGATCAGCTGGTTGTACTTGGCAACACGGTCAGAACGGCTCATGGAACCGGTCTTGATCTGGCCAGCAGCGGTACCCACGGCCAGGTCGGCGATAGTCGCGTCTTCGGTTTCACCGGAGCGGTGGGAGATGACGGCGGTGTAGCCAGCGTCCTTGGCCATCTTGATGGCAGCCAGAGTTTCGGTCAGGGAACCGATCTGGTTGAACTTGATCAGGATGGAGTTGGCGATGCCGTTGTCGATGCCGCGCTTCAGGATCTTGGTGTTGGTTACGAACAGGTCGTCACCCACGATCTGGATTTTCTTGCCCAGTTCAGCAGTCTGGTAGGCGAAGCCTTCCCAGTCAGATTCGTCCAGGCCATCTTCGATGGAGACGATCGGGAACTTGGTGGTCAGGTCGGCCAGGTAGTCGGAGAACTCGTTGGAGGTGAAGATACGACCTTCGCCCTTCAGGTTGTACTCTTTCTTCTCTGCGTCGTAGAACTCGGAAGCAGCGCAGTCCATGGCCAGGGTAATGTCGGTGCCCAGCTTGTAACCGGCAGCGGCAACGGCTTCGGCGATCACTTCCAGCGCTTCGGCGTTGGACTTCAGGTTAGGTGCGAAACCGCCTTCGTCGCCCACTGCAGTGGCGTAGCCCTTGGACTTCAGTACCTTGGCCAGGTTGTGGAAGACCTCGGCACCCATGCGGATGGCTTCTTTCAGGGTCTTGGCGCCAACCGGCTGGATCATGAACTCCTGGATGTCGACGTTGTTGTCGGCGTGCTCACCACCGTTGATGATGTTCATCATGGGCAGCGGCATGGAGTAGACACCCGGGGTGCCGTTCAGCTCGGCGATGTGGGCGTACAGCGGCAGGCCCTTGGCAGCAGCAGCGGCTTTGGCGTTAGCCAGGGAAACGGCCAGGATGGCGTTGGCGCCGAACTTGGATTTGTTCTCGGTACCGTCGAGGTCGATCATGATCTGGTCAACGGTGGCCTGGTCCTTGGCATCTTTACCCAGCAGAGCCTGAGCAATCGGGCCGTTGACGGCTTCGATGGCTTTCAGCACGCCTTTACCCAGGAAACGGCTCTTGTCGCCGTCACGCAGTTCCAGCGCTTCGCGGGAACCGGTGGACGCGCCAGACGGAGCGGCTGCCATACCAACAAAACCACCTTCCAGGTGAACTTCGGCCTCAACGGTCGGGTTACCACGGGAGTCGATGATTTCACGACCGATCACTTTAACGATCTTGGACATGTGTATTTCCTCAGGTTTCGTAAAAAAACAACAAAAATATGCCAAAAAAAGCGGCTGCGGCACAGAGCCCCAACCGCATTTATTTTCAATTACTTCAAATTACGCTTCTGATACTCGCCTGCCGCCTTCACAAAACCGGCGAACAGGGCGTGGCCATCACGGGGAGTCGAGGTGAACTCCGGGTGGAACTGCGCCGCCACGAACCAAGGGTGATCCGGAATCTCGATAATTTCCACCAGCTTCTTGTCGGCGGAGAGACCGGTCACCTTCAAGCCGGCCGCTTCGATCTGCGGCAGCAGCTTGTTGTTCACCTCATAACGGTGACGGTGGCGCTCGTAAATGGTCGGGCTGCCGTACATCTGGCGCACCTTGGAGCCTTCCACCAGGTGGCAGAGCTGGGAACCCAGGCGCATGGTGCCGCCCAGATCGGATTTCTCGGTACGGGTCTCGACGTTGCCCTCTTCATCCACCCACTCGGTGATGAGGCCGACGACCGGATAGGCGCAATCTTTCTTGAATTCGGAGGAGTGAGCACCGGCCATGCCCGCTACGTTGCGAGCAAATTCGATCATGGCAACCTGCATGCCGAGGCAGATACCCAGATAAGGGATCTTGTTCTCACGGGCATACTGGGCGGCCAGGATCTTGCCTTCCACGCCACGCTCACCGAAGCCACCCGGCACCAGGATGGCGTCCAGACCTTCCAGCAGCTCGGAGCCACGGGTCTCGATGTCCTGGGAGTCGATGTACTTGATGTTGACGGAGAGACGGGTCTTCAGACCACCGTGCTTGAGCGCCTCGTTGACGGACTTGTAGGCATCCGGCAGGGAGACATACTTGCCGACCATGCCGATGGTCACTTCTGCAGTCGGGTTGGCCTCTTCATAGACCACCTGCTCCCACTCGGACAAATCGGCTTCCTTGCACTCCAGGCCGAAGCGGGCGATGAAGTAGTCATCCAGATTCTGGGACTTGAGCAGGGCCGGGATCTTGTAGATGGAGTCGACGTCCTTCATGGAGATGACGGCGCGCTCTGGCACGTTGCAGAACAGGGCGATCTTGGCACGCTCGTTGGCCGGGATGGCGCGATCGGAGCGGCAGATCAGCACGTCTGGCTGGATCCCGATGGAGAGCAGCTCTTTGACGGAGTGCTGGGTCGGCTTGGTCTTCACCTCGCCGGCGGCGGCCAGGTAAGGCACCAGGGTCAGGTGCATGAACATGGCATTGTCGCGGCTCACTTCGGCAGCCAGCTGACGAATGGCTTCGAGGAACGGCAGGGACTCGATGTCGCCCACGGTACCGCCCACTTCGACGATGGCCACCTGATGGCCTTCGGCGCCGGCAATCACCCGCTCCTTGATGGCGTTGGTGATGTGCGGGATGACCTGGATGGTGGCGCCCAGATAGTCACCACGACGCTCTTTGCGCAGCACGTCGGCATAGATGCGGCCGGTGGTGAAGTTGTTGCGACGGGTCATCTTGGTGCGGATGAAACGCTCGTAGTGGCCCAGATCCAGATCGGTCTCGGCCCCGTCCTCGGTTACGAACACTTCACCGTGCTGGGTCGGGCTCATGGTGCCCGGATCCACGTTGATATAGGGGTCCAGTTTCATGATGGTCACATCCAGACCACGGGCTTCCAGAATGGCTGCCAGAGAAGCTGCGGCAATGCCTTTGCCGAGGGATGAAACAACGCCACCAGTTACAAAAATATATTTTGTCGTCATGCTGAACCTGAAAGAAGTTTAGGGAATTTTAAGGGGTGCTTCGGGGATGAAGCAGGACGGGGAAACAGTATACCAAAACCCCCTCTCCCAAACAATGAACAAAAATCTATCAGGCTCCCCGCCGCCCCGTCTTGCGCCAAATCAACTTTGCTCGGTTTCCTTGGCCTTGTTCCAGGCCTCGTCCAGCTTCTCCAGGGAGCAATCGGTCATTTTCAGCCCTTCCGCGGCAATAAACTGCTCAACCTGACGAAAACGGCGTTCGAACTTGGCGTTGGCGCCCCGCAGCACCTGCTCGGGATCCTTGCCCAGATGGCGCACCAGATTGACGGTGGCAAACAGCAGATCGCCGAGCTCGTCGCTCACCCGCGCCTCGTCCACGTCGACCATCAGCGCCTCTTCCATCACCTCCTCGATCTCCTCGTGGATCTTGTCCACCACAGGCCCCAGCGTCTTCCAGTCGAAGCCGACGGTGGCGCAGCGCTTCTGGATCTTGGCGGCGCGGGTCAGGGCTGGCAGCGAGAGGGGGATGTCATCGAGCACGCTCTCCTTGTCCAGCGCGGCCCGCTCCCTGGCTTTTTCCGCCTCCCAGTTTACCTTGACCGCCTGCTCGTCACCGAGGTCCGCATCGGAGAACACATGGGGGTGGCGGCGAATGAGTTTCTCGCTCACCGCATCGACGATGTCGGCAAAATCGAACAACCCCTGCTCCTTGCCGAGCTGGGCGTAGAAGACCACCTGGAACAGCAGATCCCCCAGTTCCCCCTTCAATCCTTCCCAATCCTGGGTCTCGATGGCATCGGCCACCTCGTAGGCCTCCTCCAGGGTGTGGGGCACTATGGTCTGGAAGCTCTGCTTGAGATCCCAGGGGCAGCCCCCGTCCGGGGAGCGCAGTTGAGCCATGATGTCGAGCAGTTGAGGGAGGTCGTAACGTTGGGACATGGGATCTTCGCTTTCGATTCGTTAAAGGGGGATTACCTAGCATCAGGCCACGCAGCCGGTCAATCTCATGTCGGACAACTGGGGCAGGTCGTCACCTTGGGACATGAGAGGGTCGCTTCACTTCGTTCAAAGAGTTAAAACAGGACCGGCCACGGGGGCCGGTCACTATTTATCGGGTATCAGAGGCGCTTGGCGCTGATCACGTCATTGAGCTGGCTGAGCTTGGCCAAGGCCCGGTTGAAGGCGTTGATGTTGTAGATCTCCAGCTCCATGTCGATCTCGGCGGTCTGCTCGCGCACGTTGGAGCGCGAGCGCACCCCCATGACGTTGATCTTCTCGTTGGCCAGCACGGTCGTGATGTCCCGCAGCAGGCCGGATCTGTCGTTGGAGAGGATGCGGATGGTGAGACCATAGCCGCCGGAGTAGTTCTCACCCCAGACCGCGTCGATCAGTCGCTCCGGGTTGCGGCGCGACAACTCTTTCAGCTGCTCGCAATCTTCCCGGTGGATGGAGACGCCGCGGCCCATGGTGATGAAACCCTGGATGGAGTCCCCCGGGATGGGCTGGCAGCAGCGGGCAATGTGGGTCATCAGATTGCCGACCCCTTCCACCACGATGTGATCCTTGGCCTTGGGGCGGAAGGGCGCATTGGCCTTCTGCTCCAGCTTCTCCAGCAGGCGGCGGTCTTCTTCCTCCGCCGTCGGCTTGTTGTAACGGGTGTCGAGGTAGTTGAGCAGCTGGTTGATACGGATGTCGCCGCTGCCGATGCCGGCCAGCAGATCTTCCAGCTCCTCGGCGTGGAAGCGCTCCAGCACCACCTTGTCCACCTTGGAGAGCGTCAGGTTGTGCCTGTCCAGCTCCTTCTCCAGCAGCTCCTTGCCGGCGGCGATGTTCTTGTCACGATCCAACTTTCTGAACCAGGTCGCCACCTTGGCCCGCGCCCGGCTGGAGCGCAGGAAGCCCGCATTGGGGTTCATCCAGTCGCGGCTCGGGTTCGGCTCCTTCTGGGTGATCACCTCCACCTGATCGCCAGTCTGCAGCGTGTAGGTAAAGGGCACTATGCGGCCATCCACCTTGGTCCCGATGCAGCGGTGGCCGATCATGCTGTGGACGTGATAGGCGAAATCGAGCGGGGTGGCCCCCGCCGGCAGGTCGATGACGTCCCCCTTGGGGGTGAACACATAGACCCTGTCCTCGAACACCTGACTGCGCAGATCGTCCAGCAGGGAGCCGCTCTCGGAGAGATCCTCCTGCCAGGCGAGGAGCTTGCGCAGCCACTCGATCTTGTCTTCGAAGGTGCTGGTCTTGGCGGCGGCCTGGGCCCCTTCCTTGTAGCGCCAGTGGGCCGCGACGCCGAGTTCGGCATCCTGATGCATCTGCTCGGTGCGGATCTGGATCTCCACCGTCTTCCCCTCCTCCCCCACCACCACTGTGTGGATGGACTGGTAGCCGTTGGGCTTGGGGTTGGCGACATAGTCGTCAAACTCGCGGGGAATGTGGTGGAAATGGGTGTGGACTATGCCGAGCGCCGCATAGCAATCCTGCAGCCGCTTGGTGATCACCCGCACCGCGCGCACGTCGAACAGCTCGTTAAATTCGAGGTGCTTCTTCTGCATCTTGCGCCAGATGCTGTAGATGTGTTTCGGGCGGCCGTAGACTTCGGCCTCGACCCCGGCCTCCGCCAGCGCATCCCGCAGGGACTGCACGAACTCGCGGATGTAGCGCTCCCGATCGAGTCGTTTCTCGTCGAGCTGCTTGGCGATCTGCTTGTAGGTATCCGGGTGCAGGTAACGGAAGGCGAGATCTTCGAGCTCCCACTTGAGCTGACCTATGCCGAGGCGGTTGGCGAGGGGCGCATAGATGTTGGTGATCTCCTGGGCCATCAGCACCCGGGTCTCCTCATCCGCCAGCTTGGCCTCCCGCAGGCAGGCGATCCGCTCAGCCAGCTTGATGACGACGGCGCGCACATCCTCCACCATGGCGAGCAACATGCGGCGCACGTTGTCCACCTGCTCCGGGGAGGTCTCGCTGCGGTGCAGGGTCTGCAGGGAGCGGATGGCCTCCATCTCCAGCACCCCTTCCACCAGCTTGGCGATCTTGGGACCGAAGTCCTCGTTCACCTTCTCCTGCTTGATGAGGCCGGCTTCGACGAAGGGATAGAGAATGGCCGACTTGAGGGTGGCGAGATCCATGCTGAGCATCAGCAGTATGCCCACCATCTCGACGCCACGCACCAGCAGGCGGTTGGTAAGCGCCTCGTCGCCAAGCGTCAGACAGTACTGGTAGACGGTTCGCAGTTGATTCTTGTCGCTTTCACTCAGGGTAAGGGAACTGACCCACTCCTCCAGAGTGAAATTGTCTTTCAAATGAATTTCGCGCACCGCAACCATGGTATCAATCCTTAAAATTGTGGGGCCGAAAGCCGATGCTTTCTGCCATCCCCTCATCAGCTGATGACTGCCTCAAATGGGGATGCGCGGGAGAGTTTTCAAGGCATGTTGCCGATCCCGGCAACAGGTTTCTCTCGCACATCAGGCCCATTTTTGCAGATCTAGATTACCCTAATCACCCCTGCGCAAACAGCGCTACCGGCATCGTAAGACCGACAAAACGCAGTACCGGCAATCTGAAAACAACCTGCTCAATCCCGTTCAAACAGCGCCATGGACTCCAGATGACCGGTGTGGGGGAACATGTCCAGCATCCCCAGGCGAGCCAGTCGATAACCCCCCTTCACCAGCACCTGGCTGTCCCGGGCCAGGGTGACAGGGTTACAGGAAACATAGACCACCCGCTTGGGCGAAAGTGCCGCCACGTGGCTCATGACTTCCAGCGCCCCGGGCCGGGCCGGATCCAGCAGCACCAGATCGAAGCCTTCCCGCGCCCAGGACATACCGACGATGTCGCCGCTCAAATCCGCCTTGTAGAAACGGGCGTTGTCGATGCCGTTGCGACGGGCGTTCTCCTCGGCACGGGCCACCATGGCGAGCTCCCCCTCGACCCCCACCACTTCACGGGCCTGACGGGCCAGCGGCAGGGTGAAGTTGCCGATGCCGCAGAAGAGATCCAGCACCTTGTCGTCCTTGGTCGCCCCCAGCCATGCCAGCGCCTGGGTCACCATGCTCTGGTTGATGGGGCCGTTGACCTGAATGAAGTCGCCAGGGGCGAATGCAAGAGACAGGCCATCGAGGGTGTAGCTCGGCTGAAATTGTTGACGCAGGGGTTCGATGCGCTCATCCGCCGCCTGCAGATAGAGATCTATCCCCTGGGCCTCGGCAAATGCCAGCAGCAGGGCGCGATCCGCCTCGTTGGGGCGACCCGTGTGGCGCAGCAGCATCATGATGCCCTGTTCGGCCTGGATGAGCTCCGCATGTCCCAGCTCGCGCTGGCTCTTCAAGCGATTGAGGCACTCGCGCAGGGGGGTGATGAGGGCAGAGAGGGGATCGGCCAGCACGGGGCAGCCTGCCACCTCCACCAGGTCATTGGATTGACGGCGGCGGAACCCCACCCGGGTGCAACGACCGTTCTTGTCAAACTTGATGGCGAGACGGCAGACCCGGCGATAGCTGCGGGACTCTCCCTTGAGCACGGGCTCGAGCGCCGGTGCCTTGATGTTGCCAAGGCGCTCGAACAGGCTGACCAGCCCGGCCTCCTTGACCGCCTGCTGATCCGCTTCGCCGAGGTGCTGGGCACTGCAACCGCCGCACTCGCGATAATGGGGGCAGAAGGGATCGATGCGATTGGCCGCCGGGGTCACTATCTGTTGCAGGGCGGCGTGGGCATAGTGCTTCTTGTCATCGACGATGCGAGCCTTGATCAGCTCACCGGGGAGTGCCCCTTCGACGAAGATGGCCTTGCCCTGATGACGGCCGACACCGACACAGTGGTGGTCCAGACTGTCTATCGTAAATTCAATACGTTGGGGCTGGGTGGATTTCTTTTGGGGCTTGAAAAACTGGGCCATAAAACTTGGTGCCTATAGGTGGCTATGTCATGATTGTGGAATCTGCAGCAGGCCATTGTCCCACAAGAATAATAGTATGACCAAATGCGGCCTGAGGGCCCGAGCTGCGGCCTCTGCCCCATTGCCCAATCTGACCATAAGTGGCCCATTGATATGACAGGATACGGCCTGAGCGCCCGTACGGTGACATCGACTGTATTGCCAGCCCTCCCCCTGCGCCCACACGCCCCCGGGGTTATGGTCTTCATCATGTTTGCCGGCGGTTTATCAGCATGACCAAGTACGGCCTCAGAGCCCGTGTACTGGCATTTACCATATTGCCAACCCTGATCATCGGCGGCCTGATCGCCGGTTACTTCACCTTCCACCGCTACCATCAGCTGGAAAACAACCTGATCGATCAGGGCATCAACATCATAGAGCCCCTGGCCATCGCCAGTGAATATGGCATGACCCAGCACAGTCGCGAATCCCTCAAGCGGCTGATCGGGCTGACCCATCGCAAGAACTCCCCCTTCATCAAGTCCATCGCCGTCTTCACCCAGGAGAACCAGCTGTTCGTGACGTCCAACTATCACAGGGACTTCAGCCAGCTGCGACTGCCGGACGGCAGCGCCATCCCGGCCCTGACCAGCGTCACCTTCAATGGCGATGACATCATATTGCGCACCCCCATCCAGGCCGAGACCAGCCTGGACGGCTTCCCCCTGCCGAGCGATCTGGAGCCGCCTGTCATCGGCTACATCTCCATGCAGCTCGCCACCGACAGGGCCATAGTCCTGCAGTATCGCGACGCCTTCTTCGCGGTGATCATCGTGCTCATCGGCCTCGCCATCAGCACCCTGTTCGGCTTCCGCCTGGTCAAGAGCGTGACCCAGCCCATCACCGACATGGTGCAGGCGGTGCACCGGATCAGGGAGGGGCGCCTCGATACCCGGGTCAGCGGCCAGCTCACCGGCGAGCTGGACATGCTGAAAAACGGCATCAACGCCATGGCCAAGGCGCTCTCCGAATACCACGAGGAGATGCAGCAGAACATCGATCAGGCGACCTCGGATCTGCGAGAGACGCTCGAGCAAATAGAAATCCAGAACGTCGAGCTCGACATGGCGAAGAAGCGCGCCCAGGAGGCGGCCCGGGTCAAATCCGAGTTTCTGGCCAACATGTCCCACGAGCTGCGTACCCCGCTCAACGGCGTCATCGGCTTCACCCGCCAGTTGCTCAAGACCAGCCTGACCCCGAGCCAGACCGACTACATGCAGACCATAGAGAAGTCGGCGCGCAACCTGCTCGGGATCATCAACGACATCCTCGACTTCTCCAAGCTGGAGGCGGGCAAGCTGCAGCTGGAGCACATCCCCTTCAGCCTGCGGGACACCCTTAACGAGACCATGCACCTGCTGGGACCGAGCGCCCACGACAAGCAGCTCGAGCTCTCCTTACAGGTGGATGCCGCCGTGCCGGACTACCTCACCGGCGACCCCATGCGCCTGCAACAGGTGCTGACCAACCTCACCGGCAACGCCATCAAGTTCACCGAGCGGGGCAACGTGGATGTGCGCGTCGAGCAGACCGGGGCCCCCAACGGCAGCAAGGTTCGCCTGCGAGTCCTCATCCGGGATACCGGCATCGGCATCTCGGAGGAGCAGCAGCGCCAGCTGTTCCAGGCCTTCAATCAGGCCGACTCCTCCATCTCCCGCCGCTATGGTGGCACCGGGCTTGGCCTGGTCATCACCCAGAAGCTGGTGCAGCAGATGGGAGGCCAGATCCGTTTCGAGTCCGAGCTTGGCAAGGGCTCCGTCTTCTCCTTCAATCTGGAGCTGGATGTCTCCCCCCTGCCCCAGACCGAGCGGCTGCCGCTGGATCGCATCCTGGGCAAACGGGTCTGGCTGCTGGAGCCGGATCCCTTCACCCACGCCTCCCTGCTCGCCCTGCTGGCCGAATGGCAGCTGGACGTGCACTCCCTGACCATGACCGACGACTGGCCCGAGATGGGCAGCCAGGACATGGTGATCATCGGCAGCAGCACACTGCATACCCCCCAGCAGGTGATCACCCGTCTCGATGGCCTCAGCGGGCAACAGAACACCATAGTGCTGCTCAGCAGCCACGAGCCGGCGCTCTATGACGCCATGTTGGCCCATGGCGCCGCCCACTGCCTCTCCAAGCCCATCAACCACCGCAAGCTGCTGCACGCCCTGCTCTCCCCCGAGGCGGCCAGGCGCACGCCGCTGCCCGCGCCGGTCCCCCACAGGGTACAGGCCGTCAAGGTGCTGGCGGTGGATGACAACGCCGCCAACCTCAAGCTCATCGCCGCCATGCTCAAGGAGATGGTGACCGAGGTGGTGGTGTGCAAGAACGGCAAGGAGGCGGTCAACCTGGCCCAGAGCCAGCCGTTCGACATCATCTTCATGGACATACAGATGCCCGTCATGGATGGCATCAGCGCCACCCAGGCGATCCGCCATCACTCCCTCAACACCGAGACCCCCATAGTCGCGGTCACCGCCCATGCCATCCCGGGCGAGCGGGAGCGGCTGATCCGCCAGGGCATGGACGACTACCTGGCCAAGCCCATCGACGAGGGCATGCTGGCGCAGCTCATCACCGACTTCGCCCACAGGCGCCACCAGAACCAGGGGGATCAGCAGATAGACTGGACCCTGGCGGTGCGCCAGGCGGCGGGCAAAGAGGATCTCGCCAAAGAGATGCTGACCATGCTGCTGGCCAGCTTCGACGAGGTGGAACCCATGCTGGACGAGGCGCTGGCGGGGGAGGTGGAGGATGCCGAGGTGCTGGCCCAGCTCCATCGCCTCAACGGCGGCTGTGCCTACTCGGGGGTGCCCGGCCTGCAGCGCCTGCTCTCCCAGCTCGAGCAGCAGCTGCGCGACGGCGTGCCCGTGAGCGAGCTCGAACCCGAGCTGCTGGAGCTGCAAGATGCCCTGGAGCAGGTGAGGCAGGAGGCCCCTCGTTACCTCTCCCTGGCCGAGTGAGGCGCTTTTTCTGACTGCGGGGCCCGCAGATGGTAAAATCGCGCCGTTTCCACAGGAGTCAACATGACCAACAACGATATTCTGCGCCGCCTGCGCTACGCCCTCACCATCAGCAACGATCAGATGGTCGAGATGTTTGCCAAGGGCAACCTGACTGTCACCCACGCCCAGCTCCACAGCTGGTTGCTGAAAGAGGCCGCGGAAGGGGAAGAGCAGGAAGCCGGCTATGCCGCCTGCCCGGACTCGGCACTGAGCCAGTTCCTCGACGGCTTCATCGCCGTGCGTCGCGGTGTGCGGGAAAATGCCCCGCCCCAGGTGATCCCGAACCGGATCAACAACAACCTGATCCTGCGCAAGCTGCGCATCGGCCTCGACTACAAGGAAGAAGACATGCTGGGCACCCTCAAGCTCGCCAACTTCAACCTCTCCAAATCCGAGCTGAGCGCCCTGTTCCGCGCCAAGGATCACAAGCACTATCAGGATTGCGGGGATCAGATCCTGCGCAACTTCCTCATCGGCCTCACCGCCAAGTACAGGACAGCGCCATGAGCCCGCGCGCGCGCGTCACCCTCAGACAGCGCGCCTGAGCCATGGGCCAGCGCACCTGCCCCCCGTCATTCCGCCTGGGCGGCAGGCCGCGCTGGCCATCCCTTGTTGTCTGTGCCCCCTGGCCAGGCAGATGCCGCACCATACTGCTGTCACTCTGCCTGCTGGGGCTCGGCGCCTGCCAACCGGCGCCTTATCAGCTCGCCACCCGTCATGTCAGCGCCAACCAGAATGAGCGCATCGCCTTTCTGATCCTCCACTACACCGACGAGGACGACGCCCGCTCCCTGCGCCTGCTGACCGAACCCGAGCACAAGGTGAGTGCCCACTACCTGATCCCCCGCGACACCGACGAGCGGCCGCTGCCCGTCTACCAGCTGGTGCCCGACAGCCAGCGCGCCTGGCACGCCGGTCGCAGCCGCTGGCATCAATATGCCGGGCTCAACGCCAGCTCCCTCGGCATCGAGATAGTCAATCTGGGTTATCCCACGGAAGACGAAGCCCTGCCCGCTCACCAGCGGCGCTGGCAACCCTATACCCGGGCCCAGATCGCCGCCCTCGGCGCCCTCGCCCGGGATCTGGTCGATCGCTACCACATTCCCCCCACCCAGGTACTGGCCCACAGCGACATAGCCCCTGAACGCAAGCAGGATCCCGGCCCCCACTTCCCCTGGCGCGAGCTGGCCCTGCACCATGGCGTCGGCGCCTGGCCAGACGAGGCCAGAGTGGCCGAGCTGCGCCAGGCACAGCTCATCCCCTGGGATGCGCTGCAATGGCAGCAACGGCTCGCCCGCTACGGCTACGGCCTCCCCCAGCACGGCGATTGGGATGAGCAGAGCCGCGCCGCCATGCGTGCCTTCCAGCTCCATTTCCGTCCCGCATTGATCACCGGCGAGCCGGATGCCGAGTGTCAGGCCATCCTGATGGCCCTGCTGGAGCGGTACTTTCCCGAGCCAGACTGATGTTGTCCCGATATTTCCGCTGACGCAGCGTGTTCCCAAGCCGCGCCGCGATGCGCCTCCCTGCCGAACTCCATTTCCGCCCCGCCCTGATCACCGGCGAGCCGGATGCCGAGTATCAGGCCATCCTGATGGCCCTGCTGGAGCGGTACTTTCCCGAGCCGGGTTGAGCCCCCAAAAAACAACAAGGGACGCCGAGGCGTCCCTTGTCTGTGCGATGCAGGCAGACCGGCATCAGATCCCCTGACGGGCTTCCTGCATCAAAAGGCGCATGTCGCTGACCGCCTTGGCCAGACCGTCGAAGGCGGCACGGCCTATGATGGCGTGGCCGATGTTGAGCTCATAGAGCTCGGGAATGGCGGCGATGGCCTTGACGTTGTGGTAGTGCAGGCCATGGCCGGCATTGACCTTCAAGCCCTTGCCGGCGGCATAGGAGGCGCCAGCGGCGATGCGCTTGAACTCGGCGTTGCGCTCCGCATCCGTGGTGGCATCGGCATAGCGGCCGGTGTGGATCTCGATGAAGGGGGCACCACTCTCGGCGGCCGCATCGATCTGGATGGGGTCGGCGTCGATGAAGAGCGACACCTGGGCACCGACGGCGGCGAGGCGGGTCACCGCATCGGTCACCTTGTCCAGCTGACCGGCCACGTCCAGGCCGCCCTCAGTGGTCACCTCGGTGCGCTTCTCCGGTACCAGGCAGACAAACTGGGGCTTGATACGGCAAGCGATGCCGATCATCTCCTCGGTCACCGCCATCTCCAGGTTCATCCTGGTCTGGATGGTCTGGCGCAGTATCTCCACGTCGCGGTCGGTGATGTGGCGGCGATCTTCACGCAGGTGAACCGTAATGCCATCGGCACCGGCCTGTTCGGCCACGAAGGCGGCCTGGACAGGATCCGGATACTGGGTGCCGCGGGCATTGCGCAGGGTGGCGATATGGTCGATGTTCACACCCAGATAGATTTCACTCATTGAGGACTCCTTGAAACTCTTCATCTGTTGACTGCGCGGTCAGCGAATCACTCCGCGCCAATATCCATATGTCTGTAATCTGTGTCAGCCTTGCATGCTGGCTTTACGTTTTAAAAACAGCTCCCGGCTCTTGAGCTGGCGTTTGCCAAGATAGGGCTGCAGCGCCAGCCGGCTGAAGCGCTTGGCCGCCTGCAGCAAGGGAGGGGTATCGAATCGCCCCTCGGCGAAGGCCAGCAGGTGGGCGCCGAGGAACAGGGTACGGGGATCCGGCGCCCGCTCGCAAGCGACAAAGCCGAGCTCCCGCTCGAAGCCGTAGAGCAGATCGGGCTGGATCGGGGTGTCGTCGTCGGCGGCATATTCGAAATCCACCGCATAGCCCAAGGCCTGCAGCAGCAGGAACTCGAAGCGGCGCAGGGGCAGCTCCGGCGTCTCGCCATCCGCCAACGCCATCAGGGCACGGGCATAGGCGTCGAACACCTCGGGGAAGGGGGTATGGGCTTCGAGCAGGTAGTAGACCAGCTCGTTGAGATAGAGGCCGTAGAAGAGGCGATCGCCACCGAGTCGCAGGGAGTGATCCGGGCATTCGACCTGGGCGAGGTTCTTGAGATCGCCCTTGCCACGCCAGCTCATGGTGAGCAGGGTGAAGGGTTGCAGCAGCCCCTTCAGAGGGGAGCGTGGCCCGCGGGAACCGCGAGCCACCAGGGTAAATCGGCCGCTATCCTGGGTGAAGACCTCGACCAGCTGGCTGGTCTCCCGATAGGGCCGACTGTGGATGACGAAAGCCGGGTTCAGCAATCAGTCGTCACCATAACCCAGGCTGCGCAGGGCGCGCTCGTCATCGGCCCAGCCGGACTTGACCTTGACCCACAGCTCCAGGTGCACCTTGTTCTGGAACAGCCGTTCCATGTCGAGGCGCGCTTCGGTACCTATGGTCTTGATCTTCTCGCCCTTGTTGCCGATGACCATCTTCTTCTGGCCATCGCGCTCCACCAGGATCAGACCATGGATGTGGTAGAGGCCGTTCTCTTCCACCTTGAAGCGCTCGATCTCCACCGTCACCGAGTAGGGCAGCTCCTCGCCGGTGAAGCGCATCAGCTTCTCGCGGATGATCTCGGAGGCCATGAAGCGGGACGAACGGTCGGTCACGTAGTCTTCCGGGAAGAAGTGAACGTTCTCCGGCAGCAACGGCTTGGCCCACTCGCGGATCTTCTCCACGTTGGTGCCCTTCTCGGCGCTGATGGGCAGAATGTGGGCAAAGTTCATCTGCTGGCCCAGCCACTCCAGGTGAGGCAGCAGATCTTCTTTCTCTTTGACGTTGTCGATCTTGTTGACCGCCAGCACCACGGGACAGTGCAGGTGGCGCAACTTGCCGAGCACCATCTCATCGTCCTTGGTCCAGTGAGTGCCGTCGACCATGAAGACCACCATGGCCACGTCCCCCAGGGAGCTGGTGGCGGCGCGGTTCATCAGGCGGTTGATGGCCCGCTTCTCTTCGATGTGCAGACCCGGGGTATCCACATAGATGGTCTGGTAGTTATCCTCGGTGTCGATCCCCAGGATCCGGTGACGGGTGGTCTGGGGCTTCTTCGAGGTGATGCTGACCTTCTGGCCAAGCAGCTTGTTGAGCAGGGTGGACTTGCCCACGTTGGGGCGGCCCACGATGGCGACAAAGCCGCAATAAGTGGTATCTGTCATGCCAGTGTTTCCAATGCCTGTTGTGTCAAAAGACCGCGCCTTTTCAAATCGGTAGTATCTGTCATGACAGTTTTTCCAGTGCTTGCTGCGCCGCGGCCTGTTCGGCCTTGCGGCGGCTGGTGCCGACCCCGACCAGCGGACCATCCAGGCCATCCACGTCACACTGGACGGTGAACTCCTGGTTGTGGGCTTCGCCCTTGACGTTGGTCACTGTGTAGGTCGGCAGGGATTTGCGGCTTCCCTGCAAAATTTCCTGCAGCCGGGTCTTGGGATCCTTCTGCTCGATGCCGGGCTTGATTTCATCCAGGCGGCTGGCGTACCAGCCGAGCAACAGGGTCCGCACCCGCTCCAGATCGGTATCCAGATAGACGGCACCGATCACCGCCTCGACAGTGTCGGCCAGGATAGACTCGCGGCGGAACCCGCCGCTTTTCAGCTCGCCGGGCCCCAGGATCAGGTGATCCCCGAGGTCAAACTCCCGGCCGAGTTCGGCTAGCGTCTTCTCCCGCACCAGGGTGGCGCGCATCCGGCTGAGATCCCCTTCCGCCGCTTGCGGGAAGCGGTGGAAGAGGTCATCGGCAATCACCAGACTCAGGATGGAGTCCCCCAGAAATTCCAGTCGCTCGTTGTGACGGGAACCGGCGCTGCGATGGGTCAGCGCCCGGGTCAGCAGCTCTTGATCCTGAAAGACATGCCCGAGACGGGACTGCAGTCTGTTCATCTTGATATTCATTTACTTGATTCCGCCAATGCGGTTGAAGCGCACACCGGTCGGCACCCAGCCTGGCAAGCTGGAGCCTTCCTCGCGCTCAAATTCGAAACTGATCCAGATGGCAACCGCCTTGCCCACCAGGTTCTGCTCGGGCACGAAGCCCCAGAAACGACTGTCGGTACTGTTGTCGCGGTTGTCACCCATCACGAAATAGTGGCCTTCCGGCACCACCCACTCATCCGGGTAGGTGCCGGGCTGGCGATAGTAGCGATCCACCAGGTCCGGCATCAGGGGGTTGCGCAGGGTCTCGTGAGAAACTGTACCCAACTGTTCGGTGTAGCGATCCAGCGGGATCCCCATCTGGCTGAACTCACCCCGTTGCTCGAACTTGACGTCGAGCTTCTTGAAGCCCGGGCACGTTTTCCCTTCCTGCTCCTCGCACTTGGGCCGGATCATCAGCTCCTTGTTGCGATAGATCACCCGATCGCCGGGCATGCCGACCACCCGCTTGATGTAGTCCACCCGGGTATCCAGCGGATACTTGAACACCACCACGTCGCCACGCTCGGGAGAACCCGTCTCGAGGAACTTGGTGTTGGTCACGGGATCACGCAGGCCGTAGGCGAACTTCTCCACCAGGATGAAGTCGCCCACCAGCAGGGTGGGCATCATGGAACCAGACGGGATCTGGAACGGCTCGAAGATGAAGGAACGCAGGATCAGCACCAGCGCGATGACCGGGAAGACACCACCGGTCTGCTCGATCCAGACCGGCATGGGGGCCACCTTGGCCAGAGTCTTCTCATCGATGTTCGAGCCGGCGTTGGCACGGGCGGCCGCAATCTTGGCCGCCCGCTGCTTGGACCAGACCAGCTTGTCGACTGTCCAGATGATGCCGGTCAGCAGAGTGACTATGGCCAGGATCAGGGAAAAGGTGCTTGCCATCTATTAATCCTTTCCGACGTGGAGAATGGCGAGGAAGGCCTCTTGCGGCACGTCGACACGGCCCAGGGACTTCATCCGCTTCTTGCCTTCTTTCTGCTTGTTCAGCAGCTTCTTCTTCCGGCTCACGTCACCACCGTAGCACTTGGCGGTCACGTCCTTGCGCAGGGCCTTGACCGTGCTGCGGGCGATGATCTGGTTGCCGATGGACGCCTGGATGGCGATGTCGAACATCTGGCGCGGGATCAGCTCGCGCATCTTCTCCACCACCTGGCGACCGCGATACTGGGCGTTCTCCTTGTGGGTGATGATGGCCAGGGCATCGACGCGCTCACCGTTGATCATGATGTCCAGACGGACCATGTCGGAGGTTTCGAAGCGCTTGAAGCCGTAATCCAGGGAGGCGTAGCCGCGACTGGTGGATTTGAGGCGGTCGAAGAAATCGAGCACCACTTCCGCCATCGGGATCTCGTAGGTCAGCGCCACCTGCTTGCCGTGATAGACCATGTTGGTCTGCACGCCACGCTTCTCGATACAGAGGGTGATCACGTTGCCCATGTACTCCTGCGGCAACAGTATGTTGCACTCGGCGATGGGTTCGCGCATCTCTTTGATGTTGTTGACCGCAGGCATGGCAGCCGGGCTGTCGATGTGGATGGTCTCGCCGTTGTTCAGCTCGATTTCATACACTACGGTCGGTGCCGTGGTGATGAGATCCAGATCGTATTCCCGCTCCAGACGCTCCTGGATGATCTCCATGTGCAGCATGCCGAGGAAGCCACAACGGAAGCCGAAGCCCAGCGCGGTGGAGCTTTCCGGCTCGAAGAACAGGGAGGCATCGTTCAGGGAGAGCTTGTCGAGGGCGTCACGGAACGACTCGTAGTCATCGCTGGAGATGGGGAACAGACCCGCATAGACCTGTGGCTTCACCTTTTTGAAGCCGGCCAGCGCCTTGTCGGCACCGTTCTTGGCCTGGGTCAGGGTATCGCCCACAGGGGCTCCGTGGATGTCCTTGATGCCGCAGACGACCCAACCTACCTCGCCACAACCCAGGCCCATGGTGTCCACCTGCTTGGGAGTGAAGATACCGATGCGATCCACGCCCCACACCTGACCGGTGCTCATCACCTTGATCTTGTCGTTCTTCTTGAGGGAACCGTTCTTGATGCGCACTAGGGAGACAACCCCCAGGTAGGAGTCGAACCAGGAGTCGATGATCAGCGCCTGCAGCGGGGCATCCGGATCACCTTCCGGCGCCGGGATGCGGGCCACTATCTCTTCCAGCACCAGATCGACACCCAGGCCGGTCTTGGCGGAACAGCGCACCGCATCCACCGCGTCTATGCCGACGATGTCCTCGATCTCTTCCGCAACCCGCTCGGGTTCTGCGGCAGGCAGATCGATCTTGTTCAGGATGGGCACCACTTCCAGCTCCATCTCCATGGCGGTGTAGCAGTTGGCCAGAGTCTGTGCCTCAACCCCCTGACCGGCATCCACCACCAGCAGAGCCCCTTCACAGGCAGCCAGGGAGCGAGAAACCTCGTAGGAGAAATCCACGTGGCCCGGGGTGTCGATAAAGTTCAGCTGATAGGTGTTACCGTCTTGTGCCTGGTAGTTCAGGGTCACACTCTGTGCTTTGATGGTAATGCCGCGCTCGCGCTCCAGATCCATGGAGTCAAGCACCTGAGCCTGCATCTCGCGGTCGGACAGGCCGCCACAAGTCTGGATCAGACGGTCCGACAGGGTCGATTTACCGTGGTCGATGTGCGCAATAATCGAAAAGTTACGAATGTGTTTCATCGAGCAAGAATCACTCAAAATTAAGTTAGGGTCGGATATGAGGGCAGGATTTTACTGGATAACCCGGTCGACGGCCAATCTTTAGTCGGCGGGCACCAGAAATAGCGCCTTGTCTGGCGGGCCCTCGGCACCAAAACGGCGGCGACGGAGCCAGAAAAGGGTGACGTCGCTCAGGAGAGGTGGCGGGTATTGAGTACCACGCCGAGCATGCGGGGACCATATTCCCCTTGCTCGAGCCGGGCAGAAAAGTAACGAACCAGTAAAAATCCGATGGTGCCGCCGAGCAGACAACTGAGGATGGTCACCCCCTCCCCCGCCGACAACAGCGGCGCCAGCCAGAGCTGACCAAGCAGGGCACCGAGCAGCAGGCAGAACAGCGGCAGCACATAAACCAGGGCAGCGCCGCGCAGGATGCTCGCCTGGGGAATGCCGAGCCTGATTTGCTGACCGACCATGACCTCGCCGGTCAGCGCCACCCGCAGTCGCTGCGACTTCAGGGGAAAGGCCTTGGCGACGGTGCCGGTACCGCAGTTTGACTGCTGATGGCAGCCGCTGCAGGCGGAGCGCCGTTCGCACTCCACCCAGGCATAAGCCCCCTCGACGGCCACCACGGTTGCCAGCTCTTCGCTCATGTTACTCACAGGATGACTCCAGACGAACGGCTATGGATTTACCCGATCTCAGCACGCTCGTCCCGGTTCGGCAAGTGGCAGCATGCCGCCTCACTGTACCGCCTCGTTGCGGGCCAGCGGCTGCACTGACTCGGCGATGCGCTTGGCGGTCTCGGTGGGGACTTCCCCGACCACGGTGATCTCCACCCCGACCTCGTTGACGAAGCTCACCAGCGAGGTGGCCCCCTGGCGGATCAACTGCTGGCGCACCGCCTGCTTGGGATCGACCCGGGAGACGTAGACGGAGAGATCCACCACGCCGTCCGACAGCATCATGTAGTCCACCGGCAGGCTGGTACTGACCAGCTGGTGCCTGTCCTGAGAGAGCACCTTGAATCCACCCGGCAGCCAGGTAAGGTGCCAGTTCAGGGTCTGCTGGGGGGCGGGATAGGCGTCTTCCAATGCCAGCGCATCGGGCAGCTTGCTGCGGGCCAGGGTGACAAGCCAGGGCGCGGGCGCCGGCTGCCTGTCCAGATCCACCCCAAGCACCTGCTCGACCAGGTTGCCCTCCTTGTCCACCATGTCCACCCGCAGCAGCAGGTGGCTCTGCTCATCGACCCAGAGCACAAAGCCGTACTTGTCCGCCTCCTTGGGCACCAGTCTCACGACCTGGGCCACCAGGCCGGCCACCCGGCTGCGACCGGCCAGCACGGGATCATAGCTCTCCAGCACCCGGGGCAGCGGCATCTTCACCAGGCTCGACCAGACGCCCGGGAAACGCGCCCCCTTGAGGGTGTAGGGTTCGTGGGTGTTTTCGAAGAAGGTGTATTCATTCTGGCGTTGCAGATACTCCACCGCCTTGCCGTCGAGATAACTCAGATGAGCGACCTCCTTGCCATCGATCACCCCGTGGCTGAAGCGAATGGGCTCGAGGCGTCCCTGACGGGCCTTGACCATGGACAACTCAAAATTTTGTTGCGAAACGGCACTCTGCATCTGCTGCAACAAGGCCTCGGCCGACAGATCGTCGGCCGAGGCCTTGGCACAAATCAGCAGGAGAGAGGCCAGCAGAATGAGGCTGGACTGGCGCACGGTCTGATCCCTAAAGATGCGTTATTCCTGAATCTGCTTGTCTTGCAGCAGACGCTGTTGCAATTGATGGTCTCGCAGGAAGGCGTTGATACGCTCGCGCTGCTCCTGCATCTGTTGCTCGTTCAAACCTTGCTGGCGAGGAGTGGCACGGTTGCCCTCCTGGGGATAGTGCACGCTCACTGGCGTCGCACTGCCACCGACCGGTATGGTGTTGAGCACAGGGTTGGCCGGCATGCCGTCGTTGCCTTGATACTGCTGCACCCCGAAGATGACGGCGGCAGCCACGGAGGCCGCAATGGCATACTGCCCCATTTGCTGACCAAAGCGACGGACCAGGGGTATCACCTTGCCTGCAGGCTTCACCTGAGGCGAAACAGGTTGCACCGGCTTGGGCGCCAGTATGACGGGTTCGTCTTCCAGTGCCAGCATGATGCTGTCACTGAGATCCAGTTGCAGATTGACCGGCAGGTCTCCCCGCATGGCATCACCGATCAGATGGTAACGAGCCCAGGTATCTTGCAGAGCGGGATCCGTTCCCAGCTCGTTCAGAACCTCCATGTCGCTGAGGTCACCATCCATCAGGGCTGAAAGTTGCTCTTTATTTGCCATAAGTTTGCCTGTCTTTCCCCAGTTTAATTCTCGATCAGAGGTTGCAGCTTTTTATCGATTGCTTCCCTCGCCCGAAAGATACGGGATCTCACCGTACCCACAGGGCAATCCATGATCTCTGCAATCTCTTCGTAGCTCAGCCCTTCCATTTCACGAAGGGTGATCGCTGTTCTCAAGTCTTCTGGCAAGGCTTCTATGGCGGCAAACACAGTGCGCTTGATCTCGTCGGTCAGCGCCAGGTTTTCCGGGGTGGCCACTTCTTGCAGGGCTTCACCACCACCATAATATTCAGCCTCGTCCGCTTCGACATCACTGCTGGGCGGTCTGCGCCCCTGTGAGGTCAGGTAATTTTTGGCCGTGTTGACGGCGATCCGATACAACCAGGTGTAAAACGCGCTCTCGCCACGGAATGTCGGCAACGCACGGTAAGCCTTGATAAAGGCCTCCTGCGCCACATCCGGCACATCGCCCGGATTGTTGACATACCTGGCCACCAGGTTGACCACCTTATGCTGGTATTTTCTTACCAACAGGTTGAATGCATTTTTATCGCCACGCTGGACCCGTTCAACCAGCTGTTCGTCCAGTAGATTCTGGTCGCTCATCAGAGCCGTAAAACCCCCATCAGGTTATCGTTCTTCTTTTCCGGCCCCTTCTAAGCGCACAAGTTCAGACAGGAGGAATCAGAGAAAGTTCGCTTGCATTGAAAAAAATGTGATGCGGGCTGCATCACAACCCCCCTTGGGCTACCATGGGGCCAGTTCTTAATCCAGGCCAATGATACTTATGAAAGCAAGTGTTGAATACCTTTGCGACGTACTGATCATTGGCAGCGGTGCCGCCGGTCTGTCCCTCGCGTTGCGATTGGCAGACCAGGCCAAAGTCCTGGTTCTGAGCAAGGGGCCCATCAGTGAGGGGGCCACTCTCTATGCGCAAGGAGGCATCGCTGCCGTGTTCGACGAGACCGACAGCATCGAATCCCATGTGAGCGACACGCTCAACGCTGGCGCCGGGTTGTGTGACCCGGCCGTGGTGGAGTTCACCGCCCGCAACGCCCGCGACTCCATCCAGTGGCTGATCCAGCAGGGCGTGCCCTTCGATCAGGAAGAGGATGCCGAAGGGGAATCCCACTATCACCTGACCCGTGAAGGGGGTCACAGCCATCGCCGCATCTTCCACGCGGCGGACGCCACCGGCAAGGCAGTGCAGCTCACCCTGATCGATCAGGTCCGCGCCCACCCCAACATCCGCCTGATGGAGCGCTTCAACGCGGTCGACCTCATCACCACCCGCAAGCTGGACCTGCCGGGCAACAGGGTGCTCGGCGCCTATGTCTGGAACCGCAACGTCGAGCAGGTCGAGGTGATCCGCGCCCGTTTCGTGGCGCTGGCCACCGGCGGCGCCTCCAAGGTGTACCAATACACCTCCAACCCGGACGTGAGCTCGGGGGACGGCATCGCCATGGCGTGGCGCGCCGGCTGCCGGGTGGCGAACCTGGAGTTCAACCAGTTCCACCCCACCAGCCTGTTCCACCCCGATGATCCCAACTTCCTGCTGACCGAAGCCCTGCGCGGGGAAGGGGCCTATCTGCGCCGTCCCGACGGCAGCCGCTTTATGCCGGACTTCGACGAGCGGGCCGAACTGGCGCCGCGGGACATAGTCGCCCGCGCCATCGACCACGAGATGAAGCGCCTCGGCGCCGACTGCATGTATCTGGATATCAGCCACAAGCCGGCGGACTTCATCATCAAGCACTTCCCGACCATCCACGAGCGCTGCCTCGCGGTCGGCATCGACATCACCAAGGAGGCCATGCCCATCGTCCCAGCGGCACACTACACCTGTGGCGGCGTGATGATCGACAACAACGGCCAGACCGACATACCGGGTCTCTACGCCATCGGCGAGGTGACCTACACCGGGCTGCACGGTGCCAACCGCATGGCGTCCAACTCCCTGCTCGAATGCGTGGTCTACGCCCATCAGGCGGGGGCCGACATCCTGGCCAAGCTGCCCACCAGCGTGGAGCCGCCGAGCCTGCCCGCCTGGGACGAGAGCCAGGTGGACGACTCGGACGAGCAGGTGGTGATCCAGCACAACTGGCACGAGCTGCGGCTGATGATGTGGGATTACGTGGGGATAGTGCGCACCAACAAGCGCCTGGCCCGCGCCAAGCGCCGCATCGACCTGCTCAAGCAGGAGGTGCAGGAGTACTATGCGAACTTCCGGGTCTCCAACAACCTGCTGGAGCTGCGCAACCTGTTGCAGGTGGCCGAGCTCATCGTCAACTGTGCCCTGGAGCGCAAGGAGTCCCGTGGACTGCACTATAACCTCGACTACCCGGACATGCAGCCGAATCCCAAGCCGACGGTGCTGACGCCGGAGCGGGAGTAAACA
This sequence comes from Aeromonas sp. 130281, assembly GCF_056642115.1. Classification (NCBI taxonomy): domain Bacteria; kingdom Pseudomonadati; phylum Pseudomonadota; class Gammaproteobacteria; order Aeromonadales; family Aeromonadaceae; genus Aeromonas; species Aeromonas sp. 130281. The sequence continues at coordinate 314,463 of NZ_JBWVQS010000004.1, read as the reverse complement.
ACCCCACCACAGTCCAATAAATGACCCCGCTTCGGCGGGGTCATTTATTGGGGGCAGGATGGGGTCAGCGAGGAACGGCGAGGTGAATGGCCCGGGCCAGGGTGCGGTAGTGCTCGGGTGCCAGGGCGTCGGAGAAGAGCCAGAGGTGGCACTCGGCGCCCTCGTCTGCCACCAGCCGCAGCCAGAGCACCCCGGGCAGGATGCGGCTGCGGTCATCCAGTCGATGGCGCCGGCCCTGCCACTCCAGCCACTCCCCGTCCCAGAGCAGCGTCTGGCGCCCTGGCGTGACGGGGCGCCAGGCCAGCCAGAGCCCCAGCAACCAGCAGGGGAGAAACAGCCCCCATTGCCAGCCCTGGATCAGGCTGGCGGTGGGCCAGAGCAACAGCCCAAACAGGGCAAGCAGCAGCAGGCGCTGCCGCCGGGAGGGAATGACGGGCATCAGGACCCGCATCGGGGATCAGCTCAGGCGATCATGACGGGCCTGATTGCGCTCCAGGATCAGGGGGATCATGGCGGCGAAATCGGGGTCGCTCGGCACACCGTGGCCCATGCTCCAGCGGAACAGCTCGGGATCCTCGCACTCCAGCAGACGGATAAAGGTCTGCTGCTCGGCCTCGCTCAGGGAGTCGAACTCGTGCTCGAAAAAGGGCATAAAGATCACATCCAGCTCGAGCATGCCGCGACGGCAGGCCCACTTCAGGCGGGACTTTTCAATTGGGCTCAACATGGAACTCTCCTTACAAAGACCCGGGGATGGTAGCAGCTGGATTTTCCGGCTGACAAACATTCCTTACGTCTTTACCATGCAGGTCACATACTTTCTGTCTCTGGAATACCATCGTGAGCCTGCCGACCCCTGTTCTTCCTGCCGAGCCAACCCTGTTTTCCCTGACCGATCTGGCCATCACCCGCCTCACCGGCACTGATCGCGTGAAATATCTGCAAGGCCAGGTCACCTGTGACGTCAACACCCTGCAACCGGGCCAGAGCACCCTCGGCGGCCATTGCGATCCCAAGGGCAAGCTGTGGAGCGATTTTCGCCTGCTCTGCCTCGATGAGAGCCTGCTGCTGCTGACCAAGCCGTCGGTGCTGGCGCGCCAGCTGCCCGAACTCAAGAAGTTTGCGGTATTCGCCAAGGTGGAGATCGGCGAGTTCCAGGGCCAGGCGGTCGGCCTGGCCGGTCAGGGCACGGATGCCTGGATCGCGGCGCAATACGGCCTTCAGGAAACCGGCCTTGTCGAGGGCGGCATGGCGGTCAGGGTGGAAGCCGATCGCTGGCTGCTGGCAAGCGAGTCGCCGCTGGCGCTGAGCCTGCCTTCTGGCGACGAAGCGCTCTGGTGGGGTCTGGACATCAAGGCAGGCATCCCGCACCTGGAGGCGGTCCATCAGGGGGAGTACATTCCCCAGATGCTGAACCTGCAGGCCCTGGACGGCATCAGCTTCACCAAGGGCTGCTACATGGGGCAGGAGATAGTGGCCCGCGCCAAATATCGCGGCGCCAATAACCGCGCCCTCTTCGTGCTGGCCGGGCAGGCCAGTGACCCCGTGGCCAGCGGCGATACCCTGGAGATCCAGCTCGGTGACAACTGGCGGCGCAGCGGCATGGTGCTGAACGCCTGGCAGCAGGATGGCCAGGTGTGGCTCACCGCCGTGCTGCCCAAGGACACCGAGGCCGACGCCAGCTTCCGCCTCAAGCAGGAGGAAGGCTCCCGCCTCGCCCTGCAACCCCTGCCCTACTCCCTGACCGACTAAGGTCCGCTAACGAGGCACCCGCGCCAGCAGGGCCTCCTTCAACCAGCGCCCCGCCTGCCCGAGCGGGCGGGCGCGATACCACTGCAACTCCAGCTCCAGCTCGGCCTGGGGAAGGAAATCCGGCTTGAGTACCACCAGCTCACCCCGCGCCAGCGGCCGGTGCAGCAGAAACTCGGGTACCGCAGACCACCCCAGCCCCAGCTTGACCAGCTCCAGGATCCCGAGATCCCCCTCAACCCACCACACCTGGGACGAGAGGCGGAAGCGATGGCGCTCCGTGCCCTCCCGCCGTCCCGTCACCATCAGCTGGCGGGCCCCTTGCAGGTCGCTCTCGTGCAGCGGCGTCTTGTGGGCCAGGGGGTGATCCGGGGAGACCACCAGGGGCATGGCGACGCTCCCCAGGGAGCGGGAGACCAGCTCCCGCTCCGGGTGCGCCTTCTGGTAGCTGATGCCGAGCTGGGCCCGCCCGCTCTTGAGCAGCTCGGTCACATCCTCCATCAGCGGGAACAGCAGCTCCAGCTCCACCGTCGGATAGCGGCCGGCGAACTCCTCCAGCAGGGCGCCGAGCCAGGGCAGGTGGGAGTCATCGTCGATGGCGAGCGTCAGGCGCGACTCTATGCCGCTGGCCAGCTCCCCGGCAATGGCCTGCAGCCGCTCGCTCTGGGCCAGCAGCACCCCCGCCTCCTGGCTGATGCGGGCCCCCGCCTCGGTCAGCACGGGGTAGCGGCCGCTGCGATCAAACAGCTCGAGACCGAGATCTATCTCCAGATTGGCGATGGAGGTGCTCACCACCGACTGCGCCTTGCCCAGGCTGCGCGCCGCCGCCGAGAAAGATCCCGTCTCGGCGGCCGCCAGCAACGCCTTGAATTGTTCCAGTGAAGGGGTCATTCGCCTGCTCCTGCCCTGATTATTGCACCCAGACCCATCTATTTTAGCGATAGATACCAACGTGAACCTATCGAAAAATAGCGATAAATTGGCCGCCATACCCACCCGGAAAGAGAAACAGAGAGACAGACCATGCGTAATACCCGTGATCGCCTGCGCCACGCCATCGGCTTCGAATTGATTGGCCTGCTGATCGCCGCCCCCCTGGCAAGCTGGGTCACCGGCGTCGGTCTCAACCACATGGGCCCCCTGGCCCTGTTCTTCTCGGTGGTCGCCACCGTCTGGAACTATGTCTACAACATCGGGGTGGACAGGCTGCTGCTGCGCCTGCAGGGCCATACCCACAAGAGCCTGTGGCAACGGGTGCTGCATACCTTGGGTTTCGAGGGGGGCTTGCTGATCGTCGCCCTGCCGGTGATGTCCTGGTGGCTCGACATCGGCCTGCTGGAGGCGCTGGTGCTGGATCTGGGCTTCGTGCTGTTCTACCTGGTCTATGCCTTCGTCTACAACTGGAGCTATGACAAGGTGTTCCCCATCCCGGGCCAGGGGGCGCGGCCGGTCACGGGGTGACAAGAGAAGGGAGAAATCGAGGCACCATCATGCGACTGGCATGATGGTGCTGATCTGGATCCTCGAGGGGCAGGTATTCAGGCTTGCGCCTTCACCTCGTCGGCAGGGGCCTCGGTCTGGGCCGCTTCCTGGTTCAGCATGGCCTCGAGGTCGCTCTGATACTGGTTCAGCATGCGCTGGGCCGCGACCATGTCCCCCTTGTGCAGACGCTCGAACAGATGGTGTTGCACCACGCCATTGAGGTACTCCACCGTGATGGGTTGCTCCAGGGCAGACAGCAACTCCTCTTTTTCCAGCTCCGCATTGATTTCATCGACACTGGTACGCAGCAGACCGGCCAGTTGCACCAACATGCGGCGCTCGCCTTCACGCAACAGGCTCAACATGCGGTTTCTCTGCTGCTCATTCTGTTGGGTCATACATTTCCTTACGTAGAGTGGGAACAAGCCCGCTCATTCTGCCCTGTCCTTTTCACAGCGTCTATCTCGGGCGCATCACTAATTGAGCGTCCCGCCAGCGGGGCGCGGGCCGGGTGCTATTTGCCCCTTTGCCCGGTATAGTAACCGCTGTTCCAGAGGGCCTTTGCGCCCCCGCTGACGAGACCGCCAACCCCATGACCGACGCCATTCTGGTGCTCTGCACCTGCCCTGATGAAGCCAGTGCCGACCTCATCTGCGAGCAACTGCTCGACCGGCGCCTCGCCGCCTGCATCAATCAGCTGCCAGGGCTCACCTCCGTCTATCGCTGGCAGGGGAAGACTGAACGGGCACGGGAGATCCAGCTCATCATCAAATCCCGCCAGCCGCTCTTTGCCGAGCTCGAGCGGTGCATCCTGGCTCATCACCCCTACCAGGTGCCGGAGATCCTGGCGATCCCCGCCAGCCAGGGTCATCAAGCCTACCTCGACTGGTTGACACAGGAGACCTCATGACTCTGCGACCCCTGCTTTTCCCCCTGCTGCTCCTGCTGAGCCTGCTCGCGGCCCCCGCCCAGGCCAGCAGTCAGGATCTGCTCGGCAGCCTCGGTATCCAGGCCAGTGCCCAGCCCAAGTTTCTGAAAGTCGACGAGGCCTTCGTCCTCGAGAGCGAACAGCAGGGAAACAAGCTGCTGCTGACCCTGCGCCTCGCCGACGGCTACTACCTCTATCGCCACAGCATCAGCGTCAAGGGGGACAACCTCGCCTTCGAGCCCCCAGTGCTGCCCGCAGGCACCGAGCATGAGGATGACTTCTTCGGCAAGACCCGGGTCTTCTATCAGGAGCTGCAGATCCCCGTCACCTTGACCCAGGTGGGGGACGCCGCCAGCCTCAGGATAAGCTATCAGGGTTGCACCGACGGCCTCTGCTATCCCCCCACCGACAAGCGGATCCCGGTGCAGCCCCTCGCGGCTACCGGTGACGCCGGGCAGACAGGCTCCGCTGACGCCATAGAGGCGCCAGCCAGCAGCCAGCAGGACAGACTGGCGGCGGCCCTCGGCAGCCAGGGCTTCTGGCTCAGCATCGCCGCCTTCTTTGCGCTGGGGCTGGGGCTTGCCTTCACCCCCTGCGTCTTCCCCATGTACCCCATTTTGACCGGCATCATCGCCGGTGCAGGTCAGCACCTATCCACCCGCCGCGCCTTCCTGCTCTCCTTCGTCTATGTGCAGGGGATGGCGGTCACCTACACCCTGCTCGGGCTCGTGGTCGCCTCGGCGGGGCTGAAGTTCCAGGCGGCGCTGCAGCACCCCTATGTGCTGATCGGCCTCTCGGTGATGTTCGTGCTGCTGGCGCTCTCCATGTTCGGGCTCTACAGCCTGCAACTGCCGAGCAGCCTGCAAACCCGGCTCTCCGCCCTCTCCAACCGCCAGCAGGGCGGCTCAGTTGTCGGGGTCACCATCATGGGGATGATCTCCGGCCTGGTCTGCTCCCCCTGCACCACGGCGCCGCTGTCCGGCGCGCTTATCTACGTGGCCCAGAGCGGCGATCTCTGGCTCGGCGGTGCGGCCCTCTATGCCCTGTCCCTGGGCATGGGGCTGCCGCTGCTGCTGCTCGGCACCTCGGGGGGCAAGCTGCTGCCCAAGGCGGGCGCCTGGATGGATGTGATCAAGCAACTCTTTGGCTTTGCGCTGCTGGCGGTGCCCATCCTGCTGCTGTCACGGCTCTTGAGCGACCAGGTCGCCACCCTGCTCTGGCTCGGCTGGGGGCTGGTGCTGTGCGGCTATCTCTATCACCACAACCAGCATCGCCCCCACTCGGTGGGCAAGAGTCTCGGCGGCTTCGTGCTGCTGCTGGCGATGATGGGCCTGGTGGTGATGGGCAAGGATCTGCTGCTGCCCGAGCCTGGCGTCAAGGCCAGCACCGAAACCCAGGCTCCCCGGTTTATCCGCATCAAGACCCTGGATGACCTCAAGACCCGACTCGAGGCCGCCCGCGGCAAGCCGGTGCTGCTGGACCTCTACGCCGACTGGTGCGTGGCCTGCAAGGAGTTCGAGCACAAGACCTTCAGCGATCCCGAGGTGCGGGCGCGCTTCGCCGACATGGTGCTGCTGCAGGCTGACGTCACCGCCAACGACGATGCCGATGTGGATCTGCTCAACGGCCTGAACGTGCTGGGGCTGCCGACCCTGATCTTCTTCGATCGCGATGGCAACGAGGTGAGCGGCCAGCGGGTGACCGGCTTTATGGGCCCCGCCGAGTTCCTCGGCCAGCTGGACAAGCTGCGCTGAATCATGGCGGCCTGCTTTAGCTCGCGGGCCGCCCTCTCCACCGCTCGCTGATTTTTCTGGCCATCCCTTGTATATGGCAGGCGCCATGGCAGAATTTGCCCTTTCCCGTCTCGCATCGTCCGGAGTTTTGATGAAAAAGTGGTTCATCCCCCTGCTGGCCTGCTGGCTCTATGGCTGCAACTCAGGTCCAGGTGAAGAGGCGATCCAGAGCCAGGTCACCGCCAGGCTGCAGGCCGAAACCGACGCCAACCTGTTCGAGATCAGCGACTTCGCCGTGCTCGGCAAGGAGGAGCGGATGGAGGGGGTCTATCTGGTCAGGGTGAGCTACCGGCTCCACTTCAAGCAGGGGCTGGATCAGCTGCAGGTGCTGCACGACGAGGATCTGGTCTATGACAGGGTCGGCCCCTTCCAGCAGGAGATGGCCCTGATGGAGCTGGAGCGCAAATACGGCGAGTTCGAGGCAGGCCAGGCGCTGGCGCAGGAGAGCCAGGTCTGGATGATGAAGACGGAGCAGGGCTGGCAACTGGCAGAGCCGGCGCAGCAGGGATAAGCGCCCTCCTCCCTGCCGCCAGCCCTCCCCTAGAGCAGATCCTTCATTCTGTGCCACAGCATCCCGAGCGCCAGCAAGGGGGAGCGCAGGGCAGGCCCGCCGGGGAAGGTCATGTGGGGCACGCGACTGAAGAGATCGAAGCCCCGGCTCTCCCCCCTGATCGCCTCGGCCACCAGCTTGGCAGCCATGTGAGTGGCATTGAGGCCGTGTCCCGAGTAAGCCTGGGCATAGAACACATTGGGATGCTCCTTGAGGCGCCCGATCTGCGGCAGCCGGTTGGCGCCTATGCCTATCATGCCCCCCCACTGAAACTCGATGGCGGTGCCCGCGAGCTCCGGGAAAACCCGCAGCAGCTTGGGCAGCATAAACGCCTTGATGTCCCTGGGATCGCGCCCCGAGTAGTTGCAGGCCCCGCCAAACAGCAGGCGACCGTCCGCCGACAGCCGGTAGTAGTCGAGCGCCACGTTCTGATCACACACCGCCATGTTTTGCGGCAGCAGCCGCTGGCGCAGCCGCTTCTCCAGCACCTGGGTGGCGAGGATATAGGAGCCCGCCGGCAGCACCTTGCCCCCGAGTTCGGGATTGAGCTCGTTGAGGTAGGCGTTGCAGCCGATCACCAGATAGCTGGCGCGGCAACGGCCATGGGCCGTGGTCACCTCGACCCGATCGCCGTAGTCGATATGGGTCACCCTGGAGTGCTCGAACAGGGCGACGCCCAGGCTGGCCGCCGCACGCGCCTCGCCGAGGGCCAGGTTGAGGGGGTGCAGGTGACCTGAGCCCATGTCGATCATGCCGCCGATATAGCGATCCGACCCCACCACCGACTTGATCTCGCTTTTGGGCACCAGCCTGACCTCATGCCGGTAGCCCAGGCTGGCCAAGTGTTCGGCATCCTCCTCAAATCCCCTGAGGTGGCGCGCCTTGGTGGCGAGATCGCAGTAGCCCCAGGTCAGGTCGCAGTCGATGTTGAACCGCGCGACCCGCTCGCGCACCAGCTGCACCGCCTCCAGCCCCATCAGATCCAGCTCGCGCACCCCTTCCTCGCCAATCCAGCGGGCAAACTGGCTGGTGTCGTGGCCTATGCCGCGAATGAGCTGGCCGCCGTTGCGGCCGGACGCCCCCCAGCCGATACGATTGGCCTCAAGCAAGACCACTTTGTAGCCCGCCTCGGCCAGGTTGATGGCGGTGTTGAGGCCGGTGAAACCGCCGCCTATGATGCAGACGTCGGCATCCAGCTCACCGCTGAGCTCGGGCCACTGCCGATGGTCGTTGCGGGTGGCCGCGTAATAGGAGGCCACGTGCTCCTGGTGTCCGTTGTGTCTTCCTGTCTGCATGCTCAGCATCCTGCCTTGGTTGCACTTGTTTACTAAATTAAACGGAGTGTCATCGATAATACCCAGCCCAGGGTCACCAATCCAGCCTGTCAGGATCACAGAAATGCAAAAGGTGTCCCGAAGGACACCTTTTGAGAGGCCAGCCGAGGGCCCAAAATGAAAGAGGCGCCCCAGAGGGCGCCTCTTCAGCAATCAAGATACGGTAACGAATTACAGTACGTTGATGGCGTTCAGGTCGGAGAAGGCTTTCTCCAGACGGGCGATCATGGAAGTCTGACCGGCACGCAGCCATACGCGCGGATCGTAGAACTTCTTGTTCGGCTTGTCGGCGCCTTCCGGGTTGCCCAGCTGGCCTTGCAGGTAGGCTTCGTTGGTCTTGTAGAAGTTCAACAGACCTTCCCAGGTAGCCCACTGGGTGTCGGTGTCGATGTTCATCTTCACGACGCCGTAGGAGATGGATTCGCGGATCTCTTCCAGGGTGGAACCTGAGCCACCGTGGAACACGAAGTCCAGGGACTTGGCAGGCAGACCGAACTTCTCGGAAACGTATTTCTGGGAAGCGTCCAGGATGGACGGGGTCAGCTTGACGTTACCCGGCTTGTAAACACCGTGCACGTTGCCGAAGGAGGCTGCGATGGTGAAACGCGGGCTGATCTTGGACAGACGCTCGTAGGCGTAAGCCACGTCTTCCGGCTGGGTGTACAGGGCGGACTGATCCATGTGGCTGTTGTCCACACCGTCTTCTTCGCCACCGGTGCAACCCAGTTCCAGCTCCAGAGTCATGTTCATCTTGGCCATGCGGGTCAGGTACTCGCAGCAGATGTCGATGTTCTCTTCCAGAGACTCTTCGGACAGATCCAGCATGTGGGAGGAGAACAGCGGCTTGCCGGTCTCGGCGAAGTGCTTCTCGCCCGCTTCCAGCAGACCGTCGATCCACGGCAGCAGCTTCTTGGCGGCGTGGTCGGTGTGCAGGATGACAGGTACACCGTAAGCTTCGGCAACGGCGTGCACGTGCTTGGCACCGGAGATGGCACCGATGATGGCAGCCTGCTGGCCTTCCAGCTTCAGACCCTTGCCGGCGGTGAACACGGCACCACCGTTGGAGAACTGAACGATGACCGGGGCTTTGACCTTGGCGGCAGCTTCCAGCACGGCGTTGACGGAGTCGGTACCCACGCAGTTCACGGCAGGCAGAGCGAAGCCGTTCTCTTTAGCGATGGCGAACACTTTCTGAACGTCATCACCAGTGATCACGCCGGGTTTTACGAAGTCGAAAATTTTCTTAGACATGTTTAATCGTCCTGTTCTCGTATGCCGTTAATAAAAAATGGGGGGTTCATCATGAACCGGCACAGCGGCCACATGATAAACGAAACGGGAGGCTTTTGCCCCCCGTCCCGGGTCAATTAGGCTTTGGCGCGTTCTTCAAGAATCGCGACAGCCGGCAGTACCTTGCCTTCTACGAACTCCAGGAAGGCGCCGCCGCCGGTGGAGATGTAGGAGACCTTGTCGGCGATGCCGAACTTGTCGATGGCGGCCAGGGTGTCACCACCGCCAGCGATGGAGAAGGCCGGGGAAGCGGCGATGGCTTCGGCGATCACCTTGGTGCCTTCGGCGAACTGGTCGAACTCGAACACGCCGACCGGGCCGTTCCACAGTATGGTCTTGGCGTTCATGATGATGTCGGCCAGGGCCTTGGCAGAGTCAGGGCCGATGTCGAAGATCATGTCGCCGTCGGTCACGTCAGCGACGGACTTGATGGTGGCCGGAGTGGACTCGGAGAACTCGGCACCGACAACCACGTCAGTGGTCACCGGGATGTTGGTCTCGGCAGCCAGCTTCTTGGCGGTGTCGATCAGGTCGTGCTCGCACAGGGACTTGCCGACGTTGTGACCGGCAGCGGCGATGAAGGTGTTGGCGATGCCACCACCGACCACCAGCTGGTCAGCGATCTTGGAGAGGGATTCCAGCACGGTCAGCTTGGTGGAGACCTTGGAGCCGCCAACGATGGCAACCATGGGGCGCTCGGGCTTCAGCATAGCCTTGCCCAGGGCGTCCAGTTCACCGGCCAGCAGGGGGCCAGCACAGGCAACCGGGGCGAATTGGGCCACACCGTAGGTGGACCCTTCGGCGCGGTGAGCAGTACCGAATGCATCCATTACAAAGACGTCACACAGGGCGGCGTATTTTTTGGCCAGCTCTTCGGTGTTCTTCTTCTCGCCTTTGTTGAAACGGCAGTTTTCCAGCACAACCAGCTCACCGGCGGCGACGTCTACGCCATCCAGGTAATCCTTGGCCAGGCGGACCGGGCAGGACAGAGCGTCTTTCAGATAGTTGACTACCGGGGCCAGGGAGAATTCTTCGTTGTATTCACCCTCGGTCGGACGACCCAGGTGGGAGGTGATCATCAGCTTGGCGCCCTTTTCCAGAGCCAGCTTGATGGTCGGCAGCGTCGCCACGATACGTGCATCGGAAGTGACCTTGCCGTCTTTTACCGGCACGTTCAGGTCAGCACGGATCAGAACGCGTTTACCCGCCAGATCCAGGTCGGTCATCTTGATAACAGACATATTCAGTCCTCTATATATTTTCAGGTAATGTTAAAAAAACAGTAACCTTGCGCCCGGTGCAGACTCTCAGCCTGCGGCCATCATGGCCCGGGTGGTATCCAGCATACGGTTGGCGAAGCCCCATTCGTTATCGCACCACATCAACATCTTGACGAGGTTGGCATCGCTCACCCGAGTCTGGGTACCATCAATGATGCAGGAGTGTGCATCATGATTAAAGTCTACGGAGACCAGCGGCTCTTCCGTGTAGTCCAGGATACCCTGTAATGTACCTCTGGATGCCCGTTGCAGGGCTTGATTTACGTCACTAACTGTCACTTTTTTACGAACAGTAATGCTCAGATCCATGGCGGTGACGTTGATGGTCGGCACCCGTACCGCGATCGCCTCGAACTTGCCGGCGAAGTGGGGGAGGATTCGCTCCAACCCCTTTGCCAGCTTGGTATCCACCGGGATGATGGACTGGCTGGCGGCCCGGGTTCGACGCAAGTCGCTGTGATAGGCATCGATGACTTGCTGATCGTGCATGGCCGAATGAATTGTCGTAATAGTACCACAATTTATCTCGAATTCTCGATGCAATGTTTCGATGACGGGCACCACGCAGTTGGTGGTACAGGAGGCATTGGAGACGATCCGCTCGCGCCCCGTCAGCACCTGATGGTTGACCCCGTAGACTATGGTGGCATCCACGTCCGCATCCGCCGGATGGGAGAAGAGCACCTTGCCCGCCCCCGCCCCCAGATGCAGCTCGGCATCGGCACGTGAGCCGAATACCCCGGTGCAGTCCAGCACCACATCCACCCCCAGCGCCCGCCAGGGCAGCCTGGCCGGATCCCGCTCGGCAAACAGGGCGATGAGATCCTCCCCCACCAGCATGCTGTTACCCGCGAGTTGCACCGGGTAGCCGAAGCGACCGTGGCTGGTGTCGAAGCGGGTGAGGTGCACCATGGCCTCGGGGGCCGCCAGTTCGTTGATGGCGACTATCTTAAGCTGGTTATCGCGGCCGCTCTCGTAGAGGGCCCGCAACACGTTGCGACCGATGCGCCCGTATCCGTTGATGGCAATCTTGATCATGAAAAATCTGTGTCCTTACCTGCGACAAAGTGACGGGTCCCTGACTGGTTCACGACAGCAGGGCCTCCTGGAAGACGCCCCTGGCCAGCAGCGCGGCCCCGAACACACCGGCACTGTCTCCCAGGGCCGGGGCAATGAGGGGGGTGGCGAAGCGGGGGTTGAACAGAAATGGCAGCACAGTCTGCCTACCGACGCTGTAGAGGCTCTGCACGTTGCCCACCCCGCCGCCGATGACGATGACGTCCGGATCCAGGATGTTGACCACGTTGGCCAGGGCCTGGCCGAACAGCATGTGCAACCGGTCCATGGTGAGCTTGGCGACGTGGTCGTGAGCCGTCGCCGCCGCTATCTGGGCCAGTGACAGGTGGCGCCTGGCCTTGGCCTCATACCAGGCCTCCAGCGCCGGGCCGCTGATGAAGGTCTCGACGCAGCCGCGCTTGCCGCAGTAGCACTCGGGGCCGTCGGGAGAGAGCACGTTGTGGCCCCACTCCCCGGCGATGCCGTGATGGCCGTTGAGGATCTGGCCGTTAATGACGATGCCGGAGCCCACCCCTGTGCCCATGATGATGCCGAATACTACCTTGGCATCGGGATGGTGCTGGCGCACCGCCCCCAGATGGGTTTCCGCCAGGGCGAAGCAGTTGGCGTCGTTGGCGATCAGCACAGGAATGCCGAGCCTGCGCTCCAGATCTTCCTTGAACGGCTTGCCGTTGAGCTCTGTGGTGTTGCAGTTCTTCATCAGCCCGGTCTGGGGATCCCGCGCCCCCGGGGTGCCCATGCCGAGGATGGCGGGACGCTGGCCGAGCCGCTCGGCGCACTCGTCCACCAGTTTGGCGATCTGGCCTATCATGTGCTCGTAACCGCCACGGCGCTCGGTGGGGATGCGATGGCGCAGCAGCACCTCGTCACCCTCGAGTACTACGCACTCGCACTTGGTTCCGCCAAGATCGATTCCCCAGTCCCATGCACTCTTGCCCATCCTGCCTCCTGCCATGTTCGACGACGCCCTCACACGGTCGTCAGGAGGTGCACTCGCCCATCCTGTCCGCAACCCTGTTCAGTGGTGGTGCAGTGTAACCCGAGCGGTGACCAGGATGCAGCCCCCGCGAGGCCGGGCAGCAAAACGGGGCCCGCAGGCCCCGTTCTCATCGTGCTGTCTGCCGCGCTCAGCGGCCGTGGTACTGAGCCGACAGCTCGTGCACCGCGTTCACAAATACCCCGGCGTGCTCCGGGTCCACATCCTGATGGATGCCGTGGCCCAGGTTGAAGACGTGGCCGTTGCCGCTGCCAAAGCCCGCCAATATGGTGGCGACCTCTTCGCGGATGCGCCCAGGCGCGGCGTAGAGCATGGAGGGATCCATGTTGCCCTGCAGCGCCACCTTGTCACCGACCCGGCGCTTGGCGTCGGCAATGTCGGTAGTCCAGTCCAGACCAAGGGCGTCGCAGCCGGTGGCGGCGATCTGCTCCAGCCACTGGCCGCCGTTCTTGGTGAACAGGGTCACCGGCACGCGGCGCCCCTCATTCTCACGGATCAGGCCATCGACGATCTTGTGCATGTACTGCAGGGAGAAGTCGCGGTAATCGCGGGGGGTCAGCACGCCGCCCCAGGTGTCGAACACCATGACGGACTGGGCACCGGCCCTGATCTGGGCGTTGAGATAGGCGATCACGCTGTCCGCCAGCTTGTCCAGCAGCAGGTGCAGGGTCTGCGGCTCTGCATACATCATCTGCTTGATCTTGGTGAACGCCTTGGAGCTGCCCCCCTCCACCATGTAGGTGGCCAGGGTCCAGGGGCTGCCGGAGAAGCCGATGAGCGGCACCTCGCCCTTGAGCTCGCGGCGAATGGTGCGCACCGCGTTCATCACGTAGCCGAGCTCGTCTTCCGGATCCGGGATGGGCAGTGCCTGCACGTCCGCCATGGAGGTGATGGGGCGCTCGAAGCGCGGCCCTTCCCCGTGCTCGAAGTAGAGGCCAAGCCCCATGGCGTCGGGCACGGTCAGGATGTCGGAGAAGAGGATGGCGGCATCGAGGGGATAGCGGCGCAGGGGCTGCAGGGTGACTTCACAGGCCAGCTCGGCGTTGCGGCACAGGGACATGAAGTCCCCCGCGACGGCGCGGGTCGCCTTGTATTCCGGCAGGTAGCGGCCAGCCTGACGCATCATCCACACCGGGGTCATGTCCACATCCTGGCGCAGCAGGGCACGCAGGTATCGATCGTTCTTCAGCTCTTTCATCCCAGTTCCTGAGTTCATATCCAGCATAAAATGGCGGATATGATACCACTTTGTGCAAGGCTAAGGGCGGCACAAACGCGCCGCTGGGTCGCCGGAGTGCAAAGATGTGAGGGGGCGCAAACCAGGGCCCCGCTTTTCAGGGCCTCTCTGCCGCGAGGCTCTGCTCGATCAGCCGCCGCGCTATGGTGCCGTGGGGGGGCAAGCGTGGCAGCCGGTCCGCCTCGAAGAAACCGGCGGCCACCAGCTCGTCGTCCTGCACCTTGATCTCGCCGCTCTGGTAGTCGGCGGTGAAACCCATCATCAGGCTGTGGGGGAAGGGCCAGGGCTGGCTCGCCACATAGCGCACATTGCGCACCCGGATGCCGCTCTCCTCGAACACCTCCCGCGCCACGCACTGCTCCAGGTTCTCCCCCGCCTCCACGAAGCCCGCCAGCACGGTATACATGGGATCCTCCGCCTGATAGTGACGGCGATGGGCCGCCAGCAGGATCGCCGGGCCCTTGCGCACCGCCACTATGATGCAGGGGGAGATGCGCGGGTAGACGACGTGACCATGCCGGCACACCTGTGCCCACTCCCCCGCCTTGGGGGTCATGGGGGCGCCGCATTCGCCGCAGAAGCGATGGGTGCGACGGAAGGTGGCGAGCTGCCAGGCGCGTCCGGCGAGGCGAAAACCCTCTTCGTCCCCCGCCACCATCAGCTGGCGCAGCCCCGCCAGAGAGGCGATCTCGGCATCCGGTCCCAGATCCAGCAGCAGGCAGGGCTGTCCGTCCCACTCGTCGAAAGCCTCGAAATGGGCGGCGTGCAGATGGGCGGGCAGGCTGGCCTTGGGGCCCTGGGGGATCTGCCCCCGTTCATCCAGCAGGACGAGGTGATCGCCCCCCAGCACGAACCAGCGGGCCTGTTCGGTTGATGACATATGTTGAAGGCTCTTGTTGAGAAGGGTGCGCAGGGCACGGGATAGTTCGGCTCATCTTACGGCCGCAGAGGCCCCCTGGCGACCCCCGACCGGGTCAAGAATCCGCCCCGGTGCGCGCCCATGAAAAAAGGTCGCCATGGCGACCTTTCTCGTTGCGACCGCCAGGGCGATCAGTTCATCCAGCGCTCGCTGCTCTTGCGGCGACGCGGCAGCATGGGGAGCAGTATGCCGAGCAGTATGCCCCCGAGCACCATGGCACCACCGCGGATGAACCAGTCCATCTGCATGTCGTGCTCCTGGTTGTCATAGCTCTGGGTCAGGGCGTCGTTCTGCTCCTTGAGGCTGCTCATCTCTGTGCTCTGGCTGGCGAGCTGGGCCTTCAGGCTGGCGATCTCCTTGCTCTGCTCGGTGATCTGGCCATCCTTCTCGGCGAAACGACGCTCGTTGTCGCCATTGAGGTTCAGCAGACGGGCCTTGGCCTCATCCAGCTCTTTCTGAACCTGGGGCAGACGCTCGCGCAGGCTGATCTCCCCCTGCAGTTCGCTGTTCTTGATCCAGCCTTCACGACCACGGCCGTCCACCACCTGGGTGAAACCGGCGTCGTTGTTCACCGCCTTGACCTCCAGCGGTTCACCGGCCTTGACGCTGCCGAGGATCCGGTACTGGGTGCCAGGACCGTTGTGGATATAGGTAAAGATGTTGTCTGAGACATAACGGGTATCGGCCAGTACCTGTTGGGCACACAAGCAGATCAAGATCCCGAGAAGGGCGCGCATGGTCGATCGATTCTCTTCGTTGAATTAGGTTGCAGGCCGAATGTTAAGCCGCCAGCGGGTCAAAGGACAAGCAAAGAAAAGCGGCGCCCCCCCTGACTGAGAGGCGCCTCACGGCTTCCCCCGTTTGCCACGCGACCATTCCAGACGCCGCAGGCTACTTCTGTTGCAGTGCCTTCACCTCGGCGCGCAGGGCCCTCAGCTCCTGCAGCAGTTGCGCCTGCTGCTCGCTCTGCTGGCGCCGCCACAGTGTGGTGTCGTCGTTGGTCTTGCCGGGATGCACGAACAGGCTGGCCATGAAACCGCTGAGGGCACCAAACAGGCCCACACCGAACAGGATGAGCAGGCTGGCGACGAAGCGTCCCTCCTCCGTCCTGGGCACCAGATCCCCGTAGCCCACGGTAGAGAGTGTCACCAGCGTCCACCAGAAGGCATCGTAGGGGGTCTGGATCAGGCTCCCTGGCTGGCCCGTCTCCAGCCAGTACATGACGCCGGAGCCCACCCCCAGCAGCAGGAAGAAGAGGAACAGAATGCCGGAGAGGGTTGTCTCGTTGCGCTCCCGGCGAAACATGCCCAGCAGGTCCGGCCTGTCTCGCAGCAGCTGATAGACCCGCCACAGCTGGATGAGCCGCGCCCAGCGCAGCTGCTCCACCATGGGCAGGCTGCCCGGCAGATAGAACCAGTTGGATTTGAAGAAGGCCATGCGATCCGGGGCCCTCACCCAGCCGTAGGCGAAGTGGGCGAGGAAGAAATAGCAGATCAGGCTGTCGACGTCATAGAAGAGTTGCAGGGTCTGCGGGCTCCACTCGCGGTGACCCCACCAGCGGGCACAGACCAGGCAAACGGAGATCACCGACAGAAACGCCATCAGCAGATCCATGGCGCGCAGGTGAGTTAAGTGATGTCGCATACAATTTCCTACTTTAGGCACGGTGCGAATTAATAAAAAGGAAGATAATGCCGATAGTCCTGAGGACAAAGGAAAACCGGCCATTAAGAAGGAGAAAGATTATGCAGTTAAACTCGCTGGAGAGGCGAATGAGCAACATCCGACTGGTGCCCAAAGTGGTGCTGCTCATGGTGTTCAGCACGCTGCTGCTGCTGGCCAAGCTCTGGTTCGATGCCAGCAACCTGGAAGCCACCCTGCTCGGCGAGGGCATAGATGCCACCAAGGCCAATGCCATTGCCGATCGCCTGCTCTGGACCGGTCTGATGGAGACGGCGCTGATGGGGGTCGTCTTCGTGGTGCTGCTGCTGACCGGCTCCCGTCTCATGGTCAAGCAGGTGCACTATCTGGTGGGCCTGCTGGAGCGCTTCGCCCGCAAGGATCTCAGCCACAGCGTGCTGCTCAAGTCCCGGGACGAGTTCGGCGACATCGCCAAGGCGGTCGCCCACTCCCAGGAGAACCTCAAGGAGGTGTTCGGCACCCAGCGCGCCGCCTGCAAGGAGCTCAACGACATCGCCTCCCAGGTGACGCTTTGCATGGATGAGGCCAACGAGGCGATCAACGAGGAGTTCACCCAGATAGAGCAGCTCGCCAGCGCCATGAGCCAGATGGTGGGCGCCATTCGCGAGGTGGCCAACCATGCGGAGCAAGCCTCCCACGCCACCGCCGACGCCAGCGCCCTGGCCGAGGAGGGGAGCCGCTGCGTGGCCGCCACCGTCAGCACCATAGACACCCTCTCCGGCAACATCCAGCGCTCCTCCGCCGTGGTCAACGAGGTGGAACACGGGGTCGATCGCATCGGCTCGGTGGTGGACACCATCCGCAGCATCTCGGAGCAGACCAACCTGCTGGCCCTGAACGCCGCCATCGAGGCCGCCCGCGCCGGCGAGGCGGGGCGCGGCTTCGCCGTGGTCGCCTCCGAGGTGCGCGAACTCGCGAATCGGGCCCAGGCCGCCACCGTCGAGATCCAGAAGATGATCGAGCAGTTGCAGGGCAATGCCCGCCAGGCCGTCGGCCTGATGGCCGAGAGCGTGCAGCAGGCGGACAAGGGGGTGGAGCAGGTGACCCAGGCCGGCGATCAGCTCGCCACCATAGTGCAGCGGGTACAGGGGGTGGCCGACATGAACCGCCAGATCGCCGCCGCCTCCGAGCAGCAGAGCTCGGTGGCCGAAGAGATGAACGCCAACCTGGAGCAGGTCAAGCAGGTGGTGGAAGGCTCCGTGGTGGTACTGCGGGAGCTGAAAGATGCCTCCGAACTGGTGGAGCACCACAGCCAGACGCTGGATACCCACATTCAGGCCTTCAAGCTGGCCTGATGGCATCAATCTGGTACGCACAAGGGCCCCGTCAGGGGCCTTTCTTATTGCTATCACAGCAAGGTGTCGGAAAGAGAGACGGACCACAGCCAGACGCTGGATACCCATATCCAGGCCTTCAAGCTGGCCTGATGGCATCAACCTGGTACGCACAAGGGCCCCGTCAGGGGCCTTTCTTATTGCTATCACAGCAAGGTGTCGGAAAGAGTGACCGACCACGCCAGACGCTGGACAATCATATCCAGGCCTTCAAGCTGGCCTGAGGTCGTGATTTGAGTAAACTGGAAGGCCCCGCGAGGGGCCTTTTTTCATCTCATGACACGGCAAGGAGCCAGGATGCAGCACACCCCATCCCCACTGGAGATCAGCGACGACAAGGGACGCCTCGATGTCCCGCTCATTCACCGTTTCCTGTCCGAGGAGGCCTACTGGAGCCTCGGCATTCCCCTCTCCACCGTGCAGCGGGCCATCAATCATTCCCTCTGCTTCGGCGGCTATGTCGACGGTCAGCAGGTGGCCTTCGCCCGGGTCATCACAGACCGGGCCACCTTCGGCTATCTCTCCGACGTCTTCGTGCTGCCCGAGCATCGCGGTCGCGGCCATAGCAAGGCGTTGATGGCGGCCATTGTCGACCATCCCGCCTTGCAGGGGCTGCGCCGCCTCATGCTGGCCACCTCGGATGCCCAGGGCCTCTATGCCGGTTTTGGCTTCGCGCCGCCCCGCACCCCCGGCAGCCTGATGGAAAAGTACGACCCCGAGATCTATCAACGCCCCTGAGCCCGCGCCGGCGGCCCATTTTCCCCGCCGGCTCATGCTTCTCTCTCCCGGGCTGTGACGCGGGCACGGGACAATGCTAGATTGGCTGCCGGTGTTTTCATTCCCTCTGCAGACCCGTTAATCACAAGGACGGCAACCGTGGCCCAGCATTCCTCTTCACTTCCCCCATCACCGGCATCCCTCTCCACTCTGCCCCCCCTGCTGCAGGATCAGGCCGGGCGCCAGTGGCAGCGGCTGCTGGCGCTGGCCCCCGACTATGGCAATTTGCCAGCGATGGAGCAGCAGACCCTGCTGACCCTGTTTGGTCTCTCCGATTTCGTCGCCGACTCCCTCATCAAGCAGCCCGAGCTGCTGGCGCAGACCCTGGCCGCCGGGGATCTGGCTCTGTCCGAGCGCTGGCCCGCCTACGAGGGCGATCTCGCGGCCCTGCTCGCCGAAGTCCATGACGAGGAGGCGCTCAAGCGCGTGCTGCGCCAGTTCAGGCGCAGCCGCATGCTGGTGATCGCCTGGCGCGAGCTGCTGGGGGAGTCAGAGGTCGAAGAGAGCTTTGTCCATCTCACCAGGCTCGCGGACGCGCTGATCTGCGGCGCCCGGGACTGGCTCTACGCCAGGCAGTGTGCCGAGCTCGGCACCCCCATGGACGGCAACGGCGACCCCCAGCCGCTGCTCATCCTCGGCATGGGCAAGCTCGGTGGCGGCGAGCTGAATTTCTCCTCGGACATAGACCTCATCTTCACCTTCCCCGACAACGGCTACACGGTCGGCGGGCGGCGGGAGCTCGCGAACCAGCAGTTCTTCATCAAGCTGGGGCAGCGCCTGATCAACGCCCTGCACCAGCCCACCCAGGATGGTCAGGTATTTCGGGTCGACATGCGGCTGCGTCCTTTCGGCGAGGCGGGGCCGCTCGCGATCTCGTTTGCCGCCATGGAGGACTACTACCAGCACCATGGCCGCAACTGGGAGCGCTACGCCATGGTCAAGGCGCGGGTGCTGGGGCCCCAGTGCGAACACGCCCAGGCCCTCACCGAGCTGCTGCGCCCCTTCGTGTTCCGCCGCTACATCGACTTCGGCGTCATCGACGGCCTGCGTCAGATGAAGGCGATGATCGCCGCCGAGGTGCGCCGCAAGGGGCTGGAGGGCAATATCAAGCTGGGGGCCGGCGGCATCCGCGAGGTGGAGTTCATCGCCCAGGCGCTGCAGCTCATTCGTGGCGGCCGCGAGCCCGCCCTGCGGGTGCGCCACCTGCCCGAGGCCCTGGCGGCCATAGCCCAGAGCGGCGCCCTCGACGGGGAGCGCTGCGCGCGCCTGCTCCAGGCTTACCGCTTCCTGCGCCGGGTCGAGAACATCTTGCAGGAGATCGGCGATCAGCAGACCCAGACCCTGCCCACCGAGGAGCGGGATCGCCAGCGACTGATCGCCGCCACCGGGTTCGCCGACTGGGAGCGCTTCATGACGCACCTCGACGAGGAGATGGCCATAGTCCATCAGGAGTTCGTCGCCGTGGTGGGGGAAGAGAAGGAGGCCCCCGCCCACCTGGAGCAGCTCTGGCTCGATCTCTGGCGCACCGAGCTCGATGCCGCCGAGCTGGAGAAGCTGCTCACCACCCAGGGGGTGAGCGATCCGGTTCCGCTCTGCGCCGCCCTGCTGCGCTTCAAGGAGGAGTACAAGCGCCGCCAGGTCGGGCCCCAGGGGCGCATCGCCCTGGACTGGCTGATGCCCGAGCTGCTGCGACTGGTGGTGGCGAGCCGTGAGCCCGCCCGCCTGTTCGAGCGGGTCTGCACCCTGCTGACCCGCATCTTCACCCGCAGCGCCTATCTGCAACTGCTGGCGGAGAACCCCGCCGCCCTGCGCCAGCTGGTGCGCCTGTGCGACGAGAGCAACCTGGTGAGCGAGCAGCTCGCCCGCTACCCCATCTTGCTGGACGAGCTGCTGGATCCCCAGCACCTCTACCACCCCACCCCGCTGGATCAGTACAAGCCCCAGCTGCGCCAGTTCCTGCTGCGCATCCCCGAAGAGGACGTGGAGCAGCAGATGGAGGCGCTGCGCCAGTTCAAGCAGGTGCAGCTGCTGCGCATCGTCGCCGCCGACATCGCCGGCGCCCTGCCGCTGATGAAGGTGAGCGACCACCTCACCTGGCTGGCGGAGGCCATCACCGAAGAGGTGGTCAATCAGGCCTGGACCCAGATGAGCGAGCGCTACGGCGTGCCCCCCGAGGTGGCGCTGAGCGGTCAGCGCGGCTTCGCCGTGGTGGCCTACGGCAAGCTCGGCGGCATCGAGCTCGGCTACGGCTCGGATCTCGACCTGGTGTTCCTGCACGGCGGCGACCCCAACAGTTACACCGACGGGCGCAAGCCCATCGACAGCCGCCAGTTCTACCTGCGCCTGGCCCAGCGGATCCTGCACCTGTTCAGCACCCGCACCCCGTCCGGGATCCTCTACGAGATCGACATGCGGCTGCGCCCCTCCGGCGACGCCGGCCTGCTGGTCTCCTCCCTCGCCGCCTACGAGCAGTACCAGCAGCAGGAAGCCTGGACCTGGGAGCATCAGGCCCTGGTGCGGGCGCGCCCCATCTATGGCGATGATGCCGTGGTCGCCGAATTTGCCCGCATCCGCCGCGACGTGCTGGCCAAGGATCGCGACCTGCCGACCCTGGCCCGCGAGGTGCGGGAGATGCGCCACAAGATGCGGGATCACCTGCTCAAGGCTGGCGAGGGGGAGTTCGATCTCAAGCAGTCCCCGGGCGGCATGGTGGACATAGAGTTCATCGCCCAGTACCTGGTGCTGGCCCACGCCTGCGGCGAGCCCGAGGCCCTGACTCGCTGGTCGGACAACGTGCGCATCTTCGACGAGTGCGTGATGGCGGGGGTATTGACCCTGGAGCAGGCGGAGGGGCTCAAACACGCCTATCTGGAGATCCGCAACCTTGGCCATCGCCTCAACCTCTCCGAGGTTTCCCGCAAGGTGGGAGACGATCAGCTGCTGACCGAGCGGGGCCATGTGCTGGCGGTCTGGCAACAGCTGCTGGGGGAGTAAGGCTCTCGCCGCATCGACAACAAGGGGCGCCATGGCGCCCCTTGTTGCTGTCGGGAGAGCGTGACTCCGCCCCTAGCGCCCCCCGGCCAGATCGATAAAGGTGCCGGTGGCATAGGAGGCTTCGTCCGACAGCAGCCAGGCGATGGCTGCGGCCACCTCCACCGGCTGACCGCCCCGTTGCAGCGGAATATTGCCCTTGATCCTGTCCACCCGACCGGGTTCGCCGCCGTCCCCGTGCATCTCGGTATAGATAAAGCCCGGGCGCACCCCGTTGACCCGGATCCCCTGGGCCGCCACCTCCAGGGACAAGCCCCTGGTCAGCACGTCTATAGCCCCCTTGGAGGCGGCGTAGTCCACATACTCCCCGGGGGAGCCCAGGCGCGCGGCGGCGGAGGAGACGTTGACGATGGCGCCCCCGCTCGTCATGCGGCGCACCGCCTCCCGGCAGCAGAGAAAATAGCCGGTCACATTGGTGGTCAGGGTCTTGTTGATGCGCTCGGCACTCATCTCCAGCACCTTCATCTGGGGCTGGAGTATACCCGCGTTGTTCACCAGATGGGTGATCACCCCGAGCCGGGTGTCCATCTCCTCGAACAGGCGCACCACCTCGGCCTCCACCCCGACATCCGCCTGCACTGCTATGCAGGAGACCGGATACCGGGCCCGGATTTCGGCCACCAGCGCCTCGGCACTGGCCTTGTCATGACGATAGTTGAGGCACAGATGATAGCCCTGCCCCGCCAGATAACGGGCCGTCGCCGCCCCTATCCCCCTGCTGCCACCTGTGATCAGCACCCGTTTGTGCATGGACCCTCCTGGTCGTGTCGCGGATTGAACTACTGCGAGATGGATGGCGGCCGTGTCAGGCCGGGCCGTGATCCATCACGGTCTCCACCAGCACCCGGTTGAAGTACCGGTACCCCTGCTCATCGAGCGGGGCCGGATAGCTAAGCACCCGCAGCGCATGGCCTTGATGGTCCGGCTGATAGGGCGGGTGCACGTGGTCATGATCGCTCAGGCAAAAACCCAGCCCCTGATAGAAGCGCAGCCGGCGGATGGCGATCTCGTCCTCTGGCGGATCTATCTCCAGGATGACGGGGCGCCCGGCCTCCCGGCAGAATGCCGCCAGCAGGCGGGAGCCGTGGTTCTGGCCGCGCAGGGCCGGGTTGATGGCCAGATGCTCGATGTAGATCTGCTCGCCGCAGTCCCACCAGAAGATAAAGCCGAGCAGCTGCTCGCCCTGATAAAAGAGCTGGCAGTGAAAGCGGGAGTCTCCCATCTTGAGCTGCTGATGCTGCGGCTGGCGCTGTTCGTAGCGGGGAAAGCTGCTGCCGTAGATCTGCCAGACCAGCGGCCAGTCCGGATGGGATATCTCTCTTGCGATTTCACTGCGACTCATTCATCTGCTCCTTGGTAAAACCACAGTGATACCATCTTTGTCCGGCCCAAACACCCCTCTCTTTCACTACCGACGCAGGCGGCGTCGAGTCCCGCCTCCTTGCCCGAGCGCAGAGCCACACGCACAGAGCCCGCACTGGGCGGGCTCTGCATGGCGATAAGACGAAAGGTCCAGGCTATTTGAACAGGCCCTTGAGCAGCTGATCCGCCACCCCCTTGATCTGCTCGTCGTCGCCCTTGTCTCCCAGCAACTTCTTGAGGCCGCGCTCGGCCTCCTTGCGGGCCTTCTCCTCCAGCAGCTTGTTGTTGCCGAGCAACTCCTTCACGTCGAGCCGGTAGCTGGGTGACTGCCAGTGACCGCCGATGCGCACCGGTATGGTGACGTCCTTGAGCTCGTCCACGCTCTTGCCCCCCTGCCCCTTGCTGCTCTCCACCACTGAGGTGAGGAACAGGAAGTCGAGGGTCTCGGGCACCAGGGCTGTCTGGCCCTGGCCCTTCACCCGCAGGGCGGGGGCGAGCAGCTGGATGTCGTCGCTGCGCGCCACGCCATTGGCGATCTGGAAGCTGGCGGTCAGGGCGCTGAAGTCGGTCTTGCGCGCCTCCTTCACCTGATCCGCCCCCTTGCCGGTCAGGGTGGCCCGCGCCTCGCGGATCATCTCGGCCAGGTTGATGCCGTGCAGGGCACCGTCCCTCAGCCTGAGGCTCGCCTTGCCCTGCATCTGGCTGCGCAGGGCCTGCTCGGAGAGGCCTGTGCCCTGCACCTGCACCTCGAGATCTCCCTTGCCTTCCAGTCGATCGTTCTGGGCCAGGGTCTGCAGCAGGGGGCGAATATCCACCCCCTGTATCCGCTTGTGCACCTGATAGCGGGCGGGTTGCTGACGGGCATCGAGCACGCCGCTCGCCGTCACCTGACCACCGGCCACCCCGGCGCTGAACTGCTTGAGCGTTAGCTGCCCGCCGGCCAGGGCGAGCTGCAGGTCGACGGCGCCGAGATCCAGCCCCTTCACCCTCAGGCTGCCCAGTTGCAGCCGACCGGCCAGGTCCACCGCCTTGAGGGCGGCGAGGTCGGGCTCCATGGTGGAGAGCGCCCTGGTGGCGGGAGCCGCGGCCTGCGCCTTTGTTCCGGCCGGTGCAGCCGCCCCCGAGGTGGCCGCAGCGGGCGCCGCCCTGGCTGACTGACCGAGCCAGCTGTCGAGGTCGAGTTTTTCCCCCTTGAGGTCGAACTCCACCTTGGGCACGGCCCCCAGATGCACAGTGCCATTGCCGCTGAGCAGGGCATCGTCCGCCCCCATCACCAGGTTGCTCAGGGTGACGCTCTGCTTGTCGAGCTCGGCGCGGGCAAAGCCCGCCAGCTTGAGGTTCATCTGCGGGCGCGGCAGGGCATCACCGCTGAGCCTGGCGGCCAGCACGGCATCCGACACCTCCAGCAGTTGCCGCTTCTCGTCGAGCCGCGCCTTGAGGGTCCCCTCCAGGGTACCGGCCAGGGTCGGCTTGTCCGCCGCCCCCTGGGCGCCGCTCAGGTTTAGGGTCAGGCTGCTCCACTGCCCCAGCGCCAGCCGATCGGCCTTGAGGGTGAAGGCATCGAGCCGCTGCGATGGCTGGCTCAGGCTACCGCTGAGGCTGAGATCCTTGAGCTCGCTCTTCATTGCCTCCTGGGCCGGTTTGAGCTGGGCCTCTCCCTTGAGATCAAATGCCAGATCCCCTTGCGCCCCCTTGGCGGCCAGGGTCACCGGCACCCACTCCCCCGGGGTCAACTGACCCAGATCGAGATCCAGCCGGTCGAGACGGGAGACGGCGCCGCTGCGATCGTCCCGCACCAGGGCGCTGGCCTCGACCAATGCCACCCCTTGCAGGCTGATCTGCCAGGGTTGTTCTTCACTGGCGGCAGGGGCGGCGGGCTGACCATCGCCGGCAGGGGATTGAGCGCCATCGCCCTTGTCGGCGGTGGCTGTCTTGACCAGACCGCTCAGGTTGGAGCTGCCGTCGGCCCTGGTCTGGATAAAGAGATGGGCGCCGCTCAGGGTCACCTTGCCAATCTCCAGCCGGTGGGAGAGCAGCGGCAGCAGGGCGACAGAGGCGTCACCCTGCGCGAAGCGCAGCAGGTCGGGCTCGGCAAAGCCCGCGGGGTTGCGAAGTTGCACCTTCTCGAGAGAGAGGCCGAGGCTCGGCCAGAAGCGCCAGCCGATATCCCCCTCCATCACCAGCTCGCGGCCCGTGCTCTTGCGCACCTGTTCCGCCAGCTGAGGCTTGAACTGATTGGGGTCAACCAGAGACACCAGGGCGGCGATGGCCACCACGGCCGCCAGCGCCAACCCCAGCAGTATGTAGATGATCTTCTTCACGACGAACTCCTCAATGCAGATCCTGTGGCTGACTATACCACCGGGGGCGCGGCGCAGGCTGTACCGGCCCCAAAACGGGCAAATGGCGAGACAGGGATGGTCGCGCCCGCCCGTCCCACCACGGAAAAGGGCCCCGCAGGGCCCTGGTCTCACTGGACGGTCGGCAGTTGCCGGTAGCCCATCTCGTACAAGGTGAAGGCATAGAGGTCCGCGCTCTGCTCGATAAGCTTGGTCACCGGCGTGCCCGCCCCGTGCCCCGCATTGGTCTCGATGCGGATGAGCTGGGGATGGGGGCCGGCATCGTCCGCCTGCAGGGTGGCGGCGAACTTGAAGGAGTGGGCCGGCACCACCCGATCGTCGTGATCCGCCGTGGTCACCAGGGTCGAGGGGTAGCTGACCCCGGGCCGCACCTGGTGCAGGGGCGAGTAACCCTTCAGATACGCGAACATGGCCTCATTGTCGGCGCTGGTGCCGTAGTCATAGGCCCAGCCCGCCCCGGCGGTGAAGCTGTGGTAGCGCAGCATGTCGAGCACCCCCACCGCCGGCAGCGCGACCCGCATCAGATCCGGCCGCTGGGTCATCACAGCCCCCACCAGCAGGCCGCCGTTGGAGCCACCGCGGATCGCCAGCCGATCGGTGCGGGTGTAGCCCTCGGCCTTGAGGTACTCGGCCGCGGCGATGAAGTCGTCGAACACGTTCTGCTTGTTCATCCTGGTGCCCGCCAGGTGCCAGTCCTGGCCGTACTCGCCGCCCCCGCGCAGGTTCGCCACCGCATAGACGCCCCCTAGATCCAGCCAGTTCGCCACCGACACGCTGAAGCTCGGGGTCAGACTCACGTCGAAGCCGCCATAGCCGTAGAGGATGGTCGGGTTGCTGCCATCGAGTTTGAGCCCCTTGCGGTAGCTGATGATGAGCGGCACCCGGGTGCCGTCCTTGCTCCGGTAGAAGCGCTGCTCGGAAACGTAATCCTCCGGTTTGAACGGCGCCGCCGAGGCGCGATAGAGGCTGATGGCCCCGCTCCTTGGCTCGAACTGGTAGAGGGTGGGCGGCTGGGCATAGTTCTCGAAGCCGAAGTAGAGGGCGGGATCGTCGTGCTTGCCGTTGAAGCCGCTGACGCTGCCAAGGCCGGGCAGCGCCACCTCGCGCACTCGCTTGCCTTCGTAGTCGAACTGCTCGACCCGGGCGGTGGCATCCACCATGTACTCCGCGAACAGGTAGCCGCTGCCGCTGTGCACCCTCAGCACCTGCTGACACTCGGGGATGAGGTCGCGCCACTGTTCGGGGCCCGGGTTGGCGGCCTCCACCGTCACCAGACGGCCATTGGGGGCGTCCCGGTTGGTCAGCAGGTAGAGCGTACCGCCCTTGTTGTCCACCAGGCTCACGTCCGCCTCCAGCTCCCCCTGCACCGTCAGCAGCGGTGCGTTCTCCCGGCTCAGATCCTTCACGTAGAGGCGGTTGCCGGAGGTGGAGTTCGCCGCCGAGATGAGCAGGAAGCGGTCATCCTCGGTGACGCTGGCCCCCACATAGCGGTGCTTTTGCGCCGGGATGGCGCCGAACACCAGCCGGTCATCCTGCTGCGCCGTGCCGAGCCGGTGGAAATAGAGCTTGTGCTGATCCGTCCTGGCCGACAGCTCGCTGCCGTCCGGCTTGTCGTAGCTCGAGTAGAAGAAGCCCTCGTTGCCGAGCCAGCTGATGCCGCTGAACTTCACGTCCTTGAGGGGCGTCTCCAGGGGTTGCTTGCTCTCCACGTCCATCAGGTGGATCTCGCGCCAGTCGCTGCCGGCCAGTGACAGGGAGTAGGCCAGGATGCGGCCATCCCGGGAGAAGCTCAGCTGATCCAGCGCCGTGGTACCTTCGGGGCTGAGGGTATTGGGATCGAGGAACACCTCCGCCGGCTTGCCCGGCAGCTGGCGCCACAGCACGTTCTGGTTCTGCAGGCCGTCGTTCTTGAAGAAGTAGTGGTAGCGCCCCTCGCGAAACGGCGCCCCCTCCTTGGCGTAGTTCCAGGATGAGGCCAGCCTCTCCTTGATGGCCGCCCGATACGGGATCAGCGAGAGGTAATCCTGAGTTACCCGGTTCTGGGCCCTGACCCAGGCCTCGGTCTCGGGGCTGCGGTCATCCTCCAGCCAGCGATAGGGGTCGGCCACGGCCTGGCCGAAATAGTGATCCACCTGCTCACCCTGGCGGGTGACGGGGTAGTGAAGGCGCGTATTCCCTGACATGGCATCCTCTCCGGTTGGCTGGCCGCTGCACGCACACAGCAGTGACAGGGCCAGCAGGCTGACAATGGCTCGCATCGAGGTGGCTCCCTGCGATTTCGGTGAAGCGGGCAGGGTAACAAAGAGTGCCGGATGGCCCAACCCCCCGGCCGGTGGCGACGGGCGGTGCCCCGGTAAAGACGGAGTCATATGAATTTTTTCACTTAGGTTTGCCGCTTTATTTTGTTTGTTATCCGGCCCCTGGGTCACAGGATGGAATAAGAAACCAGCCAACGTGACCCATTCAGGATAAAGCATGCCCTACAGCTACCTATCACATCTGAGGTGCAGCAAGACCGGCGAGACCCATGATGCCGATCGGCCCCAGCAACTGAGCCGGGTCGGCGCGCCACTGCTAGCCAGCTACGATCTCGAGGCCCTGAAGCAGGCCTGGCACCCGGCCTCCCTGCTGGGTCGCCCCGCCAGCCTGTGGCGCTACCACGAGCTGCTGCCGGTGCGCGACCCCACCCAGGTGGTCACCCTGGGGGAAGGCTTCACTCCCCTGCTGCCCCTGCCCGCTTTCGGCAAGCAGATTGGCATTCCGGATCTCTGGATGAAGGATGAGAGCATCCTCCCCACCGGCTCCTTCAAGGCCCGCGGCGCCGCAGTCGGGGTCTCCCGCGCCCGGGAACTCGGCGTCACCCACTTCGCCATGCCGACCAACGGCAACGCCGGGGCGGCCTGGGCGCTCTACGGCGCCCGCGCCGGGCTGCGCAGCACCATAGTCATGCCCCAGGCGGCCCCCGCCATCACCAGGCTGGAGACCTCTCTCGCCGGCTCCCGCCTCTATCTGGTGGACGGCCTCATCAGCGACGCCGGTCGCCAGGTGGCCCAGGCGGTGGCGGAGCAGGGGCTGTTCGATGCCTCCACCCTCAAGGAGCCCTACCGCATCGAGGGCAAGAAGACCATGGGGCTGGAGATCGCCGAGCAGCTCGGCTGGACCCTGCCGGATGTCATCCTCTACCCCACCGGTGGCGGGGTCGGTCTCATCGGCATCTACAAGGCGCTGCGGGAGTTGCAGGCGCTGGGCTGGGTGCAGGGGCCGCTGCCGCGACTGGTGGCGGTGCAGGCGAGCGGCTGCGCCCCCATAGTCCAAGCCTGGCAGCAGGGGGAGCGCGAGTCGCGCTTCTGGCCCGACTCCCAGACCCTGGCGTTCGGCATCAATGTGCCCAAGGCGCTGGGGGACTTTCTGGTGCTGGACGCCCTCTATCGCACCCAAGGCTGCGCCATAGCAGTGGACGACGGCGCCATCCAGCGCGAGATCCGCCAGCTCGCCGCGCGCGAAGGCAGCTTCGTCTGCCCGGAAGGGGCGGCCGCCTTCGCCGCCGCTCGCCAACTGCGGGAGAGCGGCTGGATCCAGGGAGGCGAGCGGGTGGTGGTGCTCAACACCGGCGCCGGCATCAAGTACCCGGACGCCATCACTGTGCTGCCCCAGCGGCTGCGCCGCGACGGGAGTATCCCCGCATGAGCTTCGACTGGTCCTTTGTCCTCACTACCCTGCCAGCCTTTGGCAAGTCGGTCTGGGTCACCCTGCAGCTCGGCGCCCTGGTGATCCTCACCTCCCTCGCCGTGGCCCTGCTCAACGTGACGCTGCAAAGCCTGCACAGGCCCTGGCTGAACCGGGTGATCCGCGCCTATGTGGAGCTGGCCCGCAACACGCCGCTCTTGATCCAGCTGTTCTTTCTCTACTTCGGGTTGCCGGCGCTCGGCTTGTCGCTGTCGGGCTTTGCCACTGCGGTGATCGCCATGACCTTCCTCGGCGGTGGCTACCTCACCGAGGCGCTGCGGGCGGGCATTCAGGCGGTCCCCCCCAGCCAGCTGGAGGCGGGCCGGGCCATAGGTCTCTCCCGCTGGCAACTGCTGCGCCACGTGCAGCTGCCCCAGGCCTGGCTCGCCAGCCTGCCGGCGCTCTTTGCCAACTTCATCTTCCTGCTCAAAGAGACCACGGTGGCCTCGGCGGTAGCGGTGCCGGAGCTGCTCTACACCACCAGGAACTACATCGCCCTCTACTACAAGACCTACGAGATGCTGGCGGTGCTGACCTTGATGTGCGTGCTGATCTTTCTGCCGCTGTCGCTCGCCCTGCGCGTCGTTGAAAGGAGGCTGCAACATGGTCAGTTCGGTCACTGAATCGCTGATGCAGGTATCGATCGCCCTGCTGCCACCGTCACTCGCCACCCATGCACAAGAAAGGAGGGATCAATATGGTCAATTCTGTCACTGAGCAGCTGACGCAGGCGCTGCCGCTGCTGGCGGTGGGCGCGGGTCAGACCCTCGCCATCTCCCTGCTCGCCATCCTGTTCGCCACCCTGGGTGGGGTCGGTTACGGCGTGCTGGCACAGCAGGGGGGAAGGCTGACCCGGGGAGTGCTGAGGGTGTATCTGGAGTTGTTTCGGGTGGTACCCGTGCTGGTCTGGCTCTACCTCTTCTTCTTCGGGCTGCCGATCTTCTTCGGCCTGGATATCCCGGCCTTCTGGTGCGCCGTGCTGGTGCTCTCCCTGTGGGGCGCCAGCGAGGTGGGGGAAGTGGTGCGCGGTGGGCTCAAGTCCCTCGCCCGCGGCCAGCAGGAGGCCGGCCTGGCCCTCGGGCTCTCCCGCTGGCAGCTCTATCGCCACGTGCTGCTGCCCCAGGCGCTGCAACGGCTGACGCCGCCCACCATCAACATCCATACCCGCATCATCAAGACCAGCTCGTTGGCGGTGCTGATCGGGGTGGTGGAGGTGATCAAGGTGGGCCAGCAGATCATCGAGCGCACCTATGGCTCGCTGCTCATCTACGGTCTGCTGTTCCTGTTCTTTTTTCTGGTCTGCTATCCGCTCTCGCTCGCCTCGCGCCGGCTGGAGCAACAATGGGGTAATGCGGTATGACACCTCTGCTTGAGCTCAATGCTGTCAGCAAACAATTTGGCCAACACCGGGTACTGGACGAGGTCAGCCTCGCGGTGAACCCCGGGGAAGTGATCGTCATCCTGGGGCCGAGCGGCTGCGGCAAGAGCACCTTGCTGCGCACCCTGAACGGGTTAGAGCCGATTCAGGGGGGCGAGATCCGCTTCGACGGCGTGCTGCTGGATGCCAGCACCGACTGGCAGCGGCTACGCCAGCGCATCGGCATGGTGTTCCAGAGCTATCACCTCTTCCCGAACCTGACAGTGCTGGAGAACGTGCTGCTCGGCCCCCTTCAGGTGCAAAAACGAGAGCGGCAGGAGGCCCTGCTGCAGGCGGAGCAGCTGCTGACCCGGGTCGGCCTGTGGGAGCGGCGCCACGACTATCCGCGCCAGCTCTCCGGCGGCCAGCAGCAGCGCATCGCCATAGTGCGGGCCCTGTGCATGAACCCCCAGGTGATGCTGTTTGACGAGGTGACCGCTGCGCTGGATCCCGAGATGGTGCAGGAGGTGCTGGAGGTGATCCGCGATCTCGCCGGCAGCGGCATGACCCTGCTCATCGTCACCCACGAGCTGGCGTTCGCCCAGGCGGTGGCGGATCGCATCCTCTTCATGGACGGCGGCCACATCCTGGAGCAGGCCGCCCCCCATCAATTTTTCGACAATCCCAGGAGCCAGCGTGCGCGCCAGTTCCTCGCCAAGTTCTCTTATACAACTGTCATCAAACGAAAGGAGTCAGCATGAAGAAAATTACCTCGGTTCTGTTTAGTGCCTTATTGGGACTGGGTCTCGCCAGTGGCGCCGCCCAGGCGGCGGACGGTTCCCTCGCCAAGATCAAGGAACGCGACAAGCTCATCGTCGGCGTCTTCACCGACAAGCCCCCCTTCGGCTATGTGGACGAGAAGGGCAACTACGTCGGCTTTGATACCGATCTCGGTCGTCGTTTCGCCAAGGATCTGCTGGGGGACGAGAACAAGGTCGAGTTTGTGGCGGTAGAGCCCGCCAGCCGCATCCCCTTCCTGCAGAGCGACAAGGTGGATCTGATCCTCGCCAACATGACGGTGACCCCGGAGCGGCGCCAGGTGGTGGACTTCACCAACCCCAACCTCAAGGTCGCGGTGCAGGTGCTGGTGCCACAAGGGAGCCCGGCCAGGAAGCTCGACGATCTGGCCAGCAAGACACTCATCGTCACCACGGGCACCACGGCGGACATCTGGCTGACCCGCAACCACCCGGAGTGGAAGGTGCTCAAGTTCGAGAAGAACACCGAATCCCTGCAGGCCCTGGCCCAGGGGCGCGGCGATGCCTACGCCCAGGACAATCTGGTGCTCTTCAGCTGGGCCAAGGAGAACCCGGGATATCGGGTATTGCCCGAGAAGCTGGGCTCGGAAGATCCCATCGCCCCGGCGGTGAAGAAGGGCAATATCGAGCTGCGTGACTGGGTCAACGACCGTCTCGCCAGGCTGGGTGAAGAGAAGTACCTGCTGAAACTCTACGACCAGTATGTGCGCGACAAGCTGAGTGCCGACACCGATCCCAACGATGTCATAGTGGAAGGGGGAAAATGGCAGGGTTGAGCCTGCCGAGGGAAGTGCTGAGTGTGTGATCTTTGGTTCCGTTGGTCTTCAAACCGCAAGGTTTGGTTTTCAGGCGTCCCCTCCGGGTGGCGCCTTTTTTTGCGTGCCTGGCAGGCGCCAGGCGGCGCACCCGCTCTGTGAGCCAGCTCCCCCTGCTGGCGCACCGTCTGTGCCATCCTGACAGGGAGAGCAATGAGAGGAGAACCCCATGTGGATCGAGGCTGAGCCCGTCTACGGCGCCCTGGTGTCACTGGCCATAGGGCTCATCATCGGACTGGAGCGGGGCTGGCAGGTGCGCCAGCTGGGGGACAACCAGCGCATCGCCGGGATGCGGACCTATGGTCTCATCGGCCTGCTCGGCGGCGTCTGCGCCCTGCTACTGCCCACCCTGGGTGCCTGGCTGGCCCTGCTCGGCCTGCTGGCTGTGGTCATCGGCTGCGGCCTCTCGGTCTGGCTGGCCCAGCGCTGGCAGGGGGAGTTTGGCCTCACCAGCTCGGTGGCCATGGTGCTCACCTACCTGCTGGGGCTGATGTCTGTGCTGCAGAGCCCGAGCGAGGCGGTGGCCTGCGCCGTGCTGGCGGCGCTCTTGATGGGACTCAAGGGCCAGATCCAGCAGGGGATGCTGTTCTTGAGCGAGACGGAATTTCACGCCACCCTGCGCTTCCTGCTCATCTCCCTGGTGCTGCTGCCCGTGCTCCCCGACGTCGAGATGGGCCCCCTCGACGCCTTCAATCCCTTCAAGATCTGGCTGATGGTGGTGGTGATCGCCGGCATCTCCTTCTCCGGTCACTTCGCGGTGCGCCTGCTCGGCACCCGTGCCGGTCTGGTGCTCACCAGCATGCTGGCGGGGCTCGCCTCCTCCACCGCCCTCACCCTGCAATTTGCCCGCCTCAACAAGGAGCAGCCCGGGCTGGAGCGGCTGCTGGCCACCGGCATACTGCTGGCGGGGGCCACCATGTGGTTGCGACTGCTGGTGCTGGTGCTGCTCATTCACAACGAACTGGCCATGCGCCTGGCCCTCCCCCTGCTGCTGCTGGCGGCCACCGTCTACGGCTTCGCCTTCTGGTTCTGGCGCCAGCGCGAGGAGATGAGCGACAACCCGGTGCAGCCCGAAACCCGCAACCCGCTGGATCTCGCCACCGCCATCAAGTTCGGCCTGCTGCTGGCGCTCATCGGCTTCATGGCCACCTTGCTGCAGAGCAAGGTAGGCAACTCCGGGGTCTATCTGCTGGCGCTGGTCTCCGGCATCACGGACGTGGACGCCATCACCCTCTCTCTCTCCCAGCTCTCCCACAAGGAGCTGGCCCTGGAGGTGGCGGCCCGGGCCATTCTGCTAGCCGGCCTGGTCAACTCCCTGGTGAAGGGGCTGCTGGCCCTGGTGATCGGCGGTCGCCGTCTGGGGCTGAGGGTCATGCTGCCCTACCTCCTCTCCACCCTGCTGATCCTGCCCCTCCTCTGGCCGGGCTGACCCGGCCACCAGGCCTGACGCCGCCCTGCCGGTCACGTATACTGGCGCCTCTTGGCACATGAGAGGAGGTGAGCATGGCAAGCGACTGGGACAAGGTACTGGCGGGGGGCGCCCTGAACAGCCAGAGCGAGGAGATAGCGAACGACCGCATTCGAGGCCAGGCCCTGCTGGCGAGACTCAACGCCACACCGGCGGGGGATCACGAGGGGCGCCAGAGCCTGTGTGCCGAGTTGTTCGGCCACTGCCCCGACTCCTGCTGGATAAGCTCCCCCTTCATCTGCGAGTTTGGCCGCAACATCCATCTGGGGGAGAAGACCTTCTTCAACTTCAACGTCACCATACTGGACGTGGGTGAGGTGCACATCGGCAGCCATGTGCTGCTGGCCCCCAACGTGCAGATCTACACCGCCACCCACACCATGGACTATCTGGAGCGCCGCAACTGGACCGCCTACAACAAGCCGGTGCGCATCGGCGATGACTGCTGGATTGGCGGCGGCGCCATCATCTGCCCCGGCGTCACCATAGGGCCGCGCTCCATCATAGGGGCAGGGGCCGTGGTGACCCGCGACATACCGGCGGGCTCCCTGGCGGTGGGCAACCCGGCCCGGGTGATCCGCACCCTCAGCCCGGACGCGCCCCGGGATCCGGCGCTGCTGTCATGATGGCCCTGGCCCTGCTGCCCCTGATCTGGGCCGCCTGGCTCGGCATTGAGGAGGCCAACTGGTGGCCGCTGGCCCTGATCACCACCATGAGCCTGCTCACAGTGCTGGCCTACGCCCACGACAAGCGGCAGGCCATTCGCGGCGGCTGGCGCATCCCGGAATCCCGCCTCCACCTGCTGGAACTGCTCGGCGGCTGGCCCGGCGCCCTGGTGGCCCGCCACTGGCTGCGCCACAAGACCCAGAAGGGGAGCTACCGGCTGCGGTTCTGGGCCATAGTACTGCTGCACCTCGGCCTGTGGGGGCTCTGGATCAGCCGGCCGCTCTGGCAGGGGCTCTGAGCCGGCGTGCTGGCAATGTCCGGGTCGGCTCTGCCGATCACGCACATGCATAATGGTGTGCAGCACGCCCGCCCCTCTCTCACCGTCAAACAGTCGATACGTGATACGCCCCCATAACTCATGAGGTCCCGTGCTGTGCTGCACATTAAGGCATGATGAGGGGCGGCCCGCATCGCGCGTTATTTGCTACACGGTAGAAAGCGCCCCATCCACGGCAAAGGATGAAAGCAAGATGAATCGGGATCTGTCATGGCATTCCAATCACCAGCTCCCATAACGCGCCCATATGCCATTCCAATCGAGCACTGCATTTCGTACGTACCCCCATCAATATAGAGAACCATGAACATGAATGCCCTATGTAAAATGCAACCCATGAATGTGTTTCAAAATATTTCAGAAGGGAAATGGACAGGATATATTAAGAACCAGTTCATCAAAACCAAACAAATAAAAGAGGGTTTTGAATACACCTAAGAATATAATTTGTTACAGGATATTTCAGAACAGGATAAAGATAATTTCATTCATAAAGCGTTCATCCTGAATGAAAAATAAAGAAATAATAAAATTACATTTTTTAAAATACTAGTCGCGATTAATTTCGCGGGTTATTATTTGATCACATCATAGAGTTACTAAACATAGCCGCCTTAAAGAGCGTCATACGTACTTTCCACATCGTTGCATCGCTGTAACTCGCCCCCTGTTTATGATTATTCAAGCCCTGCCGGGTTTGCTCCAAAAATATAAACCTAGAGGACTTTACCTATGACAAAGATGTTACGGTCATATGTCGCCCTGCTTTTTTCATTCTTATTATTGGGTTGTAGTAGTGGCTCAGAGGATACGACCCCCGAGACCTCGCCATCATTAGAACAGATCCATATTGTTGCCAACCCGATCAGCACAAGAGGCAGCAGTTCACTCATTCTGGCAAAAGGTAATACCCAGCCCTTTATTGCAACAGGTCATTATGACGATGGTTCGGTCAAGGATCTGACGAGTGAGACAAGCTGGCATTCCAGTGACAGCCGGATCGCCACCATGTCGTCACCCGGTGCACTCACCGCGAGAGACACGGGGACGACCACAGTCACGGCAAGCCACGATGGCATCACCAGCAACACAGTCCAGGTCACCGTCACCGATGCCACCCTCACCGCCATTCAAGTCACGCCGCCGAGCGTGTCGGTCGGCAAAGGCCAGACCCAGCAACTGACCGCCACTGCCACCTACAGCGACAACACCACGGCGGATATCAGCGGCAACGTCACCTGGTTGCCAACCGGCATCACCATGGCAACCGTCTCATCAACCGGCCTGCTGACCGGCAGGGTAGCGGGCACCACGGAACTGACCGCCAGCAAGGACGGCATCACTAGCAACGCAGTCCAAATTACTGTCACCGATGCCACCCTCACTGCAATCCAGATCACGCCGCCAAGCGTGTCGCTCGGCAAAGGCCAGACCCAGCAGCTGACTGCCACCGCCACCTACAGCGACAACACCACGGCAGATGTGACCAGCAGCGTTGCCTGGCTGCCAACCGACATCACCACGGCAACTGTCTCATCAACCGGCCTGCTGAGCGGTGTGGAACAGGGCACAACAGAGGTCACCGCCAGCCTGGATGGCGTGACCGGCAACACAGTCCAAATTACCGTCACCGACGCCATCCTCACCGCCATTCAAGTAACGCCGCCAAGCGTGTCGGTCGGCAAAGGCCAGACTCAGCAGCTGACCGCCACCGCCACCTACAGCGACAACACCACGGCGAATGTGACCAATGGCGTCGCCTGGCTGTCGGATGACACAGCCACGGCCACTATCCCCCCCAACGGCCTGCTGACCGGTGTGGAGCAGGGCACCGCAGAGGTCACCGCCAGCCTGGACGGCATCACCGGCAACACAGTCCAGGTCACCGTCACCGACGCCATCCTCACCGCCATTCAAGTAACGCCGCCAAGCGTCTCGCTCGCCAAGGGCCAGACCCAACAACTGACCGCCACCGCCACCTACAGCGACAACACCACGGCGAATGTGACCGGCAGCGTCGCCTGGCTGTCCGATGACGCCGCCACGGCCACCATCACCGCCACCGGCCTGCTGACTGGTGTGGAACAGGGCATCGCAGAGGTCACCGCCAGCCTGGACGGCATCACCGGCAACACAATCCAG
Organism: Aeromonas sp. 130281; assembly: GCF_056642115.1. Classification (NCBI taxonomy): domain Bacteria; kingdom Pseudomonadati; phylum Pseudomonadota; class Gammaproteobacteria; order Aeromonadales; family Aeromonadaceae; genus Aeromonas; species Aeromonas sp. 130281. Next base: position 277,913 of record NZ_JBWVQS010000004.1, on the reverse strand, counting down.
GTCACCGTCACCGACGCCATCCTCACCGCCATTCAAGTAACGCCGCCAAGCGTCTCGCTCGCCAAGGGCCAGACCCGGCAACTGACCGCTACCGCTATTTACAGCGACAACACCACAGCGGATATCAGCAGCAACGCCTCCTGGGTCACTTGGCTGCTAAACGGCACGGCCGCGGCAACCGTCTCATCAACCGGCCTGCTGACCGGGATGGTAACGGGGATCACGGAAGCGACCGCCCACCAGGACAGAATCACCAGCAACATCGTCGACGTCACCGTCACCGATGCCATCCTCACCGCCATCGAGATCACACCGCCAAGCGTGTCGGTCGGCAAGGGCCAGACTCAGCAGCTGACCGCCACCGCCACCTACAGCGACAACACCACGGCGAATGTAACCAGCAGCGTCGCCTGGCTGTCCGATGACACCGCCATGGCCACCATCACCCCCAACGGCCTGCTGACCGGTGTGGAACAGGGCAGCGCAGAAGTGACCGCCAGCCTGGATGGCGTGACCAGTGACAGGGTGACAATCAATGTCGTCGTCACCCCTCTCTTCGGGGCGTTTGAAGATATTTCCGTCAATGACTTCACTTTTACTGTCGATGCCGGGTTCCCGACCACAGGGTTTGATGGGGCGGAATTTGTCCTGAATACTCCCAGTACGCCGAGTGATTACACCTGGAGCAGTGATGCTGCATGGGTCTCTGTGGATAACAGTGGAATGGTGAGCTTTATATCTCAGGGTGATGCCGCACCTGTCACTATTACAGCGACACCAACGTCGGGAGGAACATCTCTAGCCTATACCTTTACGATAGCCTCCTGGTTTCGAAGTAATGGATCATCAAGGGTCACTTATTCTGAAGCAAGAACTTGGTGTAATGAACAACAACCCTCTTACCAATGGAAAATTCCCGCTTACAGACTATTATCACAAGCTCCGGCAACCCGAGGCGTAGGTGCACTGTGGAGGGAGTGGGGTGATATGATGAACTATGGCAACTCCACCTTCACTTGGCGTGGACACTGGTCGTCCACTACTGTCAGCACCAGCAACTACTATTTTGTTTACTTGGACTCAGGCAACGTTAACTGGACAGCTGGTAGTAATAATACCTCTAACGCTGCTATATGCGCCTTGACACTGTAAGCCTCAGCCAAATACCTGTTGACTCATACATTTAAATAATCCGCACCTGAAGGTGCGGATTTTTCCAAAGAATATTAATTGGGCGCTGACTCCGGTTACAGATACACTATCATCCTAAACGATGCGGTCTGTACGTAATGAAGGGCAAGTTAAATTTAAAAACAGCATATATCACAGCCCCCATCTGAATGAGAAAGTGAGCCGCTGCCACCTTGTGGTGGCGGCATTCTTTGACGACCACAAGGGTTGGCTTGTAATTTATCCCCATCAGCTAAAGGCCATACCCGCGCATTCAGATGATGTTTACGTCATCCAGAATATCCCACTCATATTCAACATAGGAGTCGCCTTCTACCTTCCCGCCTGTCGTCGCGAAGGTCTGCCGTGCGGCTTTATTTTCCATATCGGTCCCGGCCCAAACCAGCTTGACACCATCGCGCTTGCAGCAGGCAATCAAGGCGTTCACCAGTCCTTTTCCGATGCCATGCCCTCTTTTTTCACCCATCACTTCAATATCATACAGATACGCCAGGCTCCCCCCTGTTCTCACGTCGGGAAACCGGTATGCACTCAGCAGCCCAGCCGGCCCCTCTTCATCCAAGGCAACCAGCAGATAACAGCGGTCATCGGAAATAGCGGCGGCAATATCCTCCAGAGAGGCTTTTACTGCCCCCTCACCTGTATCGGCAAGCAGTATGGATAGCGCCTGAAACCAGATATTCTCGCCACCGCTCTCCAGCCTTCTAATTTCCATATGATGACCTCACAATGATGTCCGGCCTGATATGCATCATCGATATCAGGTGACAAGCATTTATTAAAAGAAAACTCTATCAATAACATACTGAATAATGTGCATGGATGATCGGTCGCAAACATGCCGTCATATCTGGGCAAACGGATCTCCCTGTAGCAAATACCGACAGAGCGCCTTTTTCCATCCAATGTACAGACGAAGAGAGATTCCCCTCCGCCATGACGTGGCAAGGCAAAGCCCCCCATAAACAGGGGACAAACCTGGCATGCCGACAGTGAGCCTGATTCGGCGTACTCTTCTGCATGAAAATATCGTCCTCATCCCCCTCCCCTCTGCCTGACAGACATCGATTCGCTCGGACAATCCGGCCCTGACAGCAGATAACCAAGCACGGAAGAGACTCCCTCCGCTAATCATGGCCTCGCCGTACAGGTGGGCAGTTTGTCACGGGGAAATACCTGGAATGGGAGCTATCGCCTGCGGTTCTGGGCCATCGTCTGGGGCAATTATTGCTGCTCGGTATCTGGGTTAGCCGCCCCTTCTGGCTGGCCTGACCCTGGCCTAGCGCCAAAAGAGAGAGGGCCCCACCGCTGGTGGGGCCCTCTCTCTTTGTTGCGGACGCGATAATGACAGTAGGTCAGATCGGCCATCACTACCTTGCCATTGCCGAAGCGACAACCGCCTACCGGCCTCGTCGCCACTCTTCTGCTGCGGCGTCTAGACCGCCATGGCCGCCGACATCTCTGTCTTGATGTTGTCGGATCGGGTGCCGAAGATGGCCTGCAGGTTGTTGCCCACCACCAGCACGTCGATGGCGCCGAGGGCCTTGATGCGCGGGATATCCGCCAGCTTGATGTCATGCAGGCTGACCCGCAGCCGGGTGATGCAGGCATCCAGATGCACTATGTTCGCCGCCCCGCCCATGGCCTCAACCAGATCCAGCGCCAACTCGTCTTTCTCCTTGATGTCCACCGCCTGCAGCGGCTGGCTCTCCCGCCCCGGGGTCTTGAGGTCAAATTTGCGGATGAGGAAGCTGAACAGGCTGAAATAGAGCAGCGCCCAGAGCGGCCCTATGATCAGGAACCACCAGGTATTGTGGGTCTGTGGCAGGTTCAGGTAGAGGAAGAACTGCAAGGCGCCGTGGGCGAAGTCGGTGCTGTGCACTATCCCCAGATAGTTGGTCAGGGCGAAGGCCACCCCGGTCAGCATGGTGTGGATCACATAGAGCATGGGCGCCACGAACAGGAAGGCGAACTCCACCGGCTCGGTGATCCCGGTCAGCCAGGAGGTAAAGGCCGCCGACAGCATCAGGCCCCCCACCAGCTTGCGTTTTTCCGGGCTGGCGCAGCGATAGATGGCCAAAGCCGCGGCAGGCAGAGCCCACATGGAATACATGTATCCCCCGGCCAGCCCACCGGCACTGGGGTCTCCCTTGAAGAAGCGCACCAGCTCTCCGGTCACCACCTCCCCGGTATGGGGATTGGTCCAGCTGCCCAGCTCGTTGAAGAAGAAGGCGTTCCAGATATGGTGCAGGCCGGTCGGGATCAGGGCCCGTTCCACCAGGCCATAGAGGCCGAAGGTGACGGACTTGTTCAAGGTGCCCAGGTAGGCGGTGAACTCGAAGATGGCGGAGCCCACCACGGGCCAGATGAAGCCGAGCATCACCCCGAGGAAGATGCCGCTAAAGCCGGTGATGATGGGCACGAAGCGCTTGCCAGCGAAGAAGCCCAGGTACTCGGGCAACTTGAGGGTATGGAAGCGATTGAAGAAGTAAGCCGCCAGGGATCCCATCAGGATGCTGCCGAGGATCCCCATGTTGAGGGTGGGAATGCTCAGCACCTCGGTGTTGGTCTCCAGGCCGCGCAACACCACCGTCTTGCCGAGGGCGGCATTCATGGTGATGAAGCCCACCACGGCGGCCAGGGCGGCGGTGCCGTCATTGTTGCGGGCAAGGCCGATGGCGATGCCGATCAGAAACAGCAGCGGCATGTTGCCGAAGATCCAGTCCCCCGACACCATGAGCACGCTCCAGAAGGAGGGAGGCAGGAAGAGGTGCCCCTGGGCACCGAAGTTGCCTATCCCCAGCATCAGACCGGCGGCAGGCAGGGTCGCCACGGGGAGCATCAGGCTGCGCCCGACCCGCTGCGCCTGGGAAAAAAATGATCCGGACATGTCTCAATTCCTCTTTGATGGTTGTCCAGAACAGGGTATAGGGTCGGCGCCGGCCATGAGTATCAATAGGCTATGGGATTGTAATCAAACACTTACAAAAGGGATGCCTCATCCCTTGCTGGAGGCGCTGCGCGCCACTGTGCCGAGGCGGCGGATCACCCCCTCCCTGTCGAGCTCGGGCTGATTGAAGAAGCGATAGAGCTCGCTCTCCACCGCCTTCTGGTAGAGGGGATGCAGGGCCATGGAGTCTGCCACGCTCGGCATCAGGTTGCCCGCGGCTTCCGCCCTGTCATAGTCGATGCGCGACAGCTGGGCGCAGGGGTTGAAGTCGGCCAGGGAGAGATCCCGGCGCACCGGGATAGAGCCCTTGGCCCGATTGAAGGCGAGCTGAAAATCCGGGCTCGCCAGGGCCCGGGCAATGGTCAGATGATCTTTGGGCAGGTTGGCGTTGAACATCACAAAGCTGTCCATGTTGTAGACATAGAGCCCCTGGGTGCCAGGGGCTGGCAGGCATTGCACCTGCTCGGGCACGGCCACCCCACGGGCCAGCAGATCCCCCAGCACCCAGTCTCCCATCAACTGGAAGGCCGCCCTGCCCTCGGCGAGATCGGCAGTGGCCTGATCCCAGCTCTGGCCGCTCAGGGTGGGCAGCACCAGTTCGCTCAGCTCGCGAAAGCGGTCCAGGATCTGGCGACTGGTGTCGCTGCCGAGCGCCACCGGGTCCAGCTCGACGAAGGCCTTCTGGTAATACTCCTTGCCTCCCATCCCCAGCGCCAGGCTCTCGAACAGCAGGGCAACCTGCCAGGGGTCGTTGCCGAGCGCCAACGGCTTGATGCCCTTGGCCCTGAGGGCGCGCACCGCATCGAGAAAGCCGGGCCAGTCGGTGGGGGGGGCCATGTCGAGGCGGGCCAGCAGGGCGCGGTTGACCCACATCCAGTTGAGGCGATGCACGTTGACCGGGATCCCCATGTAGTGTCCCTCGATCTTGTTGACCCTGGGGGCCACCCCCAGCAGTTGCCGATCCCACTCCTGTTCACCTGCCACCTCGTCCTGAGGCTGGATGAAGCCAAGCAGGGTCCAGGAGGCGATGGCCTGCCCCTCCAGCTGGGCCAGAGCCGGAGGATTGCCCGCGATGGCCCGGGCCTGCAGCACCTCCATGGCGCTGTTGCCCCCGCCACCGAGGATGGCGGCATTCTTGAGTTCCACTCCGGCCCCTTGTAACTGCGCCGTCACCACGGCGAAGGCGGCCTGCTCCCCGGGGGAAGTCCACCAGTGCAACATCTCCACCTCGCCGGCCAGGGCGTCATGGAGCGGCAGGGCCAGCAACCAGGCCAGGGCGCGCAGGGAATTAGTCAAGGTTGAGCTCCAGTACCAGGGTCAGACCATGGGGTTGATGGTTGTGAAGATGAATGTCGCCGCCGTGGATGCGGGCGATGGTGAGCTGCCGGGCAGGGCGCGCAGGAAATCAGTCAAGGTTGAGCTCCAGTATCAGGGTCAGACCATGGGGTTGATGGTTGTGAAGATAAATATCGCCGCCGTGGATGCGGGCGATGTGGCGGGCTATGGTGAGGCCGAGCCCGCTGCCGGGCAGGGCCTTGGTCGACGCGACCCTAAAGTAGGGGTCAAATACCCGCTCCATCAGCGCCGGACTGATACCCGGCCCCTGGTCGCTGAATGCGATCCTCACCTTGTCCCCCTGATGCGTCACTTGTACCCGCAGGCGCTCTCCGTACTTGATGCCGTTGTCTATGATGTTTTGCAGACAGCGCTTGATGGCCAGCGGCTTGCCGACCAGCATCAGGCTGGGGGGCCCCTGCAACGTCATCCTGGGTTCATCATGGTTATGGAGCTCGCCACAGCGGCGCAGCATCTCCATCAGATCCAGCGCCTCTATCTCCTCGTGAATGTGGGTCTCCTTCATGCACTGCAGTGCCCCCTTCACCATCAACTCCATCTCGTCCAGGTGGGCGGCAAACTTGCTCTGCTCCTCTGGGTCCGCCAGCATCTCGGTACGCAGCTTGAGACAGGCCAACGGGGTCTTGAGATCATGGGACATGGCGCTGAACAACAGATCCCGCTCGTGCAGATGACTGCGAATGCGCCGCTGCATCTTGTTGAAGGCATGGATGGCGGCCCGGGTCTCGCTGCTCCCCTCCTCCTGCACCTCGGGGACCTCCCGCTTGCTGTCGAGCAGGGTCGCGGCCCGGGCCAGATTGCGGATGGGCCTTATCTCCTTGCGCACCACCCACCAGGTGGCGATCAGGATGATCAATGCCGACCCCAACATGAAACCGAGCTGGCTCGGAGTGAAGAAACGGGGATCCAGGCTCTCGTAAGGGGCGGGCAGGGCCGCCGCCAGATAGAACCAGGCGCCGGGCGCGACGGCAATCTGGATCACCAGGATCGGTGGATTGAGTTCGCCCAGGGCCAGGCTGTAGTGGGCCCAGTTCAGGGGCAGATCGTCGATGGGGATCTCTGTGTTGAATACCCGCAGATCGGCTCGGCTGGTGAAGTCGACCCTGCTGGTCACCTCGTGACCCAGCTCCTGTTGCAGCACCCGCTCCACTTCTCCCACCATCTGGGTCCGGCGGTGCGAACCCGAGATGGGGGTCACCGGCAGCGGGTGGTTGTTAAGGGAGACGAAGAAGCGGGTGCCTCCCATGTTGCGCAGCTGCTCCAGCACCAGATGACGGTAATCCTGGGGCAGCTTGCGAAAGAAGGCGATGGTGGAGGAGGCGCTCAAGGCCATGCTGCGCACCGTGCTGATCAACCCCTGCTCCTGGGCCTGGTTGCTGTGGCGATACCAGAAAAAACCGGCGCACAGCTCGGCCGCCAGTATGACGCACAGCAGAAACAGGCTGGTACGACTGGCCAGGGAGCGTGGCCCCCAGCCCCGACTAGGCCTCATAGACGGTCTCGGTCGCCAGCATGTAACCCTTGTTGCGCACCGTCATGATCAGGGTGCGATCCTTGTCATCCAGGGCCTGGCGCAGCCGGGATACCTGCACGTCTATGCCTCGCTCGAAGGGGTCGCTCTCCCGTCCCCAGATCTCCTGGGAGATGAGATCCCGACTGAGCAACTCGTTGGGGTGGCGAATGAAGAGACCGAGCAGGGTGTAGTCGGCCCCCGACAGCTGGCGTGGCGCCTCCCCCGCCCGGGAGAGCTGGCGGGTCACGCTGTCCAGGGTCCAGGAGCCGAAGCTGATGCGCCTGGCGGTCGCCGCCTGTTGGGTGAGGCGACTGCGTCGCAGCAGCGCCTTGATCCGGGCCAGCAGCTCGCGGGGATTGAAACTCTTGGTGAGGTAATCATCCGCCCCTATCTCGAGCCCGGCGATGCGATCGGCATCCTCGGTCACGGCGGTCAGCATCATGATGGGCACGTTGGAGAGGCGGCGCAGCTGGGAGCAGAGGGTGAAGCCGTCATCCCCTGGCAGCATCACATCCAGGATCACCAGATCCGGCATGCCCTGGCGCACCTGCTGCCACATGGCCTCGCCATCGCAGGCGGTGCGTACCTCGAAGCCGGCGCGGCCCAGATACTCGGTGAGGGTATCGGTCAGCGCCTGGCTGTCATCGACGATGAGAATGACTTTACTGTCCATGGCATTATCAATCTGGCTACGAAGATCGGCCCTAAGTTACCAGCACAGACGCGCCAGGGTCGAGGCAATTGGCGGGCTTTTTGTAACCAGACGCTTACAAATCGCCGTCACCCCGACCGGTCACTGGGCAAGGTTCCCCCAGGGTGACAGAATGGCTGTACTCACCCCCGACGGGGAGCAGATGACAGGGAGGCAATATGAGTCTGTGGACAGGCATAGTCCTGATCGTCTTTATCAGTGTGCTGTTTGGCTATCTCGGCAAGCGCGCCCGCTACCAGCTGGGGGATGTCCGCATCACGGATCGCCTCGGCAAGCAGGATCTCATCATCAAGGAGTTGCAGGAGCGGGTCGCCAACCTGGAGGCCATAGTGCTGGAGCAGGAGAAGCGCCGCCCCTTCGACGAGCTATAGGGATGCCGCCGGGCAAATGGCAGGAGACCGACGCCCCGAACAGCCCTCCGACGACAAGCCAAGGCAGGGGCGCGGGCGCGGCAATAAGAGAAACGGCAACCAAGGTTGCCGTTTTTCTTGTTCGCTCTCACCCCGGACTCCGGGGCGGCGTGGCTAGTCTGCCGCAGGCGCTGCGGCAGGCGGCATGGCAGCTGGCATGCTCTCTTGCATGGCCTTGGCCAGCGCCTCCCCGCCCCGCTCACGGGCCCCCTGGATGGCGCCCTCCCTGTCTTCTTTCTCCTTGTTCTGGCTCAGCTTGAACTTGCCGACCAGCCGATCGATCTCGATCTCTATGCCCACCACGGCCTGCACCATGGCTTCGATATAGTCGCGCGGCGCATCCGCCATCTTCCAGGGAGCAGGCTCTTCAGCCTCCTGGGTGCGGGTCAGGGTGGCGAGCAGGCGGCGCACGAAGCGGGCATCGTCCCGCACCCGGATGCGGCCGTGGGCATGCACCACGGCATAGTTCCAGGTGGGCACCTGTTTGTGGTGCGCCTGCTTGCTCGGATACCAGTTGGGGGAGATGTAGCCCTCCGCGGCCCTGAAGATCACCAGCACTTCCTGCCCTTCCTTCACCTCCTGCCAGAGCGGGTTGTTGCGCGCCACATGGGCCCGCAAGATCCCATGCTCCCCCTCATCGGCATCGAACTCGAACGGCAGGTGGTTGGCATCCAGCCCCTGCTCGCCCTGGGTGACCAGGGCCCCCAGGGGGTGAGCCTGCATCAGCTGATGCAGCGCCTCGGGATCGGTGGCGGCGAAATGGGGTGGCAGGTACATGCAGGCTCCTTTATCCGTGGTGGTGTGTCCGTACTAAACCCGTCGAGATGATCCCATGGCGGGAGAACATCATCTCGAGTTTGCCTGCCGAGCGCCACCGAAGAAAGCCTTGGCCGCCAGCGGAGAACAGCGGCCACCCGCTCAGGGCAAAAGACTCCCTTTGGCCAGGTAGCCGATGTGATAGGCATCGGCCCCTGCCGGCATCACTTGTGGGAGCGACGGCAAGAGATCCACCTCCAGCCACTGCCAGCGGGAAAGATCCCAGCCGCTCACCATGGCCCCGGTGTGCAGCTCGGCCAGGCAGGCATGGGGGGCAATGGCTGTGCGCCGCAAGATGGCCACCCTGGCCTGCTCGAGATCCTCCATCTGCGGGGCTGACAGCAGATGCCAGGTCTCGATATGGGGCCAGCCGAAATGCCTGGTGAGCGCGGCAAAGCCCTCGCTTGCCAGGAATCGGTGCATCGCCTCGGCGCTTTGCCACACATAGAAGGGGGCATAGCGGTTCTCCCGGCATGGCAGTGCGGCCTCGTCATGGCGGCCATAGAGATAGGCCTTGAACAGCAAGCCGAGGAAGCCGTCGAGCCTGGCCCCGTTGCTGGCAATCCGCGCCTCGATGAGCCCCATGTCGTAGTCTGCGGGCAGGGTGAATCTGTAGTGCATGGCGATCATATGGCCACCCCCTGCCGGAACATCAGACCCCGTCCGAAGCTCCACTCCTCGCTGCCGTTTTGCTGGATCACCACCATGAGGTTGTCGGGATGGATCCCCAGCTCCTCATGCAGCCGCTCGGCGAGCCGCCCATAGAGCCGCTCCTTGACCTCAGTGCTGCGCGGCTTCCCCGCCAGGATCTGGAAGAGGATGAAGTCGCCGTCCCGGCGGCCGGTCTGGTAGTGGGGGTGATAGACGAGCGCCTTGGCCGGCAGGATCTCCAGGATCTGGAACTTGTCCTCCGGCGGCACCTCGAACACCTCCACCAGGGTCTGGTGATAGAGCGCGGAGAGCTGCTGCAGGCGCGCGTCGCTCATCCCCTCGCGCACTGTGATGCGGGTCAGCGGCATGGGTTGGCCTCCTCGCGGGCGGGCAACAGGCTCACTGCGGTGACAGCGGCGGGCAAGCCGGCGTAGAAGGCGAGATGGGTGAACAGCTCCTCCAGCTGATCCCGTGTCAGGCCGTTTTGCTGGGCGAACGCTATGTGCCACGGCAGTTGTTGCACCCGCCCCAGCGACGCCAGTATGGCCAGGGTGATCAGGCTGCGCTCGCGGGCTGACAAGGCGGGCCGCTGCCAGATATCGCCAAACAGCGTGTCTTCCGCTAGCTGGGACAGTCTCGGCGCCACCAGCGCCAGGTCGTCACGATCAAGAACAGGATGGGTCATGGCAATCTCCTTGGATGGTGAAGCCACTCTCTCCCACTGCTACAATTTAGAAAATCGAAATATCAAAGACCATCAATCCCGATTATCAGGACAATTATGACGCCCATTCCCCTGAACCTGGATCTCGATGCCCTGCGCAGCTATGTCGTCGGCATGGAGTGCGGCAACTTTGCGCTGGCGGCGCAGCGGCTGTGTCGCTCCACCTCGGCGGTCAGCGCCCAGTTGAAAAAACTCGAGCAGCAATGCGGCACGGCACTGGTCGCTCGCAGCGGGCGCCACCTGGTCCCGACCCCCCAGGGAGAGCTGCTGCTGGGCTATGGGAAACGGCTGCTGGATCTCAATGACGAGGCCGTGCGCGCCCTCAAGGGGGAGCTGCTGCAAGGGGAGCTCAGGCTGGGGGTACAGGAGGACTTTGGCGAATCTTTGCTGCCGGCTGTGCTGGGGCCCTTCTGTCGCCTGCATCCCGGGCTTCGCATGACGACCCGCATCGATCGCAATGGGCCGCTGACAAAGGGGATCAAGGAGGGCAGCCTCGACATGGCCCTGACCTGGCAGCCAAAGGATGAGGGCCTGGATGCCCGGCTCATCGATCTGGTGCCACTGCAGTGGATAGCGCACCCGGACTGGGAGCTCGCCACTATGCTGGCACGGGGGGAGCCTTTGCCCCTGGTGGTCTTCGATGCCCCCTGCCTGATGCGATCACGGGCCACCCGGGCCCTCGACGAGGCCGGGATCCCCTGGCGCATCGCCTTCACCAGCCAGAGTCTAGGGGGGATCTGGGCGGCCTTGCAGGCAGGGCTCGGGCTCACGGTGCGATCCACCATCGGCATGCCGGCCAGTCTGGTGACCCTCGGCAGCGTGCTGCCGTCACCGGGTACCCTAGGGGTCGCCCTGCTGAGGGCGGGCAATGAACCCAATGAGGCAGAGCGCCAGTTGCAGGCACTGCTTACCGACGCCGTGCATCGGGCCAGTGCCAGCAAGGGCTGAGAAGACGTGCTGCCATAGCTGCGGGCCTCGCCCCTGTCGCTATTGCCCAGAGCCATCACCGCCCCCAGCCTGTCTCCCACCTCCTTGTGCTGACTCGGCTTGAACTTGCCAACCAGGCGGTTGATCCCTGTCGCCACCCCTACCACGGCCTCGATATAGTCTCGCGCTGCATCCGCCATCTTCCAGAGAGCGGGCGCGCATCAGCTCGTGCATGGCCTCGGGATGTGGGGCTTCGAAGTGAGGGGAAGATACATGACGGCTCCCTGGACAATGACAGGCCTGCGATCCGCACGGGCAACATGGGCACCCATACTCTCCCACAGCCAGGGAGATGCATCACCCGATGATGGTTATGATGGCTCTCCTGGACGAAGCAGGGGAGAGATCAGGTTCTCCCTCCCATGGCTGATGACTGCGATGCAACTATATGCGCCGCACTCAGGACAGGGTCAGCGCATTTAGCAAGTCATGACCCGCTGGCCAGGAACCCAGCCCGCTGGCGCCATTGATATGACCGGCTTCGCCAACATTGACCAGCTCACTCCCCCAGACTGCCGCACACTGCTCGGCATAGGCGATTGCGCCATAGGGATCATCGGTACTGGCAATGACCATGGAGGCGAATGGCAGAGCCTTCCGTGGCAGTGGCGCGAATCCCGTCGCCTGCGCTGGAAAGTTCGGGCCTTGCGGATTGGGCACCGCAACCAGCAAGGCACCCTTGATCTTTAACGTCGTCTGCGCCGCCCAATGGGCAACCAGCAGACAGGCCAGGCTATGGGCAACCAAAATCGTCTCTTCTCCATGGTGCTTGACGCTGGCCTCCAGTGACGCCACCCAGTCGGCACAATGGGGGCTGTCCCAATCACGCTGCTCGACGCGCACATAATGGGGGTTGGCTTGCTCCCAGTGACTCTGCCAATGGTCTGCTCCCGAATTTCCGATCCCGGGCAATATTAGTACTGTCATGCTGCAATTTTCCTTTTGCGACTCAAGCCCACTCATGCTCTATGGCAGTGCCAACGCTCAGATGGCGGCTCGTCATATGAGCTGAAGGAACCTCAAGGCAGTAAAACGGCAACCATAGGGTTGCCGTTGTTCACTCGTCCGGGCAGGTTCGACTCAGCCCGCCCGCTTGGCAAGCCAGGCTTCGGCGGCGGTGAGGGCCGCTTCTATCTGCTCCCGGGCGACACCGCCCTTGGCGACCCGCTTGGCCAGGGTGGCTTCCAGCTCCAGGTTCGGATAGACATCCTCCCCCACCACAGGGCTGAAACGCTGGAACTCAGGCAAAGAGAGATCTTCCAGCGGCTTCTTCACTTGGATCGCGTAGACCACGGTCTCGCCGACAATATGGTGCGCCTCGCGGAACGGAATGCCCTTGGCCACCAGGTAATCCGCCAGTTCGGTGGCGTTGGCGTAACCGCCCTGGGCCGCCGCCTTGGTGCGCTCGCCATTCACCTTCAGATCGATCAGCACCAGAGCCGCCATGTCGAGGCAGTCGTGCCAGGTGTCGAGGGCGTCGAACAGCCCTTCCTTGTCTTCCTGCATGTCCTTGTTGTAGGCCAGCGGCAGCGCCTTGAGGCTCATCAGCATGCCCATCTGGGCGCCGACCACCCGACCAGTCTTGCCGCGAATGAGCTCAAGGGCATCCGGGTTCTTCTTCTGGGGCATCAGGGAGGAGCCCGAGGTGACCGCATCGGAGAGCTCGACAAAGCCCGCCTCGCCTGTGTTGTAGAAGATAAGATCTTCCGCAAAGCGCGACAGGTGCGCCATGGAGAGGGACGCCACGTGCATCAGCTCCACCACATGATCCCGATCCGACACAGAATCCAGGCTGTTGCGGGTGGCGCCGCCAAAGCCCATGTCGAGCGCCAGCGCCTCCCGGTCGATGGCATACGCCGTGCCCGCCAGGGCGCCGCAGCCGAGGGGGCTGGTGTCGAGGCGCTTGAGGGCATCCTGCAGCCGGGAATAGTCCCGCTCCAGCATCTCCACATAGGCCAAGGCCCAGTGGGCGAAGGTGACCGGCTGGGCCCGCTGCAAATGGGTGTAACCCGGCAGCACGGCGGCTTGATTGGCACGGGCAGAGGCGACCAGCCCCTGTTGCAGCGCGGTGATGGAGCCGAGCAGCAGCGCGCCCTGGGCCTTGCACCAGAGTTTGAGGTCGGTGGCGACCTGATCGTTGCGCGAGCGGCCGGTGTGCAGCTTCTTGCCCAGCGTCCCCACGGCATCGATGAGCTTGCCCTCGACCCAGGAGTGGATGTCTTCGGCGTCCGAGCTCAGGATCTGCTGGGGATCCTGCTGCACCGAGGCGAGCAGCACCTCCATCGCCTGTTGCAGCTTGCCCTGCTCATCGCTGGTCAATACGCCCACCTTCACCAGCGCACGGGCCCAGGCCATGGAGCCCTGAATATCCTGCTCCGCCAACCGGTAATCGAACCGCAGCGAATCGTTGAACTGCTTGAACCGGCTATCGGCTCCCTGACTGAAGCGTCCACCCCAAAGTGCCATACTGCTCTCCTTGAATGCGTTGTCGGCGGCGCCTTGCGCCGTCGAGCTTGAAATCGTGCCCTGTTTATCTGCATGACAGTGCGGTAGCGAGCGATGTGGCTGCTGTCACATCAAGTAACTGCGAACCGGTTCCCTCTCCCTTTGGGAGAGGGCCAGGGTGAGAGCAATTTCCCCCTCATCCCCAACCCTTCTCCCGCAAGGGGAGAAGGGGGCAAAGCACACCCCTCATTGAAAGCCGCCCCTGTTATCTCACAGACGCGGCCCGGGCGCTGCCGCTCTTGTCACAGCTCATCGGTTATCCTTCCCCCGCTTACAGACGAGGGAATCAGGTCGCCGCTTATAAGTGAGGGGGCCAAGCCCCCTCACCGGTTTTCTGCGGCTTGAAACCTCGAGGGTTAGCCGTGGGTGTGATCACCACCGATGGCCTGATGCTGCTCCTTCATGGCGCGGATCCGGCTGGCCAGGGTGTAGAGACGGATAAAGCCTTCGGCATGGCTCTGGTCGTACACTTCGTCGGCGCCGAAGGTGGCGAAGTCTTCGGAGTAGAGGCTGTTCGGCGACTTCTTCTGCACCGCGGTGACCTGACCCTTGTACATCTTCAGCACCACTTCACCGTCGAGATCCTCGGCGATGGCGTTGGCAGAGGCGACAATGGCCTTGCACAGCGGGGTGAACCAGCGACCGTCATAGACCAGATGGGAGAACTCGGCACCCAGCTTCTCGCGCCAGGCGCGGGTCGGGCGATCCAAGACCAGCTCTTCCACGGCGCGCAGTGCGGCGACCATGACGGTACCGCCCGGGGTCTCGTAGCAGCCACGGGACTTCATGCCCACCATGCGGTTCTCTGTGATGTCGATGCGGCCCACGCCGTGCTTGCCGGCACGCTCGTTCAGGGTCATCAGGATCTGGTGCGGGGTCAGGGGCTGGTCGTCAACGGCCACCACTTCGCCCTGGGCCACGGTCAGCTTGACGTATTCCGGCTCGTTCGGCGCCTGCTCGGCAGAGACAGTCCACTGCCAGACCGCTTCGGACGGCTCGTTCCAGGTGCTCTCCAGCTCGCCACCCTCGGTGGAGATGTGCCAGGCGTTGGCATCGCGGCTGTAGATCTTCTTCAGGGTCGCCTTGCAGGGGATGTTGCGGGCTTCCAGATAGGCCAGCAGATCTTCACGGGAGCGCATGTCCCACAGACGCCAGGGGGCGATGACCTTCAGCTGGGGGGCCAGGGCGGCCACGGCGCCTTCGAAGCGCACCTGATCGTTGCCCTTGCCGGTACAGCCGTGGGAGATGGCGTCGGCCCCTTCCGCCAGGGCCGCTTCCACCATCGCCTTGGCGATGATGGGACGGGCCATGGAGGTGCCCAGCAGGTAGGTGCCTTCGTAGACGGCGCCTGTCTTCAGGGTCGGATAGACGTACTCTTTGACGAACTCTTCCCGCAGATCCTTGACGATGCACTTGGTGGCGCCGGAGGCGATGGCTTTTTGCTCGATCCCTTCCAGATCGTCACGCTCCTGGCCCACGTCGGCGACGAAGGCGATGATCTCCGCATCGTAGTTCTCTTTGAGCCAGGGAATGATGGCCGAGGTATCCAGTCCGCCCGAGTAAGCCAGTACGATCTTGTTGATTCCGCTCATTTACTTCTCTCCGTGATGATTCGATAAGGTTGTGATTCAGGGTCGGTCGCCGGCTTATTTATGACCCAACAGCGTCAGCAGCACGGCATTCTGGATATGCATCCGGTTTTCTGCCTCATCCATGATGAGGGAGGCTGGTCCGTCCATGACCTCCGAGGTGATCTCCAGCTCCCGATGCGCCGGCTGACAATGCAGCACGTGGGCGATGCCGGTGCGATCGAGCAGGGCCTGGTTGATCTGATAAGGCATGAAGATATCTTTTACCTGCTCCATTGGTGTGTTGTCACCCATGGAAACCCAGGTGTCGGTATAAACCACGTCGAAGCCTTCGATGGCGCCCACGTCATCGCTGATGTTGATGTGCGCGCCAGATTGCGCCGCCAGCGCCTGGGCCTGCAGGAAGATCTGGGTATCCGGGCCGTGGCCCTTGGGGCAGACCAGGGTCACGTCGGTGCCGAGGGTCGCCCCCAGCAGCAGCAGGGAGTGGCTGACGTTGTTGCCATCGCCCAGATACGCCAGCTTCACCTTGGACAGATCCGCGTAGTGCTCGCTGATGGTCATGAAGTCCGCCAGCCCCTGGCAGGGGTGGTAGAGGTTGCACAGGCTGTTCACCACCGGCACAGAGCCATGCTCCGCCAGCTCGACCAGAGTCTGGTGATCGAACACCCGCGCGACGATGGCGTCACACCAGCGCGACAGGTTGGCGGCGAAATCCTTCACCGACTCCCGCTTGCCGAGCGCGCCGTTCTGCTGATCCAGGTAGACGCTGTGACCGCCCAGCCGGGCGATGCCGATGTCGAAGGTGACCCGGGTGCGCAGGGAGGGCTTCTCGAACAGGGTGACCACGCTCTTGCCTGCCAGCGCCTGGCCGTACTTCTTGGGGTCCGCCTTGACCGATTTGCCCAGGGCGATCAGCGCCTCTATCTGGGCCTTGCTCAAGTCACTGTCTTTCAGAAGATGTTGCATCGGATGTTCCTTTTTCCGGCCAGGGTTAGAGGGTGACTTGGGTGCCGACGGCGCCACCCGCCAGCAGCTTGAGCAGTTGGTCCGGGTAGCGCCAGCTGGCGACACAGACCGGCTTGCCCAGGGTCTCGGCGGCATGCAGGGCGGCCTTCACCTTGACCGCCATGCCATCGCGAATCACGCCCTTCTCCATCAGGTCCAGCGCGCTCTGTTTGTCCAGCTGCGGCACCAGCTTGCCCTTGCCATCCAGGATGCCGCTCACATCCGACAGCATCACCAGATCGGCGCCCAGCGCCTCGGCAATCGCCGTGGCAGCCTGATCCGCGTTGACGTTCATCAGCTGGCCGTCGGCGGTGATGCCGATGGAGCTCACCACCGGCAGGAAGCCCTGTCCCAGGATCCCGGCCACCAGCGCCGGGTTGCCCGGCTGGCAGTCACCGACGGCGCCGAGATCCGGATCGAGCTGGGTCACCTGGCACAGGCCGCCGTCGGCGAGACAGAGCCCCACCGCAGGGATGCCGGTGGCGATGGCCTTGGCCATCATCATCTTGTTCGCGGTGCCCGCCAGGGCCCCGGCGATGAAGGGGATCTGCTCGAACGGGGTGACCCGCAGGCCGTTCTTCTTGGTGGAGGTCATCCCCAGCCCCTTGAGCAGGTCATCCACCAGGCAGCCACCACCGTGCACCAGCACCAGGGGACGGTGCTGATCGTCCAGGAAGGTTTTCAGGGTGGCGAACAGGGCGGTCAGCGCCTCGTCGTTCTCGATCAGGGCGCCGCCCAACTTGATTACCAGCGTCTGCTTGTCCATCTTCTCGATCCTTCCTTAAAGCGTTAAATCAGGCCGGTGGCCGGTTCAAAACCAAACTTGATATTTATGCACTGCATCGCCTGGGAGGCGGCGCCCTTGAGCAGGTTGTCGATGGCGGACACCACCACCAGCATGTTGCCCTGCTGCTGCCAGGCGAGGTCGCAGTAAGGGGTATTGGCCACGCCACGGATGGAGGGCATCTGGCCGGTGAGGCGCACCAGGGGCTTGCCTTCATAGGCTTTGAGATAGGCTTGATCTACTTGGGTCTGCGTCACCCCGTCCGCCAGTTGCACATAGATGGTGGCCAGTATGCCCCGCACATAGTTGCCAAGGTGGGGCTGGAACAGCACCCCCTTGCCGAGGTGGTGGCTGATCTCCGGCTGGTGTCTGTGATTGAAGGTGCCATAGGGGCTCAGGCTCACTTCGCAGAAGCTGGTGTTGATGGCGGCCTTGCGACCGGCCCCGGAGACACCGGACACCGCGTTGATGATGGGCTGCCATCCCTCGGCAATCAGGCCGGCCTGCTGCAGCGGCTTGAGGGCGCAGAGGGACGCGGTCGGGTAGCAGCCGGGCACCGCAATCAGCTGGGCGGCGGCAATGGCATCGGCATTCCACTCCGCCAGACCGTAGACGGCCTGATCCAGCCACTGCTCACTCTCGTGGGTGAAGCCGTAGAAGGAGGCGTAGAACCCCTGATCCTTGACCCGGAAGGCGCCGGAGAGATCGAACACCGGCAGCCCCTTGGCCAGGAACTTGGGGGCGAGCTCGGCGCTCACCTCGTGGGCGGTGGCCAGTAGCACCAGGTCGGCCTGGGTCAGGATCCGGGTCATGCCGTCCTCGTCCAGCGGCAGCAGCGGCTGATCCAGCTCACCGACCCACTGGGGATGCAGGGAAGAGAAACGCTTGTGGGCGTCCTGGCTGCCGGCGGAGACATAGAGGCCGAACAGCTTAAGCTCTGGATGGTTCTGGACCAGTGCGGCCAGTTCGGCCCCCGCGTAGCCACTGGCACCGACGATAACGGTATTGAGCATGTTTGAGTATTCCAAGTCTGGGTTCGAAATTCACAGCGTGGTGCTGCGGTGCAAGGGGTCGGCTATCGCCCCTTAGATGCAACGAGTGCGGAGGGGCAATTCAGGCGGATATGCGTCGTCGGTTACAGATCAGGTGACAGAACATTAACTTTCCCTTACAACTAGAAGCCTTGTTGATGAGCACCTGAACAGAATATTCATGCACTCACTTTGCATTTGTATTTTCTAACAGAAACACTCCGGGGACGCAAGGAGGAGCTGATGGCCAATCTGGATTTTTTTTCACTTTATAAGAATATTATTGCGATTCCCTCAATCAGCAGCACGGATCCCCGCTGGGATCAGAGCAATGAGGCGGTGATCCGGCTGCTGGCCGACTGGTTCGGCCAGCTCGGCTTCCAGTGCGAGGTGACGGCGCTGCCCGACCTGCCGGGCAAGTTCAACCTGGTGGCCAGCTATGGCCAGGGGGAAGGGGGTCTGCTGCTGGCGGGTCACACAGATACTGTGCCCTTTGACGAGGGGGGCTGGAGCAAGGATCCCTTCAAGGTGACCGAGGAGGGCAACCGCTTATATGGGCTCGGCACCATCGATATGAAGGGCTTCTTCGCCTTTATCGTGGAGGCGCTGAAAGATATCGATCTGACCACCCTCAGCAAGCCGCTGCGCATCCTGGCCACCGCCGACGAGGAAACCACCATGGCGGGGGCCCGTGCCATCGCCGCGGCCGCCGAGATCAAACCCGACTATGCGGTGATAGGTGAACCCACCGGCCTGGTGCCCGTGGTGGCTCACAAGGGGCACATGTCGGAGGCGATCCGCATCACGGGCAGGAGCGGCCACAGCTCGGATCCCGCCAACGGCGTCAACGCCATGGAGATCATGCACCAGGCCATGGGCCAGGTGCTCAAGCTGCAACGAGACCTCAAGGATCGCTACGCCGACCACCGCTTTGCGGTGCCTCAGCCCACTCTGAACCTCGGCTACATCCAGGGGGGCGACAGCCCGAACCGCATCTGCGGCTGCTGCGAGCTGCACATCGACATGCGCCCCACCCCCCAGGTGGGCCCCGACGAGCTGATGGGCATGCTCAAAGAAGCCCTCTCCCCCATCGAGATCCACCAGCCGGGCTGCCTGCACCTGCAGCACCTGCACGAGCCCATTCCGGCCTATGCCTGCGAGGATGACTCGGATCTGGTACGCGAGGCCGAGAAGGCGAGCGGCCGCACCGCGCAATCCGTGAACTATTGCACCGAGGCCCCCTTTATTCAGCAGCTTGGCTGCGAGACCATAGTGATGGGCCCGGGCCATATCACCCAGGCCCATCAGCCGGACGAGTACCTGGATCTGTCGTTCGTCAAACCGACCACGGCGGTGCTGCAGCACCTGATCCGGCGTTTCTGCGTCTAGCTCGACGGGAATGTAAGTAAGTTACATGACATGCCGGGACGGGACAGGTGAGGGAAATACATGTTCTGAATCGGCTTGTTATTTGACCTTGCGCAGACAATCTGGGTAGATTGTCCCCCTAAGATGACGGAGCATATGTTGTAATCGCACAACAATAAGTGAGGTCGCCTCCCGCCTGGAAGGTCAGGGGGCACCAACAAAATAAGGATGTGGAATGAACGAAAAGTACGCCGCACTACGGGCCAACGTAGGCATGTTGGGCCAACTGCTGGGCAAGTCCATCAAGGATCATCAGGGGCAGGCCTTCCTCGACAAGATTGAGACCATTCGTCAACTGGCCAAGTCTTCCCGCAAGGGGAACGAGGCAGACAGAGAGCGCCTGCTCGAGACCCTGCGCACCCTCTCCGATGACGAGCTGCTGCCGGTGGCCCGCGCCTTCAGCCAGTTCCTCAACCTTGCGAACGTGGCGGAGCAGTTCCACACCATCTCTCGCCGCTGCGAAGAGCAGGTCTGCACCCCGGATCCCCTGGAGCAGATGTTCGCCAAGCTCAAGGCGTCCAACCTCTCCCAGGAAGCCATCATCCAGGCGGTGCGCGAGCTGGACATCGATCTGGTGCTGACCGCCCACCCCACAGAGGTGACCCGTCGTACCCTGATCCACAAGCACGTCCAGCTCAACGACTGCCTGGAAGCGCTGGAGCTCTCCGATCTGCTGCCCCGCGAGCGGGACAAGATCCTCAATCGCATCGAACAGCTGGTCAATCAGGCCTGGCACACCAACGAGATCCGCGAGCAGCGTCCGACCCCGGTGGACGAGGCCAAGTGGGGCTTCGCCGTGGTGGAAAACAGCCTGTGGCCGGCCATTCCCGAATTCATGCGCAACCTGGACGAGCGTCTGCAACACCACCTGGGTGTGCGACTGCCCCTGGATGCCGCGCCGGTCAAGTTCACCTCCTGGATGGGCGGTGACCGCGACGGCAACCCCTTCGTCACCGCCAAGGTGACCGCCGAGGTGCTGGAGCTGGGCCGCTGGATGGCGGTCAACCTCTTCTACAAGGACATCAAGGAGCTCACCTCCGAGCTCTCCATGGCCGACTGTACCGAGGCCGTGCGCGCCCGGGTCGGCGACAACCCCGAGCCCTACCGCGCCCTGGTGCGCGAGCTGCGCGAACAGCTGCGCGAGACCCAGGAGTTCCTCACCGCCAAGGTGCAGGGTCAGGCGAGCGAGAGCCGCGATCTCATCAAGAGCACCGCCCAGCTGCGCGAGCCGCTGGAGCTCTGCTACCACTCCCTGCACGCCTGCGGCATGGGCAACATCGCCGACGGCATGCTGCTGGACGTGCTGCGCAAGCTGGCCTGCTTCGGCATCCATCTGGTCAAGCTGGACATCCGCCAGGATGGCGAGCGTCACGGTCAGGTCTTCTCCGAGCTGACCCGCTACCTCGGCATGGGGGACTACGCCGAGTGGAGCGAGGACGACAAGCAGGCCTTCCTGCTCAACGAGCTGAACTCCCGCCGCCCGCTGATCCCCACCGACTGGGCACCGAGCGACGAGACCCGCGAGACCATAGACACCTGCCGGGTGATCGCCGGTCACGACCCGGATGCGTTCGGCATCTACATCATCTCCATGGCCGGTGCCCCGTCCGACGTGCTGGCGGTGCAGCTGTTGCTGAAAGAGGCGGGTTGCAAGTTCCGCATGCCGGTGGCGCCGCTGTTCGAGACCCAGGAAGATCTGATGGCGGGCACCGCCGTGATGGATCGCCTGCTGTCGGTGGACTGGTATCGTGGCTACATCCAGGGTCGCCAGTACGTGATGATCGGCTACTCGGATTCCGCCAAGGACGCGGGCATGATGGCCGCCGGCTGGGCCCAGTACGCCGCCATGGAATCCCTGGTGGGGCTGGCTGAAGCCAACAACATCCGCCTCACCCTGTTCCATGGCCGTGGCGGTACCGTGGGTCGCGGCGGCGCCCCCGCCCATCAGGCGATCCTGTCCCAACCGCCGGGATCCCTGCGCGGCGGCCTGCGGGTCACCGAACAGGGGGAGATGATCCGCTTCAAGTTCGGTCTGCCCAAGGTCGCCATCCACAGCCTGAACCTCTACACCAGCGCCGTGCTGGAGGGGAACCTGCTGCCGCCGCCCAAGCCCAAGGAGTGCTGGCGCGCCGTGATGGAGCAGCTGGCCACCGTCTCCTGCGATCACTACCGCAGCATAGTGCGCGGCCACCCGGACTTCGTGCCCTACTTCCGCGCCGCCACCCCGGAGATGGAGCTCGGCAAGCTGCCGCTCGGTTCCCGTCCCGCCAAGCGCAAGCCCAACGGCGGCGTCGAGAGCCTGCGCGCCATCCCCTGGATCTTCGCCTGGACCCAGAACCGTCTGATGCTGCCGGCCTGGCTCGGTGCCCACAAGGGGCTGCAGCAGGCCATAGATGACGGTCAGAAGAGCGTGCTGGACGAGATGAGCCGCCAGTGGCCCTTCTTCCGCACCCGTCTCGAGATGCTGGAGATGGTGTTCCTCAAAGCCGACCTCTGGCTGGCGGAGTACTACGACACCCGTCTGGTGCCGCAAGAGCTGTGGGCCCTCGGCAAGCAGCTGCGTCAGGAGCTTGCCGACTCCATCCAGGTGGTGCTGGAGCTGCGCCCGCAGGGAGACCTGCTGGACGACCAGCCCTGGATCAAGGAGTCCATCAAGCTGCGCAACCCCTACACAGACCCGCTCAACGTGCTGCAGGTCGAGCTGCTTGGCCGCTCGCGCAAGAACCCTGAGACCCTGCACCCCGAGCTGGATCAGGCGCTGATGGTCACCATCGCCGGTATAGCTGCAGGCATGCGCAACACGGGTTGATGGCCGGGCTATCCAGCTTCATTTCCTGACATAAAAGGGCGCCTCGGCGCCCTTTCTCGTTGCATGAATCCTGTGTTTTCTGCTGGCAACCAGCCTAGGCAATCCGGTTGCGTCCCCGGCGCTTGGCCTCGTAGAGGCGCTGATCCACGCACAGCAGCCAGTCATCCATGCAGCGGTAGCTCATCTGATAGGGGGTGAGGCCCACGCTGATGGTGACGGCTATTGCCTGGTGCTGATGCAGGAAGGGGTGCTGCTCTATCTGCTGGCGGGTGCGATCCATGATGGCGCGGGCCTCCTCCAGGGTGGTGCCGCGCAGCAGCATGATGAACTCCTCCCCGCCGAACCTCGCCACCAGATCCTGGCTGCGCACCGCCTGCATCAGCAGACGGGCCAGCTCCTCGAGCACCGCATCCCCGGCAAGGTGACCATGTTCATCGTTGATCTGCTTGAAGAAGTCGATGTCGATCAGGGCCAGGCAACAGGCTTCCCCCTCGGCCGGATGGCGCTGGATGTGCTCGAGCAGCACATTGGCCTGGCTGAAGAAGCTGCTGCGATTGGGCAGCCTGGTGAGAAAGTCGTGCTCGGCGTTGAAGCGCAGTACCCGCTCCATGCGGCTGCGCTCGTCCTCCAGATTGCGGGCGTGGATCAGGGTGCCCAGGGCAGTGGTGAGCGGCTCCAGCAAGCTCACCAGGGTTTCGTCGAAGCCGCCCGGGCGGTTGGCCAGGGCTATCATGCCGATGGCCTCCCCCTTGTGACGGATGGGGATGCCGAGAAAGCTGTCCAGATGGGGATGACCCCGGGGAGAGACGCCGCGACTCGCCGGATGACTCGGCAGATCGTTGCAGCACACCAGGGTGTTGTGAGTGACCACGTGGCCGAACAGGTTGTCGAGCTTGCTGAAGATGAGCCCCCCTCGGCTCTGGCGTTGCTGCTCGTACCAGGCGTGGGTCGCCTCGTCCCAGGAGATGTTGGAGATGGAGGGGATGTAGAGGCTGGGGCGATCCTCTTCGTACTGGATGATGCCGATGAAGCCGTAGGCGCTCTGGCTGACGCTCAGCAGCCGTTCGAACACGGTGTCGCAGGCAGAGCCAAGATTGCGATCGAGCAGAAAGCTCTGGTGGGCGGCCACGACGATGTCGAACAGCTGGCTCTGCTGCTCGACCCGTTGCTTGGCCAGCACCTCTGAGGTGATGTCGTGGGCCAGCTTGATCACCCCGAGCAGGGTCCCCGCCTCGTCGGTGACGGGCATGTAGGTGGCATGGATCCAGACACTGCTGCCCCCGCGCATGATGCGGCGAAACTCCCCCGAGCGGATCTCGCCGCTGAGTACCCCCTGCCAGAAGCTATCGTGCTTCTCCTGCTGCTCGGGGGGAAGAAACAACAGATGGGACTGGCCTATCATCTCCTCGGACCCATAGCCGAGGAGGTCGCAGAACAACCCGTTGACCGACACCATGCGGCCATCGAGATCGAACTCGACTATGCCATAGGCCCGGTCCAGGGCGGTCAGCCGGGCAAGGGCGTCATAACGCCCCAGGGGACCCATGTCGATGAAGCTGTTTACCGGGGTATTCATGGCCAGGATTCCTTTCGATCGCCAACACCTGATCACAGCCAGTATAGGCAGGGGAAGAGACAGCCCCAGATCATAGGTGTGACGAGGCCGTTTCGCTATTGGGGCACGCTCGAGATGCGCGCCATCGAGGGCTGCCACTTGCCATGCCCGTCACCCGGGCGCAGACTGTCTGGCCTTGTTCCGGCCCGAGGAGACCCCATGACACCCGCCATCAACCTGCTGAAGAAGCTCAAGATCCCCCACAAGCTCTACCCCTACGAGTGCGAGGCCCACGACGATTTCGGCAAGCATGCCGCGACCCAGCTGGGCCTGCCCCAGGCTCAGGTGTTCAAGACTCTGCTGGCCCACCACGACAAGCAGGCGGTGGTCGCCATAGTCCCCTCCTCCGGCATGTGCAGCCTCAAGCAGCTCGCCAAGGCCACCGGGCTCAAGAAGGTGGAGATGATGAAGCCGGCCGACGCCGAGAAGCTGACCGGTTACAAGGTGGGGGGCATCAGCCCGCTGGCCCAGAAGAAGCTGCTGCCGACCGTGCTGGACGACTCCGCCATGGCCTTTGACGAGATACTGGTGAGTGGCGGCAAGCGCGGCCTCTCGGTCGGGGTAGCCCCGGAGGACATGGTGCGCCTGATGAACTGGATTGCCGCCCCCATAGGCGAGTGATGCTGCGCAAGCGATACAGAGGACAAGGGCGGCCCGATGGCCGCCCTTGTCGTTTCTCCCTGTCCCGTGACGGGTCGCGCCTCAAGGCGCCAACCCTATACAGCTGGCGAAGGAGGCCATCAATCCTCCATCGCCAGCGCCCGTCGGCCATTGCGGTTCAGATCGGCCGGGGTGAAGCGATCACGCCAGTCGGTCTCGTAGTCCTCCCGCGGGAAGTCGCCCGGCGAGACGCCAAGCTCCAGCGCCGCCCTCACCTTGTGCGCATAGACCCGGTTCTTGTCGCACATGGGCGCCGCCGGTATATACATCACGTTGCCCCAGCCTTGCTGGTCGGTGACCGGGGCCACCGAATGGATGAGATCGCAGTGCCACCAGACGGAATCACCCGCCTCCAGCGCAGGGATCGAGGTCAGGGCCTTGATCAACAAGGGGTGCCACTGCTCGGAGACGGGCAATACCCTGCCCGGCGCGACGCCGCAGAGCTCGTCTTCCGGCACGTCGTCCAGCAGCGGACGCAGCAATATGTACGCCATCGCCTCGGGAATGGGTACCACATGGAGCAAACCCTGCCCCGGGATCATGTCGGAGAGCGCGGTCCACCCCTGGAAGGTGCGGAAGACGGAGCACTTGGTGGTGTTGTCGACCGTATACTCATCCACCTCGGTGCGGTGCGCGGCATCCCAGGGATCATAGCTGTCGAGCCGGCCATCGAAGACCCTGGCGAATACCCGCTGGTAGGCCGGCAGCAGCCAGCGCTCCAGCGCCCCCGAGTCGGTATGGGCCCCCAACCCCTTCGAGGTCGTGCCGGGCGGGCGGCGGCGGATCCGGTCCGGATAGATCACGCTGATGTCGGGGTCGAACCACCGCTTGCCATCGCGCTCGAAGGTCCAGAGCCGGTTGAGGAAAGACTGCACCGACGCCATCTGCTCGCTCTGGCGTGCCTGCATCTGTGCCTGTGACCAGTAGATGGGATAGATCTCGGGCCGCGAGGCCTCCAGGGAGCCGAAGAAGCTGTCGCCGGGGCCCTGGTAGATGTCGTCGAAGCGGTTATGGTCCAGGTACGCCAGCATCGACTGATCCCAGGCCAGCGCCTGCTCGCGGGGGAAATGGCCCTTGATGACGGCACAACCCCGCCGCTTGATCAGCTCGCGCACCGACTCCGGCACGCAGCCTGCGGCGACATCGCGATAATCGAGCACCGGCCACACGGGGTCTCCACTCGCCTTCAGCCGTTCAATCTCGGCAAGGCGCTCTTCGATCCTCTGGCTCAGCCGCCGAAACAGCGCGTTCACATCGCCAAGCCGGGCGCGCAGCGCCCGCTTCATCTCGCGGATAGCCGCCTTGTGATCGGCGGGCAGTGTTTCACAGGTAAAAGTGTCAGCCATGATATCCCTCGCTCCCTTCCCTTTACTTTCGTTCGAAAGACTAAAATCTTTAAATGTAAAATACAGTAAGCGGAAGTTAATGCAAGGGGGAAGATGTAAAGAGAAAGGCTAGGTTGCTTCGGGACCTGAAGGTGGCCCGCGTGCAGAGAAGGGAGATGGCTGGGGAGATGACAAGGGCGGCTCGATGCCGCCCTTGTCGCTACCACTCATTCGCCTAGGTGCGGTGCACTTCGGCGGTCAGCTCGGAGAGTCGCAGCCGCTGGCGCCCCTGCTCGTCGAAGTTGGCATCCGCCAGCCAGCGCTCGAAACAGCCCTTCAGGGCGGGCCACTCGCCGTCTATCACCGAGAACCAGGCGGTATCCCGACTGTGGCCCTTGTCCACCCGGGCCTGGCGGAAGGTCCCCTCGTAACTGAAGCCGAGGCGCAGCGCCGCCTTGTGCGAAGGCCCGTTGAGCGCGTTGCACTTCCACTCGTAGCGGCGATACCCCAGGGCGAAGGCATTGGCCATCATCAGCGCCATGGCCGCCGTCGCCAGCCGCGACTGCTGCAGGGCCGGCGAGAAGTGCAGCCAGCCCACCTCCACGCTGCCCGCGACGGGGTCGATGCGCAGGTAGCTGGCGAGCCCCAGCGCCCGGCCGCTCCCCGCATCGACAATGGCATAGAACTGGGGATCGACCTTGGCGGCGACGCCTCGCAGCCAGGCCAGCATGGCCGCCTCGTCCTCGAAGGGGCCGCTGGTGAGATAGGTCCACATTGCCCCGCTGTCGGCACTGAAGGCCTGCCACAGGCTGCCGCCGTGGCGCTCGGGATCGAGCGGTTCCAGGCGACAGCCCCAGCCGCTCAGCACGCGGTGAGGGGGAAACTCGGCACCCCGCCAGTCTGGCAGCGCACTCCCCAGGGGCTGGCCATGGCCGTTGAAAAGTGGTTCAGCAGGCACAGGCGATCCCCCCTTCCAGCAGCACCCCAGGTTCGCTGCCGGTGGCGACGGCGAAGCCGTCCTGGCGCCACCAGTGCAGGCCGCCGATCAGCTCCTTGACCCTGAAACCCAGGGCCGCCAGCTTGTACGCTCCCTGGGTCGAGCCGTTGCAGCCGATGCCATCGCAGTAGCAGACATAGACACTGTCCCGCGACAGCCCCTGGGTGGTCGCCGGGCTCATGGTGCGATGGGGGAAGGAGATGGCGCCCGGAATATGGCCCTCGGCGTAGTGCGCGGGGGAGCGGGTGTCGATGACCACTATGCTGCCCCCCTCACCCGCCTCCCCGGCCAGCAGATCGGCGGCGAGATCCGCCGGATCGGTGCGAAACTTCAACTGGGCCTCGAAGAAGGCGCTGGCCTCCAGCGGGCTCGCAACCCCGGTACTCAATACATGACTCATCCTGAACCTCCTTGTGATTACAGTGCTATCTCTGTGGTGACGACGGTGTTGACCGAGTTGGCGATAAAGCACTCCTCGTGGGCCTGGTGGTGCAGCCGCTCCAGCGCGGCCAGATCGGGCCGGCGTTCGCCACCAAACACCACCCTGGGGCGCAGGGTGACGCGGGTGATGGACTGGCGGCCCCGCTCGTTCGGCTCCATGACGCCGACGGCCTCATCCCGGTAGCTCTCCACCAGATAACCCGCCCTGGCGACCAGCCAGAGGAAGGTCAGCATGTGACAGCTGGAGAGGGATACGACGAAGGCCTCCTCGGGATCCACGTGCTCGGCCACCGAGTAAGGCAAGGGCACCACATGGGGGGAGGAGGAGGCGGGCACCCTGACCCCGCCGTCAAACGTCCACTCGTGGGCCCGGCTGTAGCGCTGATCGACAAAGGGCTCGCTGGCCCCTCGCTGCCAGCTGATGGTGGCACTGTATTCCGACATGCAGACTCCTTCTGTAGCCAATGTGTGTTGCCAATGGGGTTGCTTCACTTCCTTGTCCACCAATGTAGCGACAAAATGGCCTTGCCACGCCGACCAATTTTGCCAATATGGGCAGACCAATTTATCCGCAACGGGAAGTGCCATGACAGTCCTGCCGACCCTCTTTGCCGACCAGCAGCAAAACGATCTTCCCCTGCACGAGCAACTGGTGCGCACCCTGCGGGAGGCGATATCCGGATGGGGGGGCCATCTGCCCCGGCCCCGCGGAGGCCAATCATGACAGTTCTGCCGACCCTCTTTGCCGACCAGCAGCAAAACGATCTTCCCTTGCACGAACAGCTGGTGCGCACCCTGCGTGAGGCAATACTGGCGGGACATCTGCCGCTGCACGGCAGGCTGCCGGCCAGCCGCATGCTGGCCCGGGATCTCGGCGTCTCCCGCAGCACTGTGGAGCTGGCCTATGGCCGGCTGGAGGCGGAGGGGTATCTGGTGCGCAAGGTGGGGGCCGGCAGCTTCGTCGCCCTGGCGGCGGTGCGCCCAGCTCCGCGCCCGCCCCAGTCGGCGGCGGGGCTCTCCCGCCGTGGTCAGGAGCTGGCGCAAGGGGGGGCCTGCCACGAGGTGCCCGAGGTGGGCAACTCCTTTGCCTCCAGCCAGCCGGATCCCCGCCTCTTTCCCCAGGCACTCTGGGGTCGCCTGATGCAGCAGCAGTGGCGCCGGGGGGCCAGCGACTGGATGAATTACGGGGATCCGCAAGGGCTTGGGGAGCTGCGCACCGCCATCAGCAGCTACCTGGTGCAGTCGCGGGGCGTGGTGTGCGAGCCGGAGCAGATCCTGATCCTCACCAGCTCCCAGCAGGGCATATTGCTGGCGACCCAGCTGCTCATCGATGCCGGTGATACAGTCTGGGTGGAGGATCCGGGTTATCCTGGGGCCCGCACCGCCATGGAGAGCGCCGGCGCCCGCATCCACCCGGTGCCGGTGGACGCCGAGGGGCTCAACCCTGCCGGTGAACATCCCAGCCCCAGGCTCATCTACTGCACCCCGGCCCACCAGTACCCCCTCGGGGTCCCCATGAGCCTGCCGCGCCGCATGGCGCTGCTGGCGGAGGCCGAACGGCGCGGGGCCTGGATCCTCGAGGACGACTACGACGGGGAGTACCAGTACGATCAGCGGCCGCTCCCCGCCCTACAGGGACTGGATAGCCAGGGGCGCGTCCTCTATGTGGGCACCTTCAGCAAGGTGCTGTTTGGTTCCTTACGCCTCGCCTACCTGGTCTTGCCACGCCCCCTGATGGAGGCCTTCAGCCGGGCCCGCGCCGCCGTCGACGGCCACAGCAACCAGCTGCAGCAGGCGGTCACCGCGGACTTCATCCGCGCCGGGCACTTCGCCACCCACCTGCGTCAGAGCCGCCTCGTCTACCAGAGCCGGCGGGATCTGCTGCTGGCCGAGCTGGCCGAACACTGCCCCAGGCTTACCCCCATCCACAGCGGCGCCGGGCTGCAGTGCGCCGTGCTGCTCCCCGCCGGGGGCGAGGCCCGCTGGACAGAGGCGGCCAACGCTCGGGGGCTGGGGCTGCGCCCCCTGCGCCAGTATCACCTCGCCCCTCCCACCCGGGAGGGCTGGCTGCTCGGCTTCGGCTGCCTCGACAACCAGACCCTGCGCCGGCTGTGTCGCCAGCTGGGTGCCCTGATGGAAACCGTCTGAGACGAGCCACACAAGTCAGAGGCGTTGGGGCAATCCACTGTGTCGCCAATCGGGTTTGCTTATGAAAGCCGTCTGGGACCAGACCCAGAGGTCAGAGGAGCCGGGGGGACAATCGCACTGTGTCGCCAATCCGGTTTGCTTATGAAAGCCGTCTGGGGCCAGTCCCAGAGGTCAGAGAAATCGGGGGACAATCGCACTGTGTCGCCAATCGGGTTTGCTTATGAAAGCCGTCTGGGGCAGGGTTCAGAGGTCAGAGAAGCCGGGGACAATCGCACTGTGTCGCCAATCGGGTTTGCTTATGAAAGCCGTCTGGGGCCAGGCCCAGAGGTCAGAGGAGCCCGGGGCCAATAGGGCTGTGTCGCCGGTGGGGCAGCGAACTATAATGGGCACAATCCCGTTGTAGAACCCGGCCAAGATGTATCGACTCCTGCTCCTGCTCCTCATGCTCTCCCTCTCCTCCTCCCCGATGGCGGCCACCCGATTTACCCTGCTCAGCCCGGAAAACGAACAGGATGCCCGCATGGACTACTACCGGGAGGCGATGCGGCTGGCGCTGGAGAAGACCCGCCAGCAATACGGCGACTACGAACTGCGTGACTCCCTCAAGATGAACAAGGCGCGGATGCGGCTCGAGGTGCAAAAACCGGGCAAGAGTGCCCTCTTCATCGTCGACAGCTGGCCCCAAAAGACGCCTCACCCCGAGGTCAGCCTGATCCCCTTCCCCATCGATCTCGGCATTCTCGGTTACCGGGTCTGCTTCGTCGCGGCTGACCGCGCCAAGGATCTGGCCGGGGTTCGTACCCTGGCCCAGCTTCAGGCGTTCAGTCAGGGGACAGGCAAGGAGTGGCAGGATGCCGACATCCTGCGCCACAACGGCTTCCAGGTGCAGGAGGTGGACAACTACGAGTCGCTGTTTCGCATGGTGGCCCGCGGCCGGGTCGATCTCTTCTGTCGCGGCGCCAACGAGATACTGGCGGAGTGGGAGACCCACCACCCCAGGCTGCCGACCCTCGCCGTCGATCGCCATGTGGCCCTCTTCTACCCGCTGATCCACGCCTTCTACAGCCATGCCACCTACGACAAGGAGCGCGAGCGCATCCAGCTCGGCCTGCGGCTGGCCTGGCAGGATGGTTCACTCAAACGGCTCTGGCGCCAGCACTTCCAACCCTCCCTGGCGTTCACCCAGCTGGCCGCGCGCCAGCTGTTCAGGCTGAGCAACCCCCAGCTGCCCGGCGAGGGGAGCGACTACAGATCCTATCTCTATGATCCGGTCCGGGATGCCTTCGGTGTGCCTCCCCACGACAAGGGGGACAAGATCGGCAAGTAGCGCCTAGCCCCGCGCCCCCTGCTCGCGACACAGGGCGAGCCAGGCCTCGGCGGTGCGGGAGAGGTAGCGCTTCGCGGGCCAGATCACCCCGAGCCGCCAGCTCAGCTCCGGCAACAAGGGCCTCAGCACCAGGCCGTCCGGGGTCAGCCGCCGGCAGATGGGCTCGGGCAGGAAGGCGACCCCCATGCCGCTGCGCACCATGGCGGTGAGAAAATCCCACTGGCTGCTGCGCGCCGCCACCTGGGGCACGAAGCCCGCCTGCCGGCAGGACTGCTCCAGCCGCTCGCTCAGGGTGAAGGCCTGGGTGTAGAGCAGGAAGGGCTCCTCCTGCAGATCCGCCAGCCGGATCTCGCTCTCCCCGCGCCAGCGGGGCAGGTCCGGCAGCACCACCTGAATGGGATAGCAGTCCAGCTCCAGCGCACTCAGCACCCCCTCTTCCCTGGTCGGCAACATGGTGATGGCGAGATCCAGCTCCCCCTCCAGCACCGCCTGCTCGATGCGGCGCCCGCCGTACTCGACGATGGAGAGCTCCACCTTGGGGTAGCGGCTGCGGTAGGCGCGGATAAGATCCGCATAGACGTGGCCCACCATGGGGGGATGCCCAGCGCCAGGCGCCCGTGCTGCAGGCTCTGCAGATCCGCAAGCTCCGCCTCCAGCTGCTGCATCTGGGCCAGGATCAGCTGGCCGCGGGCAAACAGCACCTGGCCGCTGTCGGTCAGGGTGAAGCTGTGCCCCTCCCGATTGAGCAGGGGCTGGCCCAGCTCCTCCTCCATGCTGCGGATCATCTTGCTGATGGTGGGCTGGGTGACGAACAGCTTCTCGGAGGCGCGGGTGAAGCTCTTCTCCCGCACCAGTTCGACAAAGTAACGCAGGGCTCGGATATCCATGGGACGCTCGTCTGGGGTGATCGCCAAATAATGCCAATTTGGCATATTTTTCATAATTTAAATTCATTTTTTGCAGGTTTGGCCCCCGCTTATACTGTGACCAGGTTCACAGAAAGACGCCCATCATGAAAGCCTTCTGCCTTCGCTGGTTGCAAACCCCCTTCCAAATCGCCCTGCTGGCGGCCATCTGGCTGCTGGCCGACACCGCGGTACGCACCTTCCACCTGCCCCTGCCCGCCAACCTCACCGGCATGCTGTTGCTGCTGGTCTGCATCCTGCTCGGGGTGGTCAAGGCCCAGTGGTTCAGCGCCGGGGCCCGCTGGCTGCTGGCGGAGATGCTGCTGTTCTTCGTGCCCGCCGTGGTGGCCGTGGTCAACTATCAGGATCTGCTGCTGCAGGAGGGGTGGCGCATCATGGTGGTGCTGGTAACAAGCACTGTGCTGGTGCTCGGCACCACGGCCCTGGTGGTGGACAGGGTCTATCGCCTGGAGCTGAAGCTGGCCCGCCGGAGTCGCCGCCATGTCTGACACCCTGCTCGGCCTGCTCTGCTTCGCCCTCACCCTGCTGTTCTACTACGCCAGCAAGTGGCTCTATGGCAAGAAACGCATCCTGCCCCTGATGCCGCTGCTGCTGGCCCCCGCCCTGCTGGTGGCCATGGTGGTGCTGTTCCACATCCCCTATCAGGACTACATGGCCGAATCCCACTGGCTGCTCTGGCTGCTGGGCCCGGCCACCGTCGCCTTCGCGGTGCCCGTCTACGAGAACCGCGCGCTGATGCGCCGCCACTGGCTCTCCCTGTCGGTGGGGGTGATCGCCTCTGTGGTGATGGCGGTGGGCAGCACAGTGCTGCTGGCCCGCTGGCTCAACCTCTCCGAGCTGCTGCAGCGCAGCATGGCCATGCGATCCATCACCACCCCCTTCGCGGTGGAGGCGACCCGCTCCGTGGGCGGCAACGCCGATCTCACCGCCCTGTTCGTGGTGCTGACCGGGGTGATCGGCATGGCGGTGGGGGAGAGTGTGCTGACGGTGCTCGCCATCCGCAGCCGCCTCGGCAAGGGGGCGGGTTTTGGCGCCTCCGCCCATGGCGCCGGCACCGCCAGGGCGTACCAGATGGGCAACGAGGAGGGGGTGGTCTCCAGCATGGTGATGATGATAGCCGGCATGGCGACTGTGCTGCTCGCCCCCCTGCTGGGCAGGCTGTTCTGGTAAGGCATTGCGACCACCAACGAGAAGAGGCGCCCAAGGGCGCCTCTTCTGTTTTCCTCTTTAGTTATACCGCTTTAGAACCTTTCTACGATCTGTCGCGAGAGGCCGTCAGCAAGGTAAAGAGCAGCGCAGGAACCGGAGCGTATAGATATACGTGAGCCCTCTTGGTTACAAACAAGCGAGCAGCACATGAGCCTTGATCACGACCTCGCAGTAAGATCGTGAACAGGTTCTTACAGGCTGGCGCAGATCTGCCACAAGTCGTACTGGATGGCGGCGGCCGTCACCTCGCGCCCCGCTCCCGGCCCCTGAATGACCAGGGGGTTGGTGCGATAGCTGTCGCTCTCGATGGCGAACACGTTGTCGCAGGGCAGGAGGTTGGCGAACGGATGGTGGGGCTCCAGGGTCTCCAGCCCGACCCGCGCCTTGCCGTCGTGCTCGAAGCGGGCGACGTAGCGCAGCACCTTGCCGACCCGGCGTGCCCCCTCGAACGCGGTCTGGATGGGATCATCCAGCTCCTTGAGCCTGTCCATGAACTGATCCGTGCTCACCTTGCGCAGGGAGACGGGCACCAGGTTCTCCAGCTCGATGTCGGCGGAGTCGAGCTCGAAGCCCGCCTCCCGCGCCAGGATGAGCAGCTTGCGGCGCACGTCCTGACCGGAGAGATCCTCCCGGGGATCCGGCTCGGTCAGACCGTGCTGCCAGGCCTCGTCCACCAGCTCGGAGAAGGGGCGGCTGCCGTCATACTGCTGGAACAGCCAGGAGAGGGTGCCGGAGAAGATGCCGGAGACTCCCTGGATGCGATCCCCGCTCTGGCGCAGCATCTGGATGCTGGACTGGATGGGCAACCCGGCCCCCACGGTGGCGTTGTAGCGCCACTGCACCTGATGATCGCGGCAGCTCTGCTTGATGCGCTGGTAGAACTCGCTGTCGGCGGCGCCAGCAAACTTGTTGGCCGCTATGATGTGGCAGCCGAGCTGGGCGAAGTCCGGGTAGTAGCGGCTCACCGTCTCGCTGGCGGTCATGTCGAGGGCGATCAGGGAGTCAAAACCGTGCTGCTCCAGCTGGGAGAGCAGCTCCGGCCAGATAAGCGGCCTGGGGTTGAAGTTGTCGCGCACCTTGAGGGGATCCAGCCCCTCTTCATCCAGCAGGCCGCCCTTGGAGTCGAACACCCCGTAGAGGGTGAGCGCCAGATTGAGCTCGTGCTCGAGCCGCGCCTTCTCCCGGGCGTAGAGTGCCAGCCAGTGACCCCCTATGTTGCCCTTGCCGAACACCACCAGACCGACCCGGGTCGGGCGGCTGAACAGGGCGCTGTGCAGGGCGATGAGCAGGGGCTCCAGCACCACCTGGCGCAGCACGGCCACCAGGCTCAGGCCATCTCTGGCCACCTGGACGAACTCCAGGGGCTGATCCGCCAGCAGCTGGTAGAAGCGGTGACACTGCTCGGCGTTGTCGGTCACCCCTGCCCCCACCAGGGCCACCAGGCTGAACCCCTCCTTCTGGATGAGGCCAGTGAAGCTGCCCTGCAGCTGGAAGTCCCGCAGCACCTCGAAGGCCCCTTGTGCCACCTCCAGGGTGTAGGCCAGGCGCAGCACCCGCCGATCCGGCTGGCGCTGCAGGGTGAGCGGGTGGAGGCGATGGCGGGCCAGATGGGCCTCGATAGCCGCCACCGTCTGCTCATAACCTGTCTGGGGCAGCACCTTGAGCTCGATGAGGGCTATCTGATCCACCGAGGAGACGATGCGCGCCCCGCCGGAGCGCGGCGCCCGGCGCAGTATGTGGGTGCAGCCCTCGTCCGGGTTGTAGCTGCAGCGCAGGGTGAGGCGCTGGCGGCTGTCGGCCACCGGTTGCAGGGTACGGGAATGGAGCACGGAGGAGCCGAGGCGGGCCAGCTCGTTGGCCTCCGCCAGGCTCAGGCGCTCCAGCAGGCGCGCCTCCTTCACCCGGCGCGGATCGGCGCTGTAGACACCGGCAACGTCGCTCCAGATGGTGGTGGACTCCCCGTCCGCCAGGGCGGCCAGCAGGCTGGCGCTGTAGTCGGAGCCGTTGCGACCGAGCAGCAGGGAGCGCCCCTCCATGTCGGCGGCGATGAAGCCGGTCACCACTATGCGACCGGGATGCTCCGCCAGGCGGGCCTTGAGCAGCTCGCTGGAGATGGCGGTATTGACCTTGACCAGGGCGCCATCCTCGGCGCGCAGGAAGCTGCGGGCGTCAAGCCAGATGGCCTTGTCGCCGCGGCTGCTGAGCAGGGCGGCCAGCAGGCGCGCCGACCACACCTCGCCAAAGGCCAGCAGACCGTTGCGCTCGAAGCGATCAAACTGCCCTTCCAGGGTCTTGGCGATCTGCTGCATGTCGTCGGTCAGCTGCTGGCTCAAGTCGAGCAGCAACTCCCCCTCCAGCAGGCCGTCGATCAGGCTCTGCTGGTAGGCGTGCAGGGCAGTGATGGCTTCCCCTGCGGCCTCGTCACCCGCCTCGGCCAGCTCCACCAGCTGGATCAGCCGGTTGGTGGTCTTGCCGGCGGCGGAGACCACCACCAGCTCCCTGCCCCCGCCCTGCTGCTCGGCCTGTTGTTCGAGAATGCTGGCGACCCGGCGATAGCAGACAGGATCCGCCAGACTGCTGCCGCCAAACTTGTGCACATGACGCCGCTTCAAGGCTCTCTCTGCCGCCACCGCACTCTCTCCTTGCTGTTGCTGTTCCATTACTTCACCTGCTCTGCCTGTTGTGCCAACTGCGCCTGTTCAAAGCCTTGAGCCAGATCGGCCACCAGGTCTTCACCGTGTTCTATGCCCACCGAGAGGCGCAGCAACTGGGCGCTGATGCCCGCCGCCTGCTGCGCCGCCGGAGTCATGGCCCTGTGGGTCATGCTGGCCGGATGGGCCACCAGACTCTCCACCCCGCCGAGGGATTCCGCCACCGAGAAGAGGCGCAGCGCCGCGAGGAAGGCGCGCAGCCCCGTCTCGTTGCAATCGAGTTCAAAACTTAGCATGGCGCCGAAGCCGGACTGTTGACGGCGCGCAATCTCGTGGCCCGGGTGGCTCGGCAGGCTGGGATGATAGATTTTTTTGACCAGCGGCTGCTGCTGCAGGAAGGCCAGGATCCTGTCCGTGTTCTCCTGATGGGCACGCAGGCGCGGCGCCAGGGTGCGCAGGCCACGCAGGGTGAGGTAGGAGTCGAAGGCGCCGGAGGTGAGCCCCAGACAGTTGGCCCACCATACCAGGGACTCGGCCAGCTCGGCCTCCTTGGCAATCGCGACCCCGCCCACCACGTCGGAATGGCCGTTGATGTACTTGGTGGTCGAATGCACCACCACGTCGGCACCCAGCGAGAGCGGCTGTTGCAGCAGCGGGGAGAGGAAGGTGTTGTCCACCACCACTTTGGCACCCACCTCATGGGAAGCGGCGGCGATGGCGGCCACGTCCACCACCCGCAGCAGGGGGTTGGAGGGGGTCTCTACCCACACCAGGGCCGGTTGCTGCGCCAGGGCCTCGGCGAGCGCCGCCTCGTCCCCCTGATCGACGAACTGCACCCGGTAGTGGCCCTTGGCCGCCAGGTACTCGAACAGGCGCCAGGTGCCGCCGTAGCAGTCGTGGGGGGCGATCAGCAGATCCCCCGCCTTGAGCAGGGCCGTGGTCACCAGGTGGACGGCCCCCATGCCGGTGCCGGTCACCACTGCGCCGGCGCCCCCTTCCAGGGCCGCCAGGGCGTCCGCCAGATTGGTGCGGGTCGGGTTGCCCGAGCGGGCATAATCGTATTGACGAGGCTCGCCAAAGTCGGCAAAGGTGTAGTTGCTGGAGAGGTAGATGGGGGGCACCACGGCACCGTGTTGTGTGTCTGTCTCAATCCCGGTGCGTACCGCCAGGGTGGCCTTGTGGGTCATGTCACTCTCCTTGATGTGTTGCCGGAGCCGGTCCGCCTCGTGGGTCGTCCTGCCCCGCTCTCATTTGCGCTGGCCGGAGTGCCGGCCCATGGTGCATCACACTACGCCACCTTAAAAAAGCCGTCAACACTTCTAGACGTCTAAATGGCTTTGCTGTTGGATTGCCATTGAATTCCTTAAGGGTTAAAATCCGCGCTCACGGCCAAACGAGAACAGGTGGAACATGGGTACAGAGTGGAACGGCGACTACGTCAGCCCCTATGCGGAGCACGGCAAGAAGAGCGAACAGGTCAAGAAGATTACCGTCTCGATCCCGCTCAAGGTGCTGAAGGTGTTGACCGATGAGCGCACCCGTCGCCAGGTGAACAACCTGCGTCATGCGACCAACAGCGAGCTGCTCTGTGAGGCCTTCCTGCACGCATTCACCGGTCAGCCGCTGCCCTGTGACGACGATCTGCGCAAGGATCATCCGGACAGCGTCCCCGCCGAGGCGCGCGCCATCATGGAGGCGCTCGGCAAAGAGATCGAAGATTTCGACGCCGAGTAATCCGGTGGCCCATGGCACATAATCCCCCCTCTTCGATGACGCGGCCCGGTGCCGCGTCATCCCTATCCGCCCCCTGCCCGTTCAGCCTGCGCCGCTACCAGAGCGACATCAGCAGCCACAGCCACGACTTCGTCCAGCTGGTGATCCCCCTGGACGGCCCCCTCGAGATCGAGGTGCAGGGCCAGGGTCGCCGCCTCGCCCCTGGCTTTGCCTGCGTCATCGCCCCCGGTCTTCGCCACGACTACGCCGCCGACCCGGCGCTCTCCTTCCTAGTGCAGGAGAGCCACTGGCTGCCCGAGGCCCTTGGCGAGCGCCCCTTCATCCCCCTGGACGAGCCCCAGCGCCACTACCTCGCCTTCCTCCATCAGATGGTGCGTCAGGGCCGTCATGTGGCCGGCATGGAGCAGGTCTGGCTGGGCCTCCTGGCCCAGGGTCAGGGCATGGGCCCCACCCTGGCCCCCCGCATGACAAGAGTGCAGCGCCACATCGAGGCCCACCTCGCCGAGCCCCTTGGCAACGAGCGGCTCGCCGCTGTTGCCTGTCTCGGCCAGAGCCAGTTCAAGCACGCCTTTCGCCAGCAGTTCGGCATGAGCGCCTCCCACTACATCCGCGGGCGGCGCATGGCGCTGGCACGCACCCTGCTGGCTCACAGTGCCCTGCCCATAGGCGAGGTGGCCAGCCGCTGCGGCTATCAGGATCAGGGAGCCTTCGCCGAGCGCTTCCTGGCCGAGACGGGCCTCACCCCCTCCCGCTGGCGCCAGCAAAACGGCCCGCAGCCATAACAGTCCGGCTCCTTGCCGAAGACAGGGGCTGCCGTTTCGAGGCATGCTGGGGTCAATGCAAGGTGTGTGAAAGGAGGAGCCAAGATGCAGACCATAAGCTGGCAGCAGTTCGAGATGGTGGAGCTGAGAGTGGGCACCCTGGTGCGGGTCGAGCCCTTCCCCGAGGCGCGCAAGCCCGCCTACAAGGTGTGGGCGGATTTCGGCCCCGAGCTCGGGGTGCGCAAGAGCAGCGCCCAGATAACGGATCTCTATCGGCCGGAGGATCTGGTGGGGCGCCAGATCGTCGCCGTGGTGAACTTCCCGGCCAAGCAGATAGGCCCCATCCAGTCGGAGTTTCTGCTGACCGGCTTCTACCGGGCCGATGGCGCCGTGGTGATGGCCATCCCGGAGCAGGCGGTGGAGAACGGCGCCAAGCTGGGTTGAGGCCCTGTGCCCCATGAAAGAGAAGAGGCGACCCCGGGGCCCCCACTTCTCTTTTTAGCCACCGTGCTGCTGTTACTTCAGCAGACTGAAGAGCAGGGCCGAGACCGAGAGCGAACCGGTCAGCAGGATGAAACCGTTCACCCAGCCCTGACGGAAGCGGGCCAGCGCCTCCACCCTGTAGATGGCCACCACCGGCATGATGAAGAGGATCATGGCGATGACGGGGCCGGAGAGGGTCTCCATCAGCCCCAGAATGCCCGGGTTGATGACGGCGGCGCCCCAGATGGCGAAGAACATCAGGGCGATGCCGAGCCGGTCCGCCTTGGCCAGCGACAGGCCGGTGGGCTTGGCGATCAGGCTTTTCAGGCTCTCCCGGGCGCCGAGGAAGTGGCCGAGGAAGGAGGAGCTGATGGCGATGAAGGCGATGAGCGGCCCCAGGGTCACGATCACAGGGTTGTCTGTGATGTTGGCAAGATAGGAGAGCACGGAGACGTTCTGGGCCTTGGCCTCGGCCAGCTGGGCCGGGGAGAGGCTCAGCACGCAGGAGAAGACGAAGAAGAGCACGAAGCCCACCAGCATCACTGTGGTGTTGCGCAGGATCAGGCCGCTCTTGGCTTCGGCCTGCTCGCCATATTCCCGGCGCTGCACGTTGGCAAAGCCGGAGATGGCGGCGGCGTGGCTGAAGGCGAACACTGTGACCGGCAGCGCCAGCCAGACGGTGTTGAGGAAGCTGGCCCCCTCGAACGCGGTCGCCTCCGGCCAGTGCCACTGGGGAATGAGGTAGCAGGAGAGCGCCGCCAGAATGGCCGCCAGCGGGTAGACCATGAAGGCAAAGGCCCGCAGCATCGCCTTCTCCCCCGCCATCATCACGGCGATCATGGCGAACACCAGCAGGCCGGAGAGCATCACCCGGTTCGGGGCATCCATGCCGAGCTGGTTGATCATGAAGCTCTCCACCGTGTTGGTCAGCCCGACCCCGTAGATGAGCAGGATAGGGAAGATGGAGAGAAAGTAGAGCGCCGAGATGAGGCGACCGGCCATCTTGCCGAAGTGCTCCTCCGCCACCTCGGTAAAGTCGGCGTGGGGGCGGGACGAGGAGAGCACGAAGCGCGCCAGCCCGCGGTGGGCCAGGAAGGTCATGGGGCCCGCCAGCACGGCGACGATGACCAGGGGCCAGATGCCCCCCAGACCCAGGTTGATGGGCAGGAACAGTATGCCGGCGCCGACCGCGGTGCCAAACAGGCTGATGACCCAGTGGGTATCGTGACGACGCCAGCCAGTGCGGCTGATGGATGGGGAACCGGATAGCTCCCGGGTGACCTCTGCAGATGAACTCATTGATAAACCACTTATATATAGTATTAAAATCTAAAAATATTGTGCTCCTTTAGCATTTAATTCTCAAAAAGCGGCATTGGCAGATCTCACTGGCAAAGCCAGGTTCAACCAGTGAGATTGGGCGGGATTTCCAGCCCGCCCTGTTCGGTTAAACCTTTAAACGGCGAATTTCACGAAATATAAAACCAAAATATAACCACTGGTCGATTTTTTATTTCGACCAATGCGCAGTTTTCAGAATTACCTGAAAATAGATGCCAGCACTTTGGGTTTGATTGTGATGATCCACTACAGCAATCCATTTAAGTAGCGAATACACCTGAATATGCCGCGCCAAGCCAGCGGATCACACCAGGCAATCAGGCGGCCACGGGGCCGCCTGATTGGATGAACTGGCTACATTTCAACCGGCTCAGTGAGTCAGGATCTTGCCCCAGGCGAGATCCGGGTCCCCCATCACGATGAAGTCAGGGTTCTCCAGCGACTCCGTTTCGTTGTAGCTGAGCGGCTGCAACGCCAGGCTGAGGATGCGCCCCCCCGCCGCCTCGACGATACACTGGGCGGCGGCGGTGTCCCACTCGCCGGTGGGGCCGAGCCGCACATAGCAGTCTGCCGCCCCTTCCGCCACCAGGCAGGACTTGAGGGAGCTGGAGCCAAGCGGGATCAGCTCGTAGTTGATGGCCGGGTTGAGGCGGCGGGTCAGGTTCTCCAGCTTCTGGCGGCGGCTGATGGCCACCACCAGGGAGTCGGGCTGGTCGTGCTCGTGGTGCATGGCGCTGATGGGGTACACCTCGCCATTCACCTCCTTGAAGGCGCCGTGGCCGCGCACCGCCCAGTAGAGCACGTCGGCCTCGGGGGCATAGATGACCCCGAGCACAGGGACATTGTCCCGCACCAGGGCGATCAGGGTGGCGAAGTCACCGCTGCCGGCGATGAACTCGCCGGTGCCGTCGAGGGGGTCCACCAGCCAGTATTGCCGCCAGTTGG
Source organism: Aeromonas sp. 130281 (assembly GCF_056642115.1). Taxonomy (NCBI): domain Bacteria; kingdom Pseudomonadati; phylum Pseudomonadota; class Gammaproteobacteria; order Aeromonadales; family Aeromonadaceae; genus Aeromonas; species Aeromonas sp. 130281. The sequence continues at coordinate 236,886 of NZ_JBWVQS010000004.1, read as the reverse complement.
CGCGCTGGCTGAAGGGCACATCGGCCGCCTCTTCGGTCAGCACGGGCACATGGGGGGTGAGCGCCGACAGCGCCTGCTTGAGATAGGCATCGGCAGCAAGATCGGCACTGGTGACCGGGGTCGCATCCTCCTTCAGCTGACGCTCGAACTGACCGCCGTGATAGATTTCGTGAAGGATACGTCCCGCTTCGCGGGCTATCTCCTTGACCCCAGGTATCCAGGCCAACAACTCCTGCATCTTGTTATCCTCTGTTTTTATTACCTTTACCCACGCTTGGGCTAGCTTTCCTGCTCCGCCAGCCATTTGCTGGCCAGCAGCAGGGCACTGATGCTGCGCGACTCGGTGAAGTCGGGTCGCGCCAGCAATTCGTCGATGCGATTGAGGGGCCAGGGGATCACCTCGAGGGGCTCGGGCTCGTCGCCCACCCGCTGCTCGGGGTAGAGATCCCGCGCCAGCAGTATGTCCATCCGGCTGGAAAAATAGCCGGGGGCCAGGGAGACCTGCTTGAGGGGAATGAGGTCACGGGCCCCGAAGCCCGCCTCCTCCATCAGCTCCCGGTTGCCCGCCTCGAAGGCATCTTCGCCCGGATCGATCAGCCCCTTGGGGAAGCCCAGCTCGTAGGAGTGAGTGCCCGCCGCATATTCGCGCACCAGCAGCAGGGTATGGGCATCGAACAGGGGAACCACCATGACGGCACCTCGGTTGCCGCCGCGCATCCGCTCGTAGACCCGCTCCTCCCCGTTGCTGAATTTCAGGTGCAGGGATTCCACCTTGAACAGCCGGCTCTCGGCCACCAGCTCGGCCTTGATGATCTCCGGCTTGCGCTTGTCGTGGGCCATGGCCTCGACGCGGACGTGTTCGGGTTTGCACTTGTGGGGGTCACTCATCTGGGCTGACTGCTCGTTAAAAAAGAGTGCTTCAAGAGTAAACGACTCCCCGAGGGAACACCACGGGGCAAGGGCCGGAAAGGTGCCTGAAAAATCCGTTATAATGCCCCCGTTTTCCCCATCCAGTCCGACACAAAGAGGCCCCATGCCCACCCCACTGCCCTGGCACCAGATAGACACAGTTCTGCTCGACATGGATGGCACCCTGATCGACCTTCATTTTGACAGCCACCTCTGGCAGCAGCTGGTGCCCGAACGCTACGCCGCGCGCCTCGGCCTGCCACTGGCCGACGCCAAGGCGCAGATCGATGCCCACTATCAGGCCGTCAGCGGCACCCTCGACTGGTACTGCGTCGATTACTGGAGCGAGACGCTGGGGCTCGACATCCGTGCCCTCAAGCAGGAGATACTGGACAAGATCCAGTGGCGGCCCCACGTCATCCCCTTCCTGGCCGCCCTGCGGGCGGCGGGCAAGCAGCTGGTACTCTTCACCAATGCCCACCCCGCCAGCCTGTCGGTCAAGGATGCGCACCTCGATCTCGCCAGCCACCTGGATCTCATGGTGAGCACCCATGAGCTCGGCTGGTCGAAGGAGAGCCAGCACTGCTGGCAGGCGCTGGCAGATCGACTGGCATTCGATCCGGCCCGCACCCTGTTCGTCGATGACAGCGAGCGGATCCTGCGCGCCGCCGCCGACTACGGCATCGGTTATCAGCTCGCCATCCAGAACCCGGACAGTCGCCAGCCTGAGCAGCAGATTACCGCCTTCCCGGCGATCCGCGACTACGCCGAGTTATTGCCGCTGGCCGTGTGAATCGGCATTTTGCGCATCAATGGGGAAGCCACAGACCCCATGAGCAAGCGGACAAACAGAAGGGCTGCCTGGCAGCCCTTGCTTCTTGGGATCGGGCGTACTAGTCCACCCACTCCACCAGCCGGTACTGCTTCTTGCCCCGGCGCAGCAGCAGGTAGCGACCAAACAGCCGATCCGCCGCACTGAGCCATTCATCCTGTCTGATGGCGCCGTTGAGACTGATGGCGCCCGCCCCCAGCAGCTCACGGGCAACCCGCTTCGAACTCGCCAGACCGCTCTCCACCAGCAGGGTCACCAGTTCCACTTCCTTCTCGATACGGCAGCTCGGCATGCCATCCTGGGCCAGCTGGGCGAGATCGCTTTCGCCGAGGCGGGCCACGTCGCCGCAAAACAGCAGCTCGCCGATGCGCCGCGCCGCCGCCAGTGCCCCCTTGCCGTGCACCAGTTCGGTCAGCTCGTCCGCCAGCACCTGCTGGGCCTGCTTGCGCCCCTGCCGACCCGCATCTTCGACTTCCAGCGCCCTGATGGCCGCCAGCGGCATAAAGCTGTAGTAGCGCAGGAAGCGGTAGACATCCTCGTCCGCGGTGCCGAGCCAGAACTGATGGAAGGCATAGGGCGAGGTGAGTGCCGGATCCAGCCAGATAGCGCCCCCCTCCGTCTTGCCGAACTTGGTGCCATCCGCCTTGGTGATGAGGGGCAGCGTCATGCCATGAACCTGGGCCTGATGCAGCCGTCGGGTGAGATCCATGCCGCTGGTGATGTTGCCCCATTGATCGTTGCCGCCGATCTGCAGGGTGCAGCCGAGACGCTGGTTGAGCACGGCGAAGTCCTGGGATTGCAGCAGGGCGTAGGAGAACTCGGTAAAGGAGATCCCCTGATCCGGGCGAGCCAGCCGCTGGCGCACCGATTCCCGCGCCAGCATGGCGTTGACCGAGAAGTGCTTGCCGATGTCCCGCAGAAAATCGAGGGCCGACATCTGCCCCATCCAGTCGGCGTTGTTGACCAGCTGCGGCGCAGCCAGACCGTCACTCGCCGGCAGCAGCGCCCGGATCTGGGTCGACAGGCTGGCCACCCAGCCCTGCACGGTTTCGCTGCTGTTGAGGCTGCGCTCGGTCGCCTTGAAGCTGGGATCGCCGATGAGGCCGGTGGCGCCCCCCACCAGGGCCACAGGGGTGTGGCCCGCCAGCTGGAAGCGGCGCAGCATCAAGAGCGGCACCAGATGGCCTATGTGCAGGCTGCCGGCGGTGGGATCGAAGCCGCAGTAGAGGGTACGCGGCGTGGCGAGGTGGGCGGCCAGGGCCGCCGGGTCGGACATCTGGGCAACCAGGCCGCGCGCGGCAAGATCATCAAGCAAATGAGGGTCGATCATGGGGTCTCCAACAGCAGGGGAAAGTCGCCATACTCTCCCCTATGACTCGGGGCGGATATGTCCCTCAGGGGACAGTTTTGCCACTCTCGTGCTAGCATCCCGCCCATATCGGGGTGCTTTCCCCGCCAGCCGGAGCCCGTCGCCATGAGCCAGCCCCTCGCCACAGACTCGCTGACCCAGAGCCTGACCGCCGTCGTCGATGCCCTGCACAGCCCGGCCTTTGCGGCGGCCCTGGTGCGCCTCATCCAGCAGCAGGTGGCGTTCGACTGCGCCCTGCTGCTCGGGGTGGGACAGCGTCCCGTCTACCTCTATGACAACCTGCATCACCAGCGGGCTCTGCTGTTTGATCGCTACCTCACCAGCCACTTCAGCCAGGATCCCTTTATGCAGGCGCTCCAGAACGGCCTCCCCGCCGGGGTCTGGACCCTGGCACAGGTGTCCAAGGGGCGGCTGGATCCCGAATACCGCCACCACTTCTATCAGGCCACCGGCTGGCAGGAGGAGGTGGGGCTGATCCTGCCGGTGCGCGGCGGTCTCACTCTGATGCTGTTTCTGGGCCGCCTCGACAAGCGCCAGAGCCTTCGTCCAAAGGAGCGGGCCAGGCTGGAAGCCTTGTTCCCCCTGGTGCACTCCCTGTGCCGCCAGCAGTGGCAGGAGGCGGTACCACTGCTGGCCCAGAGCGCGGCGACGAGAGCCACGGATGGTGCTGCGAAAAGTGCAGCCAAGAGTACGGCAAAGGATAGAGTGCAAGGCGTAGCGGCCAGCCTGGACGGCGCCAGCCTCAAGGCCGCGGTGGAGCAGGCGATGAGCAGCGTGGGCGGAGACAGGCTCACCCGCCGGGAGCGGCAGGTGGCGAGCCTGCTGCTGCAGGGGCTGGACACGGAGGGCATCGCCGCCGAACTCGGCATCGGCAGCGGCACAGTGAAGAATCACCGCAAGCACCTCTACGGCAAGCTGCGGCTCGGCTCCCGGGCCGAGCTGTTCAGCCTCTTTCTCAACCACCTCATCACCACGCCCCTGAGCGGCGCACCAGAGACGCCCGCCCCATAACGACCACACCCCGCCGAAGCGGGGTGTGGTCTGCCAAGGGCTGCGCCCTCAGATCCGGCCCTGATAGCGCAGCGGGAAGCGGCCCTGACCGTCGGGCTGACCGAGGAAGGGCAGCCCCTGCTTCATCTGATCCGGCAGCTCGGGCCCAGGCTTGAGGGTGCCCTGGAACAGATACTGGCGATTGGCCTGCAACTCCAGCTTGCCCTGCACCTGCACCGCCTCGGAGCCCTGTTTGAGCTCGGCCACCAGACGGGAGTCGAGACAGGTCAGCTTGAGCTCGGGATCCCCCAGCAGCAGCTTGCCTGCCGGGGTGTCGGCCTCGGCGCCGTACCAGTTGAGGTTGCCATAAAGCTCCTCACACCAGGGCTTGCCCTGGGCGAACTGATCGACCTTGAGTTGCAGCTGGCCCGCCGTTGTCAGGGGGAAGGGCAGGCGCGTGGGCACCCGCGCCAGCACCCAGGGAGCGGGGGCGTTGAGGGTGATGTCACGACCGAAGGCAGCGCCATTCCAGCCGATCACCCCCTGACCGTTGAGGCCGGCGCGATCGCCGAAACGCACCGACACCTCGGGCGCCAGGCGCAGCAGGGACCAGCCGTCGAGATCCCAGCGCAGCTGGGTCAGGGACTCGCTGGCATATTGCAGCCGGGCAATCTGGCCGCTCCAGAGGGTACCGCTCACCCCCTCCAGCTGCACCAGGTTGGGGGGCAGCGGCAGATGGCGCACCACCAGGGTGGCTGGCAACGTCACCAGCAGGAAACCGAGATAGGCCACCAGAAACAGGGCGGCGATCAGGACTTTTTGTTTCATAGAACAGGACTCGACTGCAAGGATCCGGCCCGGGCCAAGCCAGGAGCCAACATTGAGCGCCATGCCAAAGGCCGGGCGGCGCCCATTACGCTTGGTGTCATTGGGGGCGGCTCAACTGCAAGCGCCTGACTTTGACCAGGCCGGGAGCCAGCCCCTCCCGGGCCACCTCTATGATCTGCACCTGGACGCCGTACTGCTCGGAGAGGGTCGCGAGCCAGAGCAGCAGATCCTCGAACGGGACTGTGTCTATCCACACCTGCAACTCCTGCCCCTGGGGTTGCAGCCTGGCTATCTTGATCTTCTGGTTGAAGGCGGTGCGGTTCACTACCCCGTCCAGGGTGCCGCTGGTGTCGATCTGGCGGCCTTGGCCCCCCTGCATCGCCAGCACCTCCTGCCCCTTCTCTTTCAACCAGGCGAGCGTCTGCTGCTGGTTGGCCACCTGCCGCTGCCGCTCGTCGATGCGATTGGCGACGGGCTGCCAGATGACCCAGTAGCAGAGCCCGATCAGCAGGGCACAACCCCCCACCGCCACCAGCCGCTGCTCGCGGGGACTGATGCCACGCCACCAGCCTTGCAGTTTGTCCATCATGATGATTTCCCCTTCAGCACCAGCGCCCCTTCCACCTTGCCCTCATGGCTTCGCACTTCACCCTGCTGCACCTCGAAGCGCTTGCCCGCCAGCTCGCGAAAACGCTCTATCTCGGTGAAACCGGGGGCGGTCACCTGCAACCTGAGCTCGCCCCTGGCCGCGTCGAAACGCATCACCTCGGGCTTGAGACCGGGCACCTCGGCAAACACAGGCGCCAGCTCGGTCAGCAGCAGCAGAACCCCACCCTGCGGGGCCTGCCCCAGGGACTTGAGGTGCTGGCTCATCTGGCTGCGGACGTTGACGATCCGGGTCTCCCCCGGGAAGATCCGGGTATAGACCTGCCGGATCTCCGCCTTGAGGGCCTTGTCCTGCTCCGTCAGTTGATAGAGCTGTACCCCGCGCTGGGCCAGGGCCACCAGCAGCAGCATTCCCGCCAGCACCGCCACCTTGCGCCACTGCTGCCAGTAACGGCCGTATTCGGTCTGGGGTCGATAGGGCCCTTGCAACAGGTTCGCCTGGCAAGCGATCGCCCCTTTCGCCAGCAGCAGCATGGGCAGCTCGGGATCCGCCGCCTGCCAGTTGGCGGCCGCGATGGCGGGTGCCGGGGTATGGCTATGGATGGTGACGGGTTCGGGCTGGGCCGCCAGCAGCATGGCCAGCAGCGGCTCGTCGGCGACTATCCCCTGGGCTGGGCCCTGGCGGATCAGCCACTCGGCGCCGAGTTGCAGGGCAGACCACCCCTCGGCGGCGGGCGGCAGGGCCAGCACGTCCGGCAGCAGTTGCAGGGTCTTGAGCCCCGCCTGCTGCAGCCACGCCAGCCAGGCCTGCATTTTCGCCTTGTCCACCGCCATCAGATCCACGTCCTGCCCCTGATGAGCCAGCACCACCAGATGCAGCTCATCCACGTCGGAGGCGATCTGCTCCTCGAGCAGATAGGGCAGCGCCGCCGCGGCCTGACGGCTGTACTTGCCCGGCAGGCTGACCCGCCGGAAGATGAGATCGCTGCCGGGCACCAGGGTCACTACGGGGCGGCCACCGGCACGCTCCTGCAGCTCACCCAGGGCATGGGCCGAGGCCAGGGTGCCGGAGGCGATGATCTCCTGCTCCTGCGTCGACCACACCAGCCAGTGCACCGGCTGCTGCGCATTGGTCCCCAGACGGATGACCAGACTCTCGCTCACAAATGATTCTCCTGCCATGCCCGCCAGCATCCTCGTCGATGGGCGGGGCCGCAGCCGTCGGCTGCAGTCCAGATAAGGGGCGGGACAGAGGGGGCCGAAGGCCTGCCATCTCCCTGTTATTCGGCACCGTCGTTCAGACGGCGCAGCATCACCAGCTTGTTGTCCTTGCCGCGCTGGAAGACGGTCTCCAGCCGGGCCCGTACATCACCCACCTCGGCCAGCAGACGGGCCTCGAAGAAGCTGCTCTTGATGTCCAGCGCGGCGTCCAGCCCCGTGATGCTGCCCGGCTGTACCGACAGCTCATCCGTCATCTCCTTCTTCTCCTTCCACCCCTTCTTGGGGCGGTTGGTCAGCACCCGCTTGGCGTCGTCCAGCCCTATCTTGCCCTGATAGAGCCCCACCAGCAGGGCCGCCTGCTCCGGCTTGATGGTGTTGATGTTCACCACCAGCTTGTCGTTTGGCAGGGTGCACACATAGGGGGCGAGCCGAGCGTAGAGCTCGCTGCTCACCCCGCGCACGGCCCGCAATTCGTCCGTTCCCAGCAGCCACTGGTTCGCCACCAGATAGGGGGGATTGAGCCCCTCGTAATAGGCATCCTCGGCCCCGTTGCTCGAGACCAGCTGGGTATTCTTGTCGGTCCAGTCGCGGATGGCGTCGGTGAGCTGCACCGCCTCGTACTCATCCACCTCCAGCGCCTCGAGCAGCGCACGGAACGCCTTGAACTGATAGGGCTGCGCATCGAGATCATCGCCGCTCTCCCCCTCTTTCAGGGCCAGGCTCAGGCTGTTGAGGTTGAAGCAGGATTGCAGATCCCGCACCCGCCCGGACAGGGTGCCGTCGTCCACCGGGAAGACGGCATCCTGCCGTGCCCAGTTCTGACCCAGGTTGACCACATCGGGGTCATCCTTGAAGTCCTGGTTGAGCACCTTGATCACCAGCGCCTCCGCCGACATGGCATACCACCAGGCCTGCTTGCCAGCAGTGAGGTTGCTGGTCCGGCGCAGCTCCAGCTGCAACCGGCCGCTCATGTTGCTGGCGATGATCACCATCACCGACAGAATAAGCAGCACCACCAGCAGAGCCATGCCCCCTTGCCGGCCGGGTGTGGTACGGAATAGGGCCCGGCGGCGCTTAATTGCCATTTTCAGCCCTCTGGCCACCGGCTCCTATCAGGAACTGACGGCGTATGGTGCCGTAATCCGCCAGATCCAGCTCCACCGCCAGCCCATAGGGCAGCAGGTCGCGCTGGGTCCACTCCTCCTTCCACGCGCCCTTGTCGTAGAAGTAGAGCCGCAGGGCCGTCACCCCGGTCAGCACGGGCTGAATCCGCGGCTCGGTGCCGATCGCGGGATCCGGGTAGAGGTAGCTCAGCCGCTCCAGGGTCTGCTCCTTGAGTCGCCAGCCCACCCGCTGCAAGCCGGAACGCGGCAGCATGCCGTCCGGATTGAGCCAGCCGCCACGGATGAAGGCCATGCCCCAGTCATCGCTCTGCTGGCCGAAGCGGGAGGCCGCCAGCAGCACCTTGTTGTTCTCGCCGTCGATGCGGCCGCTGCGCGGCACCATCTGGGTGATGTCCCGCTCCAGCAGGCTGAAGGCGAGCTGCAGCTCGGAGAGGCGAACCTCCTTGCGCTTGGCCACCTCGTCGCTGGTGAGCACCCCCTGCAGCACCTGATAGGCCCCCATGCTGAGGCTGGCGAAGATGGCGATGGCCACCAGCATCTCAAGCAGGGTAAAGCCAGCCTGGCGGACAGCACGTCGGCCTGAGGTCACCGACATGGGCGATGGCCGCAGCAACCTCTCAAGCAGGGTAAAGCCGGCCTGGCGGACAACGCGCCGGCCTGAGGTCACCGACATGGGCGATGGCCGCAGCAACCTCTCAAGCAGGGTAAAGCCAGCCTGGCGGACAGCGCGCCGGCCTGAGGTCACCGACATGGGCGATGGCCGCAGCAACCTCTCAAGCAGGGTAAAACCACGGTGGCGGGAAGGGCGGGTGTTGCTCTGGATCATCGGCTGATATAGGTCCGCATCATGGCCACCGGGCTCTCTGCCTTGGGCGCGGTGCGCACCTCCACGTCCAGGGCCTTGAAGTTGTTGTCGCTGGTGGCGACGCCACGATAGCGCCAGAACCAGGTCTGTCCGGCCATCTCCTCGTCCCCTTCCACCCAGCTGTCTCCCGGCCACTTGCCCTCGAGCTTTTGCTGCACCAGCCGGTTTTCCACCACCCAGGTCGCCAGGGTTTTCTGCTCCAGGTAGTTGAGGCCGGAGAGATGCTCGCTGGCGGTCTTCATCACGGCAAGGCCGGCGATGGCGAACACCGCCAGCGCCACCATGACCTCCAGCAGCGTCATGCCGCGCGCCCTGGCGGGCCCGCCCGTGACGCTGCGAACTCGCTCGCCGCCTGCGCTCCTGCCCGTCACTCTTCTTCCTCTTCGTCTTCTTGCAGGAAGAGGCGACCGAACTCGTCCCCCTTCAGGGTGCGCAGGTAGCCCAGATCCTCGTCCTGCTGGCTCAGGGTCAGCACGAAGGGGGTGAGCTCCCCCCCCGGAAAGATGAAGATCTGGGGCGTGCGCTCCTTCTCGTCGCGGCCCTGCTCGCTCTTCTCGTCCGACTCGGTGCGCCAGCTGAAACCCTCCAGCTCGACGGCCAGGGAGATCCCCTCCGGCAATTGCACCGGCCCCAGCAGCTTGTCGCCGGTCAGTGCCTGCCACTTGCGATCCTTGGGATTGCGGGACATAAACTGCCAGCCGCTCTCCTCGACTCTCAATCCCAGCAGCCGGCCATCCATCACCGAATACTCCTGCGCCTGTTGCAGGGTCGCCATCAGGCGACGCGCCTGCTTGTCCAGCTCCCTGTCCCCCCGGGCGCCCCCCATGCTGAGGACGACGGCGGTGGCCACCAGCCCCATCAACATGGCGACCAGCAAGACTTCCAGCAGAGTAAAGCCAGATTGACGACGAGCAGATGGCGCAGCCCTCATTCAGGCTGCTCCAGCAAGGCGGAGCAAACGGGGCGGCAAATCACTTACTGGAAGTCCTTCAGGTTCCAGTTGCCGATGTCGTCATCTGTCCCGGCTTCGCCGTCCAGCCCCATGCTGAAGATGTCGATCTTGCCGAACTGGCCCGGGCTCAGCAGCTGGTACTGGTTGCCCCAGGGATCCTGCGGCAGGCGCTTGATGTAGCCCCCTTCCCGGTAGCTGCGCGGCTCGGGTGACGCGGTCGGCTTGTTGACCAGGGCATCCAGACCCTGCTCTGTGGTCGGGTAGCGGTTGTTGTCCAGCTTGTACATATCGAGGGCATTTTCCAGCGCCACTATGTCGGAGACCGCTTTCTGCTGATCCGCCTTCTCCTTGTTGCCCATCAGGTTGGGCACCACCAGGCTGGCCAGGATCCCCAGGATCACGATGACCACCATGACTTCCAGCAGGGTGAAACCCGATTGACGACGCTTTTGCATGACTGACTCCCTAACGAAATGAGATGGCATGAGCCATCGACGATTGATTGTTGACCCGCGATCGTCCGATTACGCCGCCGTGCGGCTAATCAAACCTGCGAGGTCGACTGGCTTTGCAGGTTCGAATAGGGTCGCGTATTCGGACATCCGAACCTCACTCACAAATTGACCATGCTGTTCAGTTCGAGCGAGTTGACCGCAGGATCGACCGACGTCACCGCACGTCAGCATCATAAATTCACCATATTGTTGAGCTCGAGGATCGGCTGCAGGATCGACATCACGATAAACAGCACCACCCCGGCCATGGAGACCACCAACATGGGCTCGAACACCCCGAGGGCGATGTTCACCTGGGTTTCGAACTCTCTGTCCTGGTTGTCCGCCGCCCGCTCCAGCATGCTGTCGAGCTCGCCGCTCTGCTCGCCGGAGGCGATCATGTGCAGCATCATGGGCGGGAAAATCTTGGTCTCATCCAGCGCCTTGCGCAGGCTGGTCCCCTCCCGCACCCGCTCGGTGGCCTCGCCGATGCGGTGGCGGGCAAAGTCGTTGGAGAGCACCTCCCCCGAGATCTTCATTCCCTCCAGCAGCGGCACCGCGCTGGCGTTGAGGATGCTCAGGGTGCGGGCGAAACGGGCGGTGTTGAGGCCCCGGCTGACCCGGCCGATGACCGGCAGGCGCAGCACCACCTGATGCCAGTGGCGGCGCCGTCCGGCATCCGTCAGCCACCAGCGCCAGATCAGGCCACCGATGAACAGCAGTACCAGGAACCAGAGACCGTAGTGCTGCATCAGCTCGCTGGTGCCGATGAGGAAGCGGGTGGTGGCGGGCAGTTGCTGGCCCATGTGTTCGAACTGGGCCACCACCTTGGGCACCACTGCGGTGAGCAGTATGGAGATGACGCCCACGGCCACCAGGGTGAGGACTATGGGGTAGATCATCGCCTGCAGCAGCTTGGTGCGCATGTGCTGGCGCTGCTCCGTGTAGTCGGCAAGGCGGTTGAGCACCTTCTCCAGGTGACCGGACTTCTCGCCAGCCGCCACCATGGAGCGGAACAGCTGATCGAACACATGGGGGAAGGCGCCGAGCGAATCGGCCAGGGAATACCCCTCCACCACCTTGCTGCGCACCGTGGCCACCAGGCTGCGCAGGTGGGCCTTCTCGCACTGCTCGGCCACCGCCTTGAGGGCCTCTTCTATGGTCAGCCCGGCCCCCACCAGGGTCGCCAGCTGACGGGTGATGAGGGCCAGCTCCGAGGTGGAGGCACCGCGGCGAAACAGCACGAAGCGATTGGCCTCCCGCTTTGCCTTCTCGGTGGTCTCGTTCACCTCGAGGGGGGTCAGCCCCTGCTCGCGCAGCAGCTGGCGCACCTGACGGGCGGAGTCCCCCTCCATCACCCCGGACTTCTGTCTGCCCCTGGGGTCGAGGGCCTTGTACTCGAACGCAGCCATCTCAGTCTTCCCGGGTCACGCGCAGCACCTCTTCGAGGCTGGTCTGCCCCTGGAGCACCTTGTCGATGCCGTCGCGGCGTATGCTGGGGGTATGGCCCCGGATCAGGCGCTCGATGGCGAGCTCGCCGCTGGCGCTGTGAATCGCCTCGCGCACCGCCTCGTCGATCACCACCAGCTCGTGGATGCCGGTCCGGCCGCGATAGCCGGTGTGGTTGCACTGCTCGCAGCCCACCGGGCGCCACATCTGCTGATCCGGCGCGAGCTCTATGCCCATGGCGATCCGCTCCTGCTCCGAGATGGGGTGCGGGGCACGGCAATCCGGGCAGAGGGTGCGCACCAGCCGCTGGGCCAGCACCGCCAGCAGGGACGAGGAGAGCAGGAAGGGCTCGATCCCCATGTCCCGCATCCGGGTGATGGCGCCGATGGCGGTGTTGGTGTGCAGGGTCGACATCACCAGGTGACCGGTCAGCGACGCCTGCACCGCGATCTGGGCGGTTTCGAGGTCACGGATTTCACCCACCATCACCACGTCCGGATCCTGACGCAGTATGGCGCGCAGGCCCCGGGCGAAGGTCATGTCCACCTTGGTGTTGACCTGGGTCTGGCCGACCCCTTCCAGGTCATATTCGATGGGGTCTTCCACCGTGAGGATGTTGCGATCCCGGGAGTTGATCTCGGAGAGCGCGGCATAGAGGGTGGTGGACTTGCCCGAGCCGGTCGGGCCCGTCACCAGAATGATGCCGTGGGGCTTGCGGATGAGCTCGCTGATGATGTTGCGGTTGGCCAGCGTCATGCCGAGCTGCTTGAGCTCGAGGCGCACGTTGTTCTTGTCGAGCAGTCGCAGCACTACCCGCTCGCCGTAGCTGGAGGGCATGGTGGAGACCCGCACGTCGACGGCGCGGCCGCCGATGCGCAATGAGATGCGGCCATCCTGGGGCACCCGCTTCTCGGCGATGTCCATGCGGGACATGACCTTGATGCGCGACACCAAAAGCGATGCCAGCTTGCGATGGGGGCGCAGTATCTCCCGCAGCACCCCATCGATGCGGAAGCGGATGACCAAAGCCCGCTCGAAGGTCTCGATATGGATGTCGGAGGCCTCTTCCTTGATCGCCTCGCTCAGCATGGCGTTGATGAGACGGATGATAGGGGCGTCGTCGTCGGCGTCCAGCAGATCCTCGCTCTGGGGCAGCTCTTCGGCCAGGGCGAAGAAGTCCATCTCGTTGCCGAGATCCTCCATCAGCTGGCGCGCCTCGGAGGAGTCGCGCTGGTAGTGGGCCATCAGCAGCGTCTCGAACTCGTCATGACCCAGCTGCTCCACCGCGAAGGCGCACCCCGCCACCCGGCGCACCTCCAGCAGGGTCTGCGGCGCCACCCCCTGGCGACAGAGCAGCACGGGGGCGCCCTGACGCTCGGTCAGGATGGCCCCGAAGTTGCGGGCGAAGGCAAACGGCAGTTCCGGCAAGGGGGCCGGCAGCTCGCTGCCATCGAGCTGGTAGGCGGCCATCAGGGCTTGCTCTGCACGAAGGGTTGCCCCTGCACCTGGGTCTTGGCCCCGGTGGCGGTGGACTGCTGCTGGGCCTTCATCCGCTCGATCTGCTGCTGCACCTCGGGGGAGAGCATCACATCCTGACCATAGGCCGGCAGCACCTGACGGGGCGGCGAGGTGGCATAGCCCTCCTCGGCCGCCAGGTTCAACTGTTCGGCACGGAACAGGGTGTACTTGTTGCTGGAGACCCCGGAATAGACGTTGGCATCGCGCAATATGGTCGGCCGGATGAAGACCATCAGGTTACGCTTGGCGGTAGTGTTGGAGGTGGAGCGGAACAGGTAGCCCAGCACCGGGATGTCCCCCAATATTGGCACCTTGGAGACCTGCTCCTTGGTCTGCTCGTCCATCAGGCCGCCCAGCACCACTGTCTCGCCGCTCTTCACCAGGACGGCGTTCTTGACGGTACGGGTATCGAAGGTGGGGCCCAGGTTGGCTGTACCCGTCGCCTGGGTCTGGGCCACGCTGGAGACCTCCTGCTCTATGTTGAGCAGCACCGAATCCCCTTCGTTGATCTGGGGCGTCACCACCAGCTTGGTGCCCACCGTCTTGCGCTCTATGGTGTTGAACACCTGGTCGCTGGTGGTGGAACTCTGGGAGCCGCTCTGCACCGGCACTTCCTGGCCGACGTTGAAGGAGGCTTCCTTGTTGTCCATGGTGACTATGCTCGGGGTCGAGAGGATGTCGTTCTTGGTGTTGGTGGAGAGCGCCGTCACCAGCATGGCCCAGTCCCCCTTGTAGAAACCGGCCGCCATGCCGCTGAAATCACCGAGCAGGTTCTCAAGCCCATCGGTGTTGCCGTTGTCCTTGTAATCCTTGCCCGCGATGATGGCCGGCCCTATGGGCAGACCGGTATTGGTGAACTGGGTGCCGCCGCCATTGGCGTTGCCCCACTGCACCCCGAGGTTGAGGCCGTCGCCATCCTGGATCTCGACGATGATGGCCTCCACCAGCACCTGGGCGCGGCGAATGTCGAGCTTGGCGATGACCTGCTCCAGCTCGGCCATGACGTCCGGCTGGGCGGTGATCACCAGGGCGTTGGTGGTCTCGTCGGCGGAGATGGCGAGCTGGCCGCCGCCTATGCTGGCGCCACCGCCGGTGGCTGTGGTGGCCGCGCCGCCCTTCTTGTCAGCGGCGATGCTGGAGCTGACCCCCTTGAGCACGTCCACCAGATCCTTGGCCTTGCCATATTTGAGGTAGAAGACCCGGGTGTTGCCCTGGCTCTGCAGGTCCCGGTCGAGCTGGCGCACCATCTGGATGATGCGGGCACGGGCCTTGGGCTCACCGCTGATCACCACGGAGTTGGTGCGCTCGTCGGCCACCACCTTGGGAGAGAGCAGCAGGGAGGCGTTGGCTCCCTGGTTGTTGCCATCCTTGTTGAGGTTGGTCACCAGCCGCACCATCTCGCCGGCGGAGGCATATTTGAGCTTGATGACGTCCATCTCCTGATCGCCTGCGCGATCCACCCGGCGCACCACCTCCACCAGACGGTTCACCACGGCGGCGCGGCCTGTGATCAGCAGCACGTTGGAGGGCTCGTAATGGACCACGTTGCCGCCACCGGCGTTGTCGTTGAGCTGGCGCAGCAGGGGCGCGAGTTCACGGACCGAGACGTTGCGCACCGGCACCACCCGGGTCACCATCTCGTCACCCACGCCGGGGTTGCTGTCATCCACCACGGGGATGGCCGAGGTCTTGGCATCCTTGGAGCGCACCACCTTGAGCACGCCATTGTTCATGGGCACCACGGCGAAGCCATAGACGTCGAGCACGCTCAGGAAGAACTGGTAGTACTGATCCTCATTGAGCAGATCGTAACTGCGGACGTTGATCTTGCCGCGCACCGAGGGCTCTATGATGATGGTCTTGTTCAGGTTCTTGCCGACCGTGTTGATGAACTCTTCGATGTCGGCATTCTTGAAACTGGCGGAATACTCGGTGGCCCAGGCAGAGCCAGCCATCATCAAGGCTGCCGCCACAGTGGCCAGACGCCAGCCCTTCCCTTTATTTATCATTCTTGGTGCTACTCCAATTCATTATTCTGACAAGCCGACATAGACGTCGTAGAGCTGTCCTTGCCGCTCGACGGTGACGGTCATTTCCGTGGCACCCGCCACTTGCTGCATTGCCTGCATGGCCTGTGCGTTGTCCCGCAGATCCAGGCCATTGATGCTGACCGCCAAGTCGTTGGCGACCAGTCCGAGTTGATTGAACACTTCGGGATTGCTGCCCGGGTTGAGGCGATAGCCGACCATGCGACCATCCACCCGGACCGGAGAAATATTGAGATAATCGGTGATCTTGCCAGGATTGCTCATCAACTCGCTGCGAACGGAGGAGAGCTCGGCCCCTTGCCGCGTCACCTTGGGCAGCGGCTTGCCGTACTCTTCCCCATCCAGCATCAGGGTCTCGTCACGGCCGTCCCGGGCGATGATGACCCTGTCGGCAAACACCTGACGGATCCTGGCCTGGGTGCCGTCGATGTAATCCCCTATGCCATAGGAGTTCTGCAGGCCGTTGTGGGCGATGATGGCAATGGACTTGCTTGGTTCTGTACTGGCCAGCACCCCGTTGAGCTGAGCATTGAGCTGGGTCTTGGGGGCATCGATCAGGGCCGCCTGGGCCACCTTGTCGGCCTGCGGCTGCTGCGCCTTGCCAAACAGGGAAAGCCGGCTGAGGTTGCCGAGATCGAGGCGGGCAGGTCCGGCGCCCTGGCCCGGAGTGACCGCAGGCTGCCAGGGTGCGGGTCGGGGAGACTGGGTGAGATCGAACAGACGCCAGGTGAGCACGGCGCACTGCTGGGCCAGCAACAGCAGAAGCAGCCAGAACAGAGGCTGGCTGAAACGGGAGAGTGGCACTGACTTGCAACGAGCCAGAAGGGAGCTCAACAAGTCATCCCTGAACGGTAGCGTCATCTTTATCAAAATATTCTGGCATCCAAATCGGTTGGCTATTGTGTACGGCAATGGACCCAGAGACAACCGACCGGATGGGATGAAGCTGTGAAAATTCAGATTCCGTCACACCCCGCTTCCCCCTGTTTCTATCCCGGGCCCTGCCTCTGGTATAATCAGGCTCCCTTTTCAGCCATCCCGGAGCCGATCCATGTCGAATCCAGCACAAAGCAGCACTCAGGTCCGTCTCGACAAGTGGCTGTGGGCGGCACGCTTCTACAAGACCCGCAGCCTGGCGCGGGATCAGATCGACGGCGGCAAGGTGCACTACAACGGCCAGCGCAGCAAACCGGGCAAGGCCGTCGAGGTCGGCGCCCTCGTCCGTTTCTGGCAGGGCCAGGACGAACGGGAGGTGCGGGTGCTCGAGGTGAGCGAGCAGCGCAAAGCCGCCCCCCTGGCCCAGCTGCTCTATGAAGAGACCGAGGAAAGCCTGAAGAAACGGGCCCAGAACAGCGAGGCACGCCGCTTCAACAGCCAGTTCGCCCCAAGCCCGGAGCGCCGCCCCGACAAGCAGGAGCGACGCCAGCTGATCAAGGTCAAGCAATACTGACTCGCCCTTGTGGCCCCTTTATGACGACAGGAGCGGGAATTAGTTCCTAACCACCTGTTTAACAATGTATTTATCTTTTCCCCCAGAAAACCCTAGGAAAGCATGATGAGTAACCAAGATCTCCTGTATCGCTATCTGTTCGAAGAGTACGAAGTCCGGGGGGAGCTGGTCCAGCTGGATAGTACCTATCGTCACATCGTCGATGCCCAGAACTACCCGGTACAGGTACAGAAACTGCTGGGTGAACTGCTGGTCGCCACCAGCCTGCTGACCGCCACCCTCAAGTTCGAAGGCTCCATCACGGTGCAGCTGCAAGGGGACGGCCCGGTGCGTCTGGCGGTGATCAACGGCGATCACAACCAGCAACTGCGCGGCGTGGCCCGCTATGAAGGCGAGCTGCCGACCGACGACAAGCTGCAGAGCCTGATTGGCAACGGCCAGCTGGTGATCACCATCACCCCTGAAGAGGGCGAGCGCTATCAGGGCATCATAGCCCTGGAGGCCGACACCCTGGCGGCCTGCCTCGAACAGTACTTCGCCCAGTCCGAGCAACTCGCCACCAAGCTCTGGATCCGCACCGGCCACCACCAGGGCCAGCCCCGCGCCGCAGGCATACTGCTGCAGGAGCTGCCCGCCCAGAGCGAGGATCACGGCGCCGACTTCGACCACCTGATCCAGCTCACCAGCACCATCAAGGATGAAGAGCTGTTCGGTCTGGAGGCCGAAGAGATCCTCTACCGCCTCTACCATCAGGACAAGGTACGGGTGTTCGATCCCCAGGCGATCGAGTTCCGCTGCACCTGCTCCCGCGCTCGCTGCGAAGGGGCTCTGCTGCAGATAGAGAAGGAGGAAGCGGTGGCCATGGTGCAGGAGCTCGGCAAGATCGACATGCACTGCGATTACTGCGGCGCTCACTACCAATTTGATGGAATAGACATCGAAACCCTGTTCAGCGGGGCTCCCGGTAATGATGCAAACAAGTTACACTAATTGAAGGCGGGCAAAACCCGCCTTTAACTTAAATAACAAAAAAATACCCTATTTTATAAAGTTTGATGGCGATCGCTAAACCCTACCACCTAAGTGATAGGATGAACGTCAGATAGAACCCTACACACCTCTGAACCCAGGAGAACATAATGACTATCGTGGTAGAACCCACCCTGGCCCAACAACTGAAGCTGGACCAATACGGTATCAAAAACAGCCAGGAAATCGTTCGCAACCCCTCCTATGAGCAGCTTTTCGCAGAAGAGACCCGCCCAGACCTGGAAGGATTCGAACGTGGCGTCGTCACCGAACTCGGTGCCGTCAATGTCAACACCGGCATCTTCACCGGCCGTTCCCCAAAAGATAAATATATCGTCAAGGACGGCACCACCCAGGATACTGTGTGGTGGTCTGACCAGGGCAAGAACGATAACAAGGCAATCACCCCGGAAGTGTGGTCACATCTGAAATCCCTGGTGACCAAACAGCTCTCCGGCAAGCGCCTGTTCGTGGTGGATGGCTACTGCGGCGCCAACCCGGACACCCGCCTGGCGGTGCGCATCATCACAGAGGTGGCCTGGCAGGCACACTTCGTGAAGAACATGTTCATCCGCCCGAGCGAAGAAGAACTGAAAACCTTCAAACCGGACTTCGTGGTGATGAACGGTGCCAAGTGCACCAACCCGAACTGGAAGGAGCAGGGTCTCAACTCCGAGAACTTCGTCGCCTTCAACATGACAGAGAAGATGCAGCTCATCGGTGGCACCTGGTACGGTGGCGAGATGAAGAAGGGCATGTTCTCCATGATGAACTACTTCCTGCCCCTGCGCGGCATCGCCTCCATGCACTGCTCCGCCAACGTGGGCAAGGATGGGGACGTGGCCATCTTCTTCGGCCTATCCGGTACCGGCAAGACCACCCTCTCCACCGATCCCAAGCGCCAGCTGATCGGCGATGACGAGCACGGCTGGGACGACCACGGCGTGTTCAACTTCGAAGGGGGCTGCTACGCCAAGACCATCAAGCTCTCCAAGGAAGCCGAGCCGGATATCTATAACGCCATCCGTCGCGACGCCCTGCTGGAGAACGTGACGGTCGCGGCCGACGGCACCATCGACTTCGACGATGGCTCCAAGACCGAGAACACCCGGGTCTCCTACCCCATCTATCACATCGAGAACATCGTCAAGCCGGTCTCCAAGGCGGGTCATGCCAACAAGGTGATCTTCCTGACCGCCGATGCCTTCGGGGTGCTGCCTCCGGTCGCCAAGCTGACCAAGGAGCAGACCAAGTACCACTTCCTGTCTGGCTTCACCGCCAAGCTGGCCGGTACCGAGCGCGGCATCACAGAGCCGACGCCGACCTTCTCCTCCTGCTTTGGCGCCGCCTTCCTCAGCCTGCACCCGACCAAGTACGGTCAGGAGCTGGTGAAGCGGATGGAAGCCGCAGGGGCGGAAGCCTACCTGGTGAACACCGGCTGGAACGGCACCGGCAAGCGCATCTCCATCAAGGACACCCGCGCCATCATCGATGCCATCCTGGATGGTTCTATCGAGCAGGCGCCGACCAAGGTGCTGCCTGTCTTCAACCTGGAAGTGCCGACCGAGCTGCCGGGCGTGAACCCGGCCATCCTCGACCCGCGCGACACCTATGCCGACCAGGCCGAGTGGGACGCCAAGGCCCAGGATCTGGCCCAGCGCTTCATCAAGAACTTCGAGCGCTTCACCGACAACGACGAAGGCAAACGCCTGGTTGCTGCGGGTCCGCAGCTGTAAGCTGCGCCCCGTCAAGGTGACAACCCCATACCGGTCAGCCCAGCTGGCCGGTATTTTTTTGGCCGATGCGCGGCATATGGATCCTGCCAAGCCTTGCCTTGCCGACGGTTGCGCGTTAGATTCAGCCAAACTTTATACAATATACAATTTTGCAACCTGCCCGTGACTCAAGCATGACCCTACCCTACAAGACCCGTACCCAGATGGTGATGGAGAACCTCCGCGGCCGGATTTTGCGTGGGGAGTTTGCGGCAGGCGCCCCCCTGCGTCAGGACGCCATCGCCAAGGAGCTGGCGGTGAGCCGCATTCCGGTGCGGGAGGCGCTGATGCAGCTGGAGGCCCAGGGGCTGGTGAAGTTCGAGGCCCATCGCGGCGCCGTGGTCACCATGCTGGACGCCTCGGCCATCGAGGAGCTCTTTTATTTGCGGGCGCTGCTGGAAGCCGATACCCTGTTCCACGCCGTCGACCTGATGACGGAGGAGACCTTCGCCAAGGCGCAAGCCATCCTGGCCCAGTTTGATCTGGCGCTGGAGTCCGGCACCCAGATCGAGCACTGGGCCGAGTTGAACCACAGTTTTCACGCCACCCTCTATCAGGCTGCCAATCGTCCCCAGGCACTGGATCTCATCGCCCAGATCAATCTGAGCTGCGATCGCTACGTACGCTTCGAGCTGCTGTTCGCCCAGGGCGGCGTGGACAAGGCCGAGCGCGAACACGCCCGCCTGCTGGAGCTGTGCCGTGCCCGCCGCAAGCACGAGGCCGTGGTCCTGCTCAAGCAACATATCGAGGCGGCAGGCCAGTCGATCCGACAGATCCTGGCAAGCGGCCACAATCAGTGAACACTCACATCATCACAATCTGGCAATAACGACATGAATCATTTCGAGATTATTGAAACCCGCGTCGCCCAGGTCAGGGCCACTCTGGCCACGTTGGAACTGGACGCCTTCATCGTTCCCCACGACGACGAGCACCTGGGGGAGTACATTCCCGCCTACGCCGAGCGGCTGGACTGGATCACGGGTTTCAACGGCTCCGCCGGCCTCGCCATCATCATGGCGCAGCGGGCGGCCCTGTTCGTCGACGGTCGTTATACGGTGCAGGCCCGCATGCAGGCACCGGCCGAGCTGTTTGAGTTTCTTCACCTGAACGAAGATCCCCACGTCCAGTGGCTGGCAGAGCAACTGCCGTCCGGCGCCCGGGTCGGCTTCGATCCCCGCCTGCACAGCCTCGCCTGGTACCAGAGCGCCAAGCCAATACTGGCCGAGCGCGGCATAGCGCTGGTTCGGGTCGATGAGAACCCCATCGATCTGCACTGGAGCGATCGCCCCGCCCCGACCAAGACCCCTGTCATCCTCTACAGCGAGGAGCTGGCGGGCCAGTCCAGCCAGGCCAAGCGCGAGCTGCTGGCGGCGGACCTGCGCAAGCGCGGGCTGGATGCGGTGCTGCTGACCCAGGCCGAGCCCATCAACTGGCTGCTCAACCTGCGCGGCCGCGACGTGGAGCGGCTGCCGGTGGTGCTGGGCTTCGCCGTGCTCTACGCCAACACCAGCATGGATTTCTTCGTCGACACCGACAAGATCGACTGCATCGCCTTCACCCGTCACGTGGGGCAGGATGTCTCCGTCTACCCCATCGACAAGTTGGGCGACGTGCTGCAGCGCATCGGCGAGGATCAGCAGAAGGTGCTGGCCGACCCCAATACCGCCAACGCCTGGACCCAGCTCGTCATGGAAGAGGCGGGCGCCATCCTGGTGGCAGGACAGGATCCGACCATGTTGCCCAAGGCGTGCAAGAACGCCGTGGAGCTGGCCGGCATGCAGCGCGCCCATCTGCGCGACGGCGTCGCCGTCACCCGCTTCCTCGCCTGGCTGGATCGCCTGATCGCCTCCGGCGACTATCAGGATATGGATGAGGGCACCCTGGCCGATCGCCTGGAAGCCTTCCGCCGCGAGCAGGATCACTACGTCGAGCCGAGCTTTGACACCATCTCGGCGCTGGGTCCCAACGCCGCCATGTGCCACTACCGTCACACCAACGGCACCCCGCGCCCCTTCGGTCAGGACAGCATCTACCTGGTGGATTCCGGCGCCCAGTATCTGGACGGCACCACCGACATCACCCGCACCGTCAAGGTCGGTGAGGTCACCGAGGAGCACAAGGCGATGTTCACCCGGGTGCTGCAGGGCCACATAGCCCTGGATCAGGCCCGCTTCCCCCGCGGCACCGCCGGCATCCAGCTCGACGTGCTGGCCCGCATGCCCCTGTGGCAGGCCGGTTACAACTACGACCACGGCACAGGCCACGGGGTCGGCCACTTCCTGAGCGTGCACGAAGGTCCGCAGCGCATCGCCCCCAAGGGCAGCCTGGTGGCCCTGCAGCCGGGCATGGTGCTCTCCAACGAACCGGGTTACTACCGGGAAAACGGCTTCGGCATCCGCTGCGAGAACCTGGTGGTGGTCACCGAGCTGGAGCAGGTGGGCGAGCTGGCGATGCTGGGCTTCGAGCGGCTGACTTACGTGCCGTTCGATATCCGTCTCATCGATCGCAGCCTGTTGAGCCAGGCCGAGTTCCGCTGGATCAACGACTATCATGCCGAGGTCTACCGCCGCCTGAGCCCGCTGCTGGAGGGCGAGGATCTCGCCTGGCTGGAGCAGGCGACCCGCCTCATCTGATCGCAGACAGCCGAGGTTGTCCGGTGAAACAGGGCCTGCGGGCCCTGTTTCTATATCCGTGGTCTGCCACCGCCGACCCCCTTGCATCGACTCCTCTGGCCTTCTACCCTGTGCCTCCTTTTTTGGCTGCCCCGCAGCAGAAACCCGATGAGAGGAGCCCCGATGCACTCGTCCCCCGTATTACGCCTTGCCACCCACGCCGACATGCACGCCATCTGGCAGATCGACGCCGACGTCTTCGGGGAGGATGTTTACCCCGCCTTCTTCTTCCGTCAGGCCATGGATCTGTGGCCCGCCTTGCTGGTCGTGGCGGAGCTGGAGGGCAGGCTGCTGGGTTATGCCCTGGGAGGCCTGGGTCAGGATCGGTCGCAGGGCTGGCTGCTCTCTCTGGCGGTGCGGCCCGAGGCCCGCGGCTTTGGCCTGGCCGAGCGCATGATGCTGCGGGTGGAGCAGGCACTGGCAGAGCTGCAGGTGGCACGAGTCAGGCTGACCGTGGATCCGGCCAATCCGGCCCAGCGCCTCTACTTGCGCCTCGGCTACGTCCTGCTGGCCGAGGAGCCCGGCTATTTCGGCCCCGGGGAGGATCGCCTGCTGCTGGAGAAGGCCCTGAGCTGACCCGCATCGGGGGCTGACCGCCGTTCGGGCCACATAATTGGTTACACTTTGCGGGTTTAATGCACAATCCGGTTGGCGTAGAGTGGAATGCATCAAATCGATTAACCCGATGCCCGCCCAGGAGGCCCATCATGTTGAAACGTATTGCTCTCGTCACCCTGCTGGCCGCCACCACCGCAATCACCGGCTGTGCCAACAGCGACGTCTACTCAGGCGATGTCTACACCAAGGATCGCGCCAAGCAGGTTCAGACCGTCAGCTACGGCACCATCATCTCCACCCGCCCGGTGAAGATCCAGGCCGATGAGAACTCCCTGATCGGCACCATAGGCGGCGCCGTGGTCGGTGGCCTGCTCGGCAGCACCATAGGGGGCGGTCGCGGCAGCGACATCGCCGCCGCCGGGGGGGCCATCGCGGGCGCCGCCGCCGGCAAGGCTGCCGGTGACAAGCTCAACCAGGTGGATGGTGTCGAGCTCGAGATCAAGAAAGAGAACGGCGAATCCATCGTCGTGGTGCAAAAGGCCAGCCCCACCTTCGTACCCGGCGCCCGGGTCCGCATGACCCAGGGCAATGGCAGCATCAACGTGGCCGTGGTGAACTGATCCCGACGGACGCTTTCCCTCAGCAAAAAAAAGGTGAGCCTGGGCTCACCTTTTTGCATTCAGTGCAAGCCTGAACCCTCAAGCATCCAGGTGCAGCCAGGCCGCAATGGCCAGTTGCAGGCCCACGAGATCGGTGCCGTGCAGCAGGGCCGACAGCCGCTCTTCCCCCGCCTCTGCCAGCAAACGCTGCTGCCCCCGAAGAGCGGGCAACCAGGCAGGAACCTGTGCCAGGTTCTCGGCGGCCTCGACCACCAGGTCGCAGCCCTGCAGCATCCCTTGCAGCGCCAGCGGCCGCTCCTCATCCCCGCACTCCAGCCAGAGTTGCTCGTGATGCTGCCAGAGCTGCAGGCCGAGCGTGATGCAGGCCTTGCCATCGAGCCCGCCGACATCCGGCAAGGGCTGCGCCGCCAGGGGCTTGCCGAGCCCCGCCAGCCGATAGCCCCGCTGCGCCTTGGATTGGGCCCCCAACCTGACGCCCCCCAGCTCCGCCAGGCGCGCAGCCAGCCCGAACAGGGCCCTCGCCTCGCCGGACTTGAGCTCCAGCTCCAGCTCGTCGATATCGGTGCGCCCCAGGGTGCCGACGATCTCCCCTCGATCCCAGGCCAGCTCTATCTGGGCCCCCTCGAAGGCGATGAGCCAGTGACGGCGCAGGAAGTCGGTGCTGAATTGGGCCACCAGAGTGGACTGGATCTCGTCGCGCACGGCCAGACTCGGCCAGATGGCATCAGGGAAGGCGGACAGGGTCGGCAGATCCCCGCTCACCGGGGCATTGTATTCGGGTCTGGCGTGCAGCCCGCCGACCACCTGGCCACGACATTTGATGGTCTGTTCGGAAAATTGGTCGCTGCGGCGGATCCGCAATCCCATGTCGAGCCGGCGTAAATCCAGCTTGGGCGTATCGAAATAGACATTGCCGAGGCTAACCTGCTCAGAGGAGATAATTTCAAGTGAATTCAGAAAGTTGGAGAGAGATTCTTGAATATTGCTGGTGACGAAAAACTTTATCTCGATCTCAGTTTGCATAGTCATTCCGGGCAGGCAGGCAACTTTGGGGGGCATGATCCGGGTCGCGAGGATATAATGCCAGCGATAGATAAGGATTAATTCACGGTTTTATTGATGGCACAGTTCGGTTATCCTGCGCCCCTCATAAAATCGTATCGAGTGTTTTTTCACCGACACAGGTTTGGCCATGCCAGTAAATACTATTTTGGGTCTTTTTGCCAAGTCCCCCATCAAGCCGCTGCAGAAGCATATCGTCAAGGTTCACCAGTGCTCCCAGCAGCTGGTTCCCTTCTTTGATGCCGTTGCCGAAGACCGTTGGGAAGATGCCGAAAAAATCCGGCAACAGATAGCCCAGCTGGAAAAAGAAGCGGATATTCTCAAACGCGAAATTCGCCTCAAACTGCCTCGCGGTCTGTTTCTGCCGGTCGCCCGTACCGATCTGCTGGAACTGCTGACTCAGCAGGACAAGATTGCCAATCGTGCCAAGGATATTTCCGGCCGCATGCTTGGCCGCAAGATGGAATTCCCCACCGAGATGCGTGCCGATTTCATGGCCTATCTCAAACGTTGTATCGATGCGACCGCCCAAGCCGAAAAAGCCATCGGAGAACTCGATGAGCTGCTCGAAACCGGCTTTAAAGGACGTGAAGTTGAAATGGTTGCCGAGATGATCCACCAGCTGGATCTTATCGAGGACGATACTGACACCATGCAGATCGGGCTGCGCCAACAGCTGCAAGCGGTTGAGCACAAGTACAATCCGATCGACGTTATGTTCCTCTACAAGATCCTCGAATGGGTAGGTGACCTGGCTGATCAGGCCGAGCGCGTTGGCGCCCGTCTGGAACTGATGCTGGCTCGTTCGTAATCGACTGACTGGGTAAACACTACTAATGGACATTATCGCAAATTACGGCACCACCCTGGTGCTCGTGGCGGCCTTGTTCGGCTTTTTGATGGCCTGGGGCATAGGTGCGAACGACGTCGCCAACGCCATGGGCACATCGGTCGGCACCAAGTCTCTGACCATACGTCAGGCGATCATCATCGCCATGATCTTCGAGTTCGCCGGTGCCTATCTGGCCGGTGGCGAAGTCACGGCGACCATCCGTAACGGCATCATAGATACCAATGCCTTCACCGATACCCCGGATCTGCTGGTGCTCGGCATGATAGCCTCCCTGCTGGCCGCCGGCCTCTGGCTGATCCTGGCCTCCTACTTCGGCTGGCCCGTCTCCACCACGCACTCCATCATAGGCGCCATCGTCGGCTTCGCCGTGGTGAGCGTCGGCCCGGAAGCGGTGCAGTGGAGCAAGTTTGGCGGCATAGTCGGCTCCTGGGTGGTCACACCGGCCATCTCGGGCATCATCGCCTACTTCATGTTCATCAGCGTGCAGAAGCTCATCTTCAACACCGACAACCCGCTGGCCAACGCCAAGCGCTATGTCCCCTTCTACATGTTCCTGACCGCGCTGGTCATCTGCCTGGTGACCATCAAGAAGGGGCTGACCCACGTCGGTCTGCACCTGAGCGACGGCGAGGGCATCCTGCTCTCCATCGCCATCTCGGTGACCCTCTCCATCGGTGGCTGGTTCTACATTCGCGGTCAGCAGTACAACCCGCAGGATGACAACAAGATGCACTTCGCCAACGTGGAGAAGGTGTTCGGCATCCTGATGGTGATCACCGCCTGTGCCATGGCCTTCGCCCACGGCTCAAACGACGTGGCCAACGCCATAGGCCCGCTCTCCGCCGTGGTATCCACAGTCGAGAGTGCCGGCCAGATCACCGGTAATTCCCACATCGCCTGGTGGATACTGCCCCTTGGTGGCATAGGTATCGTCATCGGTCTGGCCACCATGGGTGAGAAGGTGATGGCCACCGTCGGCACCGGCATCACCCACCTGACCCCAAGCCGTGGCTTCGCCGCCCAGCTGGCGACCGCCGCCACCGTGGTGATCGCCTCGGGTACGGGTCTGCCCATCTCCACCACCCAGACCCTGGTCGGTGCCGTGATGGGGGTGGGTCTGGCCCGTGGCATCGCCGCCCTGAACCTGGGCGTGCTGCGCAACATAGTGGTCTCCTGGGTCATCACCCTGCCCGCCGGCGCCATCCTGGCCATCGCCATCTTCTACGTGCTGCAGGCCTGCTTCTCCTAAGCCGGTTACAACCTACAGACGGCAAAAAGCCCGGGTCGGTGACTCGGGCTTTTTTATGTCTCTGCGTTGCCTCTGCAGGGTCGATGACGCGTCGCTCATCGACCCTGCAGAGGCGCTTATTCCTCGATAAAGGTCCACTCGTCACGCACCCGGCTGATGGCATCGAGCCGCCGCTTGGCGAGCTGCTCGCGGATCCCCTCCCCCTTGAAACCCGCCGCCACTATCTCCTTGACCGGTACCGCCTGGGCCGCCGCCAGGGCCTGGGCCACATAGTCCGGCTGGCTGTAGACCTTCTCTTCGAAACCGGTACGACCGTGGAAGTCGGCGCGGCAGGCATCCAGCAGCTGGGCGAAGCGCTCCGGCCTGCGCCAGGCATCCGCCTTGTCGAACACCTTGAGCAGGGTCGGCGGCTTGAGATCGAAGGCGATGTGGATGTGGGTGTGCAGATCGCTCACCAGCAGGGCCAGATCGCGGCAGTCGTTCGGCACCCTGAACCGCTCGCAGAAATCCCGGATGAGGGGCAACCCTTTCTGGCCGTGGCCGTGGTGGCTCGGCCAGAACGCAGGGGGGGTCAGGCCCTTGCCAAAGTCGTGGCAGAGGGCGGCGAAGCGGACCGGCAGATCCGGGGAGCGCTGGCAGGCCTGATCCAGCACCATCAGGGTGTGAATGCCGGTGTCTATCTCAGGGTGCCACTTGGCGGGGGCCGGCACCCCGAACAGGGCGTCCAGCTCGGGGAAGAGCGCCTTGAGGGCACCGCAGTCGCGCAACACCTCGAAGAAGACCCTGGGGGTCCGCCCCAGCAGCACCTTCTCCAGCTCCTTCCAGACCCGCTCCGGGGTCAGGTGGGCGAGCTCGCCGGCGTCGGTCATCTCCCGCATCAGGGCCAGGGTGTCGGGGGCCACCACGAAGCCCTGCTCATGGAAACGGGCAGCGAAGCGGGCCACCCGCAGGATGCGCAGGGGATCCTCGGCGAAGGCCGGGGAGACGTGGCGCAGCAGCCGCGCCTCCAGATCCCGGAGACCACCGTAGGGATCGTGCAGTTGCCCGTTCTCGTCTTCGGCGATGGCGTTGATGGTGAGATCCCGGCGCAGCAGATCTTGCTCCAGCGTCACCTCGGGGGCTGCGTGGCAGACGAAACCGGTATAGCCCTGCCCCTGCTTGCGTTCGGTGCGCGCCAGGGCGTACTCCTGCTGGGTGCTGGGGTGGAGAAACACCGGAAAGTCGCGGCCGACCTGAGTGAACCCCAGGTTCAGCATCTGTTCCACAGTGGCACCGACCACCAGGTGATCCCTGTCCCCCTGGGGCAAGCCCAACAGGCGATCACGGACCGCCCCCCCAACCAGATAAATCTGCACGCGCACTCTCCCTCGATAAACCTGCCTCGATGATACCGCTTTTGGCCGTCATAGACGATGCGCCCGCGAGAGACGCGCCCGCCGCCCAGGGAGAAAGCGCAGTAAGATGGCCGCTTCTTGCCATTATCCGGGCGCGATCACCCCCGCTATTTGAGGCACCGGCTATGATGCCCCTCTTATGGTGTCCGGGTCTTTGACATCCCTCTGGGGAGGCTTTAACCTGCCGCCCATAACAATGGAATGGATCCTTATGTACACACAGTTCTTCGGTCTGTCGGAGCCCCCGTTCTCCATCTCGCCCAACCCCAGATACCTCTATATGAGCGAACGTCACGGGGAGGCCCTCGCCCACCTCAACTACGGGTTGCAGGACGGTGGCGGCTTCGTGCTGCTGACGGGGGAAGTGGGTACGGGCAAGACCACTGTCTCCCGCTGCCTGCTCCAGCAGTTGCCCGCCGAGACCGAGATCGCCTACATCCTCAATCCTTCCCTGACCGAGCGGGATCTGCTGGCGGCCATCTGTGACGAGTTCCAGTTGCCCTATGCCGAGGAGGCCAGCCTCAAGCAGCTGTTCGATCTCATTCGCGATCATCTGCTGGCCAACCTGGCGGCGGGCAAGCGCAGCGTGGTGCTGGTGGATGAGGCCCAGCATCTGCTGCCCGGCGTGCTGGAGCAGTTGCGACTGCTCACCAACCTGGAAACGGACGAGAAGAAGCTGCTGCAGGTGGTGCTCATCGGCCAGCCGGAGCTGCAACAGATGCTGCGCCAGCCCCTGCTGCGCCAGCTGGCCCAGCGCATCACGGCCCGCTATCACCTGCTGCCGCTCTCCCGCCAGGACGTGGATGCCTATGTGCGCTTCCGGCTGCAGGTGGCGGGCTGCGTCCAGCCCATCTTCACCCCAAAGGCGATCCAGACCCTGCATCGCCTCTCCGGCGGCATCCCGCGCCTCATCAACCTCATCTGCGATCGCGCCCTGATCGCCGCCTTCGCCCGCGGCAGCCACAAGATAGTGCACGGCGACATCAGCCAGTCGGCCTATGAAGTGAGCGGCATTCGCGACGAGGGCACCTGGCAGTCCGGTCTGCTGGTCGCGCTGGCCGGTGCCCTGCTGGTCGCCACCGGCTGGTGGGGCTGGCAGTTCTTCGGCGTCTTCCCGACCCGTCCCTTGGTCAAGGTGGAGGTGCCGGTCAAGGTGGATGAGACGCCGGAGCAGCAGGAGCAGCTGACCCGCGCCATCAATCAGGCGCTGGACCCCGGAGTGGCCATGCAGAATCTCTACAAGGTGTGGGGCTACCAGACCGAGCTGGAGGAAGCGACCTGTGACGACGCCCCCCGCGCCGGGCTGCGCTGCCAGGAAGGGGAAGCCACCCTGGCCGAGCTGCAGGCCCTGCAACACCCGGCCCTCATCAGCCTGACCGACGAGACCGGCGGCCTCTACTATGCCACCCTGGTCAGCCTGGGGCCGGACAAGGCCTCCCTGCTCATCGGCAATCAGAGCTGGCAGGTGGACAGACAGTGGCTCACCGACGCCTGGGGAGGCAGCTATACCCTGCTGTGGCGCATGCCCAAGGGCGGGGTGACCCTGATCGGCAGCAATGCCGGTGCGACCCAGGTGCAGTGGCTGGACAATGCGCTGAGCCGCGCCATGCAGCAACCGGATCGCAAGGTGAGCCGCTTCGATGCCACCCTCAAGAACAAGCTGCAACAGTTCCAGCGCGAGCAGGGGCTGACCCCGGACGGCATCGCTGGCAGCAATACCCTGCTGCGCCTGAATGTGGTGGCCGGTGAACCCATGCCTAGGCTGGAGGATGAATCCCTGCGTGCCAGCACCCCTGTCGATCTGGATGCCGTGGCGGATGACGCCATGGATCCCCTGGTGGAGGAGGCCTCCTGATGTCTACCCTGCTCAAGGCTCTGCGCCGCGCCGATCAGCCCCAGTTCACGCCCCACATGCCCCTCATGGGCCTGCCCGTGAGCCAGGAAGAGGAGCCGAACCGCCGCTGGATCTGGTGGCTGCTGGCCCCCCTTGCCCTGATCATGGGGGCGGCCGCCAACTATAGCTGGCACCTCTATCATCTCAAGCCCATAGAACAGCAGATCGAGGTGAAGGAGGTGGTGACGCCCCCCTTCGTGCGGGTCGAGCCCAGACCCATGATCACCCGCCCGCTGCCTCCGCCCCTGCCAGAACCCGTGGTGCAGCCCAAACCCGCTGCTGCGGCTCCCGCGACGGCGACCGCCGGCAACGGCACCCAGAGCCTGGCAGAGCGCATCATGATGGCCCTCAACAACACCCCGCTGGTGGAAGAGACGGCGTCCCAGGCCCAGCCCCAGTCCGGCGCCATGCCGATCAGCGCCCTGGATCCCGCGCTGAAACAGCAGGTTCCTCCCCTGACCTATGGCGCCCACAACTTCTCCTCCGACCCGGCCAAACGCGCCGTGGTGCTCAACGGGCGGGAGTTGCACGAGGGCAGCGAGGTCGCCCCCGGGGTGCTGCTGGTCGCCATCGCCCAGGACTACATCATCCTGCAGGTCGGTGGTCAGCATGTCAGCCTCAAGGCGCTGCAGGACTGGCGCGGCTGAGCGAGCCACAATGGCAAGCCGGGCCTGCGGGCCTGGCCGGCAGTTCAAGAGGGAGCCCGAGAGCTCCCCTTTTTAATCAAAACATGAGAACCCCGTGAGCAATTCAGATAACAGCACTTTCGCCACCCGGATGTTGTACTGGTATCAGCGCCAAGACTGCTACACGTTGGTAAATTTAGTTTTAAATCAATAGCATGAGAATAATGTGAGCAATTCAGATAACAGCACTTTCGCGACCAGGATCCTGGATTGGTACCAGATCCACGGCCGCAAGACCCTGCCCTGGCAGGAGGACAAGACCCCCTACCGGGTCTGGATCTCCGAGATCATGCTGCAACAGACCCAGGTCGCCACCGTCATCCCCTATTATCAGCGGTTCATGGCCCGCTTCCCCGATGTGCTGGCGCTGGCCGACGCCCCCATCGACGAGGTGCTGCACCACTGGACCGGGCTTGGCTACTACGCCCGTGCCCGCAACCTGCACAAGGCGGCCCAGCAGATCCGCGATCTGCACGGCGGCCTGTTTCCGGAGCGACTGGACGAGGTGATGGCCCTGCCCGGGATAGGGCGCTCCACCGCCGGCGCCGTGCTCTCCCTCTCCCTCGGTCAGCCCCACGCCATTCTGGACGGCAACGTCAAGCGGGTGCTCACCCGCTGGCTGGCGCTGCCGGGCTGGCCAGGGCAGAAGCAGGTGGAGAACGATCTCTGGGAGCTGGCGACCCGCCTCACCCCAAGGCTAGGCGTGGCCCACTACAACCAGGCCATGATGGACATGGGGGCCACCGTCTGCACCCGCAGCAAGCCCGCCTGTGACCGCTGCCCGGTGCAGGCCGATTGCCAGGGGCTGTCGCAGGGCAACCCCACCGCCTACCCCAACAGCAAACCGAAGAAGAGCATTCCTGCCCGCAACGGCATCATGCTGATCATTCGCCACGGCGACCAGCTGCTGCTGGAGAAGCGCCCTCCTCAGGGGATCTGGGGCGGCCTCTACTGCTTCCCCCAGGTGGAGTCCCTGGCCGAGATCGAAGGGCGCCTGCAGGGGCTGGGACTCGATGAGACCGACTACCGGGAGCTCGCTGGATTTCGCCACACTTTCAGTCACTTCCACCTCGATATTCGGCCCTTGCTGATCGAAATGGCTGCCCCGCCCCCCCCCTTGCTCATGGAAGCGGATTCCCGACTCTGGTATAACTTACGCCATCCTGCCGAGGTGGGATTGGCGGCCGCCACGGCCCGCCTGCTCGCCTACCCGGACTTACAACCACAGAGGTCAACATGAGCCGTACCGTATTTTGCCAGCGTCTGAAAAAAGAGGCTCCTGGCCTGGATTTCCAACTCTATCCCGGTGAACTCGGCAAGCGGATCTTCGACAACATCAGCAAGGAAGCCTGGACCGAATGGCAGAAGAAACAGGTGATGCTGATCAACGAGAAGAAGCTGAACATGATGAATCTCGAGCATCGCCAGCTGCTGGAAAAGGAGATGGTGAGCTACCTGTTTGAAGCGGGTGAAGTGGCCATCGACGGTTACACCCCTCCCAGCCAGTAAACCGAGTCGGCGAGCAGGGCGCAGAGTGCCGAAGCCCGGCATCTGCGGCCATGCGGCTCCCGCCCCGGTGCCAATGAGTTGTCCCCGTGATCCAGGCTGAGCGGCCCTCGACGGCTGGCCCTCTTCTGGTTCAAGGCAAATGAGTGACGGGCGGCCCCACCGCCCAGTTTGAGGATCTTATGGGTCGAATTTTTTGGCTGCTGTGCGCCCTGCTGTTTCTCTCTGCCTGCTCCTCTTCTCCCAAACCCGGGGCAGAAGACGAGGATCTGGTCAACGGCAAGGACATCCGCGGCTTCGAACACATGATCAGTGCGCTCTCCCATAACGTGAACGAGATATGGGGACGCGAGGCACTGTTTGCGGGCAAGTTTGACTACGTCAAATACACGGATCAATACAAGAGCCGGGCCCACGTCGACTTCTCCAGCGGCCACATCATGGTGGAGACTGTCTCGGGCATCGATCCCCGCGCCCACCTGCGCCGTGCCATCATAGAGACGCTGCTGACCCCGGACGATCCGGCGGAAGTGGATCTCTATTCGGATAGAGAGATCATGCCGGGTGGCGAGCCATTCCTCTATGGCCAGGTGCTGGACACCCAGGGTCAGGCCATCCGTTCCAGCTGGCGCGCGGAGCGCTATGCCGACTACCTGCTGGCCAGCGCGATGAAGAAGCGCACCCTCGGCATCCGCACCATCTTCTTCGTCGACATCCCCATGGTGGCCAACCATGAGGACAAGCGCGGCTACAAGTACGCCAGCATCATCCGCGAGGCCTCCCGCAAATACGGCGTCGCCGAGAGCCTGATCTATGCGGTGATCAAGACAGAGAGCAGCTTCAACCCCTATGCGGTCAGCCATGCCAATGCCTATGGTCTGATGCAGGTGATCCCGGCCACCGCCGGAAGGGACGTCTATGTGCGGGTAAAGGGCAAGAACGGTCAGCCAACCCGGGAAGATCTGTTCAATCCGGCCTACAACATAGACGTGGGAACGGCCTATCTGCACCTGCTGCAGACCGTCTATCTGGCGGATATCCAGGATCCCCAATCCCGTCGCTATGCGGTGATCTCCGCCTACAACGGTGGTGCGGGCGGGGTGCTCAACACCTTCTCCAGCAACCGCAAGGCTGCCCCTGACATGATCAACCGGCTCTCCCCCGAGGCTGTCTATCAGGTGCTGACCGAGCAACACCCCAAGGCGGAGGCCCGTCGCTACCTCTACAAGGTCAATCAGGCCGAGAAAGGGTTCAAGCGCACCGTCGCCGTCCGGGCCGGCTGACGGCAGCCACAAAAACAGGAAGGGCGCTTATCTGGCGCCCTTCCCATCAGCATGGTCTGCAAACTTACTTGGCGATGAAGCCGCCCTTGCTCTGGGGAGCGGCACCTACCTTTTCCAGATGCTCGACCTCGACCTCTGTCTTGTTCCAGCTGTGGTCAACCTCGCCGCGGATGCGGATCAGGTCGTTCGGGCCCACTTCGACGCCGCGCCACACGTCCCCGTCCACTTCCACTTCCACTTCGCCGCTGTCATCACGGAAGCTGTAGTTCTCGCCGCCAAGGTGCTTGACCAGCTTGCCTTCCAGAGTCACCCACTGATCATCTGCCACGTCTTTCAACTGCGCGACCGAGACCTTGTTCTGCTCCTGGGGGCCTGTGTAGGCCGCCATGGCGAAAGAAGAGACGGACATCAGGGCCACCAGGCCGATTACCTTTGCTTTGTTCATTTTCACGCTCCTGTCATTGGGGTATGCAGGCATCTTGCCCGGGCCGGCGTGAAACAAACGTGAAGCCTCCCCCATCCAGGGGAGAGCAGTGTGACCGCAATCGATTTAATGCCCATGGCTTGCTGCAGGATTGTATTCGAGTGGATACCGTGCAGCCTGGCAACAGGGGTCCCCAGCCCCTTGCCTTCGAGGAACAGCCCGCAGGCAGCGCCTGCATCCACTCCATGAGAACAGCAACATGACCAAATGGCTTCTGTGTTTATTGGGACTCTTCGCCCTGACGGCCCATGCCGCCGAGACGCGTCCCCCCTTCTCCCGCATAGTGATGTTCGGCGACAGTCTCTCCGACACCGGCAAGATGTACGGCAAGATGCGCGGTTATCTCCCCTCCAGCCCGCCCTACTATCAGGGTCGCTTCTCCAACGGCCCGGTCTGGCTGGAGCGGCTGACCCAGCCGTTCCCGGGGCTGAAAATCGTCAACGAGGCGGAGGGAGGGGCCACCGCGGTGGCCTACAACAAGATCTCCTGGAATCCCAAGTACCAGGTCATCAACAACCTGGACTACGAGATCACCCAGTTCCTGGAGAAGGACAGCTTCAAGGAGGACGATCTGGTGATCCTCTGGGTCGGCGCCAACGACTATCTGGCCTATGGCTGGAATACCGAGCTGGACGCCCGGCGGGTGCGCGACGTCATCAGCGACTCGGCCAACCGCATGGTCTTGAACGGCGCCAAGCAGATCCTGCTGTTCAACCTGCCGGATCTGGGCCAGAACCCCTCGGCCCGCAGCCAGAAGGTGGTGGAGGCGGCCAGCCATGTCTCCCGCTATCACAACGAGCTGTTGCTGAACCTGGCACGCCAGCTGGCCCCTACCGACATCGTCAAGCTGTTCGAGATCGACAAGCAGTTCGCCGAGATGCTGCGGGATCCGCAGAACTTCGGCCTGAGCGACACCGAGAACGCCTGCTACGGCGGGGGCTATGTGTGGAAGCCGTTCTCCTCCCGCAGCGCCGCCACCGATAGCCAGCTTGCCCCCTTCAATGCGCAGGAGCGCCTCGCCATCGCCGGCAACCCCTTGCTGGCTCAGGCCGTTGCCAGCCCGATGGCTCGCCGCAGCGCCAGCGAACTCGACTGTGAAGGCAAGATGTTCTGGGATCAGGTCCACCCGACCACGGCTGTGCACGCCGCCCTGAGCGAGCGCGCCGCCACCTTCATCGAACGGGAGTACGAGTTCATCCCCCAATGATGGGCAAATTGATGCAAGAGGCCGACTTCACGTCGGCCTCTTTATTGGAGTCAGTTGCTTCCCGCAACGAACGAGTGAAACTCGTATGACACTCATCACAGAATCGGGTCATGCCCCTACAGTCATCAGCCGACTCCTCTATGATGCAGATGGTTATCACAATATGTTTTATATCAGTTGCTTGTAGATTTTAAAAAGCGAGCTACGTTTAAACATGTTGTGGCTGGACACAGGCCCAACCCATGAGGCGAGACGACACAGATTCGATCTCTCCCACAGACAAATTGCAGAGGCTTCATATGAACAAAACACTGATTACCTTGCTGGTTTCAGGCTTGCTTGCGGCCAACGCTCAGGCAGCCGGACAAGACAATACCTGGTATGGCGGTGCCAAACTGGGTTGGTCCAACTTCTATGGCGTCGACGAGAGCAACACCATCACCACCGAAGACAAGGATGACGATGAGGTGGGGGCCGGTGCCTTCGCCGGTTACCAGATCAACCAGAACCTGGGGATCGAGCTCGGTTACGACTACCTTGGCAAGCTCAAATACAACGGCACCCGCAATGGCGCCGTCTTCAACGACGATGTCGAGGCGCAGCTGGCACAGCTGACCCTGAAGCTCGGTTTCCCTGTGGCGGACAATCTGGATCTCTACGGTCGCCTCGGTGGCGGTTATGGCTGGACCAGCAGCGACAAGCTGGACGACGATGGCCGCGCCGTCTTCGTCGGTGCACTCGGCGCCGAATATGCCCTCAACCTGGACTGGGCAGCCCGCCTCGAGTACCAATACAGCACCCCTTACGGCAGTCGTGAAGACACCGGCCTGCGCATGGACAACGGCCTGCTCTCCCTGGCCGCCGTCTACCGCTTCGGCCAGGTTCCGCCGGCCATGCCGGTCGCCGCGCCGGCCCCGGCTCCCGAGCCCGTGATGGTCGACAAGCAGTTCACCCTGAGTTCGGATGTGCTGTTTGACTTCAACAAGGCCACCCTCAAGCCGGAAGCCGGCCAGGCACTGGACACCCTCTACACCCAGATTGAGGAAGCCAGACCCAAGGATGGCTCGGCCACCGTCATCGGCTACACCGACCGCATCGGCTCCGATGCCTATAACCAGAAGCTCTCCGAGCAGCGTGCACAGACGGTCGCCGACTATCTGGTTGGCAAGGGGCTGCCTGCCGGCAAGGTCAACGTGGAAGGCCACGGCGAGAGCTCACCGGTCACCGGCGACAGCTGCACCAGCAAGTCCAAGCGCGAGCTGATCGTCTGCCTGGCCCCGGATCGCCGGGTAGAGGTCAAGGTACAAGGGGTATCGGAAGTTCAGCAATAACCCCGGCGTCAGACAACAAAACGGGAGGCCTGGGCCTCCCGTTTTTCATTGTCCCGTTCAGCCGCGGGTACGCACATCCGCCGCTATCTGATCGAGCAGTTGCTGCCAGCCCTGTCCCAGTTCGTCGACCAGAACGCCATACCCATCGGCCGGCAAGACCCGCTCCTGCTGGAAGGGCACGTCCCGCAGCACCACCCCCTCCTCCGTCAGCAAGCGCCAGCGGCCGCTCAGCAGGGCGCGACCATCGTGCCGCCCCTGGAAGCGTTCGACCGAGATGGTCAGCACGGGCCCCTTGCGGGCCCCGTCCTGCCGTATCACCCAGCCCGGCAGTCTGCTGGAGAGGCCATTCAAGGTAAGCTGGTTCAGCTGGGCATCCAGTGAACCCGCCCAGCGATGGTACTCGGCAAAGTGCAGCTCCTTGCCCTCCAGCTGATAGACCAGACTCATCCGATCCAGCTGGCCAGAGAGGACGACGGGATGCAGCACCAACTGGTGCCGGGGCTGCGCCGTGATGCCGTTCGACTGCGGGTTCTCCGCATCCAGCGAGTAGTAGTGCAGTGCCGTCGGGGCGGCGCTGCATCCTGCCAGCAGGCCCAGCAAGGCCAGGGTCATCATCCGTTTTTTCATCATTTTCCTCGCTTGGGCTCAGGATCCTGGGGACGGGAGCGGTCGAAGATCAGCGAACTGGGCTGCTCGTTCAGGGAATGGACCAGGGGTTGCAACTCCCCCATCAGCTGATTGAGAGACTGCACCGACTGACGCAGCTCCTGGTTGGTCTGGGAACCGGCATCATAGGTCTGCAACGTCTCCTGCAACTGCTTGAGACTCTGGTTGAGTGACTCGGGCAACTGCTGGGTCGAACGCTGACCGGTGAACTGCTCCAGATTGGCACTCACCGCCTTGATGTGCTTGAGGGTCTTGTCCAGGGTCGCCAGGGTGGTATTCACCTGCGTCAGCGTGGTGGCCATGTCCATGTCGACGAACTTGTCGAGGATGAGGTTCACCTTGCGCTCTATCTGATCCAGCCCGGCCTGCACGGTCGGGAACACCTGATAGCCTGCCAGCTTGATGGGCTCATAGGCGGGGGCATCCGGATAGAAGTTGAGATCCACCACCTTGCCGCCGGTCAGCAGACTGGACGTCTTGAGGCTGGCCCGCAATCCCTCCTTGAACTGCTTGCTGAACAGGGCCCGCCACTGCTCCCGCTCCGCATTGGCGTAGCGATGGGAGAGGCGCTGTACCTCGATGCGGGCCAGCACGGGGATCTGCCGGCTCTTGAAGATCTGCACCCCCTTGTCGTCGATGAGGTAGGGGGCAGAGATGACGGTGCCGACCCGGATGCCGCGATACTGCACCGCCGCCCCGGGGTGCAGGCCACCCACGTTGTCCTCGAACAGGAAGACGTAGTCGATGAACTGATCCAGGCTACCGGCCAGCACGCTCGCCTCGTCCTGGAACAGGGTGAAGCTGTCCATCTGCTTGACCGGCTCACCGGGTGTCCAGCCCGGTGGCAGCCCCATGGTGATGCCGCCGTCCAGCAGGCTCTCGAGCGAATCCATCTTCACCTTCATCCCCTCGCTGCTCATGGAGACCTCGAAGCCCGGGGTCAGCCAGAAACGGGAGTTGCTGCTCACCAGGATGTCGTAGGGGGCATTGATGAAGAGCTGGTACTGCATCTCGCTCTTCTCGGGCAGGAACTTGGCCTCCTCTATCTGGCCTATGGTGAAGCCCTGATAGCTGATGGGGGAGCCGATCCCCAGGGCACGCGCATCGCGGCTGCTGAGGGAGAGCCTCAGCCCCTTGGCGTCCACCGAGGCGAGCGGGGGCTTGTCCAGCATGGCGTATTCACCGCGCGCCTTGCCCTTCTTGCCCGGGGCGAGTTCGATGTAGGCCCCGGAGAGCAGGGTGCCAAGACCCGACACCCCCTCCCGCCCGACCCTGGGTTTGACCACCCAGAACTGACTGTCCTTCTTGAGCATGCCGGCGGCGGCATTGGTCAGACGGGCCTTGAGCACCGCATGGCTGTAGTCATCGCTGAGCTCCACCGCCTCGATGCGACCCACTTCCACCTCGCGGGAGCGGATCACCGTCTTGCCCGCCACTATGCCCTCGGCGGTGGCGACCGTCAGGGTAAAACTGGGGCCTTGTGAATACCAGTGCTGGAACAGCATCCAGACTCCGATGAACAGCGCCAGCAGCGGCACCATCCAGATAGCGGCGGCCGAGCTCATAAAGTCAGAGCCCGGTTTCCACCTCGTCTTACGCTCACTCACGTTCGCGCTCTCCTTGTTGTAAATCCCAGATCAGGCGGGAATCGAAACTCATGGCGGCCACCATGGTGATCAAAACGACCCCGGCAAAAGCAATGGCCGCGGGGCCCGGGTAGATGGTCATCAGATTATCGAGCCGGATGAGGCCAG
This sequence comes from Aeromonas sp. 130281, assembly GCF_056642115.1. Classification (NCBI taxonomy): domain Bacteria; kingdom Pseudomonadati; phylum Pseudomonadota; class Gammaproteobacteria; order Aeromonadales; family Aeromonadaceae; genus Aeromonas; species Aeromonas sp. 130281. The sequence goes on along the minus strand of NZ_JBWVQS010000004.1, from coordinate 198,205 downwards.
CCAATATGGCCACCACGAAGACGTCGATCATCGACCAACGCCCCACAAATTCGGTCATGCGATAGAGCTTGAGCTTGCCAAGGGGAGAACCGACCCGGCCGCGCTGCACCATATAGCAGAGCCACAGCAGTGCCAGTATCTTCACCAGGGGCACCACCACGCTGGCGAAGAAGATCACCGCGGCTATGGGGTATGAACCCATGGCCCAGAGCAGCACCACCCCACCCATGATGGTCGAGGGGCTGTCGTCCCCCAGAAAGACGGTGTCCATGATGGGATAGAGGTTGGCAGGAATATAGAGGATCACCGAGGTGATGAGCAGTGCCCAGGTGCGGTTCAGGCCGCCCGGCTTGCGGTGATGCAGACGATCGCCGCAACGGGAACAGCTGTGGGCATCGCCGTCATTGAGCGCGCCGCAGATGTGGCAACCCACCAGCCCGCACGCCAGGGCGCTGGCCTCGGGATCCAGCTCCCTCGCCTCGGTCGGGCCGAACAGCCGCTGCCACAGCCACATCCGGTCCAGGGACGAGATCATCTTGATCAGCAGCACCGTGTAGCCCACGAAGGCCCAGAACGACAGCCCCATCTTGACGTCCGCCATGCCCATCAGCTTGACCAGGGAGATGAGCACACCGATGAGGAATACATCCACCATCAGCCAGGGCTTGATCCGGCACAGCAGTCGACCGAGGGAGCGCAGGGCATTGCTGTGCAGATCCTTGTCGAGCCGCCACAGCACCAGCATGATGGAGCCGATATAGACCAGTGGCAGGCCGATCAGGGTCAGGCTCAGCACGGCCCCCAGAAACAGATAGCCCTGATCCACCAGGGTGGTGATGCACTGCAGGAAGGTCATCTCCTGCCCCACCCCCTTGGCCGAGAAGGACATGAAGGTGAAGGCGTTGGAGAGCACGAACATGATGAGCGCCGCAAAGCCGTAGGCGATGGGCCTGCGTTCCTGCTGCGGCAGGTGCGCACTCAGGGTATGACCACAACGTGGACAACTGCTCGTCTCCCCCACGGCCAGCTCGGTGGCCGGCACCAGCAGGTCACACTCTTCGCACGCGGTCGCGTCATGGGTATAGGTAATTGGGTGTTGGTGTGAAACCGGATGCAAGATAGGACCCCAGCATGAGGCCGCGAACGGCCAGAGGCGCCAATTATTGCAGCCACCGCCGCTAACCACCAGCCCTGTTCATGTACAGAGCCTTAAGGGACGGGAGATAGATGGGCATAGCCCATGGCCTGAAAAGGGGGGGCTTGTGACATAGCCCGACCCGGCATCATGGGAAGAGGGCATATTTATCTGCAGATTTGCGCAAGCCACCACACCGCAGCCCCCGTTCACCGATGCTTTGGCGACGGGGTGAGAATGACTTTGACAAGCCTGTGACCATTTAGCACAATCAAACGCCACTTTTTTCCGCGGGACAATAATTTATGACAACTGAATCCCCAAGCTACTCCACCATCGAGCAGGCTTTCTCCCTTGGGAACGGGCAAGATTCTGCCCTCAACTGGTTGCGCAAGAACCGCAGTCAGGTCGCCATCTTCCTGGTGAGCGGCATCAAGCTGGAGGGGACCATCAGTGGCTTCGACCAGTACAGCGTGCTGTTGACCGATGCCCATGGCAATCAGCAACTGGTCTACAAGGCCAAGATCTCCACCATCGCCATGCACTCCGGCCGCCCCCAGGTCAGCATCCAGCGCGCCCGCAAGCCACGGGTCTCCATGGCCCCGCGCCCCCACGGCGGTCCGAGCCGTTATGACGACAATCAGGGCGGTAGCAGCGAGCAGTGATGCTCGCCTCCTCCTGACTCTGAGCTTGCCGCTGCGTCAATCGGTGACGACGCGCATCCCCACTCTCATGTCATGCCTGTCCCGTATGAGAGTGGGTCTTCTCCCCCAGGCGCCCTCGACGGCCAGCCCGTTTGCTCAGTAGGTCAATCCGACCGGCTTCCCTTCCTTGACCATGCACACCTGCATGCCCGCGGCCTCACCGGCCTGCGCCCCTATGCCAGTGTCCTCGAACACCAGACAGCCCTCAGGCACGACCCCGAGTCGCCGTGCCACCAGCAGGAAGGTATCCGGGTGGGGTTTGTGCAGCTCCACATCGTCGGCGGTCACCACCACGGAGAAGTAGCGATCCAGCCCGGTATTGCGCAGCACCGCCTCGGCATTGATGCGGGGTGAGCCCGTGCCTATCCCCATGGGAATGAGGCCGTGATGGCGCCTGACCAGATCCAGCATGGCCGGGAAGGGGGTCGCCTTGTGCAGGTTGGCCACGTAGTGCTCCGTCTTGCAGCGCGTCACCACCAGGGGATCCAGCGCGATCTGCTGCACCTCGGCCACCAGCAAGGCTATCTTGCGACTGGGCATGCCACCCAGCTCATAAAACCAGTCGGCATCGAACTGAAAGCCAAACTCGCGGGCGGTATGCTCCCAGGCGGCCAGGTGCAGGGGCATGGAGTCCACCAGGGTGCCATCGAGGTCGAAGACCAGGCCTTGAAATCCGGATAGGGTCATGGTGCAGGATCTGTCTGTGAAAAATGGGCCCCCATTCTAGCCAGACCCGGGGATCATCGCCACGCATCAAAGGGCGAGAAACGCTTGCGACCACATTTATGCCGGGCAAGAGGGCCGCCGCCCTGAGGCAGCGGTGAAGGTGAGAGAAGCAGGCCCGGGTCAGCGATAGGCCAGGGTACAGGCCCGCCCCTGCGACTTGGCGTGATAGAGCGCCTGATCCGCCTGTTCGGTCAGGGTCTGCCACCCCTTGTCCGAGGAGGGGATGAGATAGCTGAAGCCGATGCTGACGGTGAGCATGGTCGCCACCCGGGAGGCCGGATGGGAGATCTGCAGGGCTTCCAGTCCCTGGTGGATCTGCTCTGCCAGTCGCTCCGCCTCCCCGGGTTGCGGGGCGCACAGCAGGATCACGAACTCCTCCCCGCCATAGCGGGCCACCAGATTGGTGCGCCGCCGCTCCGTCTCCTGCAGCAGGGCCGCAACCCGTTGCAGGCACTGATCCCCCTTGCCGTGACCGAAGTGGTCGTTGTAGGACTTGAACTCGTCCACATCTATCATCAGCACCGCCAAGATCCCCTGATGGCGACGCGCCCGCTCCCACTCCCGCTCCATGGTGATGTCCCATTGACGGCGGTTGGCGATCCCGGTCAGGGGATCCTCCAGCGACAGCAGGGAGAGACGCCGGTTGGCCTCCTCCAGCGCCCGGTTGGTGTCGGCCAGCTGCCGGGTCCGCTCCTGCACCCGCAGTTCCAGGTCACGGTTGAAGCGCTCGAGCGCCGCCTGGGTGCGCTGGCGGATCAGCAACTGGGAGAGCACGGCGGCATACTGCTTGAAGATCTCGCTCTGATACGCCTTGAGCGGGCGCCGCCAGAGCAGGTTGTCGGCGGCGATCCAGCCGATGGGGGTGCCCCCGTCCCAGAGCGACACCATGGCATTCCAGCCCCGCCCCACCTCCTGCTTCTCGTAGTAGAGCGGAGTATCTTCCAGCACCAGCACATAGTCCTTGCGGCGCAGCGCCTCCTGCACCGTGGGGTGATCCGGAATGGCGCTGATGAAATGGCGCTCGTCGATGAGCTCGCCCGCCTCGTTGGTGCCCCAGGTCCCGTGCATGGTCTTGAATTCACTGTCCGTCAGGAAGATGGCGATGCGATCGAACTGCAGCTCCTGGCGCGCCAGCACCACGGCATCGTGCAGCAGGCGATCCTCGCTGTCACAGCGCGACAGCTTGACCCCCACCTGGTGCAGCGCCTGCAGCATGCTGAGGAAGGAGTCCTGCAGGGCCTGGCTGCGGACGAGGTCGGCCTGGGTATGGATCCGCTGATCCCGCTCCAGATCGACCTGACCGGCGAGCCGCCGGCTCTCCAGCTCGGCGGCGAGGTAGTGCATCAGTAGCTGTATGCTCTGCTGCTGGCGCCTTGGCAGGCGATCGAGGCGACGCCGGGTTTCCAGATAGACCACGGCCTCCAGCCCCTTGTGGCGTTTGAGCGGGAAGCAGGCACGCAGGCGCGGGACCTCAGGCTCGACGCTCTCCCAGATGGCGCTGGTCGGCGCGATGGGCTCCACCAGCAACTGGCCGAGATCGAGGGAGCGCTCTATGAAGAGGAGGGGCAGGTCGAGGGAGCTGAGCAGGTCGGCGCTCAGACAGAGCAAGCCCTGCTCGGGCCTGTAGTGATAGAGCTGGGGCGTCGGCGCCCGCAGCCACAGATAGATCTGCTCGGCCTCGGTCTTTTCTCTGACCGCGGCCAAGGTCACTTCACAGAGATGTTCAAAACTGGTGAAGTGCTCCGGATCCCATTCTTGCATGCCAAATCATCCTTGGTTGTATCCAAGCGAGTATATCGGCAAAGCCTGGCCATTAATTGACCTGGCAGTCAAAAGCGAGATCCAGAGCCCAGTTTTTACAACAGATTCAATGCCTGCATGGCGGCGCGGATCCGCTCGCGGGTGGCGTCAGACAGCGGCATCACCGGCAGACGGCACTCCTCGCTGCACAGTCCCAGCAGGGAGACCGCGTATTTGGCGCCCGCCGGGCTCGGCTCGGCGAACATGGCCTGATGCAGCGGGATCAGCTTGTCCTGCAGCTCGCGGGCGGCCTGCCACTCGCCGGCCAGGGTCAGGTTCTGGACCTCGGCCACCAGCTTGGGGGCCACGTTGGCGGTCACCGAGATGCAGCCCTGACCACCGCCGATGTTGTAAGCGACGGCGGTGGCATCTTCACCGGAGAGCCAGGCGAAGGGCTTCTTGATGAGCTGGCGCTCGGTCCAGGGGCGGGCCAGATCGCCGGTGGCATCCTTCACGCCGGCGATGCGCGGCAACTCGGCGAGACGGGCCAGGGTCGCCGGCTGCACATCGACGATGGCGCGGGGCGGAATGTTGTAAACGATGATGGGCTTGGTGGTGGCGTCATGGACCGCCTTGAAGTGGTGGAACAAGCCTTCCTGATTCGGGCGGTTGTAGTAACCGGCCACATGCAGGGTGGCATCCGCCCCCATCTGCTCGGCGAAACGGGTGTATTCGATGGCTTCGACCGGGTTGTTGGACCCCGCGCCTGCGATGACGGGGATCCGTCCCGCCACCTGCTTGACCACCAGCTCCACCACCCGGCAATGCTCGTCGTGGGTCAGGGTCGGGCTCTCCCCCGTGGTACCGACCGGCACTATGCCATGGGTCCCCTGCTCTATGTGCCACTCCACCAGGCGAGCCAGTGCGGCCTCGTCCAGCTGGCCCTGTCGAAATGGGGTGATCAGGGCAACTATCGAACCTTGAAACATGGGATTTCCTTCTCCTAAACAGATGGATTGGTCAATAAAAAGCCCCGGTACGGGGGTCGCTACCGGGGCTTGAATCGTCTCAGAGATGAGAGGTTACGCGCGCACGCCAGCAGGCCCGAATGTCAGGCTGTGTTTATGCTTTCGTTTCGATACGCATGACCGCATTGCATCATCTCTGGATAAATAAGGTGTCTGGGCATATTTCGGGAACACAGCATAAATGTCAAGGCGAAAGCGGCCATGTATAATGGCCGCCCAAAAAAGCGTGGAGAGTCCCAATGAGCCGTCCTGTCAGTGCCGTCAGCCAGATGCTGGAACGTAATCAAGCCCTCTTTGTCGGCAAACGGCTATTGGTGTGTGGCGCCCTGGAAGATGATTACCCTCGTCAACTGGCCGAGCTGGCCGACTCCCTGACGGTCTTCACCACAGACTACTGCTATTTCCTGAGCCAGCAGGCAGCCCTGGGTGAGCGCATCCTGTTCGATCACCAGCTCGGCGGTGCCCCTCGTTTCGATGCCCTGCTGCTGCTGATGCCCAAGGCCAAGGCCGAGGCGCAATATCTGCTGGCCATGATGGCGCCGCTGCTCGAAAGCGGTGCCGATCTGTTACTCGCCGGCGAGAACCGGGGCGGCATCAACGGGGCCGACAAGCTGCTGGCCCCCTATGGCGAGAAGCCGATAAAGCGCGACTCCGCCCGCCGCTGCTCTCTCTATCATGGCGAGCTCGGCAAGCCGGTCGCCCCCTTCGAGCTGGATGCCTGGTTCAGCCGCTATGAGTGCCAGGCCGGCGATACCGAGCTGACCGTCATGGCTCTGCCGGGAGTCTTCAGCGCCGACGGGCTGGATCTCGGCAGTCAGATGCTGCTGGCGAGCCTGCCCCCCATGACGGGCAAGCTGCTCGACTTTGGCTGTGGCGCCGGCGTCATCGGCTCCATCCTGGCCAAACGCAACCCGACACTGACGGTGAACATGGTGGACATCAGCGCCCTGGCGCTGGAGTCAAGTCGCCGCACCCTGGCGGTCAACGGCCTGAGCGGGCGGGTCTATGCCTCTGATGTCTATTCAGATATTGCCGAAAGATTCCAACATATCGTCTCGAATCCCCCCTTCCATGCCGGGCTCAAGACCTTCTATGCCGCCACCGAAACCTTCCTGGCAAGAGCCCCCGAGTTTCTGACCGCCGATGGCGCCCTGACCATAGTCGCCAATGCCTTCCTGCGTTACCAACCTATACTGGAGACGCACTTCAAACGAACCGAAGTGATCGCCGGCGATGGCAAATTCAAGGTGTATCTGAGCAAAGCCTAAATAAGTGCAACGGTTGTAATAAAACAAGTAGAGAGTGCCAGACGGGATCTGCTAAGGTACCAAGAAAACGTTTACCACCCCTTTAGGGGTGTTTTTTTCGCGGCAACATGAAAACCTTTTCAAGGTATGAATTCAGGGAGAGAAATACGATGGCAGGCATACTCACCATGATATTGGCAGGCGGCGAAGGAACCCGACTCCAGCCACTGACCACCACCCGCAGCAAGCCCTCTGTCCCCTTTGGTGGCAGCTACCGCTTGATCGACTTCGTGCTCAACAACTTCGTCAACGCCGACTTCCTGCGCATCTATGTGCTTACCCAGTTCAAGTCCCAGTCTCTCTACCTGCACATGAAGAAGGGCTGGAACATAGTCGGCATCACGGATCGCTTCATCGATCCCATTCCGGCCCAGATGCGGATGGGCAAACGCTGGTATGACGGCACCGCCGATGCCATCTATCAAAACCTGCGCTTCATCGAGATCTCCGACCCCGAGCACGTCTGCATCTTCGGCTCCGACCACATCTACAAGATGGATGTGAGCCAGATGGTGAGCTTCCACAAGCAGAAGGCCGCCGCCCTGACCGTCGCCGCCCTGCGCATGCCCATCGAGGAGGCGAGCGCCTTCGGGGTGATAGAGGTGGATCAGGAAGGGCGCATGATAGGCTTCGAAGAAAAACCCAGGCATCCGAAGCCCATCCCCGGGGATCCCACCCAGGCACTGGTCTCGATGGGCAACTACATCTTCGAAACCGAAGCGCTCTACCGCGAGCTCAAGCGCGATGCCGCCGAGGAGAACTCCAGCCACGATTTCGGCAAGGACATCATCCCCAGCCTGTTCCCCCGCGCCCCCGTCTATGTCTACGACTACAGCACCAACGTCATCCCGGGCGAGAAGCCCAACGTCTACTGGCGCGATGTGGGGACCCTCGATTCGTATTGGCAGGCACACATGGATCTGGTGGCCGACGACGCCCCCTTCTCCCTCTACAATCGCAAGTGGCCGCTGCACACCCACTACCCGCCCCTGCCCCCCGCCACCTTCATCGACACCGATGACTGCAAGGTCAAGATTGCCAACTCCTTGATCTCCGGCGGTTGCTTCATTCAGGGCAGCCAGATCCAGCGCTCCATCCTGGGTTTCCGCTGCAACATAGGCCCCTGCAGCCACATCAGCGAATCCGTGCTGCTCGGGGATGTGAAAATAGGTGAAGGCTGCTCAATTCGACGCGCCATCATCGACAAAAACGTTGAAATTGCACCCGGCACCGTGATCGGTGAGAATCTGGACCATGACAGAGAGCGATTTACCGTATCCGAAGGCGGTATCGTCGTGGTACCTAAGGGAGCAAGAGTTGGCTATTAACCCACTGAAAGTCCTGTTTGTAGCCTCGGAGGTTGAGGGGCTGGTGAAGACCGGGGGCCTGGCGGATGTGGCCAAGGCCCTGCCGCAGCATCTCGCCCGGGAGGGTCACGACGTTCGCATCATCCTGCCCTTCTACAAGACGCTCAAGCGCCGGGACGAAGCCACCCTCCTCGCCTCGCGCTGGTTGCCCACCCCCCAGGGGCGGGACGACATCAGCTATCGCATCTATCAGCTGGAACTGGACGGGATCTGCGTCTATCTGCTCGACTGCCCGCCCTATTTCGAGCGGCCCCAGCTCTATGCCGAGAACAATCAGGCCTATCCCGACAACGGCGAGCGTTTCGCCTTCCTGGCGGCGGCGGCCCTGCACGCCTGCGAGCAGCTGAACTTCGCCCCTGACATAGTCCACTGCAACGACTGGCACACCGGCCTGCTGCCGCTGCTGCTCAAGACGCGCCACGCTCAAAATCCCTTCTTCCAGCGCACCCGGTCTGTCATCAGCATCCACAATGCGGCCTTCCAGGGGGTGTTCGATCGCCAGCAGTTCTGGGCCGTGCCGGAGATCCAGGACTACGAGCAGCGCATCAACTACGACTACGGTCACATCAACCTGCTCAAGTGTGGTGTGCTCTATGCGGACAAGATCAATGCGGTCAGCCCCAACTACGCCAGCGAGCTGCTGACGCACCTGGGGGCTCACGGCATGGCCAGCGTGTTCCAGCAACGGGCGAGCGACTTGCGCGGCATCCTCAACGGTTGTGACTATCAGGATTGGGATCCCGCCTTCGATCCCCTGCTGCCCGCCACCTATGACGCCGACCACCTGGCCGGCAAACACACCTGTAAACGGGTCCTGCAGCAGGAGACGGGGCTGCCCGTCGGCAACTTGCCCATCTATGGCATGGTGTGTCGTCTGACCGAGCAGAAGGGGGTGCACCTGCTGATCCCGGCGCTGGACAAGTTCCTGCAGCACCAGGTGCAGGTGGTGATAGTGGGTTCCGGCGATCCCTCCCTCGCCGCCCAGCTGCAGACCATAGCCCAGCAACATCCCGACAGGTTCGCCTTCATCAACGCCTATGACGACCGTCTGGCCCACCTGGTGGAAGCCGGCGCCGACTTCTTCCTGATGCCCTCCCTGTTCGAGCCCTGCGGCCTCAACCAGATGTACAGCCTGGCCTATGGCACCCTGCCGCTGGTGAGAGCCGTCGGCGGACTCAAGGATACTGTGGTGGACTGGGATGCCGATCCCGCCAGGGCGACCGGCTTCTGCTTCAACGATCCCACCGCCAGCACCCTGCTCGATGCCATGCGCCGCAGCCTGCTCCACTACCTGCAGGAACCCGAGCGGTTTGCCCGCGTGCAGCAAAATGCCATGCACACCCGCTTCGACTGGGCCGACTCCGTCCCCCTGTACGAGCAGATGTATCAGGACGCACTGGCCCCGGCGTGACCCAGATTGCTGAAGTTTTGTGCCCTTGATACGGCTTTATCCGTCAACAGCGAAAAAAGTCCCCTTTGGCTGTTGACGCCCCCCCAAAACTCTATAGAATCCCCCACCGCAGTGATGCGAAGGTGGCGGAATTGGTAGACGCGCTAGCTTCAGGTGTTAGTGTCCCACGGATGTGAGGGTTCGAGTCCCTCTCTTCGCACCATACTGCAACATGCTTCATCGATGGCATGTAAAACAAGATTGATGACAATGTGCGAAGGTGGCGGAATTGGTAGACGCGCTAGCTTCAGGTGTTAGTGTCCCACGGATGTGAGGGTTCGAGTCCCTCTCTTCGCACCATGCTTTTATCAGACAGCATGTAAATCCAGACTGATAACCCGAATGTGCGAAGGTGGCGGAATTGGTAGACGCGCTAGCTTCAGGTGTTAGTGCCCCCCGGGTGTGAGGGTTCGAGTCCCTCTCTTCGCACCATGATTCTGACATGTAAACACAGAGCAATGCGCTCCAACCGCATTTAAAAACCAGCTGGAGAAAATCAGTGTGCGAAGGTGGCGGAATTGGTAGACGCGCTAGCTTCAGGTGTTAGTGTCCCACGGATGTGAGGGTTCGAGTCCCTCTCTTCGCACCATTCATCATGCAAAAAGGCCCATCACGAAAGTGACGGGCCTTTTGTTTTTGCCCCTGCCATGGCTATGCTGTTGAGGATGCCACGCCACCACAGGGGTTTTCCCATGATCCTGGATACCGACATTCACAACTTCTATGAGCATCTGGTGCTCAAAGAGATAGAAAAACAAGGGCTTAACCAGACACTGACCCCCTACCAGCTGGCCGATCTCTGCTGCCTGACCCTGAACCAGCTCCCCTCTCACTACATACGCCACAACGTCGACATGATCTACTTCACCACGGATGTCGAACGCACCGAGATGGAGCAGAAGGTCATGACCTCACTGCGCCTGGCCTACGACAAGATCCAGGCCGTCCCTTCCCGCTGAACGGCTCCTATAGCCAGCTTTGCTGCCAGAGCAGGGTGACGACCCCCGTCATGCCCGCGACCGGCAGCAGGATCAGCGCCGGCCTCAGCCTGGGTTCCAGCATGACCCAGGCGGCCAGCAAGAAGCCCAGACTCCACAGGCCGTATGCCTTGTCCTGGCCCCAGCCCAACACCGCCAGCAAGGCTGCCAGCAAGAGACACCGCACTATCCAGATCATGATGATGCTACCCACAGAACCAAACGATAACGATTATCGTTTGTGATTGTGGAGAGTGCAATCGGACTTCTCTATGGGTTTTGGCTATTTGCCCTGCCTCGGCCTGATATTCAAAAAAAGTGCCGATGAGATCAACTAATGAGTAGATTTATCAAACATTAATGCATTTTTGCTAAATAAGTTGGGATTTTGCGCCCCGGGTTTGTGGTAGATTGCGGCCTCTTTTTGGGCCGGCCCCTCGGGATACGTGTATCCACAGGACGAGAGGGACCGACCTTGGCGAGCAAGAGTTTAGGAAGTATCTATGCAAAACCAACAAAACCACATCCGATTGCCTGGCATGGCGCAGGTCTTTGCCTGTCTGGCCATTTTCCTGGCCCTGGCCTTTTCGTTCACCAGCGTGCTCGATCTGCCGATCCAGCTGGCACTGTTCATCGCCTGGTTCGTCATCATGGGGCTCGGCATCCGGCTAGGCCATGATTACAAGTCCCTGGAGCAGGCGGCCGTCGACGGCGTCGCCAAGGGGATGGGGGCCATATTGATACTGGTCTCCGTCGGTGCCCTGGTGGGCACCTGGATCGCCGGCGGCATAGTCCCCAGCATCATCTACTTCGGCCTCAAGGTGATACACCCCTCCATCTTCCTGCTGGCGACCCTGATCATCTGCTCCCTCACCTCGCTGGCTACCGGCACCTCCTGGGGCTCTGCCGCCACGGCGGGGATCGCCATGATGGGCATAGGCCACAGCCTGGGCGTCCCTGCCCCCCTGGTGGCCGGTGCCGTGCTCTCCGGCGTCTACTTCGGTGACAAGCTCTCCCCCCTCTCCGACTCCGTGGTGCTGGCGTCGACCATGTCCAACGTCGACGTGGTGGAGCACATCAAGGGGATGCTGCCCATCAGCCTCTTCTCCTACGTCATCACGGCGGCCCTGTTCACCGTGGTCGGCATGCAATACTCCGGCAACGTCAGCCTGGAGCAGGTCAATCTGGTGATGGAGGCCCTCGACAAGCAGTTCAACATCACGCCGCTGGCCATAGTACCGGTGATCCTGGTGCTGGGCCTGCTGGCGAACCGCAAACCCGCCTTCCCGGTGATCAGCTTCGGCGCCCTGCTCGGCCTTGTCTGGGCCATCGCCTTCCAGGACATGGACCCGGTCAAGGCGATGCATTCCGCCTACAGCCCGTTCGCCATCACCTCAGGCGTCGACTTCATCGACAACATCCTGGGTCGCGGCGGCATGGAGTCCATGCTGGGCTCGGTGGCCGTCATCATCTTCGGCTTAGGCTTTGGCGGCCTGCTGGAGAAGGTCGGCATACTGGCGGTGATCGCCAGCGCCTTCGAGAAGCGCATCAACAGCGTCGGCAGCCTGACCAGCCACACCATAGGCACCGCCTTCCTGGCCAACGTGTTCGGCTCCGCCATGTATGTGTCCCTGATCCTGACCCCCAAGATCATGGCCAAGAACTACGATCGGCTGGGACTGGCGCGCAAGAACCTCTCCCGCAACGCCGAGTTCGGCGGCACCCTCACCTGCGGCATGGTGCCCTGGAGCGACAACGGCATCTTCATGGCCGGGGTACTGGGGGTGACCACCCTCGACTACCTGCCCTACATGTGGCTCAGCTTCACCTGCATCATAGTGACCATCACCCTCGCCTATCTGGGCAAGGCGGTGAGCCGGGTGCCGGTGATAGAGGCGGCCAGCTCCCGCTAACAGCAGGAAAAATAATGATAAAGGCGCCATCACGGCGCCTTTTGCTTGGGGGAAGTTCGGGGTTAAGCTGGCAGCCAACCTCGTCGCCCGTGGCAGGATGCCCAGATGAATTTTACCTTTCGCCAGATCCGTTACTTCGTGGCCGTGGCCGACAGCTTCTCCGTGAGCCGCGCCGCCGCCGAACTGCACATCTCCCAGTCGGCGGTCACCAGCGCCATCCGCGAGCTGGAGACCGAGCTCGGCGCCGCCCTGTTCGAGCGCAACCCGCGTGGCGTCACCCTGACGGCCCAGGGCCACCAGTTCCTGCTCCATGCCAGGCGCATTCTCGGCGCCATGACCGAAGCCGGCCAGTCCCTCAAGGCGGTGGCCCAGCAGGATCAGGGGCAGCTCACCATAGGGGTGACGACGCTGGTAGCCGGCTACTACCTGTCGGAGGCCATAGGCCGCTTTCGCCGCGCCTTTCCGGCGGTGCGCATCGAGGTGAAGGAGGACGAGCAGCCGTTTCTGGAGCATCAGATCGTCAACGGCGAGGTGGACGTGGGGATACTGATGACCAACCGCACCATACGCCAGGAGGCGTTCGATACCGAGCTGCTGACCCGATCCCCCCTGCGGCTCTGGCTCGCCGCCAATCACCCCCTCTGCGCGGAATCGACCCTCTCCCTCAAGGCATTGGGTGACGAGCCCATGATCTCCCTCACCGCCGATCAGCTGGATCAGATCATCGGGGCCGGCCTGCGCCGCTACGGCATCTCCCCCCGCACTGTGCTGCGCACCGCCTCGGTAGAGGCGGTGCGCAGCCTGGTCGCGAGCCAGCTCGGGGTCGCCCTGCTGCCGGACTTTGCCTATCGCCCCTGGTCGCTGGAGCAGGAGCGGGTGGAGGCCCGCCCCATCAAGGAACCCATCCCTGCCATCGACATCGGCCTGGTGTGGCGCCGCGGCTCGCGGCTCGACTGGACCGCCCGCGAGTTCATCGACATAGCGCGGGATCAGAGCCGGCTGCGGGCCCGCCAGCCAGCCTCCCGCTAGCCAGCGCCCTCTGGGTGATCGTCGCGCCGCCACCAAAATAAGATTCATCTGCACTCGATATAGATTTGGCAGATACCTCTGGCGTTAAAAATTGAAATTCTCATTACCACTGCCTTCTCCTACGCTCATGACTGGTTAACAGGATGTTAATCGCCATTGCGGTATCGCATGGCTCCAGATCATGCAAGGAGAGCAAGATGAAACTGACCCCCCTGACCCTGGCCCTGATCCCCGCCCTGCTGGCAGGCCAGACCCAGGCCGCCCCGACCGAGCTCGGCAAGGGTGAAGGCCAGCTCAATATCGTGGCCTGGGCAGGCTACGTGGAGCGTGGCGAGACCGACAAGAACTACGACTGGGTGACCGGCTTCGAGAAGGAGACCGGCTGCAAGGTCAGCGTCAAGACGGCCGCCACCTCGGACGAAATGGTGGCGCTGATGAACGAGGGGGGCTTCGATCTGGTGACCGCCTCCGGCGACGCCAGCCTGCGCCTCATCGCGGGGGGCAAGGTGCAACCGCTCAATCTGGCGCTCATCCCGAGCTACAGCAAGATAGACCCCCGCCTGCAGAATGCCCCCTGGCACACTGTGGAGGGCAAGCACTACGGCGTCCCCTACCAGTGGGGCGGCAACATCCTGATGTACAACACCAAGGTCTTCCCCAAGGCGCCCGACTCCTGGGGCGTGGTGTTCGAGGAGCAGACCCTGCCGGACGGCAAGTCCAACAAGGGGCGGGTGCAGGCGTTCGACGGCCCCATCCACATCGCCGATGCCGCCCTCTATCTGATGACCCACCAGCCGGCGCTCGGCATCAAGGATCCTTACGAGCTGAACGAGGAGCAGTACAAGGCCTCCCTCGATCTGCTACGCAAGCAGCGCCAGCTGGTGGGGCGCTACTGGCACGATGCCTTCGTCCAGATAGATGACTTCAAGAACGAGGGGGTGGTGGCCTCCGGCTCCTGGCCCTTCCAGGCCAATGCCCTGATCGCCGACAAGCAGCCCATCGCCACCACTGTGCCCAAAGAGGGCGTCACCGGCTGGGCCGACACCAGCATGGTGCACAGCGAAGCCAAGCACCTCACCTGTGCCTACCAGTGGCTGGAACACTCCCTCAACAACAAGCTGCAGGGGGATCTCGCCTCCTGGTTCGGCTCCGTGCCCGTGGTGCCCGCCGCCTGCGAGGGCAATGCCCTGCTGGGCAAAGAGGGCTGCAAGACCAACGGTATAGAGAACTTCGACAAGGTGCACTTCTGGCGCACCCCCGTCTCCCAGTGCAAGAGCCAGGGGACTTGCGTGCCCTACTATCGCTGGGTGTCCGACTATATCGCCATCCTGGGTGGCCGCTGAGCTTGAGTTGACTGCGCGCAACCCAGCGGGCCGGACAGGAGTCCGGCCCGCACCTCTAGTGACAAGGACGTACCATGACAGCCGTACAATTTGACCGGGTCAGCCGCCACTATGGCGAGGTGAAGGCGGTCGACGACATCTCCTTCCAGATCCCGTCCGGAGAATTTTTCACCCTGCTGGGGCCGAGCGGTTCCGGCAAGACCACCTGCCTACGGATGATCGCGGGCTTCGAGTACCCGAGCGAGGGGGAGATCCGCCTGTTCGGCGAGCCCTGCTCCCGGGTGCCGCCCTATGATCGCAACCTCAATACCGTGTTTCAGGACTACGCCCTGTTTCCCAACATGGATGTGCGGGACAACATCGGCTACGGCCTGATGATCAGGGGAGTGCCCAGGGCAGAGCGCCACCGCAAGGTGGAGGAGATGCTGGAGCTGGTGCGCCTGCCCGGTGTCGGCAACCGCAAACCGGGCCAGCTCTCCGGCGGCCAGCGCCAGCGCATCGCCATCGCCCGGGCCCTCATCAACCAGCCGCGTATCCTGCTGCTGGACGAACCGCTCGGGGCGCTCGACCTCAAGCTGCGCGAGCAGATGCAGCTCGAACTCAAGGCCTTGCAGCGCCAGCTCGGCATCACCTTCATCTTCGTCACCCACGATCAGCAGGAGGCGCTCTCCATGAGCGACCGCATCTGCATCTTCAATCAGGGCAAGATCGAGCAGATTGCCGCGCCGGATACCATCTACGATGCCCCGGCGACGCCGTTTGTGGCCCGCTTTGTCGGCACAGTCAACCTGTTCGAAGGGGCGCAGGCCAAACGCCTGTGCGGCGATGCACACCAGATGATGGTGCGCCCGGAGCGGATCCGGCTCGGCGAGGCCGGCATGCCGGGCTGGTCAGGGGAGGTGCGCGAAGTGGAGTACCTCGGCCCCTTCGTGCGCTACCGGGTCGATCTCGGTGAGCAGCTCGAGCTTATCGTCAACCATCCCAACGAGGGGCAGGCCCGCCTGGCCCGTGGTGCCCGGGTCAGCCTCAGCTGGCCTGAGCAGGCCATCCACCGCCTGAGCGCCTCAGGATCGGGGGCTCAGCCATGAGCCTCCCCCACAGTGCGAGTCTAGCCATGAGCCACGCCATCGAACCTGCACGCTTGCGGCCGCTGCGGCGCCTCTCCACCCTGCTCTACGGCCGTCCCGGCCTGCTGCTGGGGATACTGCTGGGACCGCCCCTGCTGTGGCTCGGCATCATCTATGTGGGCTCCCTGCTGATGCTGCTCTCCAACGCCTTCTTCGGGCTGGACGAGTTCAGCGGTCAGGTGCGCCACGAGCTGGGGCTGCAAAATTTCATCGCCCTGCTGCGGCCGGAAAACCTCGACGTCATCGGCCGTACCGTCGGCATGTCGCTGCTGGTGACCCTGGCCTGCGCCCTGCTCGGCTTCCCCATCGCCTACTACATGGCGCGCTACACCAGCGGCAAGACCCGGGCGCTGTTCTATGTGGGCATCATGCTGCCGCTCTGGTCCAGCTATCTGGTGCGGGTCTATGCCTGGAAGCTGATCCTGGCCAAGGAGGGGGTGGTGAGCTGGCTGGCGGACAGCCTGGGGCTGGAGTGGCTGCTGGACGGCATCCTCTCCCTGCCGGTGATCGGAGGCCCTTCGCTCTCGTTTTCGCGGCTCGGCACCTTCATCGTCTTCGTCTACGTCTGGCTCCCCTTCATGATCCTGCCCATCCAGGCGGCGGTGGAGCGGATCCCGCGCTCCCTCTTGGAGGCGAGCAGCGACCTGGGGGCGACCCCGGCCCAGACCTTCCGCACCCTGATCCTGCCGCTGGCGCTGCCCGGCGTGGTGGCGGGCTCCATCTTCACCTTCTCCCTGACACTCGGGGACTACATCATCCCCGGCATCATAGGCAACTCGACCATGTACATAGGTCAGGTGGTCTACATGCAGCAGGGCACGGCGGGCAACCTGCCCTTCGCCGCCGCCTTCTCCCTGGTGCCCATCCTTATCATCGCCGTCTATCTGGCGATCGCAAAACGCCTGGGGGCCTTCGATGCGCTCTAATCAATCCATGCGCCAAAGTCAGCAACCTTCCGGCCTGCTCAAGTACGCCGCCATCGGCGGGCTGCTGTTTCTGCACTTCCCGATCCTGTTCATCTTCCTCTACGCCTTCACCAGCGAGAGCAAGAGCTACCAGTTCCCGCCCCCCGGGCTCACCCTCAAGTGGTTCGAGGTGACCCTGAACCGCCCCGATGTGTGGCGCGCCATCCAGCTGTCGCTTGAGGTGGCGGGGCTGGCGACCCTGGCCGCCATGGTGCTCGGCACCCTGGCGGCAGGGGCCATCGCCCGCAGCCGTTTCTTCGGCCAGGAGGTGGTGTCGCTCTTGCTGGTGCTGCCCATCGCCCTGCCCGGCATTGTCACCGGCATAGCGCTGCGCTCCGCCTACGGCCTGATGGAGATCCCGTTCAGCTTCTGGACCATAGTCATAGGCCACGCCACCTTCTGCGTGGTGGTGGTCTACAACAATGCCCTGGCGCGCTTTCGCCGCACCCATCAGTCCCTCATAGAGGCGTCCATGGATCTCGGGGCCGACGGCTTCCAGACCCTGCGCTACGTGATCCTGCCCAACCTCGCCACCGCGCTGCTGGCGGGGGGCATGCTGGCCTTTGCCCTCAGCTTTGACGAGGTGATAGTCACCACCTTCACCGCGGGCCAGCAGACCACGCTGCCCATCTGGATGTATCAGGAGCTGATCCGCCCCCGTGACAGGCCCGTCACCAACGTGGTGGCCCTCATCATAGTGGCCGTGACCACCATTCCCATTCTGCTTGCCTACTACCTCACCCGCGACGGCCAGGACGTCGCCGGCAGTGGCAAATAATGACTCAACGCCTGCGCAAGGATGCAACCATGAAATTCTCTACCCAACTCTTGATCGACGGCCAGTTCGTGACCGGTGACGGCCAGGCCGAGCCCATCCTCAACCCGGCTACCGGGGAGCTGCTCGCCTCTGTCCCCGAAGCCTCGTTCGAGCAAGTGAACCGGGCGGTGAACGGCGCCCAGCGCGCCTTCGCCCAGTGGAGCCGCACCACCCCAGCCCAGCGCAGTACCCTGCTGCTGCGCCTGGCCGATGCCATCGAGCGCCACGCCGAGGAGTTTGCGGCGCTCGAATCCCTCAACTGCGGCAAACCCTATCTGGCGGTGCTCAATGACGAGCTGCCGGCGGTGGTGGACTGCTTCCGCTTCTTCGCCGGCGCGGCCCGCTGCCTGCAGGGGCCACTGGCGGGGGAGTACATCGAGGGGCACACCAGCATGATCCGCCGGGACCCCATAGGGGTGGTGGGCAGCATTGCCCCCTGGAACTATCCGCTGATGATGGCGGCCTGGAAGATGGCCCCCGTGCTCGCCGCCGGCAATACGGTGGTGCTCAAACCCTCCGAACAGACCCCGCTCACCGCCCTGCGCCTGGCGGAGCTCGCCAGCGAACTCTTCCCGCGCGGCGTCATCAACATCGTCTGCGGCCGGGGCGAGAGCGTGGGGGCGCCGCTGGTGGAGCACCCACTGGTGCGCATGGTGTCGCTCACCGGTGACATCGCCACCGGCCAGAAGATCCTGCAGAGCGCCGCCCGCACCATGAAGCGCACCCACCTGGAGCTGGGGGGCAAGGCGCCGGTGATCATCTTCGACGATGCGGATCTGGAAGCCGTGGTGGCCGGCATTCGCACCTTCGGCTTCTACAACGCCGGCCAGGATTGCACCGCCGCCTGCCGCATCTATGCCCAGGGCAAGATCTACGACAAGTTTGTCGCCGCCATGACCGAAGCGGTCGCCTCCATCAAGGTGGGCGGTCCGCGCGAGGAGGGGGTGGAGATGGGGCCGCTTATCTCGGACCGGCAGCGCAACCGGGTGGCGAGCTTCGTGGAGCGGGCCCAGAGCAGCGGTCACGTGGAGGTGACGGCGGGTGGCAAGATCCGCCCCGGCAACGGCTTCTTCTTCGAGCCGACCCTGATAGCCCATGCCCGCCAGGAGGATGAGATCGTGCGCCGGGAGGTGTTCGGCCCCGTGGTGTCGGTGACCCGCTTTGGCGACGCCGAACAGGTGGTGCAGTGGGCCAACGACTCGGACTACGGTCTCGCCAGCTCGGTCTGGACCCGGGATCTGAGCCTCGCCAGCAAAGTGGCCAGCCACCTGCAATATGGCTGCACCTGGATCAACACCCACTTCATGCTCACCTCGGAGATGCCCCACGGCGGCATGAAGATGTCCGGCTACGGCAAGGATCTCTCCCTCTACGCGCTGGAGGATTACACAGTGCCGCGCCACATCATGGTCAAGCTCTGAACATGATTCAGGCTGGCCCCGGGGCCAGCCTGAATGTGCAAACCACTACCCAAATCCCCTGCCAGATACCTCCCCCCCTATGACAGCCGCCACAGCCAGTGGTGGTCCAGAACAAGCAGACCAAACAGCAACATCAGGTGATAGATGGAGAAGCGGAAGGTGCGCATCGCCTGGCCGGGACGATCCGAATACTTCAGAAACCAGCCATGCCAGCAGAACCCGAGGTTCAGCGCCAGGCTGCCGATAAGATAGAGCAGCCCGGACATGCCGATCAGGTAGGGCAGCAGGCAGACCAGGGTCAGGATCAGCAGATAGAGCAGGATAGCCGTCTTGGTGAACGCTATGCCGTGGGTGACGGGCAGCATGGGAATGTTCGCGCCGGCATAGTCATCCCGTCTGTGGATGGCCAGGGACCAGAAGTGGGGCGGCGTCCAGGTGAAGATGATCATCACCAGCAACCAGGGCTCGGCCGAGAGCTGTCCCGTGATGCTGGTCCAGCCCAGCAGCGGCGGCATGGCGCCCGCCAGCCCGCCGATGACGATGTTCTGTGGCGTGGCCCGTTTCAGCAACAGGGTATAGACGACCGCATAGCCAAACAGGCTGGCCAAAGTCAGCCAGGCGGTCAGGGGATTCACGCCCCGATAAAGCAGGACAAAGCCCGTCAACGCCAGCCAGAGCGCAAACGCCATCGCAGACTTAGGCCCAATCCGCCCCATGGCGACCGGTCGCCAGCGCGTTCTGCGCATCTGGGCATCGATGCCGTGATCCAGAGAGTGATTCATGGCCGCGGCCCCAGCAGCCAGCAGCCCTATCCCCACCAGCCCCAGCACCATCTCGTCCAGGGAGGCCTGGGTCGGCTCGGCCAGCAGCATGCCGACCCAGGCGGTCAGCAGCAGCAAGGCCACCACCTTGGGCTTGGTCAGCTGGTAGTAGTCCCGCAGCAGCCGGGTGTCGATGAAGCGGGCCAAGGGCTTGCTGTTCATGTCTGACTCCTGATCGCCTCAGGCGACAGCGAAGGGGAAAGCCGGGGGCGGGAGAGCCGTCCACGGGCCAGCACACAACACACCAGCAGGTGCGCCGCCACCAGGTTGTGTGCGAGGGCGTTGGCCAACGGCAGGGCCAGATGGACGTTCGCCAGCCCCAAGGCAATTTGCACGAGCAGCAGGGCCAGCAAGAGCCCCCCCAGGAAGCGCAACAGGGCCCCCTGACGGATCAGGGCGAGGGCAAAGCCTCCCACCAGCAGGGCGGTGGCAAGGGCTCCCAGACGATGGGCGATATGGATGGTCTGGCGCGCCTCCTTGCTCAGCACCCCGAACTCATAGCTGGCGTGGCCGAGCGGCAGATGAAAGGCCTCCTCCCAGTTCAGCTGCGCCTGCCAGCTCCCCTGGCAGAGAGGCAGCTCGACGCAGGCCATGGCCGCATAGTTAGCCGACGTCCAGCCCCCCAGAGCTATCTGCAGCAGCAGCACGCCGCAGGCCGCATTGCCCAGCCAGGGCAAGCCCTGACCGCGGCAGACGGGCGCGTTCGCGGGGGAGCGCGTAAGCTCGACCCGATAGAGCCAGAGCAGGGTCAGGATGGCGAACCCACCCAGCAGATGGGTGGTCACCACCAGAGGGTGCAGCGCCAGCGTCACCGTCCACATGCCCAGCGCCGCCTGCCCAACCACCAGCACCAGCAAGGCCCCCGAGAGGTGGCGCAGACGACCGCCAGCGCGCCAGCTCAGCACGAACAGCAACGCAATCACACCACCCAGCACACCGGCGAAATAGCGGTGCACCATCTCGCTGCGCGCCTTGTGAGGCTCCAGCGGCGTATCCGGGTAGAGCTGGGCCGCCCGCTCCATATGCACGGATTGGGGAACGGCCATGGAGCCGTAACAACCGGGCCAATCGGGGCAGGCCAGCCCGGCATCCGTCAGCCGGGTATAGGCACCGAGCACGATGACCAGCACAGCCAGTGCGATGGCTATCGATGCCAGCCTCTTCTGTATATTCATACGCCCCCCCGCTGACGCTTGTACCCGGATGATGACAACAGGACACACGACACTGGCCTCAGGTGCGTGTTCATTGCACACCTCGCTGATACTTGAGCAGTTGCTGCAGATCCGACAGCACGGCCTTGCCAAGCAGCGGCCACGCCGCCGTGCTGGCCGGCACCTCGTAGCGCAGGATGGCCAGCCCTTGCGAGTCCACCAGCATCATATCGCCCGCCCGCACGGCTCCGTTCGCTCCGCGCGGCGGCGCATCGGTCAGTTGCACCAGATCCAGCTTGTCCAGATTGCGGCCAAGGGCGCTTTGGATCCGCGACATCAACTCGGGCACCTGCTGGCATTGCGCCTCACAACGCCGGGCGGCCAGATAGACCAGTCGCCATTGGTTCTGATGGGGCGGGAGCGGCTGCAACAGATAGACCTCCTGATCCAACCAGGCCCCCTTGTTGCGAGTACCGGGTTCATACCAACCCTGCCTCAGGGTCAGCGCGGCCAGTACCACAGGCAGCAGTATCACCAGCCCAAAGAGGACAGGCACCTTCCATCTTGACCATGAGTTCATGGAGACAACCTCCTTGTCAGCACCAGCCCCCCCACCAGCATCACCAGCGCCAGCCCAAGCCATTGCACTGCATACGCCCTGTGCTTCTCGGGCGGCATGACATTTGGCTGGTAGTGGTGGAGGAAGGGAGTCTGCCTTTGATAAAACACAGCGTCAGCGAGGGGCGAGCCGAGGATCTCGCTCAGGGCATCCACCCTGATGGACTGCAGCCGGTTAGGATAGGGGCCGGACTCGATGTTCTGACCCAGCAAGACGCCGCCGGGGGCCGTGCGCAGCAGACCGTCGAGCTCCAGAGTTGCCGGGATGATGGGCCTTGGCAGCTGCTGCCGGCTGGCGGGTGCAGGCACCCAGCCCAGATTGACCAGCAGCAGGGGACGGGCATCACCGGCGCGTACCGGTATGATGACGTCGTAGCCGATCTCGCCCGCCACAGCCTGGTTGTCCAGCAACCAGACATGAGGGGACACCCATTCGACCTCCCCTCCCAGTGACAGGCCATCCAGTGACTCAAGGTTGCGCCAGTCGAGCCGGGCAAGCGTCATTGGCGCCACCTGCTGCGCCACCGCCATCCGCCCCAGCCAGGCCTCTTTCTCCATCCCCCGCTGCCACTGCCAGAGCGACAGCTTGCACAAACCCGCCGTCACAACCAGAGTGAACATCAGTACGATCCAGCGCCTGTGATGCCATGGTCGCCGCTTATCCCATGTAGCCATGTCACGCATATAACGGAGGGCTCCAACATGTTGATCAAGATAGTGCTGGTACTGATGCTGTTGCTCATCATTGGGCAGCTGTTTCATGCCCTCTGGTTGATGATGACCACGGGTCATCCCCAGAAGATGTCCGCCCCGCTGGGGCGTCGGGTGTTCTTTTCCCTGCTGGTGGTCGTCATCCTGCTGCTCTCCCTGATGATGGGCTGGCTGGAGCCCAACCCGCGCCCTTACTGATCCCGACCTCAGAGCAGGTAGACGAACACGAAGAGGCAGAGCCAGACCACGTCGACGAAGTGCCAGTACCAGGCCGCGGCCTGGAAGGCGAAGTTGCGCTCGGCGGTGAAGTGATCCTTCAGCACTATCCGCAGCCATATGATCAGCAGGAACACAGTCCCCAGGGTGACATGCAAGCCATGGAATCCGGTCAGGATGAAGAAGGTATTGCCGTAGATGCCGGAGTCCAGTCGCAGCCCCAGATCCCGGTACGCATGCAGGTATTCATAGCCTTGCAGCCACAGGAACGCCAACCCGAGCAGCACGGTCACAAGCAGCATCCCCTTGAGGCGACTGCGCTTTCCATTCTCCAGCCCGGTATGAGCAAACAGCAGGGTGACGGAGGATCCGAGCAGGATCAGGGTATTGATGAGGGGGATACCGTGCCAGGGCATGGCCTGGGTCGTGGTCCCTCCCGGGGTCTTGACCATGGGCCAGTGCGCCGAGAAATCCGGCCACAGCAACTGGGCCGTCATCGCCTTGTTGCCCGCGCCGTCCAGCCAGGGCATGGCAAGCTGGCGGGCATAGAACAGCACTCCGAAGAAGGCCAGGAAGAACATCACCTCGGAGAAGATGAACCAAACCATGCCTTGCCGGAAGGAGCGATCCATCTGGGCGCTGTAGAGCCCGGTCATGGACTCCTGGATGATGTGACGAAACCAGCCAAACAGCATGAAGACCAGCAAGGCAACGCCAGCCATCATCAAATACCGGCCGACCCCGGCCTGCTTGCTCGCCACCTCATTGACCAGATGCCCCGCCCCGAAAGCCAGGAAAAACAGGGCAACGGCCCCTATGATGGGCCAGCGGCTCTGATCAGGGACGTAATACGTCTGGTTCACTTTGGCCATGATTATTTCCTCTGCGCCAGCGTCGGGGCTGGGGTGGACTGAGTGATCTCATAGAGTGAATAGGAGAGCGTGATGGTGTTTATGTTGTCGGGCAAATCGGGGTCGACATAAAACTTGAGCGGCATCAGCTTGCTCTCCCCCGCCTGCAACTCCTGACGGTTGAAGCAAAAGCACTCCACTTTCTTCAAATAGGCGGCGGCGGGACCGGGCGAGACTGACGGCACTGCCTGACCAATCATGGTGCGATCGGTGGGATTGAACACCCGATAATTGACCAACTTCATTTCGCCCGGGCGCACCGACAACCGCGCCGTTTCGCCGCTGAACTGCCACGGCATCCGGGTGTCCGCGTGGGCAAGGAACTCCACCTGAATGGTCCGTTTGCTGTCGATCACCGCCCGCTCGGTCGTTGCCGGCTGTACGGCGGTCTTGCCGTTGAGACCGGTGATCCTGCAGAAGACGTCATACAGCGGCACCAGTGCAAAGGCGAACCCGAACATGACAAGCACCACCAGGGCCAGCTTTCTGAGCAGGGGACCGTGATTGACCTGAGCCATATGACCTCCTTACCGCACCTCTGGCGGGGTCTTGAAGCTGTGGTAGGGAGGGGGGGATGAGAGCGTCCACTCCAGCCCCTCTGCCCCTTCCCACACCTGATTGCTCGCCTGCTGCCCCCCCCTGATGCACTTGATCACCCCCCAGACGAACAGCAACTGCGACAACCCGAAGGCGAAGCCGCCGAGACTGATCAGCATGTTGAAGTCGGCAAACTGCAGCGCGTAATCCGGAATGCGACGGGGCATGCCCGCCAGACCGACGAAATGCATGGGGAAGAAGAGCACATTGACCGAAATGAGCGAGCACCAGAAATGCCATTGGCCGAGTCGCTCGTCATACATGTGCCCCGTCCATTTGGGCAGCCAGTAATAGGCGGCTGCCAGGATCGAGAAGACGGCGCCGGTGACCAGCACATAATGGAAATGGGCCACGACAAAATAGGTATCGTGATATTGGAAATCGGCCGGGATCATCGCCAGCATCAACCCCGAGAAGCCACCTATGGTGAACAGGGTGATGAAGGCGATGGCGAACAGCATGGGGGTCTCGAACGTCAGGGAGCCCCGCCACATGGTGGCAACCCAGTTGAATACCTTCACCCCGGTCGGCACCGCGATCAGCATGGTGGCGTACATGAAGAACAGCTCGGCGACCACGGGCAACCCAGTGGTAAACATGTGGTGAGCCCAGACCATGAAGGAGAGCAAGGCGATGCTGCTGGTGGCATAAACCATGGAGCGATAGCCAAACAGTTTCTTGCGAGAGAAGGTGGGAATGATGCTGGAGACGATGCCAAAGGCCGGCAGTATCATGATGTACACCTCAGGGTGGCCAAAGAACCAGAAGATGTGCTGGAACAGCACAGGATCCCCGCCCCCGGCCGCATCGAAGAAGCTGGTCCCGAAATACTTGTCCGTCAGCACCATGGTCACCGCCGCCGCCAGGACCGGCATGACGGCGATGAGCAGGAAGGCCGTGATAAGCCAGGTCCAGACAAACAGCGGCATCTTCATCCAGCCCATGCCCGGCGCCCGCAGGTTGAAGATGGTGACGATGACGTTGATGGCTCCCATGATGGAGGAGATACCCATGATGTGGATGGCGAAGACGAACAGCGCCGTACTGTTGCCGCTGTATTTGGTGGACAGGGGGGCATAGAAGGTCCAGCCCGAGCTGGGGCCACCGCCCTCCATGAACAGGCTCGACAGCAGGATCAGAAACGCAAACGGCAGGATCCAGAAGCTCCAGTTGTTCATCCGGGGCAGTGCCATGTCCGGGGCACCGATCATGATGGGGATCAGCCAGTTGGCGAGACCGGTGAAGGCGGGCATCACGGCGCCAAAGACCATGATGAGGCCATGTACCGTGGTCATCTGGTTGAAGAACAGGGGCTCGACCAGTTGCAGACCGGGCTGGAACAGCTCGGCCCGAATGACCATGGCCATGGCGCCACCGGTGAAGAACATGGTCAGGGCGAACAGCAGATAGAGAGTGCCGATATCTTTGTGATTCGTGGTGTATAGCCAGCGTTTCAGGCCCGATGCAGGTTGGTGGGCGTGCTCGCTGTGCAGGGTATCCGTGATTCCATCACTCATGCTGGCGCCTCACTTGTCCTTGTTTGGTTCGACTGGGTTCAGAAGGGACTGCACCTCTGCAGCCTGAATGACATCACCGGTCTTGTTGTCCCAGGCATTGCGCTCGTATGTCACGACGGCGGCGAGCTCCTGCGCCGTCAGCTGCTTGCCGAAGGGCTGCATAGCAGTCCCGCTCTTGCCATGCAGGACTATGTCCAGGTGCTGGGCCCTGTGTTCTGGCAGCGTCGCCACCTTGCTGCCCTTGAGGGCCGGGAAGATACCGGGCAAACCCGTACCCGCGGGCTGATGGCAGGCGGCGCAATGTCCCAGGAACACCTTCTCACCCAGCTCCATGGCCTGCGGCAGCGTCATGGTCTGACTGGCCAGGTCTTGCTGCTGGGCCTTGGCTGCCGCCTGATCTGCCGCTGTCTTTGCGATCCAGCCATCGAACTCCCCGGCCGGCTTGGCCACCACCACTATGGGCATGAAGCCGTGGTCTTTACCGCACAGCTCGGCACACTGCCCCCGGTAGGTGCCGGCCTTGTCGATGCGGGTCCAGGATTCGTTGATGTAACCAGGATTGGCATCTTTCTTCACCGCGAAGGCGGGCACCCACCAGGAATGAATTACATCGTCCGAGGTCATCAGGAATCGGATCTTCTTGCCGACGGGCAACACCAGAGGCTGATCCACTTCCAGCAAATAGGTGCCGCTCTTGGGTTCGTCACCCGAGATCTGCTTCTTGCTGGTCGCCAGCAAGGAGTAAAACTCCACCGGATGCTCGAGATATTTGTAATGCCATTTCCATTGCGAGCCCGTGATGAGCACGGTGAGATCGGCTTTGGAGGTATCCTCCATCTTCAGCAGAGTCGAGGTCGCCGGTGCCGCCATCGCGATCAGGATCAGCACCGGGATGGCCGTCCATAACAGCTCGATGCGGGTGCTCTCGTGGAATTGGGCGGCCTTGGCGCCGCGAGACTTTCTGTGGTGGACGATGGACCAGAGCATGGCCCCGAAGACGATAAGGCCAATGGCACAGCAGATATAGAAGATCGTCATATGCAGGTCATACACCTGCTGGCTGATGGCGGTCGCCCCGCGTGTCATGTTGAATGTGATGTCGTTGGCGGAAACACTGTTGCTGGCGAGCCACACCATCCATGCGCCATGGTTGATTGCATTTTTTCCCACATTGCACTCCCTGTGCACGTTAGAAAAGATGGCAAGCATTGACAGCTTAAAGGCTAACCATCTGAAAATAATGCATTTATTAAACGTTCAGTCACACTCAAGTATTAGTCCATATTCTGAAAAAACCAAAGTGGTGCCGGCCGACGAGGGACTCATCAGAGCAGTTGGCATCCTATCCGGAGTAAACGAGGAGGGGGCTGGTGGCAACCATTGCCCCATGACATAGCCCTGAACGGCGCAATCACAGGACATATCCGGTAGCGAGCGGCCAGGGCCGCTCGACAAAAGAGAAGGGGCCACACTGGCCCCTTGTTCTTATATGGCAACCGCTGATGTCATCTCGCACCGCCGCGGCCCTGTCGTCCGTCGTCAGGTCATGGGTGCCTGTTTGTCCAACAGCCGGGCCAGCAGGCTGCGCAGCCGCTTGATCACTGCAGGCTTGCCGGCAACCCCCAACGTCTTTGCCAGCTCGGCCCAGGGCACATACTGCCAGATGGGGGCGATCAGCAGCCGACGCTCGTCGGGAAGCAGTTCATCCAGCACAGTCAACCGACTGGCCAGCCAGCGTTGCAGGCTGGCTTGGCATAGCTCGAACGGCTTGTGATGATGGGCAAAGCAGTCGAGCTCCTGATACTCGAACTCATCCAGTTCGGGCACCTCTGCGGCCACGTCGCCTCTCAGACATAGCCAGACCAGTTCAGGCTCCAGCCCCTTGAGCTCTCCTGCCAACAGGGTGGGCAACTGGCTCACGAAGCGCCGTCGCCATTGAGCCAATTCCGGATCGAGCTCCACTTTCAGCGGTTTGAGCAACAAGGCCGCATGGCTGCCGCTGGCCGCATCCCGCTGCAAGCCGATGCGCAATACCGTCAAGCCCCCCTTGAGCCAGAATGGCAGCAGATCGGGACTCGCAGAAAAGGCTGACCCCAGATAGTCGTATCCCTGCGCGCGGTAGTGTGTTTCCAGCTGCGCCAGCAGCAAAGAACCCAGTCCCAGGCGATGCAGGGCGGGATGAATGGCGATGCGCATCACCCTGGCATAGGTGCGCTCCCCAGCCGTGATGAAGCCGGCGTGTGCCAGCAGCGACTGGGGCAGCAGATGACCACGGGGGCGTCTTCGCCCAGCCCAGATGTCATGAGCCAGCGCAGGCGCTATGTTCCCTTCCCGGGCCACCAGGGCAACACCGAGCAGCTCCCTCTCCTGCTCCAGCAGGTGGACATCGAGATCCGGGCTCTCCAGCAAATACCGCAGATCGCTGGGGCTGGTCTGATAATGGGCCAGGACGAGCAGGCCGAACACCCGATTGAGCAGCGCCTCATCCCCGGCCAGCGCCTCCTGCGCCAGCCGTCGCCAGCTCGGTGTCTTCGGGGGTTGAGGTGCCACTGTGTCGGCATTGAGGCCGAGCAGCCGGAAGATCAGCGGCTCCAGCGGATCATGCCGGCTCCAGCGGATGGGTTCCGCCAGATGCAGCTCCTGCCAATCCGGGGTCTGCCTATCGAGCACCCGCTTGAAACGCAGATGAAAGCCACGCCCCGTCCCCTCATAGCCGTGCTCGGTGGTAGCGAACACTATGCGGCTGTGATGGGCGAGGATGGCCTCCAGCAGCGGGGTCGGAATGGCGGCGGCCTCATCCACCAGCAGCAGATCCGTTTGCACATCCCCTTGAGCGACTCGGTCTGGCGACACATAGGTCAGGCCCGCCAGCCGCTCAGGGGTGTCTGCCAGCGCCGCCGAGGCATGGGCAAAGAGCGTGGCGACGGTCGCCTGGGCGGGTGCCGTCACCACTATCTGCAGGCCGGGATCCTGGCGCAGCAGATCGGCGCTGGCCAGCCCCAGCAGTGCACTCTTGCCGCGGCCACGATCCGCGCTCAGCACCAGCGGACGACGGCGATGACCATGCAACACCTTGTGAATGGCCGGCAGCGCACGGGCTTGATCGGTACTGAGTGGCCGACTTGCGTCAAGAGGACGCCAGGGCTCGCCGCCGACGGGAGGACTCAAGGAGAGGGCGGGATCCCCTGTCAGCAGCCGCACCAGGCGAGCAATAAAACCATGACCCGCCAGCTTGGCATCCTCAGGCTGGGCGACCAGTCGCAACCTGTCCGGATCCGGGTAGGCTGGCCACACCTCTCTGGGAGGCGTCAGCAACAGCAGCAGCCCCCCGGCGCGCAGCGTGCCCGCCAGGGCGCCGAAGGCATCGGGATGAAAGCCGCTGAAGGCGTTGAACACCAGGGTATCGCACTCCTGACCGAGCCGTTGTAGCGCCTTGGCGGCAGGCAGTGGCTTATGGCGTTCGGGGCCATCCCCCAGCCAGAAGACAGCCTCCCCCAGCAAGGGTTCGGCGCGGGTGATGCAATCGGCTTCGATCCCTTCCAGCCAGATCAGGCGACGCTCACCGGCGTGAGCGAGAGCCTGGCGCAACAGATCCACCTCGGCAGGGATCATGAGGCTGAACTGTCGCCAGGCTTCACCCGCGGCTCAAACATGCGCTCCCCCATCTGATCGATGAAGGTATGGGCTTTTTGCACCATGAAGCGCTCTGCGTCGGCTGGGTTGGCGAACAGATCGGAGCGGATGAAGCGATGAGTCTGTAATTGCCCGTCGATCTCCCTGGTGATGCGACCGGCCAGCCTGTACTGCCCCCCTTCCGCCATGGGTTCGGGATAGATGAGATAGCCGGCGTATTCGGTGGGCGTGACATCGACTATCTGGGCAGCTTGCCCCTTGAACAGGGCACTGAATAGTTTCTTGAGCATCTTGGTCTCCTCTCTGATGGTTGCATTCTCCTCAAGGGGGGAATCACTGGCAAGCAGGGGATCTTATTACCATTCGTTCTTTGCATTACGAACCATTCTCATTTAGATTTCATCTCATTCCAGCATGAGGTCCATTAATATGTACGTGTGTTTGTGCCGCGGCATCACAGATAACCAGATCCGCAAGGCGGTACAGGCAGGCAAGACCGAGTTCAGACAGCTGAAACAGTCGCTGGAAGTCGGTGCCCAATGTGGCAAGTGCGTGCGCATGGCGATGGAGATCATCGCCACCGAGATCGACAAGCTGGAGTCGGAGCAGGCGCCCCTTTATTACGAAGTGGCCTGAAGTGCCTCTTCCCGACCCCTTCACTTCATCGAGCGGATGCTCTCCCTTGCAGGGGAGCCGATTCGCCATCTTCTTATGGTCATTTTTCTCGACTACGCTCTAGTGATCGGTGCCCTAGGCTCGAACACGAGGAGTAATGTCGATGAAAGGAGATCCCAAAATCATTGCCCACCTCAACAAGGTGCTGGCCAATGAGCTGGTTGCCATCAACCAATATTTCCTGCACGCCCGCATCTACGATGACTGGGGCCTCAAGGGGCTCGGGCACAAGGAATATCATGAGTCCATCGATGAGATGAAGCATGCCGACGAGCTGGTCAAGCGAGTGCTGTTTCTGGAAGGACTACCCAACTTGCAGGATCTGGGCAAGCTGCGCATTGGTGAGACAGTCGAAGAGATGTTGCGCTGCGATCTGTCACTGGAAATGGATGCCATCCCCGACCTGAAAGTGGCCATCACCTATGCCGAGTCCGTCCATGATTACGTCAGCCGTGACCTGTTCCAGGAGATCCTGGAAGACGAGGAGGAGCACGTTGACTGGCTGGAAACCCAGCTGGACCTCATCGCTCGCATCGGCCTGGAAAATTATCAGCAATCCCAGCTTCATACCGCATCATCCTGAGTGCGGATGTCATCAAGATCTGCCCCCAACCCGCCAAGGCGGGTTTTTTTCTGGGCCGCCAGCGTCAAGCCCAAGCATGAATCTGAAACATACGGGCATTACTGTCTGCCAGGCAGGTGGCCAACCGGGTGGTTTCCCCAAGTCAGCCACCCTCCTTTACGGCACGGGGCGCACCGCCGGGCTCGGCACACAAGGCTCTGCCCCAAGCCGGATTGAACCATTGCAGAGATCACAGTTACGATGCAGGGCAGAGCAGCACACGCCGCTTTCGATTAGGATACGGCCCTATTCCCATCACTTTGCTACGGATGATTTCCATGGAACTGATTGCACGTGAGATGGCGCCCCACAAGCGGGTAGCCCTGGTGGCTCACGACAACATGAAGACCCCATTGCTGAACTGGGTGCTGCGCCGCAAGGAGGAGCTCAAGCTCCACCACCTCTATGCGACCGGCACCACGGGCACCCTGCTCGGCAAGAAGGCGCAACTGCCCATCACCTGCCTCTTCTCCGGACCCATGGGGGGCGATCAGCAGCTCGGCGCCCTCATCGCCGAAGGGAAGATCGACGTGATGATCTTCTTCTGGGATCCCCTCAATCCCGCGGCGCACGATCCGGACGTGAAGGCACTGCTGCGCCTCGCGGCGGTCTGGAACATCCCGGTCGCCACCAATGAAGCGACGGCGGACTTCATCATGGACAGCCCGCACATGCAGCAGGCATTCAGCGTCCAGGTGCCCGACTACGCCGGTTATCTCAAGGCAAGAACCGAGTAGCCCCAACCAGATAGCAAAGAGCCGGACAGTGTCCGGCTCTTTCGTTTGAAGGATGGTGGCGGTTCAGCGCTGGAAGCTCTTCTGGGCGAACTTGGGTCTGGCATTCATGATCTGCTCCACCTGCTCGTCGCTCATCTTGCCGCGCGATAGCCCCAGCACCTTGTAGGTCAGCAGCGGCCGTGCCGGCAGCGCAATCATCAGGGCGCGGATCTGGTTTTCGTCCTCCTTCTCTCGCACCGGCTTCCCATAGGCATAGGTCAGCACCCCGGCATCCATCAGGTTTTTGACGGCGGGTTCGGTGATCGGCAGGTTTATGACGCTTTTCCGTTGCAGCACGAACTCCCGCAGCACCGCCTTCTCGTTGAAGTCGAGGAAGCCAATCATCTGGGCCAGTTGATCCTGCTGGCGGCGGGACTGCCACTCGTCACAGGCCCATTCCCAGGCGATCAGGAAACCCTGGCTGCAGAAGTAGGAGATGGCGATCAGCATGCCGACCCCCAGCCAGGCGGCGTGAGCCGTGGCCCACTGACTGACGGCACCTTTCATCAGCCCGGCCGGGAACAGCAATATGATGCTGCAGCAGAGCAGCAG
The DNA here is from genome assembly GCF_056642115.1 of Aeromonas sp. 130281. Lineage (NCBI taxonomy): Bacteria > Pseudomonadati > Pseudomonadota > Gammaproteobacteria > Aeromonadales > Aeromonadaceae > Aeromonas > Aeromonas sp. 130281. Next base: position 166,353 of record NZ_JBWVQS010000004.1, on the reverse strand, counting down.
CCAGACCATCAGCCAGTTGAGGCGATTCAGCTGATAAAAATGTTGGATCCACCGTTTCATCGTTCACCCTTCCCAAGTCAATGTGGACAGTAGTCAACTCATAGCAATCCCTGTGCCAAGGCGAGGAGCCTGTGGGCGGGATCCGGATCCTGGCGAGCAGACTGGTGGGTTTGGTCGCTGGCCAGGTTACATCCCCTTACAAGTTGCCGGGGGGATGAGCCGCCATTTTCCTTGTGGGGTGACCCGTCTCTTGGTAAAAACCCCGCACTGTCATTGGGGAGTAGCAACCCGCCCATGATCCGGGCCGGGCTCATGTCAACATTCTTGGATCTGCCGATCCATGGCATGGGCGGCGATAGCATCTATCGTCCTGCAAGACCTTTGGCCTCGATACGCAAGCCAGCCGGGCGAGCCGTATCGGGTCCATCGGTTGTTCTGCTCGCCTGGCGGTTGCCCATTATGCTGATCACCCTGCTGTTATTTCTGCTCTCTGCCGCCACCATCTACCTGGCCTGCGACTATTTCGTCAACGGTATCGAATGGACCGGCCATCACCTCAAGTTCTCCCAGAGTGCCACCGGCTCCCTGCTGGCGGCCCTCGGCACTGCCTTGCCCGAATGCATAGTCACCCTGAGCGCCCTGCTGATGGGGGATGCTCCCGCCCAGCAGCAGATAGGGATAGGGGCCGCCCTCGGCGGCCCCCTGGTGCTCTCCACCATAGGCTATGCCGCCGTCGGCCTGACCCTGCTGCTGTGCATGGGCCCTGAGCACAGGGTCATCAATGACGAGGTACAGCGCGAGATAGGGCGGGATCAGGCCTGGTTTGTCGGCATCTTCCTGGTAGCGGTGGCCCTCGGCATGGTGGCCTTCACCGGCAAGACCTGGCTGGCCCCGCTGTTCGTGCTGGCGTACCTCCTCTATGTGCGGCGCGAGCTGAAACAGACCGACAGCCACGAGGTCGAGTTGCCAGAGCCCCTCAAGCTGGATCCCAAGGCCGTCATCCCGGCCCTTCGCAAGGTGCTGCTGCAGACCCTGGGAGCCCTGGTGGTGGTCGCGCTGGCGGCGCAGCTGTTCGTCCATCAGCTGGAGAGCATGGGTGAGCTGTTCGGCCTATCTCCCGTGCTGGCTGCCCTGCTGCTGAGCCCGGTAGCGACCGAGATGCCCGAGCTGATGAACGTACTGATCTGGGTACGTCAGGGCAAGAACCGGCTGGCGCTGGCCAACATCTCCGGCGCCATGATGATCCAGGGCACCATACCCAAGGCATTCTGCCTGCTGTTCACCCCCTGGTTGCTCGACAGCACCATGCTGGTCTCCTCCCTGGTGACCTTGCTGGCGGTGGTACTGCTGTGGTGGGGCTTCAGCGGTGGGCGGATGACGGCGGGCAGGCTGGCCTGCGTGGGGCTGGTGTATCTGGGTTTCTGCGGCTGGCTGATGGTGAGCTGACGGCGCGATCTATGTGAAGATGACGCCACAAACAAGGGCAGGATCGGATCCTGCCCTTTCTTCATGGATTTAGGTTCGCGGGTTGAACCCCGGACTCAGAACTGCTGGAACCAGCGCTGGATCTGGGCCGGATCCTTGCTCTGGGTCAGGGAGAGCATCAAGAGGATACGCGCCTTCTGGGGGTTCAAGGTGCCGGCGGCCACGAAGCCGTACTTGGCGTCATCGATCTCGGCATCCAGGGTAGTAGCGCCGGTCGGCACGCGGGCGGAGCGCACCACCCGGATGCCATCCTTGCTCGCCTTGGCCAGGGTATCGAACAGGCTGTGGTAGAGGTTGCCGTTGCCCACCCCGGCGCTGACGATGCCATCGAACTTGGCATCCACCATGGCCTTGGCCGGCAGATCGGTGGCGTTGGCATAGTTGTAGACGATGCCCACTTGCGGCAGCTTGTCGAGCTTGCTCACGTCAAACGGGGTCTTGCTGGTGTGCAGGCGGGCCGGGCTGCGCTGGTAGTCGATCTTGCCGTTGTGGATGTAGCCGAGCGGGCCGAAGTTCGGGGCGGCAAAGGTCTGCACCCCTGTGGTGTTGGTCTTGGTGACGTCGCGGGCATCCAGCACGGTATCGTTCATGGCGACCATGACGCCACGGCCCTTGGAGCTGGGGTCGGAGGCGGTAACCACGGCGTTATACAGATTCAGCGGGCCATCGGCACTCATGGCGGTGGAGGGGCGCATGGCACCCACCAGCACCACCGGCTTGTCGCTCTTGACGGTGAGGTTGAGGAAGTAGGCGGTCTCTTCCATGGTGTCGGTGCCATGGGTGATGACGATGCCGTCCACGTCATTCTTGGCCAGCAGCTCGTTGACCCGCTTGGCCAGCTTGAGCCACACCTCGTCGTTCATGTCCTGGGAGCCAATCTTGACTACCTGCTCCCCCTGCACGTCGGCCACGTTCTTCATCTCGGGCACGGCGGCGATCAGGGTCTCGATGGCCACCTTGCCCGCTTCATAGTTGGACTGGGTGGCGGACTGCCCCGCCCCGGCTATGGTGCCACCGGTCGCCAGAATATGAACCTGCGGCAGGGCCATGGCCAGGGGGGAGAGGGTCATGCCGAGGACGACGGCGAGCAGGGTCTTGCGGATAGGGTGAGTCATGCTGCAATCCTTTTGGGTTAGTTGACAGCAGCATTTTCATCCAACTTAGATCGTTTTTAAGTGATCACTCTCAACAATAAAAACAAGTAAACAGAATATTGGTCTGATTTTTACCCATATAGGGATAAATCACTCCGCGCTGAATCCCCTGGCTTCGATCAGCGCGATCAACTCGTCCCTGCTCAGCTCGCTCTCGATGACGGCCTTGCGGCTGTCAAAATCGACCCGAGCCTGGCTGACGGCACTTTGGGCCAGCAGCGCCTTCTGCAGGCTGGCGGCGCAGCCACCGCAGGACATGCCGGAGACGGTGAGTTCTATGGTCATGGGATATCTCCTCTGTGGATATGTCCCCAGCCTAAAGCTGACGCCCGCAGCAAGGTCAAGCCCTAGCGGACTACCACGGATTCACGCACCACCAGGCGTCCCTGGAATTTCTGCTGCTCATCGGCAGGTCGCAGACTCTGCGCCAGCTGTGCTTGCAACACCCGCACGCTCTCCTGGGCCAGCCGCTCACTCGGGTATTCGATGCAGGTCAGCGGTGGGGTCAACTGGCTCGCCAGGGCGGAGCCTTCCAGGCTGATGACGGAGACATCCTGAGGAATATGGAGGTTGAACTCGCGCAGCAGCCGCATGGCGTCGGCAGCCTGGGCATCTTGCTGCACCACCAGCGCGGTGAAGGGCAGGTAGCGATTGAGCAAGCCGAGCAGCGCCTGCTGGTTGTCGGTACCGTCGATCACCAACTGGCTGTTATAGGGGAGGGATTGCTGCTGCAGTGCCTGCTGGTAGCCCTGAATGGCGCTCTTTCCCGCAGGCGAGACCTTGTCATCCAGCATCAGCACCAGCTGGCGATGGCCCTTGCCGAGCAGGAAACGACAGGCGCTCTCCGTGGCAAAGGTCAGGTCATAGCTGAGATTGAGGTTGCCGGTGTCGCTCACCCCATCCAGCTGAATGAGGCGTGGGTCCGGGTTCAGAGGCTGTTTGGTGCCGAGGACCAAGACGCCATCACAACGCCCTCCCAGCAACTCATCGACCGCTTGCTGCTGCTGTTGCGTCTCGTCGGCAAAACGCACCAGCATGCTCTTGCCCGTCTTGATCAGCGCGCCTTCCAGCAGCGGCAGCATGCTGGCCAGACGATTGCCAAGCTGGGAGGGAAGTATGATGCCCACACAATCCGTCGCCTGGGTCGCCAGGGAGCGAGCCGTGGCATTGGGTCGGAAATTCAGCTGCTCGGCGGCTTGCAACACGGCCAACCGGCTCTCTTCACGCACACCGCGCGAGCCGCTCAGGACGCGGGAAACGGTGGCTTTAGACACATTCGCGAGGCGCGACACATCGGTAATATTGGCCATGGGTTCATTTCCGGTAACCGGTTTACAACAGGTTTCATCCTAACATGCCCCCAACGAGGCGGGAACCTCCAGGATCCCGCCCTGTGAGCCAGGTTTTACTGCAGTGGGGACGCAGTCTGGCGAATGCCATCCTCGCCAAAGACGATGTCATTGCCTCTTGGCGAAAGATTGATACTCCCATAGTCGAAAGACATGTCGAGCACCTCTTCTTCCCCCGCCCCATTCCCCTTCCAGGACCAGGCGATCCAGCCCACCGACTCGCTCTGGGACTTGCTCAGCAGATGGTAATGATCGACGTTGTTGGGTGCCTGGAAACGCTTGTCGCCGAACTCGCCAAACAGGAAGGCCAGATTCTGCCCCTTCATCTGGGCGATGGCGGCATCGATCTCGGCACTGCTATCCCACAACCAGTGGTAAGCATGCTGGGAGAAGATCAGGTTCCGCTGGGCATCGGCACTCAGCAGCTCACCACCGCGACCACCGAGGAAGCTCTGCACATACTGGCCGCAGTGGGCCGCGTCGATCACCAGCGGCATGGTGTAGCCACCGTCGCGCAACTGCTTGATGAGCACTTTGTAGGTCGACACGAAGTCGGCGTAGCTGTTGGTGTCCTCACCCCACTCGTTGGCGATGTTGAGCAGGATCTTGCCCCTGTATTTGGCATCCTGCATTACGGCCTTCCAACTGCCGAGCCAGAGCGAGCTGACGGCGGCCTGCAGCGGCTGCGGGTTGCTCTGACAGGTCACATCACTCTCCCAGTACATGGGCATGGCGACCATGTTGCGCGCGACTATGGCGTCGAGCGCACTGCGCAGCTCCTGAGCCGTGGTGTGCTTGCGCAGTTGCAGCCGCACTATATTGGCTCCGGTATTGGCGATCGGTGTGATGGCAGCGAACGCCACCCCAGGGTTGTCGCCGTACTGCAGGTTGATGCCGCGAGCAACAAAGCGCTGGCCGGTGGCGGAGTAAAGCTGGCCATCCTTCACATACATGTCGCCACTACTTGGCGTCGGAGTGGTGCCAACCACCTGGCAGCTCTGGCCATTCTCCCAGCCCCAGCCGTCTCCATCCGGATCGCTGGCCGCCGAGGTGCAGGTCGGATAGGTGGTCGAGCCACCGCCAGAGCCAGCCGCCACCTGGCAGCTCTGGCCGTTCTCCCAACCCCAACCGTCGCCATCCGGATCGCTGGCCGCAGAGGTACAGGTCGGGTAAGTCGCTGCCATGGCCGGGGCACTCAGCAGCACGGGTACAGAGCTACAACCGAGCAGCATGACGGCAATGATCGTCTTTCTCTTCACTTTTCTATCCTTCTATTTATCCAAGGGATAAGCGGTCATTCCATAACCTGGACAGTGATACTGCATGATTCATTATCACGCCATGATGGAAATACACCACCGGATTATTATCTGCCGGCAGCAATCAATATCGACGGCAGATAATCAGGGCCCTTCTTATTATTTATTTCTGATGGGCAAATAAGATGGCTGCCGGTACGCACAGGCAGCCAGTGTTCGATTATTTGGTCGCGATCTTGATCCATTTCACGAACATATAACCCCAGTCATTGGGCGCCTTGCCGAAGCTGATGCTGTTGTTGCCCTCCTGCAGGGTCACCGGAACCACCTTCTCTTCACCAGCCTCACCGGTCTGGGGGAAGTCGACCTGCACCGGCTCGCCGCCGTTGACCACTAGGGTGTTCTTCTTGCCGCCCCACTTGGCGTTGAAGAAGAGGCGAAGCTGGTACTCGCCGGCCTTGGGCACCGCGACCGTCCAGGTCACCTTGTCCCCCTCGCTGGCAAAGGGACCGAGAAAACCGTCATCCCCCATGGTCAGCTGGTCCTTGGCGCTGGTGACCACATTCAGTTGACCATCTCCGGCAGACTGTTCGACCAGATAGTCGACCGCCATTGCAGATAGGGACAATACAGGTAGAACCAGCCAGAGAGCACCGAGAAAAATATGTTTCTTCATCTTTATCCCCTTCATGGAGACGGTCGTGCCGCACTATTTTTGAATATATGAAAGAGGCACCCTGTATCGGGATAATCCGCACAAGGCTATATTTCACACTCTCCAAAAAAGGCCTCTGACGACTCGCACTCCGATGTGAATGAAACACGAGTGAATACGGGCCGCACCATTAGATGCGGCCCGAACTGTTATTCCGCCACGACCTTGACGGATTTCACGAACATATAACCCCAGTCACCGGCAAATTTGCCGAAGCTGATCTCGTTCTTGCCCTGCTTGAGCTGCACCGGGATGACCTGTACCTGGCCGGCCTCGTCGGTCTGCGGGAACTCGATCGGGTGGATGTCGCTGCCGTTGATGACCACACTGTTCTTCTTGCCACCCCACTTCCCGTTGAAGTGCAGGTGCAGCTTGAAGGCACCGGCCCAGGGGGCCTCGACGTTCCAGCTGATCTTGTCACCTTCGCTGGCAAACGGACCGGCGAAGCCGTCGGCCGCCACTTCCAGCTGGTTCTCGGCGCTCTTGACCACGTTCAGCTTGCCGTCCCTGGCACCGAGTTCGGCGGAGCTGAACGCACAGTAGCTGGCCGGCAGCTCACCCTTGGCCTCTGCCACCTTCACCCTGATGGACTTGGCGCTCTGCGCGAGACCGTCATCGGCGCTGAAGGTCAGCTCATACTCGCCGGCCTGAGGGAACCAGGCGCGGGTCGAGGTCTGATCGCTGTGGCAGAACCTGGCCTCGAGGGACCCGGTGCTGCGCCAGCCCACCTTGACCTGCGGTGTGGGCAGATTGTCGTCACGCCAGCTGGCGCTCAGCAAGACGCCCTGATCCACCGTGGTGGCCAGCTCCTTGCCCGCCTCGACTACGGGTGGCAGGTTTTTCTGGGTGTGCTTGACCGCGATGACGTTGGAGGGCCGGGACACCCCAGACTCGTTCTTGGCACTGACCCTGTAGTAGTAGGTCTGGCCCAGCTTGAGCGAGCTGTAGTCATCGCTAAACAGGCTCATCTTGCTCGGATCCCACTCGTTGATGCCATCCGAGACATCCTTGCCAACCTGGGTCCAGGGTCCCTCGGCGGAGGTGGCGCGCTCGATGTCATAGGCACGTCCCACCGGCGCCCCCATCCAGTTGATGGCAAACGGCGAATCGGTATTGCGCAGCAGCGGGGCATCCGGTACCGGCAGGGCCGGGGCCTGCTTAAGGCCCGCCATCTGGGCCGAGGCCTGGCGCACCAGATCGACCACCTCCATCTCCTGATTGTCCTTGCCCTCGGCCGGGAAGCCGGGCAGGTGGTAGCTGTAGTGACCGGTGTACTCCTTGTGCCAGTAGAAGCCGCCGTCGTGGCGATGGCCACGGAAACCCCAGATGAAGCCCCCCACCGCCTTGGCACCGTCCACCTCGGTGTGGACGATGGACTGCATGATGTTGTTCAGCTCCTTGTGGTCGAGCAGGCCGAATTCACCCACCAGATAGACCTTCTTGCCGGCGATGGCACTCAGGTCCTTCTTCACCTGATCCGGGTGATTGTTGCCGGCGTTGGTGTAGTAGTGGTTGCTGATGATGTCGACGTTCGGATCCTTGAGAGAGAAGTCGTTGATCTTCTTGTAGGTGCCGTCGATCACCAGTTGGTGAGGGGCAAACCGCTTGACCCAGGCTGCGGTCTGGGTCAGGAAAGCCTCGTTGGTGCTCTCCAGCTCGTTGCCGGTCTCCCAGGCCATGATCGCCTTTTCGTCATAATAGTGACGACCGGTGATGGTGTTCTTGCGGGTGATCACCTGGCGGATGATGTCCTGATAGGCCTTGTAGGTCTTGCTCGAGGTATTGTAGAAGTCGTCGGCCGTCTCCTTGTAGAAGGCCGCCAGCTGCTCGCGACCACCCCACCACCACCAGTGATCGATGAAGGGCAGGATGAGGCGCAAGCCCTGCTTGTCAGCCTCGGCGATCATGTTGTCATATACCACCATGGCCTTCTCGTTGAGCACAGGCATGCCGTCTGCCGTGGCAGGGGCCAGGATATGGGTCTCACGTTCACAGGCCTGATCGTTCTCCTGCTCCACCGAGAGGACATAGACCCGCTGGGCCTTGGCGCCGGTCTGCACCATGGCGCGGATCCAGTTGGCCTGCTCCTCGGCGGTCGGCCACTTGAAGTACTGGCCCCAGCCGCGCGGGTCGGCTTTGCACACGCCGCGGGCATCGTCCTCGATGCGGTGCAGCTCGGGGGCGTGAATGCCGGCGAAGCGGAACGCCTGCTTACCATCCATCAGTGCGGCGCCATCACGGGTGATGAAGTGCTCAAAGTGGGAGGGGGCGGCCAGGGTACTGCCGGCCAGGGCCGACAATACGCAGAAGCTCAGGGTATTGAGTAATGAAGGTTTCATGCTTGTTCTCCTTAGAACCACACTTCGCCCTGGACACCGAAGTTCCAGGTATCCGTCTTGCCGCTGCGGGAGTAGGAGCCGGCGGAGAGGGTGCCGCTGCCCCAGTCGTAGTTGCCGTCGATGGCATCGGCGACGCCTTTATCCCACTTGGCGTAGGTGGCGAACAGGCGCAGTTGCGGGCGGCTCCAGAAGCCGGAGTCAAACGTCAGGGTGGGCGCTATGGTCGCCTTGGTCATGCCCCCCTTGCCCTTGCTGCCCGACACGCCCTTGAAGTTGTCGTCGTCGAGGTACTCGTAGCCAACCTCATACTGCATGGCGAAGTTCTTGGTGATCTGCTGCTGCGGGCGCACGCCGGCTACCCACATGGAACGGCCCCAGCCCTCCTTGTCACCTGTCCACCAGCGGTAGTTCTTGTCTTTCTGGTAGAAGGCGAAGGTGGAAACATCCCAGCCGTTGCCGAGGGAGGCCAAGCCGTCGAGCACCAGGCGCCAGGACTGGGTGTCGTCTAGGTTGGACCAGCCCCAGCCGTTCTTGCCGAGGGAGTCACCCGCCGCCAGCCCCTTGCCGAGCTGGGCCACGAAGCGGGAGTAACCGCCGATCAAGCCATAGAAACCGTCAAAGTTGTAGATACCGGTGACGCCATAACCCTGCTCCGCGCTCTCCTTCCAGGCGTTGTTCTCGTTCTGGTTCATGTGGTGAGCAACCAGCTGCAGATCGATGGGACCGCCGCCAATCTTCTTGAGCCAGAGGTTGAGGGAGTAATCGTCCGGATACCCTTGCTCATCCTTGTCGTGGGGATAGGCCTTGGCCTCGTCACTCGGGGTGAAGGCATAGACGCCGACGTCAAACTTGGCGAAGCCGATGTCGATGTTGTCGGCCCCGCCGCCAGTGCCGTTGTACTGGATGTACTCCCAGTCAAACTGGTGGCTGGAGGTGTTGGAACTGCTGTAGCGCTTGCCTGCCCAGAACACCACGTCCGGCGCGAAGTCGAGATTGGTCATCTGGGCGAAGGCCTCGCGCACCTGAATGTCATGACCGTCGTCATCGACGCAGTTCCAGTCGGCCGTGCAGTCGGTCTCGTGGGTCAGGTTGGCCTGGACCTTGGCCACAGGCCCGGAATCCGAGGTGAGGGTCACCTGGGGGATCAGCTCGAGCTTGGTGTTGTCTTCGTTGCCCAGACGCCATTTGCCGTCCGGCATCAGGCCGACGGAATCCACCCGGTTGCCATCCTGGTTGGCCAGGATGCCGGAACGGACATAGCCGTGCATGGCGAAGTCATACTTGTCTGCCAACGCCGGGGTGCTGAGCATGGCCAGGGTCAACAGGGAAAGGGGCATGACTTTGTGCATATTTTCCATCTTTGCTCTTCCTTTTTGTAACGTCCTATCGTGGTAAAAAAAGGGCCGGCAGCGGTGGAGAGGGCCGCCGCAGGCAAGGGGCTGCCCCACGGTGCCGCCGGCTCCGTGTATGGGTACTGTGGTGAGAGAGTCAGATCAGGGGTTAGGCAACCAGGCCGCGCCGCGCACGCCGCTGCTGTCCCCGTGCCGTGCCGGCAACAGCCTCGTCAGGCAGCTGTCGGTGAACAGCCAGGGAGTGATGGCCGCCGGCAGATCCTCATAGAGGCGCGCTATGTTGGAGAGGCCGCCACCGAAGACGATGACGTCCGGATCCAGCAGGTTGATGACACTCGCCAGGCTTCGCCCCAGGGCATGGAGGAAGTGGTCATAGTGGGCCTGGGCCTCGCCATCCCCCTCGGCGGCCGCCGTCAGGATCCCTTTGGGCGACAGGCTGCGGCCATGGCGCTCGACGAAACGGCCGGCAAACCCGGTGCCCGACACGAACCGCTCTATGCAGTTGCTGCGCCCGCAGTAGCAGGGCTGAGCCGGACCGTCACGGGCCGGATCGTAACCCGGCAGCGGATTGTGCCCCCACTCGCCGCTGATGGCGTTGGGGCCGACCAGCAGGCGCTGGTGCGCCACTATGCCGCCACCACAGCCTGTGCCGAGGATGACCCCGAACACCACTGTGGCGCAGCTGCCCGCCCCATCGACCGCCTCGGAGAGGGTGAAACAGTCGGCATCGTTGGCCAGCCAGACAGGCTGGCCGAGGGCGGCCTCCAGATCGGCCTTGAGCGGATGACCGTTAAGGAACAGGCAGTTGGCGTTCTTGATGCAACCGTTGTCGGAACGCACCGCCCCCGGCAAGCCGATGCCGACGCTGAAGGGGGCACCGGCCTCCTCGGCAAAGCCGCGGATAAAGCCGGTCACCACCTCTATGAAGACCTCATAGCCCTGCTGCGGGGTTGCGATGCGGCGTCGGCACAACTCGTTGCCCGCCCCATCGAGCAGCAGCCCCTCCATCTTGGTGCCGCCGATATCCAGTCCCAGTCGTAACATGCCACTGCTCCTTTCGGTCAGGCCGCCTGACGGCGATAGAGTTCGATGAGTTCGACCACCAGCTCCTTGGCCAGCATGGAGGTCATCAGGTGATCCTGGGCGTGGACCAGCACCAGGGTGACCGGGATCTTGCCCTCTCCCTGATCCGCCTCGATCAGCCTGGTCTGCACCGCGTGGGCGGCGTTGGCCGCCTCGGTGGCCTGCCTCAGCAGATCGTCTGCCTCGGCGAACTGGCCCTGCTTGGCGCAACGCAGCGCCTCGTAACAGAGGCTGCGGGACTGGCCGGCATTGATGATGATGCCCATGACGGTTTCTTCGAGATCAAACATCTTGTACTCCTTGGTGTTGCGGGTGATGCCGGCTCAGAAGCCGCCATTGCGAGATACGTCGGCGAACCACTCGCCACTCTTCTTGATGCGGCGCTCGCCGCTGGCCAGATCGAGACGCACGAAGCCATAACGGTTCTTGTAGGCGTTGCTCCACGACCAGTTGTCAACAAAAGTCCAGAGGTGATAGCCGAGACACTGGCACCCTTCGCCAATTCCCTTGTGCACCCAGCTCAGGTGATCGCGGATGAAGGCGATGCGGTAGTCGTCCTGGATCTGGCCCTGCTCGCCGAGGAACTTCTCCTCCCCCTCGACCCCCATGCCGTTTTCCGAGATGAAACAGGGAATGTTGCCGTAGTGATCGCGCAGGTTGATCAGGATGTCGTAGATGCCTTTCTCGTAGATCTCCCAGCCACGGTGCGGGTTCATCTTGCGGCCCGGCATCTCGTAGTAGTCGAAGAACCACTCCGGCATGAAGGGCGAGGCGGGGTTGACCGCGTGGCTGCGTGCCTTGACCCGGCGCGGCTGGTAGTAGTTGACCCCGAGCAGGTCCACCTTGCCGGCGGCCAGCAGCGCGCGATCGCCCGGCTCGCAGGCCGGCAGCTGATCGTATTCACGCAGCAGCGCCACCAGCTCTGCCGGAAATTCGCCCTTGACCGCCGGATCCAGGAAGCTGCGGTTGAAGAAGAGATCGGCGATGTTGGCCGCCTTCAGATCCGCCGGGTGTTGCGAGCGCGGATAGGAGGGAGTCAGGTTGAGGATGATACCGATCTGGCCGTCCTGGCCCTGGGCGCGATAGGCCTGCACCGCCTTGGCGTGGGCCAGCATGGTGTGATAGGCCACGGTGGCGGCCCGGCGAAAGTCCACCACGTTCGGGTAGTGGAAGTCGTAGAGGTAGCCCCCCTCCACCGGCACGATCGGCTCGTTGAAGGTAAACCAGTGCTTGACCTTGCCCCCGAACAACTTAAAGCAGGTGGCGGCGAAGGCGGCGAAGGCGTCGACCACCTCTCGGCTCTCCCAGCCCCCCTTCTCCTGCATGCTCATGGGCATGTCGAAGTGGAACAGGTTGATGAAGGGGGTGATGCCGCGAGCCAGCAGCTCGTCGAGCATGGCGTCGTAGAAGGCGACAGCCTCCGGGTTGGGTTCTCCCTGCCCTTCCGGCAACAGGCGGGCCCAGGAGATGGAGGTGCGGAAACTGTTGTGGCCGATCTCCTGCATCAGGGCGATGTCATCGCGAAAATGCTGATAGAAGGTGGAGGTATCCGCCGGTCCCACCTGCTGGTGGAAGCGGTGCGGTTCGATGGCAAACCAGTGATCCCAGATGGTCGGGGCCTTGCCCCCTTGCAGGCTGGCGCCCTCGGCCTGGGGAGCGGATGAGGCACTGCCCCACCAGAAGGTGTCGGGGAAACGGTACTGCATGGTGATTCTCCTGTGTGGCCGCCACGATGGCGGCCGGTTGGCGATGAGATTAACGGGTAGCACGGGTGGCCATGGTGACGTCACCGGTGAAGGCCTTCTCTGCCGCCTCCGTCTCCTCTTCCTGCTTGAGCAGACCGCGCTCATAGGCTTTCAGGAAGGGGTAATACATGACGGCGGCACTGCACATGCACAGGATGCACATCAGGGCCGGGCTGATGGCCCAGTTGGCGGCCCAGGAGGCACCAATCGGCGCCGGCGTGGTCCAGGGGGTAAGGGAGACCACTCTCTCGACCAGACCGAAGTCCAGGGCGAACCAGGCCAGGGTGGCGTTGATCATGGGCACCAGGATGAAGGGCAGGAAGAATACGGGGTTCATCACGATGGGCGCCCCGAACAGGATGGGCTCGTTGATGTTGAACAGGCCGGGTACCACGCCCATCTTGCCGATGGATCTCAGGTGGGCCGCCTTGCTGCGCAGTAGCAGGAAGGCCAGGGGCAGGGTCGATCCGACGCCACCGATCAGCAGGTAGTGGTCCCAGAAGCCCTGCAGGAAGATGTGGGGCAGCGCCTCACCGGCAGCCATGGCAGCCTGGTTGTTGGCCAGATTGGCCATCCAGAACGGGTTCATGATGCCGGTGACGATCAGGGCGCCGTGGATCCCGGCGAACCAGAGGATCTGACACACCAGCACCGCCAGCAACATGGCCGGCAGGGAATCGGAGGCCGCCACCAGCGGCTTGACCAGAGACATGATGGCCTCCGGCAGTATCATGCCGGTGGTGCTCTCCAGGATCAGGTTGAGCGGGTGCAGGGTCAGGATGATCACCAGCACCGGGATCAGCACCTCGAAGGAGCGGGCGACCCCCGTCGGCACCTGGGGCGGCAGCTTGATGGTGATGTTGTTGCGCTTGAGGAAGGCATAGACCTCAGCCGCATAGATGGCGGTGATCAGGGCCGTGAAGATCCCCTGACCGGAGAAATACTGCATGGAGATGGCACCCTCCTTGACCGGGGCGGCAACCAGCATGAAGGACATCAGGCAGAGCAGGCCGGTAGTGACGGGATCCAGACCGTTCTGCCGCGCCAGGCTCGCGCCTATTCCCACCGAGATAAACAGGGTCATCAACCCCATGCTGAGTTGGAACGGCAACAGCAACTGGGCCTGGTAGGTGCTGGCGAAGTCGAGCCAGGCCCGGGCAAACCCCCACTGGGTCTGGGGCGAGAAGGGAGGGAAAATGAACACCAGCATGAAGCTGCCGACGATCATGAAGGGCAGTGCGGCGATGAAACCGTCACGAATGGCCTGGATGTACTTCTGCTGCCCGAGGCGGCCAGCCAGCGGGCTTATCTTCTGCTCGATCACCGAGACGAAGCGGTCGTAAAGCGTGTTCATGGACTCTTCCTTGTTGTGATAATCGAAGTCAACCAATCAGCGACAGGGCGTGATCCAGCACCTTGTCACCCCGTTGCATGCCGTAGTCGATCATGTCGATGACGGCGACTGGGACACCGTGCGGCGCGGCGCGTCCGGCCAATTCGGCCTGCATGTACTTGACCTGGGGCCCCAGCAGCACCACCTGGTAGTGAGGCATCTGGTTGTCGAACTCGCTGGCACCGAAGGCATTGATCTCTGCGGGCAAGCCGCGCTTCTCGGCCTCTTCCTTCATCTTCTTGACCAGCAGGCTGGTGGACATGCCGGAGGAGCAGCACAACATGATCTTTTTCATCAATTAATCTCCTTGGGGGTTTGTATGAGTGGATTGTGCCGTTCGAGAGAAAGTTTGGAAACCGGTTTCCATTTTGGATCGTTTTATTTGTGATCCACATCCATCATTAGGTGGAGGTCTAGGCTTTTTTGTGAGCCAGATAGAAAAATAAGGAAACTCGGCGGGCTAATACGGACGTTGAGTCCAAAAGGGAGCAAAATGGGGACATACCATAACAACTGGCGACGCGAGGCACTGTGCCGTAATGAACATGCAAGTGATGGGGATGCTGGCCAGCATCGTAGAACAGAGAATGATACCGGTTGCCAACTGGCTGACCCGTAGCCGCCATGTGATGGCTCTGCGGGATGGGTTTCAGCTCGCCATGCCCTTCATCATAGTGGGTAGTCTTTTGGTTCCCATCCTATACCCCCCGATCGCCAGCGGTAATATGCACCCGTTGGCCATCGCCATGCGGAGCCTATCCCAGCAACTTATGCCCTGGCTCTATCCCGTCTATAGTCACACCGCAGGGCTGGTCTCCCTCATCATCGCTTTCGGAGCCGCCGCCAGCCTGGCCAAGGCCTATCAGATGCCGGAACGCCTCTCTGGACTTTGCGGCTGTGTAGCCTTCTTGCTGCTCATCGATGTTCGCTCAGTGCAGGGAGGGGTCTTCGGTTATCTCGGGGGGCTTGGTATCTTCACCGCTCTGCTGGCGGCCTTCTACACGGTAGAGGTTATACGTCTGTTTCAACGGGCCGGTTGGATCATCAAGTTCCCCGAGGAGGTCCCCCTGATGACCCGTCAGGGTTTCCAGCTAATCATCCCTCTGCTGTTCATTACCCTCTCCCTCAGCTTGTTGCGACTCTGGTTGCAGGAGCACTTCGGCATCTCCCTGCCGGAGCTGATGAGTCACCTGTTTCAACCCTTGGTGACGGGTGCCGATACCCTGCCCGCCCTGCTCATCGCCCTGCTGGTGGCACACCTGCTCTGGTTCATGGGGGTGCACGGCGCCCTCATCGTCAACGGTCTGCTCTCCCCATTCTGGATGGCTGGGCTGAGCGCCAACCAAGGTGCCCTGATGGCCGGCGAGCCCCTGCCCCACATCTTCCTGCAGGGGTTCTGGGACTACTACCTGCTGATCGGCGGAATCGGCACCACCCTGCCCCTGGTATTCATGGCGATGCGCAGCCGTAGTCGCACCCTACACTCGGTCGGTCGGCTCGGCTTCATTCCCTCCTTGTTCAACATCAACGAACCCATACTGTTCGGCTTCCCCATCATCATGAACCCTCTGTTCTTCCTACCCTTTATCGGGGTTCCCATGATCAATGCCACCCTGGCCTGGCTGCTGACCGAGTGGGGCTACCTAGACCGCTTTGTTGCCATGCTGCCCTGGTCCATGCCCTCGCCGCTGGGGGCCGCCTGGGCCGCCAACGGCAGCTGGGCCAATGCCTTGATGGTGCTGGTTTGCATCCTCAACAGCTATGTGCTCTATCGCCCCTTCTTCATCGCCCACGAACGAATGCTGCTGGCCCAGGAGACGGAGCGCAGGACCCACTGACCCTCTGGACGACTCAAACTCACCGTTCTTGGCACAGACCCCATAGTGAGAGGGAGGCATCATGCCTCCCTCTTTGCATTTACCCCCCCTCAGCGCCGCCAAAGACGCCTGCTTCCGCGGTTGCCGGCACGAGCAAAGCTGCCCTGAGCCTGTACCTCATAAGGACCTATACAGGCTGGCAGGAAGGCGGATTGTCCCCTCGCCAATACCAATGCCGGTTGGCCATCACAGTGCAGGGAGAGGGTACCGTTGATGGCAAACAGGATCTCAGCGCTCGAGGTGGTGAGCTCGTGGGTGCCGGCCACGTAGACGCTGAAAGTGAAGTCAGGCACTGGGACATCGAAGTGTTGCGTCGACCCTGCCAGACGAGGTGATAGCAGGAGTTCGTCGGCAAGCTTGGGCTGACAACGGGTGCAGGCGAGCAGCTCATCCACGTCCAGGTGCTTGGCGGTCAGACCGGCACGCAACACGTTGTCGGAGTTGGCCATGATCTCGAGCCCGGTCCCGTGAACATAGGCATGGGGGGTGCAGGCATCCAGATACATGGCCTGCCCTGGCTGCAGCGTCACCACATTGAGCAGCAAGGGCGCAAACAGACCCACATCCCCCGGGTACTGGTCGAACAGGGAGAGGACCAGAGCAAAGGTCTCGTCGTGCCGATGACATTCGGCATAGGCACGAAGTGCGGCGAGGGCGGACTCCTTGGGCTCACTATTCAGGGTCAACAAGGCACGAAAGAAGCGTGCCAGGCCCTGTTCGTCCGGATTGGCGTGGAATGCCTCCACCAGCGGGACCAGACTTGCCGCCGCCACTCGCTCAAACAGCGCCAGGATGGCGCCAAACTCACGAAAGCCGTTCATCGCCTGATAGGGGGTGAGTGCAAACACCAGCTCGGGTTTGTGGTTGTCATCTCGATAGTTGCGATGGGGCGCGTCGACAGCAATACCAGCACCCTCCTCACGAGCGAAGCCCGCTTCGGCCTGTGCCTTGCTCGGGTGCACCTGGATAGAGAGCGCCTTCTCGGCACACAACACTTTGAACAGGAACGGCAGGGCACCAAACCGGGTCGCTGTGGACTCCCCCAGCATGGCGAGGGGGCGGCCGGCAATAAGCTCGGACAGTCGAACCGGCAATCCCCCCACCTCGACGAGGGAGCAGCCATTGGCATGGGCCCCCATCCAGAGCTCGGCTTGCGGTTTGCTGTCGGGATTCGGGATCCCGAACAGCCGTGTCAGGGCATCGGGGCTGCCCCAGTCGTACCCCTGGATGGGGTTCTTCATCAGTAGTGCGGTCGGCAGGTGCATGATATGACGTCTCATCGTTCACTGGGTGGTACTGAGCACAATCTATCATGTTTCAACCCAACAACGGAAACCGGTTTCCATTATAACCTGCCGATGCAGGAGTCCCCGCTCTCGCGCCAGCCAGCGGGGCGTCAGGGGGCGGCTAACCCATCAACCCCAGGTAGTTCATCAGGGCGGCTCCCAGGCTGGTGGTGACGAGCGACCCCAGGGTAGTGGTGGCGATGATGTTCGCCGCCAGGGCGCTGTCGCCCCCCATGGCGCGGGTCATCACATAGCTGGCGGCGGCGGTCGGGGTGGAGCTGATGAGGAAGAGGATGCCGAGGGCCTGGGGACTGAAGCCGAGCGCCCAGGCCCCCAGCACCAGCAGCACGGGAATGCAGAACAGGCGGTTGGCGGTGGCCCAGCCGGTCAGCATGGCGCCGCCGCGCAGGGCCTTGAGGTTGAGGCTGGCGCCGGTACAGAGCAGCGCCAGCGGCAGTGTCATGCTGGCGAAGTAGTTGCCGGTAGTGATCACCAGCTGGGGAAGTTCTATGCCGAGCAGTCCGAACGGCAGGGCCGCCAGTATGGCGATGATGAGGGGGTTTCTGACGATCCCCTTGAGGATGGGCTTGATCCCTTTTCCGCCCCCCAGGCTGCGGGTCAGGGTGATCACCGCGAGGATGTTGTAGAGCACTGTGATGGAGCCCACCAGCAGGGCGGCGGCACCTATGCCCTCGGGGCCATAGGCGTTCTGCACATAGGCCAGCCCCATGATCCCCATGTTGCCGCGAAAGCTGCCCTGCACGAAGATGCCCCGCAGTTTCTGCTCGCTGATGAAGCGGGCCGCCAGCAGCTCCAGCACCAGAAAACCGGCCAGGGTGCCGAGCAGGCCGTAGAGGATGAGCCAGGGGCTCGGCATGGTGGAAAAATCGGTGCGCACCATGCTGAGAAACAAGAGGGCTGGCAGGGTGACCTGGAACACCAGACGGGAGGCGGACTCGACGAAGCTGTCGGGCAAGAGACCCAGTCGCTTGAGCCAGATGCCGAGTACCAGCACCAGACAGATGGGGCCAGTGATGGAGAGGGAGAAGTGCAGACTTGCCAACAGATCCATGATGCGCGTCCTGTGCAATGGCGGAGGCTCCGCCTGGGCAAAAGGGCATTCTAACGCCATGGGCTTGTATTCACAGGACTTAATCACAACAATGTCTGCATCCCGGTTGCCGCCCTCCCCTGTCACGGATCCCACATGGAAAAGAAACTGACCATCCTCGATATCGCTCGCCTCAGCGGGGTCGGCAAGTCGACCGTCTCCCGGGTGCTCAATCAGGATCCCAGGGTCAACGCCCAGACCAGGGCCAGGGTCGAGGCGGTGATCGCCGAGCACGGCTTCGTGCCGAGCAAGTCGGCGCGGGCCATGCGCAACCAGAGCCAGCAGGTGGTCGGCATAGTGGTGTCGCGCCTCGACTCCAGCTCGGAGAACCAGGCGGTGCGCGGCATGCTGGAGACCCTCTACCAGCGTGGCTACGACGCCGTGCTGATGGAGAGCAAGTTCTCCCCCGCCAAGGTGAGCGAGCACCTGGCCGTGCTGGAGCGGCGCGGGGTGGACGGCATCATCCTGTTTGCCTTCAACGATCTGGACTACGCCGCCATGGCGCCGCTCAGGGAGAAGCTGGTGTTGATGGCCCGCGAGCGTCCCGGCTTCTCGTCGGTCTGCTTCGACGATGACGGCGCGGTGCGCGCCGTGCTCGCCCACCTCGGGGAGCGCGGCCTGACAGAGGTCGCCTATCTGGGGGTCGAACGCAGCGACCTCACCACGGGGCTGCGCCGCCATCAGGCCTACCTCGACTACTGCCGGGAGCGCGGGCTCACGCCCCGCAGCGCCCTCGGGGATCTCGGCCTGCAAAGCGGCTACCGGCTGGCGGCCGAGCTGGTCACCCCCGGCACCCAGGCCATGGTCTGCGCCAGCGACACCCTGGCCATAGGCGCCGCCAAGTACCTGCAGGAGCAGGGGCGCACCGACATCCTGGTGAGCGGCCTTGGCAGCAATCCCATGCTCACCTTCCTGTTTGCCAACACCCTCAGCCTGGATTTCGGCTACAAGGATGCCGGCATTCTGGCCGCCAGACAGCTGCTCGATCAGATTGAAGAGGGGCAGGCCCCCAGAGCCACCATAGCCCCCTGTCAGCCCTTGTAGTCTATCTTTTCCTCTCATTACCGGCGTTTTGCACTTTTTGTGACCACCGCCACGAATTGGGAACGTTCCCATTGCTGATGTCTGCCACTGGCTTCATGCTGATTGGGAACGATACCAATAAGCGGGCGGTCATTGGCCAGCCGGCAAAGAAACGACCATTATTCATGGAGTCACAGAGGGAAGGCTCATGTCAAAAGTCAACACACAGCATCTGGCACAGCTGATCGAACGGATCGGCGGCAAGGACAACATCACCACAGTCAGCCACTGCCTGACCCGGCTCAGGTTCGTGCTGGCCGATCCGGCCAAGGCCGACCCCAAGGCCATCGAGACCATCCCCTCGGTGAAGGGGAGCTTCACCCAGGGCGGCCAGTTCCAGGTGGTGATCGGCAACGAGGTGGATCAGTGGTACAAGGCGCTCACCCAGGAGATCGGGGTGAGCGGCGCCAGCAAGGATGCCGCCAAACAGGCGGCCCGCCACAACATGAATCCGCTGGAGCGCGGCATCTCCCACCTGGCGGAGATCTTCGTGCCCCTGCTGCCCGCCATCATCACCGGCGGCCTGATCCTGGGCTTTCGCAACGTCATCGGCGACATCAAGATGTTCGACGACGGGACCCATACCCTCACCGAGATCAGCCAGTTCTGGGCCCAGGTCCACGCCTTCCTCTGGCTGCTGGGTGAGGCCATCTTCCACTTCCTGCCGGTGGGCGTCTGCTGGTCTGCGGTGAAGAAGATGGGGGGATCCGAGATCCTCGGCATAGTGCTGGGCATCACCCTGGTCTCGCCGCAACTGATGAACGCCTACGGCATCGGTCAGCAGACCCCGGAAGTGTGGGACTTCGGCCTCTTCGTCATCCAGAAGGTGGGCTATCAGGCCCAGGTCATTCCGGCCCTGCTGGCGGGTGTCTTCCTCGCCTGGGTGGAAACCAGCCTCAAGCGCATCATTCCTGCCTATCTCTACCTGGTGATAGTGCCCTTCATCTCCCTGCTGCTGGCGGTGATAGTGGCCCACGCCTTCATCGGCCCCTTCGGTCGCTGGATTGGCGAAGGCGTCGGCTTTGCCGCCAAGGCGGCCATGACGGGTTCGTTTGCCCCCATAGGCGCCGCCCTGTTCGGCTTCCTCTATGCCCCCCTGGTCATCACCGGCATCCACCACACCACCAACGCGGTGGACCTGCAGCTGATGCAGAGCATGGGGGGCACCCCCATCTGGCCGCTGATCGCCCTCTCCAACATCGCCCAGGCCTCGGCGGTCGTCGGTATCATCCTTATCAGCCGCAAGGAAAACGAGCGGGAAATCTCGGTCCCTGCCGCCATCTCCGCCTACCTCGGGGTGACCGAGCCGGCCATGTACGGCATCAACCTCAAGTACAAGTTCCCCATGCTGTGCGCCATGGTGGGCTCCAGCCTCGCGGCCCTCATCTGCGGCTTCAGCGGCGTGATGGCCAACGGCATCGGTGTGGGTGGCCTGCCAGGCATCCTCTCCATCCAGCCGCAATACTGGGGCATCTACGCCGTCGCCATGCTGGTGGCTATAGTGGTGCCCGTGGTGCTGACCCTGCTGGTCTACAAGCGCCAGCAGGCGGCCGGCAAGCTGGATCTGGCTACGGCCTGATCCACACAACATCGGCGGAGCCCAGGCTCCGCCCTTTTTCGTTGCCCTGTTCCAACCAGTTTCAACCAATGAGCGAACCAACCATGACTCAGACACCCTGGTGGCAAAGTGCCGTGATTTACCAGATCTACCCCAAGAGCTTTCAGGACTCCGGCGCCCGTGGCACCGGTGATCTCAAGGGGATCATGGCCCGCCTCGACTATCTCAAGACTCTCGGCGTCGATGCCCTCTGGCTGACCCCTGTCTACGTCTCCCCCCAGGTGGACAACGGCTACGACATCGCCGACTACCTGGCCGTCGATCCTGCCTACGGCACCATGGCCGACTTCGAGTCGCTGCTGGCTGCCGCCCACGAGCGCAACATCCGCATCGTGATGGACATCGTCGTCAACCACACCTCCACCGAGCACGCCTGGTTCAAGTCGGCGCTGGGTGACAAGCAGAGCCCTTATCGCGACTACTACATCTGGAAAGACCCGGTAGAAGGCGGTGCGCCCAACAACTGGCAATCCAAGTTTGGCGGCAGCGCCTGGGAGCTGGACCCGGCCACCGGCCAGTACTACCTGCACCTGTTTGCCCGCGAGCAGGCGGATCTGAACTGGGAAAACCCGGCAGTGCGCGCCGAGGTGAAAAAGATCATCCACTTCTGGGCGAAGAAGGGGGTGGACGGTTTTCGTCTCGACGTCATCAACCTCATCTCCAAGGATCAGGCGTTCCCGAACGACGAAGTGGGCGATGGCCGCCGCTTCTACACCGACGGGCCGCGCATCCACGAATTCCTGCAGGACATAAGCCGAGACGTCTTCGCCCCCGTGGGGGCCATGACGGTGGGGGAGATGTCCTCTACCTCGCTGGAGCACTGCCAGCGCTACGGCGCCCTCGATGGCTCCGAGCTCTCCATGGTGTTCAACTTCCACCACCTCAAGGTGGATTACCCCAACGGCGACAAATGGACCAAGGCGCCGTTCGATTTCCTCGAGCTCAAGCGCATCTTCAACCACTGGCAGAGCGGCATGCATGGCAAGGGGTGGTCGGCGCTGTTCTGGTGCAACCACGATCAGCCGCGCATCGTCTCCCGCTTCGGCGACGAGGGCGAACATCGGGTGGTCGCCGCCAAGATGCTGGCCAGCACCTTGCACGGCCTGCAAGGGACCCCCTACATCTATCAGGGGGAGGAGATCGGCATGACCAACCCCGGCTATCAGCGCATCGACGACTATCAGGATGTGGAGAGCCGCAACATCTTCGCCATCAAGCAGGCGGAGGGGATGAACGAGGCCGAGATCCTCGCCATTCTGGGGGCCAAGTCCCGTGACAACTCCCGAACCCCGATGCAGTGGAGCGCCGCCCCCAACGCGGGCTTCACCCAGGGTTCGCCCTGGCTCAAGCCTGCCGCCAACTACTCCGAGATCAACGCCGAGGCGGCGCTGGCCGACCAGCACTCGGTGTTCTGGCACTACCGGGATCTCATCGCCCTTCGCAAGGCATATCCCATCTTCACCCAGGGGGATTATCAGGAGCTGCTGGCGGGGCACGCCCGGATCTGGGCTTATGCCCGCCGCGCCAACGGCCAGACCCTGCTGGTGGTGAGCAACTTCTACGGCGAGCCGGTGGAATTTGCCTTGCCTGCCGAGCTGCAAACCGGCGAAGGCCACCTGCTGCTTGGCAACTACCAAGGCAGCCCGGCCCGCCCGCAATCCTGCGAGCTGCGTCCTTATGAATCCCTGATCTGGTTGATGGAGCAATGATGGCCGAGACAATCACAGCGCAGCGGGCAGCCGAGCGTTGCCCCGAATGGCAGAAAATGGTGGCGGGGGAACCCTATGATGCGGGCCACCCCGAGCTGAAAGCGGCCCGCGAGCGCTGCCGCAGGCTCTATCACGGCTTCAACACCCGCTGGCAGGAGAAGCCGGAGCGGGATGCCCTGCTCCATGAGCTGCTCGGCGGGCGCGGTGCCCAGTGCGCCATCACGCCCCCCTTCTTCTGCGACTATGGCGCCAACATCTTCGTCGGCGAGAACTTCTACGCCAACATGGGCTGCACCATCCTCGACGTGTGCGAGGTACACATCGGTGACAATGTGCTGCTGGCGCCCGGGGTGCAGATCTACACCGCAGCCCATCCGGTGGCGGTGGCGCCTCGGGTGGCCGGGGTCGAGTTCGGCAAGCCGGTACGCATCGGCAACAACGTCTGGATTGGGGGCAGCACCGTCATCTGCCCAGGCGTCACCATAGGGGACAACAGCGTCATCGGGGCGGGGTCCGTGGTCACCAGAGACATTCCGGCAGGGGTGGTCGCGGTGGGCAACCCCTGTCGGGTGTTGCGCCCCATGACGGCAGAGGAGCTGGCGGCCGGGGAGCCCGGCTGACACAGAGGGGCAGGTAGTACCTGCCCCTTTTCGTTTTCCTGACGCCCCCTTCGCGATCCTTTGATTCCGTCAAGGCAACGGCCCCCCCCCCTTCTCACCCGGGCAGCAAGGCGCCGCAACGCTTGTGCTGCCCCATGACCACCAGGGTCTTGAAGCTGCGCACCTGCTCCCTGGCATGGAGCACCCGCCGGGTGAACTGCTCGTAACTTTGCATGTCCCGCGCGGCGACCTGCAGCACGAAGTCCTGCTCACCCGTCACATACCAGAGATCCATCACCTCGGGTTCCCGCTGCAGGCTGGCGATCATCTCATCGACGATGCGGCCGTGATCCCGCTCCAGGGTCACCAGCACCAGCATGGTGATGGGCCAGCCCATGGTGGTCGGCGCCACCAGCGCCACCTCCCGCTCGATGAGGCCCGCCTCCCGCAGCGCCCGGACGCGGCGGTAACAGGCGGGCGCCGAGAGGCCGACCCTGTGGGCCAGCTCGGGAATGGGCAGACGGGCATCCTGCTGCAGCTCGGCGAGGATGAGCAGATCAAATTTGTCGGTCATGGGGCTCAAGAGATAAAAATTATCGTGTAAGGCCAGTATTAGACCGAAATTACGGCGGCCTCTAGATATATTTTATTGCTTCTACCCAACTCAGGTTTGAACAAGATGCAGCCAAACAGCCTCACCCTCTCCTCCCTGCTGGCCGTCCTGCTCGCCATGTTGTCGATCACCCTGGGGGCCTCACTGGCCAAATCTCTTTTTCCCCTGTTGGGAGCCGCTGGCACGACCCTGTTCCGGCTGGGGTGCGCCGCCCTCCTCCTCTCCCTGGTGTTTCGCATCTGGCGTGCCCCCCTCGACAGGCGCACCCTGCTGGGGGCCATCCCCTACGGACTCTCCCTTGGGGCCATGAACCTGCTCTTCTATCTGGCCATCGAGCGCATTCCCCTCGGCGTGGCGCTGGCCATCGAGTTTATTGGCCCGTTGACGGTGGCGCTGCTCAACTCCCGCCACCGGGCAGACTTCATCTGGCTGGCGCTGGCCATCGCCGGGCTGCTGCTGCTCTTGCCCCTGCGGGAGGCCGAGCAGGCCATAGACCCCCTGGGGGTCGCCCTTGCTCTCGGGGCCGGCGTGTTCTGGGGGCTCTATATGCTGACCGGCAAGCGGGCAGGTGCCTTGCTGGGGGCCCAGGCGCCGGCCCTTGGCATGTGGGTGGGCACCCTGCTGGTGCTGCCCTTCGGCCTCGGCGGGGCAAGCGAGGCCAGCTTCACCCTCCCCGTGATCCTGACCATCGTCGGGGTGGGGCTGCTCTCGAGCGCCATCCCCTACTCCCTCGAGATGTTTGCCCTGCGCCGGTTGCCGCTCAAGAGCTACGGCATCCTGACCAGCGGCGAACCCGCCATGGGCGCCCTGATGGGGTTGCTGTTGCTGGGGGAGCAACTGCCCCCGTCCCAGTGGCTGGGGATAGCCGCCATCATAGCCGCGTCGATGGGCACCACCTGGCATGGGGGACGACGACGCGCCGACCCGGCCTGATCCCCCCAACAGAGACGATGGCTGGCCTCATTGCGGCAACGGTCCTGCAGGCCGCTGGCGGGAGCGGCTTGGACGCGGGTAGACCTGAGTGGCAGATCCCTCATATCTTGTTCATGTTTTTTGAATATCTAGACCAGTTAATCTCGCTAACAACCGAGCGATGACCTGTTTACCATTCATTCATCGCTTAGGCAGGATCGCCAAGCGGCCAAATAACCAGTTGTTCAAGGCTGTGATACCAGAAACAGGGTGTCTGATGTCAGTAAAAGAACTACATAGTATTTGAATAACCTCTTGCAAGGATGCATTGATGCGGGCCTCTCCGGCCTTGCCAATGACATAAAAACCAAGAGAGTGAATGAAGATGAAAAACGTAACCAAGATGCTGGCCGTCGCAGGCCTGATGAGTGCCGGTGTTGCCCAGGCTGCCGTTCCCGCCGACTTCAATGCCACCCCGGGTGTGCTGTTCGTGAACTGGCATGCCAGCGCTGCCATGGCTGGCAAGAGCAACCCCATGCTGGAGGTGCGCGACGAATCCGGCGACCTGGTGGCCTCCGTCCACGCCAACCTGATGGGCACCCAGCAGGTGCAACTCCCGAGCCGCGCCCAGGGCAACCTGACCGTGAGTCTGGGGGATCAGAGCAGCGACTACCGCATCCCCTTTGGCATCGGCAGCGGCAACCCGCGCTGATCCTCGCAACCGACGCTTTCACTCCATCCGGTTGCCCGGACCCGGACAGAAAGGGTGAGTGAGCCCCATGACAAAGGCGCCATAGAGGCGCCCTTGTCGTTTCTGCCGGTTCGTCAGCGGCTAATGGGTAAACACGGGTCCAAAACCGGATCCCCACAGAATGGCCGTGGCCGCCAGCACGCAGACCAGCAGCACCAGGCCGACGGTGACCACCGAGCTGGCATAGATGAACCCCTGCTCCTTGGGAATGTGCATCAGGATAGGCACCCCCACATAGAGCAGGTACACCGAGTAGCTGAGCCCGATGAGGCCTATGATCATCATGAACCAGAGGTGCGGAAAGAAGGCGGAGAAACCGACCATGAACAGCGGTGTGGAGGTGTAGGCCGCGAGCTCTAGCGACGTCGTGTAGCTGGGATCCGAACCGAAGGTATGGCCCATCCAGTGCACCAGATAGGAGAGCGCGAGGACGCCTATGATAAGCGTCACGTACATGGCTATCGACAGCATGAGGGCGCTGTTCGCGGTCAGGGTGATGGGCTCACCGACGCCAATGCTCCAACCTATGTGCACGGCGGAATAATAGGCACAGATGGGCGGGATAAGGGCCACGATCAGGATATGAGTCAGACTGTTTCGGAAACTGTCATGCCTCTCGTCTATGGTATGCCATTCGGTGTGAGGATGTGCATACAATCCCCATAAGTGATTCAATATCATAGCGTTATTCCTTCTCTGCTTCGATTGTGGACTGATCGATACCGCTCTCGCTCCCCTGTTTTTTTCTCGTGCAACACTAGGCGCACCATCCATCGCAAGCGCGACCCATGACTCTAAATAAAGTCGCTCCACTGCCGGTGCGTCAAGGAAGAACGCCATCCCCGCCGTGCTGGCGGATCCTGGCGGCTGGTCAGTCCCTGGCGGCAGGACAAGTGGTGTCACTGCCGCCAGCGCTATCGTCAGTACTGCTTGGTCTTTGAAGCAAAGCCGGCAAGGAAGAGGCCGGTCAGAAACATGCCGCAGAACGCCTCTATGGCCGACAACAACTGGAGGGGAGAGGAGGTCTGGGAGATATCGCCGTAACCCAGTGTCACGAAGGTCACTATGCTGAAGTAGAGGGAGCGCCCCAGGTGACCATGGGTCACGGACTCCGGCGCCAGGAAGTAGGTCAGGGTCGCCAGCAGTATGACCCCCATCGACATCAGCAGGCTTCTTATCGGCCGCTCGCCAAATCCCCAGGTGATGAAGCTGACAAACTTGCTGGCACACTTGAGATAGCACAGCAGGGAGAGCCACCCCTTCGTCATCAGGCCGCTGCGCAGCCAGCGCTCCCTGAACAGCTCCCTCGGACTTGCCAGGGATTTCATCTCGTGCAGCTTCTCCTTGTAATAGCACTCGCCGGCATCGACGGTGTCTCCCACGCTGGAGAAGATGCGTTTGGCATTGCGGTACAGCTTGCTGGCCTCGTTGTGATCGATCCGGCCATTCTCGTTGTAGACCACCTGCACCTTGTCCAGATTGGTGTGCTCCATGGTGGCATCGAAGTTCTTGGCACTGACGTTGAAGTTTTTCAGCACGGCCCGGGAGGCGTGAAAGCGGATCTCCTCGCACTCTATGGTGAAGTCCTGAAACACGCCATCCTCCAGCGCCAGCTCCCGTTTCTTGGCCCAGGCCCTGTGATCCCACAGCAGGGAATCGAACAGATCGAGGCCGATCACCCCGCCGTTCACGCGTACTCCCTTGGCCGAGCAGTGCCACAGATAGACCTTGGAGTTGTTGACGGCGCCGTCCAGCGAAAGCTCGTCCAGGCAGGTAAAGTCCAGCAGCCGGCCGGAGATGATGGGGCTCTTGAGCTCGACGCCGCCGATGTTGAGCAGGCGATGCTTGCCCAGCACCTGGGCCTCCCCCTTGTTGTTCTCGGAGACGGAGAGCAGGCTCTGCGCCCGCTTCACCTCGGCTTTGCCATGCCTGGCGGCCAGCCACATGGCATAGGGCTCGAAGCGCGTCTCGGAGCGGACAAGGCCGCTCTTGCGCAGGGACTCCAGCGCGCTAGAGGCGCTCTCATAGAGCCTTATCTTGTCGTCGCTCATGTAGACGCAGAGGCTGAGCACGGATCGCGAGCTGATAAAGCGGGCGATGCCGATCTGGAAGATGACGCTTTTCTCTATTTGCTGCTCTGTCATCCAGTCGCCGAAATGGGGCAGCGAGGCCACCAGCAACTCCCAGATCAATGGATAGTCATTCTCCCGCCGCCACTCGTTGAATTGTTCGGGAGAAAGCTGCCACAGCTCGGTCGCATTCATAGATTACCTCGATCATGGTTTTGTCCCGCCCAGGGTTGCCAAGGGAGGGGATCAGGTGCCTGCACGCCCAAAGAGAGATGCCCGTTCGCAGAAAGCGGGGGCACAGGCCGGTCACGCCATCATACTAGCCGAGAGGATGGCTGTAACTCACTGACAGGAAAGGTATAAGAGGCGGGGTACGACAGATTGTCGCGAAGCTGAAGAGGGATAAGGCACCAGGGTAGTCATGCCAGGCGGTTTCGTCCGTACTAAAGGCGGGAGCCCGGACAAGCAAGAGGGGATGCCATGGCATCCCCTCTTCACATCAGCTGAGCTGACGTCAGCTTATTGCTGCACTTCCTGCACGCCGGAGACGCGGACTTCGACGCGACGATCCGGTGCCAGGCAGGAGATCAGCTCGTTCTTGCCCTTGACGCCGTCACACTGGGTGCCGGTGACAGGGTCGGCTTCACCGCGGCCTTCGATGGCGATCTTGCTGGTGGCCAGGCCCTGGCTCACCAGGAAGTCGGCCACGGTGCGGGCACGGGCTTCGGAGAGCTGCTGGTTCTGGGCATCGGAACCGATGCGGTCGGTGTAACCCACGACGATGGCGCTGCCATCCTTCGGCTGGAATTCAACGATCTGCTTGTACAGACCGCTCAGGGCTTCCACCCCTTCCGGCTTCAGATCTGCCTTGCCAAAGGCAAACAGCACGTCTGAGTTCAGGGAAAAGTTCTTCTCGACCATCACAGGAGCCGCCTCTGCCACAACCGGAGCAGCAACAGGCTCAACGTAGGAGGTGCGGAACGGGTGATATACGGCTTCCAGCGTCGCCACGCTCTGGTTGGACTTGTACTGCTCACCGGTGGAGGTGGTCAGATCGGCCACGTCCCACATGTAGCGGTAGCGCGCCTGCAGATCCAGGGCATCGTTCAGCTTGTAGGTCAGACCGACACCGGCCAGCGGAGAGACACGGGTGTCGCTGTTGTCCAGACCGTCGGTATGGGCCCAGTAGGCACCCGCTTCACCGAACAGGGAGAAATCTTCACCAAGGGGCAGACGGGCGATACCGGACAGGGTGGCGCCCTGGTTCTCGTAACGCTCACCATCGGCACTACCACGACCAGCGTACTGGTAACCGAGTTCGGCACCGAACGTCTCGTTGAAGTTGTAACCCATGAAGAGGTTGGTCGCGGCGGCATCTTCAGTGCCGGTTTCGACGGCTGCGTTGTTCAGGCCGTTGAAGTGAGCGGCACCAACACCGGCACCAAAGTAGATGTCGTCGGTAGCGTGAGCGGCTGTGGTGGCCAATGCCAGTGCAATCCAGACAGGGGTCAGTCTTAAGTTCATGTATAGCCTCATCAATACGAAATGGCGGGCGTTCGGCCCTTGTTATATGTGGTCTCCATTTTATAGGCGAAATCATGTACAGGACCTTAAGCGCAGACTATTTACCATCCATTTTACTGCTTGTTTTTCATGCATTTTTCGTGCTTTCAACAGAAAAACGTTTTCACTCAATAGCGAGTCTTCCATGCCCTGAAATGCGGGTGCCGGCGGCTGCATGAGGAGCCATGGGATTATCGAGCGCATAATAAAAGACCCCTGTCTTGCGACAGGGGTCTTTTTGAAATGGCTCCTCCTACTGGACTTGAACCAGTGACATACGGATTAACAGTCCGCCGTTCTACCGACTGAACTAAGGAGGAATTGTACTTCGGAGACCAGATATCGCTATCTCATCATCCTTTATTTGGTGCCCAGAGACGGAATCGAACCGCCGACACGGGGATTTTCAATCCCCTGCTCTACCGACTGAGCTATCTGGGCAAATGGTGCCGGCTACCGGAATCGAACTGGTGACCTACTGATTACAAGTCAGTTGCTCTACCTACTGAGCTAAGCCGGCACACTTAAACTATTGTGCATGAACAAATTTTTCTTTCATGGCACCAAATATGGTGCCCAGAGACGGAATCGAACCGCCGACACGGGGATTTTCAATCCCCTGCTCTACCGACTGAGCTATCTGGGCGTGGGCGCTATTAAACGGATTTTAAGGCGGGTGGTCAACGGGAAATTTCACTTTTCGTCTCGTTCGTCTCTTTTTTGCGCAGCATCACTCGTTTTTATCACTTCTGTGGGGGAAGCCGTGCCTCGGCGGCCCCAGAGTCGGGATTCCTCGCCCCTGAGCAGGCGGGTGATGTTCTCGTGATGGCGCACCAGGATGAGACAGGAGAGCAGGGAAACCGGCAGGGTATATTCCGGCTTGAGCAGGTAGGTAAAGAGCGGGGTCAGCAGCACTGTAATGATGGAGGCCAGCGACGAGTAGCCGCTCACCAGCAGCACCAGCAGCCAGGTGGCGATCGCCGCGCCACCCATGGCAAAGCCGATGGGCAGCATGGTGCCGAGCGCAGTGGCGACGCCCTTGCCCCCCCGGAAGTGGAAGAAGATGGGGTACATGTGGCCCAGACAGGCAGCGACGCCGATGAACCCCAGGTAGACGGGCTTGATCTGCAGATACCAGGCGAGGTAGACGGGAGCCATGCCCTTGAGCACGTCGAGCAACAGGACGATCAGCGCGGCCATCCGGCCACCGAGGCGCAGCACATTGGTCGCCCCCGGGTTGTGGGAGCCATGGTCGCGGGGATCCGGCAGACCCGTGAGGCGGGAAACCAGCACGGCGCTGGACAGCGAGCCGCCCAGATAGGCCAGAATAATCATCAAAATCGTCAGGGCCGTCATCTTGGTCGTTTTTACCACGATATGAATGGGGTATGATGCGGGCCACATTCTCTGGTCTGGGCTTGCCCGAAAGCCTGTCGCCCAAACCGGCCGCCAGCGGCAATCGGCTTGCCAGGCCTGCATCCCTGCGCTGTTTTCACAGCCCATCAAGAGTAAAGAAGAAGTACTGTCATGGACAAGGTGTTTATTCGCGGACTCGAGGTTTTGACCACCATAGGGGTATATGAGTGGGAGAAAGGCATTCGCCAGAAGCTCTGTTTCGATCTCGAGATGGGATTCGACAACCGACCCGCCGCCGCAACCGACGATATCAATCTGGCACTGGATTACGCCACCCTCTCCCGCAAGATCTGTGATCACGCCCAGAGCAAGGTCGTCGAGCTGGTCGAAACCATGGCCGAGCAGGTAGCCGCCCTGGTGCTGGCCGACCTGCGGGTGCAGTGGGTCAAGGTGACCCTGACCAAGCCGGGTGCCGTGCCCAATGCCGCCGGGGTCGGGGTCGAGATCCTGCGCCACCGTACCCCGGCCGCGAGCGCCTGCTGATGACCCGCATCTATATCAGCCTGGGCTCGAACCAGATAACAGGGAGCGCTGCATGACCCGTATCTACATCAGCCTGGGTTCCAATATCGAGCGGGAGCGCCACATCCGGGCCGGCCTCGATGCCCTGCATGCCGAGTTTGGCGAGTTGCAGGTTTCCAGGGTGTTCGAGAGCGAGGCGGTGGGCTTCAACGGCCGCCCCTTCTACAACCTGGTGGTGGGGGCAGACACCGATCTGCCCCTTGTCGTTCTGTGCCAGCGGCTGCGGGCCATGGAGTTCGCCCACGGCCGCGAGCCCGATGCCAAGAAGTTTGCCCCCCGCACCCTGGATCTCGATCTGCTGCTCTATGGGGATCTGGTCTGCGACTCCCCCCTGGTACTGCCCCGTGGCGAGATCCTCACCAACGCCTTCGTGCTCTGGCCGCTGGCGGAGCTGGCCCCCGGCCTGCGCCATCCCACCGATGGCCGCCCCCTGGGCGAGCTGTGGCAAGGCTATGACAAGGCCTCCCAGCGCCTCGATCCCATCCCCTTCCACTGGACGCCGAGCGGCGTCCTGGCCGATATCCAGGCCTGATCGCGCCTGCCCCCTCACCGCCGGTTCGGGGGCGGCGCCAGACTATTTCGCTATATGACAGCGGGATGACAGAACCCATCGAATCCATATCGCGAAACCGACAGAATAAAACGCTAAAGCGACCTTCAGGATATATCTTCAGCGCCGATACGCTAGCCATCTCCCTTGCCCCTTGAGGTCGTCGTGAACGTCAAACAGAAACTTGTGTTATCCGCCATCCTGGTGGCCGGGATCCAGGCCGTCGTCATGGGGGTCATGTTTTACTTCTCGGGGCAGGAGTCGCGCAGCAACGCTGAAATGCTGCAGGCCAAGCAGGTGGAGGCCGACCTCGTCGCCCTCACCCTGCAGGAGAGGGAGTTCCTGTTGAGCCGGGACCCCGCTGCCGCCACCGCCTTCATTACCCAGAGTGACCAGGCCAGTCAGCTGCTCGCCGAGATGGCAAGACACCATGGGGGCACACAGCAGACCGACATCCTGGCCTTTGCCAGCCAGCTCAAGGAGTACAGCCGCCAGTTCGAGACCCTGCGCGCCCAGCAGGAGAAGATTGGGCTCACCCCTACCAGCGGCCATTACGGCGCCCTGCGTCAGGCCATCCATGCCCTGGAGCAGGAGCTCAAGGCCCGGGGCCAGCAGCAGGAGAGCCTGCTGATGCTGCAACTGCGCCGGGACGAGAAGGACTTCATGCTGCGCCGTGACATCAGCTATCGTGCCAAGTTCGAACAGAACCTGGCCCCCCTGGCCCAGGCCCTCGCCGGTGAACCGGCCCTCGCTGCCCTGCTGGAGCGCTACCGCCAGAACTTCCTTGCCCTGGTCACAGAGGAGCAACGCCTGGGTCTGAGTGCCAGCGAGGGGCTGAGGGGCGAGCTCAATCGCAGCGCCGAGCAGATGCGCCAGGCTGGCATGACCCTGACCCAGGCCCTGACCCGGGAGGCCGACGCCACCCATGATCGCACCCTCAGGGTCATGGTCCTGCTCTGCATCCTCGGCATACTGGCCGCCCTCGGCCTCAACCTGCTGATCGGCCGCGACGTCATGGCCGGCCTGCAACGGCTGGCAGACACCATGCGTCGGGTCACCGCCAGCAGCGATCTCACCCTGCGCGCCCGCATCGGCTCCAGGGACGAATTTGGCGCCATGGGCCGCGACTTCGACACCATGCTGGAGCACTTCAACCTGGTCATAGGCCAGGTCGTCTCCTCGGTCACGGACCTGGAGCGCCTCACAGCCCAATTGCAGCGCAACGCCAACGCCGCCCAGGAGGGCACCCAGCAGCAGTTGCAGGAGAGCGATCTGGTTGCCACCGCCGCCACCGAGATGGAGAGCACTGTGCAGGAGATCGCCAGCAACACGGAGAGCGCCGCCGAAAGTGCTCGCACCACCAACTTGAGCGCCCAGCAGGGTCGGGAGAGCGTGGAGACAACGATGGCGGTGATCCATTCCCTCTCCGCCAAGCTGGAAGCCTCGGGCCAGGAGGTGATCGCCCTGGCCGAGGAGAGCCGTCAGGTGGGCAATGTGCTGGCGGTGATCCAGGCCATCGCCGAGCAGACCAACCTGCTGGCCCTCAACGCAGCCATCGAGGCCGCCAGAGCCGGCGAGCAAGGACGAGGTTTCGCCGTGGTTGCCGATGAGGTGCGCAACCTGGCCATGCGTACCCAGCAGAGCACCAGCGAGATTGCCGCCATCGTCTCCGGCTTGCAGACCCGTACCCAGAGCGTGGTCACCCTGATCGGCGAGTGCCGCACCCAGGGGGAACGCAGCGTCGAGGCCGCCGGAGAGGCAAGCACCCAGCTCGCCAACATCACCCGTCAGATGGACCAGATGATGGACATGAGCACCCAGATAGCGACCGCGGTCGAAGAGCAGAGCTCGGTGGCGAGTGAAATCAATCGCAATGCCGTGGTGATCCGCGACATCGCCAACGACGCCCTGACCCAGGCCGAGCAGAACAGCCGCGCCAGCCGGAACGTGGCCGAACAGGCGAGCCTGCTCCACCGGGCTGTCGATCAGTTCAGGGTCTGAGACCCCAATGAGAGAGGGCGGCCAGGGCCGCCCTCTCTTTTTGCTGTGCCATCCCTGTGGTCATCAGAGCGGACCTTGGCGCCGCCTCTCCTTGACATCATCTCTGGCCAGCTGGGCGAAGATGAGCGCCGCCAGCATGGACATCAGACCTATGCACAGATAGGTGAGGTGGAAGCCGCCGAGCCAGCGTTCGCTCGCCTGTGCCGGCTGCCCGGCGGAGAAGAGCCCGAGCAGGCTGGCGGCGATGGCCACCCCCAGGCTCATGGAGAGCTGCATCACCACAGAGAGCAGGCCGTTGCCGCTGCTGGCGTGCTCGGCACTCAAATCCTGCAGCGTGAGCGTATTCATGGCGGAGAACTGCAGCGAGTTGATGGCACCGAAGACCGCCAGCCAGACCAGCAGCACCCAGTGCGGCACCTGGTTGTCGATGAAGTAGAAGCTGGCGATCATCACCCCCAGCGCCAGGGTATTGCCGATCAGGATGCGGCGATAGCCGATGCGCGGGATCAGCTTGTTCACCAGTGTCTTGGTCAGCATGGCGCCGATCACCGTGGGGATCATGGTCATGCCCGCCTTGCTCGGTGAGAAGCCCAGCCCCAGTTGCAGGAAGAGCGGCGTGAGGAAGGGCATGGCGCCGCTGCCGAGGCGGGCGAACAGGTTGCCCCAGATGCCGATGGCGAAGGTGGTGGTCTTGAACAGCGCCAGGCTGAAGAGCGGCTGCGCCACTGTGGCGGCATAGAGCCAGTAGCTCGCCATGGCGGCCAGACCGAACAGCAGCGCAAACAGGGCCCAGCCGGTGGAGATGCTGTGCTCCCCCAGCCCCTGCAAGCCCACCGACACCAGCACCATGCCGACGCTGAACAGCACGAATCCCTGCCAGTCGAACCTGGCGGTGTGCTGGCGCAGATCGGGCATGAAGTACCAGCTCGCGATGAAGCCGAGCACCCCCACCGGCAGGTTGATGAGGAAGACCCAGTGCCAGCTCGCCACCTCCACCAGCCAGCCCCCGAGCGCCGGGCCCATGAGGGGCCCCAGCAGACCAGGGATGGTGACGAAGGACATCACCCGCAGCAGCTCGTGCTTGCTGTAGACCCTCAGCACCGCAAGGCGCCCTATGGGCATCAGCAAGGCGCCGCCCACCCCTTGCAGCACCCGGGCGGCGACCAGCATGGGCAGGGTATTGGCGGCCGCACAGGCGAGGGACCCCAGGGTGAACAGCAGTATGGCGGCCAGGTAGACGCGGCGGGTGCCGAATCGGTCCGCCAGCCAGCCGGAAGCGGGAATGAGCAGGGCCACCGTCAGCATGTAGGCGATGATCACCGACTGCATCTGCAGCGGGCTCTCCCCCAGGGCCTCGGCCATCCTGGGCAGGGCGGTGTTGAGTATGGTGCCATCCAGCGTCTGCATGAAGAAGCCGACCGCGGTCAGCCAGGGTAGCCACTTGCGTTGGGCGGGGGTCACCAGGTGAGTGCTGTCAGGCATGAGTCTTTGTCTCCTCAACAGATAAGAAAAGACCCGCACGGGTGCGGGTCATATCAGCATATCAGGCATCCGGCTGGCCGAGCATGGCTCTTAGCTGCTCTTCCAGACTGGGCTCAGGGGCCCTGAGGGTCTCCATGAAGAGTCGCTCTATCCCCACCTTGTCCTGGCTCTTCACGATGAACACCAGCCGGGACTGGGCCTTGCCCTCCGGCCACTCCCCCAGGGCCTGCAACGGATAGAGCTGGCCGTGCACCCCGTGGATCACCACGGGCTGGCTCTCGCCCTCCAGCTGCAAGATCCCCTTGAGCCGCAGCAGGGCGTCGCCATACTGCCCCTGCACCGCATCGATGGCGGCCAGCAGGCGGGACGGCTTGAGCGGCTCGCCGATGCGCAGGGAGAAGCTTTCTATATTGCCATGCTCGAAATGGGTCGGTGTGGTCGTGCCCACCTTGGCGGCAAACGGCTGCATCCTGGGTTGCATGGGGGAAGCCAGCCCCTGTTTCGGGGACTCGGTGCGCAGCCAGGCCAGCAGCTGGCGCACGTCGCGCCCCGCCGCCTCGTTGTAGGCGCCGAGCTTCTCCAGCACGGCGGGTGAGAGCACGCCGTTGCTGACCCGCTGGATGGGGGCCGCCGGGTTGAGGGAGGCCAGCTGCGCCTCCACCCGAATAAGCGTCTCTTCCTCCACCAGGTCCCCCTTGCTCACCACCAGCAGATCCGCCAGGGCCACCTGCTTGACCGCCTCGTATTGCTGGCCGAGCTGCTGCTCGATATGACCGGCATCCACCACTGTCACTGTGCCGTCGAAACGGTAGCGCTGGGCGATAAAGCCCTCCTCCTTGAGGGTAAAGAGCACGGGAGCCGGGTCAGCCAGGCCAGTGGTCTCGATGATGAGTCGTTTAAAAGGCTTAATTTTCCGCTGGATAGCCTTCATAAAGAGTCCCTGCAGCGCCTCCACCAGGGAGCCCTGCACCGAGCAGCAGATGCAGCCGGAATCGAGCAGCACCACCTGCTCGTCCACCTGCTGTACCAGGTGATGATCCAGCCCCACAGAGCCGAACTCGTTGATGAGCACGGCGCACTCGCCGAGCTCCGGCTGCTTGACCCAGTGGTTGAGCAAGGTGGTCTTGCCGCTGCCGAGGAAGCCGGTCAGCAGGGTTACGGGGATTCTGGTGTCTTGCGGGTCTGTCATGTCACATCCTTAGCGCCTGTCGTCATGGGGCCTGAAGAGGCTATCTCTTCCCCCTCATCCCCAACCCTTCTCCCACCCGGGGAGAAGGGAGCAAAAAATATCGCCCCTATCCAAGAGGCCGGCCTCAGCGGTTGGCGAACAGCTCGCCGAGCCAGCGGTTCTCGAAGCGGCCATGGGGGTCGAGCTCGCGCTTCAAGGCCAGGAAGTCGTGCCAGCGCGGCAGCAGGGCCGGGAAGTCGTAGAGATCCATCGCCAGGTGCTTGCCAAAATGCGGTGTGCCGCCGAGGGGCACCAGCAGTTGCTGCAGCTCGCGCATCTGCTCCATGGAGCCCCCCACGAAGGTGCCGTCCGCCGCCAGATAGACCAGGAACCCGATCCAGCACACCGACTTGCCATAGGCGGCACTGAGCCAGGCCTCTGAGGGGCCGGTGCAGCGCAGGATAAAGGGGTAGTGCAGCGCCCCCGGGTTGCGCTCCTGCCAGTGCTGCAGGATCTCCAGTGCCTCCTGCATGCGCTCGAGGGGCACCGCCACCTCGCAGTTGATCTGGGGCGCCGGTATCCCCTTGCAGAGGATCTGGTAGACGTTGCCCACCAGGTCAGAGGCATCCTTGAAGCGGCGCACCGTCTCGAAGTGCTCGCCCGTCCGCGCCTCGTCCTTGGTGTCCCGCGCCATCTTCTGCAGGGTGGCATCTATGGTGTCATTGAGTGCGGCTGTCAGGGCGCTGTCGACGTCCCCCTCCAGCAGCAGCGGCTCGCTGCCCGCGGCGCGGTAGCGGGCCACCTCCTCCTCGGAGGCGGGATCCACCAGCCAGATGTGGCTCTCGCCGGTCCAGGCGAACCACCAGCTCTTCACGAAGCCGTGCTCACGGTTGAGCCGCTCGTTGTGTTCCAGCAGGAAAGGGTAGTCGGTGGTGAACTTGGTGCAACGCATGATGCGGTTCGGCACAGTGCGAAGGCGCACGTCGAGCAGAACGCCGAGCATGCCCATGCCCATCACGAAGGCACCGAAGCGCGGATCGGCACGATCCACGCCAATGATCTCCCCGTTGGCCAGCATCACCGTCAGGGCCTCCACCGCATCGCACAGGGAGGACTGGTGCAGCCCCTGGCCGTGGGTGCCGGTGCTGAGCGCGCCCCCCAGGGTCTGGATGCCGATGACGCCGGGGGACGCGGGCAGCATGCGATCCATGGCGATGAGCTCCCCATAGACGGTATCGAGGGGCGTGCCCGCCTGGTAGGTGACGGTATCGGCGCTCTGGGCCAGGCGGCCGCGCAGATGATGCAAATCCACCAGCAGCGCCTGACTGCCCTCGGCATAGACGCTGTGGATGGGTTCGAAGGAGAGACCGGAGCCGATGAGCCGCAGCTTGCGATCCGGGTACTCCCGCAGCAGTTGCTGCAGCTCGTCACGGCTCTTCGGGCGCCACACCTGATCCAGGGCGCCGAGGGGATTGGTCCTGGACCAGTTGAACAGCACCTCCCGATTGCCAATCGCCTTGATGCTGTGAAATGCCTGGAACCTGACCGTCATACCGCGCCTCATCTGACTTCTAAATGAGCGGCAATTCTACCGAAAAGCTAGCGCCAAGGCATGAAAAACAAGCCCCTACAGTCGAGGGTGGATAAGGGGGCCAGCCCCCTTCCCCTCAGCGCGAGGGCTGGGTCAGTGCCAGCAGCATGCCGAATCCCACCAGCAGACCGCCAAAGATCCGATCGATCCAGTGGCGCACCGCCAGCAGACGAGCCCGAACCGAGGCGCTGGAGAAGAAGAGCGCCACCGCGCTGAACCAGAGGGCGTGGGCCAGCACTATGAAGGCGCCGTAGCCGAGCTGGACCGCCAGCGGCGTCTGCGGCTGCACCACCTGCATGAAGAGGCTGACGATGAAGATGGTGGTCTTGGGGTTGAGCACATTGGTCAGAAAGCCGGTGCGCAGCGCCCCCAGGCTGGAGAGGGCAGGCTGACTGGCCAGCTCTTCACCGGTCGCGGGCTGGGTCCGCAGCATCTTGATGCCGAGGAAGATGAGGTAGGCAGCCCCCGCCAGCTTGATGAGATTGAACAGCCAGAGGGACTGCTGGATCAGCAGGCCCACCCCCAGCAGGGTGTAGCTCACGTGGACACAGACCCCGGCCGCGATGCCGAGCGCCGTCAGCACGCCGGTGCGACGGGAGAGCAGCAGGCTGTTGCGCGACACCATGGCAAAATCGGGGCCCGGGCTGATGACGGCAAAGAAGGTAATGGCTACTACTGCTAACAGTTCGGTCATGAAAATAGTCCTGATCACATGGGATATCGGCTATTTTATTTGGCAATTATCCCAATGACGAACGATAACTTCTGACATGAACGGTGAGAAAAATTCACAGAAAACCCTCTCGCTCCCCTCCCTGACGGCCCTGCGCTGCTTCGAGGTGGCGGCCCGCACCGAGCACTTTGGCCGCGCCGCCGACGAGCTGCACCTCACCCATGGCGCCATCAGCCGGGCGGTGCGCCTGCTGGAGGAAGATCTGGGCGTCAGGCTGTTCGAGCGGCGCCAGCGCCGGGTCTTCCTGACCGAGGCGGGCGACCGGCTCTATCAGGCGGTCAGGGAGGGGCTGGGCCAGATCCGGGAGACGGCCCAGGCGCTGCGCCAGCAGAGCCGCCCCCAGTCGCTGGTGCTCTCCTGCGAGCCCACCCTGCTGATGCGCTGGCTGATCCCGCGCTGGCCCGCATTTCAGGCTCTGCACCCCGAGCTGGACGTCCATCTGATGGCGGGGGGCGGCGCCCTCAGCTTTGGCAGCGGCATCGATCTCGCCATCCGCCGCAATGACTTCCACTGGCCCGAGGATCTGCACAGCCAGCTGCTGTTCGAGGAGCTGACTGGGCCTGTCTGCCAACCGGGCAAGATGGAGCAGTTTTTCGAGCCGCGAGGGGAAGAGCCCGCCCTGCATCCCTCGGCCCCCCGCCTGCACACCAAGACGCGCCCGGATGCCTGGCCAGGCTGGCTGGCTGGAGAATGCAGGGCATAGCCTGAATGACGAGGCGCCCAGCCTGCGCTTCGAGCACTTCTACTTCAGCCTGCAGGCGGCGGTGGCGGGCCTTGGCGTCGCCATCGGCCCCTACCGGCTGGTGTGTGACGACCTGGAGGCCGGACTGCTGACGGCCCCGCTCGGCTTCGTCCCGGATGGCACCGGCTACCACCTGCTCGCCCCCGCCAGACCCGAACCCGGCAGCCCCCACGAGACGCTGGCTAACTGGTTGCACAGCCTGGCGCACTGAGAGAACCGACTCAGGTCACTCCGGCCAACTCCATGACAGGGTCGGCATTTTGCCCCTCAGCCAGCCACTCGTCGCAGAATTGCTGGATGGGCGCGGGGCGACCGAACAGGTAGCCCTGCAGATAGGTCACCTTGCCCTTGAGATACTCCGCCTGCTCGCGGGTCTCGACCCCTTCGGCCACCAGCGTCAGGCCGAGGCGATGGCCCAGATCGATCACGTTGTCGACTATGTGCTCGGAGAGGGACTCGGTCCCTATGCGCGCGATGAAGGACTGGTCGATCTTGAGGTAGTCCACATGGAACTGCTGCAGATAGACCAGGCTGGAGTGGCCGGTGCCGAAATCATCCATGGCCAGCTTGACCCCCATCTCGTCCAGTGCCTGGAACAGCGAGAGGGTATGGGGATCCGCCACCAGGAGCTCCCGCTCGGTCAGCTCCAGCACCAGGATCACCTTGCCCGGTGCGAAGCGGGCGAGGAAGCTGCGACAATCCTCCAGCAGGCTGTCGTCGCGGCAATGGGCCGCGCTGATGTTGAAGCCGACATGGAAGCCATCGGACAACCCCGCCTGCTCGGCGGCCAGTCGCTCAGCCACCGCCCCCATGACGAGGCTGGTCATGGGCACGATCAGGCCGCTGGCCTCCGCCTGGGGAATGAAGAGATCCGGCCGGATCAGGCCCACGTCAGGATGCTGCCAGCGCATCAGCACCTCGACCCCCATGATGCGTTCGCTGCCGCTCTCCACCAGGGGTTGCAGGTAGGGGACGAACTCTTTGGCCCGCAGGGCCCGGGCCAGCTCGCTGATCGGGGAGCGGGGGCGACCCAGCAGCCACCACATGATGGCGGCGAAGCAGGTGCTGAAGGCAAACAACAGCCAGAGCCCGAAGCCATGATGGCGCCACAGCCCCATCAGGGTGGGCGCAGAGGAGTAGCCCGCATAGATGGAGAGAGGATAGCCGGCAGCCTGGAGCCGCACATGGTCCTGGCTCACCAGGGGAGGCTCGGCGGCAAAGAAATGTCCTTCCTCGTCGAGCCAGCACTCCCCCACCCTGAGCATCAGGGGCATGGCTCTCTGGTTCAGGCTCAGCATGAAGTTGAGGTAATCCCCATCGATCAGGGTCATCACTGCCCCCTGGGCAGTGTCGGTGCGCACCGAGAGGACGGGATGATGCCGTCGCACCTCGTTCCCCTCCATCAGCCTCAGACGACCCTGGCTATATGCGTCGGCGGCATAGGGGATCTCCCGCAGGCCAAACTGGGAGGTGCAATATATGCGGCTCCCCGCCCCCAGGTTGACCGAACGCACGAAGGGCACCATGGCGACCAGGGATCTGAGGGTCGGCAGCGCATCGGCACAGGGCTTGCCCAGAAATGGCAAGGCCTGGCGATTGGCCTCCTGGGCATGGGACAGCATGGTTTCCATCAGCGCCAGGGTATGGCTCGCCGCCTGATGGGACTCCCACTGCAGATCGACCCGATAGCGAACGAGCATGGCCCAGTTGCCGAGCAACATGGGCAGCACGAACATCAGCATGGTGATCAGCAGTCTTGGCCTGGGTCTGGCCGTGTCGGGCGCGGAGCAAAAACGCATGGCGGGTCCCCTTCTAAAGGGGGCCCATGTTAGCAACCCAAGCTGAACCCTGGCCTAACCGGTCAAATAACGAGCAGCCTCACCGAGGGATCAGGCGGAGGTGGTGCGGGCGGCAACCGGCTGGCTGCCCGCCTCCCCTGCCGTCAATCCCTGACAGAACTGGCGCAGCGGCTGGGGCCGCGCGAACAGGAATCCCTGCAGATAGTGGACCCCCTTGCCCCTGAGGTAGGCGGCCTGATGCTCGGTCTCGACCCCTTCGGCGACCAGGGCCAGGCCCAACCTGCGACCGAGATCGATGACGTTGTCGACTATGTGCTCGGAGAGGGACTCGGTGCCGATGCGGCCGATGAAGGAGCGATCGATCTTGAGAAAGTCCACATGGAACTGTTGCAGATAGATCAGGCTGGAGTGGCCGGTGCCAAAGTCATCGATGGCGAGCTTGACCCCCATCTCGTCCAGCTGTGCGAACAGGGAGAGGGTATGGGGGTTGGCCACCAGCAGCTCCCGCTCGGTCAGCTCCAGCACCAGCGCCACCCGCCCTCGCTGGAAGTGGGCGAGGAAGGCACGGCACTCCACCAGCAGGGAGAGATCCCGGCAATGGGCGGCGCTGATGTTGAAGCTGATGTGAAACCCCTCGGGCAGCTGGCTCTGCACCTGCTTCAGGCGCTGGGCCACCACCTTCATGAGGTGGGTGGTCATGGGCACTATCAGTCCGGACTCTTCCGCCTGGGGAATGAAGAGATCCGGGCGGATCAGGCCTGAGCTCGGGTGCTGCCAGCGCATCAGCACCTCGGCCCCCACCATGCGGCCGTCCTTGCTGGCCATCAGGGGCTGCAGGTAGGGAACGAACTCCCCTGCCAGCAGCCCGCGCCTCAGCTCATCCGTCGGGGAGCCAGGGCGACCGAGCACCCACCACACCAGCAGCGCGAGCAGCACAGAGGTGCCGGCCAGCCACAGCAGGGCAAGATGGCGGGCCTCCCACAGGGAGTGCCAGTAGAGCGGCATGGCATAGCCCGCCTGGATGGCGAAGGGGTAGCGGTGGGAGGCGAGGGCAAGGCGGGTCTTGCTGTGCAGCCTGGGGGGCTGGTTCTGATGATGGCCGGACTCATCGATCCAGGCCGACCCGACCTGCAGATAGAGCTCGCTGGTGTCGCTGCTCATGGCGAGCATGAAGCTGAGCTGGGTACTGTCGATGGCGCTCAGCACCGCATCGCGCCCGCGATCATGGCGCACCACCAGCAGCGGATGATCCTGACTCACCTTGTTGCCGCGCATCAGCAGCAACTTGTTCTGGGTGTAGACCGACCTGTCATCCACCTCATGGACAGGCCCGAACAGCGAGGTGCAGTTGATCACCCCGTCGCGCACCAGATTGACCGAACGCAGGAAAGGCTCGAGGGCCACTCTCTTGCGCAGTTGCAGCAGGTTGCCGGCACAGGGCCGGTTCACCAGCGGCAATGCCTCCAGGTTGGCCTGCTCGGCCTGATCCAGCATGCGCTCGAGCAAGGTTCTCGCCTTGTAGGCGGAGGCGCTGGCGTCGCTCTTCAACTCCTGCTCATAGCTGCTGTGCACCATCCAGCCCCCCGCCAGCAGTGGCAGGGTCAAGACCAACAAGGCACAGCCGAGGCGCCATCGCGTACGGGCAAGATCAATCCGGAACAGGAACATAGAAACCACGCCGCAATTCGCAGGCTTGCCCTGGCAAGCACCGCAGTGAAATAACGCCCATTTCACACAGAAGACAATGGGACCATTCAGGCCAGACAACCTAACGCAGCGCGCTGGT
Organism: Aeromonas sp. 130281; assembly: GCF_056642115.1. NCBI lineage: Bacteria > Pseudomonadati > Pseudomonadota > Gammaproteobacteria > Aeromonadales > Aeromonadaceae > Aeromonas > Aeromonas sp. 130281. The sequence goes on along the minus strand of NZ_JBWVQS010000004.1, from coordinate 123,498 downwards.
AAAAGGAATCGACGACGCAGTGGCGGGAGATTGGCGGCCCATTATCGCGCAACCCCCATCAATGGAAAATGCCGCGTCGAGACGCGGCATTGTTATTTCCAGTGGTCAGACCGGCCAGGCTTAGACCGCCTGTTGCAAAATCACCGCATCGGCCTTCCTGGTGTAGGAGGCGATCTCGTTGAAGTTGAGGTAGCGATAGGTGTCGGCCGCAGTGGCATCCAGAGTCTTGGCGTACTGCAGGTACTCCGCCACTGTCGGGATCTTGCCGATGATGGCGGCAACCGCAGCCAGCTCGGCAGAGGCCAGGTAGACGTTGGCGCCCTTGCCCAGACGGTTCGGGAAGTTGCGGGTGGAGGTGGAAACCACGGAGGCCCCTTCCGCCACGCGCGCCTGGTTGCCCATGCACAGGGAACAACCCGGGATCTCGATGCGGGCACCGACGCGACCAAAGATGCCGTAGTAGCCCTCTTCGGTCAGCTGATCCTTGTCCATCTTGGTGGGCGGGGCGATCCACATGCGGGTCGGCAGCTCGCCCTGGTACTTCTCGAGCAGTTTGCCGGCGGCACGGAAGTGGCCGATGTTGGTCATGCAGGAACCGATGAACACCTCGTCGATCTGGCTGCCAGCCACCTCGCTCAGCAGGCGGGCGTCGTCAGGATCGTTCGGCGCACACAGGATCGGCTCCTTGATGGTGGCCAGATCGATCTCGATGATTTCGGCGTACTCGGCATCCTTGTCCGCTTCCATCAGCACCGGATTGGCCAGCCACTCTTCCATCCCCTTGATACGGCGGGTGATGGTGCGCACGTCGCCGTAGCCTTCGGAGAGCATCCATTTCAGCATGACGATGTTGGACTTCAGGTACTCGATGATCGGGGCCTGATCCAGCTTGATGGTGCAACCGGCGGCGGAGCGCTCGGCGCTGGCGTCCGCCAGCTCGAACGCCTGCTCCACCTTCAGGGTCGGCAGACCTTCGATCTCGAGGATGCGGCCGGAGAAGATGTTCTTCTTGCCCGCTTTCTCGACGGTCAGCAGCCCCTTCTGGATGGCGGCGTAGGGGATGGCATGGACCAGATCACGCAGGGTGATGCCAGGTTGCAGCTCGCCCTTGAAGCGCACCAGCACGGATTCCGGCATGTCCAGCGGCATCACGCCGGTGGCGGCGGCGAAGGCCACCAGGCCGGAGCCCGCCGGGAAGGAGATCCCGATGGGGAAACGGGTGTGGGAGTCACCGCCTGTACCCACTGTATCCGGCAGCAGCATGCGGTTCAGCCAGGAGTGGATGACGCCGTCACCCGGGCGCAGAGAGACACCGCCGCGGTTCATGATGAAGTCCGGCAGGGTGTGGTGGGTCTGCACGTCGATGGGCTTGGGATAGGCGGCGGTGTGGCAGAAGGACTGCATGGTCAGATCGGCGGAGAAGCCGAGGCAGGCGAGATCTTTGAGCTCGTCGCGGGTCATGGGGCCCGTGGTGTCCTGGGAACCGACCGTGGTCATGCGCGGCTCGCAGTAGGTGCCCGGGCGAATGCCCTGCACGCCGCACGCCTTGCCCACCATCTTCTGGGCCAGGGTGTAACCCTTGCCGGTGTCGGCCACCGGCTGCGGGCGACGGAACACGGTGGAGAACGGCAGACCCAGCGCCTCGCGGGCCTTGTCGGTCAGGCCGCGGCCGATGATCAGCGGGATGCGGCCACCGGCGCGCACTTCGTCGATCAGCACCTCGGTCTTCAGTTCAAACTGCGCCAGCACCTCATCGGTACCGTGCTTGCAGATCTTGCCGGCAAACGGGTAGATGTCGATCACATCGCCCATTTCCAGCTTGGAGACGTCCACCTCGATGGGCAGGGCGCCGGCATCTTCCATGGTGTTGAAGAAGATGGGGGCTATCTTGCCGCCCAGACAGACGCCGCCGGCGCGCTTGTTCGGCACGAACGGAATGTCGTCCCCCATGAACCAGAGCACCGAGTTGGTGGCGGATTTGCGGGAGGAACCGGTACCGACCACGTCACCCACGTAAGCCAGCGGGAAGCCTTGCTCTTTCAGGGCGTCGATGGTCTTGATGGGGCCGATGACGCCGTCCTTGTCCGGAGTGATGCCGGGACGGGCGTTCTTCAGCATGGCCAGGGCGTGCAGCGGGATATCGGGACGGGACCAGGCATCCGGCGCCGGGGACAGATCGTCGGTGTTGGTTTCGCCGGTCACCTTGAACACGGTGACGGTGATCTTCTCGGCCAGGGCGGGGCGGTTCAGGAACCACTCGGCATCGGCCCAGGATTGCAGCACCTGCTGGGCGTGGGCATTGCCCGCCTTCGCCTTCTCTTCCACGTCGTGGAAGGAGTCGAACATCAGCAGGGTGTGGGACAGGCCCTTGGCGGCAAGAGGCGCCAGGGAGGCGTCGTCCAGCAGATCGATCAGCGGCTGGATGTTGTAGCCACCTTGCATGGTGCCGAGCAGCTCGACCGCTTCGGCGGCGGTCAGTATGGGAGAGTGGGCCTCGCCCTTGGCGACGGCGGTGAGGAAGCCGGCTTTGACATAGGCCGCTTCATCGACACCCGGGGGAACACGGGAGGACAACAGTTCTTTCAGAAAATCATGTTCACCGGCGGGCGGGTTCTTGAGCAGTTCAACCAGGGCGGCGACCTGCTCTGCGTCCAGAGGTTTGGCAACCACGCCCTCGGCGGCACGTTCTGCGACGTGTTTACGGTATGTTTCAAGCACGACTAATTCCTCTTTGGTCTTTTTTTTGGGGTTCGCCCAAGCTCGTGGCGATCGTCCTTGCGGGACACCCGTAGGGTGCCCCCCACTATATAAGTTTTAACGAGTAATTAAAATCCAAACCCTGTGCAGTTATTCACCAAACCAGCATAACCATATAAGCCGGTTAGGTTTTTTTTAAACTGACAAGACACACAGCACAGACAAGTTAACAAAAAGTCAGCATTTTACCCTTATTGGAACGTAGTGCCCAATTGCAGATAGAACATGTCGTGTCCCCCCTCCGCCATGCCATAGCCGAGGAAGATGGGGCCGAGGAAGCTCTCCACCCCCACATAGACGGAGCCGGCGGTATAAGAGGATTCCAGGCTGATGTCATCCCCCTTGTCCCAGACCCCGCCCTGCTCGAGGGAGCCCCCGAGGAACAGGGGTGCCTTGATGGCCCCGAAGTCGTTGTCCGCCACCCGATAGATGTAGCGCAGACCGCTGAACAGGCTGTAGCGGCCGCTCAGCTGGTAGTGCTGGAAGCCGGAGAGCCGGAACAGACCGCCGAGATCCTGCACGAACAGCGGCACCTCTTCCTCAGAGGAGGATCCGCCCCCTTCCAGCATCAGGTTGATGCTGTGTCGTCCCCATGACCAGGGCTTGATCATCGCCAGGTGGTAGTTGAGCCCCTCGGTGTTCTCCGTCGGCTCGCCGGTCGGCTCTATCTTGATGTGGGAGTAGCCCCCCTTGATGTCCCAGTAGATACCCTGATAGGGGAAGTAGCGACTGTCGAGGGTGTCGTGTTCGAAGCGAATGTAGGGGCCCCAGGCGGTGGCATCCGCACTCGCGTCGGACAGGTTCTGGACATCGACGCTGCCCACCTGGCCTTCCAGCCCCAGGGACAACCGGCTCCAGGGCTGGCGGTTCCAGCCGACGGCGAGATCCATGCTGGTGAAGCTGTACTCGGAGTCCAGATAACGGACCCCGGACGATTTCACATCCTCCTCCGGGAAGAAGACCCGGCGCTGGGTCTTGTCATAGGCCAGGCTCGCCTCGCCATAGAAGGTCTGGGAGGGCTCGAGCGGTGTGTAGAAGTCGGTCTTGAGGTGCTTGGCGGTGCCGAGCGACGCCTCGGTCAGCCACTCGGCGCCCCAGTCGTTGACGTTGGTCAGGGTATAGGACATGCCGACGTTGTAGTTGGAGCTGCTCTCGAAGTCATCGGAGAAGCCGAGCTGGAAGTTGAGATAGCCCGGGCCCCAGTTCTTCTCGCTGGCATCCACCACCAGCACGTTCTCGCCGTCCCGCTCCTCCACCTCGTAGGTGATGCGGTCGAACGACTCCAGGGCGTAGAGGCGGCGGATCCCGGCCTCCAGGCTCTCATAGGTCTGCACCTTGTCCGGGCGCACCTTGAGCATGGCCCGCACCGTCTCGTCGGAGAGGCGCGACTTGTTGAGGATCTCCACCTTGTCGATGTAGTAGGCCGGCTGCCCGCTGCGCTCGGCGCGGCGGCTCAGCTTCTTGTTGCGGTAATCCGCGTAAGCGTCGGGGGAGAGCGACAGGGCATCGAGCTGGGCAGCGGCGCGGTCGGCCACCGCCTCCCCCTGCTTGATCCCCTCCGGCATCCGGGCAAAGTCGGCGATCCCCATGTCACCGAACTCGGGGCTGAGCAGCACGTCCTTCGGCCCCAGCAGCGCCTTCTGCTTCTCGGTGCCGACCTGGGTCATGTAGGTGGTGAGCTGATCTATCATGGCCAACCCGGATTTGAGCGACTCCCTGGTGCGCAGCTTGGCGCCTATGTCCACCGCGATCACCACGTCGGCCCCCATGGCCTTGGCCACGTCCACCGGCATGTTGTTGACGGTACCGCCGTCGGCCAGGATGTGCCCCTCCCACTCCACGGGCTTGAGGGCGCCGGGAATGGACATGGAGGCCTGCATCGCCTTGGCCAGGCTGCCACTGTCCAGCACGAAGGGGGTCACCGTCTCCATGTCGGTGGCCACGGCGCGGTAGGGAATGGGCAGATCGTCGAAGCTCTTCTGCGCCGGCAGGTTGGAGGTGGCATGGCGCAGCAGGCTGGCCATGGATTGCCCCTGGAAGAAGCCATCCGGCAGCTGGGTGGAGTCCCCGTTGACCCCGATGTCGGTGCGCAGCTGGTACTTCTCGCTCTGCTGCTTCTTGCGCAGGGAGAGCTCGTCACGACCGACCTTGTCCTGATACCCCTTGTTCCAGTCGATGGCGAGGGTCATCCGCTCCACCTCCTCGGCACTGAGCCCCATGGCGTACATGCCCGCCACATAGGAGCCCATGCTGGTGCCGACGACGATGTCGACCGGGATGCGCTTCTCTTCCAGCACCTTGAGCACCCCGATATGGGCCGCCCCCTTGGCGCCGCCGCCGCTCAGCACCAGGGCTATCCTGGGTCGCTCCGCCTTGCCTTCGCCGCCGTGCACCCGAGCCTTGGGCCCGGTGTCACTGGCCAGGGCCATCCCCGCCAATGGCAGGGTCGCCAGCAGAAGCATAAGCAGATGGGTCCATCCCCGATGAAAGATGCGCATATGAGTGTCCATTGATCCGTGCGAGTCGAGCGAGCAGCCCGCCGACATGAGTGCTGCCAACTATAAGTTCCAGAACTTTAACTGCAAGCGTCCCCGCTGGCGAGATGTCATCACCCCCGGGGCCCCAGAGCCAGGGATAACCGGCGCCAATCCAGTCCCGGCCTGATGTGAGCGCAAACGTTAATCGGCAATAATCGCCGCCGCCACCTCAAGAGCACGCCAGCTCAGCCGTTAATATGTACTCAACCTTAGGCCCACACTCCCGAGTCACCCTTATGTTCGCAAGCCTGACACTCAAACAGAAAATTCTGGCCACCGTCATCCTCGCCGTGGCTCTCTCCTGCCTGCTGGTGGGCTACTTCAGCCAGCGCTCGGCCCAGCAGTTGATCGAGACCCGCATGTTCGAGCAGGAGCTGCCCAACCTGACCCAGCGCATCGGCAAGGAGATCGAGAAGGATCTCACCTCGGTCGCGAGCGCCGCCAGGCAGCTGGCTAATGACCGTTTCGTGCTGGACTGGGTGGCCCGCGGCATGCCCAAGGAGCAGGAGTCCATCCTCATCGACCAGCTCAAGGACATGACGAGCCAGTATGGCCTGGTCACCGCCTCCTTCGCCGATCGCCAGAGCGCCGCCTATTACAACCAGGACGGCTTCCTGCGCATCCTGAACCACGAGCAGGACAACTGGTTCTACGACTACACCAAGAGCGGCCAGGACCTGATGCTCAGCATCTTTCGCGAGAGCAATGGCGAGGTGAAGCTGTTCGTCAACTTCCAGCAACTCGACGGGCGCGGCCTGGCCGGGCTCGCCAAGTCCCTCGACAGCATGGTCAGCATGCTCGCCAACTTCCGCATCGGCGACAGCGGCTTCGTCTTCATGACGGATGGCAGCGGCAAGGTGAAGCTGCACCCGGATGCCGCCCGCATCGACAGAGACAGCCTGAGTCAACTGGCTGGCCCGGGCGCAGGCGCGCTGATGACCAAGCAGCCCTTTGCCGTCACCCACGCCGAAATCGATGGCCAGCCCGTGGTGCTCGCCACCAGCTATATCCCCCTGCTCGACTGGTATCTGGTGGCCCAGGTGCCGGAAGCCGAGATCTATGCCGAGCTGGACGAGGCGCGACTGCACATAGTGCTGGTGAGCCTGCTCATCGCCGTCGGCATGGGGCTGCTCGGCGTCCTGCTGGCGGGCTCCGTCAGTAGCCCCCTCAACGAACTGGCCCGCCTGTTCCGGGAACTGGGCAGTGGTGACGGGGATCTGACCCAGCGCCTCAAGGTGGAAGGACGGGATGAACTGAGCCAGGTCGCCACCGGCTTCAACAACTTCGTCGCCAAGATCCACGGCTCCATCGAGCAGGTGGCGAGCAACTCCCGCCAGCTCGCCGCCACCGCCAACGAGGTGGCCGCCAAGGCCCAGCTGACCCAGCACAACTGTACCGCACAGCGGGATCGCACCGTCCAGGTCGCCACCGCCATCCACGAGATGGGGGCCACCGTCAGCGAGATCGCCGGCAATGCGTCGCTCGCCGCCGACGTGGCCAAACAGGCCAACGATCAGGCCGATGCGGGTGCGGTCGTGGTGGCTCAGGCCCGCCACGGCATCGTCGGCCTCTCCGGGGAGATAGAGCAGGTGGCCGGGGTCATCGAATCCCTGGCCAGCCAGACCGACTCCATTGGCAGCATACTCGACACCATCCGCAGCATCTCGGAGCAGACCAACCTGCTGGCACTCAACGCCGCCATCGAGGCAGCCCGCGCCGGTGAACAGGGCCGTGGCTTCGCCGTGGTGGCCGACGAGGTGCGCAACCTAGCCAGCCGCTCCGCCGCCTCCACCGCCGAGATCCAGGGCATGATCAACCGCCTCCAGGAGCAGAGCGCCCGCGCCGTCAGCGCCATGGCCCAGGGGCGAAACCAGAGTCTGGAGGTGGTCACCCAGGCGGACGCCGCCAACGGGGCGCTCGGCCAGATCACCGCCCACATCACCCAGATCAGCGACATGAACATCCAGGTCGCCACCGCCACCGAGGAGCAGTCCAGCGTGGTGGGGGAGATCAACCGCAACGTGGAGGACATCAACCAGCTCACCATGGAGACAGCCGACATCGCCCATCAGCTGACGGAGTCCAGCCGCAGTCTGCAGCAGCTCTCCGGCGAACTCGACAAGCTGGTCGGCAACTTCCGGCTGTAACATGAAAGAGCGCTTAGGCGCTCTTTTTCGTCCGGGTCGGCAGGGAGTGTCGGCCCGGGAATGACGGCAAACCGTCATGACAAGCCGCTACAGTAGCGACATAGCAACACACCAAGGAGTCATCATGCTGGCAGGCAAGATCACGATCAAAACCCAACTCATCCTGGCCGTTACCGTGCCCTGTCTCGCCCTGTTGCTGGTCGGCGCCGCCAGCCTGCGCAGCATGGGCAACATCAAGCAACAGGCCGATGAGCTGTTCCAGAATACCGCCACCCCCATGCGGGCCATGGCGGAAGTGGCCTCCCGCATCCCGCGCATGCGCGTCGGCATCGACATGATGCTGCTGCAGGAGACCTCCCTGCGCGACGAGAAGGGGGTACTGACCCGGGTCAAGGAGACCCGCGAGGAAGATATTCCCGAGATGCGTCAGGCCATGCAGCAGGCGGTGACGGCCCAGGTCGATCCCGCCGCCCGGGCCGAGGCCGAGCGGCTGCTCGGCCAGTTCGAGAAGATGGAGCGTGAGGAGCTGATCCCCATGCTGCAGGCGCTGGAGAAGGATGAGATGGAGGTGGCCCGCACCATTTATCGCGATAGCTACAGCCAGACCTATGGGGAGATGCGCAAGGGGGCCAACGCCCTGCTCGACGGCCTCATCGGCCAGGCCCAGCAGCGCAACGAGCTGAGCCAGAGCAGCTATGACAGTGGCCGCAACCAGATGATCGCCATCATAGTGATCGCCATCGCCATCTCGCTGCTGGTCTCGACCCTCATCCTGATCGGGTTGCGCCGCCGGGTCTCCTTCCTGCAACTGCACATCGGGGATGCCGCCCGCCACCTTGCCCTCGACAGCAGTGCCAGCCTCACCGGCAAGGACGAGTTGGCCGAGATAGCCAGCAGCTTCAATCAGTTCGTGGCCCGCATCCACGGTGCCATCGAGCAGGTGGCGAGCAACTCCCGCCAGCTCGCCGCCACCGCCAACGAGGTGGCCGCCAAGGCCCAGCTGACCCAGCACAACTGTACCGCACAGCGGGATCGCACCGTCCAGGTCGCCACCGCCATCCACGAGATGGGCGCCACCGTCAGCGAGATCGCCGGCAATGCGTCTCTCGCCGCCGACGTAGCCAAACAGGCCAACGATCAGGCCGATGCGGGTGCCCAGGTGGTAGCCCAGGCCCGCCACGGCATCGTCGGCCTCTCGGGGGAGATCGAGCAGGTGGCCGGGGTCATCGAGTCCCTGGCGAGCCAGACCGACTCCATCGGCAGCATACTCGACACCATCCGCAGCATCTCGGAGCAGACCAACCTGCTGGCACTCAACGCCGCCATCGAGGCCGCCCGCGCCGGTGAACAGGGCCGTGGCTTCGCCGTGGTGGCCGACGAGGTGCGCAACCTAGCCAGCCGCTCCGCCGCCTCCACCGCCGAGATCCAGGGCATGATCAACCGCCTCCAGGAGCAGAGCGCCCGCGCCGTCAGCGCCATGGCCCAGGGCCGCAACCAGAGTCTGGAGGTGGTGACCCGGGCGGACGCCGCCAACGGGGCGCTCGGCCAGATCACCGCCCACATCACCCAGATCAGCGACATGAACATCCAGGTCGCCACCGCCACCGAGGAGCAGTCCAGCGTGGTGGGGGAGATCAACCGCAACGTGGAGGACATCAACCAGCTCACCACAGAGACGGCCGACATCGCCCACCAGCTGACCGCGTCCAGCCGCAGTCTGCAGCAGCTCTCCGGCGAGCTCGACAAGCTGGTCGGCAACTTCCGCCTCTAGCCCTCCCCTTCCCTTCAAGCCAGCCACAGGGCGCGTCGCAACGCCCCTGTGGCTTCAACGGCAGGCCGCCTGCCTGGGCCATCCCCTGAAAACAAGCAGCGGGCCGCAGGCGTCATGGAGCCATGGCCTTCCCCACCGGATCCGGAAAGCCCCGCGCAACAGCCACAAAAAAGCCGCTCCTGAGAGCGGCTTTTTCATCTTGGCGGAGAGAAGAGACTTACTTCTTCTTCTTGGCCTTGGCGTTCGGCAGGTCGGTGATGGAGCCTTCGAACACTTCGGCAGCCAGACCCACGGACTCGTGCAGAGTCGGGTGAGCGTGGATGGTCAGCGCCAGATCTTCGGCGTCGGCACCCATCTCGATGGCCAGACCGATCTCGCCCAGCAGCTCACCACCGTTGGTACCGACGATGGCACCACCGATGACGCGGTTGCTGTCCTTGTCGAAGATCAGCTTGGTCATGCCGTCGGCGCAATCGGAGGCGATGGCGCGGCCGGAAGCAGCCCAGGGGAAGGTGGCGACTTCGAAGTTCAGGCCCTGTTGCTTGGCTTCCTTCTCGGTCAGACCGACCCAGGCCATCTCTGGCTCGGTGTAGGCGATGGACGGGATCACTTTCGGGTCGAAGTAGTGCTTCTTGCCGGCGATGACTTCGGCCGCCACGTGGCCTTCGTGCACACCCTTGTGAGCCAGCATCGGCTGACCGACGATGTCACCGATGGCGTGGATGTGCGGAACGTTGGTACGCAGCTGCTTGTCCACTTCGATGAAACCGCGCTCGTTGACGGCAACACCGGCTTTCTCGGCGTCCATCAGCTTGCCGTTCGGCACACGACCGACCGCGACCAGCACGTTGTCGTAGCGAACCGGCTCGGCCGGGGCGTGCTTGCCTTCGTAGGAGACGTACAGGCCGTCTTCACGGGCTTCAACTGCGGTGACCTTGGTCTCCAGCATGATGTTGAATTTCTTGGCAACGCGCTTGGTGTAGATCTTGACGATGTCTTTGTCGGCAGCCGGTACCAGCTGATCGGCAAATTCCACCACGTCGATCTCGGAGCCCAGGGAGGAGTAAACGGTACCCATCTCCAGACCGATGATGCCGCCACCGATAACCAGCAGCTTGCCCGGTACTGTGGTCAGTTCCAGCGCATCGGTTGAATCCCAGACGCGGGGGTCATCGTGGGGGATGAAGGGCAGCTTCACCGGACGGGAACCGGCCGCGATGATGGCGTTGTCGAAGGTCACTGTGGTCTTGCCGTCGGCACCTTCCACTTCGAGGGTGTTCGGGCCGGTGAACTTGCCGAAGCCGTTCACAACCTGGACTTTACGCATCTTGGCCATGCCGGCCAGACCGCCGGTCAGCTGGTTGATGACCTTCTCTTTCCACAGACGCACCTTGTCGATGTCGGTCTGCGGGGCACCGAAGACGATGCCGTGCTCGGCCAGCGCCTTGGCTTCTTCGATCACTTTGGCAACGTGCAGCAGCGCCTTGGAGGGGATGCAGCCCACGTTCAGGCAGACGCCACCCAGGGTGGAGTAACGCTCGACGATAACGGTATCCAGACCCAGATCGGCAGCGCGGAAAGCAGCGGAATAACCGGCAGGGCCAGCACCCAGTACTACGACCTGGGTTTTGATCTCTTTACTCATCATGACCTCTTTGTCGTTCTATATCCCCGGACAGCACAGTCTTATGCCAAAGAAGGCGGCTGCAGCCGTGAAAAAAACGGGGCAAGTTTATAATTTTGTTAATGAAATGAGAAGTGAAAAGGGCGAGCTCTGTGCTCGCCCTCTCATTTACATTTACAGAACCAGTCGACGAATGTCGGACAGCACGCCACTCAGGGTGGTGATGAAGCGAGCCCCGTCGGCGCCGTCGATGACGCGGTGGTCATAGCTCAGGGCCAGCGGCAGCATCAGGCGAGGCACGAACTCCTTGCCGTTCCACTTCGGCTTCATCTCGGACTTGGAGACGCCCAGGATGGCCACTTCCGGCGCGTTGACGATCGGGGTAAAGCTGGTACCGCCGATGCCACCCAGGCTGGAGATGGTGAAGCAACCGCCCTGCATGTCGGCAGCGGTCAGCTTGCCGGCACGAGCCTTCTTGGAGATCTCGGCCAGATCGCGGGACAGCTCATGGATGCCCTTCTTGTTGACGTCGCGAACGACCGGCACAACCAGGCCACCCGGGGTGTCTACCGCCACACCGATGTGGATGTACTTCTTCATGATCAGCTTGCTGCCGTCTTCGGACAGGGCGCTGCAGAAGCGCGGGTGCGCTTCCAGGGCCTTGGCGGCCGCCTTCAGGATGAACACCAGCGGGGTGATCTTCACGTCCAGCTTCTGCTTCTCGGCCAGGATGTTCTGCTCTTTGCGGAACGCTTCCAGATCCGTGGTATCCGCTTCGTCGAACTGGGTGACATGGGGGATCATGGCCCAGTTGCGGTGCAGAGCAGGACCGGAGATCTTCTGGATCCGGGTCAGTTCCAGCTCTTCGACCGGGCCGAACTTGCTGAAATCAACCTTGGGCCAGGCCACGACGCTCATGCCGTTGCCAGTGCCGGTACCGGCAGCCGGGGCGGACTCGGCACGCTTGACCGCATCCTTCACGTAAGCCTGCACGTCTTCTTTGACGATGCGACCCTTGCGACCTGAGGCCTTCACCTTGGCCAGGTTGACGCCGAATTCACGGGCCAGACGGCGAACCGCCGGGGAGGCGTGAACATAGGCATCGTTGGCCACAAAGTCGGAAGAAGCGGCAGCCGGGGCAGCAGCCTGAGCAACCGGGGCACCGGCAGGGGCGGCGGCAACGGGGGCAGCAGCTTGCGCAACCGGGGCGGCGGCAGGAGCAGCGCCAGCGACTTCGAACACCATGATCAGGGAACCGGTGGAGACCTTGTCACCCGCCTTCACCTTGATCTCCTTGACCACACCGGCGAACGGCGCGGGGACTTCCATGGAAGCCTTGTCACCTTCCACGGCGATCAGGGACTGGTCGGCTTCGACCTTGTCACCCACGGCGACCATGATCTCGGTGACTTCCACTTCGTCGCCGCCGATATCAGGTACGTTGACCTCTTTGGCAGCGGCAGCAGCCGGAGCAGCGGCCACGGGAGCGGCAGCCTGAACCGGCGCGGCAACGGCAGCAGGCGCGGCGCCAGCCACTTCGAATACCATCACCAGGGAACCGGTGGAGACCTTGGCGCCGGCGGCAACCTTGATCTCGACCACGCGGCCCGCGAACGGCGCCGGCACTTCCATGGAGGCCTTGTCACCTTCCACGGCGATGATGGACTGGTCGGCTTCAACCATGTCGCCCACGGCGACCATGATCTCGGTCACTTCGACTTCGTCGTCACCTATGTCAGGGACGTGCACGTCTTTGGCAGCGGCAGCAACAGGGGCAGCCGGTGCGGCGGCAACCGGAGCGGCTGCCTGAGCCGGAGCGGCAGCAGCAGCGCCCTCCGCTTCGAAGATCATGATCTGGGAACCGGTGGCAACCTTGTCGCCCACCTTGATCAGGATCTCTTTGACGATACCCGCGGCCGGAGCCGGGACTTCCATGGAGGCCTTGTCACCTTCCACGGCGATCAGGGACTGGTCGAGCTCGACCTTGTCACCCACGGCGACCATGATCTCGGTCACTTCCACTTCATCGGCACCGATATCCGGCACCATAATCTGTTTGGACATTGTGCTTTATCCTCTTACGCGTACGTTTATCGCGTTAACCTTGGCAAGAGCAGGTTCCGGCTCGTTGTTGCCGTCCGGACCCTGTGTGTCCTCTTACCCTTATGTCGCATTAACCTGGGCAAGGCCCTGTCCGGCACGCAAGTCCGGACAGGGCGCTCAATCCTCTTACGCGTACAGCGGGTTAACCTTGTCGGCATCGATGCCGTACTTGGCGATGGCGTCGGCCACAACCTGCTTGTCTACTTCACCACGCTTGGCCAGTTCGGTCAGGGCGGCGACAACGACGTAGAACTCGTTCACTTCGAAGTGACGACGCAGGTTGGCACGGCTGTCGGAACGGCCATAACCATCGGTACCCAGTACACGGTAGTTCTCGGTCGGCACGAAGGCACGCACCTGCTCGGCGAAGGACTTCATGTAGTCGGTCGCGGCGATGGTGGCTTCGGAACCCAGTACGGAGGTGATGTAGGGCACACGGGCGGCCGCAGTCGGGTGCAGCATGTTCCAGCGATCGGCGTCCTGACCGTCACGAGCCAGCTCGTTGAAGGAGGTCACGCTGAACACGTCGGAACCCACGCCGTACTCGCTCGCCAGGATCTGGGCGGCGGTGCGGACGTGACCCAGGATGGAGCCACAACCCAGCAGCTGTACCTTGGCCTTGGTGCCGGCCACGGATTCCAGCTTGTAGATACCCTTGCGGATGCCTTCCTCGGCGCCTTCCGGCATGGCCGGCATGGCATAGTTCTCGTTGAGGGTGGTGATGTAGTAGAAGACGTTCTCCGGCTTCTCGCCGTACATGCGACGCAGGCCGTCCTGTACGATCACCGCCACTTCATAGGCGTAGGACGGGTCATAGGAGATGCAGTTCGGGATGGTGCCGGCCAGGATGTGGCTGTGGCCATCTTCGTGCTGCAGACCTTCACCGTTCAGGGTGGTACGACCGGAGGTCGCGCCCAGCAGGAAGCCACGGGCTTGCTGGTCACCGGCTGCCCACGCCATGTCGCCGATCCGCTGGAAGCCGAACATGGAGTAGTAGATGTAGAACGGGATCATCGGGCAGTCGTTGGTGCTGTAAGAGGTTGCAGCAGCCAGCCAGGAGGACATGGCGCCCAGCTCGTTGATGCCGTCTTGCAGAACCTGACCCTGCTTGTCTTCCTTGTAGTAGGAGACGATGTCGCGGTCTTGCGGGGTGTACTGCTGACCGTGCGGGCTGTAGATGCCGATCTGACGGAACAGGCCTTCCATACCGAAGGTACGGGCTTCGTCGGCCAGGATCGGCACGATGCGCTTGCCGATGGACTTGTCTTTCAGCAGCACGTTCAGGGAGCGCACGAACGCCATGGTGGTGGAGATCTCGCGCGCCTGCTCGCCCAGCAGCGGGCCGAAGGCATCCAGCGCCGGGATTTCCAGCTTGGTGGTGCTCTCGCGCAGACGGGTCGGGACATAGCCCTTCAGCGCGGCACGGCGGGCGTGCAGGTATTTGTGCTCTTCGGTACCCTCTTCGATCTTCAGGTACGGCAGGTTTTCCAGCTGCTCGTCGGTGACCGGCAGGCTGAAACGATCGCGCAGGTGACGCACGGAGCCCAGATCCATCTTCTTGACCTGGTGAGCGATGTTCTTGCCTTCGGCCGCTTCGCCCATGCCATAACCCTTGATGGTCTTGGCCAGGATGACGGTCGGCTTGCCCTTGGTCGCTGCGGCCTTGGAGAAGGCGGCGAACAGTTTGCGAGGATCGTGACCACCGCGGTTCAGGGCGAAGATCTCCTCGTCGGTCATGTCTTTGACCAGGGCGGCGGTTTCCGGGTAACGGTTGAAGAACTGCTCACGGACGTAGGCGCCGTCGCGGGACTTCATGGTCTGATAGTCGCCATCCACGGTTTCGTTCATCAGCTGGATCAGCTTGCCGGAAGTGTCTTTCTTCAGCAGCTCATCCCACTTGCGACCCCAGATGACCTTGGTGACATCCCAGCCGGCGCCGGCGAACAGGCCTTCCAGCTCGTTGATGACCTTGCCGTTGCCGACAACAGGACCGTCCAGACGCTGCAGGTTGCAGTTGACCACGAACACCAGGTTGTCGAGCTTTTCACGCACGGCAACGGTCAGGGCGCCCTTGGCTTCCGGCTCGTCCATCTCGCCGTCACCCAGGAAGGCGTACACGGTCTGCTCGGAGCAATCCTTGATGCCACGGTCGGTCAGGTACTTCAGGAAGCGAGCCTGATAGATGGCGGCGATGGGGCCCAGACCCATGGAAACGGTCGGGAACTGCCAGAAGTCCGGCATCAGTTTCGGGTGCGGGTAGGAAGGAATGCCCTTGCCATCCACTTCCTGACGGAAGTTGTCCAGCTGCTCTTCGGTCAGACGACCTTCGGCGAAGGCACGGGCGTAGATGCCCGGGGAGATGTGACCCTGGAAGTAGACCAGATCGCCACCGTCCTTCTCGCTGCGAGCGCGGAAGAAGTGGTTGTAGCAGACTTCATAGATGGTCGCGGAAGAGGCGAAGGAAGACATGTGACCGCCGAGGTCCAGGTCTTTCTTGGAGGCACGCAGCACTATCATCATGGCATTCCAGCGGATGATGGCGCGGATGCGACGTTCCATCTCCAGGTCGCCCGGGTAAGCCGGTTCGTCGCTGGCAGGAATGGTGTTGATGTAGTCGCGATTCGCCTTTTCAGCCACGTCCACACCGCTGATGCGGGCTTTCTCGGCCAGTTGTTCAAGGATGAACTGAGCGCGTTGCGGACCCTCTTCACGCAGCAGGGATTCCAGAGAGGCAAGCCACTCCAGCGTTTCTATCGGGTCCACATCGTTCTTCAGGATATCAGACATGGCTGGTTCCTATTGTTATTGCACGGCGGTTAAGATGCGCAAGAATTCGACAATAAAGCCTTGTGGGATTAGTTTTCCTGCTGACGGATCCGACGCATGGATCGCTGGATCCGGCTGTCTTCCCTCTGCATATCCAACAAGGTGTCCTCGATAAAGGCCAGGTGCTCATGACAAGCAGCCCTGGCCCGCTCCGGAGCCCCCGACAGGATAGCCTCGATCAGGCTCGCACGATGGCGACGGATCTTGGCTACCACTCCCGGACGGCGATTCAAAATCTCGTTATTTCGTAAAATGTTCTGTTCGAGCATGGGGCCCATGGCCCGCAGCAGGTGCAGCAGCACCACGTTGTGGGACGCCTCCGCCACCGCCAGATAGAACTGGGTGACGGCGGTCGATTCGACCACCAGCGACCCCTGCTGACCCGCCTCTTCGATGGCGGACTGCGCCAGGCGGATCCGCTCGAAGTCGGCCTCAGTCCCCCGCAGCGCGGCATAGTAGGCACAGATGCCTTCCAGCGCGTGACGAAACTCCAGCAGGTCATACTGGGCTTCCGGGTGGGTACTGAGCAGTTCGAACAGGGGATCGGCGATCCCCTTGCTCAAGGCATTCTGCACATAGGTGCCGCCGCCCTGACGGCGATACAAGAGTCCCCTCGCTTCCAGGCGCTGGATGGCTTCGCGCAGGGAAGGCCGCGACACCTGAAACTGGATGGCAAGTTCCCGCTCGGGGGGCAGCTTCTGCCCCGGCTGCAAGCTGCCTTCCAGAATCATGCTTTCCAGCTCGGCGACGATGGCGTCGGCCAGCTTGGGCTGAGTTATCTTGATATAGGGCATGAGGCTACTTTGTTAAATTGGTATTACCAATTCTATGATTGGGGCGAAAATTAGCAGAGGGCTTGGAAAAAGTCCACCCAAAATATGATCTGCATCAAGAACGAAGCTTGCCACTTTAGGGGTAAAAAAGCGAAATCATGATATGGCTCATAGAAAATGGTCTGACCAATATTTATGAGCCTGCTCACAGATAACATTTGGCCAACAGCATGAAAAATGGCTCACCAAAAAGGCAAGCCATTGATTTTAAAAATACAAACTAATGTTTGGATTTTTTACTCAAAGTTGAGCATTCCACGATAGCGCAGCCATTCGAAACTGGCACCAGGATCCGTCTTGCGACCCGGCGCTATATCGCAATGGCCGACGATGCGTGATGCCGTCACCTCGGGATACTGACCGGAAATGGCCCGACTGAGGCCTGCCAGCACCTCATACTGTGCATCGCTGTACGGCTGCTCGTCGGTTCCTTCCAGCTCGATGCCGATGGAGAAGTCGTTGCACGCCTCCCGCCCCTCCCAGCTCGATACTCCCGCATGCCAGGCTCGCGCAGTGAACGGCACATACTGCACCAGTTCGCCATCGCGGCGGATCAGGCAGTGGGCGGAGACCCGCAGCTGATGAATGCCGGCAAAGTAAGGGTGAGCATCGGGATCGAGGCGACCGAGAAACAGATCGTCGATCCAGGGGCCACCAAATTCTCCCGGCGGCAGACTGATGCCGTGTATCACCAGCAGGGAGATGTCGTCCGGGCCGATCCGTTCATTGTGATGGGGCGAAGGCACCCTGCGGGCCTGTTCACACCAGCCTGCGCGATCGATGGAAAAAATGGTTGTCGGTTGTGTCATCGTCTACTCGACTCAACAATGGGGAGAGGGACACCATGGACAGTGCTAGCCACCGCAAGAAACCGGAAACAAGCCTCTGAATCCATGGGTAAAGCTGTGTTAGGCTGAGCCATCACTTGCAAGGCACTGGACCCCATATGCACCCGATGGCACGCCGTCTCTGGCTGCTGGCCTGGCTCTCACTGCTGGGTCTGCTCACCCTTTACTTCTACTCCAGCGCCAAACCCAGCGTGACCGCCAGCGGCGAGCTGCTGCTCAAGGCCGATGCCAGTGGTCACTATCGTCTGGAGGGTGCCATCAACGACCAGCCGGTGCAACTGCTGCTGGACACGGGAGCCACCCGGGTGACCATACCGAGCCAGGTGGCATCACGCCTCGGTCTCGTCGCCACCGGTCGCAGCCGGGTCAATACGGCGGCGGGTCAGATCCAGGTCGAGACAGGCCGGATCGAAAGCC
The DNA here is from genome assembly GCF_056642115.1 of Aeromonas sp. 130281. Taxonomy (NCBI): domain Bacteria; kingdom Pseudomonadati; phylum Pseudomonadota; class Gammaproteobacteria; order Aeromonadales; family Aeromonadaceae; genus Aeromonas; species Aeromonas sp. 130281. The sequence continues at coordinate 105,635 of NZ_JBWVQS010000004.1, read as the reverse complement.
TGGCGATGGGCCCACTGACCCTGTACGATTTGTCCGTCTTTATCAATCCGGCTGCCGACGGGGAGGAGATCCTGGTGGGCATGAATGCCCTGGGCCGGCTGGAATTACGTCAGAAAGACAGGCAGTTGCTTCTCAGACCCTTGCAGGAATAAGGCATGTTACAACAGGACATCAGCCGCGCCGTGCGCGCCGCACTACTCGAAGACTTGGGCGATGCCCTCACCGCACTGGATCAACCGGATGCCAGCGCCGATATCACAGCCCAGTTGATCCCGGCGGATCGCATCTCGACGGCACGCGTCATCACCCGCGAGGCCGGCGTATTCTGCGGTCAGCCCTGGGTCGACGAGGTGTTTGCCCAGCTCGGCGGCGAGGTCAAGGTGGAGTGGAAGGTGCAGGATGGCGAGTGCCTCTCCCCCAATCAGGAGCTGTTCCGTCTCCATGGCCCGGCCCGGGTGCTGCTGACCGGCGAGCGCAATGCCCTGAACTTCGTGCAGACCCTCTCCGGGGTCGCCACCCTGACCGCCCGTTACGTGGCCGAATTGGAAGGCACTGACTGCCGCCTGCTCGATACCCGCAAGACCCTGCCCGGCCTGCGCAGTGCCCAGAAGTATGCCGTCACCTGCGGCGGCGGCAAAAACCACCGTATCGGTCTGTTTGATGCCTACCTCATCAAGGAGAATCACATCCTCGCCTGCGGTGGCATCCGGGAAGCCATCACCGAGGCGCGCCGCCTCAACCCGGGCAAACCGGTGGAAGTGGAGGTGGAGTCCCTGGCCGAGCTGGAGCAGGCGCTGAGCGCCCGGGCCGACATAGTGATGCTGGACAACTTCGACGTGCCCATGATGAAAGAAGCCGTTGCTGTGAATCAGGGCCGCGCCAGGCTGGAGGTCTCCGGCAACGTCACCCTGGAGACGCTGGCCGACTATGCAGCCACCGGCGTCGACTTTATCTCGGTGGGCGCCCTGACCAAGCACGTACGGGCGCTGGACCTCTCGATGCGCTTCATCGAAAGCTGAGCGAGCAAAACGAGTCCACCCAGCCCCAAAATATTACAGGGCTCGAAACTTGCAAAAGGCGCCATCGGCGCCTTTTCTATATGCAGGATCCCACGACATAAGGAGTGTGAAGATGGGCCCTCCCCAACCTTGATAAGCGTCATTGGAAACCAATTAATCCTTGATTTTGCTATCATTTTCACTAAATGACAGAAAAGTGGTTAACAAGGGCCCAGCCTCTGTTGCCAACCCGAAGCGCTCGGATAAGATGCTGGAGTGTGGATAGATTTCCACCGGCACTTTTCAGGAACCATGGAAAAAAGGAAATTTGACATGAAAAAACAGTCAGGGTTTACGCTAATCGAATTGATGATAGTCGTTGCGATCGTCGCCATTCTGGCCGCCATCGCCTTGCCGGCTTATCAGAGCTACACCAAGCGCGCCAAATTCTCGGAGGTTATTGCAGCCGTAGGGCCGGCCAAAACGGCCGTCGAGGTTTGTGTGCAAGGATGGACTGGCCCATCAGCTTCTATAGGGACCAGTTGTGCGACCGCAGGTCAAAATGCGCTCTCCGGTGCGAGCGCAGTAACAGAGAACTTTTCCAGTGCAACTGTTTCCAATGCCAGTGGCACAATTACCGTTACAGGTACAGCGACAGCGGCATTGGATAGTTCGACCTATCAGCTTGTCACCTCCGGCGCAGTTACTCCCAATGGACAAGTGCTCTGGAATATTTCAGGCTCTTGTAAAACAGATGGCAAATGCTAACGCATGACCTCTAGCCTCAATAGCGGCCTGGCGACCAGCCTGGCCGCCTCTTCCCTCCTCAGTGAGCCGGACTCACAGCGTTATCTGAGCCAGGCCAGGGCGCAGCGCAAGCCCTTTGTCACCTTTCTGATTGAAAACGACATACTCGACAGCAAAGCGCTCGCCGATTTCTGCGAGCTGGAATATGGGGTACCTCTGCTGGATCTTGCCGCCTTCGACCTGGCCGAAATCCCGCAGAAGTACCTCAATCAAAAGCTTATTGAGAAGCACCATGTGCTGCCCATCTACACCCAGGGCCACACCCTCTATATCGCCATGTCGGACCCGACCAATGTGTCGGCCCTGGAGGATTTCGGCTTCAGCTTCGGCCTGCACACGGAAGCCTTGCTGGTTGAGGAGAGCAAGCTCACCGCCGCCCTCGGCAAGCTGATGGACACCGAGCAGGACACCCTGGGCATGGATCACATCGATGAGGCCGAGATCTCGGAGCTCGAAGTTTCCGATGAAGGTTCGCGCCTCGACGAGAGCGTCAATACCGCAGACGACGATGCCCCCATCGTCAAATACATCCATAAAATCATGATGGATGCCATCAAGCGTGGCGCATCCGACCTGCATTTCGAACCCTATGAGACCAAGTACAGGATCCGCTTCCGGATCGACGGCATACTGCACGAAATTGCCACCCCGCCGGTCAATCTGGCGAACCGTTTTGCGGCCCGTCTCAAGGTGATGGCGAGGCTCGATATCGCCGAGCGACGCCTGCCCCAGGATGGACGGATCAAGCTGAAGATCTCCCGCAACAGATCCATGGACATGCGGGTCAATACCCTGCCCACCATGTGGGGTGAGAAGATTGTCATCCGCTTGCTGGACTCGTCGGCCGCCCGCCTCAACCTCGATCAGCTCGGCTTCGACGACCGCCAGAAGACGCAATACCTGCATGCCCTCTCCAAGCCACAGGGCATGATACTGGTCACTGGGCCCACGGGGTCAGGCAAGACGGTGTCGCTCTATACCGGTCTCAACATCCTCAATACCAGCGAGGTCAACATCTCCACCGCCGAGGATCCGGTGGAGATCAACCTGCCCGGCGTCAACCAGGTGCAGATCAATCCCAAGGCGGGGCTCACCTTCGCCAGCGCCCTGCGCTCCTTCCTGCGCCAGGATCCCGACATCGTCATGGTGGGAGAGATACGGGATCTGGAAACCGCCGAGATTGCCATCAAGGCCGCCCAGACCGGTCACCTGGTGCTGTCGACCCTGCACACCAACTCGGCGGCCGAGACCCTGACCCGGATGATGAACATGGGAGTGCCCGCCTTCAACATCGCCTCCTCGGTGACCCTGATCATGGCCCAGCGTCTCGCCCGCAAGCTGTGCGATCACTGCAAGGCCCCTGAGGTGGTGCCCGATGCCGAATTGCAGGAGCTGGGCTTTACCCAGCAGCAGCTGGCCGCCGGACTGCGCCTGTTCAAGCCGGTCGGCTGCAAGGAGTGCTCGGGAGGATACAGGGGCCGGGTCGGCATCTATGAAATCATGCTGATGTCGGACAACATCGCCAAACTGATCATGCAGGGAGCGAACTCGCTGCAAATCGCCGCCATCGCCCAGAAGGAGGGCATGCGCACGCTGCGCACCTCCGGCCTGGAGAAGGCCCGCCTGGGGGTCACCAGCCTGGCCGAGATCAACAGGATCACGACCAACTGATATAGAAAGTGTTTCAGTCATCAAGCCGGGTGAAGCCATGCAGTCACCCTGATGATGTTCTTCAAGCCAAGATGAGCCGGACAGGCAACGCCCTCATCCGGCCACCGTCGCCCAATTGCAGGATGCAGTGATGGCAACATTAGCTCAAAAACGAAACGCACCAAAAAAGGTCTTCTCCTTCCGCTGGCACGGCGTCAATCGCAAGGGACAAAAGGTTTCCGGCGAGTTGCAGGCCGACAGCATCACGACCGTCAAGGCGGAGCTGCGCAAGCAGGGCGTCAATGTCACCAGGGTCAGCAAACAGGGCCAGGGGATGTTTTCCAAGGGCGGCGCCCGGATCAAGCCGATGGACATCGCCGTCATCTCCCGTCAGATCACCACCATGCTCTCCGCCGGCGTACCGCTGGTGCAGAGCCTGCAGATCATTGCCCGCGGCCATGAGAAGGCGGCGGTGCGCGAACTGATCGGCCAGATCGCCGCCGATGTGGAGACAGGCACCCCACTGTCAGATGCGCTGCGCCGCCACCCCCGCCACTTCGATGCCCTCTACTGTGACCTGGTGGAAGCGGGGGAGCAGTCAGGCGCGCTGGAAACCATCTACGACCGGATTGCCATCTATCGCGAGAAGAGCGAGGCGCTCAAGTCCAAGATCAAGAAGGCCATGTTCTATCCCGCCATGGTCATCCTGGTCGCCATCATAGTGACCTCCATACTGCTGCTGTTCGTCATTCCCCAGTTCGAGGAGATCTTCAAGAGCTTTGGTGCCGAGCTGCCCGCCTTCACCCGATTCATCATAGCCATCTCCCGCTTCATGCAGGATTGGTGGTACGCCATCTTTGGCGGCATAGCCCTGACAGTGTTTCTCTATGTGCGCGCCTGGCGCAGCTCCCAGAAGGTACGTGACAACACCGACAAGTTCATCCTCTCCATTCCGGTCGTTGGCAACATACTGCACAAGGCGGCCATGGCCCGTTTCGCCCGCACCCTCTCCACCACCTTCTCCGCCGGTATCCCCCTGGTGGATGCCCTGGTCTCCGCTGCAGGGGCCTCGGGCAACTATGTCTATCGCACGGCTACCCTGGCCATTCGCAACGAGGTCGTGGCTGGCATGCAGATCAACGTCGCCATGCGCACCGTGGATCTCTTCCCCGACATGGTGATCCAGATGGTGATGATAGGTGAAGAGTCCGGCGCCATCGATGACATGCTCTCCAAGGTCGCCGCCATCTTCGAGCAGGAGGTGGACGACATGGTCGATGGCCTCACCAGCCTGCTCGAGCCCATCATCATGGTGGTGCTGGGGGTGCTGGTCGGTGGCATGGTCGTCGCCATGTACCTCCCCATCTTCAAGCTGGGCTCTGTGATACACTGAGCCCCTTCGGCAGAGTGACCAGCGGGCATGGCTCGTTCTGGTCCTCTGCCATCCTGATTCTCAACGCAAGCGGTTGATTTATGGTGCCTCTGATCGAACTGGCCCAGGGCCTGCCCTGGCTCTATCTCTCCCTGGTTTTTCTCTTTTCCCTGATGGTTGGCAGCTTTCTGAACGTGGTGATCCATCGCCTGCCCATCATGCTGGAGCGGGAGTGGCAGGCCGAATACAGTGACTACTTCGGCAGCGAAGTGGCCGCCTCCCCCGCCGAACCCTACAACCTGATGGTGCCACGCTCCCGCTGCCCGCACTGCGATCACCCCATAGGCGCGCTGGAGAACATCCCTCTGCTGAGCTGGCTCTGGCTCAAGGGGCGCTGCCGACAATGCAAGGCGCCCATCTCGGCTCGCTATCCCCTGGTCGAGCTGCTGACCGCCCTGTTGTCGGTCGCCGTCGCGGCGACCCTGACTCCGGGATGGGGCACCCTGGCCGCGCTCTTGCTGACCTGGGTACTGGTGGCTCTCACCTTCATCGATCTGGACAAGATGCTGCTGCCGGACCAGCTCACCCTGCCGCTGCTATGGGGCGGTCTGCTGTTCAATCTGGCGGGCGGCTTTGTGCCGCTGGCCGATGCGGTGATCGGTGCCATGGCGGGCTATCTGGTGCTCTGGAGCCTCTACTGGGGGTTCAAGCTGCTGACCGGCAAGGAGGGGATGGGCCATGGCGACTTCAAGCTGCTGGCTGCGCTCGGTGCCTGGCTGGGCTGGCAGGCACTGCCCATAGTGTTGCTGCTCTCGTCCCTGGTCGGCGCCATCATCGGCATAGGGCTCATACTGCTGCGCAACCATCATCAGGGCAAACCCATCCCCTTTGGCCCCTACCTCGCCATCGCGGGCTGGATAGCGCTGCTGTGGGGGGATAACATCACCCGCTGGTATCTGGACATCGTTCTCTAGCAAGGGGATCACAAATCTATGTATGTGGTAGCCATCACCGGCGGTATAGGCAGCGGCAAGACGACCGTCGCCAACCAGTTTGCGGCCCTGGGGATAGAGGTGGTCGATGCCGACCTGATTGCCCGCGACGTGGTGGCGCCCGGCACCCCGGCCCTGGCCGCCATCACCAACCACTTCGGCCCCGAGATGCTGACCGGGCAGGGCCTGCTGGACAGGCGAGCCCTGCGCGAGCGGATCTTCAGCGATCCGGCGGCCAAGTCCTGGCTCAACGCCCTGCTCCATCCGATCATCCGCAGCGAGATGCTGCGCCAGTGCGCGGCAGCCAGCTCCCCCTACTGCCTGCTGGTGGTTCCCTTGCTGGTGGAAAACCGGCTCACCGAGCTGGCCGATAGGGTGCTGGTCATCGACGTGGATGAGGCGACCCAGATCGAGCGAACCTGTCGCCGGGACGGGGTCAGCCGGGAGCAGGCTCAGGCCATACTGGCATCCCAGGCGAGCCGCAGCGAGCGTCTGGCAATGGCCGATGACGTACTGGACAACCAGAGTGGCACGACTGAGACCATACGGGAGCGAATTTTAGCGCTGCACGAGACATATCTGGCATTTGCCTCTCAACAAGCCCCCCAAGTGTGAGTACACTAGGCCGGTTTATGGCTGGCCAGGATTAGGCATGATTTACGATTTTCCCCTCAACGAAAAAAGCCGGACCTATCTTCGTCTGGAGTCCCTGTTTTCCCAGATCCGCGACAATCTGGAGAGTGACCAGTCCTGGGCACACATCGCCTTCTTCAAGGGGTTGTTCGATTTGCAGGAGTTGCTGGAGCGCGGTGATCTGCGCGCCGATCTGATCAAGGATCTGGAGCGTCTCGGCCAGCGTCTTAGCCATTGGGCCAGCCTGCCGGACGTTGACCTCGAGCAGATCCAGCGGATGCAGCAGGAGAGCACCCAGCTTTCCCGCAACCTGCTCAACTCCCCTCGCCCCGGCGCCCGTCTGAAAGAGGATCGTCTGCTCGGTTCCATCCGCCAGCGCTTCTCCATTCCCGGTGGCCTGTGCGCCTTCGATGTGCCACAACTGCACCACTGGCTGGTGACGCCGGCGGTGGCTCGCCATCAACAGATGCAGCAATGGCTCAGCGACATCAATCTGCTGATGAACGCCATCTCCCTGCTGCTGCGGCTGTGGCGTGAATCTGGCCACTTCAGCGATCAGGTTGCCACCAACGGCTTCTTCCAGGATACCGCCGAGGGGGCCGAGCTGATCCGTATCCGTCTGACCGGATCCCAGCCCTGCTACCCGACCCTGAGCGGCCACAAGAACCGCTTCGCCCTGCGTTTTCTGCCCACCGCAGAACAGCCGATTGGCGATGTGCCTTTCCAGCTCGCCTGCTGCTAAGGAGGCATCCAGATGGTCACCAAGGTCAAGTGCCCGACTTGTCAGAGCGAAGTGGAATGGGGTCCCCAGAGCCCGTTTCGTCCCTTCTGCAGCAAGCGCTGCCAGCTGATCGATCTCGGCGAATGGGCCGATGAAGAGAAGCGGATCCCGGGGGAGATCAATCCGGATCTGCTGCCGGATCCGGAAGAGGGCGACCAGTGGCTATAGGCCCTGGCGGTTTCGCCTCTGCAAAATGAAAAAGGGCCGATTGGCCCTTTTTCATTGTCTCTTGCCATCGGCTCACGCCAACGCGGCCTGCAGCCGCGTCACTATGGGACCATTGGCATCGGGGAAGTGGTAGTTGTGCAGCTCGGCCAGCGGCACCCAGCGGCACTCCTGCCCTTCCTTGCCAAAGGGCTCGCCCAGGAAGCGGGTCACCTTCCAGATATCCAGCAGCACCTGCTTGTCCGGGTAGTCGTGGTGCAGCTCCATGAAGGGGGCGCAATCCTGCACCCGGATGCCTATCTCCTCCCACAGCTCCCTGTCGAGCGCGGTGAGCAGGTCTTCCCCCGACTCCACCTTGCCCCCAGGAAACTCCCAGCGATCCCCCTGATGGCGATCGGAGGAGCGCTTGGCGATGAAGATATCGCCCCGTTCATTCTCGATGACGCCGACCGCCACCCAGATCCGCTTTTTCTGTTCCATCTTGCTACCTTTGCACTCTCTGCCTGATCGGGTCGCTCTATGACCCCAACCCCCGGTTGGGTGAGCTGCCGATGATGCCTGACATCCGATTTTGCGTCGCCATGCGACAAAAACAAGGCGGGCACCGGGCCCGCCTTGTCATGGCATTAGGTCACTCAGGTCAACTGACCGTGACAATGCTTGTACTTCTTGCCGGATCCGCAGGGGCAGGGATCGTTGCGACCGACCTTCTGCTCGTCGCGCACGAAGGTCACCGGCGCCGCGTCGGCCTGGGTCTCTTCGTCGGCCAGCTGGTTCTCGGCGGCGGCATGGGTATAGGTGCGGGGAGCCGCTTCCGCCTGCTGGCGCTGCTGCTCTTCCATCGCCTCCACGTCGCGCTCCTGGACCTGTACCCGGCTCAGGATGCTGACCACGTCGCGCTTGAGGGTTTCCAGCATCTGGGTGAAGAGATCGAAGGACTCGCGCTTGTACTCCTGCTTGGGGTTCTTCTGGGCGTAGCCGCGCAGATGGATGCCCTGGCGCAGGTGATCCATGGCCGCCAGATGCTCCTTCCACAGGCCATCCAGGGTCTGCAGCATCACCGCCTTCTCGAAGTTGCGCAATACGTCCTTGCCGACCAGCTCTTCCTTGTGGGCGTAGAGCTTGGTGGCTTCTTCCAGGATGCGCTCGCGCAGCTTCTCTTCATACAGCTTGTCGTCTTCCGCCAGCCACTGCTGCAGCGGCAGGTCCAGCGCGAAATCGGACTTCAGGCGTGCTTCCAGACCCGGCACGTCCCACATCTCTTCCAGGGACTGGGGCGGAATGTACTCGTCGATCACGCTGCCATAGACGTCGTCACGGATGACGTGGATGGTGTCGGAGATGTCGTTGGTGTCCAGCAGCTCGTTGCGCTGCTCGTAGACCACCTTGCGCTGGTCGTTCGCCACGTCATCGAATTCGAGCAGGTTCTTGCGGATGTCGAAGTTGCGACCCTCCACCTTGCGCTGGGCGTTCTCGATGGCCTTGGTCACCCAGGGGTGCTCGATGGCCTCGCCCTCTTCCATCCCCAGCTTCTTCATCATGCCGGTCACGCGATCGGAGGCGAAGATCCGCATCAGGGTATCTTCCATGGAGAGGTAGAAACGGGAGGAGCCCGGGTCACCCTGACGACCGGAACGGCCGCGCAACTGGTTGTCGATACGGCGGGATTCGTGACGCTCGGTGCCGATGATGTGCAGGCCACCGGCGGCCAGCACGGCGTCGTGACGCACCTGCCAGGCCGCTTTCAGCTCGGCAATCTGTTCGCTGGTCGGGTTCTCCAGCGCGGCGATCTCGGCCTGCCAGTTGCCCCCCAGCACTATGTCGGTACCACGACCGGCCATGTTGGTGGCAATGGTAACTGCGCCGGTCTGACCGGCCTGGGCGACGATTTCCGCTTCCATGGCGTGGAACTTGGCGTTCAGCACCTTGTGCGGGATGTTCTCCTTGGTCAGGATGCCGGACAGCAGTTCGGAGTTCTCGATAGAGACGGTACCGACCAGCACCGGCTGACCACGCTCGACGCAGCCGCGGATGTCTTCGACGATAGCGGCATACTTTTCCTGGGCGGTCAGATAGACCAGATCGCCCATGTCCTTGCGCACCATCGGCTTGTTGGTCGGGATGACCACGGTATCCAGGCCATAGATCTGCTGGAATTCAAAGGCTTCGGTATCCGCAGTCCCGGTCATCCCCGCCAGCTTGTCATACAGACGGAAGTAGTTCTGGAAGGTGATGGAGGCCAGGGTCTGGTTCTCGTTCTGGATCTTGACCCCTTCCTTCGCCTCGACCGCCTGATGCAGGCCGTCGGACCAGCGACGACCCGGCATGGTACGGCCGGTGTGCTCGTCGACGATGACGATCTCGTCCTTCTGGACTATGTAGTCGACGTTGCGTTCAAACAGGGTATGGGCACGCAGACCGGCGTTGACGTGGTGCAGCAGGCTGATGTTGGTGGCGGAGAACAGGGAGTCCTCTTCCGCCAGCAGCCCCTCTTTCTTGAGCAGCTCTTCCACGAAGATCTGGCCGTTTTCGGTCAGCAGCGCCTGGCGGTTCTTCTCGTCCACCGTGTAGTGGCCATCGCCGGTGTACTCTTCAGAGTCTTCTTTGTCCTGTTTGACCAGCAGCGGGATCAGCTTGTTGATCTGGGTGTACATGGCGGAGCTGTCTTCCGCCGGACCCGAGATGATGAGCGGGGTACGGGCTTCATCGATGAGCACCGAATCCACCTCATCCACCAGCGCGTAGTTGAGCGGACGCTGCACGCGCTGCTCGGGCGAGAACGCCATGTTGTCGCGCAGGTAATCGAAACCGAATTCGTTGTTGGTACCGTAAGTGATGTCGGCGGCGTAGGCGTCGCGCTTCTGGGACGCATCCATGCCGGGCACGTTGCAGTCGACCGTCATGCCGAGGAAGGTGAACAGCGGGCGGTTCGCCTCCGCATCACGCTTGGCCAGATAGTCGTTCACCGTCACCACGTGCACACCGCGACCGGTCAGCGCGTTCAGATAGGCCGGCAGAGTCGCGGTGAGGGTCTTGCCTTCACCCGTCTTCATCTCGGCGATGCGGTTGGAGTTCAGCACCATGCCGCCGATCAGCTGCACGTCGAAGTGACGCATGCCGAACACCCGGCGGGACGCCTCGCGCACCGTGGCGAAGGCTTCCGGCAACAGCTGCTCCAGGGTCTCACCCTGCTCCAAGCGCTGACGGTACTCGGCGGTCTTCGCCTGCAGCTCGCCATCGGACAAGGCCTCGAACTGAGGCTCCATCGCATTGATCTGTTTAACAATTTTGCGCAAAGCCTTGAGCGTTCTGTCGTTCCGGCTGCCGATAATCTTGGTGAGCAGTGTGCTAATCATGTGTACCAACTGTTTTGGTTATATAAGCGTTCCGTCACTGGAACCTGAAGAAAAAACCTAACCCCGTCTGGCATTCAGAAAGCGCGCGGGGTTGACCTGACGACCATCTTTCAACACTTCGTAATGCAGATGGACCCCGGTCGCACGACCGGTACGCCCCATCAAGGCAATCTTCTGGCCCTCATCGACCAGGGTGCCCACATCCACCAACAACTTGGAGTTGTGGGCATAACGGGTCACCAGACCATTGCCATGGTCTATCTCCACCATGTTGCCAAATTCCGGGTGGCGGCCTGCCCAGCTGATGATCCCCTTGCCTGTCGCCAGGATGGGTGTGCCGGGCTTGCCACGAAAATCCACACCCTTGTGCATCTTGGCGCGACCGTTGAACGGGTCTACCCGTCCACCAAACCCGGAGGAGATCCAGACTCGCTCCTGCTTCACCGGTGAACCCGAGATGAAACCGGCATCGGTGATATGGTGATTCATGATGAAAGATTCAAGTACCGACAGCTGTTCTTCACGGCTGCTGAGCTGCTGGCTGAGGTGTTTCATGGAGGCTTGCAGCTCGCCCAGGCTCACTTCCAGCTCTTCGTCATAGGAAGGGCCACCCATGGGGGGCAGCTCCTTGAAATTGAATTCGTCGGGATCGAGGTCTGCCTTCTCGGTCAGACGCTCGCCGAGCGCATTGAGACGACCGAGCTGCCCCTGCATGGTGCCCACCTGGGCGGCCAGCATGGCAAGCTGTTCACGGGCTTCATCGGCCCCTTGCGTGGATTTTTGCTGTTCGGCCATGGCCAGCGCGACTTCCAGCGCCTCCATTTTCTGGTGCCAGCTCTGCCAGAGCCAACCACCACTCAGTGCCAATACAGTGAAGAGGATACCGCCGACCCAGGCCAGACGTTGTTTGGGTAAGTGCAACTTGCGGCGCTGCTTACCGTTGAGGATCAGGGTAATGCTCATAGAAATCTGTCTTCTCGGTCAGGTGAGGCCAGGAGCCAGCACGGGCAATAAAACCGGGAGATAATCGGTATTAAAGGATGGAATAAACAAATGACAGGACGTCGGTGCGGAGAGATGACCGACGTCCTGTTGCACAGCTATCAGGCCAGAACCAGACCGTTATCGTAGTAAGCGATGGGCGCTTTGTCGCCCTCCGCCTCGAAGGTCACCAGCTCCCAGGCCTCCTGCTTGGCCAGCAAGGCACGCAGCAGTTTGTTGTTCAGGGCATGGCCCGTCTTGTAGGCACGGAATTCACCTATGATGCTGCGGTTGCACATATAGAGGTCACCGATGGCATCCAGCATCTTGTGCTTGACGAACTCGTCCTCGTAACGCAGACCATCTTCGTTCAGCACCCGATAGTCATCCAGTACCACGGCGTTTTCCAGGCTTCCGCCCAGGGCCAGGTTCTGGGAACGCAGGTACTCGATGTCGCGCATGAAGCCGAAGGTACGGGCACGGCTGATCTCTTTCACGAAAGAGGCACCGGAGAAGTCCAGCACGCAACGCTGGTTGCGGCCTTCAAATACCGGATGCTGGAAATCGATCTCGAGATCCATCTTGAAGCCGTTGCGATAGGGGTGGAATTCCGCCCACTTGTCGCCGTCTTCAACCCGCACGCTCTGCTTGATCCGCACGAACTGCTTGGGCGCATTCTGCTCACGTATACCCACTTCTTGCAGCAGGTAGATGAACGGGTGCGCACTGCCATCCATCACCGGGATCTCGGGGGCGTCGACCTCGACATAGAGGTTGTCGATCCCCATCCCGGCCAGGGCGGCAGAGAGGTGTTCGATGGTTGACACGCGGACACCGGCTTCGTTTACCAGAGCGGTACAAAGCACGGTATCACGCACCTGATCGGCGTTGGCTGGCAGCGCGACCACAGGATTCAGATCGGTACGCAAGTAAACGATCCCTGTGTTAACAGGCGCCGGACGGAACGTCATTGTGACTTTCCGGCCCGAATGCAGGCCCACACCGGTGGCCTGGACACTCGTTTTCAAGGTTCTTTGTCTAATCATGGGCGTATCCGCTTAACAGCTCAAATTCCTGACCAGATGGTCGTTGCCGGGCCATCTTAGCACAATCCTTAAGCAACAAACAAACCAGGGCCATACGAGGCTTAGTCAGCTTGCTTGCGCAGGAACGCAGGAATATCGAGATAATCCGGTTCGCGACGAGCCTGCGGCTCGGCGTTCACCACCTTGGCCGGGGCCTCTTCCATCACGCGAGACTGCAGGGCTTCGCTGATCAGGGGCTGACGGGCCGGACGCTCTTGTACCATATTATTTTTTACGAGCGTGATGTCGGGCTTGCGCTCGGCACCGATACCGGTGGCCACCACGGTCACCCGCAGTTCGTCGTGCATTTCCGGGTCGATTACGGTACCCACCACCACGGTGGCGTTCTCGGAGGCGAAGGCCTTGACCGCGTTACCCACGGTTTCGAACTCTTCGATGGTCATGTCCATGCCGGCGGTGATGTTGACCAGGATGCCACGGGCACCGGCCAGATCCACGTCTTCCAGCAGCGGGCTGGAGATGGCCTTCTCGGCCGCTTCTTCGGCACGGTCATCACCGGAGGCGGAGCCGGTCCCCATCATGGCAGTACCCATTTCACGCATCACGGTACGCACGTCCGCGAAGTCGACGTTGATCAGGCCCGGACGGGTGATCAGCTCGGCAATGCCCTGTACCGCACCCAGCAGTACATCGTTGGCCGCCTTGAAGGCGTCCAGCAGGGAGATGCCACGACCCAGCACCTTCAGCAACTTGTCGTTGGGGATGGTGATCAGGGAGTCGACGTTCTTGGACAGCTCCTCGATACCGTGGGCGGCGAAGCCCATCCGCTTCTTCCCTTCGAAGGAGAACGGCTTGGTCACGACGGCGACGGTCAGGATACCCATCTCGCGGGCCACTTCGGCCACGATAGGTGCGGCACCCGTACCTGTACCACCGCCCATGCCGGCGGCGATGAACACCATGTCTGAACCGGTCAGCAGCTCGCGCAGCGCTTCCCTGTCTTCCATGGCGGCATCACGGCCCACTTCCGGATTGGCTCCGGCCCCCAGACCCTTGGTGATGCCACCGCCGATCTGCAGAGTCGTGTTGGCACTGGAGTTGCGCAGTGCCTGGGCGTCGGTGTTGACGGTAATGAACTCAACACCCTCGATGTTTTGACGAACCATGTGCTCGACTGCGTTGCCGCCGCCGCCACCCACACCTATCACCTTGATGACGGCTTCGTCAGTGTGGCTATCCATAAATTCAAACATGTTGTCTCTCCGCTTTATTTGCCTGACTCAGCAAAATCTTTAGAACTCGCCACGCAACCAGTTGCTGACCCGTTTGACCAGCCCACCTACGCTTGCCTTGGCGGCATATTCCTTGCTACTGCCGGTGGATTGATTGGTACGGCCGTACTGCAGCAGCCCGACCGCGGTCGAGTACACAGGTGCCTGCACGTAATCGCTCAATCCCCGAATGTTCATGGGTTCGCCCACCCGGACCTGGCTCTGGAAGATCTGCTCTGCGCACTCCACAATGCCTTCGATCTGGGCCGCGCCACCGGTCAATACCACACCGGCCGCCAGCTGATGCTTGACCCCCTGTGCCTTCAATTCGCTCTGCACCCGTACCAGCTCGTCATTCACCATGGAGAGCAATTCCGTGTAACGGGGTTCAATCACTTCAGCCAGTGTCTGCCGTTGCAGGCTGCGCGCCGGGCGACCGCCGACACTGGGGACTTCAATATTGTCTTCCTTGCTGACCAGGCGGCCGAGGGCGCAACCGTAGCGCACCTTGATCGCTTCGGCGTCCAGCGGCGGGGTGCCGAAGGCGTAGGCGATGTCGCTGGTCACTGTGCTGCCGGCGTAGGGGATCACCTTGGTGTGGCGCAGGGCACCGCCGGTAAACAGCGACATGTCCATGGTACCGCCACCAATGTCCACCACGCAGACACCCAGCTCCTTCTCGTCTTCGGTCAGCACGGCATAGCTGGAAGCCAGGGCCGAAAAGATCAGCTGATCCACCCGCAGACCGACCTTCTCCACACATTTCTCGATGTTGCGAGCCATGTCGTTGTGGCAGGTGATCAGGTGCACCTTGGCAGCCATCCGCACACCGGAGAGACCGACCGGATTCTTGATCCCTTCCTGATAGTCGATGGCAAACTCCTGGGGCAGCACGTGCAGCACCCGCAGTTCGTCCGACAGTCGCACCGACTTGGCGGTGTGGATGACGTTGTCCACGTCCTCCTGGGTCACCTCTTCATCGGAGATGGGCACCATGCCGGTCTCGTTGCGGCAATCGATGTGCTTGCCGGACAGCCCCAGATAGACGGAGCTTATCTGGCAGTCAGCCATCATCTCGGCCTCTTCCACCGCGCGGCGCAGGGACTTGACCACGGAGTCGAGGTCATTGACCCCGCCCTTCTCCATCCCGCGAGAAGCGTGGCTGCCCATGCCGATGACATTGAGTTCGCCATCGGGCAATACTTCGCCAACCAGTACCGCCACCTTGGTCGTGCCGATATCCAGTCCGACAATCAAATTTCTATCTGCGGTGTTGGTCATTCACTTTCTCTTCGCTTTTCTTCCAGCCAACTGCCATCCCGGTGTCGTATCGAAGATCCACGTAAGCAACCCGCTCACGGGGTTCGATGACCGGAAAGGCATCGATAAACCGCTGCAGGCGAAGCGCGATATCCGAGCGCCCCACGAACAGCTGAATGTTGCCATCCAGGGTCAGTTCCCAGGCATGGCGGGGGGTCAGATTCACCCCCAACAACTTGTATCCCTTGGCCGCCAGCAGCGTCTCGTACTGATGGCTGGCTTCCAGCACCTTGGCGGCCTGATCATCGGGCCCGGACAACTGCATCAGGGGTTTCTTCACCCTGTCCGGCGCACTGAACACCTCACCCTTGGTGTTGACGAAGCGGTTGCCGTTCCAGCGTGCCGCCACCGCCTGTTCGGTGAGGTAGACCTTGATCTTGTTCGGCCACTTCTTGCGTACCGAGACCTGGGCCACCCAGGGCAGGGCGTTCAACCGCCCCTGCAATTCGTTCACGTCCAGCTCGAAGAAGTTGCGCAACTCGGCGCCATCCAGCACGGCGGCGCGCAACTCATCGGCTTTCAAATATTCGTGTTGCCCCTGCAGCAACAGCTCGCTCATGGGCAACCGACTGGCATCTGTCAGCCAGTCTTTAACATCCAGCGCAGTCTGGTAGAGCCCCCACATGACCAGGATGAAAAATGCCACCCCGGCGATGAAGCCCCCCTTGGTGCGCCCTTGTGCCCTTGCCTCCACCCGATCTATCCCCGTATAACGCGCCATGCCGGCCACTTGCAGACCGGTTCGCCATTATATAGGCCTCGGCTTGGCGGTCAAAATACTCATTGGGCCCTCAGGCACCGGATTTCATGCTATCCACGCTCAATTTCATCTCGCCGAGACGGCGGGCCAGTGCCCCGACGTTACCGGCGCCCTGAGTCAGCACCAGATCCCCCTCGCCGATCAGGTCGGCCAGCACGGCCGGCACATCGTCAGGGGTTGCGACAAAGATGGGCTCCAGGGTGCCGCGAGAGCGGATGGAGCGGCACAGGGCACGGCCATCGGCACCGGGAATGGGCTCTTCACCGGCGGCATAGACCTCCAGCATCACCAGCACATCCACCTTGGAGAGCACGTCGGCGAAATCTTCGTAGAGATCCCGGGTCCGGCTGTAACGGTGCGGCTGGAACACCATGACCAAGCGTTTCTCGGGCCAGCCGGCGCGGGCGGCATTGATGGTCACCTTGACCTCGCTCGGGTGGTGACCGTAGTCATCCACCAGCATGGCCTTGCCACGCCCGGTCTCGAACTCGCCATATTGCTGGAAGCGGCGACCCACCCCTTCAAACTTGGCGAGCGCCTGGATGATGGCCTCGTCGCCAATGCCGTCTTCGGTCGCGACCGCGATGGCGGCGGCGGCGTTGAGCGCATTGTGGATGCCCGGCAGATTCAGGGTGACGGTCAGCTCGCCGGCATCCTTGCGACGGACCCGGAAGCGGCTGCGGTTGCTGGTCTGCACGAAGTCCAGCACCTGCACGTCGGCATCCTCGGAAAGGCCGTAGGTCAGGGTCGGACGGGCGATCTCAGGCAGCATGCCGCGGATCACGGGGTCATCCACGCACACCACCGCCAGACCGTAGAACGGCAGGTTGTGCAGGAAGTCGATGAAGGTGGCCTTGAGCCTGGAGAAGTCGCCGCCATAGGTGTCCATGTGATCTGCTTCGATGTTGGTCACGATGGAGACCATGGGTTGCAGATGCAGGAAGGAGGCGTCGCTCTCGTCCGCCTCGGCGATCAGGTAGCGACTGCTGCCCAGGCGGGCATTGGTGCCGGCGCTGTTGAGCAGACCGCCGATGACGAAGGTCGGATCCCGGTCGGCTTCGGCATAGATGCTCGCCACCAGGCTGGTGGTGGTGGTCTTGCCGTGGGTGCCGGCGACGGCGACCCCGTGGCGGAAGCGCATCAGCTCGGCCAGCATCTCGGCACGGCGCACCACGGGAATGCGCAGCTCGCGGGCGGCCAGCAACTCGGGGTTGTCCTGCTTGATGGCGGTGGAGACCACCACCACGCTCGCCTCGTTCACGTGCTCGGCACTGTGTCCCACGAAGATATGGGCGCCGAGGGACGCCAGCCGCTCGGTCACCGCATTGCGGGACAGATCGGAGCCGGAAATCTGGTAACCCTCGTTGGCAAGCACCTCGGCGATCCCGCCCATACCGGCGCCACCTATGCCGATGAAATGGATGCGACGCACGCGGCGCATTTCGGGGATCACGGTACGCAGTTTTGCCAGTTCAACCTTGGTCATAGCTCTCTCTTCAAGTCTGCCATCAGCGGTGTGCGCTCGGCGGCATCAATAAATACGGGGACAAGACTGCACGGCCTGGCCTGTGCAATCTTGCTCAACATGCTTTCTCGCTCCGCCCGCTGGCGAGCCGCTTGCACTCATCGGCAACCCGCTCGGCGGCATCTATGATGGCCACGCGACGGGCGGCCTGGGCCATGTTCAACAGTGTCTCCCTGCGCCCGGCGAGCCAGGAGAGACGCGCGGCCAAGGAGGCCGGGGTCAGCTCGGACTGGGGCAGGAACTCGGCCGCCCCGCCGTCGACCAGGGTCAGGGCGTTGCGGGTCTGGTGATCGTCCACCGCATGGGGCAGCGGCACGAAGATGGCGGCCACACCGGCGGCAGCCACTTCGGAGACCGTCAGGGCCCCAGCGCGGCACACCACCAGATCGGCCCAGGCGTAGGCATCGGCCATGTCCTTGATAAACTCGCTCACCTCGGCCTCGACGCCCTGCTTGGCGTAGGCTTCGGCCACGGCATCCCGATTGCCCTTGCCACACTGATGGCGCACCGCGATGGGCACGCCGGCGGCGGCCACCGCTGGCGGCACCTGCTCGTTGAGCACCCGGGCACCCAGGCTGCCGCCGACGATCAGCAGCCGCAGCGGCTCGGCTCCGCTGCGCAGCTGGGGATCCGGCAGGGCCACCACTTCGGGACGCACCGGGTTGCCCACCACTGCGGTGCGGGCACTGGGCGCAAAGGCGCCGGGGAAGGCCATCAGCACCCGCTTGGCAAGGCGCGCCAGCAGCTTGTTGGTCATGCCAGCCGCCGCGTTCTGCTCGTGCAGCAGCAAGGGAATACCGGCGAGCCAGGCCGCCACGCCGCCCGGGCCTGAGGCGAAGCCCCCCATGCCGAGCACCACATCAGGGCGAATGTTTTTCAGCACGCGACGCGCCTGCAACACGGATTTGACGATGCGATAGGGGGCGACCAGCAGCCGCTTGATGCCGTTGCCACGCACTCCCTGGATGTCGATGAAGGAGATGGGGTAACCGTGGGCGGGCACCAGCTCGGCCTCCATCCGGTCGGCGGTGCCGAGCCAGTGAATGGTCCAGCCCTGGGCCTTGAGGCGATCGGCCACGGCCAGCCCGGGGAACACATGGCCCCCGGTACCACCCGCCATCACCAGTAACGTCTTGCTCACGAAACCTCCCGCACACGCGCCTGGGCACTGGCCTGGCGCAACTCGAAATCGATACGAATCAACATGCTCACCGCCACCATCATGATGATGAGACTGGAGCCGCCGTAGCTGACCAGCGGCAGGGTCAGCCCCTTGGTCGGCATCATGCCGCTGGCGGCGCCGACGTTGACGAAGGTCTGGAAACTGAACCAGATGCCGATGCCGATGGCCAGATAGCCTTCATACAGCCGCTCCGCCACCAGCGCCTGATGGCCGAGCTTGAGCGCCTTCACCGCCAGCGCAAAGATGAGGAAGAGCGCACCCAGCACCCCCACGTAGCCCAGCTCCTCGCCCAGGATGGCGAACACGAAGTCGGTGTGGGCCTCCGGCAGGTATTCCATCTTCTGGATGGAGTTGCCCAGCCCCTCGCCAAACCAGCTGCCACGGCCGAACGCCATCAGGGACTGGGTCAGCTGATAGCCGCTGCCGAAGGGATCGGCCCAGGGGTCGAGGAAAGAGGTCACCCGCCGCATCCGGTAGGGCTCTGCGATGATCAGGGTCACCACGGCGCTCACCCCCACCAGGATGAGACCGATGAACTGCACCATGCGGGCCCCCGCCAGGAACAGCATGCCGAGCGAGGTGACGAACATCACCACCACGGAGCCGAGGTCGGGCTGGGCAAGCAGCAGGGTGGCCACCACGAACAGCACCGCCATGGGTTTCATGAAGCCGATGAAGCGCTCGCGCACCTCGCTCTGGCGGCGTACCAGGTAGCCCGCCAGATAGACGAACAGCGCCAGCTTGCCGAACTCCGCCGGCTGCAGGTTGAAGGGGCCGAGCGGCAACCAGCGCACCGAGCCGTTGACGCTGCGCCCCACCAGCAACACCATGACCAGCATCAGGATGGCGAGCAGCAGCATGGGGCCGTTGTACTGCTGCCATCGCGCCATGGGCACCTGCAGCACGAACCAGGAGATGCCGAGGGCCATCACCAGGAAGAGGCCGTGGCGTTTGACGAACATGAAGGGGTCATCGCCGAGGGCAATCCCTTCGGGAATGGAGGCCGAGGCCACTATCACCAGGCCCAC
The DNA here is from genome assembly GCF_056642115.1 of Aeromonas sp. 130281. Taxonomy (NCBI): domain Bacteria; kingdom Pseudomonadati; phylum Pseudomonadota; class Gammaproteobacteria; order Aeromonadales; family Aeromonadaceae; genus Aeromonas; species Aeromonas sp. 130281. The sequence continues at coordinate 85,767 of NZ_JBWVQS010000004.1, read as the reverse complement.
CGACATCAGCGCCAGCGCCAGCACCACCAGCTGCCGGTCGTAGAGACCGGCGGGACGCGCCGGCAACAACCAGCGCTGCAAGAAGCCTGCGACCACGCGAAGGGCGTTCATAGCATCATCACCAGTTCGGTAAAGCGATCGCCGCGAGCCTCGAAGGACTTGAATTGATCCAGGCTGGCGCAGGCCGGCGCCAGCAGTACCCAGTCACCGGGTCTGGCATCGGCGGCGGCCTTGGCGACGGCGTCGTCGAGGGAGGCGACCTTCTCGGTCTGCTCACCGAGGGCGAGCAGGATCTCCGCATCCTGGCCGAAGCAGTACATGTGATCGATCTGGCTGCCGAGCAACGCCTGCACAGGGCCGAAATCCTGGCCCTTGCCCTGACCACCGGCCAGCAGCAGCAAACGGCCCTTGACCGACTCGCGCACCCCGGCCACGGCGGCCAGGGTGGCCCCCACGTTGGTGGCCTTGGAGTCGTTGATCCAGCGCACCCCGTTCACCTCCCGCACGAAGCGGGCACGGTGGGGCAGGCCTTCGAAACGGCGCAGCACGGCGAGTTGCGGCTCCCGGGGAATGCCGACCGCATCGCACAGGGCCATGGCCGCCAGGGCGTTGGCCTGATTGTGGGCACCGACGATCTTCATCTCGTCCACCGCCAGCAGCGGCTCCCCGTGCAGGGTCAGCCAGTGGCGACCCGCCAGCTCGCAGCGGCCATAGCCGTTGCAATCGAGCCCGAAGCTCTGCCACACCTGGCCTACGTCGGGCAGGGTCTGGGGATCGTCCCGGTTGACCAGGATGTGCTGGGAGTGCTGATGGATCGCCATCTTGGCGGCGCGGTAATCCGCCATGCCCTGATAGCGATCCATGTGATCTTCACTGAGGTTCAGCACCACGGACGCAGCGGCACGCAGGCTGCAGGTGGTCTCGAGCTGGAAGCTGGAGAGCTCCAGCACGCAGAGATCCATGGGCTGCTTGAGCAACTCCAACGCCGGGGTGCCTATGTTGCCACCCACGCCTACCTTGAGCCCCGCCTCGGCGATCATCTCGCCGACCAGGGTGGTCACCGTGCTCTTGCCATTGGAGCCTGTGATGGCGATGACGGGGGTCTGGGTCTCGCGCACGAACAGCTCGATGTCGCCGACGATGCGCACCCCGAACTCGGCGGCGGCTTTCAGCTCGGGGGTCGCCAGGGCGATACCCGGGCTCGCCACTATCATGTGCGCCTGCTTGAGCAGATCGGCGTCCAGCCCGTGAATCAGCTCCACCTCGGGGGGGAGTTGCTCCTTGCCCGGGGGATTGGCGCGGGTATCCATCACCAGGGGCGTGACACCACGACCGAGGAAGTAGTCCACGCAGGAGAGTCCGGTTTTGCCGAGTCCGATGATGATGACCATAGCTTACCTCACCTTCAGGGTGGCGAGGCCGAGCAGCACCAGCATGAGGGTGATGATCCAGAAGCGCACGATGACGCGCGGCTCCGGCCAGCCCTTCTTCTCATAGTGGTGATGGATGGGCGCCATGCGGAAGATGCGCACGCCGCGCAGCTTGTAGGACCCCACCTGCAGGATCACCGAGACGGTCTCCATCACGAAGACGCCCCCCATGATCACCAGCAGGAACTCCTGGCGTACCAGCACGGCTATGGTGCCGAGCGCCCCGCCGAGGGCCAGGGAACCGACGTCCCCCATGAAGACCTGGGCCGGATAGGTGTTGAACCAGAGGAAGCCCAGACCCGCGCCCACGATGGCGGTACAGACGATCACCAGCTCGGAGGTGTAGGGCACATAGGGAATGTGCAGGTAGTTCGCGAAGTTCACGTTGCCGGTGGCCCAGGCGACAAAGGCGAAGCCCCCCGCCACCATCACGGTCGGCATGATGGCCAGACCATCCAGGCCGTCGGTCAGGTTGACCGCGTTGGAGGTACCGACGATGACGAAGTAGGTCAGCACGATGAACATCAGGCCGAGCTGCGGCATCACATCCTTGAGGAAGGGCACCACCAGCTGGGTCTGGCCGTCATGGGTCGCGGTGGCATAGAGGAACACCGCCACGGCCAGGGCGACGGCCGACTGCCAGAAGTACTTCCAGCGGGCGATCAGGCCGTCGGTGTTCTTGCGCACCACCTTGAGGTAGTCGTCGGCAAAGCCGATGGCGCCGTAGGCGCCGAGCACGAACAGCACCAGCCAGACATAGGGGTTGTCGAGGCGGCTCCAGAGCAGCACAGAGATGAAGATGGCCGCAATGATCATCAGGCCCCCCATGGTCGGGGTGCCCTTCTTGCTGAGGTGTGACTCGGGGCCGTCGTTGCGGATCACCTGGCCGAATTTCAGGATCTGCAGGCGACGGATGAGGCGCGGCCCCATCCAGAGCGCCACCACCAGACCCGTGATGATCGACAGGATGGCGCGGAACGTCAGGTAGGAGAAGACGTTGAAGAAGGTGAAGTGCGGGGTGAGCAGTTCCGCCAGCCAGACTAGCATGTGGCTGACTCCTGACGGTCAACGACCATCTTGACGATATCTTCCATGCGGGAACCGCGGGCACCCTTGACCAGGATCGAGATTTCTTGATGTGTATTTATCATTTGCGCAAGCACTTCAAACAACGACGCCTTGTTATCGAAATGTCGACCCGCCGCGGCATCTGCGGTGTGACGACTCTGTTCCCCTACCGTCAGCACGGCGTCGAGGCCCTGCTCGCGGGCGTGGTGTCCGACCCGGGCGTGCTGGGCCGCGGACTCCTCACCCAACTCCTTCATGTCACCGAACACCAGCACCTTGTAGCCGCTCATGGCGGTCAGGGCATCGATGCCCGCCAGCACGGACTCCACGCTGGCGTTGTAGGTGTCATCCACCAGGGTGAGACCACCCCAGCGCTGCACGCAGAAGCGACCCTTGACCGGTGCCATCTGCTCCAGCCCCGCCTTGACGGAGGTGAGCGACGCGCCCAGCGCCAGGGTACCGGCGGCGGCAGCCAGGGCGTTGGCCACGTTGTGGCGGCCCGGAATGGCCAGGGTCAGCTTCACCTCCCCCTGGGGAGTCACCATCACGAATTCGGCGCAGCCCTGCCCGTTGAGCGCTATGTCGCGGGCATGGAAGGGCTGGCTCTGATCCTCGAGGGAGAAGGCGCACTGGATGCCCCGCTCCCGCCACTTCGGCCAGAACTCGTTGTCGGCATTGACGATGGCGGTGCCGCCCTCGCTCAGGCCCTCAAAAATCTCGCTCTTGGCGTGGAACACCCCTTCCAGGGAGCCGAAGCCTTCCAGATGGGCGGCGGCCACGTTGTTGATGATGGCGGCATCGGGTCTGGCCAATGAGGTGGTCCAGGCGATCTCCCCCGGGTGGTTGGCACCCAGCTCCATCACAGCAAACCGGTGCTGAGGTTCGAGGCGCAGCAGGGTGAGCGGCACCCCCACTTCGTTGTTGAAGTTGCCGGCGGTGGCCAGCACCTCCCCCTCACAGCGCAGGATGGCGGTCGCCATCTCCTTCACCGTGGTCTTGCCACAGCTGCCGGTGATGGCCAGCACTTTCGGATTGATGCGCTCGCGCACCAGCTTGCCGAGGCGACCCAGTCCCTTGAGGGTATCGGCCACCACCAGTTGCGGTATGGCCAGGGGCAGCTCGCGCTCCACCAGCAGGGCAGAGGCCCCTGCCTGAAGGGCCTGGTCGCAGAAATCGTGGGCGTCGAAACGCTCGCCGCGCAGCGCGACGAACAGCGCCCCCTTGCCCAGGGTGCGGGTGTCGGTACTGACCGCCGTGATTTCGTGGTCGCCGCCGATCAGACGGGCATCGAGCACCTGCGCCAGCTCGGCAAGCCTGAGGGTCATCATCTGAATGACTCCATTAATGTGTGCAAGGCGGCCGCGACGGTTTCCCGATCGCTGTAGTGCCGCTTGTCGGTTCCAATGATCTGATAATCCTCGTGGCCCTTACCGGCCACCAGGATGATGTCCTGCTTGCTCGCCTGGCTCAGTGCCAGCTGGATTGCCTTGGTCCTGTCGTGCTCGATCTGCACGGCAGCAGGATCGCGAAGGCCCGCCACCATGTCGGCCATGATCTGCTCCGGCGCCTCGGTACGGGGATTGTCGTCGGTCAGGATCACGCAGTCCGCATGTTGCTCCGCCATGGCGGCCATCATGGGCCGCTTGCCGCGATCCCGGTCGCCACCACAGCCCACCAGGCACCAGAGCCGGCCTTCGCAGTGCACCCGCAGGGCCTGCAATGCCTTCTCCAGCGCATCCGGGGTGTGGGCATAATCGACCACCGCCAGCGGCGCCTTGCCACCGCCGAAGCACTCCATGCGACCGGTCACGGGTTGCAGTTTCGGGGCGCTGGCCAGCAGTGCATCGAAGTCGTAACCCAGTACCAGCATGGCGCCCATGGCGGCCAGCACATTGCTGACGTTGAAGCGGCCGAGCAAGGGGGCGGATAATACACCATTCCCCCAGCTGGAGTTAATGCGCGTGTCAAATCCTTGTTGGTGGAAATGGGGATCCTGCGCCGTCAACTGTCGCCCGGCATGGTTTTCAATCGGGCCATGCACGCCGAAGGCCACCGCGCCGGGGTAGGCTGCCAGCCACTGGCGCCCCAGACGGTCGTCGGCATTGATGACGGCGCAGGGCTCGTCCACCAGTTTCAACAACTCTTCCTTGGCGGCGCCATAGGCCTCCATGGTGCCGTGATAATCCAGATGATCCCGGCTCAAGTTGGTGAACACTGCCGCGGAAAACGGCAGGGCTGCGACGCGGTGCTGCACCAGACCGTGACTGGAGACCTCCATCGCCACCAGGCTCGCCCCCTGACCCTGCAGGGCGGCCAGATTGGCCTGCACCTGGACGGCGCTGCCGGTGGTGTTTTCCGCTTCGATCAGATTGCCAAACAGGCCGTTGCCTATGGTGCCCATCACCCCGGCCTTGCCTCCCAGCAGGGTGCGCCAGTTGGCGACCAGCAGGGCCGTGGTGCTCTTGCCGTTGGTGCCAGTGATGCCCACCAGTTGCAGCTTCTGCGCCGGATGGTCATAGAAATGGCCGGCCAGTTCGGAGAGACGAGCGGGCAGATCCTTGAGCCCCAAACAGGGGATCGAGGTGGCGGGGGCCACAAATTCCCCATCCTCCTCAAACAGGACGGCGGTCGCTCCCTGAGCCACCGCCTGTTCGATGAAACGCCTGCCATCCATCTGGTGGCCCCGGATTGCCACGAAGAGAGAACCGGGCCCGACCCGCCGGCTGTCGAGCTGGATGTCGGTGAGGGCGAGCGCCGGGGCATGGATGCCGAAATGGCTCATGAGTTGATCAAGTGCGCGGGGCGGCAACATGGGAAGCCTCCGAATGGACAGGAATGCAGGCGCCCAGGGAGTGCGGCGCCATGGAAAACACCCCGACGGCGGCGGGGTCGACAGAGAAACATGGATGCCTGTCAGGTACGAGGTGCGCCATGGGCGGCCTCCGTACGGGCAAGCTTCGCCGGCACCTCGGGGGGGATGGCGTCGGGACGAATGTTGAAGAGTTGCAGCACGCCCCCCATGGCCTCGGCGAACGGCGGCGTCGCCACGGCACCGCCGTAATAGGCATCGCCCTTGGGCTCGTTGATCACCACCACCATGACGAAACGGGGGTTGCTGGCCGGTGCGAAACCGGCAAACCAGGCCATGTAATCCTTGCCGTAGCCACCGGCGACGGCGACCTTGGCGGTACCACTCTTGCCGCCGACCCGATAACCCGGGATCTGTGCCTTGGGAATGGCATTGCTGACCACGTACTCCAGCGCCTGCAGCATGGCGGTGGCGTTGTTGTGGTCGATGACCTGCTCACCCTTGGGCGGCTGGGTCACCTTGATGATGGAGAGCGGCACCCGCTTGCCCTTGTTGGCCAGGGTGGCGTAGGCGGAGGCCAGTTGCAGCGGGGTGACCCGCAGGCCATAGCCGAACGACAGAGTCGCTCGCTCGATGTCGGACCAGCGGCGGCGCTGGGGCAGCATGCCGCTGCTTTCCCCCATCAGGCCACTGCCGGTATCCATCCCGAAGCCGACCATGCTGAGGGTGTTGATCATCTCCTGGGCCGGCATCCGCAGCGCGATGCGCGACATGCCGATGTTGGAGGAGTAGCGCAGTATGTCGTACAGGTTGGTCGCCTTGTGAATGCTCACATCGCGGATCTGCTTGGCCCCGATGTACAGGGGACCACCGGGTATGGTGTCCTTCCAGCTGGTGACGCCCGCCTGCAGGGCGCTGAGCAGGATCAGCGGCTTGACGGTCGAACCCGGCTCGTAAGTGTCCGTCACCACCCGGTTGCGCACCCGGAAGCTCTGGTACTGGCCCCGGTTGTTCGGGTTGTAGGAGGGGGTGTTGACCATGGCGAGCACCTCGCCCGTCTTGACGTCCAGCATCACCATGGAGCCGGAGGTCGCCTTGTTCTCGTCGGTGGCGCGCTTGAGGGCGCGGTAGGCCAGCGCCTGCACCCGCTGATCGATACTGAGCTGCAGATCGTTGGCGTGCTTGCCCTCCTTGACCAGGCCGAGCCGCTCGATGACCCGACCCTGCCTGTCCTTGCGCACCCGCATCTCGCCCGGGGTCGCGGTCAGCCATTCGTTGTAGCTGCGCTCTATCCCCTCGATGCCGCTGCCGTCTATGTTGGTCACCCCCACCAGGTGGGCGCTGATCTCGCCGGTCGGGTAGAAACGGCGCGCCTCGGGGCGCAGGTAGATGCCCCCCAGCTTCAAACCCTTGATGTATTCCGCTACGGCAGGGGTCACCTGACGCTGCAGATAGACGAAGCGCTTGCTGGGGTTGGAGATGCGGTGCTTGAGGGTGTTGATGTCGAGCTTGAGCACGGCGGAGAGCGCCAGCCAGGCGCGCTCGTTGTGGATGGCGCCGGACTCGTGGACTGTCTTGGGATCGGCCCAGACCGCCTCGACCGGCACCGAAACCGCCAGCTGCTCGCCGTTGCGATCGGTGATCATGCCGCGCACCGCCTGGGTGGAGGTGGTACGCAGGGAGCGCATGTCCCCCTCCTGGCGCAGCCGGTCCGGATCTATCACCTGGATCCAGGCCAGCCGCAGGATCAGGCCGGCAAACGCAATCCCGATGAAAAACACCAGAGTGCGAAAGCGCCACGGGTAGAGTGACGGAGCTTTCGCCTTGGCTTTGTCCTTTGCCGGAGCCTTGGTGGCGGCCTTGCGTGTCATGGTTGTGTAATTACCTTCTCGGTGGTCACCAGCGGGCGAGCCATCTGCAATTTATCCATGGCCAGACTCGCGACACGGGAGTGTTCGGCCAGGGTACCCTGCTCCAGCAGCAGGTGCCGCCACTCGATGTTGAGCCTGTCCTCTTCCGCCATCAGGTCATTCTGCTTGGCCGTCAACCCGCGAGTCATGTTGGTCACCAGGATCACCGCAAAGGCGGTGATCAGCACGGCCAGGGTCAGCACGACCTGCAGCTTGTGACGCCAGAGATCACCGATGATCTCCCTAGCCAGATGAATGCGTACCTCGCTCATGACTCAATCCGCCAGACGCTGGGCGACTCGCAGCACCGAGCTGCGGGATCGGGTGTTTTCGGTGACTTCATGTTCGGAAGGTTTGAGCGCCTTGCCGACCGACTTCAACTTGCGGCCACCGGCCAGCTGCGCCTCGGTCAACGGGATGCCATGGGGCACTTCCGGCCCCTTCTCGTGCTTGCGGATGAAGTGCTTGACCAGGCGGTCTTCCAGGGAGTGGAAGCTGATGACGGAGAGGCGGCCATCGGTCGCCAGCGCCTGCAGGGCACCGTTCAGCGCGGTTTCGATCTCGTCCAGCTCGCTGTTTATATAGATGCGGATGGCCTGGAAGCTGCGGGTTGCCGCATGCTTGCCCTTCTCCTTGCTCGGGTTGACCCGGGCAATCATCTCCGCCAGCTGACGGGTGCGCACATAGGGTTCGGTGACGCGGTCATGGACAATGGCGCGGGCAATCTTCTTGGCGAAACGCTCCTCGCCGAAGGTCTTCAGCACCCAGGCGATGTCATCCACGTCGGCGCGAGCCAGCCACTCGGCAGCGCTCTGGCCAGTGGTCGGGTCCATCCTCATGTCGAGGGGACCGTCTTTCATGAAGCTGAAGCCGCGCTCGGCGTCGTCGAGCTGGGGAGAAGAGACGCCCAGATCCAGCAGGAAGCCGTCGATCTTGCCCAGCAGGCCGCGATCGCTCAGGTAAGTGGTGATGCCGGAGAAGGGGCCGTGCACTATCTCGAAGCGGGGATCCTGGATCTTGGCCGCCTCGGCAATGGCCTGGGGATCCCGGTCGATGGCGATCAGACGGCCGTTCGGGCCCAGATGCTGGAGAATCAGACGAGAGTGACCACCCCGGCCAAAGGTACCGTCGACGTAGATACCGTCCGGCTTGATGGCCAGCCCTTCGACGGCTTCGTGCAACAGCACTGTGATGTGTTCAGCGGCTTGGGTCATTTATAAAGAAAAATCCTGTAGTCGTGGTGAACTTGCCCAGTCGTCCTCGGGCAGGCCCAGGATGTCGTCATTGATCTGTTGTTGCCAGCGGGCTTCATCCCACAACTCAAACTTGTTGAGCTGACCCACCAGCATGATCTTCTTGTCCAGCCCGGCGTGGCTACGCAGTGGCTGGCTCAGCAGCAGACGGCCATTGCCGTCCAGCTCGCACTCGGTGGCGTGTCCGAGCAGCATGCGCTGCAGGCGGCGTTCCGCCGGATTGGTACTGGAAAGGGTCTTGAGCTTGCGTTCTATCTCTTCCCATTCACTCAGGGGGTAAAGCAGCAGACAGGGATGGGCTATGTCGATGGTGCAGACCAGCTGGCCGTCGCGCTCGGAGCGCAGCCAATCTCGATATTTGGTCGGAATCGCCAGTCGCCCTTTGCTGTCCAGGCTGATGGCGTGAGCGCCACGCAACAAATTGCAGTCCCCGAAGGTGAGTTATGGAGGCAAATTGCCCAATAAAACCACTTTGATCCACTTTTCTCCACCATGAAGTTTAAGGACGAGCAGGGGGCTTTTCAAGCAAGGATCTCGGGCATGGGGAACATATTGACGCAGCGCGGGGAGGCTACAGATTAAATGAGTTGATTTTCCACAAGTTATTCATGATCGAATTAAATTTATCCAATCATCTGGGGACCATAAATAATCGGTTTCAGGGTGAAATGATGAAACGAAACAGTACGACGGCGCACAGAATAATGCTCACCCCCACCACCGGGTAGATGATATAGCCATCTCCTGCCCGCCGGGCACGCAGCACCACCAGCTGGCAGAGCAGCAGGTTATAGAGGATCAGAAGAAAAGTCAGCAGGAGGTTGGAACCAAATGTCAGCTCATCGGCATACATGACATAGAGCCACATCAAACCAAAATTAACGAGGATCAGATAAAGCAGAAATTTCTGAATCGCCCTGCCCGCCTTTGGGGTCTTTTTTACTCGTGTTATCATGCTTATCACGTCCTGGATACCACATGAACAGTCGACAGATATTGTCAAAAACTGTTGAGATATATCGTGTTTTTATCATTTACCCGCCAGGCAGTGCCCTTTTTTGTCAAATTGTCACTTCACCTTCTCACCGGCTTGTCTCTGCTGAACAGTGCCCATGGCCATGCCTACGATAAGTATCATTGGCAGGCGGGCTTTCCTACCCCCATCGGCGGCGCGGGTGCCGAACTGGTCACTCAGCAGACCCGGTTTCTGCTGCAGCAACGCAGCCACCTGCAGACCAGGATCACCCAGTCACAACCCATGATCCGCTGGGTGGAGCAACAGGTCAGCGCACGCAAGCTCCCTGCCATGCTGGCCTTCCTTCCCCTGATCGAGAGCAGCTATCGGCTGGACGTGGTCTCCTCTGCCGGGGCCGCCGGCCCCTGGCAACTGATGCCAGATACCGCAGCCCGTTTCTCCGTCCCCATGACGGCCAGCTTCGATGGCCGTTATTCCCTGCCCCTGGCAACGGAGGCCGCACTCTCCTATCTCGGATGGTTGTATCAGTTCTTCGGGCAGGACTGGTTGTTGGCCCTGGCAGCCTATAACGCGGGAGAAGGGCGTGTGCTCAAGGCGGTACTCAAGGCTGGGACGCGCAATCTGTGGGAGCTTCAGCTACCGACCGAGACCCGCCTCTATGTGGCACGTTTCATCGCCCTCTCCCAGTTGCTGGACAGGGCTGAGTACCATCAGTTTCTGCTGCCCTCCTGGCAGGAGGGAGAGAGCATTAGGGTGTGGCGACAGCCGGGTGACTGCTCCTTGCTGAGCTGGGCCATGGCTCGCGGAGTGTCCATGAACGAGGCGAGCCGGTGGAATCCGGCCTGGCGGTTGCCCGAGGCGCAGGGAGTGAGCGACTGCCCCATCGTCTATGGGCAGGGCAAGGCCCCCACGGACAGCCGACCTAATGAGCAGCCAATAATGATGGCGCGCGCCGTGTCGCTGGAGAGTCTGCATGACCCCCTGCTGTTGCAGCCGGCAAGGGGGCTGGACATGGGACGAGGGGGGATCAGTCTTGAACGGTTGCCGGATCCACTGGGATTGGAGCAGGCACGCCCTCTGCTGGCGCCATGAAGCAGTGACGCCAGTGGCTGAGCACGGGGGCGAGATCGACGGACTCGGGATCGGCCCAGCGCGCACCGTAGAAACTGAGGTACTGGCCTATCGCCCTGCGATGGGTGATCCGGCACTCCAGCACTATCTGCGGCGACAATGACAGGCTGACGGTATCGGGCAGCACGAAGCGGGCCGGGGCCAGAAAGCCGACGCCCCCCGGCCCTATGTCCTTGATCACCGCCCGACCTATGCGCTTGTCAAACAGCAGGCCAGACACCATGAGCCGGGCCGCAATGCCGCAGCTCTGGGACTCCAGTGGCGTGCTGCCATCGTGCAGATACCAGCGGGGTACCTTGCGCCTGGGATCGTTGAACGGGGTCACTTCCGGCAGTTCGAGATCAGGGGTTCCCATGGGCAATGGCATCCTTGGCTTGCTGGGTGGCGGCTTGGGTTTGAGCGCTGAACAGCTGCTCCAGGCTCTTCTCTGCCTGAGTCGTCATCACCAGCAGTTCGATGCGACGGTTCTGGCTGCCTCTGGGGTCGGCGGTGTTGTCCAGCATGGTGTCCGACATGGCGACCACCTGTCCCACCCGCTCGGGGGGCATGCCGCCGGCGAGCAGGACTCGTCTCGCCATCATGGCGCGATCGGAGGAGAGTTCCCAGTTGCTGTAGTTGTCACCGGCAAAGGGCGTGCTGTCGGTGTGACCGGAGATCATGACCCGGTTCTCCACGCGCTGGAATATAGGCGCAAGCGCCATCAGCAGATGGCGGAAGTAGGGGCTGATGCGGGCGCTGCCACGGCTGTACATCTCGCGCTCGTCATCATCGCGGATCAGGATGCGAAGCCCCTGGGGCACCAGTTGCAGCTCCAGGTTGTTTCTGGCCTGCATCTGATCCGCCATGGATCCGATGAAACCGGCCAGCTGCTTCATCTGCATCTCCCCCTCGATCTTGCCCACCAGCAGGTTCTCGTAACCCCCCTGTGCGCCGTCGGTGAAGATGCTGCGATTGCGCTCCATGTGTCTGGGCATCCGCTGCCCCTCTTCCACAAACTGCGGACTCAACTCTTCCAGCACCGAGGGATTGCCGCCGAGATCCACCGGATAGGGGCTGTTGCGGATATCGAAGGGGTTTGCCTCGCTGTCCATGATGCTGTAGTCACGCAGGCGGCTGGCAACCACCTCGCGCTCCTCCTGGCTGGAGACGGCCAGGATCCAGAGCACCATGAAGAAAGCCATCATCGCCAGGGTGAAATCGGCAAAGGCGACCTTCCATGCCCCGCCCCCCTTTGGGCCACTGCTGCGCCGCTGCTGGCGCTTGATGATGATCTGCTCGTGATTGCGCATTACATGGCCCTGTTGGTCACCCAGTCTTCCAGTTCAAGGAAGCTGGGTTTCACGTCGGGCTCCAGCATCTTGCGGCCGGAATCGACGGAGAGCAGCGGCGTCTTGCCGCGCAGCTGGGCGATCAGGATCGACTTGATGCACATCAGCATGCCGATGCGGCGCTTGACCATCTCCTCCATGGCATTGCTGATGGGCTCCAGCAGGCAGTAGCAGAGGAAGATGCCGATGAAGGTGCCCACCAGGGCCGCGGCCACGTGCACCCCGATGTTGCTGAGAGGACCGTCGAGCTGCTGCATGGTGATGATGATCCCCATCACGGCCGCGAGGATCCCGAAACCGGGGCAGGCCTCCCCCGTCTTGTGCAGGGCATGGGACGGCTTGAGCATGTCCTCTTCGATGGCCATGATCTCCTGCTCCAGTATGGTGTCGAGCTCATGGGGGGTGATCTTGCCCATGCCGAGCAGGCGCAGGTTGTCGATGATGAAGCCGAGCAACTGCGGATCTTCCGACACCTGGGGATACATCAGGAAGACGGAGCTCTGCTGCGGATTCTCGACGTGCTCGTCCAGCGCCTTCATCCCCTTGTTGCGGGTCTCCTCCAGCAGTTGATGCATCAGGGTCAGCAGCTCGCGGTAGATCTCCTTCTCATCCTTGTTGGACTTGAAGCAAAGCTTCACCTGACGCCACATCTCATGCATCACCTCCTTGGAGTTGCCAAGGAACATGGAGCCGGCGGCGGCCCCTATGATGATGATGAGCTCGGCGGGTTGCCACAGGGCGATGGGCCGCCCCCCGGCCATCATGAAGCCGCCAAGCACACAAATGAAAATGACACCAAGACCGATCTGTTTTTGCATGTATGCTCCCGCAGAATTCAAGAAGACTCCCCCACAGGGAGAGGCATTAATATATGGAGTCGACCAAACGTTGCTTGAGCTGAAGGACGCACTGCTTGTGCAGCTGGCACACCCGCGATTCGGTCAGACCGAGTACCAGCGCTATCTCCTTCATGTTCAGCTCCTGCTGGTAATAGAGGGAGAGCAGCAGTTGCTCCCGCTTGTCCAGGGAACCGAGCACCTTGCCGAGGGTCATGGCAAGGTCCACATCGTCGGACTCCGAGGCCGGCGCCCTGCCGCCGTTCTCCAGCCACTCTTCCAGACTCTGCAAGGCTTCGGCCTGGCTGGCATAGGCCAGCTGACGCACCTCCTCCACTGAGCAGCCCAGCGCCTGCGCCAGCTCCTGCTCGGTCGGGTTGCGACCCAGCCGGTTGAACAGCTCCCGCTGCACCTGGTTGTGCCCGTGCACCTGCTGGCGCAGCTGACGGGGGCGCCAGTCGAGGCGGCGCAGCTCGTCCAGCATGGCGCCACGGACCCGCTTGAACGCATAACTCTCGAACTGGGCATCCGGCTCGCTGCCATAACGGCGCCAGGCCTCGAGCAAGCCCATCATGCCGACCTGCTCCATGTCCTCCTGATCGAAACAGGCACTGACCTGGCTGCGCAGGTGAGTGGCCGCCCGCTTCACCAGCGGCAGATAGCGGGTCAGGATCGCCTGCTCGCCGGTACGGGGGGGCGAGGGGGTCAGTTCGCAGGGAGTGTCCCAGCCAGCGTCCATCATGTCCGTTACTGCACCAGTACCTTGGTGACCAGCACTTCATCCAGATAAGGCTTGTAGCCATACCCTTGCAGTGTCGCTACCAGCTTGCCGAGCAGAGAGGTCTGCAGGGCGGAGATGTTTTGCAGCTCCAGCTTCACCGCATCGTGGGAGCGATGGCTGAAATATTGCACCATGGCATTGCGGATCAGGGGGGTCAGCTCGTTGAGCGTCTCCAGCTGCTGGGGATTGTGGGTCACCAGCGCCAGCTCCAGCACCAGATAATGAGGTTCGGTGTCCCCCTCCAGGCTGATGACGAAACGCTCCATCGGCTTGAACAGCGGCGTCTTGCTCAGCTCGGGCTTGGCCTCCGCCAGCCCCAGCCAGACGGCAACCGTGTCTCGCTTGAGATAGGCGCCATAGGCCAGCGCCGCCAGCAGACACAGTGCCATCACCATCAACATCATCCACTTCATGACACGCCGCATAATTTGAAATCACTCTCGCTATTGCCAGATTGTAAAAATGTCACACCAGGGCATTGAGCCAATCCTGGCCAGCACCGCCCGATGCATCCTGTTCTTCCTGCCACTGTCGCCGACCCGCCAGGATCTTCTCCTGCTGCCAGCGCTCGCCCCGCTCCTGCTCTCCCCCCTGACCGACGTTCACTTCGACGCCGCCGGCATGGTGAGGGGCCAGGCTCATCCGCAGCCGCTCCATCGACTGGATCATGGCCTCGCGCACCGCAGGGTTGGTCACGTTGAGCTGCACACTGAGCCGATCCCCCTCGACCCTGACCGTCAATTCGAGACGCCCCAGCTCGGGAGGATCGAGGCGAATGTGCGCCTGCTTGATGCCCTGATTCACCTGCAGCTCGAGCTTGTCCTTCAAGACATCCACCAGTTGCTGCCCCCACTGGGTCTGGTTGTCGCTCAGGCGGGCCGGGGCCCATTGATAGTCGGCCGTCCTGGTCAGTGGTGAGGGCGCCAGAGCGGACATGCCTCTGAGATCCGAGACAAGGGATTCCCGCTCTGACGAGCCATCCGCACCAGGCAGGGGAGGCAAGCCCGCCATCGATCTGCCGTGCAGCAGCGACGACTCGGCCTGAACGGCCGGTTGCACCAGCTGACGGGCAAACTCCCCGGTGAGCGAGGCGCTCATCTCCCGGCGCCCCGACACCAGATCCATCGGCAGGCTGCGATCCGTTTCCAGCCGCTCGTGGCGCACCAGGGCACGCAGGGCGGGCGAGACGGCGGGTGCGTCATCCTGAACGCCCCCGGCATCCGGCGCCAGGGAGGAGATGTCCGGAGTCTGACGCAGTGGCGGCAGACGGCCTCCCTCGTCAGGTCGGACAAACACAGGCTGCATATGGGTAAAGGCGTGCAGTTGCTCAGTCGGATCCTGCTCGGGCAAGTCCGCTTCCTCGACCTCGGATTCCGGGGCGGATGCTTCATCGAGCGGCAAGATGGCAGGGGCTTCCTGTTGGAACTCCAGAGGCTGATACTGCCCTCCCTGCCCCTCGGGTTGACGAGCGAGGCGCGTGAAGCCAGGGGTATCGAGATTGGGGGCCGGGTCTGAACCGACGAAGGGGATCATGCCCATGCCTGCGCCTCGTCATAGGCTTGCAGCCCTTCCCGTCTGAGGGCGAGGGCATCCCACTCCTGCTTGCGCTGGGCGGTCTCCTGCTGGCAAAGCGCCAAGGCTTCCTGATGCCAGTGACGCACCTGATCCCGGGCCGGTACCAGGGATTGCCACAATGCCGGTTGCTGGCGCAGCTGGTCGACGAGCCGGGCCAGGCGATGATCCGCCAGACGCACCGCGTCCCACTGCCCGGCACGGGCCTGCTGTAATATCAGACGTCCCAGCCCCAGTAGCTGGCGCTGGCGAGTCTCGCGTTCCGTGCTGGGCGGCACGGCCCCGGTCATGGACATGATGATGGCCCCAAAATAAGACGACCTTGCCAGTAAGCAAGGAGCAGGCCAGATATGTAGTTGTGGTATTTCAATGCGTTAGTCGCAGCCCTTGGCGGATGAGGAAGGGGGACTTCCGCATCAGCGAGGATGGCGGGCCATGGCTTCCCAACCCTCTTTCAGCTCCAGCAGGATGCGACGCACCTCGGCAAAGCCGGCGACGTCGTTGCCCACGCTGATCTCGAACAACCGCTGCCCGCAATAGTCGTAGAGGCGGTGCAGGTTGGCCGCCAGCTCCCCCCCCTTGTCCATGTCGAGGGCACTGTCGAGCCCTCCCAGGATCTGCAGGCACTTGTTGATGGACTGACCCTTGCGCTCATACTGCCTGACCAGGATATGGCCCTCGGCCCTGGCGATCTCGTCGAGCAGCCCATCCATCAGCATCAGCACCAGCTGGTGCGGATCGGCGCTCGCCGCCTTGGCCTGGGTGGCGGCGAACTGATAGGCGTCATAGCCTTCTTGGGGTTCAAACATAAAGACTCACTTATTCAGGAAATACGGGATCACCGACTCACAACGCGCCCATGGTTTGCAGCATCTGGTTCATGGTGGTGAACTGATTGAGGTAGCGCTTATACGCGGAATCCATACGACGATCCAGCGCCTCCATGCGCTCGTTGACCCGCTTCTCGTTCGCCTCCAGACCCGTCTTGCGCCCCTTGAGCGCACCGTCCCGCTTGGTGTAGGGATCGAGTGCGTTGCTCATCCGCTTGAGCAGGCCGTCATCCCCCATCAAGGCCTTGCCGAGCAGCTCGGGATCCTTCTCCAGCGCCTTGTTGAAGTCGGTCTCGTTGAAGGAGAGCTTGCCTGCCTTGTCGGTCTTGATCCCGAGACTGCCCAGGGTCAGATCGCCGGGCAGATCCCGCACGCTGCGGGCCAGCATGCTCTTGAGACTGCGCACCCCGCTGTCGGAGGAGAGGGCCCCCGGCGCCTTGGGATCGCTGGAGGTCATCTTGGCCAGCTCATCCACCAGCTCGTTGTAGCTGTCGACGAATTTCTTGAGGGAGCCGGTCACCGCCTCCTTGTCCTGATCCACCGTCACCAGCAGCGGCGCGTCATCGACCTTCTGCGCCTTGGTCAGCTGGAAGGTCAGACCGTCCACCACGTTCTCTATCTTGTTGCTGGCGGAGGTGATGGTGAGCGGGTTGTCGCCCCCCATCCGCAGCTTGGCGTCCTGCGCCTGGGTGATGTCGGTCTTGCCGGTGACGGCTACCCCGAGGGCATTGGCCGCATTGCCGCTGTAACCCAGAGTGATGGCGTTCTCCACCCCGCTATCCTTGCTGGTCAGCACCATGCTGACCTTGCCGTCGGTGCGCACCAGGGTCGCCTTCACGCCCGGGTTGTCCTTGGCGTTGTTGATCTGGGAGACCAGATCCTTGGCGGTGGCACCGGCCGGCAGGGTCGCCAGATCGATGTTCATGGTCTTGCCCTTGACGGTCAGGGAGAAGACGCCGTCGGCGGGCAGCGGTGCAGTGTCGCTATCGAGTTGCAGGCCGACCTGATGGGACTGAGCAAGCTGCTCCACGAAGAAGTTGTACTGGCCCGAGCTGGCCTTGCCATTGCTCGTCACCGTCATGATCCCCTCCTGGGACATGGTGGCCTTCTGCGCCTGCAGGCTGGTCGCCTTGTTCAGGTCCTTGAGCAGGGTCTGGAAGCTCGACAGCTTGGTGGTGAGGCTGCTGATGGCACTCTGCTGCCCCTTGACGCTGTCCAGCTGCTTCTTCAGCAGCTTGTCCATGTTCTGGCGCTCGATGGCCACCAGTTGCATCGCCGTGCTGGCCGGATCTATTTGCATCTTTATCCCCTTATTCAGTGGCATGCCTGTTGGAAAACACCGGCTCGGTCCTTTCCAACCGACAAGCGATTGTCAGACAAGGGCCGCCCCTTTCGAAGCGGCCATGCAACCCATCAACGCAGCAGGGAAGTTACCATGCCGGTCATCTGGTTGGAGTTGGACAGCACTGACATGCCAGCCTGCATCAGCATCTGGTTCTTGGTCATGTTGGTGCTCTCCTGGGCGAAGTCGGCATCCATGATGCGGCCGTTCGCCATGTCGGTGTTCTCTTTCATGTTGGAGAGGTTGTTGACGGTGTGCTCCAGACGGTTGATGTTGGCACCGAACTGGGAACGGGCGGTACCGATCAGATCCAGGGCGTCTTCCATCTTGGTGATCTGCGCATTGAAGTCAGTGGACGCCAGGGCAGTCGCTGCCACATCGGCGGCGGCCAGATCCGTGGTCGCCGTGGTGATGGCGGTGTTGACAGCCTTGACGTTGGTGTCGGCCTTCACATCCAGCTTCTCGGCGGCGGTGCCACCGATCTGGAAGGTCACCGTGCCAGCTTCGAACTTGCCACCTGCGCCGATCAGGGCCTCACCACCAAACTTGGTGTTGTCGCTGATGTTCTTCAGCTCGGCGGTCAGCTCCTTCATCTCGGTCCCCATGGCCAGACGATCTTCCGCACTCGCGGTACCGTTGGCACCCTGGGTGGCCAGATCCTTCATGCGCTGGACGATGTTGGTCATCTCGTCCATGGCCCCTTCGGCGGTCTGCATCATGGAGACGGCGTCCTGTGCGTTGCGCATGCCAACCTTCTGACCGTTGGACTGGGCTTGCAGACGGGTAGCCATCTGCAGGCCGGCGGCATCATCGGCGGCAGAGTTGATGCGCAGACCGGTACCCAGGCGCTGCATGGCGGTGCCCAGCATCTTGTTGGTGGAATTCAGCTGGTTCTGGGTGGTCAGAGAGGCGAAATTAGTGTGAATGGACAAACCCATGGTTCTACTCCTCAAAAAGGCTGCAATGCAGCGGGGAACTCTACGACAAGGAGAAGCGACAGGGGAGGCTCAGGACTTGAATGGCAAATGAAAATGAGGGTGAAAAAGGCGAGGAAGGCAGAGGAAGAAACGTTCAGGAAGGGAAAACAGGCACCCATCCAGCGGATGGGTGCCACAGATATCAACGCAGCAGGGAAGTCACCATGCCGGTCATCTGGTTGGAGTTGGACAGCACGGACATGCCAGCCTGCATCAGCATCTGGTTCTTGGTCATGTTGGTGCTCTCCTGGGCGAAGTCGGCATCCATGATGCGGCCGTTTGCCATGTCGGTGTTCTCTTTCATGTTGGAGAGGTTGTTAACGGTGTGCTCCAGACGGTTGATGTTGGCACCGAAGGAAGAACGGGCGCTGCCGATGTCTTTCAGGAAGGTTTCCATCTCGGTGATGGCGGCAGAGGCCTTGGTCTGATCACCGATACCGGCCTTCAGGGCGGCGCCATCCAGACCGGAGTTCGCGGTAGAACCGGTCACCTTCTTCAGGTCGGTGGAGATGTCCACGCTCAGGGTCTCGGCAGCGGTGCCACCGATCTGGAACTTGACCGCGCCCTTCTCGAAGTTGCCGGCACCCTTCTTCAGCAGGGACTGGCCGCCGAAGGTGGTGTTGTCGGTGATGTTGGTCAGCTCTTTCGCCAGTTCGCCGAACTCGGCGTTCAGGGCGGTGTAGTCTTCGGTGCTAGTGGTGCCGTTGGCGCCCTGAGTGGCCAGATCCTTCATGCGCTGGACGATATTGGTCATCTCGTCCAGGGCACCTTCGCCGGTCTGCATCATGGAGACGGCATCCTGGGCGTTGCGCATGCCGACCTTCTGGCCGTTGGACTGGGCTTGCAGGCGGGTCGCCATCTGCAGACCGGCGGCGTCATCGGCGGCGGAGTTGATGCGAAGGCCAGTGCCCAGACGCTGCATGGCGGTGCCCAGCATCTTGTTGGTGGAGTTCAACTGGTTCTGGGTGGTCAGGGAGGCGAAGTTGGTATGAATGGACAAGCCCATGATGTATTCCTCGAGTAGTCGCTGCGTTGCAGCCTGTTAGGTTGACATCAGAGATAGGCGACCCCTTTCTCGGGAAAATGTAGTCCTGCCCCCGCATATTTTTTGTCAGACACCTCAGACACCACAGTCCTGACGCTGCCTCATCCGGCATGCTTATTGCTTTTAAAATGTCCTCTCTCATTACCGGACCGCGACATGGCAACCTCGCTCTACACTCCTCGTTTCGTTCAACATTTCCAGTGCATCGGCGATCGCTGTGAAGACAACTGCTGTCATAGCTGGACCATCACCATCGACAAGCAGACCTTCCGCAACTACGAGCGGCACCCGGATCCCGCGGTCAAGTCCCTGAGCAAACTGCACATTCGCAAGGTGAAGGAGAGCAACGAACGCTGGGGGGAGATCAAGCTCGATGAGCAGGGCGCCTGCCCCTTCCTCGATGAGAATCGTCTGTGCCAGATCCACAGCAAGGCGGGGCCGGAGGCGCTGAGCCACACCTGCAAGACCTACCCCAGAGCCCAGACCCGCATCGGCAACCAGCTCAAGAAGTCCCTGATGCTCTCCTGCCCCGAGGTGTGCCGGCAGCTGCTGCTGGATCCCCTGGCGATGCAGACAGAGGTGACCGAACTCGCCCAGCCCCTGCCCTTTGCCACGCCCCCCTCCACCGCCATGGCGACCCTGCACAGCCTGAGCATCCATGTGCTGGCGGCCACCGATGTCCCCGTCGAAATACGGCTGTGGCTGATCGGCATGCTGATCCACCGGGATCCCTCGGCCCTGTCCCACGAGGCCTTCCTCGATCAGGTGGCGGCGCTGGCCGAGCGGGGGGAGCTCAATACCATGTTCGAACAGTTGCCCGCCCTGCCGCAGTTGCAGTGGTGGGGACTGAGGACCATCACCGGCCAGTTGCTGGCGTATTCACAGGGGCGCCGGGGACGGCAGACGATGCAGCGCTGCCTCGACAAGATCAATCTGGTGCTGGAGGGGGTCTATGATGAGGACAAGCTCGCGCGCCTGCAGCAGACCTGGCACGACAAGGTTGCCCCCTTCCTGGCCGAGCGTCCCCAGATCATGAACAACTACCTGCTCTACTACGTCTATCACCACAACTTCCCGCTGCTGCAGAGCGACCGCTTCCAGGCCTATCAGCTGCTGGTGATAGATTACTTCCTGCTACGCAACTATCTGTGTCTGCTGGCCATGGACAAGGATCTGGAAGAGCAGGACGTGGTCAACCTCTTCTACAGCTATCACACCATACGTCAGCACAACGCGAATTTTCTCAAGACCATAGAACAGGGACTGAGCGAGTCTGGCTTTGCCTCGGATCTCAGCCTCTACGCCCTGCTGAAACCCTGAAAACAAGAAACCGCCAGGGGAATCCCATGGCGGTTTCTTTTGCGGGACGGGCATCTCGGCCCTAGGTCAGCAGTGCCACCACGTTCTGGCGCGACACATTGGCCTGGGCCAAGAGACCTGACATTGTGCCCATGAAGCCCCCCTCCTTGAGTTGCAGGCTGAGCTTGCCTTGCAACTGTGCCAGCTCCTCCTGCGGCATGCTCTGGCTGCGCGACTTCACCCGATCGAGCTGCTTGACCATCTTCTGGCGGAACTGCTTCAACTCGCGTACCGACTGCTCGATCTCGCCGAGCAGTCGCTTGAGGCGCTGCTGCTCCTGCTTGAGCTCCCCCTTGTCGAGCCCCTCGCCGAGCTGGGTCAACTGCCCGGCCCTTTGCTTGAACTGCACCGGAACCGGGTTGCCTGCAGGAATGCGGATGCCTTCCCCGCTCAGCAGCACGGGTTCGTCCAGCTTGCGCCTGTGCTGATCCGGCACGCTCAGCTCCAGCTTGCCCAGCTCGTTCAAACGAGCCTGGATGTGCTCCTTGCGCAGCGCCCTGTCCAGACGGGAGGCCGCCTCCGACTCGCTGGCATCGGCGGGCAGCAGCACCTCGACGGCGCTGCTGGTCTGGGGGAAGGAGAAGACCAGTCGCTCGGCACTCGACTTGGGGCTCAGCAGATCCAGGCGATCCGCGCTGTAGTGCACCCGACTATCCGTCGTCGACGCCAGCAGGCGTGGCTTGAGTTCGGCGGTCAGAGGGGCCTTCGGCTGGGTCAGCTTCTCTTCCAACAGCTTGAGGCGGGAGACCAGATCCCCGCTCGCCGCCTTATGCTGGCCCAGCTGTTGTTCGAGGCGCTTCAGCTCGCCCCACACCTGGCTCAGGGCCTGTTCGCCCCCCTGGGCATGGGCGATGCGCTGCTGCGCCGTGCCGATAAGGGCCCAGCGATCCAGCCGGATGACATTGGGCTGGCGCTCGTTGCGGGGAGTCTGCTGGGAGCTGGCCTGGGCAGTCGAACGTCCATGCAGCCTGGGCTGGGCCGGCGTCTCGGCCACGCCGCCCGGGCGGGTTTGTTGAATCTGCATCCTGGCTCCTTAGACAGACTTAGGGCATGTAGTTGAACAGGCTCAGCCCGTTCACCTTGGCGAAGGCCTGCTGCTGCACCTGCAACGCCATCAGCACATGAGCCTGCTGGGTCACGGCCCCTGCGTAATCGAGGGACTCTATCTGATTGCTCACTTCCTTGCTATAGGTGCTCTTCTCGGCGTGCCCTTCGTCCACCTGATCCAGCAGATTGATCCGTGCCCCTATGGTGCTGACCATCTGGCTGATGTCATCTTGCAGGGTCAGACTGCGATCCAGCATGGCTCTGGCCTGATCGGTCGCATCCGCGGCACCGCTGTCGAAGGCCGCCACCATGTCGTCGAGCTGCTTGAAGAAGTCCCCGTTCTGGATGAACAGCTTGTCCGCGGTGTGATTGAGCTCCACCGTGACCCCTCTGGCGATGCCGACCTCGCGCACCAGGGCATCCCCCTGATAGAGATAGTCGCCGCCCGGTCCCTTGACGATGGGGGCCTTGTCCACCTGGCTGCCGCTGAACAGGCTGGAGCCACTCTCGTTGCGGGCATTGGCCAGATCCAGCAAGCCGTCCTTGATGATCGCCAGCTCGCTGGAGACGGCACGGCGATCGTCCTCGGAGAGGGAGCCGGTGGCGGCAGTCTGGGTCAGATCCCGCAGACGGCTCAGCATGTTGGTCATGGTCTCGAGCTGGATCTCCCCCTGGGAGAGCTGGCTCTTGGCGTTGGCGATGTTCTTCTGGTACTGCGCCATCGCCGCCTGCTCCTTCTTCAGCCCGAGCAGTTGCACGCTGCCCACGGGATCGTCCGAGGGCTGCAGGATCCGCTTGTTGGAGGAGATCTGGCGATCGAGGCGGGCATACTCGCCGAAGCCCTGCTGCAGGTTGTCGAGCATGCTGAGCTGGATCTGGTTGGTGCTGATGCGCATGCGGACTCCGTCAGAACATGTTGAAGATGGAATGGAAGAGTTGGTTTTGATTGGTGCTGATACTCATGCCGGCCTCATCAGAACATGTTCAGGATGGAATTGAAGAGTTGATCCGAGGTGCTGATCACCTTGGCATTGGCCTGATAGGCCTTGGTATAGGCCATGATCTTGACCCCCTCCTCGTCGGTGTTGACCCCGCTGACACTACTGAGCTTGGTCGCCAGCTGCTTCTCCATGTTGGCATCGGCCTCCATGGTCGCCTTGGCCTGGCCACTCTGCACCGCCATCTTGCCGAGCAGGGCACTGTAGGCCTCATACTGGCTGTCCTTGATGGTCAGCAGCTCCTGCAAGTTGCGGTTGTCGCCGTTGCCGCCGCCCGCCTTGGCGAAGGCCAGGTGATCGCCGGTAAAGCCGTCGGCCACCTTGAGGGTGCCGGAAGGGTTGAGGGGGTCGTAGCTGAACAGGGGTTTGCCCGGGTCACCGTTCAAGTCGATGCCCCCCGCCTGCTTGGCGTTGAAGTCGTCCGCCAGCTTCTTCGCTATCTGGTTCAGTTCGTCGCGCAGGGGGCGCAGCACTGTGGTGCGATACTCCAGCACCCCGGCCAGGGTACCGCCCTGCAGCTTGGGCACCTCGAAGGATTGCGGCCCGAAGCTCAGGCTCAGGGTATCGCCGGTGAGGGAGAGGGTACTGCTGCTGCCCGCCAGCACCAGGGGCTGGCCCTGGGGCAGGCTCAGGGAGAAGGAGCCGTCGCTCTGGCGGTTGACCCGCACCTCCATGAAGGTCGAGAGCTCACGCACTATCTGCTCGCGGCTGTCTTCCAGGGCCGAGGTGTTGACCCCCTTGGAGGCCTGCTCGCCAATCTGGGTGTTGAGCTCGGCCACCTGTTTCAGATAGCTGTTCACCTGGGTGATGGTGCTGCCGAGCTGATCGTCGATCTGCTTCTCCTGGGTCAGCAGGCTCTCGTTCAACTGGCCGAAGCGGTTGGCCAGCGCCCCGGCAGAGCTGACGATCTGGCTGCGCTGCGCCGGCGTCTCCGGGCTGTCGAGGGCGGCGCTGAGGGAGGCGAAGAAGCTGTCCAGCCCCTTGGTGATGTTCATCGATTCGCTGCCAAGCAGCTGCTCTGTGGTGTTGATGTACTGATGAAACGCATAGGAGGAGCCGGTGGAGGAGCGGCTGCGCCAGTGCTGGGACACCAGATAGTCATCGGTGATCCTGCGGACCCCGGTCACCTCGACCCCCATGCCGTTATCCAGCCGACCGAAACCGGACAGGCTGCCCATCATGGCTTCCTGGCGGCTGTAACCCACTGTGTTGACGTTGGCGATATTCTGGGCGGTGACGTTTAACGCGATCTGCGCCGCGTTGAGTCCGCTAAAACCGATATTGAGCAGCGACATCAGTCAACTTTCCTCATTTTTGCCGAATTCAGAGGCTGACTGAAGGCAGCCAGGGTCTGGGGTTCTGAAGCGACCACAGGCTCGGCATTCTTTAATGTGGGGGCCAGTTGATTGACCATCTGCTCCGTGAGCCCCATGCCGCCACGCTTGACCAGGCTCATCGCCAACTGGCTGTCGTACATGTCGCGGTAGAGCGCCTCTCCCTTGATGAGCTTGTCGTCCTCATCCTGCATGGCGTCGGAGGCCGAGCGCATGTGCTTGAGCACCGTCTGCAGGAAGCTCACCTCGAACTGACCGGCCGCCGCCTCCAGGGCCGCGCGCTGATCCGGGTTGCTCTTTATCTGCTGCAGTTCATTGAGATCCTGATAGAAGCCAGGCTCAGAGGTAATTCTGGTCATAGAGATCCTTAGATGACCACCAGCTCGCCTTCGAGGGCTCCCGCCTCGTCGAGGGCTTGCAGGATGGCCATGACATCGTCCGGGGTCGCCCCCAGGGAATTCACTGCCTTGACGATCACCTCCAGGGAGGTGCCATCGGGCCAGACAAACATGTTGTTGCGCTCCCGGTCAACCTGAACCTGAGAGTTGGGCGTGGTGGTGGTCCGGCCGTTGGAGAAGGCATTGGGCTGACTGACCGTCTGGCTCTCCCCTATGGTCACCGTCAGGCTGCCGTGGCTAACCGCGGCCTTGCGCACCTTGACCCCCTGCCCCATCACCACTGTGCCGGTGCGGCTGTTGAAGACCACCCTGGGTCGCTCCTTGCCCATGTCCACCTGGATATCCTGCAGCAGGGCCATGAAGGAGATGCGCTGGCTCTCGTCGCGGGGCGCCGCAATCTGGATGCGTCCGGCGCTGACCGCCTTGGCCACGGGGCCGAGCTGACGGTTGATCTCCCGCTCCACGTTGCGAGCCGTCTTGAAATTCGGCTGATGCAGGTTGAGGGTGACCTCGGGCTTGTCCGAGAAGTTGCTGGCCGCCTCCCGCTCTATGATGGCGCCATTGGGGATGATGCCCGCCGTCGGCACATTGATGGTGACGGACGAGCCGGACTGGCCCTCCGCCTTGACCCCGGCCACCACCAGGTTACCCTGGGCAACCGCATAGACCTCGCCGTCGATGCCGCGCATGGGCGTCAGCAGCAGGGAGCCGCCTCGCAGGCTCTTGGCATCGCCGATGGAGGTGACCGTCACGTCCACCAGCTGCCCCTTGCCCGCCAGGGCAGGCAGGGTCGCCTGCACCGAGACAGCGGCCACGTTCTTGAGCTTGGGGTCGATGTCATCGGGCAGCTGCACACCGAACTGCTTGAGCATGTTGGTCATGGACTGGCCGGTAAACTTGACCTGGCTGCGATCCCCGGTGCCGGAGAGGCCGACCACCAGGCCATAACCCACCAGCTGGTTGGTTCTCATCCCCTGCACGTCGGCGATGTCCAGTAGGGCCCGTTTGGCGGGTGCGGCCGCCCCTGCCACCCCAGACAGGGAGAGGCAGAGCAAGGCGATATACCATCTGTTCATCGAAATCCTCACAAGGGGGCGAAGGCGGAGCTGAAGAAGCGCGACAGCCAGCCCATCTGGTTGCTGTCGGCGAGGGCACCGCGACCCGCGTAGGTGATGCGGGCGTCGGCGATGCGCTGGGAAGAGATGCGGTTGCTCTGATCGATGTCCTCGACCCGCACCATGCCCCCCAGACGGATGTACTCATCCCCCTGGTTGAGGCGGATCCACTTCTCCCCCCGGATCCCCAGCACCCCGTTGGGCATCACCTCGGCCACGGTGACCGTGATGGCCCCCGCCAGGGTGTTCTGCTGGCTGGAGGTGGCACCGCCATCGAAGTCCCGATCCGCCGTGACGGAGGCGCCCCAGTCGGGCCGCGACACGCCGCCGATGGAGGGGGCCGGCACATTGAGGCTGCTGTTCTTGTTCATGCTGGTGTTGGCTTTCTTGCTGGACTGGGTCCGCTCTTCCAGCATCACGGTCAGGATGTCGCCGATGCGATAGGCCCGGCGATCCTGAAACAGGGTCATCATGTAGTCGCCACGGTAGAGGCTGCCATCCTCCCCCACCCCTGACTTCGTCATCTGGGAGCGGGAGGGCGCCCACTTCTCGTCACCGGGCTCGGGAGCCTGCAGTTCATAGGTGGAGCAGCCCCCCAGCAACAGGCTGAACACGACACAACGCCACATCGCCCTCATCATCACAACGCCTGGGTCACGAACTTGAGCATCTGATCCGCGGAGGAGACCACCTTGGCATTCATCTCGTAGGCGCGCTGGGTGGTGATCATGTCCACCATCTCCTCCACCACGTTGACGTTGGAGCTCTCCAGGGTGAACTGCTTGATGGCCCCCATGGCCTCTTCCCCCGGCACCCCTTCGATGGCTTCACCGGAGGCGCCGGTCGCCCGATAGAGGTTGCCCCCCAGGGCTTCCAGACCGGCCGGGTTGGAAAAGTTGGTCAGGGTGATGCGTCCCAGCTCGACGTTCTCCTGCTGGCCCGGCAGGGTGGCACTCACAGTGCCGTCGGTGCCGATGGCGATCTTGGTGGCGTTGTCCGGGATCTGGATCTGCGGCAGCATGGGCAGGCCGTCTGAGTTGACCAGCAAGCCTTCCGCGTTGCGGTGCCACTGACCATTGCGGGTATAGGCCGTCTCGCCATCCGGGCGCTCGACCCCGAAGAAGCCGGCACCGACCACCGCCATGTCCAGCTCCTGATTGGTGTTCTGGAACTGACCCGGGGTAAACACCTTCTGAGTGCCGACCACCCGCACACCGTTACCCATCTGGATGCCGATGGGGGACAGGTTCTGCTGATCCTGCTGGGCCCCTGGCTGGCGCTGCACCTGATAGAAGAGATCTTCGAACGCCACCCGATCGCGCTTGAAACCGACCGTGTTGACGTTGGCCAGGTTGTTGGAAATGCTGGCCATCTTGGCATCTTGTGCCGACAGACCCGTTTTACTCACCCAAAGCGCTGCATGCATCTTCGTCTCTCCACCGATTCATTCGGGAGCGCTGACGCGCCCCATCAACTCTTGTTCACGGTCGGCCGGGGCCACCGTCTTCAATGCCGTCAGCCCTGGCCCGAGATCAGCCGGGCGCCCTGCCTGGCCTGATCGTCCGCCGTCTTCATCAACTTGACCTGCAACTCGAAGTTGCGGGTCAGGGACATGCTGCTGATAAGCTCATCCACCGCGTTCACGTTCGCCCCCTCGAGGAAGCCCGAGGCCAGCACCACCTGCTCGCTGATCTCCGCATCCCCGCCCTGACGCTGACGGAACAGGCCATCCGGCCCCTTGACCAGATCGGTCGGATCCGGATTGACCAGCTTGAGGCGACCCACGTCCAGCCGGGCGCCACCGCCGGGCGGAGTGATGCTGAGGGAGCCATCCTTGCCAAAGCTCAGGTCCCGATAGGCAGGCAGCACCATCTCGCCGCCGTCCCCGAGCACGGGGCGGCCGTTGAGGGTCAAGAGCCCCTCACCATCCACCTCCAGGTTGCCGGCACGGGTGTAGGCCTCCTTGCCATCGGCGGTCTGCACAGTGATGAAGCCTTCACCTCGTACCGCCACATCCAGCTTGCGGCCGGTCTGCATCAGGGCACCCGCCCGAAAGTCAGTCCCCGCCTGCTCCTCCCGGGCCATCACCCGGCTCTGATAGCCGTCGCCGGCCAGGGCATAGGCGGAGGCCCGCTCGAAGTCGGCCCGAAAACCGGCGGTGTTGACGTTGGCCAGGTTGTTGGCCCGGATTTGCTGGGCCATCAGGGTATGTTGCGCCCCCGACATGGCGGTATAGATAAGCTTTTCCACGCATCACGCCTTAGAAGGAGTTGAAGAGAACCTGGGTCATCTTGTCAGCCGAGCTGATGGTCTTGGCGTTGGCCTGATAGTTGCGCTGGGAGGTCATCAGGCTCACCAGTTCACCCGTCAGATCGACGTTGGATGCCTCATAGGCCCCTGCCGTCAGACCGCCCAGGGTCCCGGTGCCCGGCGCGCCCAGCACCGGCTGGCCCGAGCTGAACGACTGCTGCCAGGTGGTGTTGTTGGTCTGCAGCAGGCCGTTGGGGTTGGTGAAGTTTGCCATCACCACCTGGCCCTGGAGCAGGCTCTGGCCGTTGGTGAAGGTGGCGTAGACACCGCCGTCCGCATCCACCCGCACCCCGGTCAGATCCCCGGAGGTATAGCCGTTGGACTGGTTGCGGGTGGCGTTGAAGTCGGAGGCATACTGGCTGACCTTGGCCAGATCGGCTTTGAGGCTGATGGGCTCGGCGCCGGCGGGGGCCAGGTTCAGCACAGGGGCCGTTGTCGGCGTCTTCAGGGTGCCGTTAGTATTGAACTCCATGGCCACCGGGGTACCGGTCTTGGCGCCGTTGAAGGCGTAATTGACCTGCCAGCTGTTGTCACCCGTCTTCACGAAATACTGGGTGACGGTGTGCTCGACCCCGAGGGAGTCATAGACCTTGCTGGACTGGGAGTAGCTGAAGCTGTCGGACTTGGCGGGATCGAAGGGATGCACGGCCTGATCGATGACACTGGCATCCGCCTTGAGGTTGGCCACGAACTCCAGGCTGTCGGACGGCTTGGCGGGCAGGCTGCCGGTCTTGACCTGGATGTCCCCCACCACGCCAGACTGCAACTCACCGGCTTCGTTGGTGGTGTAGCCCTGCAGGCGGGTGCCGCTGGCGGTGGTCAGATAGTTGCTGGCATCCCGCTGGAACATGCCAGCCCGGGTGTAGGAGGTCTGGCCGTTGCCATCCTTGAGCACGAAGAAGCCGTTGCCGGAGATCGCCAGGTCCAGCCCGCGCCCGGTCCGGGTCACGTCGCCGTTGCGATCGAAGTTCTGGGAGACGTTGTTCATCTCCACGCCACCGGCCTGGCCGCCGCCGTAGATGGCGGCAAACTCGGCACGGCTGGACTTGAAGCCGGCGGTGCTGGCGTTGGCCACGTTGTTGCTGATGACACTCAATTCCTGGTTGACGGCGCGCAGGCCGCTCAGTCCGATACTAAAAGACACAGTTTCGCTCCTATCTGATTACGCCGACTTGCCGAACTGGACGGCGCTGAACAGGGGAACATCCCCCACGCCCGCCACTTGCAACATGATCTCGCCCGTGCCCGGCAGGTTGACCCGTTCAACCTCGCTGGCCACGTAATTCTTGGTAGTGGTGGCAACCCCGGCGAGGGAGGCCTTCACCTCGAAGCTGTATTCACCGGCGGGCAGGGTCGGCAGCGCATAATCCAGCGCCCCCGCCTTGCTCTCGCCCCAGCCCTTGGTCGCGACCAGGGTGCCGTGCTTGTCGTACACCTTCAGCTCGACCGTATCGGCCGCACCGGCCAGCTCCACCTGACCGCGGATGGCGCCCTCTTTCTGCTGCTCCAGGGTCTGGCTCGGCACCATCACTTCCTGGCCGACCAGACCAGTGCTCTGCAGCACCTGCTGGGTATCCATCATGTTGATGGACTTCTGTTGCAACACCTTGAGCCCTTCCACCCCCTCCACCATGCTGAACTGCGCCAGTTGGGTGACGTACTGGGCCCCGTCCAGCGGGTTGGTCGGATCCTGGTTCTGGATCTGGGCCACCATCATCTGCAGGAATTCGTTGCGCAGCTGCACGCCCTGACCGGCAGTCGTGTTGTTGCTGGCGATATCGGGCGTCGCCGAGTACTGGCTGGCACTGCGGGCGGTATCCAGACCGCTGACCTGTGGCAGGCTCATTTATGCCCCCTGGCCAAGACGCAGCAGCCCTTGCTGCATGCTGTTGATGCGGTTGATCACCTCGACCGAGGTCTCGAATCCCCGGGAGGCACTCATCATGTCCGCCATCTCCTCCACCGCATTGACGTTGGAGTAGTAAACGAAGCCGTCCCCATCGGCCAGGGGGTTGGTCGGCTCGAGGCGCTTCTCCACCTGGCGGTCCGACTGCACTATGCCGGCGATCTGTACCTGGGCGGCGCCGAGCCCCTCGGCATCCTGCACCCGTTGGTAGAGGGTGGAGAAGACCGGCTTGATGGCCCGGAACGCGGCATCTTCGCTGCCGGCTGCGCTGTCGACGTTGGCGAGGTTGGAGGCGACGGTGTCGAGGCGGACGGTTTGCGCCCGCATGGCACTGCCGGCGATGTCATAGATGCGATTGAACGACATGATTAGCGGCCCTCGATCGCCTTGGCGATCCCGGTGATTTTCATATTCAAGAAGGTGAGGCTGGTCTGAAAGTCGGTGGCGTTGCTGGCAAACTTGCTCTGCTCCACGCTGAGTTCGGCGGTGTTGCCGTCCATGGAGACCTGGTAAGGAATGCGATAGAGGGGATGCTGCATGTCGGTCTCGCCCTGGCTGATGGCACTTCCCTGCTCGCCCGCCGCGACCTGCCGGGCGACGCGACCGAGGATCGACTTGTAGTCGACATCCCGCGCCAGATAGCCTGGGGTATCCACATTGGCCAAGTTCCCTGCCAGAATACGGGCTCTGTCCGCCCGCAC
Organism: Aeromonas sp. 130281; assembly: GCF_056642115.1. Lineage (NCBI taxonomy): Bacteria > Pseudomonadati > Pseudomonadota > Gammaproteobacteria > Aeromonadales > Aeromonadaceae > Aeromonas > Aeromonas sp. 130281. The sequence goes on along the minus strand of NZ_JBWVQS010000004.1, from coordinate 55,311 downwards.
ATCGAGGGCATAGGGGTGCACGCCAAGCGCGCTGTCAAATGAGATACTCATGCTTCATCCTTCTTGTGAACCAGTCAGACCAGTGCATCCTTTATCAAGACTCATGCCAATCGTGAAAACCCGTTATTTCCGCTGGTCGGGGCATAGACAACGGCCGGGGGCGCTGGCAAAAGGGGAAGCGTTGTTTCCCACATGGAAGCGGGGTGGCCTGCTCGCCCTGCTGATCCTGGCGCTGCCCCTGCGGGCAGAGCCCGAACCGCTGGGGCAACGGCTGACCGACGGACTCAAGGAAGATGCGACGCTGGCCCTGCGCGACTATCTGCAGCAACAGGGCTGGCCGGATACCCGGGCCGACTACCAGGTCTGGCTCTCCCCCGCTGTGGCCCATCTTCCCCCCTGCCAGCAGGCGGTGCGGTACCAGGCGGGCGGGCAGTATCGCCAACCCTGGGGGCGGCGCCCCTATCTGGTGGAGTGCACCGAGCCGGCCTGGCAGCTCAGGGCCCGGGTGGAGGTCACCCTGATGCTGCCGGTCTGGGTGACGGCGCAGGAGATCCAGAAAGGGCAGACCATAGGGCCGGGGGATCTGCTCGAGAAGTCCCTCGACGTCAGCCGGTTGCAGCGGGGTTTCGTCCCAAGCAATGAGTCCCTGGTGGGCAGCAAGAGTACCCGCCATCTCAGGATGGGCCAGCTGATAGGGGAACTTGACTTGCAGCTGGCCTGGGCCGTCCGGGCGGGGGAAGGGGTATTGATCAGGGCGGGCCAGCAGGGCTTTTCCGCCACCACCCGTGGCACTGCGCTGACCAATGCCGCCATTGGCGAGGGGGTCAGGGTCAGAAACCTCAGCTCGGGCAAGGAGATCCAGGCCTGGGTGATCGACAAGGGGGAAGTCGAAACCCGTTTTTAGCCAGAAGGAGGAGTTTGATTCAAGTTCGGCCGCCTACGGGTCGCCTGTCACAGATAGACCATCAGGAATTGACGTTATGAAAATCACACGCACCGACCCTATCTATGTTCAACCCCAGCAGCAGCGCAAGCCGGAGTCGGCGGCCACGGCGCAGCCACGGGCCGGCCAGGGGGATGCCCTGATCAGCAGCACGGCCCAGAGCATCAATCAGGCAAGGTCCCAGCTGGCATCCACTTCCGACGTGGACATGGAGAAGGTAAACCAGATCCGCCAGGCCATCAGCGAGGGCCGGCTCGAGCTCGACATGGATGCCCTGAGCCAGGCCATCCTGGACATGCACCGCCGATGAGCATGGCCCCCAAGCTGAGGGTCAAGGAGCTGATCATCGGCATCCAGCAGGACTGCGGCCGCTACGCCGATCTGCAGCAGTTGCTGCTCAACCAGCACTCTCTGCTGGCCAGCCACGATGTCGACGGGTTGACCGGGCACAACCGGCAGCAGACCCGGCTGATGGCCGACATCCAGCAACAGGCCCAGCAACGCTGTCAGCACCTGCTGGCGCTCGGGCTCAAACCCGACGAGCAGGGCATGGCGACGCTCATCACCAGGCTGCCCTCCCCGCTGCAACAGCGCGTCGGCGAGCAATGGCAGCGCCTCGAGTGGCTGTTGCAGCAGTGCCGGCGACAGAACGAACTCAACGGACGCCTGCTGGCCGGCCAGATCGAAACGATCAACACCCTGCTGGGCCAGGAGTCATCCTATGGCAGGCAGGAACGCTTCCCCGACTGAATCGTCAGCCCCCCTGCAGGGTGCGATGACGCAGGCTGGCGAGCTCGTCCAGTTGCCGCTGCTCCCCTGACTCCTGCCGCTGGCGCGCCGCCAGATCCCGCTTGTCCAGCAACAGCTCCAGCCCCTTGACCCGGCCAAACTGCTTGAGCAGTTGTCCCTCGTGGCGCGCCAGATCCAGGCTGGCCAAGGCGGACTGCTGCACCTGGTGATCCAGCAGGTGGCGCAGTTGCCCCTGCATCTGCTGCTTGTTCTGCCACAGCAGGGGGTGGAAGCTGGCCGAGCCCGGTTGCAGGGTATCGATCACCTCTTTCAATTTCACGGCACGCAACTCTTCACGCATGGCCAAATCGCGCAGCCGCTGCCGCTCCTTGCCCATGGTATCCAAGGCATCCTGTTGCAACCCGAGGTAGGATTTCAGCATGGGGCGTCCTTAGGCTCTGCCAAGCACTTGCTTGAGGCCGCTCACCACCTGGGTGATGGGGGTCTCTTCATGGATGCCCTGCTGCAGGAAGCTGGCGATGGCGGGATAGCGCTGCACGGCTTCGTCCATCTGGGGATCGGCGCCGGGCTGGTAGCCGCCAAGGGGCAACAGCTCGCGCACCTGCTGATAGCGACCCCACAGCTGGCGCAGGTTCACCGCCAGCCCCTGCCACTCCTGGGGCACCACCTGCGGCATGACCCGGCTCACCGAGGCGCCGATGTCGATGGCGGGGTAGTGCCCCTCCTCCGCCAGCCGCCGCGTCAGCACTATGTGTCCATCGAGAATGGCCCTGGCGGCATCCACCACGGGATCCTGCTGATCATCCCCCTCCGCCAGCACTGTGTAGAAGGCGCTCAGGCTGCCGTCGGTACGGGTGCCGTTGCCCGCCCGCTCCACCAGCTGGGTCAGCATGCTGAACACCGAGGGCGGATAGCCACGGGTGGCGGGCGGCTCTCCGATCGCCAGGGCTATCTCCCGCTGGGCCTGGGCATAGCGGGTCAGGGAGTCCATCAGCAGCAGCACGTCCTGACCCTGCTCACGGAAATACTCGGCGATGCGGTGGCACAGCTGGGCGGCCCGCAGGCGCATCAGGGGGGATTGATCCGCGGGAGCCGCGATCACCACGGCGCGGGCCAGCCCCTCTGTTCCCAGGCTGTGTTCGATGAACTCCCGCACCTCACGGCCCCGCTCGCCGATGAGCCCCACCACCACTATCTGGGCGCTGGTATTGCGGGTCATCATGCCGAGCAGCATGCTCTTGCCCACCCCCGAGCCGGCAAACAGCCCCAGTCGCTGGCCCTTGCCGACCGTCAGCAGGCCGTTGATGGCGCGGATGCCCACATCCAGGGGTTCGCGCACCGGGGTGCGCAGCAGGGGGTTGGGGGGGGAAGAGAACAGGGGAACCCGCTCTCCTTCCTCTGACAGCGGACGACCGTCCAGGGGATGCAGCAGACCGTCCAGCACCCGGCCGAGCAAGTGCTCGCCGACCACTATGGTCTCCTCCCCGTCGATGGGCAGCACCCGGGCACCGGCATAGAGGCCGCTCATGGGTTGCAGGGGCATCAGATAGGATATGTCGCGGTTGAAGCCGACCACCTCGGCCAGCAGGGCGTCACCCGTTGCCGTTTCCACCCGGCAGCGCTGTCCCATCACCAGCTGGCAGCCCACCACTTCCAGGGTCAGCCCGGTGACGCGCACCAGGCGGCCATAACGACGAAAGCCCGGGATCTCGTCCAGGCTGTCCAGCGCCGAGGTCAGCGCCTGCTGCAATGCCTCATGCATCCCGAGGCAGTTCCAGGGTCTGGTTGAGCTGCTCGATGCAACGACCGAGCCGCTCCCCCGTGTTGATCTCTATCACCGCGGCCCGGGTCTCGATCCGGGCGTCACCGACCCCCAGGGCCCCATCCACCTGCAGCGGCCACTTCTCGCAGCGGGTCACCCCCTGCTCGGCCAGCCGCTGTCTGTCCCCCTCATTGAGGTAGATCACCAGATCTTCCGACTCGCTCGGCAGGGTCGCCATGGCCTGTTCGACCTGCTGGAGAACCTGTTGCGGGTTGAGGGTGAACTCGGCCTGGATCACCCGCTTGGCCACCTGGGCGACCAGCTGGGCGATCAACGCCTTCTGCTCCAGCATCCGGGCCCGGGTCAGGGACTCCCACTGCAGCTGCAGCTTGGCAAAGGGGACCATGGCCTGATCGAAGGAGGCACGTCCCTCGGCCAGCCCCTGGGCCAGGCCACGCACCTGTCCCTGTTGCAGGCCCTTGGCCTCCCCCTCAATCAGGCCGCTGGTCAGCCCCTGCTGGTAGCCGGCCTGATACCCTTCGGCCTGCCCCTGCTCCAGCCCCTGCTGATAGCCGTATTCGAACTCTTCCTGCTGGCTCCTGGCCTCTTCCCCGCTCTGTCCCAGTGCCGGGAAACGGTAGAGACGGGTGGCACCGGCCGCCAGTTTGCGAACATGCTGACTCATGCCTGTCTCCTGTTAGCTGACGGTGGCTTCTTCGAACAGCTGGAACTCGATCTCGCCCTGCTCCACCAGTTCCCGCACCAGTTGCATCACCTCTTCCCTGGCCTGCTCCACCTTGCGCAGGGAGACGCTGCCCTGATCCTGGATCTGGGCTTCCAGTGCCTGTGCCATCCGCTTCGGCATGGCCCCCAGCACCACCTTGCGAAAACCGGCGTCGGTATTCTTCAGGGCCAGCGCCAGCAGCTCCGCCGGCAGCTCCTGCACCAGACGCTGCAGGGTGTCGTCGCTCTGGCGACGCAGAGCCATGAAGTCGAACATGTTCTTCTCGATCTCGAGGGCCATGTCGCCGTCGTGTTCCCGCAACAGGGAGAGCATCTGCTCCTTGTCGCCCTGATAGCGGTTGAGGATGTCGGCCACCTGGCGCACCCCGTTCACCTTGGCGCCGGACTGGTCGGCCACATAGGCGAGACAGCGATCCAGGGTCAGCCTCAACTCGGCCAGCACATGCTCGCTGACCGAGCTGAGGCTGGCGACCCGCACCAGCAGATCGTCATGGACCGACCCCGGCAGGGCATCGAGCACGGCCGAGGCGGTCTGGGGCGGCAGGAAGGCGAGCAGCACCGCCTGCATCTGGGGGTGTTCGTTGCGAAAGAAGCGGGCCAAGACATCCGCGGGCACCCATTGCAGGCGCTGGATGTCCTGGCTCATCGCATCCCCGTAGAGGCTGTCGAGCAGGCTGCGGGAGAGGCGCTGACCCAGCGCCAGATCCAGGGTCTGCTCCAGGTACTCACGAGACGCGCTGCCGATGCCGCTCTGCTCGCGATACTGGTTGAAGAACTGCTGCAGGGTCCACTTTGCCTCTATCGAGCTCACGCCGGAGAGGCCCGCCATCTTGGAGATGAGGCGCTGCACCTCGTCCCGCGACAGCTTCTGCATGACCTTGGCGGCCGCCTCTGTGCCCATGCTCAGCAGCAGGATGGCGGCCTTCTCGAGGTTGTCGATGTCGATGTCGACCGCGCTCTGGTTCAGATTACCGTTGTTCATTGCCACTCACCCATTGTCTGACCACTTCCGCCACCCGGGCAGTGTCTTTATCCACCAGCAGTTGCAGGTGCTTGAGCTGTACCTCCAGCTCGGAGCCAGGCTCCGGCAGCGCCTCCAGATCCAGCGAGGAGAACTGGGGCTCCAGCTTGTATTCCCCCTGCTGCAGGTTCTTGCCAACCGCGGTGCCGTCAGCCTCGTCATCCCCGTCACGGCGCATGGAGAGACCTATGGTCGGTTCCTGCTCTTCATCCTGCTCCTGTTCCGGCTCGGCATCAGGATATTGCTGGGTGCGCACCAGGTGCTTCACCAGGGGGCGAATGCCGAAGAACACCAGGGTCAGCCCCAGCAGACCACCCACCAGGTAGCGCAGGGAGTCTTGCCAGTAAGGGGTCTCCAGCCAGCTCGATTCCGGTGGCGTCACCGGCACGGCGCCGGTGAAGTCGAACACCTGCAGGCTGATCTGATCGCCGCGCACGCCGTCAAAGCCGACGGAGCGCTCCACCATCTGGCGGATTTGCTCCAGCTGCTCGGCGCTCCAGCCCCCCTTGGGGCCGCTCTGCTGATTGAGCAAGATGGATACGTTCATCCGCTCCAGCCGTCCCTGCTGATAGCGGGTATGCACTATGGTGCGGCTGTTCTCGTACTGCTTGCTGACCTCCTGCCGTTCGGTGCGGGTGTCGTTCTTGGCAGGCTCCGGCGTCGCCGCATTCCCCTCGGCAGCCGCTTCTGTCTGGGGCGCCGTCTCGGGAGGACGGTTGGACAGGGCCCCCGGGATGCCGAGCGCCAGGGCATCTATGGTCTTGTCGGACTTGTTGGATTCCTTGGTCACCACACCGTTGGGATCCAGCTGCTGCTGGGTCTCTTCCACCGCGTTGAAGTTGACGTCAGCGGCGATCTGGACCCGGAAGTTGCCGGTGCCCAGCATGGGATGGAGCATGTCGCTGGCACGCTGGCGGATGTACTGCTCCAGCTTGCGCACGTATTCCATCTGCTGGACGCTCTGCTTGCCGAATCCCGCCTTGTCGCCAAACTCGGCACTCAGCAATTGGCCCGCCTGATCCACTATGGTCACGGCACCGGGCTTCATGCCCGAGATGCTGCCCGCCACCAGGTTGGCGATGGCCTCGACCTGACCCGGCTCCATGGACTGACCGGGTTGCAGATCCAGCATCACAGAGGCGCTGGGTTTCTCTTCGTCACGGCCGACAAACAGGGTCCGCTTGGGGATGGCCAGATGCACCCGGGCGCTGCGCACCGCATCCAGCGAGATGATGGTTCTGGCCAGCTCCCCTTCCAGGGCATGGCGGTAGCGCGCCCCTTCCATGAACTCGCTGGTGCCAAGACCGGTCACTGTGTCCAGCCCCTCGAGGCCGGCCGGCATGGCCGCCCTGACCCCGCGCGCCGCCAGCGCCATGCGCACGTGGGCGAGCTGGCTCTCAGGCACCAGGATCTGGCCCGAGCTTTTCTCCAGCCGGAAGGGCACCTGCTCCTTCTCCAGCATCTCCATGATGTTGGCGGTGTCGTAGAGCTCCTGCTTGCCGTAGAGGGGCACATAGTTCTTGCTGGAGGTCCAGAGGATCACCACTATGGTGCCCGCCACTATGGCGGCAAGCAGCGCTATGGTCAGGATGGATTTGTTGTCCCGGGACAGGGTGCGCCAGTTGCGCATCCCTTCCTGTACCCGGGCGATCAGGGAGCCCGACGCCCCCGGCGAGGATGATACCAATTCAGTCATGACCTACCCTCAGAGCGGCATGCGCATGATGTCATCGAAGCCTGTCATCAGTTTGTTGCGCACCTGCATCAGGGCGGAAAAACTGAGACCTGCCTTCTGGCTGGCCACCATGGCCCCCACCAGATCGTCGCTCTGACCCGCGTCGACGGCGGTCATCAGTCTGGACGCGACATTCTGCTGTTCGTTGACCCGGCCGACGACGTCACGCATGGCGTCGCTGAACGAGACAGCCGAGGCGTCGTTAGGCTCGATGGAAGGGGTGTGACTGGCGACGCGCTGCATTTCCTGCATCTGCTGCAGGAGCGTCACCTGTGATGACATGATCTCAATCTTCACTCGGTTATCCCTTAGTTTTGAATCTGCTGCTCGACATCGATGCCCTGCTCGCGCATGGCAGCCAGCTTGTATCTAAGTGCCCGGGTCGTCATCCCAAGGGCTTCGGCCGTACGAGTCCGGTGACCACGAAAACGGCGCAACGTCTCCAGGACGAATTGAAATTCGGCATGCCGTTTGGTCTCGCTGAGCCCCTCCGGGGCCGCAAGCGTCTGCGGTAACAGGTTGTCGGCTTCGACGGCATAATGGGGCAGCATCAAATCGACCGCCTGAATATGCAATCCGCGAGCCATAATTAGTGCCCGCTGGATCACGTTGTCCAGTTCGCGCACATTGCCCGGCCAGTCATAGGAGAGCAGCTGCTTGCAGGCGCTCTCGCTGAGGCGATACCCCTGCTGGGCGGCGTAGCGCTCGATGAAGTACTCCGCCAGCGGCAGTATGTCGTCCGGCCGCTCCCGCAGGGCAGGCCAGCTCATGGGCAGCACATCGAGCCGGTAGAAGAGGTCCTCGCGAAACTCCCCCTGCAACACCAGCTCCCTCAGGTCTCTGTTGCTGGCGGCGATGATCCGCACATCCAGCGCAATCACCTGATGGCTGCCCAGCCGCTCGACCTCTTTCTCCTGCAGCACCCGCAGCAACTTGGCCTGCAATGCGAGCGGCAGTTCGGAGATCTCGTCGAGCAGCAGGGTGCCCCCCTGGGCCAGCTCGAACTTGCCCTGCTGGCTGGCGGTCGCGCCGGTAAAGGCCCCCTTGCTGTGTCCGAACAGGATGGATTCGAGCATGGCTTCGGGGATGGCAGCACAGTTGATGGCCACGAAGGGCTTGCCCGCCCGGCTGGACATCTCGTGGATGTAGCGGGCCAGCCGCTCCTTGCCCGTCCCCGACTCGCCGCCGATGAGGATGGTGGCCGAGGTTTTGGCAGCCCGCCTGGCAAGCTGCAAGACCTGCAGGCTCAGGGGCGAGGTGGCGATCAGGTTGGGAATGGCCTGACGCAGGCGCAGGGCTCCCCTCACCACATCGAGGATCTGGCGCTGGCTGAAAGGCTTGATGATGTAGTCGATGGCGCCGGCCCGCATGGCCTCCGCCGCCAGATAGGCCTGGTGCTCATTGACCAGGATGACGCAGTCGGTACCCGCCAGCTCCTGCACCATTGAGGGACCGGCCTCGGTCATGACCGCCATGTCGAGCAGCACGAGATCCGCTGAATGGTGAGAGAGAAATTGCTTGGCCAGCGGGACAGAATTCAGGCAAGAAACGCGATAGCCTGCCTTCAACAATATTCCCTCAACATCGTCTCCATTTGATAACGAAGAGGAAACTAATAATAAATGAGCATGAGATTCAATACCGACGGGTATTGAATTTTCCTTGATAGATAAATCAGAAAACATATTAACCCGAACCTGTGATTGCACATGAATCAATCAACAGAACTGACGCTCAAAAAATAAAAACGCACCAGGACGGGGCAGCACTTCTTATTGAGCACTTACCCTATATCGGTATGAAAACAAGGCTGGAATCATGGCCTTGGTAACCCCGCTATCATTAGCATCAATGCTGTTAGACCGGAGGCTTTGCGTCCTGACTTTTCAGTTCAGTTTGCCTTTATCATGCGACGACCCGTATTAGGATGGCATGGCTTGGTTGTCCTTAAGCCATGTGACACATCTGACTGTTTCTATTTTATTTTTTCACTGTCAGTCTGTGTCGCGTCAAAAGCCGTCACATCATAACGGCTTTATATGACAATTCAAGCAGATGTGCGGAATAGTCTCTTCCTGCCGGCATATGGGCGTGGCAATTCCACTTCAGCCCAGGGTGCCAATTACCTCGACCCGCAAATCTTCCGGGATCTCGTTATAAGAGAGCACTTTGAGACCCTTTGAAAAGGATCGGGCATAACGGGCGATCAACGGCCTGAGCTGGGGCATGACCACCAGCACAGGCGCATACCCCTGCTGCTGCAACTGCTCCTTCACCAGCGGCATGTTCTGCTGCAACTGTGCCAGCAATTGCGGGTCGACCGGGAAGCTGTCCAGCTGGATTTTTCCCTGCTGCTGGGACTGATTCATTGCCGTCAGCAGAGTCTGCTCCAGCCGATCATCCAGGGTGAAGGCCGCCAGTATGTCGCGGGATCCGATCGCCTGCCTGACGATCTGACGCTTGAGGGCGCAGCGCACGTCCGAGGCCAGCAGCACAGGATCCTTGGTCAGCTCGCTCGCATCCAGCAAGGTGGTGGCTATGGTGCGGATATCGGTGAGGCTGATCTGCTCCTTGAGCAACTGACGGAAGACCCGCAGTTGCTGCATCTGGGTCAGGGCCAGATTGAGCTCTTCCGCCAGGCGGGGCGACTGGGTGGCCAGATACTGGCCCAGCTTGCCCACCTCGTCATGACCGAAGAGCCCATCGAGCTGCTCCCTGAGCAGCTTGCTGGCATGGGTAGCGATGACGGTGGCGGAGTCCACCACGGAGTAACCCAGGTTGAGCGCCTTGGCCTTGTTGTCCGGCGAGATCCAGACCGCGTTCATGCCATAGGCCGGATCCTGGGTCAGCTCGCCGTCCAGGGCCCCATAGGTCTCCCCGCTGCTGATGGCCATCAGCCGCTGGCAATCCACATTCCCCGTGGCCAGGGCGATGCCCGACAGCTTGATGCGATACTGGTCCGGTTGCAGTTGCAGGTTGTCCCGTACCCGGATCTCGGGCAGCAGGAAACCATACTGCTCGGAGAGCGTCTTGCGAATGCCGCGCACCCGGGCGAGCAGCTCGGCCCCCTTGTTTGCCTCGGCCAGCGGCACCAGCCGATAGCCCAGTTCGATGGCGACTGCATCCACCGGCGGCAGATCCTGCCAGTCCAGCCCCTGCGGCTCCGGCTGCACCATCTGCCTCGTCAACTCTTCGGCCGCATCCAGGGCAGGGTCCTTTGCCCGGCGCTGGCTGACGCTCCAGCCGGTCCAGGCCAGCACGGCGGCAAAGCTGAGGAAGGCCAGCATGGGCATGCCGGGCACCAGGCCCAGGATCAGCATGATGGTCGCCGCCGTATAGATGACCCGGGGAGAAGCCAGGATCTGCTGGCCGACCTGATCCGACATCTCTCCCTCGTCACTCACGCGAGTGACTATGATGGCCGCCGCGGTGGACATCAGCAGGGAGGGGATCTGGGCGACCAGACCATCACCTATGGTAAGCAGGGCATAGATGCGGAAGGCATCGGAAACCGGCAGCGAGTGCTGGAAGATACCTATGGCGAGACCACCCACCAGGTTGATGATCAGCACCAGCAGGCCGGCGATGGCATCGCCACGGACAAACTTGGAGGCCCCATCCATGGCGCCGTAGAAGTCCGCTTCCCTGGCGATCTCTTCCCGCCTGGCACGGGCCTGGTGCTGATCCAGGGTCCCGGCGTTGAGATCGGCATCTATGGCCATCTGCTTGCCCGGCATGGCATCCAGGGTGAAGCGGGCGGAGACTTCGGAGATCCGCTCCCCCCCCTTGGTGATCACCACGAAGTTGATGATCATCAGGATCACGAACACCACCAGACCCACCACGTAGTTGCCACCGATCACCACTTCCCCGAAGGCCTGGATGACCTTGCCGGCGGCCTCGTTGCCCTCATGACCATGGAGCAGCACCACCCGGGTGGAGGCGACGTTGAGGGACAACCGCATCAGGGTGGCCACCAGCAGCACGGTCGGGAACACGGAGAAATCGAGGGGGCGACGGGCCGAGACAGAGACCAGCAGCACCAGCACCGCCAGCACTATGTTGAAGGTGAACAGGGCGTCCAGCAGCCAACCGGGCAGAGGCAGTATCATCATCGCCAGGATGGCCAGCAGCATCATGGGGATAGCTGTATAGGATTGGGTCAATACACGCCAGTTCACAACTTACCTCTCAGGTTGACGTAACTCGGGCGGCACATGCAGAGGGGCAAGGGGATTGGGTTTTCTGCCCTTGCCTGCCTCATAGGCCCGTAACTGCAATACGTGGTTCAATACATAGGCGACCGCTGTGTAGAGGCCTGCCGGCACTTCCTGATCCACCCGGGTGGAGTAGTAGATGGCCCGGGTCAGCTCGGGCAGGCTCATCACCATCTTGTCGTGCTGCCTGGCGACCTCGCGGATCCGCTCCGCCATGCCGTCTATGCCCTTGGCAATCACATAGGGGGCGTTGGCCCGCGCGGGATCATACTTGATGGCGACCGCGTAATGGGTCGGGTTCACTATGATCACGTCTGCCTGGGGCACCCGCTGTTCGATGCGCGCCCTGGCCAGCATGCCCTGCACCTGGCGGATCCTGGCCTTGATCTCGGGGCGCCCCTCGCTGTTCTTGTGCTCGTCCTTGACCTCCTGCTTGGTCATCTTCAACTGCTTGTTCAAAGACCAGCGCTGATAGGGGACATCCAGCACGGCGATCAGCATCTGCACGCTGCCTAGCAAGATAAATGCCTGAGAGAGGATGCGCAGCGCCTGTTCCATGGCTGCCTGGGGCGGCATGCGGTTCATCATCATCAGCAGGGGCCACTGATGCTGGAGCATCAGGGCCAGGGTGCCGCCGATCAGCACCACCTTGAGCAGGGATTTCAGCAGCTCCATCAGGCTGTGGGTCGAGAACATCCGCTTGAGCCCCTTGAGCGGATTGAGCTTCTCCCCGCTTGGCATCAGCTTCTTCCAGACCAGCACCATGCCACCCGGCACTATGCTGAGCAGGACCAGCAACAGGGCGAGCAGGCCGAACAGCGGCAGCAGGACCCACAACATGCCGATCAGCGCATCTGCGGTCCACTGGATCATCATCTGCGGATCCCGCGCCCCCTGCCAGTTGAAGCGCTGGGGCTGCTTCATCAGCTCGGCAAAGAAAAGACCGAAGCTAGGCACCATCCACTGCATGGCCAGCCCGCCTATCAGCAGCAGGCCGGCGGAGCTCAGCTCCTTGGAGCGCGCTATCTGCCCCTCTTCCCGCGCCTTGCGCCGTTTCTGGGTGGAGGCCTCTTCGGTCTTGTCCTGGGCGCTGCTCTGACTCATGTCGGCGTCAACGCCCTGAGCTGGGCCAGCACATGGGCGACCAGATCCAGATACCGGGCCGGGACGCCGCTGATGGAGATGGCCATGGTGAGCAACCCCAGCAGCAACGTCATGGGGAAGCCCAGGGAGAAAATGTTCAGGGAGGGGGCGGTACGGTTCAGCACCCCGAAGGTGAGGTTGACCATCAGCATGGCCACTACGGCAGGCAGGGTCAGGATCAGGGCCGCCCCTATGCTCCAGCCGAACAGGCCTATGACCCCCTTCAGGTCCAGCGCGTAGAGGGAGGCGCCCGGTGGCCAGCTGCGCAGGCTCTGCACCAGCACCTCCAGGGTCACCAGATGACCGTTCAGGCCGAGGAACAGCAGCGAGCAGAAGATCAGCATGATCTGGCTGACGATGGGCGCCGTGTCCCCGTTGGAGGGATCATTCATCACCGCCATCGCCAGACCCATCTGCATGGAGAGGATCTGGCCCGCCATGGTCATCACCATGAACAGCATCTGGATGCAGAGCCCGAACAGCAGGCCGAACAGCAGCTGCTCCAGGGTCAGCACCATCATGCCGACGCTGAAGGGATCCAGTGCCGGCATGCCTTTGAGCATGGGGGCGATCAGCAGGCTGATGACGAAGGCCAGAAAGATGCGAACCTGGGCCGGGATGCGACCATCACCAAACACCGGCATCACCCAGAAGGCTGCCGCGATACGAATGAAGGGCCACCACCACTGTCCCAGCCAGGCGGTCAGCTCGGCCGCACTGAGCGACAGCAGGGAGTTCATCCGATGAGCCCGGGGATCTTCTGGAACAGGTCGGAAAACAGGGTGGTGATCTGCGACAGCAGCCAGTTGCCCGTGAAGATCAGCGTCAACAGGGTCACGATGAAACGGGGCAGGAAGCTGAGGGTCTGCTCCTGGATCTGGGTCGCGGCCTGGAAGATGCTGACCACCAGACCGACGATGAGCCCCGGCACGATCAGCACCGAGACCATGATGACCACCAGATTCACGGCCCCACCCACCAGGGCCACACTCTGCTCGGGGGTCACGTCAGCCTCCCCCGCCGAAGCTGGCGGCCAGGGTACCGACCGTCATGGACCAGCCATCCACCAGCACGAACACCATCAGCTTGAATGGCAGCGAGATGATGAGGGGCGAAAGCATCATCATCCCCATCGCCATCAGTACGCTGGCGACCACCAGATCGATGACCAGGAAGGGAATGAACAGCATGAAGCCTATCTGGAAGGCGGTGTTCAGCTCGCTCAATACAAAGGCGGGCAGCAGCACGCCGAAGGGCACCTCGCTCTTGGCGAGGGTGGTGGGCTCACCTGAGATGCGCAACATCTGCTCCAGATCCGGCTCCCGGGTCTGGGCCAGCATGAACTGCCGCAAGGGTTTCTCCGCCCGGGCCAGCCCCTCGGACAGGGTAATCTCGTTCTGGTCATAGGGCACGAAGGCGTGCTGGTACATCTCGGTCCAGACAGGTCTCATGATCACCAGGGTCAGGATCAGGCTGATGCCGATCAGCACCCGGTTGGGGGGGCTCTGCTGCAACCCCATGGCCTGACGCAGAATGGCCAGCACTATGATGATCCGGGTGAAGCTGGTCATCATCAGCAGCAGGGTCGGCAACAGACCCAGAAGGGTCATGAAGAAGAGGATCTGCAGCTTGATGCTGTAATCCTCGCCCCCGGTATCGCTGGGGGAGACAGAGAACAGCGTCATGTCCGCGCCCCAGCTCGGCAACGCGAACAGCAGCAGGGCAACCAGCAGGTAACGCATCAGTCGTTCATGCCACCCAGCAGCTTGGTGTCGACCACGTCGACCAGGCGCAGGCCGTACTTGCCATTCACCACCACCACCTCGCCCCTGGCCAGCAGGCGGCCGTTGACCCGCACATCCAGCGGTTCGCCCGCCAGCTTGTCCAGCTCGATGACGGCCCCCTCTTCCACCTTCATCAGTTCCCCCAGCGCGACTTCGGTGCTGGCCACTTCCAGCGTCACCTTGACCGGGATCTGATGGAAAAAGGAGAGATCCCGCTGCTTGCTGCTACTGGTGGGCGCCATGTAGTCGGCCGCACTCGGCATGCTGATATCATCACCAAACAGCTGATCCAGGCCATCCAGATCCAGCGGGTCATTCATGTTGTGCTCGTTCACGATTCGACTACTCCTCTACCACAGTCGCAACCTGATACACCAGGCTGCCTTTATGTTCAGCAATGCGTCCATTAAAACAGGGGCGGTTGCCGATCAGGGCCGGCACCACCTCGGGCAAATCCAGGGAGAGCACATCCCCCACCTTGAGGCATTCCAGATCCGCCAGTGTCATGGACATCTGTCCCATGACCACCCGCAGTTGCACCGGCACCTGGATCAGGGCCTGCTCCAGTTGCGCCTTCTGCACGGGATGACCGGCGCCTATGCTGAGGGCCTCCTCGGGAGGCGCCAGCCAGAACTGCCAGTCATGGGTGCTGCCACCGGCCAGCATGCGGGCCTCTGTCACCCAGAGCCGGGTTGCCGGCACCGCATCCCGGGTGATCAGGGTCAGCTGCCAGGCGAGGTCTCCCTGACCGAGGCAGGCAGACCAGATGTCGATCTGGTACTGGCATAGCCGCAGCAGCAATCGCTGCTCGGTATCGGTCAATCCCCTGCCATGGGCGGTCGCGGCCCCCTTGTGTTGCAGGGAGCCACCAAAGAACAACACGGCAAGCCGATAGATGACGGTGGGAGAGATGGAGAAATAGGCGACACGCTGGGCATCCAGCGGGGTACGCGCCTCGACCCAGATCAGGGTATCGTCGCGATCCTGGGGCAGAGCGGAGGAAAAATCCTGATAAGCCAGCTCGCAATCCGCCGCATTGAACAACTGGGCCATGCAACCCGATGCCTGCTGCGAAAAAGAGCCTAGCTGGGCATTGAGCTGCTTGAGCCGCGCCTGATTGGCTCGCTCGACGCCCAGCAGATCATAATGGGGAAGGGTTTTGCCCCGCTGCGCACAGAGCAACCGGGAAGGTGTGAGCATTACGCCGCTTGATGACATTACAAATCCACCTTTGCCATTTTCATCTCGCCCTACTGCCATTTAGAGACACTCATCAGGCCAGCCGCGTGATCGATACCAATAGTCCAGCCGACATAGAGCGACCGAAACGGGCGAGAACTTTATTACAAAACCCCAAAAGGCGCCACGCGGCCGCATGACCAGCCGAAAATAAAAATCCCGGCACCAGAGGTGCCGGGATTTTAAGGTAATTACTTACCAGAAATAGGTCGGAGTCGGCCTGTAAGCCGGGTTCTGTACCGGGTTGCCCCGGGTAGCAATCATTCCTCTAGGCCAGCAATCGCTCACTGGCTCAAGCAACCTACCCGCCCCCAACGCGGGCCGCGCCAATAGGGGCCTATTTGGTCTTGCTTCGGGTGGAGTTTACCGTGCCACGAACTGTTGCCAGTCGCGCGGTGCGCTCTTACCGCACCCTTTCACCCTTACCTGATCCCTTGCGGGCCATCGGCGGTTTGCTCTCTGTTGCACTGGTCGTAGGCTCGCGCCTCCCAGGCGTTACCTGGCACCCTGCCCTATGAAGCCCGGACTTTCCTCCCCTCCGCCCGTCTGTCCCGAGGGACACAACGACGAAGCAGCGATTGCCCAGCCGACTCCGAGGCGCGGATTATAGCCTCGTGACACAGTGGGGTAAACCGGCAATTCCCCTTTACGGCAATTAATAGTGCTCGAGGCCGTACTTGTAGAGGGCATTCTTCTTCACGCCGTGGATCTCGGCGGTGAGGGCGGCCGCTTTTTTCAGCGGCAGCTCCGCCACCAGCAGCCCCAAAGTG
Organism: Aeromonas sp. 130281; assembly: GCF_056642115.1. Classification (NCBI taxonomy): domain Bacteria; kingdom Pseudomonadati; phylum Pseudomonadota; class Gammaproteobacteria; order Aeromonadales; family Aeromonadaceae; genus Aeromonas; species Aeromonas sp. 130281. The sequence goes on along the minus strand of NZ_JBWVQS010000004.1, from coordinate 39,203 downwards.
CGGATAGCCTCGGCAGGCAGCTCTTCATCCACCTTGCTGGCACCGGCGACCACCAGCACGATCTCGCCACGGCAGCGATTATCGTCTTCCCCAAGCCAGGTCAGCATCTCGGAGGCAGGCAGACCGTGGATGGATTCGAAGGTCTTGGTCAGCTCGCGGCACACCACCACCTGGCGTTCACCGAGAATGCGAGCGATGGCCTCCACCGTATCCTGCACCCGCCGCGGCGACTCGTAGAACACCAGGGAGCGGGTGTCTTCGATGACGGCCTGCAGCCGATCGTCGCGGCCCTTGGCTTTCGCCGGCAGAAATCCTTCGAAGGAAAAACGATCTGTGGGCAGACCGGCGGCAGAGAGTGCCGTGATGGCGGCACAAGGGCCCGGCAGCGGCACCACCTTGACCCCGGCCTCGCGACAGCGGGTGACCAGGTGATAGCCGGGGTCGCTGATGAGCGGGGTGCCCGCATCCGAGACCAGGGCGACGCTCTTGCCCTCCTTGATCCGGCCTATCAGCACATCCGCCTTCTGCTGTTCGTTGTGATCGTGCAGGGCGAAGGTCGGCACCGAGATCTGGTAGTGGCTGAGCAGGATGCCGGAGTGCCGGGTATCTTCGGCGGCCACCAGATCGACGCTGCGTAAAATGTCCAATGCACGCTGGGTGATATCCGCCAGATTACCGATGGGAGTGGGGACTATATACAGGGTTGGGGTGTCACTCATGGGATCTCCGAGTGTCCCGACAATTGTGTCGCCATATTGGCCCGTTTACACTATGGAGAACTTCAACACTGGTCGGGGAATGAACTTGAACCGGGTTACAAAGCAGCTAAGTGTATCACGACTCTTCGGCATCATACTCGCGGCAGTACTGCTCGCCGCCTGTGCGTCGGAGCCCAACCCATCTTCCGCGGAGCCCGGCATGCCGTCGGCGTTCTCGGATCTGACCAAGAATGCCCAGTGGTATCTGGAGCAGGTGGATCCCGCCAAACCGACTGAGGCCTTCACCTGGCAGGTGATGGCGGCGCGCAGCTATCTGGCGCTCGGCCAGGCCAAACCGGCCGCCGCCCTGTATCAACAGTTGCAGAAGCAGGCCGGCAACCCGGTACAGCAGGCACAACTGCAACTGCTGCAGGCGCACCTCCTGCTGGCCCAGGGCAATGCCAATCAGGCCCTGATCCTGCTGGAAGGCAAGCCGGAAGTGGCCCTCGATGCCGATACCCAGAAGGATTGGTATCGCCAGCGGGTGGTGCTGCAACTGGACATCAACAACAAGTTTGGTGCTGCCAAGTCGCTGATCCTGCTGGAGCCCTACCTGGCCAAGAATGAGCTGGCCACCAACCACCAGCAGATCTGGTCCCTGCTCAAAAGCATGACCCCCTCCACCCTGCAGGCGCTGGAAGAGGCACCGGCTCCCGACGTGACCACAGGCTGGCTGCGACTGGCGGCACTGGTGAACGAGTTCGGCGCCCAGCCGAGTCAGCTCGCCCGCCAGCTCGCAGGCTGGAAGCAGAGCTTCCCGAACCATCCGGCCCAGACTGACATGCCGGCCGGACTCGGGGATCTCGCCACCACGGACACAGGTTCACTGCAGCAGGTCGCCGTCTTCCTGCCCCTCTCGGGCAACCTGGAGGCGCAAGGCGCCGCCATCCGCAACGGCATGTTGATGTCCTACAAGGAGAATCAGGGGCAATTCACCCTGAACTTCTATGACACTCAGGGCAAGGCGATGGGGGATCTCTACAAGCAGGCGATCCAGGAGGGGGCCAACATGATCATTGGCCCGCTGCTCAAAGATCAGGTCGAGGAGCTGCTCAAGGCCAGCCCGACAGTGCCTGTGCTGGCGCTCAACGAGCTGGACAAGCCGATCATCAACGACAACACCTTCTACTTCTCCCTCTCCGCCGCCGCCGATGCGAGCCAGGCCGCCCAGTACCTCTATGGTCAGGGTTACCGCAAGCCGCTGCTGATCGCGGCACAAGGCCGGATTGGCTACAGCAGCATCAAGGCGTTCGAGCAGGCTTGGGCCGGCGTCAGCCAGGAGAAGCCCGTGGTCGCCACCTTCGGGGCGCGCAACGAGGTGCAGGGCATGGTCAAGAATGCCTTGAGCGGTCGTTCCACCGCCCGGGCCGGGGAGATAGTGCAGCTCTCTGATGCGGCGCCGCGCAGCATAGATGCCGTCTATGTGGTGGCCAACAGCCTGGAGACCAGGATGATCAAGCCCTATGTGGACATCTCGGTCAATCCCATGGGCAGCCTGCCCATCTACAGCAGCTCGCGAGGCTATGACAGCGGGGCGACCGAGGTGGCTTCCGAACTCAACGGCATGCACATCTCCGACATGCCGCTGCTGCTGGGAGGCTATGAGCAGCAACGGGAGCAGATAGCCCTGCTCTGGCCACAGACCCAGGGTGACCTGCTGCGCCTGTTTGCCCTCGGCTACGACGCGGTCAGCCTGGCCGGCAACCTGCCGCAGATGCGCAAGCTCAATGCCATGCAGCAACCGGGCATGAGCGGCCAGCTGAGCGTGGATCCCCAGGGCAACATAGTGCGCATGCTGGACTGGGCCACCTACCAGAATGGCAAGCTGGTCAGCGACAGCGCCGTGCCCCAGCTGGAGGAGACCACCCATGAAGAGGCTACTGGCACAACTGCACCAGCAGTGGTTGAACCTGTTGCCGTCGGCAGCGACGAGCAAGGGACAGCACTTTGAGCAAGTAGCGGAACGCTGGTTGCAGGCCCGCGGCCTGCAACCCGTGACCCGCAACTACCGCTGCCGTGGCGGTGAAATAGATCTGATCATGCGCCAGGGGGATACCCTGGTGTTTGTCGAGGTCAGATATCGCGCTCGGGCCAGCCATGGCGGAGCCGCCAGCTCGGTCACCCAACGCAAGCAGCACAAGATCGTGCTGGCCGCGCGCCACTATTTCAAGCAACATGCCATCAACGAGGCCAGCCAGGCCTGCCGATTCGATGTGATCGCGTTCGAGGGCGACCAGCCAGACTGGATCCAGAACGCTTTTTAAGAGGACCCCATGACTGATCCCATCAAAGAGAATTACACCGAAAGCATCCAGACCAAGATAGCCGCCGCCGAGGCGCTGCCGGACGCCATCCACACCGCGGCCCAGATGCTGACCATCTGCCTGCTCAATGGCCACAAGGTCATGGCATGCGGCAATGGCCCCTCCTCGGCCCTGGCACAGCTGTTCATCTCCGAACTGGTCAACTGCTACGAGACGCCACGCCCCTCCCTGCCCGGCCTGGCTCTGACCCCCGACATGGCAACCATCAGCGCCATCGCCACCGATCACGGCTTCGAAGAGGTCTATGCCAAGCAGATCAGGGCTCTGGGCCAGCCCGGCGACATCCTGGTGGTGCTCACCACCACGGGCAACAGCCGCAGCCTGATCAAGGCCGCCGAGGCGGCGCTCTCCCGCGACATGACCATCATAGTGCTCGGTGGGGGCGACGGTGGCGAGATAGCCGGTCTGCTAGGGCCCAACGATGTGGAGATCCGCGTGCCATCCGCCCGCCGCCCTCGCATTCTGGAAGTGAATCTGTTGACCCTGCACTGCCTCTGTGATCTCATCGACCAGACACTTTTCCCGCAACAGGAAGATTGAAACCATGAAGAAGCCTATTCTCGCACTCGCCCTGCTGACCGGCGCCCTGCTGCTGCAAGGTTGTGCCGCCGTGGTAGTCGGTGGCGCAGCCGGTACCGCCAAGGCGACCGGGGATCGTCGCACCCTGGGTGCCCAGTGGGACGATCAGACCATAGAGCTGAAAGCGGCCAATCTGCTGGCCGACAACAAGTCGCTGAGCGCCTCCAGCAAGATCAGCGTCTACAGCAACAACGGCCGCGTCTTGCTGGTCGGTCAGACACCGTCTGACGCCTACAAGCAGGAAGCGGGCAAGATTGTGGGCCGGATCGAAGGGGTTCGTCATGTCTACAATGAGCTGCGTCTCGGCAAGCCGGTGAGCATTGGGGTACGCAGCAACGATACCTGGATCACCTCCAAGGTACGGGCCGACATGCTGGGCACCAAGAACTTCGACAGCACCAAGGTCAAGGTGGTCACCGAGAACAGCGAGGTGTTTCTCATCGGCCTGGTGACCCGCCAGGAAGGGGATCAGGCAGTGGAGATCGCCCGCCACGTCAGCGGGGTCAAGCAGGTGATCAAGGCCTTCGAATTTGCCCAGAACTAAGCGGGCAATGATGAGATAAAAAAACGCAGCCAGTCGGCTGCGTTTTTTATTTGATGACTTTCAGGGTCGGACGACCCGTCGGGCGCGGTGGCTCCGGCTCGGGTTCTACCGGCGCCTCGGCCTGCTCCAGCCAGAGATCGTAGCCCGGCTCAGGCGGGAACAGGGTCCCCACACCGTTTTCCCTGGCATGAATGGCCAATATGGCCGCCATGGGAATGTAGACCTGCTGTGACACGCCACCGAAGCGGGCGCTGAAGCTGACAGCATCATTATCCATGTGGAACTGGCCCACGGCCCGAGGCGCTATGTTCAGGACAATCTGCCCATCCTGCACAAACTGCATCGGCACCATCACATGGGGGATATTGGCATTGACCACCAGATGCGGGGTCAAGTCGTTATCCAGCAACCAGTCAAAAAACGCCCGCAACAGATAGGGGCGACTGGGTGTCATGGTCGGTTCCATACTACTCATACGCTGGCACGGATCTCGCGTTCAGCCTCGGTCAGGGAGGCCTGGAAGGATTCACGTTCGAACAGGCGGACCATGTAAGCCTTCAACTCTTTGGCACCACGACCGGTGAAGTCGATGCCCAGGCTCGGCAGGCGCCACAGCAGCGGAGCCATGTAGCAGTCAACCAGACCGAACTCTTCGCTCATGAAGTAAGGCATCTCGCCAAAGATAGGGGCGATGGCCAGCAGGTTGTCACGCAGCTCGGCACGGGCGGCTTCGGTATCGGTGCCCGCCATGATCTTGTCGGCCAGGGAGTACCAGTCCAGCTCGATGCGATGCATCATCAGACGGCTGTTGCCGCGAGCCACCGGATAGACAGGCATCAGGGGCGGGTGCGGGAAGCGCTCGTCCAGATACTCCATGATGATGCGCGAGGTGTACAACGCCAGCTCACGATCCACCAGAGTCGGCACAGTGTTGTACGGGTTCAGCTCGGCCAGCTCGTCCGGCAGGTTGCTCGGGTCAACCTGGCAGATATCCACGCTAACACCCTTCTCCGCCAGGACAATGCGCACCTGATGGCTGAACATATCGTTGGCACCGGAAAACAGCGTCATTACCGAACGCTTATTGGCAGCTACAGCCATTGAACCCTCCCGTCATTAAAAAGCAGAAACGGCAATGAAGCATCTTGATCTTCATTGCCGTGCGTCATATTACTCCGATCTGGTCGCTTAGTGAACGTCGCGCCAGAATTCCTTCTTCAACAGCACAGTGAAGATGAAGAAGATTGCGATGAAACCGAGCACCCAGAAGCCCATGCGTTCGCGCTCCTGCTGCACCGGCTCAGCCGAGTAGACCAAGAAGTTTACCAGATCCAGTACCGTCTGATCATATTCTTCGTTGTTCATTTCACCATTGCCGTCGGATTTGATGCTGACGACTTGCTGCACCGGCTGTCCATCGACCTCGTGAGTTCCGAATTCGGCACGGGGTGTCCCCTGCAGCGGTTCCAGCACATGGGGCATGCCCACGGACGGGAAGACCGCATTGTTCACCCCGAACGGACGGGTTTCGTCCACATAGAAGGCACGCAGATAGGTGTAAATCCAGTCGGCGCCCCGCACCCTGGCCACCAGGGTCAGGTCCGGTGGCGGCGCCCCGAACCAGCGCGCCGCATCCTTCTCGGACATGGCGCTCTTCATCAGATCGCCAATCTTGGCACCGGTGAAGACCAGGTTCTCCCTCATCAGCTCTTCCGGGATGCCGATGTCGGCGGCCACCCGGTTATAGCGCTGGTATTGGGTGGAGTGGCAGCCGGCACAGTAGTTCATGAAGGTCGCAGCCCCCCGTTGCAGGGATGCCTTGTCACTCAGGTCGTACTCTGCCTTGTCGAGGGGGAAACCACTGCCAGCCGCCAGTACAAGGCTGGGCAGCAGGGTCAGCACTGCAAAAATTATTCTTTTCATTTGAATGTCACCCTCTCCGGCAGCGGCTTGGTGCTCTCATTCTTGCTGTAGAAGAACAACAGGACGAAGAATCCGAAATACCCCAGTGAACAGATCTGTGCGAGCAGGGTCAGCGTCGGCGTCGATGGCAGGACGCCCAGCACACCCAGGATGACAAAGCAGACCACAAACTGGGCGATATTCAGCTTGTGCAGGGTGCTGCGGTAGCGCACCGAACGCACCTTGCAACGATCCAGCCAGGGAAGCAGGAAGAGCACGACTATGGAGAGCCCCATCATGATGACCCCCAGCAGCTTGTCCGGCACAGCGCGCAAGATGGCGTAGAAGGGAGTGAAGTACCAGACCGGGGCAATGTGCTCCGGGGTCTTCAGACCGTTCGCCACTTCGAAGTTCGGCTTCTCGAGGAAGTAACCCCACATGTCGGGTTTGAAGAAGATGATGGCGCAGAACAGGAACAGGAAGCCCGCCACACCTATCATGTCCTTGACGGTGAAGTAAGGGTGGAACGCCACCGCATCCAGCGGCCAGCCTTTCTCATCCTTGTGCTTCTTGATGTCGATCCCATCCGGGTTGTTGGAGCCGACTTCGTGCAGCGCCAGGATGTGCATGGCCACCAGCATCACCAGCACCAACGGCAGGGCGATGACGTGCAGCGCGAAGAAGCGGTTCAGGGTAGCCCCAGAGATGACGTAGTCCCCCCGGATCCACAGGGTCAGATCGTCGCCTATGACCGGAATGGCGCCAAACAGCGAGATGATGACCTGGGCCCCCCAGAACGACATCTGTCCCCAGGGCAGCAGGTAACCCATGAAGGCTTCAGCCATCAGCACCAGGAAGATCAGCATGCCGAAGATCCACAGCAGCTCGCGCGGCTTCTGATAGGAGCCGTAGATCATGCCGCGAAACATATGCAGATAGACCACAACGAAGAAGGCGGAGGCGCCGGTGGAGTGCATGTAGCGCAGCAGCCAGCCGTAGTCCACGTCCCGCATTATGTATTCCACGGAGGCAAAGGCTCCCTCCGCCGACGGGTTGTAGTTCATGGTGAGCCAGATGCCGGTGATGATCTGGTTGACCAGCACCAACATGGCAAGGGAACCGAAGAAGTACCAGAAGTTCAGGTTCTTGGGAGCCGGATACTTGGCCATGTGGTCGTTGTACATGGCCGTGAGCGGGAAACGATCGTCAATCCAGCCCATGAGTTTGGCAAACATGGTCAGGCCTCCTTGCCATCGGCACCGACCAGAATGGTGGTGTCGCTAAGAAATTGGTATGGCGGAATGACCAGGTTCAGCGGTGCGGGCACGCCCTGGAACACTCGACCGGCCATGTCGAACTTGGAACCATGGCATGGGCAGAAGAAGCCGGAGGTCACCCCTTGCACCTGCTCGCCGAAGCTGTCCGGCAGGTAGGAGGGGGAGCAGCCCAGATGGGTACAGATACCGACCGCCACGAAGATCTCCGGCTTGATGGATCTGTAGCCGTTGTGGGCATAATCCGGCTGCTGTGGCTCATCGGAGGCGGGATCGCGCAGTTTGTCATCGTGCGTGGCCAGGGCATCCAGGGTCTGCTTGGTGCGCTTCACCACCCAGACCGGCTTGCCGCGCCACTCGACGCGGATCAGCTGACCCGGCTCCAACTTGCTGATATCCACCTCTACCGGTGCCCCGGCCGCTTTGGCTTTGGCACTCGGATTCCATGACTTTATAAACGGCACTGCGGTAAAAGCAGCTCCTACTCCGCCAACGGCAACCGTTGACCAGGTAAGAAATCTGCGGCGACCGGTATCAACTGGCGCATTGCTCATCCAAAAACTCTCCCATGTGGACTCCGCTCATTCTTATAGTGTCCCCGTTTCCTATCTCCTCTCCCTCTGACAACTGCGGCGGAAGCGGAGTGGCAATTGACACAGAAAGACCATGGAAATTTTAAAGAAAAGATAACAATTTGACAAGAAAGAGAAGCGATGGGCAAAAACAATAAATACACAAATTTTTGTCTTTTGTGACGTATGGTTAGCATTGGCGCAGGTAATATTACCAATAAAAAAAGCCTGGCACATGGCCAGGCTTTTTTGACACTCGTGAGAGTGCGTACCAAAAGCGAATTAACGCTTGGAGTACTGCGGACGCTTACGCGCTTTGTGCAGACCGACTTTCTTACGCTCAACCTTACGGGCATCGCGAGTAACAAAGCCTGCTTTACGCAGTTCGGAACGCAGGGTCTCGTCGTACTGCATCAGAGCACGAGTGATACCGTGGCGGATCGCACCAGCTTGACCGGAGATGCCACCACCGTTAACGGTGATGTACAGATCCAGTTTCTCGGTCATCTCAACCAGTTCCAGCGGCTGACGAACTACCATGCGGGCAGTCGGACGGCCGAAGTATTGCTCCAGGGAGCGCTGGTTGATTACGATTTTACCGCTACCCGCTTTGATAAAGACGCGAGCAGTGGAGCTTTTGCGACGGCCGGTACCGTAGTATTGATTTTCTGCCATGTTGCCAGTTCCCGTTAGATATCCAGTACTTGAGGTTGCTGAGCAGCATGAGCGTGCTCTGCGCCTGCGTAAACTTTCAGCTTACGGAACATGGCACGGCCCAGCGGACCCTTCGGCAGCATGCCCTTGACGGCAGCTTCGATTACCATTTCCGGCTTGCGCTGAATCAGCTTGTCAAAGCTGATGGACTTGATACCACCCGGGAAACCGGAGTGAGCGTGGTACATTTTGTCGGTAAATTTCTTACCGGTTACGTGTACCTTCTCAGCGTTTACAACGATGATGTAATCACCGGTGTCAACGTGCGGAGTGTATTCAGCTTTGTGCTTACCACGCAGACGAGCAGCGATCTCGGTTGCGATACGACCCAGAGTTTTACCTTCTGCGTCCACAATGTACCAGTCACGTTTTACGGTTTCTGGCTTGGCAACGAAAGTTTTCATTAAGTTAAACCCAATTACCTGTTACAGACCCAATTGCTTATGGGGGCTCTCCCACAAACAACAAACGATGGCCTACCTGTACCCCTTCGAATACAAGTAAAGCTTAAAGTGTTGCTGTCTTATCGACAGCTGTAACGTGGGCCGGGCGATTATAAGTGAAGTTGCCTTAAATATCACCTGCTAATTTCACTGCCATGAAGCTAGCAAATGTCGCCCGGCCCTACCTGCCGCAGATGCCCATCCGACTGGCAGGCGCGGTATTGTGACTAAGGAAGGTGCACTCTGGCAAGGTATTCGTGCGATTGCATTTCCTGGAGCCGTGAAAGACAGCGCTTGAATTCGAAATTCAGCAGACCATCGCCGTAGAGCGCGGTCATGGGCACCGCCGCCGACAGAATGAGTTTGACGTGCCGCTCATAGAACTCGTCCACCATGGCGATGAAACGGCGGGCCGCATCGTCCGTGCCTGTGCCCATGGGCTGCACATTGGCCAGCAGCACGGTGTGAAACTCCCGGGCCAGCTCTATGTAGTCCCCCTGGGATCGCGGGGTGCAGCAGAGCTGCTCAAACTCCATATAAAGTACCCCTTCCCCCACGCCCAGCGCGCTCAGCTGGCGATGGTTGATCTCCAGGGTCGTGGCCGTGATCTGCTCCAGCCCGGTCAGTTGCCCGAAATAGCGGTCTAGGTTGGATTTTGCCTGCTGATCCAGCGGGAAGTGATAGATTTCCGCCTGCTCCAGGGTACGCAGCCGGTAATCGACGCCACCATCCACATTGAGCACCTCGCAGTGGCGCTCGATCAATTCGATGGCCGGCAGGAAGCGGGCTCGCTGCAGCCCATTGCGATAGAGATCCCTGGGTGGGATGTTGGAAGTGGTCACCAGCACCACCCCATGACCGAACAGCTCCTGGAACAATGTACCCAGCAGCATGGCATCCGTGATGTCGGAGACGAAAAACTCGTCAAAGCAGATGATGTCTGTCTCGCTGGCGAGCTTGCTGGCGATCAGCTTGAGCGGATCGGCCTGACCGGTCAGCCCCTTGAGTTCATCGTGCACCCGATGCATGAAGCGGTGGAAGTGGACGCGCAGTTTGCGCTCCCCCGGCAGGCTGTCGAAAAAAGTATCCATCAGCCAGGTCTTGCCTCTGCCCACTCCGCCCCACATATAGAGACCCAGGATGGGCTCGCGGGTTTTCGGCTTTTGTAGCCAACCCAGCAGGCCACGGGATCTGGTCGGAGTCGGGCTGGCGCACAAATCCTGATAGAGTCGCTCCAGGCGGGTCACGGCCATCGCCTGGGCCGGGTCGGCCAAAAAGCCGGGACGCTGCAAATCCTGCTGGTATTTTTGCTGCGGGGTCATCCTGTAAACCGCCTCCAAGTCCCTGAATGAGGGACAAAATGGTATCACGCTCTCGGGGTGCACGGTATAGTGCCAACGAGGCATCGCGGTCAATCCGGCCGCCTCAAACTCATCGATTTAGCTGTAACAAGGAGCTTCTATGACTCTGTTAAACGGGATCCTGCTGGCGGTAGCCGCCCTGATCATCGGCGTGTTGATCGGCCGTTTCACTGTCCGCAGCCGGGATGCCGGGCGCCTGGAACAGGAGCTGAAAAAGGCTCACAAGGAGCTGGAAAGCTACCAGGGCCAGATCACCACCCACTTCGCCGACAGCGCCGCCCTGATGGAGCAGTTGGCCGATCAATACCAGACCCTCTATCGCCACATGGCCGAGCAGAGCAAGTTCCTCGCCAAGGTGCAGGAGCCCTTGTTCCGCGAACCTCAGGTGGAAGAAGCAAACGCTGACTCCGCCAACGAGGAGCCGGGTCAGCCGCCCCGCGACTACGCCGGTGCGTCCGGCCTGCTCAAGCAGCCCGGTTAGCCTCTGGTGGAACTAATTACGCCTTATCGTGGTCAGACCTTGACGATTGCACTGCAACTTTTTCTGGGAGCTGTTTCTCATATGCGTAAATCTCTTTCTGTATTCAGTGTGTTAGCCCTCAGTGTCGGTATCGCCCTGTCAGCCGCGCCGGCACAAGCCGCCCTGCCCCTGATGGGCAACAACAGCCAGGAGATGCCGAGCCTGGCCCCCGTGCTCGAGCAGGTGACCCCTGCCGTGGTCAATATCTCCGTCTCTGGCAAGAAGATCACCCGCCAGCGCCTGCCGGAACAATTCCGCTTCTTCTTCGGCCCCAACATGCCCGATGAGCAGGTGAGCGAGCAGCCCTTCCAGGCGCTCGGTTCCGGCGTCATCATAGATGCCAAGAAGGGCTACGTGATCACCAACGCCCACGTGGTCCACGAGGCGGACGAGATCAAGGTCAACCTGAAAGACGGTCGCGAATACGCGGCCAAGAAGATAGGTGAAGACAAGCAGTCCGACATCGCCCTGCTGCAAATCAAGGCGGAGGACCTGGTGCAGATCAAGTTCGCCGACTCTGACGAGCTGCGGGTCGGTGACTATGCCCTGGCTATCGGCAACCCCTTCGGCCTGGGTCAGACCGTCACCTCGGGTATCGTCAGCGCCCTGGGTCGCAGCGGCCTCAACATCGAGAACCTGGAGAACTTCATCCAGACCGATGCGGCCATCAACTCGGGCAACTCGGGTGGTGCCCTGCTCAACCTGCGTGGGGAGCTGATCGGCATCAACACCGCCATCCTGGGGCCGAACGGCGGCAACATCGGCATCGGTTTCGCCATTCCCTCCAACATGGTGCGCGACCTGTCCGAGCAGATCGTGAAATACGGTGAAGTGCGCCGTGGCCAGTTGGGGATCACCGGCACAGAGCTGACCACGGATATCGCCAAGTCCTTCGGCTACAACAAGAAGGATGGTGCCTTCGTCAACCAGGTCATGCCTGACTCCGCCGCCGCCAAGGCGGGCATCAAGGCCGGCGATATCATCATCAGCATAGATGGCAAGCCCATCCGCTCGTTCGGTGAACTGCGCGCCAAGATCGCCACCATGGGCGCCGACAAGCAGGTTGCACTCGGCCTCATCCGTGATGGCAAGGAGCAGACCGTCAAGGTCACCCTGAAGAAGGCCGATGACAGCGAGATCCTCGCCAGCGCCCTGCACCCGGCACTGGAAGGGGCCAAGCTCAGCACCACCACGGATCCGGTGACCGGCGTGGCTGTGGCCGACATAGATCCGCGCTCCCCTGCCGCCGCCGCCGGCCTGCAGAAGGGTGACATCATCATCGGGGTCAACCGTCTGCGCATCAACTCCATGGATGAGCTGACCAAGGCCTTGAAGAACAAGCCGGAAGTCCTGGCGCTGAACATACAGCGCGGCGACTCCTCGCTCTATTTGGTGATCCGTTAAGTCCCTCACACCCGCGGCAACCGCCGCGGGTGATTTTTATCCACCGATAATGTTATTCTCTGCGCGCAGCATGTACGGACGAGAATGACATGAAAATCCCACCTTTGATCAGTTACTTGGGCAAGTCTGTCGGCTTTGGCCTCACCGTGGCTGCGCTCCTGTTGCTGCTATTTCCCAGTTTTCGGGGCGGCGCCCCCCTGCCGGGTCTCATCACCAATGCCCGCGAACTGAGTTTCTCCTATGCCGCCCACCGCGCCGGCCCTGCCGTCGTCAACATCTACACCCGCAGTTTCGCCGGCAATCGCGGCGAGAAGGTGGAGCTGAGGCCACAGGGGCTGGGCTCAGGTGTCATCATGAACCAGCGCGGCCATGTGCTGACCAACTACCACGTCATCGCCGATGCGGACCAGATCATAGTCGCGCTGCAGGATGGCCGGGTATTCAGCGCCGAGCTGGTCGGCACCGACAAGCTGACCGATCTCGCCGTGCTCTACATAGAGTCGGACAACCTGCCGGTGATCCCGCAGGATCCCGAGCGCCTGCCCGACGTAGGCGACGTGGTGCTCGCCATCGGCAACCCCTACAACGTCGGCCAGACCATCACCCAGGGCATCATCAGTGCCACCGGCCGCATCGGTCTCTCCAGCATGGGGCCGGACAGCAACGGCCGGCAGGATCTGCTGCAGACAGATGCCGCCATCAACGAGGGCAACTCGGGGGGCGCCCTGGTCAATGGCCGTGGCGACCTGGTGGGCATCAATACCGCCGCCTATCACCTCAACGGCAATCAGGAGAGCTACGGCATCAGCTTCGCCATCCCCTACAAGCTGGCCAAGCGGATCATGGACGAGCTGATCGCCAATGGCCGGGTCATTCGCGGCTACCTCGGCATCTCCAGCGTCGAGATCAACCCCATAGTGGCGCGCATGATGAATCTCGGGGATCTGCAGGGTCTGGTGGTGGAGAGCCTGGATCCCGATGGGCCCGCCACCAAGGCCGGCCTCAGGCGCGGGGATGTGCTGCTCAAGATCAACGGCGAGGCCATCAGCGGCGTGCGCCCCGTGATGGACAAGATCGTCGAGAGCCGCCCCGGCACCAAGCTGCGCATCTCGGTGATCCGCAATGGCAAGCCCCTGGATGTCGACGTCATCATAGAGGAAGACGTGCGCTACCAGAATCTGCCCACCAGCAGCGCATCACCCGCCAGCTGACGGCAAGGATGCCAATAGAGGTGCCATCAGGGTCCCTTTTTTCGTGCCTCCCCCTCAGGTCCCCCTCCCCTGACGTGAGATGACTCACAGTTTCCACCAGCGCCCGACCGGGCGGCTGTGGGGTGAAACTGTGGTCCCGCTCACACAGCGCCGGGGCTAATCCCTCCTTTTCCGTCTGGCTGCCACAAATTCGGCCTCTTTCGGGGCTTCTTGCCCGGGATTTCCATTTCGAATCGGAAAAACAGTGCCTCCTCCCGCTCTCTTCCCCGCCTTAAGGTAATCCCATCCTTTCTGCCAGCCTTGGAGAGCAGACCTTGACTACCGACACTCATGACACCGCCCTGACCCCGAACAGCCCGGCGTTGCTGCGCAAGACAGATCTCACTCTGGCGCGCATCCACAGCCTGCTAGCGGATCAGGGCATCATCCCCAACGAGGTGCAGAAGCAAATGCTCGCCTCCCACGTCAAGGCCATGGTGTGGCGCTCCCACAGCGGTGAAGCCCTGCCCGAGGTCGACCTCGGCCTGTTCGAGGAGATCTCCCCCCTCTCCCTGCGCCTCGCCGAACAGGTGGTCGGCTGGCTGGACAGGCTGGCCTATGAAGAGGCCCACCTCTTGTCCGTCCATTTCGAAGTTGCCAAAGAAAATGAACTCAGCTCAGTCAAAGGAGAAATCTAAATGTCAGCCATCAAACTCGTGATTGGAGATCGTCTCGGCAAGGGTCAGAAAGTGGGAGCTGGGGCCGAAGCCGCCGGCGCCAGCGTGACCGTCATCCCCGGCATGGCCGCCGACATGAAGCTCGGTGATGTGATGAACAAGGAGCAGGCGGATCTCGGCATCTCCTTCTGCGGCAGCGGCGGCGCAGGCGCCATCACGGCCCAGACCAAGTACGGCTACAAGTGCCGCTACGGCATGCGCTCCGTCGAGGAGGGGGTGACCGCCATCAACGAAGGCTGCGTGGTACTGGGCTTCGGCTTCATGGACAAGGAAGAGCTGGGCCAGAAGCTGGTCGAGGCCTTCGCCAAGAAACACGGACGCGCCTGATGAAAGAGGACTTCACCACCCAGGTCATGGTCAACGGCAAGGGGGCGACCCGCCAGCAGGCGTTTGCCGCCGCCCTCGGTCAGGTGCAATCCAGCCTGCTCAAGGACAACCCCAGGGTGATGCTGCGCATCGAGCCACTCGAGGTCAGGGTCATCAAGGCCGAGGAGTCGGTGCGGGTGGAGAAGTTCCTGTTCTTCTTCCTGCCGCGCCAGCGCCGCGAGTTCAGGGTCCAGCTGGAGATCAGGGTCAAGGTCAGCAGCCTGGATGTCGACAAGGTGGATTTCACCAGGGCGTAACCCCACAACCAAAAGGACATGTTGGATGTTTCTAATCATTTTGATGAAGTCACTCATCATCGGCGGCCTGGTGGGCGTCGGCGTGGGAGCCGGTGCGGCGCGGATGTTCCACGCCCCGACCGTACAGGGTATGGGTGCCTTCCGCACCCTGGGTGAGCTCAACTCCTGCGAAGGGGATCCCGCCTCCCACTTCTCGTTCGGTCTTGGCTTCTTCTTCAACGCCTGGGCCTCCACGGTCGCGGCGGGCGCCTTCACCCAGGACGTGGATCACCGCATCATCCCGCACTGGGCCACGGCGGCACTGCTGTTCAAGAACCGGGATCTCGCCACTACCTTGCACGATCCGAAGAAGATGGCCATCGCCGGCGGCATCATAGGTGCCATCGTGGTCGCCTTCCTCAACAGCACGGCGGCGGCCGTGCCCGAGGCCCTGCAGGTCACTGCGGTCAAGGTGCTGGTGCCGGCGGCAAACCTGCTGGTCAACACCGTCATGCCGGTGATCTTCTGGCTGGCCGCCATAGAGGCGGGCAAGAAGTCCGGCTTCTGGGCCACCATCTTCGGCGGTCTGGCCCAGCTCATCATGGGCAACGCCGTCCCCGGCCTGGTGCTTGGCATCCTGATCGGCAAGGGAGTGGAAGAGAGCGGCTGGAACCACGTCACTCGCGTGATGATGAGCGCCATAGTGCTGCTGTTCGTGCTGAGCGGCTTCTTCCGCGGCTTCGACATGAAACTGATTGAGTCCTTCCACCTGGGCATTCCCCTGTGGCTGGAAAACGTCCATCACCTGCTTGGCAGTAAATAAGGGACCACCACATGGATGAGAAACTGAGAAACAACTTCTGGTACGCCGACTGGTCCTTCCCCATCTTCGTCGGCCTGCTGTCGGCCGGGGTTTTTGCCGGGACCCACATGTTCTACCTGTACGGGGTCGGCGCCTTCAACGAGGTGGCCTTCGTCGCCATGCTCAAAGCCGGGATGGACACAGGTGCCTACGGCGCGGTCGCGGCCTTCGGTGCCAGCTTCCTGTTTGCCCGCATCATAGAGGGCTCCCTGGTGGGGATCCTGGATATCGGCGGCGCCATCCAGACCGGCGTCGGCCTGGGGGTGCCCGCCCTGCTGCTGGGTGCCGGCATCGTCTACCCGGTGGAGAACTTCGGCGCCTCCCTGGTCACCGGCATGGCCATAGGGCTGGCCATCGGCTACGTGATCATCCTGGCGCGCAAGTTCACCATCAACCAGAGCAACTCCACCTATGGGGCGGACGTGATGATGGGGGCTGGCAACAGCTCGGGCCGCTTCCTCGGCCCCCTGATCATCCTCTCCGCCATGGGGGCCTCCATCCCCATAGGGCTGGGTTCCCTGGCGGGGGCGCTGCTGTTCTACATCTGGGAGAAGCCCATCACAGGCGGCGCTATCCTGGGTGCCATGCTGCTCGGTACCTTCTTCCCGGTTGCACTTGCATAACCATCCGCCGCCCTGCGGGGCGGCGCTCCAGAGGCCATCAGCATGTACGACATCATCATCAGAGCGGGACGCCAGGGAGATGGCCAGCTCATCGACATCGCCATCCAGGACGGCAAGATAGCGGCGCTGGGCGCGCTGCCAGAGACCGCCGAGGCGAAGCAAACCCTCACGCTGGCCGGGCAGGTTCATGTGAGCGCCGGCTGGATTGACGGCCACACCCACTGCTACCCCGCCTCCCCCATCTATCAGGATGAGCCGGACAAGGTGGGCGTCGAGTCCGGTGTCACCACCGTCATCGATGCGGGCAGCACGGGGGCCGACGACGTGGACGACTTCCAGCGCCTCGCCGCTGGCTGCAAAACCCGGGTCCACGCCCTGCTCAACATCTCCCGCATCGGCCTGCTGCGCCAGAACGAGCTGGCTGACCCCGCCGACATAGATCCCGCTCTCGCCTCGGCGGCCATTCGCCGCCACCCCTCCTTCATCGTCGGCATCAAGGCCCGGATGAGCGGCAGCGTGGTGGGCGAGAACGGCCTGCAGCCCCTGCGCATGGCCAAGCAGATCCAGCGGGACAACGGCCAGCTGCCGCTCATGGTGCACGTGGGCAACACGCCGCCGGATCTCGACGAGATAGTCGCCCTGCTGGGAGATGGCGATCTGCTGACCCACTGCTTCAACGGCAAGCCCAACCGCATCCTGACCCCGGCAGGCGAATTGCGCCTGGCGGTACGCGAGGCGATGAAGCGGGGGCTCTTGCTCGACATAGGCCACGGCGGCGCCAGCTTCAGCTTCGAGGTGGCGGAGGCCGCCATCCGGCAAGGGATACTGCCTCACACCATCAGCTCGGATATCTACTGCAAGAACCGCATCAAGGGCCCCGTCTACAGCCTGGCCCACGTGATGTCGAAGTTTCTCGCCATCGGCATGACCCTGGAGCAGGTGCTTGCCTGCGTCACCCACCAGGCCGCCGATGCCCTGCGCCTGCCCGGCAAGGGCCGGCTCGAGGTGGGCGCCGATGCCGATCTGACCCTGTTCGAGGTGAGCAGCGGCCCCACTCTCTTTACCGATACCGAAGCCGGTGCCCGCAGCGGCGACCGGCAACTGCACCCCCTCGCCGCCCTGGTCGGCGGTGACCTGGTTCTCACTCAATATGGACAATCCCACCATGCCTTCCGTGTATGAGAAATATCGGCTCAAACCCGTGATCAACGCCTCCGGGCGCATGACCATCCTCGGTGTCTCCACCCCTGAGCAGGAGGTGGTCGACGCGGTCAACTTCGGCCTGGGCCACTACTTCGAGGTCAAGGATCTGGTCAACAAGACAGGTGCCTACCTGGCCAATCTGCTCGGCGTGGAAGACGCCGTCGTGGTCTCCTGCGCCAGTGCCGGCATCGCCCAGTCGGTGGCCGCCGTCATCGTGCGCGGCGATCCCTACCGGCTGGAGCAGTTGCATGCCCATGCCCATGCCGTGCCAAGCGAGATAGTGCTGCCCAAGGGTCACAACGTGAACTTCGGCGCGCCGGTCGGCACCATGGTCAATCTGGGGGGCGGCAAGGTGGTGGAAGCAGGCTATGCCAACGAGTGTTCCCCCGCCCAGCTGGCCGCCGTCATCAATGCCAATACCGCCGCCATCCTCTACATCAAGTCCCACCACTGCGTACAGAAGAGCATTCTGTCAGTGGCCGAGGCGGCCGAGGTGGCCAGAGCCCACGGGCTCCCGCTCATCGTCGATGCGGCGGCGGAAGAGGATCTGCGCCTCTATTACAGCCAGGGTGCGGATCTGGTCATCTACAGCGGCGCCAAGGCCATCGAAGGGCCCACCAGCGGCCTGGTGCTCGGCAAGCGTCAGTATGTGGAGTGGGTCAAGCAGCAGGCCAACGGCATAGGCCGCGCCATGAAGGTGGGCAAGGAGGGGATCCTCGGCCTGACCCACGCCATAGAGCGCTACCTGGAGAAAGAGCAGGAGAGCGGCGCCGCCATGGCCGCCAAGATGGCGTCCTTCATCGAGCGCCTCAACCTGCTGCCCGGCGTCACCGCCCGGGTGGTGTGGGACAGCGCCGGGCGAGACATAGCCCGCACCGACATCGCCTTCGACCACGCTCAGATCGGCATGACCACGGTGCAACTGGTGGCCCGCCTGCGGCAGGGCAATCCGGCCATCTACTGCCGCGGCTACAAGGCCAACGAGGGGCACATCGAGATAGACGTGCGCAGCGTCACCCTGCCCCAGCTCGACCAGATCCATGCCGCCATTGCCCACCTCGTTCAGGAGAATAACTGATGTCTCTTACCCCTAATTACTACCGTGATCGCGTCTGTCTCAACGTGCTGGCCGGCTCCCGACAGAATGCCGTCGACATTTATGAAGCCGCCGAGGGCCACGTGCTGGTCGGCGTGCTCTCGAAAAACTATCCGGATGTGCCCTCCGCCGTCGCCGACATGGGGGAGTACGCCAGGCTTATCGACAACGCCCTCTCCATCGGGCTTGGCGCTGGCGATCCCCGCCAGTCCGCCATGGTGGCCGAGCTGGCTCGCCAGCTGCAGCCCCAGCACGTCAACCAGGTGTTTACCGGAGTGGGCCCCAGCCGGGCGCTGCTCGGTCAGCCTCACACCCTGGTCAACGGCCTTGTCTCTCCCACCGGCACGCCGGGGATGGTGAAGATCTCCACCGGCCCCCTGAGTAGCCAGCAGCCGGACGGGATTGTGCCCATCGACACCGCCATCGCTCTGCTCAAGGACATGGGCGGCAGCTCGGTCAAGTTCTTCCCCATGGGAGGCCTGGCCTGCCGCGACGAGTATCGGGCGGTGGCCGAGGCCTGTGCCCGTCACGGCTTCTGGCTGGAGCCCACCGGCGGCATCGATCTCGACAACTTCGAGGAGATAGTGCGCATCGCGCTGGAGGCCGGGGTCGAGAAGGTGATCCCCCACATCTACAGCTCCATCATCGACAGCGAGAGCGGCCAGACCCGCCCCGAGGACGTGCGCACCCTGCTCGCCACGGTGAAGACGCTGCTGACATAACGACACCCGCAGGCACCGGTCCGATCACTGGCCGGTGTCTGGCTTGTTGATGACCCCCTTGTTAACATCGACCCTTTATTTCGCAACAGGAGTCTTGCCTCACCCCATGATCAAGCTGCCCCACCCCAGGCTCCATCAACTGCTGACCCAGCTCCATGCCGAGCCGCTGCCCCAGGAGGAGCTGGCCCGTCGCCTCAATGTCTCCACCCGCACAGTGCGCACCGACGTGGCGACCCTCAACGAACTGATCGCCACCCAGGGCGCCCACCTGATCCACCAGCGCGGCACCGGCTATCAGCTCAAGATTTACAATCAGGGGCTGTTTGATGCGCTGCTGGCAGCACAGGAGCAGGAGAGCAGCCTGCCGCGCACCAGTCGCGAGCGGGTGCTGCATCTGCAGATCCTGCTGCTGACGGCGGAGCAAGGGATCAAGCTCGATGAGCTGGCGGATACCTGGTATCTGAGCCGGGCGGCCCTGCAGGGAGACATGGCACAGGTGAGGGAGCGGCTCGCCCACTTCGGGCTCACCATAGAGAGCAAGCCACGGCTGGGCATGCGCATCCAGGGGAGCGAGACGGCGATCCGTGCCTGCCTGACCCAGCTGCTGTGTCAGGAGCTGCTGAACAACCAGCCGCTGCAGAGCCTGCTGCCCACCCTCTGCCCCAGCAAGACCCTGGAAGTGGTGGGCAACCATATTCACGATCAGCTCGGCCGCCATCAACTGCGCCTCGCCGACGAGAGCCTGCAACAGCTCGCCATCTATTGCGCCGTCGCCCTGCTGCGTCAGGCGGCGGGCCACGAGCTGCGCGAGTTTGCCAGCGACGACATCACCCAGACCCTGGCCGCGGTGGCCCGCGACATCTATGGCGAGCTGCCGACCCTGACCCCGCCTGGGGAGGAGGAGATCGCCTGCCTCGCCATCCAGATCCAGGCCCGCCTCACTGCCGATACTCCCCAGCTCAGCCCGGCCATGGCTGCCGAGAGCGAGCAGCTGGTGGAGCACTTGCTGACCTACATCCACCAGCACTACCCCTATGATCTGCGCGCCGACCCGCAGTTGCGGGCCGATCTGCAGACCCACATCAGCGCCATGCTGCTGCGGGTCAAATACCAGATAGGCAGCCACAACCCGCTGGCGGACCACATCAAGCAGTACTATCCCCTCGCCTACGACATCACCCTGGCCGCCATCTCGGAGTGGATAAGGCAGACCCCCTACCGGCTGACCCATCACGAGATAGGCTATCTGGTGATCCATATCGGGGTCGGCCTGGAGCGCCACCATGACATCGGCTACACCCGTCGTCCCCAGGCCATGCTCCTGTGCGATGCGGGCAACGCCACCTTCCGGGTACTGGAAGCGCGCATCCGGCGGGAGTACCCCCAGCTGCAGCTGACCAGTCTGGAGTCGGTACGGGATTACGAGGGACTGGCGCACATCGAGCAGGACTTTGTCATCAGCACCGTCAAGGTGAGCGAGAAGAACGCCCCCGTGGTGCAGGTCGCCCCCTTCCCGACCCAATACCAGCTGGAGCAGCTCGGCAAGCTGGTGCTGATCGACCGCACCCGCCCCTACCTGCTGGACAAGTACTTCGATGCCGACCACTTCATGGTGGTCACAGAGCCGCTCAGCCAGGCGCAGCTGTTTGGCCGCATCTGTGACCAGCTTGAGTCCGAGCAGCTGGTAGAGCCGGGCTTCAGGGGGTCGTTGCACGAGCGGGAGCGCATCGTCTCCACCATGCTGGGAGAGGGCATAGCCCTGCCCCACTCCCTCGGCCTGCTGGCCCGCCGCACCCTGGTCTATACCGTGCTGGCCCCTCAGGGTATCGACTGGGGCAATGGCGAGACCGCCACCCTCGTCTTCGTGCTCGCCATCAGCAAGGCGGACTACGAGGAGGCGATGGGGCTCTACGATCTGTTTCTGGCGCTGATGAACGAAAAAGCCAGCAGGAATCTGCTGGCTTGTCGGGACTTTTACGACTTCAAGGCGCTGGCGCGCGCCGGCTCATGACGGCAGAGGAGGCGTCGCTCACTCCTCGTTGAAGCCCGAGGTGAACAGCGCCACCACAGCGGCCAGGGCCTCCACCTCTTCCGGGCCCTCCACCTGCACCTCAACCTGCTTGCCCTGGGCGGAGTCCAGCATCAGCAGGCCGATCACGCTGTCCGCATCGGCCTCGATGCCGTCCTCGTTGCGCAGCAGCACATGGGCATCGAACCCCTGCACCAGCTCGAACAGCATCATGGCCGGTCTGGCATGGATTCCCAGCTTGTTTTTGACTTCTACCGAGGCGGAAACTGTCATCTGAACATCCTGTGGGTCTGTCAGGCTTGGGTGGAGCGCTTGTCCAGCGTGCGGTGACGGATCTGCACGTTCTTGCCAAGCAGTCGGAAGGTGCTGGCCAGCCGCTCGGCGATGAACACCGAACGGTGCTGTCCGCCGGTACAACCTATGCCGACGGTCACATAGCTGCGATTGTTGCGCTCCAGATGGGGCAACCAGGTCACCAGCATGTTCTCTATCTGCTGGATGAACAGCATCACGTCCGCCTGGGCCGAGAGGTAGTTGGCCACGGGCTCATCCTGACCGGTAAACGGCTTGAGCTCCGGGATCCAGTGGGGGTTGGGCAGGAAACGGGCATCGAACACGAAGTCCGCATCCTTGGGGATGCCGTATTTGAAGCCAAACGACTCGAACACCAGCACCAGCTCGTTCTCTTTCTTGCCGAGCACCCGGGTCTTGATGAGCTCGCTGAGGTCATGAATGCTGAGGTTGGTGGTATCGATGCGCAGATCGGCGGTCGAGGAGAGGGGCGCCAGCAGGTGGGTCTCTTCCCGGATCGCCTCATCCAGCGACAGCTGTTTGCGGGACAGGGGGTGCAGCCGGCGGCTCTCGCCATAGCGCTTGAGCAGGGTCCCGTTGTCTGCATCGAAGAAGAAGCTGGAGAACTCCACCCGCCCCTCGTTGCGCACCTGGGTCAGCAGGTTGTCCAGCTTGTCTGGCTGGGTCGGCAGGTTGCGCACGTCTATGCTGACCGCCAGCTTGTCATACTGGCTCTCCACCGAGACGATCAGCTGGGGCAGCAGGTTGACCGGCAGGTTATCCACGCAGTAGTAACCCAGATCCTCCAGCACCCTCAGGGCCACCGTCTTGCCGGAGCCCGAACGACCGCTTACCACTATTAACTGCATCTTGTCCCCTCACGCCAACGTGGCGGTGTCAGACCCGGCATCAGGCCGAGGTCATGATCTGATAGAGTTCTTCGTCGCTGGTCGCCTGGCGCAACTGGCGGCAGACGGCCTTGTCACCCAGCTTGGATGCCATCAGGGAAAGGGTCTTGAGATGCTGCTTGCACTCGCTTTCCGGCACCAGCAATGCAAAGAGCAGGTCAACCGGTTGATTGTCGATAGAATCGAAAGGGATGGGTTCGGAGAAGGTCATCAGCACGGCGGTCGGCGCAAAGGCGTCGTCGATCCGGCCATGGGGAATGGCGATACCGGCACCGATCCCGGTACTGCCCATCTTTTCCCGCGCCAGCAGGCTTTCAAACAGCACCTGGCGGGAGGCGCCGAGGCGCTCTGCGGCCAGCTCACTGATGATCTCGAGGGCGCGTTTCTTGCTGGTACAAGGGACCGCACTCTTGGTGCAGTCCCGACTCAGTATGTGTTCAAGTTGCATAGTTATTTTTGATTTAACTTATCTTTGTGCTTGATGATCTGCCGATCCAGTTTATCCAGCAGGGTATCAATCGCCGCATACATGTCGGCATGCTGCGAATTGGCGAACACCTCTCCCCCGCTGACGTGCAGCTTGGCTTCGGCGATCTGGTTCAGTTTTTCGACGCTCAACACCACATGTACGTTGTTGATATGGTCAAAGTGACGCTCGAGTTTGGCAAATTTGTTATTCACATAATCACGCAGAGCTTCGGTAATCTCGACATGGTGTCCGGTCAGGTTAATTTGCATAACGTCTTCCTTTTGTTTGCCTAAACCAGGCGTTTGCGCTGATTGGATGGCGGGATCAACAAGGATTCACGGTACTTTGCGATCGTGCGTCTCGCCACCATAATACCCTGTTCGGCCAGCAAATCCGCGATCTTGCTATCACTAAGCGGTTTGGCCGGGTTTTCGGCCGTCACCAGCTTCTTGATCAGGGCGCGAATTGCGGTCGATGAGCACTCTCCTCCTCCCTCCGTGTTGACATGACTGGAGAAAAAAAACTTCAGTTCAAAGATGCCACGGGGCGTATGCATGTACTTCTGGGTCGTCACCCGTGAAATCGTCGACTCGTGCATCTCCACCGCCTCGGCGATGTCGTTGAGTACCATGGGCTTCATGGCCTCTTCACCGTATTCGAAGAAGCCCTGCTGCTGCTCGACGATGCAGCTGGCCACCTTGAGCAGGGTGTCGTTGCGACTCTCCAGACTCTTGATGAACCACTTGGCCTCCTGCAAATGGGAGCGGATGAACTGGGTATCCGTGCTGCTGCGGGCATTGCGTGCCATGGCCGCATAGGCCTCGTTGACACGGATGCGCGGCGCCGAATCCGGGTTGAGCTCAACCACCCACTTCGTCCCCTTCTTGACCACGGAGACGTCCGGGATCACGTATTGCGACTCGCTCTGGATGATGCCATTGCCGGGTCTGGGCTCCAGTTGCTGGATGAGATCCAGCACCTCCTTGAGATCGCTCTCCTTGAGCCTGGTCTTGCGCGCCAGAGTGCGGTAGTCGCGGTTGCCGAGCAGGTCCATGTGCTCGCGGATCACCTCCCTTGCCTCATTGAGCCAGGGCAGATCCGGCGAGTACTGACCAAGCTGGATCAGCAGACACTCCTGCACCGAGCGCGCGGCTATGCCAACCGGATCGAAATGCTGCACCCGCTTGAGCACGGCTTCCACTTCATCCAGTTCCACTTCTACCTCTTCACTGCTGACTGCAGCCTGAATATCTTCGAGAGAGGCGGTCAGGTAGCCGGACTCGTCGATGGCGTCGATGATGGCGAGGGCAATGGCAGCATCCAGATCACTGAACGGCGTCAGTCGCATCTGCCACAGCAAATAGTCCTGCAGGTTCTCGGTGGTTTCCCCCTGATAGACGCTGTCTTCCCCGTCATGGATGGGGCCGGCGCTCTGGGCAGTCCCGGCGGAGTAGACCTCATCCCAGGTGGTGTCCACCGGCAGTTCATCCGGCATGCTGTCCTGCGCCATGGCGTCGCTGGAGTCGAGTTGACTGGCGTCCTGGGGCTCTATCGGGCTGGTTTCCTGCGCCTCATTCTCCTCCTGCTCCAGCAAGGGGTTATTATCGAGCGCTTGCTGAATTTCCTGCTGGAGTTCCAGAGTGGAGAGCTGGAGCAGACGAATCGCTTGTTGTAATTGTGGCGTCATGGTCAGGGACTGACCGAGACGCAACTGTAATGTCGGCTTCATCTACGTCGGGATATCCTTATGTTCAGCGAGGCAGTCACCTAACAAAAATGAGGGGTGCCCCCTTACTATAGACTGAATTGATCGCCCAAATAGACGCGCTTGACCTGCTCATCGGCGAGGATGTCGGCCGGAGCGCCCTCGGCAATCATCTTGCCGTGGCTGACGATGTAGGCCTTCTCGCACACATCCAGCGTCTCTCTGACGTTGTGGTCTGTGATCAGCACGCCCAGCCCTCTTTCCTTCAGATGCTGGATGATCTTCTTGATGTCTATGACCGAAATAGGATCAACACCTGCAAAGGGCTCATCCAACAGGATGAATCGCGGCTCTGCCGCCAGCGCCCGGGCAATCTCGACCCGGCGTCGCTCCCCGCCAGACAGGCTCTGACCCAGGCTGTCGCGAATATGGGTGATGTTGAACTCTTCCAGCAACTGCTCGACCTTATCCTCACGCTCCTCGCGGCTCAACCCCTTGCGGGTCTGCATGACCCCCATCAGGTTGTCGAACACAGACAGGCGCCGGAAGATGGAGGCCTCCTGGGGCAGGTAGCCGATGCCATTGCGGGCACGGATATGCATGGGCTGCAGGCTGATGTCCTGCTCGTCGATGGTGATGAGACCCGCATCCCGCTGCACCAGGCCCACGATCATGTAGAAGGAGGTGGTCTTGCCGGCACCATTCGGGCCGAGCAGCCCCACTATCTGGCCGGTGCCCACTTCCAGGCTCACGTCGCTGACCACCATGCGGCGCTTGTAGCTCTTCTGCAAACCCGTTGCTTTTAACACTGCCATGGCTTCTGTTTCCTACTTCTTCTGATCGGCGGGTTTGTCGAAGTTTTCTACCTGATCCGGCAGGAACACCGTCTTGACGCGCTGGGTGGGCCCCTTGCTCTCGGCGATCATCTTCTGTTTGACGATGTCGTAGCGGATGAGGTCGCCGGTAACCTGGCTGTCTTCCTGCTTGAGCTGACCGTTGCCCGTGATGGTGACCAGACGGTTCTTCAGCTCGTAGCGAATGCTGTTGCCGTGGGCATTGACCGGCTTGCCATTGTCCAGGATCTGGAAGAAGGTGGCGGGATTGCCATAGGCGGTCATCACCTCTGCGCCCTTGTCGCCGGAGCGGATCACCACCACCTTGTCGGCCTTAATCTTGATGGTGCCCTGGGTGATGATCACGTCTTCGCTGAAGGTGATGCGGTTGTCCTGCATCTCGGCCACTTGCTTGACCGCATCCACATAGACCTTCTCGGCAAAGTCGGACTCTTTGGCGCTCACTGTACTGCACAGCAGCAGGGCCACGAGGGCCAGATTAACGTTTTTCATTGAAATAAGTGGCATGGCCTTTATCCAGTAATTCGAAATATTTACGATCCAGATGGCCCTTCAGGCCAACGCCCTCGGTCTGGAATTCCTGACCCACTATGCTGATGTGCTGGTTGCTTCTCACGTCCTGGGTCACCAGATCCAGCTCCAGATAGGGGGTATCCAGCGTGGAGATGAAAGACGCCGGCAGCAGGCCGTCCAGATGGACCTTGTCACGCAGGATCACGTTGTCATCTGTGTTGAGCACCCCGGTTTCGGCCGTGACCTTCCACTCGGCCTCCCCCTGCTCATCGAACATGTAGACCACCGGCTTGTCGAAGGTGGCCTGCTCGAGGATCTGGTAATACTCCGCATATTCGGACTCCAACCGCTCGGTCCGCTTGCCCTGCTCGTTGAAGCGGGTCGTGACCAGGTTCTTGGCGGTGAAGTCCGGTTGATAGTTCTCTACCTTGGCAGCCGGTTCGGGCGCCAGCTCGATCTCGCCGAGCTGCCAGGCGGCCAGCGCCGCCAGAAACAGCAGGCCGAACAGAAACGTCTGCTTGTTCATACCGAAGCCTCGGGTTGGTAGTCGCCGAGGCCCTGCGCCTGCAGGATGAGATCGCACACCTCGCGCACCGCGCCCACTCCGCCCCCGAGGCGGGTCACCAGATCGGCACGAGCCAGCACCAGCGGGTGGGCATCCGCCACCGCTATGCCGAGGCCGCAGGCCTGCATCACCGGCAGATCTATGGCGTCGTCCCCCATGTAGGCCGCTTGCGACGCTTCCAGACCGAGCTTGGTCAGCAGCGCCTCGAAGTGGGGCAGCTTCTGATCCGCCCCCTGCACCAGGTGCTGCACCCCCAGACCCCTCATCCGATCGCTGACGATACGGGAGTTGCGTCCTGTGATGATGGCAATCTCGATGCCGGCGTTGAGCAGGGCACGCATGCCAGCACCGTCGCGGGTGCAGAAGGTTTTCAGCTCTTCACCCTGGTTGCCCATATAGATGAAGCCATTGGAGAGCACCCCATCCACGTCACACACCAGCAGGCGGATCTGCGCCGCCTTCTCGTACTGGCTGCGCGTCACCGGACCATAGAGGGTCGGTACGTCTTGCATCAAATCACCCCGGCTCTCAGCAGGTCGTGCATGTTGAAGGCGCCAAGTGGTCGCCGTTCTTCATCCACCACCAGCAATCCGTTAATCTTTCTGGTTTCCATCAGTTTGACGGCCTCGGCCGCCATCATCTCAGGCCCTACGGTAACACAGTTGGCCGTCATTACGCGGCTGATCGGGGTGTGGTGAATGTCCACCTGCAGATCCAGGATCCGGCGCAGGTCACCGTCGGTGAACAGACCGGCCAGCAGCCCCTCTCCATCCACCACAGCCGTCATGCCGAGACCCTTGCGGCTCACTTCCAGCAGCGCCTGGCTGATGGTGGCATCTATCCCCACCCGGGGCAACAGCTCGCCGCTGTGCATCAGATCGCCGACTCGCAGCAGCAGCCGCTTGCCCAGCGATCCGCCCGGGTGCGAGAGCGCGAAGTCATCGGCGGTGAAACCGCGGGCTTCCAGCAGGGCCACGGCCAGGGCGTCCCCCATCACCAGGGTCGCCGTGGTGCTTGAGGTCGGGGCCAGACCCAGCGGGCAGGCCTCTTTCTCCACCTTGATGCACAGGTGCACGTTGGCCTCTTTCGCCATGGTGGAGGCCGGGTTGCCTGTCATGCAGATGAGCGGAATGCCGCGGCGCTTGAGCACCGGCAGCAGGGCCAGGATCTCGTCACTCTCGCCTGAGTTGGAGATGGCGATGATGAGGTCCCCGGCGGAGATCATCCCCAGATCCCCGTGGCTGGCTTCGCCAGGGTGGAGGAAGAAGGCGGGCGTCCCGGTGCTGGCCAGGGTCGCGGCAATCTTGTTGCCGACATGGCCCGACTTGCCCATGCCGGTGACCACTATCTTGCCGGCGCAGCGCAGCACCATCTCGCAGGCGCGCTCGAAGGTCTCGTCGAGGTACTGGTAGAGTCCATCGATGGCTTGTTTTTCTATGTCCAGCACCGCACGGGCACTGCGACGGAAATCGAACAATTCAGACACTTTTTCAGGCTTTACAGACATAAAGGCACAGCTCCGGGCCGAAATTTGCTGCGGGATTATAAAAAAGTCTGCCGAGATAAGCGAATCGGATGCGGGACGCTCTGCCGCTGATGCAAGTTGTTACATAAAACTGTCGCGTATTTGGGGGGCAAAGCCGCTCAATAGTTGTTCCTTGCTGTTGCTTAGACCTAGACTAGCCCATAAAATTCGCTCTTCATTTATACCGGATGGACAATTGTTTGAACGATGACCTGATCACCATCTCCGACCTGACCTTCAGTCACGGAGATAGGTTGCTGTACGACAGGATCAACCTGACCATTCCCCGTGGCAAGGTCACCGCCGTCATGGGCCCCAGCGGCATCGGCAAGACCACCTTGCTGCGCCTGATCGGTGGCCAGCTCAAGCCTGAGTCCGGTCATATTCTGTTTGACGGGGAAGACATCCCCACCCTATCCCGCAGCCGTCTGTATGAGGTGCGCAAGCGGATGAGCATGCTGTTTCAGAGCGGCGCCCTGTTCACCGGCATGACGGTGTTCGACAACGTGGCCTTCCCGCTGCGGGAGCACTCGGGTCTGCCGGAAGAGCTGATCCACACCATCGTCATGATGAAGCTGCAGGCGGTGGGTCTGCGTGGTGCCGCCCGCCTGATGCCCTCCGAGCTCTCCGGCGGCATGGCCCGTCGTGCTGCCCTGGCCAGATCCATCGCGCTGGATCCGGATCTCATCATGTATGACGAGCCCTTCGTCGGCCAGGATCCCATCACCATGGCGGTGCTGGTCAAGCTCATCAAGGAACTCAACGATGCCCTCGGCATCACCTCCGTCATCGTCACCCACGATGTGAAGGAGGTGCTGAGCATCGCCGACTACGCCTACATCATCGCCAACCGCAGGGTGGTGGCGCAGGGCACGCCGGAGCAACTGCGCGAGGAGCACAATCCCGAGGTCGAACAGTTCCTCAAGGGATTGCCCGATGGTCCTGTTCCGTTTCATTTTCCGGCAGGCGACCTGCTACAGGATCTGTGATGTTCATAAGTCAGATAAGCAAGCTGGGGCGGAGCGGGGTGCGGTTCATCAGCGCCGTCGGCCGCGCCACCATCATGCTGTTTCACGCGCTGGCGGGCAAACCCGAGCCCCGCAAGCACTTCCCCCTGCTGGTACAGCAGCTCTATGTAGTGGGAGTACAATCGGTCGCCATCATTCTGGTATCCGGCCTCTTCATCGGCATGGTGCTCTCCTTGCAGGGTTACAACGTACTGAAGGACTTCGGCGCCGAGCAGAGTCTGGGGCCCCTGGTCTCCCTCTCCCTGCTGCGGGAGCTGGGCCCCGTGGTCACCGCCCTGCTGTTTGCCGGTCGTGCGGGTTCGGCCCTCACCGCCGAAATCGGCCTAATGAAAGCCACCGAGCAGCTCTCCAGCCTGGAGATGATGGCGGTGGATCCCCTGCGCCGGGTAGTAGCGCCCCGCTTCTGGGCAGGGGCCATCAGCATGCCGCTGCTGGCCTTCATGTTCAGCCTGATCGGCATCTTCGGCGGCAAACTGGTCGGGGTCGACTGGCTGGGGGTGGATGAGGGCAGCTTCTGGTCTGCCATGCAGGCCTCCGTCGACTGGCAGGACGACATCATGCAAGGGGCCATCAAGAGTGTGATATTCGCCCTGGTGGTGACCTGGATCGCGCTCTTCAATGGCTATGATGCCAAGCCGACCTCGGCCGGGATCAGTCAGGCGACGACCCGTACCGTGGTCCACTCATCCCTGGCCGTGCTCGGTCTGGATTTTATACTCACCGCAGTCATGTTTGGATAAGGGAAAGATGAAGTTCAGCAAAGTAGAATTCCTGGTCGGTGCCTTCATGCTGGCTGGCATCGCAGCCATTCTGGCGTTGGCACTGCAAGTGGCGGGATTGAGTTTCAAACCGGAAGGAGAAACCTATACCCTGCGCGCCCATTTCGATAATATCGGCGGCCTGAAAGTACGCTCGCCGGTCAAGGTCGGCGGCGTCGTCGTCGGTCGAGTCAGCGACATCACGCTGGATGCCAAGAGCCAGGTGCCCATCGTCTCCCTGCAGATGCAAAAGAGTGCCGGCGAGTTCTCCGAAACCAGCACCCTCTCCATCCTGACCTCGGGTCTGCTGGGCGAGCAGTATATCGGCCTGGCTCCGGGTTTCACCGATGAAGAGATGGGCACCAGCATGCTCAAGGATGGCGACATGATAGAAGACACCAAGTCCGCCATCGTGCTGGAAGACCTGATTGGCAAGTTCCTGTACAGCCAGTCTTCCCCGGCCACCGATACGCCAGCAACCAAGGAGTAACCATGTTCAAGAAGATCGCCCTGCTGCTGGGTCTGATGACCAGCATGCTGTTTTCCGTTTCCGCCCTGGCGGCGGTCAATGCCTCCGATCCCTATGCCCTGGTGGATCAGGCTGCCCAGCAGACCTTCGCCCGCCTGAAGGCGGACAAGTCCCAGGTCAAGAGCAACCCGGATCACCTGAGGGTGATCATCCGCGAAGAGCTGCTGCCCTATGTGGACAACCGCTTCGCCGCCTACAAGGTGCTCGGCAACCAGATCAAGGAGACCACCCCGGCCCAGCGCGATGCCTTCGTCCAGGTGTTCACCGAGTACATGGTGAGCTCCTACGCCGATGCCCTGGCCCATTTCGACAAGCAGACCGTCAAGGTCCAGCCGGGCAAGGCGCCCGGTGACAGCAACATCACCGCCGTCAACGTCAGCGTGAAAGAGGCCGGCAAGCCGGACATCTTCCTCGAGTTCAAGCTGCGCAAGAACAACAAGACCGGTGAATGGAAGGCCTTCGACATGGTTGCCGAAGGGATCAGCCTGCTCTCTGCCAAGCAGAGCGAACTCGGTGGCCTCATTCGCCAGAACGGCATAGATGCGGTGATCGCCCAGTTGCGCGAGCACAATGCCAAGCCGCTGGTGCTCAAGTCATGACACTCCAGGGGGAGCTGCAGGCGCCGCAGGTCAACGCCCTGTGGCAACGGCGATCCGAGTGGTGGCAAGATGACGCGCTCGATATGAGCGGGGTCACCACCCTGGATTCCGCCGGCCTGGCCCTGCTGGTCAAGTGGGCCAAAGCCACCCTGACACGGGGAGGCACGCCGCAACTGGTGGGCGCCTCCACTGATTTCTATACCCTGGCCAACCTTTACGGGGTGGCCAGTCTGTTTCAACCCACCCCGCCCAACACCGAGGACGCATAATGCAAGTCTCTGAAATTGAAGCGATACTCCTTGAGGCTTTGCCATTGTCCGAAGTCCATGTCAAAGGCGACGGCAGTCACTATCAGGTGATTGCGGTCGGCGACATGTTTGACGGCATGAGCCGGGTCAAGAAGCAGCAGGCCATCTATGCCCCGCTGATGGACAAGATCGCCAGCAACGCCATCCACGCCCTCTCCATCAAGGCCTTTACCGATGCCGAATGGAAGCGCGAACGTAAATTTCTACTGCCCTCCTGATTTGGTATCTAAGTAAATGGACAAATTCAAGATCACCGGCCCCTGCACCCTCTCCGGTGAAGTGACCATCTCCGGCGCCAAAAACGCCGCCCTGCCGATCCTGTTCGCCACCCTGCTGTGCGACGAGGAGATCCAGCTCTCGAACGTGCCGCGTCTCAAAGACGTGGGTACCACCCTCAAGCTGCTGGAGATGCTGGGTGCCAGCACCAAGGTCAACGGCAACGTGACCGTGCTGACCGGCGCCGTGAACAACCACGTCGCCCCCTACGAGCTGGTGAAGACCATGCGCGCCTCCATACTGGCACTGGGCCCGCTGGCCGCCCGTTTTGGCGCGGCTGACGTCTCCCTGCCCGGCGGCTGCGCCATCGGTGCCCGCCCGGTCAACCTGCACGTGCACGGCCTCGAGCTGATGGGTGCCAAGATCGCCATCGAGGATGGCTACATCAAGGCCCGTGTCGACGGTCGCCTCAAGGGTGCCCACATCCTGATGGACATGATCTCCGTCACCGGCACCGAGAACCTGATGATGGCCGCTACCCTGGCCGACGGTCGCACCGTGATCGAGAACGCCGCCCGCGAGCCGGAAGTGGTCGATCTCGCCAACTTCCTCAACGCCCTGGGCGCCAGGATCCAGGGTGCGGGTACCGACACCCTTACCATCGACGGGGTCGAGCGTCTGCACGGCGGCAGCTACAGCGTCCAGCCGGATCGCATCGAGACCGGCACCTTCCTGGTTGGCGCCGCCGTCACCGGCGGCAAGATCACCTGCCGCAAGACGGACCCTTCCCTGCTGGAAGCCGTACTGGTCAAGCTGGAAGAGGCCGGTGCGCTCATCGAGAAGGGGGAAGACTGGATCTCCCTCGACATGACGGGCCGTACCCTCAAGCCGGTCACCATCAAGACGGCCCCCTACCCGGCCTTCCCGACCGACATGCAGGCACAGTTCACCGTGCTGAATGCAGTCGCCAAAGGCACCGGCATGGTCACCGAGACCATCTTCGAGAACCGCTTCATGCACGTGCCCGAGCTGGTACGTATGGGCGCGGACATCGAACTGCAAGGCAATGTGGCCATCTGCCGTGACACCGAGCAACTCAAGGGTGCCCAGGTGATGGCAACCGATCTGCGCGCCTCCGCCAGCCTGGTCCTCGCCGGCTTCGTGGCCGAAGGCACCACCATGGTCGAGCGCATCTATCACATCGACCGTGGCTATGAAGACATCGAGCACAAGCTGCAAGGCCTGGGCGGCTGCATAGAGCGCATCAAGGAGTGATCGTCACTCCCTGCCGATGAGCAATAAAAAGGCCCCCTCGCCAAGCGAGGGGGCCTTTTCCATTTCCGTGGTCTGGCGATTCAGTGCCCCGCCAGCTTCATCTGCTCGACCAGCACAGAGCCCGTCTTGAGGCTGGATCGCTCGTCCTCGTCGCTCCCCACCGCCACCAGGGTACTGAACATGTCGGCCAGGTTGCCGGCTATGGTGATCTCCTCAACCGGATAGAGGATCTCGCCATTCTCCACCCAGAAACCGGCGGCGCCGCGGGAGTAGTCACCATTGACGATGTTGACCCCCTGCCCCATCAGCTCGGTCACCAACAGGCCTGTGCCCATCTCCTTGAGCATGCCCTGGAAGTCCTGGCCGGTATTGGAGACCTGCCAGTTATGGATGCCACCAGCGTGGCCCGTGGTGGTCAGCCCCAGCTTGCGGGCCGAGTAGGAGGTGAGCAGCCAGCTCATCAGCTCGCCATTGCGCACTATGTCCATGTCGCGGGTACGCACCCCTTCGCCGTCGAAGGGGGTACTGGCGAGCCCCCCCAGCAGGTGGGGAAACTCCTGGATGCTGAGCCACTCGGGCAGGATCTGCTTGCCCAGCTTGTCCAGCAGGAAGCTCGACTTGCGATAGAGGTTGCCGCCGCTGATGGCCATCACCAGATGACCCCACAGGCCCGCAGCGGTGTCGGGATGAAACAGCACGGGGGCGTGGCGAGTGCTGATCTTGCGGGCCCCCAGACGGGAGACGGTGCGCTCCACCGCCTCGTCGGCGATGCGCTGCGGGCTCCAGAGGCCGGAGAGGGCGCGGCTGGAGGAGTAGCCATAGTCCCGCTGCATGTCGCCATCCTGCTCGCCGATCAGCACGCAGCTCAGGGAGTTGCGCGACGCCGCGTAGCCTTTGACGAAGCCATGGCTGTTGCCATAGACCTTGACCCCCAGATGGCTTGAAAAGCTGGCGCCATCGGAGTGCTTGATGCGGGCATCGCGCCCCAGGGCCAGCCGCTCGCACTCGATGGCCAGCTCGATGCCACGCTGGGGATCCAGTTCGATGGAGTGACAGAGTTGCAGATCCGGGGCATCCCAGGCCAGCAGTTCGGCATCCGCCAGGCCGGCATACTCATCGGGGGAGGTGTGGCGGGCAATCTCCATGGCCGCTTCGACGGCGGCGCGAATGGCAGGCTTGCCGAGATCCGTGGTCGAGGAGGATCCCTTGCAGCCATTGCGATAGACGGCGATGCCGAGCGCTCCATCCTTGTTGAACTCGATGCTTTCCAGCTCACAGCCCCGGGTATTCACCGACAGCCCTGTCTGCTTGCTGATGGAAACTTCCGCAAGCCCGGCGCCCAGCCCTCTGGCTATCTCCAGGGCCTCGGCGACCACCGCCTCGAGATGGGCTTGATCCTGGCGAATTTGATCTTGCTGGTCCATAACTCACATCTGTATGAAGGAAGGAAAGGGGCTAAGCATATCAGACCCCTGCGCCCAGCGGGAGAAGCTGGTAACATATCCCCCAACGCGAATGACAGGAATCAGAGACCGATGAGTCAGTATCAAGACGACAACGAATTGGACGATTGGGGTCCCAGCAAGAGCCAGCTCAAGCGCGACGCCGAGGCACTGCAAAAACTGGGGGCCGAGATAGTCTCCCTGAGCCACAGCGAGCTGGAACGGATCCCGCTGGACGAAGAGCTGGCCGAAGCCGTCGAGCTGGGTCGCAAGCTCAAACCCAAGAAGGACGAGTCCTTCCGCCGCCACCTGCAGTTCATCGGCCGCCTGATGCGCAGCCGGGATATAGAGCAGATCGAGGAAGCCCTCTCCATCATCAAGATGCGTCACTCCACCGTGAATGCCCGCCTGCACCGGCTGGAGCAGTGGCGTGAGCGCCTGATCACCGAGGGTGACAGCGCCCTCAACGAGCTGATGTCCCAGTTCCACGAACTGGATCGCCAGAAGCTGCGCCAGTTGATCCGCACCGCCAACAAGGAGCGGGAGCTGAACAAGCCGCCGGTGGCCTATCGCGAGATGTACCAGTACCTGCGCGGCGAGATAGAAGATCTGCTGTGAGTCACAATGTCGGCGCGGGACACCTGCCGCCGACAGAAACAAAAACGGGGCCAAACTGGCCCCGTTTTTTTATGCACCGTCAGCTGCCTGGCAAGCACTGGGTGTGCGTGCCCGGTTGCAGATAGGGTACCAGCAAGGGCGCCATCCCCTTGAGGACCTGCACCGGCAGTGCCGAGGTGAAGCGGAACTTGTCGGACTGGCTGCCAGGCACATAGGCCGTCAGGGTACCGAAGTGATCATCCCCTATGTAGAAGACAAAGGTCGCGGTCCGGTTGCGCGCCAGCGAGCTGGTGACATTGCCGTAGCGGCCGACCGTCTCGATCCTATTGTCCCCCGTCCCCGTCTTGCCCCCCAACGACAGCACAGTGCCATCCTGCAAGGCAAAGGCACCGGCGATGCGCCGCGCCGTTCCCCCCTCAACCACCTTGGACAAGGCGTTGCGCAGGGCGTTGGCCACCTCGACCGGCATCACCCGAACACCCTGAGTGTTGGCCGGCTCGAACGCGGTGGCGAAGGGCGTGTCCTTGGCGAAGGAGAGATGCTCGATCCGCAGGGTCGGTGCCCGCATGCCGCCATTCTGGATGATCCCCATCAACTCGGCCAAAGCGGCGGGCCTGTCTCCCGAGCTGCCGAGAGCGGTCGCCAGGGAGGGAACCAGGTGATCAAACGGATAGCCCAGGCGTGCCCAGCGCTGATGGATGTCGAGGAAGGCCTCGACCTCCAGCATGGTGCGGATCCGGCTATCCCGGGCGCTGCGATGGCGGGTCTTGAACAGCCAGCTGTAGACCTCCTGACGCTCATCCCGGCTGGCCGCGACCGCATCGGCGAAGGTAGCCTTGTCAAACTCCCTGAGATAGGAGAGCAGCCACAGCTCCAGCGGGTGGACGCGGGCGATATAGCCTTGGTCCGGCAGTGAATACTTGCCAGGACCATAGCTGGTGTAGAGCTGCTCGACTCGCTTGTCGCTCAGCTTGTCCCGCGGCAGGCGCTTCGCCAGGAAGGCGGCAAAGTCGGCCTGTGACGCTTCCGGCATCAGGTAGCGATGCACGGCCGCGAGGCGCACTGCGCTGGGCTTGAGGCCGTCGAGGAAGGTATCAAGCTGCTCATCCGTGGTCTTGCCGCGATATTTGCGCCAGAAGCGCAGCAGATAGGTCTGGCCCTCCTTGTCGGCAAACTTGGCCAGATACTCGGTACGACGGGGATCCTTGTCATCCTTGAGCAACTGGGCGCGGTTGCCTTCCTTGTAGAGGCTGTAGCGCACTATGTCCCGCATCAGCCGCACGAAGGGCAGGTTGATGGATTCGCGCAAGGCGTCGCGGATAGGCGGAATGCGGCCATTGTCTTCCTTGCGGAAGTTGTTGAAGGTGTGCATGCCGCCGCCGGTGAAGAAGCCCTCGTAGGGGCTGGCGGAGTATTTGCGATCCAGCGCCGCCTCCAGCATCACGGGCAGGCTCTTGTCCTTGGCACTCATCAGGTAGGCGATGGCCCAACGACTGATGTTGTCCTGATCGGAGACCTCTATCTTGCGCAGGCTCTCGGCCGGCATGTTCCCGTAGCTGTCATGCAGCTCGGTCACTATCTCCAGATAGGTGGTCAACACCCGCAGCTTGGCGGTCGAGCCCAGCTCCAGCTTGCTGCCCTCGTTGATGTCGAACGGCTGATCCGTGTTGTCGGTCTGCACCCGCACCTTGACCCCTTCCGGCGTCTTCTCGAACAGGGTGAAGCTGTATTTCACGTCCCCCGTCTTCTCCGGCGAGAGCAGGCGCTCACCAAACAGCCCGACCTGGGCGGCGAATGTGGGGTCCGCCAACTGCTGCAGATAACGGGAGACGTCATTTTGCAGCGGCATGTTGAGGGTCGTATCCGCCGTCAGATCCATGCGGTCCAGATCATAGAGCTGAACCCCGAGCTGGCGACTGAGGCGGGTGCGCGCGACCTGCAACCCCTTGTTGTTATTGACCCGGGTGATCGCCGGCGCCTGCAGGAAGTCGCGGAACGCAAGCTTGGCCTTGAGTGCCGACTCCATCAAGGGCGGCGTGATCATGCCCTCCTGCACGAACAGACGCAGGTAGCTGTCCGTCAGGGTCGACAGCGCCTCCCGCCCCTGGGCCAGATAGTAGGAGGGGCGACGGTGGGCAATCATCAGGGAGACCACCTGGCGCAGCGCCAGCCCCTGCTCGGCCAGGGTGGCGTCCTGATTGCGCGCGGGATCCAGCAGGCGATTCACCTCGTCAACATCGGCTCCGAACCAGACCCAGAGACCATCCCCCAGGCCGTGCACCTCGCCATAACCAGGAGCCGCCGAGAGCGGCACCGAGTTGAGATAGGCCCAGGCCACCAGTTTGCGGGCTTCCAGGGTCTCTGGCCCCAATCGATAGGCCCGCACGCTGGCCGAGGCCATCTGGCGGATCTTCTCGGTGGGGGACAGGGTCAGACCATCAGGGGAGTGACGATACTTCTCCACCTGGGTCGCCAGCGTACTTCCCCCGGCGGATTGATCCTGCATGTCCAGCGCCTTACCCACCTGGGACAGCGCCGCCTTGGCGAAACGGGGCCAGTCTACCGCCGGGTTGGCCAGCGGCTGCTCGTTGCTCAGCAGCTCCCGGTTCTCGATAAACAGCAGCGACTGTATGACCAGAGGGGGAATGGAGCTGAAATCAGGGTAGTAATGGGTCGGGTACTTGTATTGATAGAAAGGCTCGGCACGGCAGTCGTGCAGCGTCAGCCCCGCCTGCACCTTCTCGGTATAGGGGACGAAGAAACCATGGCTGGCGTAGTTGTAAAGCGCATCGGAAAAACGCACCTGCTCGCTCACCTGATAGCCGCGCTGGATGAGGCGCTCCTGGATCATCGGCATCAGCACATAACCGAGCCGCTTGTCGAAGGGGCCATCTTCCGGGAAGGTGATCTGCTTGCTGGGACCGGGTTCCAGCTCATACGTCAGCTTGGCGGCATAACGGGAGATCTCCTGCGACTGCAATCGGGAGGTCTTCATTTCATAACCGACCAGGGCGATCACGGCAGCCAGGCAGAGCAAAAAGATGAAACAGAACAACCAGCGCCACCAGGGGCGACGCTTGCGCTGATATTGCCCGTCCGCATGCGGTACGGATGAATCCTGAGATGCCACTTTGTTCGAATCCGTCTGTTTTGATGCGCCCATATAAGCCCCACCATGGTTGCGCAATTTATTGTCTTTCAATCAAGCTTAGTCGTTTCAAGTCAAGGGCTTGAAAACTATTGACCGCTTTGCAGCGATGTTAACAGGGCGATTGTAAAAATGGGAGCCGATTGTTGCAGTGCGGCAAGAGATCCGAGCTGCCGAATGGAAATGAAACACCGGCTGGAAGCCGGTGTTCTGGAATGGCGGTGTGAGCTTACTTGCTGGTACTCATGCCCTTGAGCTTAGTGCTCAGCTCCTTGCGCTCCTTGGAAAGCTCGGCATTCTTGATGATGTGATCATCGACACGCTCTTCGTAATCGGTGCGCATGTTGGCGATGATGGCCTGCACCTCATCGATGCTCATGCCGGGCTTGATATAGTCGCTCAGGTTGTCGAGCAGCAGCACCCGCTTCTGGTTGTCACGGATCTTCTTCTCGTTGTCCGCGATTTCACGCTTGAGCTTGTTCTGACGACGGGACATACGCACATATTCCAACACATCGCTGAAAGTAGACTTGTTTACTTGTTCCATATCGGTACCACTGACTGAAGGTGAATGAAAACGGGTGGGGTGCTCTCATACCAGATGGAGAAGCAAAGGCATGGTATGGGCAAACCCGGAATGCCCTTTACTCTACCGAGTTATGATGCAGATACAACCCCAATTGCAGACCCGATGCCGGGTTTCAGCAGGATAGCGCCGCGTGAGGAATCAAATGGAAAACTGGTGAGAGTGGAGAGCCAGGCGCGGCGGCAGACGAAGCCTTCGGTGCCGGAGCTCATGAGCACCAACAGGTGACGAAACTGGTGAACGCAAGGAATAAGCAGACGCGAATTCGGCAGGCCGTGGCTGGTTTTGGGGAAACGTCAGGCAATAAAAAACCCCGCTCATCGAGCGGGGTTTCTTGTATTGGGTGCCTGGCAGTGTCCTACTCTCGCATGGCGAATGCCACACTACCATCGGCGCTACCGCGTTTC
>NZ_JBWVQS010000003.1:0-423170 GCF_056642115.1 Aeromonas sp. 130281 | reverse complement strand
CAAAAGTAGCAAGCTACTTTCCCGCTGCCGCTCGACTTGCATGTGTTAGGCCTGCCGCCAGCGTTCAATCTGAGCCATGATCAAACTCTTCAATTTAAGTTTGGTTTGCGTCGCGCCATTACCGAAGTAACGACATTCAGCGGCTCAATGAATTGCTGAAATAAACTGTGACAACCGAAGTTGTCTTGGTCACTTCACCAGACATTGAAAATCAAAAATTGTTTTTGATGTTCGATGCTGTGAGTGCCCACACAGATTGCTTGATTCAAATTGTTAAAGAGCGACGCAACAGTGTGTTGCTGCGGGAGTGGAATTCTACTCAACCGCCTTCTCGAGTCAAGCCTTATTTTCAAAGGCTTTTCGAGGTTATCGACCGGGTTGTTTGCGTTGCCGCTTGCCCTGTCGATGGAGGCGCATTATAGGGAGCTGGCTCGGATTGGCAAGGGCGATTTCGTATAAAATTCGCATTTCCAGCTCAACCGCTCACCAATCAATCAAGGTGGTGTTTAAATGCTCAAGAAGGGTTCCGTATGCAGGCACTTTCTGCCCCTTGCCGGGTCAAGGGTGTCTGTAGATCAAGGTTGTATCGAATTGCCTTTCCCGAACGCCATAACCATGGTGATCGGGATCCGGCCTTCGGGTAACATAGCGCCCCTTTGCGATTCTCACACTCTTGGGCTTTGGAGAGTTTAATGCCTTTTGCACTTGGCCAGCGTTGGATTAGTGATACAGAGACGGATCTGGGGTTGGGGACTGTCGTTGCTGTTGAAGGACGCATGGTTACCCTGTTGTTTCCGGCTACCGGTGAAAACCGCATGTATGCCAAAGAAGAGGCGCCGGTCACCCGGGTCAGCTTCAATGTGGGCGATCAGATTGCCAGTCACGAAGACTGGACCATGACGGTCGAAGAAGTGCAGGAGAAAGACGGCCTGCTTATATATGTAGGTGTGCGCACCGACAATGATGAGCCCGTTGCCCTCAAGGAAGTGTTTCTCAACAACTTTATCAAGTTCAACAAGCCGCAGGATCGCCTGTTCGCCGGCCAGATCGACCGGATGTCCCGCTTCACCCTGCGCTACGAAGCGCTGATCAACCAGCACCAGCGCCGCCGCAACCCGACTCGCGGTCTGGCCGGTGGCCGGGTCAGCCTGATCCCGCACCAGCTCTATATCGCCCATGAAGTGGGTCATCGCTACGCCCCGCGCGTACTGCTGGCGGACGAAGTGGGTCTGGGCAAGACCATAGAAGCGGGCATGATCATCCATCAGCAGCTGCTCTCCGGCCGTGCCCATCGGGTGCTGATCCTGCTGCCCGAAACCCTGCAGCACCAGTGGCTGGTCGAAATGCTGCGTCGCTTCAACCTGCATTTCTCCCTGTTTGACGAGGAGCGCTGCATCGAGGCGTTCGCCGATGCAGAGAACCCATTCGAGACCGAGCAGCTGGTGATCTGCAGCCTCGACTTCCTTCGCAAGAAGCGTCGTCGCTTCGAGCAGGTGCTGGAAGCCGAGTGGGATCTGCTGGTTGTCGACGAGGCGCATCACCTAGAGTGGAGCGAAGAGGCGCCGAGCCGTGCCTATGAAATGGTGGAAGCGCTTGCCGAACAGGTGCCGGGCGTGCTGCTGCTGACTGCGACCCCGGATCAGCTGGGCCACCAGAGCCACTTTGCCCGTCTGCGCCTGCTCGATCCCGAACGTTTCTACGACTACGACGCCTTCCTCGCCGAGGAGCAGGCCTATGGTCAGGTCGCGAGCGCCGCGCAAGAGCTGCTGGATGGCGAGACCCTGAGCGATGAAGCCAGACAGATCCTTGCCAGTCAGCTGGAAGGGCTGGACTTGAGCGATGCAGCGGCCCGCCAGCACGCGGTCGCCAAGCTGCTGGATCAGCACGGCACCGGCCGGGTGCTGTTCCGTAACAGCCGCGCCAATATTCAGGGCTTCCCCGAGCGTCACCTCAACGTCTACCCCATGCCGCTGCCGGAGCAGTACAAGACCGCCATCAAGGTGATGGGCATGATGGGTGGCAATGGTGGCGATCTGCAGACCCGCGCCCTGCGCTACCTCTATCCGGAGAAGATCTTCCAGCAGTTCGAAGGCGACAACGCCACCTGGACCCAGTTCGACCCGCGCGTCGAATGGTTGCTGGAGCTGCTGCTCTCAGCCCGCCAGCAGAAAGTGCTGGTGATCTGCTCCGAAGCGGCCACCGCCATCGCGCTGGAAGAGGCGCTGCGTACCCGTGAAGGGATCCGTGGTGCCGTGTTCCACGAAGGGATGTCGATCCTCGAGCGGGACAAGGCCTCCGCCTATTTCGCCCAGCAAGAGGGGGGCGCCCAGGTGCTGCTCTGCTCCGAGATCGGCTCAGAAGGCCGCAACTTCCAGTTTGCCAGCCATCTGGTGCTGTTCGATCTGCCCCTCAACCCGGATCTGCTGGAACAGCGTATCGGCCGACTGGATCGTATCGGTCAGCAGAATACCGTCGAGATCCACGTTCCCTATCTGGATGGGACTGCCCAGCGCGCCCTGCAGCTCTGGTATCACGATGGCCTGGATGCGTTCGAGCAGACCTGCCCGACTGCCCGCCCGGTATTCGAAGCTGTGCGTGACGAGCTGTTCGAGCTGCTGGC
This sequence comes from Aeromonas sp. 130281, assembly GCF_056642115.1. Classification (NCBI taxonomy): domain Bacteria; kingdom Pseudomonadati; phylum Pseudomonadota; class Gammaproteobacteria; order Aeromonadales; family Aeromonadaceae; genus Aeromonas; species Aeromonas sp. 130281. Next base: position 420,550 of record NZ_JBWVQS010000003.1, on the reverse strand, counting down.
CGCCAACAGCGGCGAGCAAGGCCCGCTGGACGCCCTGCTGGTCAAGACCCGCGAGCTGCACGAACCGCTCAAGGCCCGGCTTGAACAGGGCCGCGATCGCCTGCTGGAGATCCACTCCAGCGGTGGCGCCGCCGCCCAGCAGCTGGTCGACAAGCTGGCCGCCGAAGATGACGACACCGGCATGATCTCCTTCGCCCTCAAAATGTTCGACGAGATCGGCGTCAATCAGGATGACAGAGGCGAGAACGCGCTGGTGCTGACCCCGGGGGATCACATGCTGGTCTCCAGCTTCCCGGGCTTGCCGCAAGACGGCATGACCATCACCTTCGATCGCAACACCGCCCTGTCGCGGGATGACATGGCGCTGCTCTCCTGGGATCACCCCATGATGCGCGGCGGCATCGACCTGATCCTGGGCTCCGAGATCGGTGCCACCTCGGTCGCACTGCTCAAGAACAAGGCGCTGCCCATCGGCTCCATCCTGCTTGAGCTGATCTTCGTTGCCGAGTCTGCGGCCCATCCCCAGCTCTACCGCTTCATGCCGCCGACGCCGATCCGTCTGCTGATGGACAAGAACGGCCAGAATCTGGGCGAAAAAGTGGCGTTCGATGCCTTCAACCGCCAGCTGACCCCGGTCAACCGCCACCTTGGCAGCAAGCTGGTCACCGCGTCCCAACCGGTGATCCACGGTCTGATTGGCAAGGGCCAGGCCATTGCCGAAGAGCTGAAAGCGGGGATTGTCGACAAGGCCCGTGCCCTGATGGCGCAAACCCTGCAGCAGGATCTGGATCGTCTGGAGGCGCTCAAGGCGGTCAACCCGAACGTGCGCGACAGCGAACTGGATTATCTGCGCAATCTGCAGGCAGAATTGCACCACCTGATCGATCAGACCCAACTCAAGCTGGATGCAATCCGCTTTATTGTGGTCACCCATAACTGACAAGGTACCGATCGACAGCGGCCAGACCCAGCTCAAGCTGGGTACCCAGTGCCGCTTTATCGTGGTCACCCATAACTGACAAGGCAGTGAAGTGGCATGAACGGATCCGGCTCACGCGGGACCTCATGCCCTTTATGATTGTGGTTACCCATAACTGATGGGGGCTTGCCCCCACCTTCTGATGCGAGACATTTATGTTTGAATACTCACCGCCTCTGGAACCCTGGCTCGATATCCTGTTCAAGGACAAGGACATCATGGTGGTCAACAAGCCCACTGGCCTGCTAAGCGTCCCAGGGCGCGGCCCCGAGAATGAAGACAGCGTCCTGCATCGGGTGAAACAGCAGCACCCCAAGGCGGCGGCAGCCCATCGCCTCGATATGTCTACCACTGGCGTCATTGTCATACCCCTCAATCCCAATTCTCATCGGGAGCTGAGTCGGCAATTTCGCGAGCGGGAGACCGAGAAGCACTACCTCGCCTGGGTGTGGGGCGAGCCGGAGGCGGACTCGGGTCAGGTCGACCTGCCGCTCTGCGTCGACTGGCCCAACCGCCCGAAACAGAAGGTGGACTTTGAGGAGGGACGCCACGCCCTGACCCTGTGGGAAAAACTGAAGGTGGAGAACGGCAACAGCCTGATCAAGCTGACCCCCATCACAGGTCGCTCTCACCAGCTGCGCGTCCACATGCTGGAGCTGGGGCACCCGATCCTGGGTGACAACCTCTATGCCCATCCGGATGCGCTGGCGGCGGCTCCCCATCTCTACCTGCATGCGGCCATGCTGACCATCAGCCACCCCCGCAGCGGCGAGCGGATGACCTTCGAGGCCCCGGCCCCCTTCCCGGTCTGAGCATTGCACCGAGCAGTGAAGCCGTCAGATAAAACCCGATAAAAAAAGAAAGCCCCCATCGAAAGATGGGGGCTTTTTCGTTCAGGTCAGACGCGAATATCGATCCTACTTCCGAGGGAAGCGCTGGCCGATGTCGGCGCCGCCGGAGCGGACTGAGCTGCCGTTTCCAGCAGTTTCAGTGCGGATTCGCCCTCCTGGGTCTGCTGCTTCTTGGCCAGGCTGGCCACCATCAGAGCAGAACCAAACGACGCATTTGCAGAGCTAGAAATATCCATTGTGTACCTCCTGCCAAGAGACTATCGGCCGGGCCCCGCGAGACATGAGCCATATCGTTCAGAGCAGGTATGCCTTGTCAGGTGCACGCCGTGCCAGCCAGCGCTCCTCCATCTCCAGCAGGGTCTGATAGGCCTTGGACGCCTGCTCCGGGCGGCTGAACAGATAGCCTTGTCCGTAGAGATGGATGTCGGTCAATGAGCGCAGCACGTCGAGCTGCCCCTGGGTCTCGATGCCTTCACACACCAGCTTCTTGCCCAGCATGGAGCCCATGCGGCAGATGTTGGCCACCAGCTCGGCCGCCTCTATGGAGGTGTCTATGCCCTGGATGAAGGATCTGTCTATCTTCACCTTGCTCACCGGCAGCTTCTGCAGATAGCTGAGAGAGGAGTAACCGGTTCCGAAGTCATCCAGCGCCAGGTGAACCCCCTGTTGACTGAGATCCTGCATCAGCTGCAGCGAGTTCTTCACCTCGCGCATTGTGGTGTCTTCCGTCACCTCCAGTACCAGGCAGGATGCGGGAATATGGTGTTCCATCAACGCCTTGGCCACCAGCTTCAACAGGTTGCGCTGATACATGCCAGGGGAAATGTTGACGCACATCTGCAGATCGACCAAGCCCAGGTGCTGCCACTGGTGGAGCTGCTCGCACGCCGTGTTCAGCACCCAGCTCCCCAGCTTCTCGGCAAGCTGGAACTCTTCCGCCACCTGGATCACCTCGTTGGGCGGGATGAAGCCAAGCTCGGGATGACGCCACCTCAGCAGCGCCTCCACCGCCTCGCAGCGACCGCTCTCCAGGTTGACTATGGGTTGGTAATAGAGCTCCAGGGCATTGTGTTCAAGGGCCATCACCATGTCGGAGGCGAGGTGCTTGCGCCTGGCGGTTTCGTTGAGCAGGGAGCTGTCATAGATGACATAGGGCACATGGGTCTTGCGGCTGTGGAACAGCGCCTGCTCCGCCCGGCTCAGCAGCTCCTGGGTCTGGTTGCTGTCCGTGGGGAAGAAGGCGATGCCTATACCCACCTCCAGCCGGAAGGGGTAGCTGTCGATGATGATGTCTTGCTTGATGGCGTGGAGCACCCTCGCCACCAGCTCCCTGACCTGGCGCAGGTCGCTGCTGTCCCGTTGCAGCATGGCGAGCTGATCGCCCCCGAGACGCGCCACCCATTCGCCGTTTTCACACAGGGCACGCAGCCGCTTCGCCAGCTCCTGCAACAGGATGTCCCCTGTGCTGTAGCCGAACTTGCTGTTGATGTCCCGAAAGTCGTTGATGTCGATCAGCACCAAGCCAAAGGGAGTATCACGGCTGACATAGGACTCCATCTTCTCCAGCAAGGCCAGCCTGTTGGCCAGGCCGGTCAGCGGATCGACCCGGGCCGTTCTGAAATGGCGCCGGGCTTCACGCACCAGCAGGCCGCTGAGCAGAATGACTGATATCACCAGCCCCAACACCATGAACAGCAGCGCATCGCGCAACTGGCCGAAGCGCTTGTCATTGCCCGAATAGACGTTGATGTTCTTCTGCATCATGGAGGCGAGGGAGTAGGATAGCGGCTCCTGCAAGGGCGCAAGGGTCATCATGACCTGCTGGTAGTCCGACATCCCCGGCTTCAGCCTGGTCAGCTCCGGCTCCAGCTTGCGGATATTGTTCTCGGTCAGCTGGACCAGCCGCAGCGTCTTCGGATTGTCCGACAGGCTCTTGCGCAGCTGGCCGCTCAGCAGGATCGGCGTCCGGCTCCAGAGAATGTCGTAGCGCAGCAGCAGGGTTTCATGGTCTATGCCGCCGTAGTGGTAAATCTCGACGGCATTGAGAAAGCGCCCCAGCTCGAGCTGCAGCTGCATCAAGGCCCAGGAGACGTCATAGGTGTACTTCTCCATCACCCGGGTCGCATTCTGTATCTGCACCAGGCAATAGAGCGTGCTACCCGTGAATAACAGAATGGATAGATAAAGAACGCCGAGTAAGGGCCAGGCCCTGGTCTTCGCTTTCACCCAATGCTCCCGCAAGTCACCGTCTTTACTGCTGAATATCGATTGCGCTCAGTTGCCAGATCATCATGTCGGTGAACTCGGATCGCTTGAGTTCGGGATGCTGATCCAGCGGCAGAATAAACCAGAGCGGCCCCTTGTCACGTACCCGCATGGTCACCCCATCATCCTGCCAGGCCAGGATGGGATCGTATTGCCTGACCTTATCCCAGTTGATCCGGATCTGGAAACTATTCAAGGCGGTGAGCGTGATGCTCTTGCCGTTGGCCTTCACCGCCGTCAGCACGTCCGCCAGCCTGGGCCCCACGTATTTGTGCGGTTTATCCACCCAGGGATTGCTCGTCACTATCTCATGCTGTGGCAGGGCCTGGATCATGGCCATGTCGAAATCAACCTCACCATCAGCCGGATTTGCGGGATCCAGATTCCCCGTCACCTTGAGGATCACCGGCCCCTCGGGAGCGGCCAATGCCATGGTGGGAACGACAAGGGAAAACAGTAACGGGATCAAACCTAATGTTCGCATGCTCACCTCAGATCATTTCACTATCAACAACTTCAGCTTAGTAGCACTAAAAAAAACGGCCCGCAAAAGCGAGCCGTTTGATGACTATGACGGAATTACATCATACCCATACCGCCCATGCCACCCATATCAGGCATGGCAGGGGTATCTTTCTTCGGCAGCTCGGAGATCATGCACTCTGTGGTGATCATCAGGCCGGCGATGGAAGAGGCGAACTGCAGGGCAGAACGGGTCACCTTGGTCGGATCCAGGATGCCCATGGCCAGCATGTCACCGTACTGTTCGGTGTAGGCGTTGTAGCCGAAGTTACCCTCACCGTTCTTCACGGCGTTGGCAATGACGGAGGCTTCTTCGCCGGCGTTGATGACGATCTGACGCAGCGGAGCTTCCATGGCGCGCAGGGCAACCTTGATACCCACGTTCTGGTCTTCGTTGTCACCACGCAGGGAGGCCAGCTTGGCGGCCACGCGCACCAGCGCCACACCACCACCGGCAACCACGCCTTCTTCTACGGCAGCGCGAGTGGCGTGCAGGGCATCGTCAACACGGGCTTTCTTCTCTTTCATCTCGACTTCGGTGGCAGCGCCAACCTTGATGACGGCAACACCGCCGGCCAGCTTGGCCACGCGCTCTTGCAGCTTCTCACGGTCGTAATCGGAAGAGGTATCTTCGATCTGCTGACGGATCTGAGCCACGCGGCTCTCGATCAGGGCGGCATCACCCACGCCATCGATGATGGTGGTGTTCTCTTTGGTGATGACGATGCGCTTGGCACGGCCCAGATCTTCCAGGGTCGCTTTTTCCAGCTCCATACCCACTTCTTCGGAGATCACGGTACCGCCGGTCAGGATGGCGATATCCTGCAGCATGGCCTTGCGACGGTCACCGAAGCCCGGCGCCTTGACGGCGGCGACTTTCACGATGCCGCGCATGGTGTTGACCACCAGGGTCGCCAGCGCTTCACCTTCCACGTCTTCGGCCACGATGATCAGCGGTTTGCCCGCCTTGGCCACGCCTTCCAGCACCGGCAGCATTTCGCGGATGTTGGAGATCTTCTTGTCCACCAGCAGGATGAAGGGGTCATCCAGCTCGACGGAACCGGTTTCCGGCTTGTTGATGAAGTAGGGGGAGAGGTAGCCACGGTCGAACTGCATGCCTTCTACCACAGCCAGCTCGTCTTCCAGACCCTGACCGTCTTCCACCGTGATCACGCCGTCACGACCGACCTTGTCCATCGCCTCGGCGATCAGTGCACCCACTTTCTCGTCGGAGTTGGCGGAGATGGTGCCGACCTGGGCGATGGCGTTGTTGTCGGCGCACGGCTGGGACAGGGCCTGCAGCTCGGCGACAGCGGCCACGACGGCCTTGTCGATACCGCGCTTCAGATCCATGGGGTTCATGCCGGCGGCGACGGCCTTCAGGCCTTCGTTGACGATGGCTTGCGCCAGTACGGTCGCAGTGGTGGTACCGTCACCGGCGGCGTCGTTGGCCTTGGAAGCGACTTCCTTGACCATCTGGGCGCCCATGTTCTGGAACTTGTCTTCCAGCTCGATCTCGCGGGCAACGGAGACGCCATCCTTGGTGATGGTCGGGGCACCGAAGGACTTGTCCAGTACCACGTTGCGGCCTTTCGGGCCCAGGGTCACCTTGACGGCGTCGGCCAGGATGTTGACGCCTTCCAGCATCTTGATGCGGGCTTCGTTGCCAAACTTAACTTCTTTAGCTGCCATGTTCTTCAGTCCTTAAATCAATTCGGGAAAAAGGGGGGGGAGGTGATTACTCTTCGACAATCGCCAGGATGTCGGTCTCGGACAGGATCAGCACGTCCTGGCCATCCAGCTTCTCGGTCTTCACGCCGTAGCCTTCGTTGAAGATCACCTTGTCACCCACCTTGACGGCGAGGGCTTTGACATCGCCATTGTCCAGAATTCGGCCAGTCCCCACGGCAAGAACTTCACCACGGGTGGACTTCTGGGCCGCAGTGCCAGTCAAGACGATGCCGCCAGCGGATTTGGCTTCAGCTTCGATGCGCTTGATGATGACGCGGTCGTGCAGTGGACGAATTTTCATCGATAACTCTCCCAAAATGAGTCTCTGTGTTGCTTGAGGAATGGCCGCAGTCGGCCAAATTTGTTATGCCCCTGATCTGGGGCAATATGGGTAGCCCTTCAAGGGCAAATACAAAAAAAATATTTTCACGTACTATGAGTATCTTCGATGGATCACCCACCCCCAATCAGGAAGGCGGATGGACGCGGCCAGCATTTCGGCCCAGAGCACATAGAGACCCTGCCTTGAGCCGACCCAACCCCATGCTGACCGCCCCCATGACGCCAGTGCTGCTGCGCATGACGGGGCCCATGATCCTCGGCATCGTTGCCATCCTCGCCTTCAACCTGGTCGATACCTTCTTTATCGGCATGCTGGGCACGGAGGCGCTCGCCGCCATCAGTTTCACCTTCCCGGTCACCTTCGTGGTCACCTCCCTCACCATGGGGCTGGGAGCGGGACTGTGCGCCCTGCTCGGCCATGCCCTGGGCCAGGGCCGTCACGACGAGGCCGCCCGCATCACCACCGACTGCCTGTTCCTCGCCGTCATCCTGGTGACCCTGCTCGCCGTGCTGGGGGCGCTGACCATAGAGCCTCTCTTTACCCTGCTGGGGGCCAGTGCCGAGCTCATTTCGCTGATCCACGACTACATGCTCATCTGGTATCTGACCGTGCCCATGCTGGTCATCCCCATGGTCGGCAATGCCGCCATCCGGACCACGGGGGATACCAAGACCCCCAGCCTGGTGATGGGGGTAGCCGGCCTGGTCAACGGGGTGCTGGATCCCCTGCTCATCTTCGGGCCCGGTCCTTTCCCCGAGTGGGGCATCCGCGGCGCCGCCATCGCCACTTCCCTCTCCTGGCTGATGGCCATGCTGGTCAGCCTGCACATACTGCGCCAGCGGGAGCAACTGCTGTCATGGCGCCTCTCCCCTCGCCCGCGGCTGCTGGCCCACTGGCGCGCCCTGCTGCAGGTGGCCGTGCCTGCATCGTTTACCAACATGCTCAACCCGCTGGCCAATGCCGTGCTGATGGTCATCTTCGCCGGCCTGGGTACCGAGGTGGTCGCCGCCTACGGCGCCGCCTCCAGGGTAGAGGCGCTGCTGCTGATCGTGATGATGGCACTCTCTTCCGTGCTGGCCCCCTTCGTCTCGCAGAACTGCGGGGCGGGCAATCCGGCGAGGGCCAGGGCCGCTCTGCTGCTCTGCATGCGGTTCGCCCTGCTGTTCCAGCTCGCCATCTACGGCCTCGTCTGGCTGCTGGCCCCCCTTATCGCCAACCTGTTCAGCGATCACCCGCAAGTCGTGCGCCTCATCGTGCTCTATCTGCATCTGGTGCCCATCGGCTACGGTTTTCAGGGCATGGTGATGTTGCTGGCCTCGGCCCTCAATGGCGTCAGAGCCTCGACGGTATCATTCGTCTTCAACGGCATGCGGCTGTTCGTCTTCTTGCTGCCAGGGGCCTGGCTGGGGGCAAAACTGGGGGGAGAGCAGGGGATCTATCTGGGAATATTGCTGGCAAACCTGGCAGCGGGACTGCTGGCCTGGGGCTATGCCCACCGCAGGTTTGAGGGGCTCTGCCATCAGGTCCACCCCTGACGGCGAGGCCCCCGATATGGCGGCCGATTCCGTTCACTCACTCTTTGCGTTCAAATTCCCCTTCAATCGTGGTTCCGCCACCCTTGGCCTGATCCGGCTGCCCCTCGCCTGGGCGCGCCCCGAACGGCGGTTGCTGTGCCTGAAAGCCCCCCATCTGCATCCTGAACTGGCTGCTGCCCACCAGCTTGTCGGCCAGCCTGTTGCGCAGCCAGGGCTGCAGCAGCAGGATGCCGAAGAAGTCGGTCACGAATCCCGGAATGATCAGCAGCAGACCGGCCAGCGCCAGCATCATGCCGCCCATCACCTCGCGGCCCGGCATCTCGCCCTGCTGCATCTTCTGCTGGGCGCTGAACAGGGTCTTGATCCCTTCGCTGCGCACCAGGGAAGAGCCCAGCACCGCGGTCAGTACCAGCAGGCCCACGGTCGGCAAGGCGCCTATCACCGAGCCCACCTCTATCATCACGGTGAGCTCCAGCAATACCAGGCCAACCAACAACAGTAACAACTTGCCCATAGCAACCTCAGTGCGGTGAATAAATGAACCTGCCATCACGCAGTGAGCGGAGTATGGCCCATGCCAACTCGCCATCGCGCAGGTCTCTTGTCACTAAAATGGGGAGCCATGCCGGTTTTTCAAGTCCGCGGCGTCAGACAACCCGGATTCGGGAGAAATATTTGGTCGCCCAACTGTGATTGAAGTGATTGTTCTGTCAAAGTTAATCGCTCAATTGCAATATCTGTTTAATGACCACAAGATATTTGGGGTTGCCTCAAATTTAGTGATCCAAGTCTAATATCAGATACCTCAATTGAGGTAAGATCTATCCCAGTCATTGCACAGGGCGCCATCGGCTCCCCACTGCCCCACCCGATGTGTGGTGCTTCAGGATGAAATGTGCGTAAGGAAGTCGCGACCACTCGGTGAGGATCGTTTCCATTTATCTGATTTCTGAGGCATTACAATGAGCGACATCAAGAACGTCCGCATTGAAGAAGACCTGCTGGGCACCAAAGAAGTTTCCAACGATCTCTATTACGGTGTGCACACCCTGCGCGCCGTCGAGAACTTCAAGATCAGCACTCAGAAGATTTCTGACGTTCCCGAATTTGTCCGTGGCATGGTGCTGACCAAGAAGGCCGCCGCACTGGCCAACGGTGAGCTGGGCACCATACGTCCCGAGATCGCTGACAAGATCATCGAAGCCTGTGACCTGATGCTGAACACCGGCAAGTGCTTCGACCAGTTCCCGGTCGACGTTTATCAAGGCGGCGCCGGTACCTCCGTCAACATGAACACCAACGAAGTGCTGGCCAACATCGCCCTCGAGTTGATGGGTCTGGAGAAGGGCCGTTACGACGTCATCAACCCCAACGATCACGTCAACAAGTGCCAGTCCACCAACGACGCCTACCCCACAGGCTTCCGCGTGGCCGTGGTCAACAGCACCGACACCACCCTGCATGCCCTGGAAGCGCTGATCGCTGCCTTCGATGCCAAGGCTGCCGAGTTCAAGAGCATTCTGAAGATGGGTCGTACCCAGCTGCAGGATGCCGTCCCCATGACCCTGGGTCAGGAGTTCCATGCCTTCGCTGTCACCCTGCGCGAAGAGATCAAGTCCATCAAGCGTTGCCAGGAGCTGCTGCTGGAAGTGAACCTGGGCGCCACCGCCATAGGTACCGGCCTGAACACCCCGCCCGAGTACTCCGCCCTGGCAATCAAGCGTCTGGCCGAGATCACCGGTCGTGCCTATGTGCCGGCAGAGGATCTCATCGAAGCGACCTCCGACTGCGGCGCCTATGTGATGCTGCACGGCGCCATCAAGCGTCTGGCCATGAAAATGTCCAAGATCTGCAACGACCTGCGTCTGCTCTCCTCGGGCCCCCGTACCGCGCTCAAAGAGATCAACCTGCCGGAAATGCAGGCGGGCTCTTCCATCATGCCGGCCAAGGTCAACCCGGTCATCCCGGAAGTGGTCAACCAGTCCTGCTTCAAGGTATTCGGCAACGACGTCACCATCACCTTCGCCGCCGAAGCCGGTCAGCTGCAGCTGAACGTCATGGAGCCGGTGATTGGTCAGGCCATGTTCGAATCCCTTAGCCTGATGGAAAAAGCCTGCATCTCCCTGCGCGAGAAGTGCGTGGAAGGCATCACCGCCAACCCGGACATCTGCATGAACCACGTGCTGAACTCCATCGGCATTGTGACCTACCTGAACCCCTTCATCGGTCACCACGAAGGTGACATCGTCGGCAAGATCTGTGCCCAGACCGGCAAGAACGTCCGCGAAGTCGTGCTTGAGCGCGGCCTGCTGACCGCCGAGCAGCTGGACGAGATCCTCTCCATCGAGAACCTGATGAATCCGCAATACAAGGCCAAGCGTTACACCCGCGAAGCCACCGTATAAACGGAATCCTGGGCCGGGTATATCCCGGCCCCATAGAGTCAGTTCCCGAGCGGCCTCCTGCTAGTCCCGTCGGGAATTGGCTTTCTGCCTAATAAAACCTAAAAAAACTGGAAAATGGAGTGTTCGCTATGATTGGAATCGAGTTACTTGTGGTGCTCGCCGCTATCTATCTGGGGGCCCGGATAGGCAGCATCGGCATCGGCTTTGCCGGTGGTCTGGGGGTGCTGGTGCTGACCTGGGGTCTGGGCATGCCCATCCCGAGCGATCAGCTGGTGACCTACCTGCCCTGGGACGTGATCATGATCATCGCGTCCGTCATCTGCGCCATCGCCTGCATGCAGCTCGCCGGCGGGATGGACTACCTGGTGCACCTGGCCGAGAAGGCACTGCGCAAGAATCCCAAGCACATCACCTTCGCCGCCCCTGTCGTCACCTACCTGATGACCATGCTGGCCGGGACAGGTCACACCGCCTTCTCCACCCTGCCGGTGATCGCCGAGGTGGCCAAGGAGCAGGGCATTCGCCCGTCCCGTCCGCTCTCCATCGCGGTCGTTGCCTCCCAGATCGCCATCACCGCCTCCCCCATCTCGGCGGCCGTGGTTGCCTTCTCCGGCATGCTGGAGCCCCTCGGTGTCGACTACCTGACCCTGCTGGCCATCTGCATCCCGTCCAGCTTCATCGCCTGTCTGCTGGGGGCCTTCGTGGCCAACATGCTGGGCAAGCCGCTGGAGCAGGATGAAGTCTATCTGGAGCGCAAAGCCAAGGGCCTGATCAAGCTGCGCGGCACCAGCAAGGTGGAACTCAAGCCTTACGCCAAGCTCTCCGTCGGCATCTTCATTGTCGCCATCGTCGCCGTCATGGCCTATGCCACCGCCATCTCCGGCAACGTGGGTCTGATCAGCAGCCCGCCCATCCCCCGCGATGGCGCCATCATGGGCATCATGCTCTCCGCCGCCACCCTGATGGTGCTGTTCTGCAAGCTGGACGCCGCCCAGATCACCAACATGCCCACCTTCAAGTCCGGTATGTCCGCCTGTATCTGCGTGCTGGGTGTGGCCTGGCTCGGCAACGTCTTCGTGAAGGGCAACATGGTCGAGATCCAGGCGTTCGCCGGCGATCTGCTGAGCCAGTACAGCTGGCTGCTGGCCGTGGTGCTGTTCTTCTCCTCCATGCTGCTCTACTCCCAGGGTGCCACCACCAAGGCACTGATGCCGGCCGCGCTGGCCCTGGGCGTCAGCCCGCTGGCGGCCATCGCCTCCTTCGCCGCCGTGAGCGCCCTGTTCGTGCTGCCGACCTACCCGACCCTGCTGGCGGCGGTCGAGATGGACGACACCGGCTCCACCCGGATTGGCAAGGCGGTATTCAACCACCCCTTCTTCATCCCGGGCGTGGCCACCATCGCCATGGCAGTGGCGCTGGGCTTCTTCTTCGGCGGTCTCATCCTCTGATGACGCGTCACTCCTTGCAGACGGCCCCTCGGGGCCGTTTTTTTATGCCCGCTGCGGGCCAGATCCCACCTCTACGCCCATAAAAAAGCCGCTCAAGGGAGCGGCTCTCGTCATCAGGGGCAGGTCTTCAGCTGGTCTGCCGGGTGCCGAAATAGTCGGCGAGGAAGTCATCGAAGGAGAGGCTGTCACTGCGCTCCCGCTCCCGCTGCTTGGCCAGGGAGTCCCGCGCCTCGCCGGCGAAGTAGGCCTCATCCCAGTACTGCAGCTCACCGCTCAGCATCTCTTCCCGGTAACGGCTCGCCAGGGCGTCGCCGAAGCAGCCGTTGTCCTGGCCGCTTTCCAGCAACTGCTTGAGCAGGCGGGCGGAGTAGGTCAGCTCGGGGTTGAGCAGCTTCTCGCGGTGCATGGCCAGGGTCTCGCGGTAGCGGTTGCGACCACAGCAGCGATCCAGCAGCTCGGCGACCTGGGCCAGCTCGTCGAACAGCTTGAGCCCGTACTCCTTGAGGCCGATGGCATTGCCCTGCTCGTCTTCAAGCTCGAGACCGGGGCGGCGCCCTTCCAGCACCACCTTGTTCTGGTTGCGACGGTTGCGGGCAATCTCCTCGTCACCCAGCACGGGAGACGGGCGCAGCAGGCACCAGACCAGGAACAGATCGAAGAAGCGGATCTGATCCACCTCGATGCCGAACGGCGTGAAGGGATTGACGTCCACGGTGCGCAGCTCGATGTACTCGATGCCGCGCTGCTCCAGCGCATCCGAGGGCTTCTCGCCGCTGCGGGGGGTGCGCTTGGGCCGGATAGGGGCATACAGCTCGTTCTCCAGCTGCAGCACGTTGTCGTTGAGCTGGCGGTACTCGCCGTTCACCTTGACCCCTATCTTGGCAAACTCGGGATCATGGGTGTTGATGGCGCGGCGCAGGCTGCTGACATAGGCCGGCAGGTTGTCGTGGCTGATCTTGAGCCCCGCCTGGGCGCTGTTGGTATAACCGAGATCGGACAGGCGCAGGGCGGTGGCATAGGGCAGATAGAGGGTCCCCTTGCCAATCTTCTGGAACGGCAGGCTGCTCTTGCGCCCCTTGAGGAAGGAGTCGCAGATGGCCGGGGAGGCGCCGAACAGGTAGGGCACCAGCCAGCCGAAGCGGTAGACGTTGCGAATAAGCCCCATGTACTTGTCGGAGATGAAGCGCTGGCTGCAGCACCCCTCGCCCACCAGGTCCTGCCACTCGCACCAGAAGCTGTCCGGCATGGAGAAGTTGAAGTGCACCCCGGCGATCACCTGCATCAGGCTGCCGTAGCGGTTCTTCAAGCCCTGGCGATAGAGGGTCTTCATCCGGCCTATGTTGGAGCTGCCGTACTGGGCCAGGCGGATGCTCTCCTCGTCACCGACGAAGCAGGGCATGGAAAGCGGCCAGATCCGCTCATCCCCCAGGTGATGAATGGCGTGGCGATGGATGTCGCCAAGCTGCTCGATCAGGCTCTCGATGGAGTCGGTCGCCGGGGTGATGAACTCCAGCAGGCTCTCGGAGTAGTCGGTGGTGATGTTGGCATGGGTCAGGGCCGACCCCAGGCCTCTGGGGTGATCGGTCTGGGCCAGGGTCCCTTCTGGGGTGATGCGCAGACATTCACGTTCGATCCCGCGCCGAATCCCCTTGAGGGCGGTCACCCGATCCGGGGTACCCAGCGCAGCCAGCAACTCGGTGAGCGACAAGCTAGTAGTAGTCATATTCACGGCTCATGTATGGCCGCCCCACCTGGGGCGGCGCTCATTTTTTTGCAACGCCCCTCAGGGCAGTTGCAGCGGATAGATGGGAAGATGAAGCTCGCTCAAGGGTTTTTCAAGCTTTTGCTTGTCCCCCACCACCACAATCACCATGTCGGCCGGGTCCAGCCAGCGTGCCGCACTGGCTTTTAGCGTCTCGGGCGACACCGTTTTGATCAGCTGGCTCTGGGCCTGCACATAGTCCGGCTTCAGGTCGTACATGATCATCTGCAGCAGGAAGCCCGCCTTCTGGCCAAGCGTCTCGTAGGAGAGGGCATCCTGCTGGGAGACGGCGCTGCGCATGTAGGCCAGCTCCACCGGGGTGGGTCCGCTCCCGCGGTAGCCATCCATCTCCTTGAGGAACTGACGGATGGCATCCGCGGTGGCATCGGTGCGCACGTTGGCGCCGGTGGCGAACACGCCGGCCTCGCGGTTCGCCTGGAAGCCCGAGCTGGCACCATAGGTGTAGCCCTTGTCTTCCCGCAGGTTGAGGTTGATGCGGCTGTTGAAGTTGCCCCCCAGGTTGAAGTTCATCAGGTTGGCGACGAAGTAATCCCCCGTGGTGTCAAACGGCATGGCACGCCGGCCGATGCGGATCACCGACTGGGGTGCCCCCGGCTTGTCCACCAGGTAGATGCCCGGCTTGGCCTGCTCCCCCTTGAGCTTGAGATCCCCCAGGGTCGGCGCCGCCCCCTGCCACTGGGTGAGGAAGCCGAGCTGCCGTTCGACCTGCTGCTGGGTCACATCCCCGGTCACCACCACCTTGGCGTTGGTCGGGTTGTAGTAGGCGTGATAGAAGCGCTTCACGTCTGCCAGGGTCAGCTTCTCGACGTCGGTCAGCACCCCGTCGGTCGGCTGGCCGAGGCGGTTCTGCTTGCCGTACACCAGCTCACGGAACGCCTGCCCCGCCAGCCACTCGGGCTGCTGCTCGCTCTGCTTCATGCCTTGCAGCATCTGCGCCTTGAGCCGCTCGAAGTCCGCCTCCCGCAGGCCGGGTTGCAGCAGCACCTCGCGCACCAGCGCCAGCGTCTGGGGCAGCTTGTCGGTCAGGCTGCTGATGGTGATGAGGTTGTTGTACTGGGCGGTCGAGACGCTGATGCTGGCGCCGAGCTTTTGCAGCTCGTCGCTGAGCTCGGCCTCGGAGAGGCGCGCCGTCCCCTGCCCCAGCATGGCGGCGGTGAGGCTGGCCAGCCCCAGCTCGCCCTTGCCCTCGGCCCGGATGCCGCCAGGCAGGGCGATCATGATGGAGACGGCCGGGATCTCGTCACTCCGGGTGCCGATGATCTCGATACCCTTGTCCAGCTTGCCGTGCCAGATGGCCGGCACCTTGACGCTGACCGCCTCCGCCGTCCTGGGCTGCACGCTGCGATCGAAGCTGTCCTTGATCGTTTGCTGGGCCAGCGGCTCCCCATGCTGGCTGTAATCCGGCAGCTCGCGCTTGGCCGGGGTGAAGTTGGGCGTGCCCGCCTGCCACTGGGTCTTGCCCTTGGGCACCACGCTCAGCACCACGGCCGGCTTGTTCGCGATGAACTTGTCGTAGGCCGCCTTGACCTGCTGGGCGTTCACCTGACCTATGGCATCCAGGTTCTTGAACACATAGTTGGGATCCTGGGCCAGCACCTGCCCCATGGCGAGCTGGCTCACCTTGCCGGACACGCTGTCCAGCCCCCAGATGGCCGAGGCGCGATAGCTGCTGATGGCCTTCTCCAGATCCTCGGGCTTGATGCCGCGACCGGCAAACTCGCCGATCACCTTGTCCACTTCCCCCTTGAGGGTCTTGAGGCTGCCATCCACCGCCGGGTTCGGATAGGCGTAGACCGCCAGGGTACAGGCCAGCTCTTCGCAGGAGTGGGAGGCCCCCACCTCGATGGCCTTGCCGGTCTTGACCAGGGACTGATAGAGCATGGAGCTGGCGGAGCCGCCGAGCACGTCGGCAAAGATGTCCAGCGCCGGCTCCTGCGGATCGCCAAGGGACACGGTCGGGTAGCTGATATAGAGCAGCGGCAGGTGCACCTTGTCTTCCAGCGTCACATAGCGGGTCTCGGGCAGGGTCGCAGGCTGGGGCGTCGGCTCGGCCACCTCGGGGCCACGGGGGATGGGGCCGAAGTACTGCTCAATCCAGGCCAGCGCCTGCTGGGTGTCGAAGTCGCCCCCCAGGGTGAGGGTGGCGTTGTTCGGGCCATACCAGCGCAGGAAGAACTGCTTGAGGTCGTTCACATCGACCCTGTCCAGATCCTCCACATAGCCGATGGGCTGCCAGGAGTAGGGATGGGTGCGCGGATAGAGCGCCTCCCCCACCCTCTCGCTCAGCAGGCCGTAGGGCTGGTTGTCGATGCGCTGGGCCCGCTCGTTCTTGACGGTGGCGCGCTGGATCTCGAACTTCTTCTGGCTCACCGCATCGAGCAGGAAGCCCATGCGATCCGCCTCCAGCCAGAGCACCTTCTCCAGCTGATTGGCCGGTACCGTCTCGAAATAGTTGGTCCTGTCCTTGTTGGTGGTGCCGTTCATCTCGCCACCGGCCTCGTTGATGATCCGCATGTGCTCCTGATCACCAACGTGCTTGGAGCCCTGGAACATCATGTGCTCGAAGAAGTGGGCAAACCCCGACTTGCCGACCGTCTCGCGCGACGACCCCACGTGATAGGTGACATCCAGGTGCACCAGGGGATCAGACTTGTCCGGCGCCAGGATCACGGTCAGGCCGTTGTCCAGCCTGTACATCTGATAGGGAATGCCGAGCTTGCCTTCCTGCTTGACCTGCTCGGACACCAGGGTGGGCGCTGCCAGCACGGGCAGGGAAAATCCCAGGAGAATGCTTAATGGAATGAGTTTGTTCACGGTTACCTCGTGAGTGACAAGAATGGGCTAGAAGATCTGGCTGGCCAGCAGAAACACCAGGGCATAACGAAACAATTTGCCGAGCCCGATCAGGATGAGAGAGCGCCAGAAGGAGAAGCGAAGCCAACCGGCCAGCAGGCAGAGGCCATCGCCGATCACCGGCGTCCAGGCGAGCAGCAGGCACCAGTGACCATGTTGTTTGAGCCAGGCGAGCGCCTTTTGTTCCCCACGGCCTTGAAAATCTTCCGGTTTTTTCTTCAATGTGGCGAGCCGGCCCAGCCACCAGGTGGTCATGGAGCCCAGGGTGTTGCCCAGCGTCGCCCACAGCAGCAGGCTGGCCATGCTCCACTCTCCCCGGGTGGTCATTGCCCCCAGCAGCACTTCCGAGCTGCCGGGCAGCAGGGTGGCCGAGGTGAAGGCGCTCAGAAACAGCCAGCCCAGCCCCATCTCGGCAATGTCGTTCATCCGGGCTGGCCGTCGGCGGCAGGCATGCGCAGCAGCAGCTTGCCCCGCACATGGCCGCCCTCGATGGCGCCATGGGCCAGCGCCCCTTCCGCCAACGCATATTCACCGGAGATGGTGATATGCACATCCCCCTGACGCAGCAGCATCAGCACCTGGGTCAGCTGTTTTTGATCGGGGTGAACCAGCATGCCGAGCACCTCTATGCCCGCCTCGGCCCCCGCCTCCTTGATCTGCTGGGCCGTGATGGTGGGCACAGTCACCATGCGGCCACCCGGTTTGACGCAGGCCAGTGCCGCCTTGCCGCTCTCGCCCCCCACCAGATCCAGCACCAGATCCACCGGGCCGCCGGCCGCCACCACCTGTGAAGGCCAGTCGGCGTCGTGGTAATCCACCATCTGGCTGGCCCCCAGCCCGTGCAGGAAGCTGTGGTTGTCAGGCCCGGCCGTGACCACGACCTGGGTCCCGTAGGCGGCGGCAAACTGCACCGCCAGATGGCCCACGCCACCGGCACCCGCCAGGATCAGCACCCGCTGTCCGCCCTTGAGGGCACCGTGTTCGAACAGTCCCTGCCAGGCGGTGAGACCCGCCAGGGGCAGCGCGGCCCCCTGTTTGAGGCTGACCCCGTCGAGCCTGACCAGCTCGTCTTCGCGTACCACCACAGATTCCGCATAGCCACCGGCCGTCAGGGGAAAGCCGACCATGCCGCACACCGCATCCCCTTCCACCAGGGTGGTGACATGGGGGCCGACCTTCTCCACCACGCCGGAGACGTCATAGCCCGGGGTCCAGGGCAGCTTGTCCTTGTTCTGGGCCGCCGCCCAGCCGAGGCCGGCCCGGGTCTTGGCATCGATGGGGTTGACCCCCGCAAAGCAGATGCGCACCCGGACTTCCCCCTCGGCGGGCACCTTGTCGAGGGAGGGGTTGAGCTTAAGTACCGAGGGGTCGCCGAATGCGGTAATCTGTAGCTGCGTCATTGCACAATCCATCCTGTTGATTGATCAAGGATCAACAGAATAACAGCGAGGACACCATGGCTCGAATGTTTCTTATTCCTCTGTTGCTGGCCCTGGGGTGGTGGGCATTTCTGCTCTACTTCCGCATTCCGCTCAAGCAGGGTGCCAAGGGGTTTTACTGGATCATCGGCATAGGTGGGGGACTGGCCGCCTTCTTCAGCCTGATGATGGTGCTCACCCACTGACGCCCCCTGCGGCAACAAAAAGGCCACCCTGAGGTGGCCCGGATCTCAACCCACCTGCGCACTGAGGTGGTAGTGGCGGTTGCTGCCCTGCCCCAGCACGCCCTCGGCCATCAGATGCTGGAACACCCTGTCCACCTCTTCCAGCGAGAGGGAGAGAGCCTCTGCCACCTTGCGCTTGCTGCACTTGAGCTCGCCGCTCTCCAGCGCGCTGCGCACCTGGGCCACCACGGCAGGTGCGGGCTCGGGTCTGCTCACCACCATGGGCGCGGCGACAGCTGACTCGCTCGCGCGAGCCTCGGCCCGCTCTCGCGCCCGCAACCACTGCCACTGGCGGCGGAAGCGGTTCTCCTCGCCGATCAGGCTGACGAAAAAGGCACCGAACGCATCCAGCAACACGGAGAGGAAGCAGACCAGCAGGAACTGCACCTGGCTGATGCTCATGCCCACCCCGTCCGCCAGGCTGCTCATCAGCCCCAGCATGGAGGACTGCTCATTGACAGGCTTGGCGTCACGCTCCTGGCGCAACTCATCCTGCTTCAGCCTGAGCCGGGTGTTGGCCTGCTGCAGCCCGCTCACGCCGCTGGAGATCCGCGCCATCTCTATGTACTTGCGCGCCGCCTCCTCGTTGAGCTGGATCTGCCGCTCTATGCTGGCGATCTGCTCGTCGAAACGGGCGATCTCCCGCTCGTGGCGCGCCTGCTGGCTCAGGATGGTATTGGTGGCGCTGTTGATGCCGCCTATGCTGCCACCTATGGAGATGGCGGCCAGCACGCTGTAAAACAGCAGCGACCAGAAGGCTCCGCCGAGATCCCGCCTCGCCTTGCACTCGCCGTATTCATACCAGACATAGAACTTGCCCAGCTCGAAGATGATGGCCAGGCCGCCAAACAGCCACTTCATCAGCGGGTTGTCGTCGATGGAGAGAAACAGCAGCAGGGAGAAGACGATGGAGGCCAGAATGGCCAACCCGGTAAAACTGTATACCGTGGTCAGTGCGAACCAGCCCTTGGGATAGCGCAATGCGGCAGGAGCCTGTGTGGTCATGATGAAGAGGGAGTGCCGTGCAGGAAAAGTTGGCTGCCGATTATAGTCACCGGGCGGTCGGAGAGAAGGGCAAATACCTGAATTCCTTCATATGGATAACCAGCTGTCCATAGTGCGACCAAAACGGACAAATCGGCAGCAGAAAACCGCTACAATCGACCTCAGACTTGCAGGGCATGTTTTCGTTGTGCCCGGGTTCAGCCCGGCGCGCTACACTGACTCCCTATTGCCATTATCCGAGGCCATCATGAACAGAACGACTACGCTGCTGCTCTCCCTACTTCTGGTTGCCGGCACCTCCACCTCATCGGCCCAGGCTCAGGAGCAGGGGGATCAAACTTTCTCCGTTGACGCGCTCACCTTCAAACTGGACTGGAATGACACGCAATTTGACTGGTCGCAGACCGGCTGTCTCGATCTGGGGGTCGGTGAGGAGACCTCGCCCGATTGCAAGGGCACGAAGCTCAACCTGGATGATGAGACGCCTCGCAACCAGCCCCCCAGCAGCAACCAGGTCCCGACCAGCCAGGAAGAGTGACCCGTCACCCAGGAGTATCTCTGATATGACCCGCTTCAAGCGCAGTGCCATCATGCACAGGTGCGCCCTGTTGTGCGCCCTGCTGATGGCTCAGGGTGTCGCCTTTGCGGCCCCTCCCTCCAAGAGCAACGACGACGTCAGGATCTCCACCGATCGGGGCCAGGTCAGCCTGGACTGGGACGACAAGGAGTACGGCTGGTGGCAGGACAACTGCCTGGATGTCAGTACCCGCAGCAGCCGCATCAAGCTCAACTGCGACGACATGGATGGCAAGTATCGCGACCACTACAACCGCAGCATCCACAGCGGCAACAACCCGGGCAAGGGCCACGACAAGAGCGGCTGGGACGGCAACGATAACGGGAAGCACAAAGAAAAAGGCAACGGGAAAGGCAACAAAAAGTGATGGTTCGGGGGCTCCGGCCCCTGAATGCGGTCGCAGCTGCAGGCAGTGGCCGCCATATTCTACGCTCGGCTCACGAGTACCGGCGACTGCCATCCTGCCAGCCAAGGCTCAATGGAACACCTTGATACCCTTGGCAAAAAAGCATGAACCAGGCCATTTCACAAACGTTAGCAGCTCATTTCTCACCAGATCCACGCAATGATGCCAAGGTGCCGTTCCGCCCCGGTTAAGGCTGGCGACGATAGACTGCCTCTCCTCCAGCCGTCATCGAGGCCATCATGCGCAACACCGTCTCCCATCTGCTTGCCCGGCTATTGAACAGCGGCGCAGCATTTGAAGCCCCTCTTGCCCGACGCGGCGCCGCCCAGGATCCCGGTGCCCATCAGGAAGCACAGGGCATCAGACGGTCGCCACCGGGCGACAGCGCCTTCGCCGAGGGCTCCGGCAAGCACGACGGTGACAAGATAGGTCGCTGACCGTCCCCTGCTGGCGTCTACCAGTAGTTTTCCATGCTGATGTTGCCGGGGGCCCGGCGCAGGTTCTTGGCAAGACCGAGATCCAGCAGGGTTAGCTGCGTCTCCTTCACCATGGCGGGATTGCCGCAGATCATGACCTGGCTGTGCTCGGCCGAGAAGGGGAGCCCGACCCTGGCCTGCAGCTCGCCGCTGGCGATGGCCGCCGGGATCCGGCCTGGCAGCGCACCGGGCCAGGGCTCGCGGCTGACGAAGGGCACGTAGTGAAAACGGGGCCCATACTGCTCGACCAGGCTGGTGATCAGGCCCTGATAGGTGAGCTCCTCCCCCTTGCGCACCCCGTGCACCAGCACCAGATTCTCGAAACGCTCGAAGGCCTCCCCCTCCGCCAGCATGGCGAGGAAGGGGCCTATGGCCGTGCCGGTGGAGAGCAGCCAGAGATCCCGTCCCGGCGGGAGTTCGTCCAGGGTCAGGAACCCCGTGGCCTGAGACTGAACCAGCAAGGTATCCCCCGGTTGCAAGGCACCAAGAGAGGGAGTCAGTTCGCCATCCGGGATCTCCACCAGATAGAATTCGTGATAGGGGGCAGAGGGGGGATTGACGAAGGAGTAGGCGCGCTGGATCCGCTGCTCGCCCCGTTGCAGGGCCAGCTTGGTAAATTGCCCCGCCTTGTAGGGGGCGAGCTCCGCCGCTATGCGCAGGGAAAACAGGGTGGGCGTCCACTCGATGCGCTCGAGTACCCGACCTTCGACCCAGGCTGCCATACAGGTTCTCCTACAGAGGAACAGAACCTCACTTTACCCCTGGATCCCCTTTGATTCAAAAAGAAAAAAACCCGCGCATGTGCGCGGGTTTTTTCTGCAAAGCGAATCGCTATTACAGAGCAACAACCTGGATCTGTACGGTTGCCTTGACGTCAGCGTGCAGCTGAACAACAACTTCGTACTCGCCGGTGTTACGCAGAACGTTGCCCATACGGACTTCGCTCTTGGCAACGGCGACGCCGGCAGCAGTGATGGCTTCAGCCACGTCACGGGTACCGATGGAACCGAACAGCTTGCCTTCGTCGCCAGACTTGGAAGCGATGACAACGGCAGCCAGTTCACCCAGCTTGGCAGCGCGCTCTTCAGCGGCAGCTTTACCGGCAGCCAGCTTGGCTTCCAGTTCAGCACGGCGAGCATCGAAGGTCTCGATGTTGGCCTTGGTAGCCATAACGGCTTTGCCTTGCGGGATCAGATAGTTACGGGCGTAGCCAGCTTTAACAGCGACTTGATCACCCAGACCGCCCAGTTTGGCGATTTTGTCGAGCAGGATAACTTGCATTACCTTTCCTCTATAAAAGTTGAGTTAGGCTTAAGTGCCGGACCGATTCTTACTTGTTGTGCAGATCGGTGTACGGCAGCAGAGCCAGGTAACGAGCACGCTTGATGGCGCGTGCCAGCTGACGCTGATACTTGGCGCGGGTACCGGTGATACGGCTCGGTACGATCTTGCCAGATTCAGTGACGTAGTTTTTCAGAGTAACGATATCTTTGTAGTCGATCTCGGTAACGTTCTCGGCGGTGAAGCGGCAGAACTTACGACGACGGAAATAACGTGCCATGGCCTTTATCCTCTAATGCGGTGATCTAAGAATTACTCTTCGGAAGACGCTTCAACAGCATCTTCGCGGCGCTCGTCGTCACGACGGGTGAAGCGCTCTTCCTTGGCCTTGGCCATCGGAGAAACTTCAGTCACGGCGTGCTTGGTGCGCATGATCATGTTGCGGATAACGGCATCGTTGAAGCGGAAGTTGGTTTCCAGTTCGTCGATAACGGCCTGCTCAGCTTCTACGTTCATCAGAACATAGTGAGCCTTGTGCAGCTTGTCGATCGGGTAAGCCAGCTGACGACGGCCCCAATCTTCCAGGCGATGAATGGTGCCACCAGCGGTGGTGATAGCGCCGGTGTAACGCTCGATCATGCCAGGTACTTGCTCGCTCTGGTCCGGATGAACCATGAAGACGATTTCGTAATGACGCATTTTAGCTCCTTACGGATTAATTCAGCCTCCGCCCAGGTGCAGCCAGACCTCGGAGGCAAGGAACATAGTGGTGTTTAGACGCTGCTTTCTAGGGCGGCGTATTGTACGAAATCGCCTCTCCCACTGCAACTGGCGTCGGCAGATGTTTTTGTCGATGAACCTGATGCAAAACTTCAATTGATAACAATTATCATTTAGATCTATTCTATCTCCATGCTCTTATGGAGGGTGACACCATGCAACCCGCATTGACCACGGCCATCCCGGCCCGCAAATTCAAGCTGAGCCTGCTTGGCCCCGCCTTCATCGCCGCCATCGGCTACATAGATCCGGGCAACTTCGCCACCAACATCCAGGCCGGTTCCACCTTTGGTTATCAACTGCTGTGGGTGGTGGTCTGGGCCAACCTGATGGCCATGGTGGTGCAGACCCTCTCCGCCAAGCTCGGCATAGTCACCGGCAAGAATCTGGCGGAGCACATTCGCGATCGCCTGCCGAAACCGGCAGTCTGGGCCTACTGGGTGCAGGCGGAGATCATCGCCATGGCTACGGATCTCGCCGAGTTCATCGGTGCGGCCGTGGGCTTCAAGCTGCTGTTCGGGGTGACCCTGCTGGAAGGGGCCTGCATCACGGCCGTGGTCACCTGGGGCATTCTCATGCTGCAATCCCGCGGCCAGAAGCCGCTGGAGTTCGTGGTGGGCGGTCTGCTGCTGTTCGTGGCCGCCGCCTACATAGTCGAGCTGGTATTCTCCCGTCCCCATCTGCCCAGCCTGCTGGAAGGCGCCCTCTTTCCCGGCCTGCCCAACGGCGATGCCGTCTATCTCGCCGCCGGCGTGCTGGGGGCGACAGTCATGCCCCACGTCATCTACCTCCACTCGGCGCTGACCCAGCACACCCAGGATCAGGGAACCCTTTCCCAGCGGCTGCACAGCACCCGGGTCGATGTGGCCATCGCCATGACCATAGCCGGCTTCGTCAACCTGGCCATGATGGCCATGGCCGCCGCGGCCTTCCACGACGCTGGTCACCAGCAGGTGGCGGAGCTTGAAACGGCCTACCAGACGCTCACCCCCTTGCTGGGTCAGGCTGCCGCCACCCTGTTCGGACTGTCTCTGGTCGCGTCCGGCATCTCCTCCACCGTGGTCGGAACCCTGGCAGGCCAGGTGGTGATGCAGGGCTTCGTGCGCTTCACCATACCGCTCTGGCTGCGCCGGGCCATCACCATGGCCCCCGCCTTCGTGGTGATCGCCATGGGACTCAACACCACGGAGATCCTGGTGCTGAGCCAGGTCATTCTGAGTTTTGGCATAGCCCTCGCACTCATTCCGCTGCTGATCCTGACCGGCGATCGCGCCCTGATGGGGGAGCATCGCAACCATCCGCTGACCCAGGCAGTCGGTCGCCTCATCGTCGCGCTGGTGATCGGCCTCAACGCCTATCTGCTGGTCACCATGATCTAGTGCTCACTCCGCCATCTTCGGGCCGGCTCGTTAACAGAGGTTAATGAGCCGGCCCCCGCTTTGGCGTATGCTGCCGCTTTCTCTTCTCCATTTCGCGTTGCGGAAGCCTTGCCATGGAACATACCCGAGTCAGCTTCGTGCTGGGCCATCATCAGGAACAGGCCAGCGTCGTCTATTGCGAGCAGGGGCAACCCAGCCTGCTGGTCACCGACCTCACCCCCTTCCACCCCCAGAGCCACCTCTGGCCCGATCAACCGGGGGATGTGGGCACTGTGCGCTGGGATGGCGGCGAGGCGGCCGTGGGCCCCTGCCGGATGGGGGCCATCAGCCCGGAAGGCAGGCTGTTCGTGGGTCAGGATATTCCGGTCAAGCGGGGCGCCGAGGGCTGGACCTTCGTGGTGGTGCATCCCCTCGCCGGCTCCCATCAGCATGCCATCGGCACCCAGGTGGAACTGATTGTGGACGCCGAGGCCCGCCACGCCCTGAGTCTGGGCCACAGCGGCTGCCATCTGGTGGCGCTGGCCCTCAACCGGGCACTCGTCCCTTACTGGCGCAAGGAGGTGAGCGAGCGCGATGCACTGGATCAGCCCGACTTCGACCGCCTCGCCATCCAGAGCTCGCGGGTCGAGCCCCTGGGCTCCCGGGAGCACTACCGCATCGGCAAGAGCCTGCGCAAGAAGGGGGTCAACGGCGAGGCGCTGCTGGCGGATCTGACGCTGATAGAAGAAACGGTCAACCGGCAACTCGCCGGCTGGCT
Organism: Aeromonas sp. 130281; assembly: GCF_056642115.1. NCBI lineage: Bacteria > Pseudomonadati > Pseudomonadota > Gammaproteobacteria > Aeromonadales > Aeromonadaceae > Aeromonas > Aeromonas sp. 130281. The sequence continues at coordinate 395,511 of NZ_JBWVQS010000003.1, read as the reverse complement.
GGCTGCGGGGGGCGAGATCCGCCGCTCGCGCGCAGGCGAGGCCATCATCGACTCCCGCTACTGGCACTGCACGCTTGAGGGAAAAGAGCTGACCATCCCCTGCGGCGGCACCCATGCCGGCACTCTGGCGGAGCTGGGTCAGGTCAGGGTGCGGCTCTCCCCTGCAGAGGAGGGGTTCAGCCTGCTCTCCGAAGTCACCCCCTGAGTCGACGACAGATCCGGCTTCTCCCCATCAGCCAAGCCGGATCAACAATATGCCGCAGAGGATCACCAGGGCCGCCATCAGCCTGACCCGCCCCAGCCGCTCCCCCAGCCAGAGCCAGGAGAGCAGCACGGCAAACAGCACGCTGCTCTCGCGCAGCGCCGCCACCAGCCCGATGGGAGCCAGGGTCATGGCCCAGATGACGATCCCATAGGCAAGCAGCGAGAGGGCGCCGCCCAGGGCGCCCGAATACCACTCGGCCCGGGTCAGGCTGCGCAAGGCGGTGCGGCTCTGCCATCTCATCAGCAGCGGCATCATCAGGGCCGTCAGGGTAAAGAGCCAGAGGGTATAGCGTATCGGCTCCCCCGCCGAGCGGGCCCCGACCCCGTCAGACAGGGTATAGGCGGCGGTAAACAGCGCCGTGATCAGCACGGCGCACAGGGCCGCAGGCGCCAGCCGGATGCCGCCGCGCCAGGCCATCAGCAAGACTCCGCCCACCAGCACCATGGCCCCCGCCACAGCCACGACACCGGGCACCTCCCCCAGCAGCAGGGCGCCGAGCAGCAGAGTCACCAGGGGCGCGCTGCCACGGGCCAGCGGATAGATCTGGCCAAACTCCCCCAAACGGTAGGCCCGGCCGAGAAAGAGGCAATATCCGCAGTGCAACAGGATGGAGAGTGCCAACCAGGGATACTCGACCGGGGCAGGCCACCCCACCAGCGGCAGGAAAGGCAGGGAGAAGAGGCCGGAGCAGAGGGAGACCAGCAACACGCTGACACGCCCCTCGGCCTGGCGCTTGGCCAGCGCATTCCACAGGGCGTGCAGCAAGGCGGCCAGCAAGATGGCCGCGAAGATGGGGAGGGTCACGACGGGGTTCCAATCAACAAGGGGACGAAATCATACCCGTTTGCGTCGCAGCAATGTGGGAGCCAGCTCATGAAGGCTCCCTGGACTTGCCATCGACTCAGGGGGCTTTGCGCATCCCCATGTGAGGGATGTCGTCTTCGATATAACCCTCCCCTTCCGGCGTGAAGCCGTGCTGGCCGTAGAAGCCCTGCAGGTGAGCCTGGGCACCGAGCCAGATGCTGTGCGCCGGCCAGCGGGCCGTGCAGGCGGTCACCGCCTCATCGAGCAAGCTGTGGCCCAGACCGCCCCCTCTCGACTGGGGAGAGGTGACCACCCGGCCTATGGCGGCGCCACTGTCGTCGCCGATGCCGGGGGCCATGATGCGGGCATAGGCGGCCAGATGATCGCCTTCATAACCGAGCAGGTGCAGCACACCGTCCCGGCGATCCACCCCATCCAGATCCTGGAAGGGGCAGCTCTGCTCCACCACGAACACCTCGGCCCGCAGTGCCAGCAACTCGTACAATTCGTCCGTGGTCAGTGCAGACCAGGGTTTCAGGATCCAGTTCATCGGCAACTCCTTATCAATTCGGCCTGCCAGCATAGGCGAGCGCAGCCAGGGCGGCATTAACCTTTGTTAAGACTTTTAAGCCGTTTGCGAATGCGGCTCAGGCTGATGGGGCTGATGCCGAGATAGGCGGCGATCTGGTGATCCGGCACCCTGGCATCCAGCGCGGGGAAGCACTCCAGGAAGTGCTGGTAGCGGGCCTGGGGGCTCTCGGTCAAGAGCAGCAGCTCTTTTTCTTCCTTGATGCGCAGTTGCACTTCCAGCAGGTGCTGATACCAGGCGGACCAGCAGGAGAGCTGGCGCAGGTCGGCCAGCTGGAACAGTTGCAACCGGCAGGGCTCCAGCGCCTCCACGCTGTAGCGGGCGGGTTCGCCACTGAGCAGATGATGGAAGTCGAGGAACTCGTCCCCCTCCCAGTAGAACTCCTTGATGTACTCCCGCCCATCCGCCAGCACCACCCTGGCACGCAGCAACCCCTGCTCCACCCTGATCAGCAGATCCGGACTGTCACCGGCGTGCCAGAGGCAAGATTTAGGGGCCAGGGTCAGCGGCCGGGCAAAAGAGAGGAGGCGCCTGGCCTCCTGCTCATCTGTGACCCTGTCCCGGAAAAAGGGAGGTCTGTCCATCATCACGGTGTCAGCTGCGGCGCTGACGCACGGCTTCGAACAGGCAGACGCCGCTCGCCACCGAGACGTTGAGGCTGGATACCGCCCCCGCCATCGGTATGCTCACCAGCTCGTCGCAATGTTCGCGGGTCAGGCGACGCATCCCCTTGCCCTCGGCGCCCATCACCAGCGCCATGGGGCCGGTCAGCTTGGCCTGATAGAGGTCGTGGTCCGCCTCGCCGGCGGTGCCGACTATCCAGACGCCGCGCTCCTGCAGCTCGCGCAGGGTGCGCGCCAGGTTGGTGACCTGAATGAGCGGCACCACTTCGGCGGCGCCACAGGCGACCTTGCGCACTATGGAGGTCAGGCCGGTGGCCTTGTCCCGCGGCACTATCACCGCATGGACCCCGGCCGCATCGGCGCTGCGCAGGCAGGCACCGAGGTTGTGCGGATCGGTTACCCCGTCCAGCACCAGCAGGAAGGGGGCAGTCTCTTGCACCGCCAGGCCGTCCAGCAGGCTGGCCAGGTCGTGCTCGGCCAGCCTGGGCGCCTCTATCACCTTGGCCATGATGCCCTGGTGATTGTTGCCCTCCGCCTTGTCATCGAGCGTCTTGCGGTTCACGCTCTGCACCTTGATGCCGAGGGATTCCAGTTCGGTCAGCAAGGGTTGCAGCCGGTCGTCATCGCGGCCCTTGAGGGCCCATACCTCGATGAAACGCTCCGGGGTGCGCTCAAGCAGCGCGGATACAGCGTGAATGCCGTAGATCAGTTCTGTACTCATTTAGTGCTCTTGGCCTTGTCGCGAGCGTTTTTGCTCGGTCGTCTGTTGCTGGGCTTGGCGCGGCCACCCTTGTCGGATTTGCCGTGATCCTTGCCCTCTTTGCGTTTTTCGTGGCGCTGGGCGCTCTTGGCCTTCTCTTTCTTGATCTCGGCCTGCTTGCGCGCCATCTCCTTGGCGTTCTTGCCGGTGGCCTGGAGCGGCTCTTCCACCATCACGAAGTCGATCTTGCGATCGTCCAGGTTCACCCCCATCACCTTGACCCGCACCTTGTCACCCAGACGGTAGCGACGGCGGAAGTTCTCGCCGATCAGCTGCATGTGCAGGGGATCAAACTGGTAGTAGTCGTTGGTGAGGGTGCTGACGTGCACCAGACCGTCGATGTGGATATCCGCCAGGCGCACGAAGAAGCCAAAACCGGTGACGCTGGCGATGACGCCGTCGAAGTCATCACCCACGTGATCCAGCATGTACTCGCACTTGAGCCAGTCGGCCACGTCGCGGGTCGCATCGTCGGCACGGCGCTCTGTCATGGAGCAGTGCTCGCCCATGGGATCCACTTCTTCCAGCTGGTAGTGGTAACCACCGCTCGGCGTCCACTTGTGGCGCAGGTTGCCCTGCTGCTCCTTGGCCGTCTGGTACTTGATGGCACGGTGCAGGATCAGGTCGGGATAGCGACGGATCGGCGAGGTGAAGTGGGCGTAGGACTTCAGCGCCAGACCGAAGTGACCTATGTTGTCGGCCTGATAGATGGCCTGACGCATGGAGCGCAGCAGCATGGTGGAGAGCAGCTCTGCATCCGGGCGCCCTTCAAACTTGGCGGCCAGCTCGGCGAAGTCCTTCGGCTCGGGCTCGAGGCCCCCCTTGAGCTCCAGGCCCAGTTCGGCCAGGAAGTCGCGGAACCCGGTCAGACGCTCTTCGCCCGGACGGTCGTGCACCCGGAACAGGGCTGAGGCTTCGTTCTTCTCGATGTAGCGGGCGGCCGCCACGTTCGCCTGGATCATGCACTCTTCGATGATCTTGTGGGCGTCGTTGCGCACCAGCGGCACTATCTGGTCGATCTTGCGCTGGGCGTTGAAGATGAAGCGGGTCTCCTCGCTCTCGAACTCCACCGCGCCACGCTGGTGACGGGCGTGCTTGAGCGCCTTGTAGAGGTTGTTGAGCTCCTCGATGTGACCCACCAGCGGCTCGTACTGCTGACGCAGCTTGGGCTCGCCATCCAGGATCGCCGCCACCTTGCTGTAGGTCATGCGGGCGTGGGAGTTCATCACCGCTTCGTAGAACTTGTAACCTGACATGCGGCCGGCGGCGGAGATGGTCATCTCGCACACCATGCAGAGGCGGTCAACCTGCGGGTTCAGGGAGCACAAACCGTTGGAGAGCACCTCCGGCAGCATGGGCACCACAAACTCGGGGAAGTAGACGGAGTTGCCGCGCTGATAGGCTTCGGCATCCAGCGCCGTCCCCGGCTTCACATAGGCGGAGACGTCCGCGATGGCCACCCACAGGCGCCAGCCGCCGCCGCGTTTGGCTTCGCAGAAGACGGCGTCATCGAAGTCGCGGGCATCTTCCCCGTCTATGGTGACCAGCGGCAGGGCGCGCAGATCGATGCGACCCTCTTTGGCCTTCTCCGGCACCTGCTCGCCCAGACCGGCGACCTCCTTGGTCACCTCTTCCGGCCAGGTATGGGGGATGCCGTGGGTACGCAGGGCAATTTCAATCTCCATGCCCGGCGCCATGTTCTCGCCCAGCACCTCCAGCACGGTACCGACCGCATTGATACGGGCGGTGGCGCGCTGGGTGATGCGAACGACCACCACCTGGCTCTGGCGGGCCCCCTTGTTCTCACCGTCCGGGATGATGATGTCCTGGCCGATGCGGCTGTCATCCGGCACCACGAAGCCAACGCCGTTCTCGACGAAGTAGCGGCCGACGATGTCCGCCTCGCGGGCCTTGAGCAGGCGCACCAGACGCGCTTCCTGACGACCCTTGCGGTCAATCTCGGTCGGCTGCACCAGCACGTAGTCACCGTGCATCAGCCGCTGCATCTCGCGGTTGTTCAGGAAGAGATCCGATCCACCACCCTCGGGGCGCAGAAAACCGAATCCATCTTTGTGGCCGAGCACATAGCCTTTCACCAGATTCAGGCGATCCGGCAGGGCGTAACATTGGTTCCTGGTGAACACGAGCTGTCCATCACGCTCCATGGCGCGCAGACGGCGGCGCAAGGCTTCCAGCGGCTCTTCGTCGGTCAGCTTGAGGACCTTGGCCAACTCTTCCCGGGACATGGGTTTTTCATGGCCCTTGATGAGTTCCAGCAGCATCTCGCGGCTGGCGATGGGGTTATCGTATTTTTCGGCCTCGCGTTGGAGGAAAGGATCTTTTTGAGACATAAGCAGGCCTTAGGGTAGGTAGTAACGCAGACATTATATCGAAGGGGGGAGCTAATGGCATCCATCGACTGCCTTTTGCCCAATCTCTCTGTCATACTGGGCACAGTTTGCAGGTATGTGAGACTCGGAACTCATGAGCAAGGACTCGTTCGCCCAATCGGCCGCCTATTTGAAGCAGGCGGTCCCCCTGATGATCAAGTATCAAATCCCCACCACCCCGAACAATTACCATCTTTGGTACAACTATGTCTCCGGCGCCATGCCCGAGCTGAACCATGCCGTCGATCACGCCATAAAACTGCAGGGCACCTTTTCCCTCACCACCTGCGAGCGTCTCTATCACCAGCATCTGGCCAGCCAGGACGAACAGCAGATGGAGACGATGAAGCTTAATCTGGTCGCCATGGCCAACGAGCTCGGCCACTCCATGCAGGATGCGCTGGTCGACACCGGCCAGTTCCAGGCGATGCTCGACAAGAGCTTCGACAAGTTGAGCCTCATCGATGACGAGGGGCTGAGCCTGGATGACACCATGGCTATCTTGCGGGAGCTGGTGCGCGAGTCCCGGGATGTACGCATGTCCACCCTGCACTTTCGCAACCAGCTCAGCAGCGCCGAGAAGGAGATCAAGGAGCTCAAGGCGGCGCTGAACGAGACGCGCAAGATGGCGACCGAGGACGCTCTCACCGCCCTGCTCAACCGTCGCGCCTTCGATCTGGAGCTGGACAGCCTGATCCGCAACAAGCAACCCTTCTCGTTGATCATGACCGACATCGATCGTTTCAAGAACTTCAACGACGAATATGGCCACCTGCTGGGGGATCAGGTGCTGCGCATCGTCGGCAAGCGGCTGCGGGAAGTCAGCAAGGAAGGGATCACCGCCTATCGGCTCGGGGGGGAGGAGTTTGCCCTGCTGGTGCCGGGCCGGGCTCTGGCGCTAACCCGCCAGATGGCGGAGAGCCTGCGCCGGGTCATAGAGCGGATGTCGCTGCTGGATCGCAAATCGGGCCGACGCATCGATCACATCACCGCCTCCTTCGGTGTGGGGGAATACAATGGCCAGGAGACGGCGGACGCCCTGATAGAGCGCACCGACAAGCTGCTCTACAAGGCCAAGGAGCTGGGTCGCAACCGGGTGATGCCGCTCCCCTCCTGAGCCCGTCAGACACAAAAAAAGGCCGGTCACTGACCGGCCTTCTTCATTTTTCCGCTGTTGGCTCAGAGGCTTTTCAACTTCTCTTCCGGCAGCGCCAGCTCATCGTTGTGGTTGACGCCGATGCCGCGCTCCAGCACGTGGCGAGCGATGGCATGGGCCTCTTCCAGGGAGTGCATGCTGTAGGTACCGCACTGGTATTCGTTCAGCTCGGGGATCTTGCCCTGTTCCTGCACGGTCAGCACATCGCTCATGGCCGCCTGCCAGGCCGCGCCCACGCGGGCCTCGTCCGGGGCGCCGATCAGGCTCATGTAGAAGCCGGTACGGCAGCCCATGGGGGAGATGTCGATGATTTCGACCCCATTGCCGTTCAGGTGATCACGCATGAAACCGGCAAAGAGGTGCTCCAGCGTGTGGATGCCGCGCTCGGAGAGGATCTCCTGGTTCGGCACGCAGAAGCGCAGATCGAACACGGTAATGGTGTCCTTGTTCGGGGTCTGCATGGTCTTCGCCACCCGGACTGCCGGGGCTGCCATGCGGGTATGGTCGACGGTAAAACTGTCCAATAACGGCATTTCTGACTCCTGATTGGTTACGAGAACCAGCCCCCGCTGGGGAGCCGATCCTTGCATTGTCGATACTGGGCGCCGTAGCGTTGGGCACGGGCCTCCACCTTGCGGGAGACCTTCATCAGCCACCCCTTGCTGCGGTAGCTGCCACGCCGGTAGCCACCCCAGCCTTCGTGATAGTTGAGATACTGACCATAGGCATCCCACTTGGAGGTGCCATTGAGCCGCTGCGCCTTGTTAGTGTACCAGCCCATGAAATCGATGGCGTCGGCGAAGTCGTCGCGATCGCTCCAGCCGTTGCCGGTTTCACGCTGGTAATCGTCCCAGGTCTCATCCTTGACCTGGGCGTAGCCATAGGCAGAGCTGGCGCGCCCGGTCGGGATGAAGAGGAAGTATTGCATCGGCGGCTGGGCATCGTGCACGAAGGAGGACTCCTGATACATCATGGCCATCACCACATGCACCGGGGTCCCCCACTTCTCGTTCATCTCGAGTGCCGCCTTGTGCCACTCCGGCTTTTCCCGAAAGATCTGGCACAGGTTTTCCGGCTGGGCCGGTGGCCGGCTACTGCAAGCAGTCAGCGCCATCAGCAGGCCTGCCGCCACCACGAGACGCATCCCTGACATCAAGGGGGCGGCATCTTCGTACGCTTGGTCGTGTCGAGGCACATCCATCACATCAAATCGCGTCTTCGTTCTCTTCGCCGGTACGGATGCGGATCACGCGCTCCACCTCGCAGACGAAGATCTTGCCGTCACCTATCTTGCCGGTGCGGGCGGTGTTCTGGATCGCTTCCAGACAGGCGTCCAGCTCTTCGTCCTGCACCACCAGCTCTACTTTCACCTTGGGCAGGAAGTCGACCATGTACTCGGCACCGCGGTAGAGCTCGGTGTGGCCCTTCTGGCGTCCGAAGCCTTTGACTTCGGATACAGTCATGCCGTTGATGCCGATCTCGGCCAGGGCTTCGCGCACATCGTCCAGCTTGAACGGTTTGATGATGGCTTCAATCTTCTTCATGGTGACTCCTTACCAGTTCTGTTTGCCGAACCCGGACGTGATGGGGTAGCGGCGATCCTTACCAAAGTTTCGAGCCGTGATGCGGGGCCCGACGGCAGCCTGACGGCGCTTGTACTCGTTGAGATCCACCAGACGGATCACCTTGCGCACCACGGCTTCTTCGAAGCCCTCCGCCACCATGTCGGCGACCGAGGCGTCTTCTTCCACATAGCGTTTGAGGATGGCGTCCAGGATGTCGTAGGGAGGCAGGCTGTCCTGATCCACCTGATCCGGTGCCAGCTCTGCCGAAGGGGGACGATCAATGACCCGCTGCGGGATCACGTAGTCGACCGAGTTGCGATATTCGCACAGCTTGAAGACCAGGGTCTTGGGCACATCTTTCAGCACGTCGAAACCGCCCGCCATGTCACCGTACAGAGTGGCATAGCCGACCGCCATCTCGCTCTTGTTGCCGGTGGTCAATACGATACGGCGACGCTTGTTGGAGAGCGCCATCAAGAGCACGCCACGGCAGCGAGCCTGCAGGTTCTCTTCGGTGGTATCCCGGGTTGTCCCCTCAAACAGCGGCGCCAGCTGGGTCATGAAGCCTTCAAACATGGGCTCGATGGAGATGATGTTGAACTCGACCCCCATCCGCTCGGCCTGCTCCTTGGCATCTTCCACACTCATCTGGGCGGTGTAGCGGAACGGCATCATCACCGCCTGCACCTTGTCCGCACCTATGGCATCGGCCGCGATGGCGAGCGTCAGGGCGGAGTCGATGCCGCCGGAGAGGCCCAGCACGGCTCCCTGGAAGCCGTTCTTGGTGACATAGTCATGCACCGCCAGCACCAGCGCCTGATAGGTCTCGGCCAGGGGCTCCAGCGACGCAGACGGTTCCCGCTCTTTCAACGGCTGGCCGTCGACAAAGCGCACCAGCGCCAGCTCTTCGGCAAACGGAGCGAGCTTGTGGGTCAGCTCGCTCTGGCCGTTGAACACCTTGGAGCAACCATCGAAGATCAGTTCGTCCTGACCACAGACCTGATTGAGGTAAACCAGCGGCAAGCCGGTCTGCTCGCAACGCTCGGCCATCAGCTCGCGGCGGATCCAGGGTTTCTCCTGATCGTATGGAGAGGCATTGATGGTGAGCAGCAGCTCGGCACCGGCCGCCTTGGCCGCGAGTGCCGGGCCCGGTTGCCACAGATCTTCGCAGATGAGCAAGCCCAGCTGGTGACCACGGAACGACACCACGCAGGTATCGCTCGCCGCGGTGAAGTAACGCTTCTCGTCGAACACCCCGTAGTTAGGCAGATCCTGCTTGAAGTAACGGGCGATGAGCTTGCCCTGCTCATAGAGAGAGGCTGCATTGTAGAGCGCTTCTCCTTCGCGCCAGGGGTGTCCCACCAGAATGGCGCAACGGCCCTGCCAGGCCGCGACACGCGCCAGGGCCGCCTCCACCCGTATCATCAGATCGCTGCGCAGCAGCAGATCTTCAGGCGGATAACCGGTCAGCGCCAGCTCGGAGCAGACCAGCAGATCGGCGCCTTGCTGGTCGGCCTCTGCGGCGGCAGCCAGCACCTTGTCACAGTTATCTTCGATGGCGCCTACCGTCAGATTTAACTGGGCAAGCATCAGAGAGAGGGCTTTTGCCATGGCGATGCATCTTGAATTCGAAAATGATGGGGAATGATAAAGAAAAGGGGCTGGCTGTGCCAGCTCAACACTTGGCCTTTGCACTGGTGTTCTGGCTGTCTGGAGATAAGATGTAACTAATCGAGGGAGATATTTGCCATGATCAAGGATGTGAAAGGATTCACTCTGCTGGAACTGATGATAGCCGTCAGTCTCGGGGTCATCTTGCTCGGGATTGGCGCTCCGGCCATGTCGAGCCTGCTCAGTGAGAACAGCTTGCGATTTGAATCACGCACTCTCCTGAAATACCTGCGCTTTGCCCGCAGCCAAGCCATCGACAACCAGCAATCAGTCACCGCCTGCCTGGCCAATGCCAGCGACAACTGCGTCACTGCCAACCCGACCCAGTTGCTGGTCTTCGTCGATAATGATGCTCCGGCAGACAACATTCTGAACAATAGTGATCAATTTCTGGCTAGAACCGCTGCATTTGCCGGAACACTGACAATTTCCAATAACCGGATTTCCACCACCTTCAGCCCGGATGGCACCAGCCTCGGCAGCAATGCCACTATCAGCCTCTGCAGCTCAGGCAATGCCCAAGTCAACTTGGTCATTGCCCAATCGGGGCGCTCCAGTCAATCAACCCAGGCCAACGTCTGCCCCTGAAAACCCCGGCTCACTAGCGTAACTGGCTGACGTCCTGCTGCTGCCCCTCTTTTGACTGAAACTTCTCCCCCAGCTGGCGGCACTCCAACAGTGTCTTCACCGGCTGCACCGCCCCGTCGACCTCATATCCTCTCAGCTTGAATTTCTCGTGCACGGCCTGGGGAGAACTGTCCGTAACAGAACCATGCAACACGACTCGCTGCCCATTCGCCAGCTCGGCGTAACACTTCATGTCCTCCGCCAGCGCCGCCCCCGATAACAACAGGCTCAGGCCCAACACCGTACTCAGTGGTTTCATTGCGCCTCTCCTTCATACAGGTAAATTTTCTTGGGCGACATGTCCATTTCCGCCTCTTCCGCGCCCTGGTTGCACTCCCCGGCACCAGTACAGCGCTCAGGCTCACCATCCCCCTCATCCTTGAGAATCACCTCCTCCCCAACACCACCTCCGATGATACGGACCTTGGCATCATCCCCGGCATGCACCACCAGATCATCCGCCACCTTGTTTTGCACTTCCACGTAGCGTTCCGGCGTTTCATTGCCGTCGAGATCGACCACATAACGGAAGGAGCTGCCATAGTGCATGTCCACCATATACTGACGCGCCGCACCGATGGACTGGATGGTGCACTGCTGGAAGGACTGCACCTGAGGCAGGAAGGAGGTGAAGTAAAGCTTGCCCTGCAGCACCACGCCCGCCCCCATGGACTTCTCGCCGGGTTCGTTCAACCAGTTGACCCACCCCTTGGCGGTGGTGATCCCCGCTTTGGTCGCCAATATCCCATCTGGACTTGTCTGGGCAGACAAAGGATCAGAGGTCACATCATAAAGATCGGAGATCAAGATGGGGTTTCTCGCCTGCGCAGTAGCTGAACGGGGCATGACGTCATAGTCACGCAACATGAAATAACCATTGCGTACAGTCGCTTCCGAGGAAGGGCGATTGCGATCACCACTGCCGATCAGCACAGCATCAAAGGGGCGATCCTGATAGGAATAGACCGTATTTCCCCCCACCACCGTACTCGTCACTTCCTTGTTGATGGTGCGTACCACTATGGGTTGCGTAAAGAAGCGGCGATCAGCGGCCTGAGTGCTGTCGGATCCCAGACTGGCAAATTTGAATACCCGCCAATCTGATTTGGTGGCATTAGGGAGATCCATGCGCCAGATATTGCCTCCGGTATCCCCCGCATAGATGCGGTCAACCTTGTTATCCCCATCACTGTCCAGGGTGGCCACTGAGCCAGGCATACTGTCGGCCATCCCTGTTACCTGGAGATTGGTGGTTGAGGTGGCTGCCGGGGTCGCACTGAACAGCAGCGCCCCTGTCTCGGCGTTGACGATATAGATCCCCCTCCCCATGCTGTCATTCGCGCCCAGCCCCTGGGCACTCTTGTTCACGTCATAACCGCCAGTAAAGATCAGGACTGGCGTGGTGACACCAGGCACAAAAGCGACCTCAGGCACCGACCAGGTCAGCCCCAGCTCGCCGAAGCCCGTCGTCTGGGAGTTCAGGTGCCATTTCAGCGTCGGCGTATTGGGGCTGGAGATATCGAAGGCGTAATAGGCTTTGCCACCGCTCCTCAATCCGGTGAACACCCAAACGAAGTCATTCTCGGAAGATTTCAACACCCCATTGCGATTGGCATCTTTGACAAGGGCGACAGGAGAGGAGTCGACACCATAAATATGGTCCGCAGATTCGGCGTTGATACGCAATGCCCTCTGATTGGGTAAAAACTCATAGGGAATGGCGGCCCAACTCTCGTCTATGGTGCTGCCCATATCCTTGAACATATGAAGGAAGCCCGCATTGGTACCAAACAAGATCCGCAAATCAGGCGCATCGGCCGGGTTGCCGGATTGAGGGCCATAGTTCAACACCAGGGGTCGGGAGTGCAGAGGGTCTCCCATGATGTGGCTACGGATCAGGGTCGACGTATCAAAATCTTCGTCGTCGACATCCAGCCCCTTGGTCCAGTTGATCAGTGCATCCAAATCTGTCGTGCTGCTGGCCTGCATCCAGGTCGTGAGCGCCGCCTCACTGCCCGCCTGCGTCACCAGATTTGCCTTGGTGAGCGCATCGAGCCGATTCTGGGCATTATTGATCACATAGAGGCTACGATTGCTTTTTGCCGCCAGCATCTCTTGGGCCCCCCCTTCAGCCACCTTGTTGCCATCACGGCCGGATGACCAGAAGGTCTGGGCGCTGTCGATGATGGTGCCATCAAACTTGATAGCGGGCAGGCCTCGGCTGTCAGCAACATAGCCGTCCGGGGAAAATACCAGTTTTTTCAGATTGCCCCGCCACCTAGGACCATCATCCGGTTCAAACATGGCGTAATAGATGTTATTGAGGCTACGGGTTCGGTCAAAGTTGTTGCTGGCAATCGCAGGGGACACCAGTGAAGTATTGATACGCAGGATCGCCAGCAAAGAGGCCTTTAGCGCGTCGGTCAAGGCTGAGGCATCGGTCGCTGGGTAGTACTCACCACCTCCCCGTCTGGCCGTCTCCGCCAGCAGATTACCCGCCCCCGAGATGGCTTCATCACCGAATCCGACGGTAAAGGTGGTCACAGTCTGGGTCCCTGGTGAAACAGCATTGACATCCTTGTGCTTCATATAACCGGCCAAGGCAGCCAGATAGCTGTTTTCTCTGTTTCTTCCAGAACCATAAGAAACCACAGTCCCATAGGCCGCTTTTTCATCGCTGGACAATGTAGTTATCAGTCCCTGGACAAGGGTATTCGCATCACCGTCCTGGGTCGGCTCGCCATCGGTGATATAGATGACATAACCGTTATTTGAGCAGTTATCATAGGGGGCTTGATAGGTGCCTGTCGGGCTTTCGGCGGTAGTATCTCTCGGGCTACCTTGCAGTCCATACACAACGCTCTTGCCCCCAAAGAATTGATATGCCTCACTCAACGTCTCGCATAGCGGTGTATTGGTACTGGCGGTCAAACCTTCAACCCGGTCCAGCAGGTCCTGCTCCCCCGTCTTGCCATTTGCCAGGGTAATCTCACTGCCTAATATATCCCTGACAATGCGTCCACCATTATTATCACTATCATCATTTCTATTAAAGATAGCCAGACCAAAGTCCACCCCTGGCGTGGATGAAATCAAGCCTTTCACTGCATCTTTGGCAATACGGAGTCGAGATTCCACTGAGTATCCGGTTGGGCCATGATACCAGCGGATATAATTGGCAGAATAAATGGTCACAGCGGTATTGCTGGCATTGACGGCATTATTTTTATTGGTCGTGTAAAACCACTCACCACTTCTGCTACTGTCCTTGTCTACTGGATAACCAGCCCCAACCGTCCAGCTACCGCTATAGGGATTAGCCGGGTTGCTTGCCGTAATATCCTGCTTGCAATCTACCAGATTGATATCGTCCTCTTGATCACCACTGAGCGAATTCCATTCACCTCGCCCACGTCCTGGTGGGTTACCACTCGTAACCTCATAACTCCACATTTGCGACTGAAAATAACCAATATTCGACAATGGCGTTTTTGAAGTCGCACAGGCATTCAGCTTGTCGGAGAATCGCCTACTGGTGGTGATCGCAGGAACACTCCCATCCGTTGAAAAATAGATATATTTTTTGCTATTACTGGAATCTGGGTCATTACTCAGAGCGGGATATACCGTAGCCGGATTATAGGCCTCTTTGATCTGCTCCATGGTGTCTCTCATGCTGCCCGAGTTATCGAATATCAGCAGCACCTTGGGGCGAAAGTCCCCCGCCTTGTTGAAGTCATAAATAAACAGCTCGGTGTCATCGGCTCTCGTCGATGTAATGCCCAAAACAAGGCTACACCAGCATAAAATCACTCCAAGTCGTCGTAACCACATATCCTTCGCTCCTATTCGGTGAGCAGTGGTTGTTCTACACCCGCAATCCAAGTCAACGGGCGAACATATTTGCCATAGTTCACATTGGCCTGCAGCTCGACATACTTGCACGCAGGAATCACATTGTTGCTGCTAGCGTCAACCTTGCGCTTGCAGACGGTTTCGGTGCGATTGGTAAGAGCGACAGCCGCCGAAGCATTGCTGCTATTGACGCTGATCGCCGCACTGGCCCCCAGAGTGGAGCCCATGCCGGCAATCACAGTCGATATGTTGTTGCTCTGCATCGCGGCTTCGATGATGCCTTCGAGACGGTGTTCCGCCTGGCGGAAGCTGGCAGACGAGCCTGCCATCTTGAGGTCTTGCCCCGAAGATTGCATCACCACCACGGCAATCAGGGTCAGGGGCACCAGGATGATCAGGGCGACGATCAGAGCCACACCGCGCTGGGATCTCATGCTCCACCTCCCGCCATTACCGTTGGATTACGCAGCGATACGCTGGATTCCAGCAACAGACGACGGAAACCATCTCCATTGCCTGATACGCTGGTGCTGCCAACCTGATAAACATTGTTATTCACATAACTGCTGGATGCTTGCAGTGAGCGCACCAGAATAAAGATGCGTGCCGCCACGACCCGACCTTCACTCCATTCCTGTTCAGTGACATTTGCGGTCGCGACATAACGGTCAATGACACCATCCGGCACCGGGCTGTCGTCGACACCAAACAGCACCGTCATCCGTTCAATTCCTTCGGCCATGGGGCCGGAGATCAATACAGAGCCGCCATTTGCGGTCAGGTAACGCTTTCTCAATTCAGGGTTGCCTGCTGCATTGGGAGAAAGGTAATAGATAAAGTGCTGGTACTCCCAGAGCTGACGCTCCGGCGTCATAGCGGGGACCGTTTCTCCCCCCTTGAACATCTCGGCGGCCTGGGTCGTTGTGGCGAGATAAAAGCGATTGCCAGTCGCGGCGGCATCCACCAGCGGAAGACCGATCAGCCGTTTGATACTTATGACATCCGTATTGGCGATACGCGAAGCCACGGGGATGCAGGCAAAAGCCCCTCCCGTAATCGCCCTGCTGTTGTTAACCTCAGCGACCCAGATCCCCCGATTGGTTCCCACATTGGGTGGCAGGCTGCCTCGTCCCAGATTGTCCAGACAATCATTTGCGGCAAGCACAGCTGAACCACTACTCAATGTCACACCCTGCCCAGTGGCCATGGGCGAACCTGTATAGTCCCCCCAGAAGCCGGCCCATTTCAGGTCCTGGGTGAGCAGACGCATGGCGATACGGCCATTCTCCTGCAGCTCGCTCTGATCGAAGGCATCTTCGGTGGTGGCGCGGGAGGCGACGAAGATGCTCAGGCCGCCACCGACCAGAAATACGCCGATCAGCATGGCGATCAGCCACTCGACCAGGGTAAAGCCACGGGCATTCATAACGTGGTCGTCAGCACGAACTGACGCCTCTGCCGATCTGCGGCATTCCCCAGCCCACAGCTGTTGCGCACGGCGGTGACCGCATCGGCGCCATCAGACAGAGACTCCCGGCCGCGCCAGAAGATCCCCACCGTCAGGCTGTTGTTGGCCCCGCGGATCACGCAGCCGACCGGAGCCTGCAGAGATGAGGCTGCACCGGACACGGCGGAGCCAAGCAGGGACTGTTGCCAATAGAAGAGATCCAGCGCCTGCCGCTCGGTCCTGCTGCAATCCGACATGGTGCCATTGCTGTTGGCACAACTGGGCATGTTCAGGAGAGTGTTGCCGGACACGACTGTCGTGCCCTGGCCAGTCCAGCTGTCCTGGTTGATCCTTGCTCGCTCAACGAGGTCATTTGCCAGCCAGTTGGCAATGGTGCGCTGACGGGCCTCATAGCCGGAAAACTTGGCCGTGGCCTGCATGCCAACCAAGCCCAACAGACCAAAGGAGAGCACCACTGCGGCTATCATCACTTCCAGCAGGCTGAATCCGGTCATCTGGTGACGGTGTTGTCGTTTCATCGGCTAGTCCCAGCAGGCGTCGTTGACGGTATCGCCGAGTCGGGTGGCGCTTCTGGTGCCATCCTGATCGATGGAGAAGATGATGCAGTCGCTATCGGAGCCTTGTGCGCCGGAAGCCGTGGCAAAGAGAATGAACGTATTGGTGCCGGCAGAGATGACCAGATGGTAGAAGCCGGACTCGGAGTCGTCGGAGATATTCAGGTCGGCAGCGGAGGAGGTGTACCGATTGAAGTCCATAAAATAGGTTTCTTGTCTGTTGGCGGCATCCAACAGCATCTTTTTTGCATCAATACGGTGGCTGGCCAGCAGATAGCGCTGATATGAGGGATAGGCAATGGTGCCAAGAATCGCCACTATGGCGACGACAATCATCAATTCAATGAGGGAAAAGCCTCGATAGAACCCAATCATATCCCATCCTTGGTGACTGGCGGTCTTGTTAGTCTAATGCCGGATAGGTCGCAGCGACAAATCCGGCATCAGGAACATCACTCTTTATTCTTAGGCCATCCTGGCCACATTCAAATGATTCTAAGCTCGGGCGGCACCTCGAAGACCACGTTCTCTTCGCGACCCGGGTGTTCTGTCACTATCTTGCCACCCAGCTCACGCAGACGGGCGATGACATTCTGAACCAGCACATCGGGAGCAGAGGCCCCCGCCGTCACTCCGATACGCTCGACCCCTTCCAGCCAGGGGGATTCAATCATGGAGGCATCGTCGATGAGGTAGGCTCGCGCCCCCACCTTCTCGGCCAGCTCCCGCAGACGGTTGGAGTTGGAGGAGTTGCGAGATCCCACGACCAGCATGGCATCCACCAGCCCGGCCATCTCCCTGACCGCATCCTGACGGTTCTGGGTGGCATAACAGATGTCATCCTTGCGCGGCCCCTGGATCTTGGGGAAGTGCTTGCGCAGCGCATCGATGACGTCCGAGGTCTCGTCCACGCTGAGGGTGGTCTGGGTGACGAAGCAGAGATCATCCGGATTCTTCACCTGGAGCCTGGCCACATCGTCCGGCGTTTCCACCAGATACATGCCCCCTTCCGGATTCTCGTACTGCCCCATGGTGCCGATCACCTCGGGGTGACCGGCGTGACCGATGAGCACGGCCTCGGAACCCTTGCGGCTGGCGCGATGAACCTCCATGTGCACCTTGGTTACCAGCGGACAGGTGGCATCGAACACCTTGAGGGCACGGGACTTGGCCATCTCGCGCACCGTCTTGGCAACGCCGTGGGCGGAGAAGATGACGATGCTGTCGTCCGGCACCTCGTCGAGCTCCTCGACAAAGACAGCACCCGCCTCTTTCAGCTTGTTCACCACATAGCGGTTGTGTACCACCTCGTGACGGACATAGATGGGGGCCCCGAACTTCTCCAAAGCGCTCTCGACTATGCTGATGGCACGGTCGACACCGGCACAGAAACCACGCGGGTTAGCAAGCAAAATATCCATCAGCTCACCTTTTCCTCGTCATCCACACCCAGGATCTGCACCTCGAAGGTGACGGTGTGGCCCGCCAGCGGGTGGTTGAAATCGACCGTGACCGACATCCCTTCCACCGCCCGTATGATGCCCGGCAGCTCGCTGCCATTGGGCTGATCGAACAGTATGATGGTGCCGACTTTTGGCTCCACATCGGTACCAAACTTGGCTCTGTCCAGATGGTAGATGTTGTCGGGATTGGAGAGGCCGAACGCCTGCTCGGGCGCCAGCGTGAAGCTCTTGGCCTCTCCCTGTTGCAACCCCAGCAGGCACTGCTCGAAGCTCGATGTCAGGCTGCCGTCGCCCATCCGCAGGCGGGCCGGTTTGCCGTGCAACGCAGTGCTGTCGGCCACCGAGCCGTCTTCCAGCTTGATGGAGAAGTGGAACAGCACGCTGCTGTCAGCGCCTATGGCCTGGCTCATGCCGCCTCCTTCTGCTTTTCGGAGCGGAAGCCTTCCAGCACTATCATGGCGGCGCCGATGAAGATGAAGCTGTCCGCCAGGTTGAACGCGGGCCAATGGGAACGCTGCCAGTAGAAGTCGAGGAAATCGACCACGTGACCCAGCACCAGGCGATCAAAGACGTTGCCAAGGGCGCCGCCGATGATGAGGGAATAGGCGATGCCGCTCCAGCGCTGGGTGACCGACAGCTTGCGCAGCCAGTGGATCAGCAGGCCACAGATGGCAAACGCCAGGACCGCGAAGAACCAGCGCTGCCAGCCCCCCTGATCGGCCAGGAAGCTGAACGCGGCGCCCTTGTTGTAGACATGCACCAAGTTGAAGAAGGGGGTGATCTCCACCCCCGGATAGCCAAACGGCAGCAGCTTGACCACGGCGAGCTTGCTCGCCTGGTCCAGTACGAAGGCCAGCACAGCCAGCCACAGCCAACGCAGGCCGGTTTTTTGAGTGTCTTGAGTCATGTTCATCAGACAAATTGACGCGTTTCGCCGTCACCCTCGACGTTGGTGACGCAGCGGCCACAGATCTCTTCGTGACCGGCTATGGTGCCCACGTCTTCCACATGGTGCCAGCAGCGGTCGCACTTGGCGGCAGCAGACTGGGTCACGTTCAGCCACAGATCATCGCGCTCGGTCGCAACGGCACCTTCAGGTGCTGTGTCAGCCACCACCACCTTGGCCTTGGAGGTGAGCAGCACGAAGCGCAGCTCATCGGCCAGGGCATTCAGGCGCTTGGCCAGCTCGGGCTTGGCGAACAGGGTCAGCTCGGCCTGCAGGGAGCCACCGATGCGCTTCTCGCCACGGGCGGCTTCCAGTGCCTTGTTCACTTCACCGCGCACGGTGAGGATCTCGGCCCAGAAATCGTCGTTCAGCACTTCGCCCGCTTCCAGCCCGAACAGGCCGTCGTACCACTCTTCGGTGAACACGAACTCACCGCGCTCACCCGGCAGCAGAGCCCAGATCTCGTCGGCGGTGAAGCTCATGATGGGCGCCATCCAGCGCACCATGGCCTCGGCGATGTGATAGAGGGCGGTCTGGCAGGAGCGACGGGCCAGACTGTCCGCCTTGGCGGTGTACTGGCGGTCCTTGATGACGTCCAGGTAGAAGGAGCCCATCTCGATGGAGCAGAACTGCATCAGCTTCTGGGTCACTCCGTGGAAGTTGTACTCGTCGAACGCGGTCATGATCTCGGCCTGTACCGCCTTGGCACGACCCACGGCCCAGCGATCCACCACCACCATGTCGGCAGGCGCAACCATGTCGGTCGCCGGATTGAAGCCGTTCAGGTTGGCCAGCAGGAAGCGGGCAGTGTTGCGGATGCGGCGATAGGCATCGGCGGAGCGCTTGAGGATCTCGTCGGAGACCGTCATCTCGCCGGTGTAGTCGGTGCTCGCTACCCACAGACGCAGGATGTCGGCGCCCAGCTTGTTCATCACGTCCTGCGGACTGACCACGTTGCCGATGGACTTGGACATCTTGCGGCCCTGGCCATCCACGGTGAAGCCGTGGGTCAGAACCTGGTTGTAGGGAGCCTTGTCTTTCATGGCCACGCCGATCATCAGGGAGGACATGAACCAGCCGCGGTGCTGGTCAGAGCCTTCCAGATACATGTCGGCCGGGTTGCCGTTGAACTCGGGACGGGCATCGACCACGGAGGAGTGGGTCGAACCTGAGTCGAACCAGACGTCCAGGGTGTCTGGCACCTTGTCATACAGGTCGGCGTCGCTGCCCAGCAGTTCGGCCTTGTCCAGATCCCACCAGGCCTGGATACCGGACTGCTCGACCCGCTTGGCCACCTCTTCCATCAGGCGCACGGATTCAGGGTGCAGCTCCTGAGTCTCCTTGTGTACGAACAGGGAGATAGGCACGCCCCAGGTACGCTGACGGGAGATACACCAGTCAGGACGGTTCTCGACCATGGCCTGGATGCGGTTTTTGCCCCATGCCGGCACCCAGCCGCTCTGGCCGTGTTGCTTGATACCATCTTTCTCGATGCGTTCGATCTCTTCCAGCGCGCGCTTGCGCAACCCCTTCTGCTCCATGCTGATGAACCACTGGGGGGTGGCACGGAAGATGATAGGGGTCTTGTGACGCCAGCAGTGCGGGTAGGAGTGGTTGAATACCTTGTGGTGCAGCAGGGCGCCACGCTCGGTCAGCACCTCGACCACGGCCGCATTGGCCTTGAACACGTGCTGGCCGGCAAACAGCTCGGTATCCGGCAGGTAGACGCCGTTGCTGCCCACCGGGTTGGCCACTTCCAGACCGTACTTCTGACCGACCACGAAGTCTTCCTGACCGTGGCCAGGGGCGGTGTGCACGGCGCCGGTACCGGCATCCAGGGTGACGTGATCACCCAGCACCACAGGCACGTCGAAGCGGTAGAAGGGGTGGTTGAAGCGCAGCAGCTCGAGCGCCGCACCCTTGGCATAACCCAGGTTGTGGAATTTCTCGATACCGGCGCGGTCCATCACGTCCTTGACCAGCTCGGCGGCCAGGATCAGGCGCTCGGGGTTGTCACCCTCCACCTGTACCAGGGCGTAGTCCAGATCGGCGTGCATGGCGATGGCGCGGTTGGCAGGCAGGGTCCAGGGGGTGGTGGTCCAGATCACGGCAGAGAGCGGGCCACGACCGAAGTGACCTTCAGGGCAGTCGAACTTGGCGGCAACGCCCGCCTCGTCGACGGCCTTGAAGCGCACGTCGATGGAGGGGGAATTCTTGTCGTAGTACTCCACTTCGGCTTCCGCCAGCGCGGAGCCACAGTCGGTACACCAGTGCACCGGCTTGGAACCCTTGTGCAGGTGGCCATTGGCGACAATCTTGGCCATGGAGCGGATGATGTTGGCTTCGGTGCCAAAATCCATGGTCAGGTAGGGGTGTTCCCAGTCACCCAGCACGCCTAAGCGGATGAAATCGGTCTTCTGCGCCTCGATCTGGGTCTTGGCGTATTTGCGGCACTCGGCGCGGAACTCGGCGGCGGAAACCTTCTCCCCCGGCTTGCCGACCATGCCTTCCACCTTCAGCTCGATGGGCAGACCGTGGCAATCCCAGCCCGGCACATAGGGGGAGTCGAAGCCGGAGAGGCCCTTGGACTTGATGATGATGTCTTTGAGGATCTTGTTGACCGAGTGACCGATGTGAATGCTGCCGTTAGCGTAGGGAGGGCCATCATGCAGAATGAAAGAAGGCTTGCCCGCTTTGGCGCGGCGAATGGCGCCGTAAAGATCCTGATCGTACCAACGCTTGAGCATGTTGGGTTCGCGCTTGGCCAGATCGCCACGCATCGGAAACTCGGTTTCCGGCAGATTCAGGGTGTGTTTATAGTCGCTCATCAGTCCTGGGTTCCCTTCTTTTCTAAAAGAGTGCTGGGTAAATTGAATGGTGGCAGCCCGAACCAGGCTCGGGCCGCCAGGGCATCTCGTTCGATCTGCTCTTTCAAGGCGGTGAAAGAGGCAAACTTCTGCTCTTCGCGCAGCTTGTGGCGAAGCAGCACCTTGACCTGCTGACCGTATAGATCACCAGAAAAATCAAATAGATGTACTTCCAATCTGGCTTGTGTACCGCTCAAGGTCGGCCGTACACCCACATTGGCGACACCGGGGAAGGTCTTGCCGGAACATAACACTTCCACCGCGAACACGCCACCGACCGGGATCACCTGCCGTTTGAGCGCGAGATTGGCGGTAGGAAAACCTATGGTGCGCCCCAGCTTGTCGCCGTGGGCCACCCGGCCGCTGATGGCATAAGGGCGGCCGAGCATCAGCTCCACCTCCGCCATCCGCCCGGCCTTCAAGGCCTCGCGCACCAGGGTGCTGCTGACCCGCTGGCGTTCGACCTGGAAGCTCTGGGTGCTGATCACCTCGAAGCCGAAGCGATGGCCCGCCTCCTCCAGCAGGTGGAAGTCCCCTTCCCGCCCCTTGCCGAAGCGAAAATCATCGCCCACCACCAGGTAGTGCACGCCGAGTTTCTCCACCAGCAGCTGCTCGATGAAGGTGCTGGCGGCCTGCTCGGCGAAGCGGTGCGTGAACCGCACGCAGAGCATGCGATCTATCTGCATCCCCTTGAGGGCTTCGTACTTCTCCCGCCAACGGCTGAGACGGGCAGGGGCGGCGTCCCCCGCAAAGAGCTCAAGGGGCTGCGGCTCGAACAGCATGACGCAGGCGGGCAGGCCAAGCTGGGCGGCTTTCTCCTGCAAGCGGGCCAACACCGCATGGTGTCCCTGATGAACCCCATCGAAGTTGCCTATGGTCAATACACAGCCCCGGTGACGGGGCTTGATATTGTGAATGCCGCGAATGAGCTCCATCAGTGCCTTGTGCGTTGCTGCCATGGAAATCGGCGGATTATATATCAGGCAGCAATCAGGGTCAGCCCTGCTGTTGAGCCGATTTCAGGTATCTGGCCCGGAACTCGGGCCTCATCAGCCTCATTGCTGACCCGATTTCAGGTGTCTTGGCCTGACCCCCAGCACCAGCAGGACTACTCCATACAACGCGCCCCCAAGGCAGAGCAGCAAGGTCAGCTCCAGAGTGGCCTTGCCCATGCTCCAGGCCCCCCACTGGGCAAGATCCGGTGACAGATAGCCAAGCGCGCCCCCCATCAGCACGGTCGCTGCCAGCAGCTTGAGGCAGAACACACCCGTGTTGCGGGAAGGGCGATAGACCGCCTGCTGATAGAGCCCCTTGAACAGCAGGGCCGCATTCAGGGTGCCGGAGCAGGCGGTGGCGAGCGCCAACCCCACATAGCCAAGCGGATAGATGAAGATGAGGTTGCACACCATGTTGGCCACCATGGCCATGATGCCGATCCGCACCGGGGTCCTGGTGTCCTGGCGGGCGTAGTAGCCAGGGGCCAACACCTTGATCAGCATCAGCGACAGCAAGCCCGTAGTGGATGCCAGCAGGCTGGCGCTCGACATCGCCACCTCATGCATGCCGAACTCGCCGCGCATGAACAGCACCCGCAGTATGGGCTCACGCAATACCGCAATCCCTACCATGGCGGGCAGGCCAAGCAGCATCACCATGCGCACCCCCCAATCCATGGTGCGGGAGAAGTCGGCCGGATCCGCATCCACATGCTTCCTGGCCAGCGCCGGCAGGATCACAGTGCTGATGGCGACAGCGAACAGACCGAGCGGGAACTCCAGCAGGCGATCCGAATAATAGAGATAGCTGATGGCGCCAGTCGCCAGGAAGGAGGCCAGCATGGTGTTGATCAGCAAATTGATCTGGCTGACCGAGACGCCGAACAGCGCCGGTATCATCAGGGTGCGGATCTTCACCACACCGGGATGGTGCCAACCCCACTTGGGCCACACCAGCATGTTGATCTGACGCAGGAAGGGGTACTGGAACAGAAACTGCACCAGGCCGCCGAGGAAGACGCCGATCGCCAGCGCGATCTCGGGCCGCTCCAGCAACGGGGCTATCCACCAGGCCGCCGCAATCATGGTGAGGTTGAGAAACACCGGCGTGAAGGAGGAGACGGCGAAGCGACCGAAGGTGTTGAGGATGGCCCCGGCCATGGCGGTGAAGGTGATGAACCAGAGATAGGGGAAGGTAATCTTGAGCATCAGGCTGGCAAGCTCGAACTTCTCGGCCGCCGGCCCGCCGTGCAGCCAGTCCCAGAACCAGCCCCAGCCAAAGATGGCAGTCAGTACACCCGAGCCCAGCACCCCGAGCAGGGTGACTATGGTGACTATACCCCCAAGGGTGCCCGCCACCGCCGCCAGCAGCTCGCGCACGGCCTGCTCGTCACCGTTTTTCTTGTACTCCGTCATCACCGGCACGAAGGCCTGGTTGAAAGCCCCTTCGGCGAACAGCCTGCGCAAGAAGTTGGGAATGCGGTTGGCGAAGAAGAAGACGTCTGCGGCCACCCCGGCACCGAGCAGATTGGCGATGACCACATCGCGCACCAAGCCCATCACGCGGGACGCCAGCGTCATTCCGGACACTATCATGCCGGATTTGATCAATTTCTTACTCAAGACGAGGCCTCTGGAACTGTCAGAAAGAAAAGAATGCTGTTAGAATCGGCCGACAGTTTAACCGTCTCCCAACTGACACACCACCGGGGGGCGGTGTTTATTTGCACAAATCATTTGACAATATGTGGTTGGGAAGGCATATTTCCGGGCCTTTTCAATACACTCGCTAAGACAGTTTTAGGAGTTTTACCTTGGCTAACATCAAATCTGCTAAGAAGCGTGCTCTTCAGTCAGAGAAACGTCGTCAGCACAACGCCAGCCGTCGTTCCATGACCCGTACCTACCTGAAGAAAGTGATCGCTGCCATCGCCTCTGGCGACAAGGCTGCAGCCACTGCCGCTTTCGCTGTTGCTCAGCCGATCATGGATCGTATGGCGACCAAAGGCCTGATCCACAAGAACAAAGCTGCTCGTCACAAGAGCCGCCTGTCTTCCCAGATCAAAGCCATGGCTTAATCAGCTTCGGCTGAACAAAGCTAAAAAAACCGGCCTTAGTGCCGGTTTTTTATTTGGGTTCGCTGCAATACAACCTGTGCAACAATCCAATCATCTCGCGTACCTCATGGCTGCGCAGCGAATAGTAGACCGTCTGGGCCTCTTTTCGCGTCGCCACCAGCTCATCGCGCCGCAACACCGCCAGATGCTGTGACAGGGCCGATTGACTCAGTCCAAGCACCCCGTTGAGCTCCCCCACCGACAACTCTCTGTCCAATAACTGGCACAGAATGAACAAGCGCCGTTCATTGGCCAGCGCCTTGAGCAGGGTGACCGCACGTCCGGCATTCGCCTCCATCTCTTCCAACTGCATCGCATTCCCTCCCCTGCAAGACAGGAATCATACCCCCTGCCCCGTCGATTTAAAATGACAGGGTCGCCGGCTGAATGGTGGTGAAGTCCTCCTGACCGGCAAAGAGGAAGGAGAAATCACTCTCGCACACCCGCTTCACTGCCGGATGCTGGATCATCCGCTCGGCGAAGATGACGTAGTACTCCTCCATCAGATCCTGGGTCTCCCCGATCAGCATCACCTCCTCCCCCTCCAGGATCTCCTCCCGATAGATGGTCGGCGCCATGAAGATACCCTGATTGAAGAAGCCAAATGCCTTCATCAGGGCCGCATCGTCGAATTCCCCCAGGATGCTGGGAGAAATGCCCTGCTGCTCGAACCACTGGGTCAGCTGACGCCCCATGGCGGTTCGACGGCCAGGGATGAGCAGCTTGCGCTCCTCCAGACAGGCGGGAAACGGCTTTTCGGGCAGCGGCGCCTTGCAGAAGAAGCTGACGCCGCAGCCCCCCAGCCGCTTGGAGAGCAGACCGGCATGCTGGCTGGAGTCCACCGGACAATCGGAGAGGATCATGTCGAGCTTGTGCTCGCTCAGCTGCTCCAGCAGCAGCTCGTGGGTCGATTCGAAACAGCGCAGGTGGATGGAGCCGTCGTTGGGGATGACGGAGAGCAGCACCCGGCTGGCGAGGCGCTTGGAGAGAGCATCGGCGATGCCGACGTCGAACAGGATCTGGCTCTCCTTGCGGTAGTTGACGATATCCAGCATCTCGTAGGAGAGGCTGAACATCTTGTCGGCATAACGAAACACCAGCTGGCCCAGCTCGGTGGCCTCCAGGGATCGCCCCTTGCGGATCAACAGCTTGCCGCCGAGACGCTGCTCCAGCAACTTGATCTGACCGGTGACGGTCTGGGGAGTGAGGAAGAGGGCTTCCGCCGCCTGGGTGACGGAGCCCTTCTTCTGAGTCATCCAAAAATAGTAGAGGTGGTTGTAATTAAGGTGTGACATCCGATGGGGTTCCCGCGCTGCGCGGGCTCCGGTAGCAGCTGAGTTCAACCGCCAGAATGTCATACATGTCGCTGATCGAGTCAACTTTGTTTGCGCCGAACTGCTCTTGCAGGGTCAGCTTGAGGCGGGCCGGATCCGGCATCCGCTCTCCGCAGTAGCGCTTGTTCGACTGCTTGACTCGCTCGCCGGCCCGGCTGCTCAGGGCCCGCTCGGTGAAGGTTTCACCGAATCGGGCCTTGGCCTGCTGGTCTCCCAGCATGAGGGCGCTGTCCACCACCCCGTTGAGATAGGCCGAACAACTGGCCGACACCGCATCCTGCTGGCAATCCGCTAGGCTATTCGCCCAGACTGCCGGGCTCACCAGCAAGACTAACCATCCGAGTCTTCTCATAACCCCTCCGTGCTTTGATTCGCCTCCCGATTGGGCAGCGATATCCGCAGGGCGATAAAACCGATCACGGCCGCCAGGGTGGATCCCACCAGGATCCCGAGGCGCGAGTAGCTGCCGTAGTCCAGTCCGCCATGCTCGAATGCCAGCGATGCGATGAACATCGACATGGTGAAGCCGATGCCACACAGGATGCTGACGGCAAAGATCTGTCTGAAGTTGACGCCACTCGGCAGCTGGGCGATGCCGAGTTTCACCGACAGCCAGCTGATGGTAAAGATGCCGAGGGGCTTGCCGATGAAGAGCCCCAGAATGATCCCCATGGGCACCGGGCTGAGCAGATCCGACAGCTGGATGCCGTCGAGGGAGACCCCGGCGTTGGCAAAGGCAAACAACGGCAGTATCAGGTACGCGCTCCAGGGATGCAGCACATGCTCCAGGTGCTTGAGCGGCGAGGCATAACGCTTGCCGTTGAGCGGGATCATGAAGCCAACGATGACGCCGGCCAGGGTCGCATGGACGCCCGACTTGAGCACGGCCACCCAGAGCACCAGACCCACCAGCATGTAGAGGCCGATCCTGTCCTCACCACGACGATTCATCCAGAGCAGAGCGAGGGTCGCCACTATGCCGACCGCCAGTGCAGTCAGCGACAGCTGCTGGGTATAGAAGAGGGCGATGATGATGATGACCCCAAGGTCATCCATGATGGCCAGGGCCAGCAGGAATACCTTGAGGCTGGTCGGCACCCGCTTGCCGAGCAGCGCCATCACCCCGAGGGCGAAGGCGATGTCGGTTGCGGCTGGAATGGCCCAGCCGGCCCGGGTGATTTCATCTTCGTAGTTGAAGAAGGCATAGATGAGCGCAGGGGCCAGCATGCCGCCCACGGCGGCGATGGCCGGGAAGGTGGCCTGCACCCGTGATGAGAGCGCCCCCTCCAGCATCTCACGCTTTACTTCCAGCCCGACCAGCAGGAAGAAGATCGCCATGAAGCCGTCGTTGATCCAGAGCAGCAGCGGCTTGTTGATGTCGAGGGCGGCAATGCGCACCTGCACCTGGGTATTGAGGAAGCTCTGATAGTGCTCCGCCAGGGCAGAGTTGGCCAGACCGATGGCCAACAGGGCGGCCAGGATCAGAATTATTCCGGAGGCTGACTCCAGTTTGAGAAATCGCTTGAACACATCGCTCATGGTCTAACTATCCATAAAATTGTACTTTTTCAGTCTAGGGGGCGAGTTAACTAATGAAAAATCGTTTCTAACTGCCGATAACAACGGAAAAACCGAAGGCAAAACAAATCATGTCTGCTATAAGCACGTTTACCCCTGCCTTCCCTCGCCTGTGGAGCATTCACTTGTCTGCATATTAATTCTTGTCAGGCATGAAAAAGGCGCCCGCAGGCGCCTTTCGAACAGATGGAATAGCATAGCGGGAGATCCCGCCGAGCACCGCTCGCCGTCACGGCGGATGCAGGATCAGATGGCGACAGGGGCCTTGATACCCGGATGGGGATCATAGCCCTGGATCTCGAAGTCCTCGAACCGGTAGTCGAAGATAGAGTCCGGCTTGCGCTTGATCACCAGCTGCGGCAAGGAACGCGGCTCGCGGGAGAGCTGCAGCGCCGTCTGCTCCATGTGGTTAGAGTAGAGGTGCACGTCGCCACCGGTCCAGACGAAGTCGCCCACGGCCAGATCGCACTGCTGGGCCATCATGTGGGTCAGCAGGGCGTAGCTCGCGATGTTGAACGGCAGACCGAGGAAGACGTCGCAGCTGCGCTGATAGAGCTGGCAGGAGAGCTTGCCGTCCGCCACATAGAACTGGAAGAAGGCGTGACAAGGGGCGAGCGCCATCTTGTCCAGCTCACCCACGTTCCAGGCGGAGACTATGATGCGGCGCGAATCCGGGTTGTGCTTGATGTCATCCACCGCCTTCTGGATCTGGTCGATGACGGTGCCATCGGCCGCCGGCCAGGAACGCCATTGGGCGCCATAGACAGGGCCCAGATCGCCGTGCTCGTCAGCCCACTCGTCCCAGATGCTGACGCCGTGCTCTTTCAGGTAGGCAGTGTTGGTGTCGCCATTGAGGAACCAGAGCAGCTCGTGAATGATGGAACGCAGGTGGCACTTCTTGGTGGTGACCAGCGGGAAGCCTTCCGCCAGATTGAAGCGCATCTGATGACCGAACAGGGAGACTGTCCCCGTGCCGGTGCGATCGGATTTGACGGTGCCTTCATCCAGGATCTTTTGCATCAGATCGAGATATACCCTCATTGCTTTGCCTCCTTCGCCGCGTTGCCGAACAGCTTAGGACGCTTGTAGGCAACCCAGATCATCAGGGCGCCGATGATGATCATCGGGGTAGAGAGGATCTGGCCCATGCTGATCTCCTGGAAGTAGAGGCCCAGCTGGCTGTCAGGCTGGCGTACGAACTCCACCAGGAAGCGGAACAGGCCGTAGAACAGCAGGAACATGCCTGAGATAGCGCCCCGTGGCGGGTTCTTGCGCCAGAACAGGTTCAGGATGATGAACAGCACCACACCTTCCAGGGCGAACTGGTAGAGCTGGGAGGGGTGACGCGGCTCTGGGCCGGCCTCCGGGAAGATGATGGCCCAGGGCACGTCCGTGACCCGGCCCCACAGCTCGCCATTCATGAAGTTGCCGATGCGGCCGACGCCGAGGCCGAACGGAATGAGCGGCGCCACAAAGTCTGCCACGGTGAAGAAGTGACGCTTGGTCTTGTGGGCAAACCAGATCATGGCGGTGATGACCCCGATCAGGCCGCCGTGGAACGACATGCCCCCGGTCCAGATCTTGAACAGGTAGGTGGGATCGGCCAGGAAGAGATCGAAGTTGTAGAACAGCACGTAGCCGATACGACCGCCCAGGATCACCCCGAGGAAGCCATAGAACAGCAGGTCAGAGACCTCGTTGCGGGTCCAGCCACTGTTGGGCGCGTCGGCGCGGCGGCCCGCAAGCCACATGGCAAAGGCGAAACCAAACAAATACATGAGACCATACCAGCGTACCGATAGTGGTCCCAAACTGAATGCTACGGGATCAATCTGCGAGAAAACCCAATATCCGTCGTGCTGCATGGCGCGGCCCCAGTCATAAGAAAAGCCGCATTCTCCGATCATTCGTCAGCAGGAACAAGACTGAATATCAATCGGGCAGCTTGGTCTTGTGGCCTGCGCGCAGCAAACCGCCCAGACCGTGCTCTTCCAGGTAGCGGGCAAACAGGCCACGGAGCACGTGGGGATTGTCGTGCTTGAGGCCATCCGCCATCAGCGCCTTCAGCTCGCCGAGATCGGATTGACGCAGCACGTACTTGATGCGGGAGATGTTGTGGGTGTTCATGCTGAAACGGCGATAGCCCATGGCCAGCAGCAGCAGCACGCCGACCGGATCCCCGGCCAGTTCGCCACAGACCGAGACCGGCTTCTGGTAGCGATGGGAGGCATCGACCAGCAGTTGCAGGGCGCGGATCACCGCGGGATGGAAGGCGTCATAGATACTGGCGACCCGGGCGTTGTTGCGATCCACCGCCAGCAGATACTGGGTCAGGTCATTGCTGCCCACCGACCAGAAGTCGATGAGAGGGGCCATCTCCGGCAGGATGTAGAGGGCGGAGGGCACCTCTATCATCACCCCCAGGCTGGGGTAGCGGATCACCGCATCGCGGCTCGCCGCCTCTTCCGACACTTCACGCCAGGCCTGATCCAGCAGCCGGCGGGAAGCCTTGATTTCACTGACGCTGCTGATCATCGGCAGCATGATGGCCAGATTGTCCAGCCCTTCGCTGGCGCGCAGCATGGCCTTGAGCTGCACCAGGAACAACTCGGGGTGATCCAGGGTGAGCCGGATCCCCCGCCAGCCAAGGAAGGGATTTTCCTCCACTATGGGGAAATAGGGCAATTGCTTGTCCCCCCCCACGTCCAGGGTGCGCATGCAGACCGGGCGATCCCGATAGGTCTCCAGAATCCCCCGATAGCGCGCCGTCTGCTCCCATTCGGAGGGGAAGCTGTCCTGCAGCATGAAGGGGATCTCGGTGCGATAGAGCCCGACCCCGTCCGCCAGATGGTTGAGGGAGATCTCGGTGTCGGCGCTGAGGCCGGCGTTGAGCAGCAAGGAGACAGAGGTGCCGTCAGCCGTCTCCGAGGGTTGGTTGTCGACGCTGCGCACCAGGGTATCGAGCGCCCGCTCCTCGTTGAGCAGTTGCCGGTACTCGGTCAGGATCACCTGATTGGGTTCGATGAAGAGATCGCCGCTGTAACCGTCGATGACCAGGGTGCGCCCGCCTATGTCACCCAGGGGCAGATCCACTCCCATGATGGCTGCCACCCCCATGGCGCGGGCCAGGATGGCGGCATGGGAGTTGGTCCCCCCCTTGAGGGAGACCACGCCGCTCAGAAACTCCCGCGGGATCTCGGCGAGTATGGTGGCGGTCACCTCGTCGGCGACCAGCACCACCGGCTCCCCTATGGTGAGCTGCTCGGGTTCGTCCTGTACCAGCCGGCTGATGAGCCGCTGGGCGATGTCTTTCACATCGGTGGAGCGCTCCCGCAGGTAGGGATCCTTCATCCCCTTGAACTGCTCGATCAGCCGATCGCTGATGATCTTGACCGCGGAGATGGCGGTCCAGTGCTCCTTGCTGACCTTGTTGCGGATGGGCTTGATGTAGCCGGGATCGTTCAGCAGGTGCAGATAGATGTCGAAGATGGCGACCGAATCCTGGCTGTAGCTCTCGCGAAAGCGCAGCGCCAGACTCTCCAGATCGTGGCGCACCTCTTCCACCGCAAGCTCCAGCCGGGCCAGCTGCTTGCCGTGCTCCTCGTCCTTGCGCGGGGTGATGCTGTTGAGCGCCTTGCGCGGACGCCACACCCAGGCCTTGGCGATGGCGATGCCGCTGGCACCGGCGATGCCGCGCAGCGGCTTGCTCCAGTCGGTCTTCTGCAACCAGCCCTTGGCCTGGGCCTGGGCGATGCGGGCCGCCAGCTGTGCCGCCAGGGTGACCATGAAGGACTCTTCCCCTTCATCGAACAGCCGGCTCTCTTTCTGCTGCACCACCAGAATGCCGACCACCTGGCGCTGGTGCATGATGGGGGCGCCGAGGAAGGAGCGAAACGCCTCTTCCGCGACATCGGGCAGGAACTTGAAACTGGGGTGAGAAGGCGCATCGGCCAGGTTGATCAGCTCTTCCCGCTGACCCACCAGACCGACTATGCCCTGCTCGAACGGCAAGGTGGCCTTGCCCACTGCAGACTCGGCCAGACCATCGGTCGCCGCCAGTCGATAGCGGCGCATGTCCGGTTCGGCGACATAAACGGAGCAGCAGTCCACCGTCATGGCGAGCCGGGTCTGGCTCACCAATGCTTGCAAGGCCTGTTCGAGGGTGTTGGCCTCGGCCATGCTCTCGACGATGCGTCTGAGTTCCGTCAGCAACTAATTGTGCTCCTTAGCGCGAGCGGTTGCGCCGCCCATCCTTTCGATTAACCTGCACCACCGGCACCGGCATGGCCAGCGGGGCAAACTCCTTCATCACCCGGCGGTAAACTTCCCGCTTGAAGGAGACGACCTGACGAACCGGGTACCAGAAGCTGACCCAACGCCAATCATCAAATTCCGGGTGACCATGACAACCGAACTGGATCCTGGACTCTTTGCCAGGATCGAGCTGCAGCAAAAACCATTTCTGCTTCTGGCCAATACAGACCGGTGAACTGTCCCAGCGAACGAGTCGTTTGGGTAAGCGATACTTCAGCCAGTTGCGACTGGTCGCCAGTATGGTCACATCGTCGGGCTTGAGGCCTATCTCCTCATACAGCTCACGATACATGGCCTGCTCCGGCGATTCACCATCATCAACTCCCCCCTGCGGAAACTGCCAGGAGTGCTGCCCATAGCGCTTAGCCCACAATACTTGCCCGTCACGGTTACAGATCACGATGCCGACATTGGGACGAAATCCGTCGCCATCTATCACGTGATCACCTTATAAAGGCTGAATCTATAAAGAGATTGTTCCACATTCACCCCGTGGCGGCAAACAGGGACTGTCATCTTCCACTCATGAATAACTTGGCATTTCAAGCAAAGTTATAAACAAACCTGAAGGACAAGCTCCGCAAGTTGCCCACCCAGACTGTGCATAAGCCTGTGATCAAGCGGGTATATACAGTAGTTTTATACTACGACTTCAAATCATGCCGTATCATACCCGATTCATATAAAAACAAAATATTCATTTAAATACATATAGTTAATATTTAAAGACTGGATCAAGATCCATGTCTTTTGCGCCCGAGGATCCTGACTGTCAATTGTGAACAAGTTCGACTGTTCAAAGATCCACCAAGGCTAGTTTATCCACAAGGATGGCGCATTATCTGCACCGATATGGCGAGAAAAATCGGCGTGCTCTCACATTTATTTCTGATGCCGGGCCCTGTATCACCACTTTATGTCAGTTATCCAAGATTTCTGTGGATAACTATGTGCAACAGCCAGGCCAAACCCTTGGACAACTCGTTGCAACCGGGATCCTCCCGTTCTCCAGGCTGGAGAAAAAAGTCAAATTCCTTTAAAATCATTGCCATAGATGATAATTCACAATCTTGCCCCCCCTGTGAATAGCCGGGCAAGGATCGGTTACAAAAACAGCGATCCTCTGTCAGGATCACACTTGTCCACCCCCTTCTCGCCAACAGGAGCCCCTCATGCCCGCCAATCCACAGTCAGAGCAGGAATTGATGGCGCGCGCCTACGCCATGGCGGGCTTCACCCTGGCCCAGCTCGCCGCGACGGCCGGCATCCCGGTGCCACGGGATCTCAGGCGAGACAAGGGCTGGATCGGCCAGTTGATCGAGTGGCAGTTGGGCGCCAGCGCGGGCAGCCGGCCGGAGCAGGACTTCCCCGACCTCGGCATCGAGCTCAAGACGATCCCGATCGATCCTCAGGGCAAACCGCTGGAAACCACCTTCGTCTGCGTCGCTCCCCTCATCGGGATCAGTGGCCAGCGCTGGGAGGAGTCCAATGTGCGCAACAAGCTGTCGCGGGTACTCTGGATCCCGGTGGAGGGCAGCCGCACCATCCCCGTCGGTGAACGCCGGGTCGGCATGCCGTTGCTGTGGAGCCCGAGCGAAGAAGAAGACAGGTTGCTGCGTCAGGATTGGGAGGAGCTGATGGACATGATAGTGCTGGGGGAGGTGGAGCAGATTAGCGCCCGCCACGGTCAGGTCATGCAGCTGCGCCCCAAGGCGGCCAACAGCAAGGCGCTGACTCGCGCCATCGGCCGCAATGGCCAGCCAATCCAGACACTGCCAAGGGGCTTTTACCTCAAGATTGAGTTCACTCACCAGCTGCTTCGGCGTCATTTCGCCCTGCCTGCCTGACGATTGCTATCAACATTCTTGTCATAAGGTGATATAAAAATGAACAGCGCTACTTTCTTCGCAGTCAGTGACAAGGAGTCGATATGCCGATCAACAAGCAATTTCTCAAGTCCCGCCCCGAGGTCAAGGTGACCTTCGCAGTGGAAAAAGAGGCCGCAGGCGAGGCCGAACAGGTCTTGCTGCTGGGGGAGTTCAGCCAGTGGCAACCCATTGAATTGAAAAGAATGAAGAGCGGGGAGTTCAAGGCGACCCTCAACCTTCCCACCGATGGCCCCAGTCATTTCGAGTATTGCTATCAACTGGTGCAGCCAGACGGGGAGACCCGTTATGACAACGACTGGGAAGCGGACGACTATGTGCCCGGCCCCTTCGGGCGCGACAACTCTGTGGTGCGGGTCAGCCAGCCAGGTTGAACCCACCGCCTCAAATGACAGATACAAAAAAGGCTCGCCATTGGCGAGCCTTTTCACTACCTGTCGAGCTATTCGTCGACATACCGACACCAATTCGAATCGAATTAGTTGAGCTTCTCTTTGATACGAGCAGCTTTGCCGGACAGGTTGCGCAGGTAGTACAGCTTGGCGCGGCGAACATCACCACGACGCTTCAGTTCTACACTGTGGATCAGCGGAGAGTGAGTCTGGAATACACGCTCAACACCTTCGCCGTTGGAGATCTTGCGAACGGTGAAAGCAGAGTGCAGACCGCGGTTACGCTTGGCAATGACGATGCCTTCGAAAGCCTGCAGACGCTCTTTACCACCTTCTTTAACACGAACTTGAACACGTACGGTGTCGCCCTGGGCAAAAGCCGGGATGTCGGTACGCAGTTGCTCTTGTTCAAGCTGCTGAATAATCTTGCTCATTGTCTTTCCTTACCTAGGATAAACTGAAAACTCTACTTAACGCTGTCACGCACTTCGCGGACATACTCGGCAAGAAGTGATTCTTGCTCGTCAGTCAGAGCTAGGTTGTTAATAAGTTCCGGCCTTCTCTGCCAGGTTCGTCCGAGCGACTGCTTGAGACGCCAGCGCCGAATCACTTCGTGATTGCCGCTTGTCAGCGCCTCGGGCACCGCCAATCCATCCAACAACTCCGGCCGAGTGTAGTGGGGATGATCCAGCAGGCCATCCGTGAAGGAGTCCTGCTCGGCACTGGCCTGATCACCCAAGACCCCGGGGACCAGACGCGAAACCGCATCGATCAGGGTCATGGCAGGCAACTCGCCACCACTTAACACGTAATCCCCGATAGACCACTCTTCGTCGACTTCGGTTTGTATCACGCGTTCATCGATACCTTCGTATCGACCGGCGACCAGAATCAGTTTCTGATTCGTCGCCAACTCGGTTACGCCCGCTTGAGTCAGCTTGCGCCCCTGAGGAGAGAGATAGATGACTTTCGCCCCGTCTCCCGCCGCTTGCTTGACTGCATGAATCGCATCACGCAGCGGCTGAACCATCATCAGCATTCCAGGCCCACCACCATAAGGACGATCATCGACAGTACGGTGTTTGTCGTGGGTGAAATCCCGAGGGTTCCAGCACTCAATCTGCAGCAGGCCACTCTTGACGGCCCGACCCGTTACCCCGTGCTCGGTAATGGCTCGGAACATTTCCGGGAAGAGGCTAATCACCCCAATCCACATAAGAAACCTCCGGCACCCGTGTTAGCGCGGGAAACTAGAAACCAGGATCCCAATCAACTTCGATTGTTCGAGCAGTCAGATCAATGTTCTTGATCACCTGCTCTTCCAGGAACGGGATCAGCCGCTCCTTTGCACCAAAGGCATCTTTTACATTGGCCTCAACCACCAACACATCGTTGGAGCCGGTTTCCATCAATTCGGTCACCTTGCCCAGGTCGTATCCCTTGGTGGTCATCACGGAGCAACCAATCAGGTCACGCCAGTAGAACTCACCTTCAGGCAACGCAGGCAACAGATCGGCGGCTACGCCAATCTCGACATTGGTCAATGCCAGGGCATCCTCGCGCACATCGATACCATCGAGCTTGCAGATCAGACCCTTGTTGTGACGCTTCCAGGCCGAAACCTGAATCTCACGCCACACCCCGTTCTGATTGATCAGCCAGGGGTTGTAATCGAAAATCGCTTCGGCAACATCGGTGAAGGAGTTCACTTTAAGCCAGCCCTTGATGCCGTAGACGGTACCCAGGGTGCCCAGAACTATAGGTTTTTCCACCTTAACTCCTTACCGCTTGGCTGATTAAGCAGCTTTTTTAGCGTCTTTGATCAGCTTGGCAACACGGTCAGAAACAGTGGCACCAGTAGCAACCCAATGCTCGATACGAGCCAGGTCCAGGTTCAGCTTTTCAGCGTTACCAGCAGCAACCGGGTTGAAGAAACCAACGCGCTCGATGAAGCGACCGTCACGGGCGCAACGGCTGTCAGAAACTACTACCTGGTAGAACGGACGCTTTTTCGCGCCACCACGTTGTAAACGAATGGTTACCATATCGTCCTCATGAACATCTAATGAACAAGGCCTGCAAATACGCAGACCCTAGCTTAAAATAAGCCGCGTAATTCTACTTGGATTCGTAATAATTGCAACCAAGCCTGCTATTTTTTGCGCAGGAGTTGGCATGAAAAAGGCTCACCGCGGTGAGCCTTTTTGCCTGACAAGCAGGAAAATCAGAACGGACCGCGTCCGCCACCACCGAATCCGGGGGGCAGCATGTTCTTCATCTGGCCCATCATCTTGCGCATGCCACCCTTGCCGGACATCTTCTTCATCATGCGCTGCATCTCGGTGAACTGCTTGAGCAGCTTGTTCACGTCCTGCACCTGCATGCCGGAACCCGCGGCGATGCGACGCTTGCGGGAGCCCTTGATGAGATCGGGATGAGCACGCTCCTTGGGCGTCATGGAGCTGATGATGGCCTCCATCCGCACTGTGATCTTGTCATCCATCTGATCTTTCACGTTATCCGGCAGACCGGACATGCCGGGCAGCTTGTCGAGCATGCCCATCATGCCGCCCATGTTGCGCATCTGGGCCAGCTGCTCGCGGAAATCTTCCAGATCGAAGCCCTTGCCGCTCTTGACCTTGCTGGCCAGCTTGGCGGCTTTCTCCTTGTCGACCGTGCGTTCCACTTCCTCGATGAGCGACAGCACGTCCCCCATGCCGAGGATGCGGGATGCGAGTCGGTCCGGGTGGAAGGGCTCGAGGGCATCGGTCTTCTCGCCCATACCGATGAACTTGACCGGCTTGCCGGTGATGTGGCGCACCGACAGGGCGGCACCGCCGCGGGCGTCGCCGTCCGCCTTGGTGAGGATGACGCCGGTGAGCGGCAGCGCTTCGTTGAACGCCTTGGCGGTATTGGCCGCATCCTGACCTGTCATGGCATCCACCACGAACAGGGTCTCGACCGGCTTGATGGTGGCGTGAAGATCCTGGATCTCCGCCATCATCTCGGTGTCCACGTGCAGACGACCGGCGGTATCGACGATCACCACGTCATAGAATTTCTTGCGCGCCTGATCGATGGCGGCGGTGGCGATCGCCACCGGCTTCTGGGTCACATCGCTCGGGAAGAAATCGACCGAGATGTCATTGGCCAGGGTCTCGAGCTGCTTGATCGCCGCCGGGCGGTAGACGTCGGCACTGACCACCAGCACCTTCTTCTTGTGGCGCTCCTTGAGCAGCTTGGCGAGCTTGCCCACAGTCGTGGTCTTACCGGCACCCTGCAGGCCCGCCATCAGGATGATGGCCGGCGGCTGGGCGGCCAGATTGAGCTGCTCGTTCGCCTCTCCCATGACGGAGACCAGCTCGCCATGCACTATCTTGATGAAGGCCTGGCCCGGGCTCAGGGACTTGGCCACTTCCTGGCCGACGGCACGCTCTTTCACGCGGGCAACGAAGTCACGCACCACCGGCAGGGCCACGTCCGCCTCGAGCAGCGCCATGCGCACTTCACGCAAGGTATCCTTGATGTTCTCTTCGGTCAGCCGGCCACGGCCACTGACATTGCGCAGGGTGCGCGAGAGTCGTTCAGTCAAATTCTCAAACATGACGCATTCCGATTCTTGGCGTAACTAGTGGGGCATTATACCCCAGTCAGCACTGTGAGGACGATTACTCACCGCTTGCGGCGGTGACCCGCCATCGAATGAGCGGGTGTAACAAATGGAGGGCATTATACCCCAGTCAACGCCGGAGGACGATTATTCGCCGCACGGGGCTGTCAGCTGCTACTTATATATGGGCAGTTAGCCCCTGGCACAACTGGCGAGCATATCTTGTGCAAGGTATACTGCCCCTCTTATCCATAAAAGCTTGTTCGACAACGACCTGGTTATGATCGTGATCTCTGTTCTGGCCCTGGCGTTTTACCTGCTGGCCATCATCGCCTCTCTGCACCTGCTGCTCAGCGCCAAGCCCGTCGGGCAGGTGTCTCTGTTTGCCTGTGTCGGCCTGGCCCTGACCGCCCATGGCGTGGCGGTGGGCAGCGAGGTGCTGGCTACCCATTCCGGCCAGAATCTCAGCATGTTGAACGTCGCCTCCCTGGTCAGCCTCATCATCAGCTGCTTCATGACCTGCGTTACCCGCCGTTTCAACGGCTGGATCCTGCTGCCCGTGGTCTACAGTTTCTCGGCCTTGCTGCTCGCCGCCAGCGCCCTGATACCGGGTCGCTACATCACCCATCTGGAAGCGCATCCCCAACTGCTGCTGCACATCGGGCTCGCCTTGATGGCCTATTCGGTACTGATGATCGCCTGCCTGTTTGCGCTCCAGCTTGCCTGTCTGGATCGGCAGCTGAAGTCCAGAAAGATAAGCCATCTGCCGGCCATGCCGCCCCTGATGACGGTGGAGAAGCGCCTGTTCCAGCTCATCTCCGCGGGCCTCTTGCTGCTGACGCTCTCCATCGCCTCGGGTCTGTTCTTCCTCGAAGACATGTTCGCCCAGGGCAAGTCCCACAAGGCCATCCTCTCGATCCTGGCCTGGTGCGTCTATGCCTTGCTGCTGTGGGGTCACCACACCCGTGGCTGGCGTGGTCGCAAGGTCATCATGCTGAGCCTCATCGGCAGCGTCATCCTGACCCTGGCCTACTTTGGCAGCCGCTTCGTCAAGGAAGTCTTGCTGAGCTGACGGTTCAGCCACCCAAACACCACCCCAACAGGAGCCCTTCTTGGACAGTATCTCAACGAGCACATTACTGATTGTTCTCGTTATCTTGATTGTGTTGTCAGCCTTCTTCTCCAGTTCCGAAACCGGTCTGATGTCCCTCAACCGCTACAAGTTGCGGCATCTGGCCCAAACCAAGCACAAGGCAGCCCGTCGGGTCGAAAAGCTGCTGGCTCGACCGGATCGCCTGCTTGGCCTCATCCTCATCGGCAACAACCTGGTCAACATCCTGGCCTCCGCCATCGCCACCATAGTCTGCATCCGGCTGTTCGGGGATCTCGGCGTCGCCATCGCCACCTTCGGCCTCACCCTGGTGGTGCTGGTGTTCGGGGAAGTCACCCCCAAGACACTGGCGGCCATGTTTCCCGAGCGCATCGCCTACCCCGCCTCCTGGGTTCTCAAGGGACTGATGGTGCCCTTCGCCCCCCTGGTCTGGCTCATCAACAGCATCACCAACCTCTTGCTCAAGCTGCTGCGACTGGAACATCGCAAGGATGACTCCCTCAACACCGAAGAGCTGCGCACCATAGTCAACGAGGCGGGCAGCCTCATTCCCCAGCGCCATCAGGAGATGCTGATCAGCATTCTGGATCTGGACAAGATGACGGTGGAAAACATCATGGTGCCGCGCAGCGAGATCTCTGCCATCGACATCAACGACGACTGGAAGAGCATATTGCGCCAGCTGGCTCACTGCGCTCACACCAAGATCCTGCTCTATCGCGACAATATCGACGACGTTGTCGGATTTTTACACTCTCGTGATGCCCTCAGACTGGTCGCCAAGGACCAGTTCAGCAAGTCCAGCCTGCTGCGGGAAGTCGATCCCATCTACTTCATTCCACAGGGCACCCCCCTCAACGTGCAGCTGGCCAAGTTCCAGCGCAACAAGGAGAGGATCGGGCTGATTGTCGACGAGTATGGGGATATCCAGGGGCTGATCACCCTGGATGACATCCTGGAAGAGATAGTGGGCGACTTCACCACCTCCATGGCCCCGGCGCCGAGCGACGAGATCCACCCCCAGCCGGATGGCTCCTTCCTGGTGGAAGGCTCCGCCAGTATCCGCGAGCTGAACAAGGAGATGCACTGGCACCTGCCCATCGACGGCCCGCGCACCCTCAACGGGGTGATCCTGGAGTACCTGGAAGAGATCCCCCAGCCCAACATCAGCGTCAGACTGGCGGGTTATCCCATCGAGATCCTCGAAGTGGAGAACAACATGGTGAAGATGGCGAGGATCATGCCACACCTCTACCGTAACGAGTCAGGTTACGAGGATTGAAAAAAGGCTGCCGATGGCAGCCTTTTTCGTCTCACTCGCTCTCGTCATCCGGCTCCAGCACCAGGGTCGGGATCAACTCGCCGAACACCTGCTGCAGCTCGTCGCGGTTGGCCAGCAGATCTTGCAGCGTATAGCCGTCCATCACCGCAAGGAAGGCGTTCATCGCCTCCTTCAGGGCACTCTTGAGCAGACAGACGGAGACGATGTGACACACCGGCGAGTTGCAGTCGATGCCGTCCAGATTGCCCTCCAGCGCCCGGATCACCTGGCCTATGTTCACGCTCTCAGGGGAACAGGCCATGCGGATCCCGCCATTCTTGCCACGCTGGGACTGCAGATAACCCAGCTTCACCAGCTGATTCACCACCTTCACCATGTGATTGCGAGAGACGTCATACAAGGCAGACACCTTGGCCACGCTCGACAATTCCCCCTCCGGCAACGTGGCCAGATAGAGCAGGGCTCTCAATCCAAAATCGGTATAGCTTGTTAGTCTCATAGTGCCTGTGGCGCATAGCGCAAAGAATTGATGATTGATCCAGATCAATTAAACATTTAGGATGCAACTTATTAAGTGACATTCCAGATGTTCAATTAGAAAGGACCTCCTATGTTAGACCAAGCCACCATCGCCGTCATCAAGAGCACCATTCCTTTGCTCGAATCGGCGGGGCCAGCCCTCACCCAGCACTTCTACCAGCGCATGTTCAACCACAACCCCGAGTTGAAGGATGTGTTCAACCTGGCCCATCAGCACAGTGGCGGTCAGCCCCTGGCCCTGTTCAGTGCCGTGGCGGCCTACGCCAGGAACATCGACAACCTGGGGGCCCTGGCCGGAGCCGTGGAACGCATCGCCCACAAGCACACGGGTTTCCTGATCCAGCCGGAACAATATCACATTGTGGGTAGTCATCTCTTGGCCACGCTCAAAGAAATGGGTGGCAACGCGGTGACGGACGAGGTACTGGAAGCCTGGGGCAAGGCCTATGGCGTGCTGGCCGGCATCTTCATCGGTCGGGAGGGTGAGCTCTACCGGGAGAAGGCGAGCGAGCTCGGTGGCTGGCAGGGGGCCCGCCCCTTCCTCATCAAGGAGAAGCGCCAGGAGAGCGAGCTTGTCACCTCCTTCGTGCTGGCCCCCGTCGACGGCAAGCCCGTGCTGCGCTTCAAGCCGGGGCAATATATCAGCATCCGGCTCAATCACCCGTCGCTGGCGCATCAGGAGATCCGTCAATACTCCCTCTCCGATGCTCCCAATGGCCGCGACTACCGCATCAGCGTCAAGCGCGAGCCCCAGGGCCAGGCCTCCAACCTGCTGCATGACCAGCTTCACGTCGGTGACGAGGTGGCGCTGATGCCACCGGCGGGGGACTTCTTCCTGCAGACCGAGCCGACCACCCCAGTGGTGCTGATCTCCGCCGGGGTGGGCCTGACCCCCATGCTGAGCATGCTCAACCAGTTGCTGGCCGAGCAACCAGAAACTGAAATCCGCTGGCTCCATGCCTGCGAACATGGCGCCCTGCATGCCTTCAAGGAAGAGATCCAGGCCAAGAGCCGCCAGCATGCCAGCTTGCAGAGCCGGGTCTGGTACAGGGTACCTGCCGAGCAGGACGTGCAGGGGAAGGACTACGACTTCAGCGGCACCCTGGCGCTGGAACAGGTCACGGACCTCATCCCGGCCAACGCCCGCTACTACTTCTGCGGCCCCCTGGGCTTCATGAAGGCGGTGAAAGATCAGCTGAGCAGTTTGGACGTGCCTGCCGACCGGATGCACTACGAGGTATTTGGCCCCCATCAGGATCTCTGATCCCACCTCCAGCCCGGGGAAATGCACAAGGCCCACGAACTCAGGTTCGCGGGCCTTGTTGTATCGAGTGGCCTGGCCTGCCGGGCTTAGTGCATCGCCTTGGCGCGGGCGATGGCATTGGCGGGCATGCGATTGCCGAGCCGGCTCAGCAGGCTAGCCGCCTTCTGGTGGGTCGCCTTGTCGCCGATGACGGCGCCGTGCAGCCAGTGGTAGGCCTCCTCGTAATCCAGCGGACTGCCCATGCCCTGCAGCAGCATCTCGACCCACTCTATCTGGGCCCGCTGGAAGCCCAGGCTGGCGGCCTCCCGCATCAGGGTCTCGGCCCGCACCAGATCCTTCTGGACCAGGATGCCTTTCCAGTAATAGCGCCCCAGCTGCTCCAGTGCGGGAGCCAGGCCCTGATTGGCCGCCTCCCACATGTATTGCACCCCGATCTGTGCGTCCGGCTTGATGCAGACGCCCCAGGCCAGCATGTCCCCCCACA
This sequence comes from Aeromonas sp. 130281, assembly GCF_056642115.1. NCBI lineage: Bacteria > Pseudomonadati > Pseudomonadota > Gammaproteobacteria > Aeromonadales > Aeromonadaceae > Aeromonas > Aeromonas sp. 130281. The sequence continues at coordinate 353,001 of NZ_JBWVQS010000003.1, read as the reverse complement.
GGAACTGATAGGCCGGGATCTTCATCACGGAGGCGCGCGCCTCTATGTCCTGGGTCAGCTGGCACCTGTCCTGCTTCACCCGGGCCAGATGACGTCCCTGCTCTATCCAGTTGAGCAGCTCGTCCTGCCGATAGAGCGGCACCGCCTGCAGCTCTCCGGTGGCCAGGGAGCCAGGGTTCACCGCCCTGGGCAGCGGCGCTGCCGCCGGGGCTGATGCCACTGGGGCGGGTGCATCAACACTCGACAGCACAGGGGCCGGATCAGCGACAGCCGTAGGCAACGCAGCCGACGCCACCGGCGCTGGGGCAACGGCAGCCGCCGGCACTGCGGCTGATGGTACAGGTGCGGTGGCCGGCTGGGTCGCTGATGCAGCCTGTGCTGGTGCCGGGGCGATCGATGGCAAGGCCGCCGAGGGCGTCGGGACTGTGGCGGCCGCCACCGACTGGGTTTGCGCGGCCGCCGAGATCGGCTCGGCCCCCTGCAAGGGGAGGCTGCACAGACCGACGAGGCCGATGAGGGTACTGGGTTTCATCATAGGGATCTCCTGCTGCCCTCTTTATCGGCAGCCGGGTCCATCTCCTTAGCTCGCCATGGCAAACCCCGGAAATGACAAAGGGGAGCCTGGGCTCCCCTCATGATCGACACTGCGGCTTACTTGACGAAGTCGACACCCAGCTGGATATCGGCCTTCAGGGTAGCCAGCATGCTGTCCATGGACTCTTGCTCGAAGGCGCTCAGCTTGCCGTAGTCCAGCACGCTCTCGACGCCATTCTTGCCCAGCAGCACCGGCTGCGCGAAGAAGGTGGCGTGCTCGCCGTTGCCTTCCACATAGGCGCACTCGATGACATTGGCTTCGCCCTGCAGACCCTTGATGAGGGACAGACCGAAACGGCAGGCTGCCTGACCCATGGAGAGGGTGGCAGAACCGCCACCGGCCTTGGCTTCCACCACTTCGGTACCGGCATTCTGGATGCGCTTGGTCATGACAGCCGCTTCTTCCGCGGTGAAACTGGCCCCTTCGATCTGGGAGAGCAGCGGCAGTATGGTCACGCCACTGTGGCCACCGATCACGTTGATGCGGATCTTGTCGATGTTCAGGCCCTTGGCCTCGGCCACGAAGGTCTCGCCACGGATGACGTCCAGGGTGGTCACGCCGAACAGGCGGCGCTTGTCATAGACACCGGCCTTCTTCAGCACTTCGGCGGCGATGGCGACCGTGGTGTTGACCGGGTTGGTGATGATGCCGATCAGTGCTTTCGGGCAGGAGGCGGCACACTTCTCCACCAGGTTCTTGACGATACCGGCGTTGATGTTGAACAGATCGGAACGATCCATGCCGGGCTTGCGCGCCACGCCGGCAGAGATCAGCACGACATCGGCGCCGACCAGAGCCGGGCTCGGATCTTCACCGCAGAAACCTTTTACTTTCACGTCAGTCGGGATATGGCTCAGGTCCGCCGCCACGCCCGGGGTGACCGGGGCAATGTCATACAGGCTCAACTCGGAACCGGCAGGCAGGCGATTTTTCAACAGCAGAGCAAGGGCTTGGCCGATGCCACCGGCGGCACCCAGAACGGCAACTTTCATGATCAACTCCATGTCTAAGCGTAGGTTTAAGGTTGTTTCTAGTTGGGTTAACGCTGTTTCTTATTGTGCGCCTCACCTTAAAGGATCCCCTGCTAAAAAACAATCTGATAACAGTTGTAATCACGGGTTCTGTGAGCCAGGGAGCAAGCGGCGACGAAAGCGGAGAGGAATATGCGATAAATGGGAGGAAAGACACAGATTTCCTGTGTCTCCCTCACCATTAAGAGGTAAATACGACTGCTTCAGGACTGGAATGCCAGTGCCCGCTTCTCGCACCAGCGGAAACCAATTGTTAACAATCCATTCATGGTCAGGTAGAGGCCCCCGGCCACGGTGAACACCGCCAGGGTGTCATAGGTCTGGGCGTTGAGACGCTGGGCCAGACCCATGATGTCCATGATGGTGATGGTGCTGGCCAGCGAGCTGCCCTTGAGCACCAGGATCACTTCGTTGGAGTAGGCGGGTACCAGCCGACGGGCCGCGTGGCGGGTCTTCATCCACAGAGTCTGGCCGGCGGAGAAGCCGAGCGCCCGGCAGGCCTCTACCTCGCCTGCAGGGATGGCGTCGAGCGCCCCCTTGAATAGCCGGGTGGAGTAGGCCGCGGTGTTGAACCCGAGCGCCAGCACGGCGCAGAACCAGGGTTGCTTGAGCAACGGCCAGAGCGGCCCCGCCTTGAGCCATTCAAACTGGCCAGGCCCGTAGTAGATGAGGAAGATCTGGATGAGCAGGGGCGTGCCGGTGAAGACCAGCACCCACAGCTGCACCAGCTGGGTCGCCACCGGAATGCGGCGCTCCAGCACCCAGGTCATGCCAGCCGCCATCAACACGCCAAGCAGCAAGCTGAACACGGTGAGCTGCAGGGTAATCGCCAGCCCCCCCAGCAGGGTCATCAGGTAATCCTGCATGGTCAGCCTCCGTAACGGCGGGTGTAGCGGGCAGCCTGCTTGAGGCCAAACTCACTCACCAGGCTGATGGCCAGATAGATGAGGGCGGCCGCGGCGTACCAGGTGAAGGGTTCATAGGTGCTGGCCGACGCCATCTGGGCCTGGCGCATCATCTCGTTCACCCCGATAAGCGACACCAGGGCCGTGTCTTTGAGCAGCACCAGCCACTGGTTGCCCAGCCCCGGCAAGGCATGGCGCCAGGCCTGGGGCAGCACGATGCGAAAGAAGATGTGGCCCTTGCCAAGGCCCAGTGCCAGCGCCGCCAGCCGCTGCCCGGCGGGCACCGCATTGAGCGCCGCCCGCAGGGTCTGGGTGGCGTAGCTCGCGAACAGCAGGGAGAGCGCCAGCACGCCGCAGGCGAAGGGGCTGAACTCCACGTACTCGCCGGTGATGAGGAACAACACCTGGGTCGAGCCGAAGTAGATGAACAGCACCACCAGCAGCTCGGGCAAACCACGAATGAGCGTGGTCAGCGTGGCCACAGGCCACACCAGCCAACTGCGCTTGCTGAGCTCGGCGGCGCTGAACGCCAGCGCCAGCACCATGCCCCCGACCAGTGATGCCAAGGCCAGCCCCAGGGTCATCCAGGCTGCATCCAACAACAGGCTCAGCATGGCTTACTGCGCGAAGTACTTGTCGAAGATCTTCTGATAGGTGCCGTTGGCCTTGATCTCGGCCAGCCCCTTGTTCAGCTGGGTCAGCAGCTCCTGGTTGCCCTTGGCCACCGCGATGCCAAAGCCGGTACCGAAGTACTTGGCGTCGGTCACCGGCGTGCCGATGACACCGTACTCCTTGTGCTGCTTGAGCCAGTCGGCGGCAACGGCGGTGTCGGCGAAGACGCCGTCGGTGCGACCGTTCATCATGTCGAGGAAGGCGCTCTGGTAGCTGGCGTAGGGCACGGTCAGCAGACCCTTGCTCACCCAGTTGTCCACCAGGTAGGACTGGTGGGAGGTGCCGTTCTGCACGCCGACTGTCTTGTCCACCAGCTCTTCAGGCCCCTTGAAGGCACCCTTCTTGGCCACGAAGACCGCCGAGTTCTCGTAATAGATGTCGGAGAAGTCGACCTGGGCGGCCCGCTCCGGGGTCACGTCCATGGCGGCGATGACGGCGTCATAGCGACGGAACTTGAGGCTGGGGATCAGGCTGTCGAAGGCCTGGTTGTGGAAGCTGCACTCCAGCTTGGCCTGCTCGCAGACGGCGCGGGCCAGATCGATGTCAAAGCCCTGGAACTCGTTCTTGTCATCCAGGTATTCGAACGGCGCATAGGTGGCCTCGGTGGCGAACTTGATCTCCTTGGCCAGCACCGAGGTGCTCAGCAGACCCATGGCAGCAACCAGCAACAGACTCTTTTTCATGACAGCTTCCTTATCGATTCAGTATCAATGCATCAAGAATTCGGCAAACCGGCTGGTTTGCGGGGATTGGAAGATGGCGGCGGTGCCGGATTCGATGATCCGCCCCTTCTCCAGATAAATCACCTGACTGGCCACCTTGCGGGCGAACTCCACCTCGTGGGTCACCACTACCTGGGTGATGCCGGTCTGGCTCAGGGTGCGGATGATCTCCGCCACCTCTTTGGTTATCTCAGGATCGAGCGCCGCGGTGGGCTCGTCAAACAGCAGCACCTGGGGATCCATCATCAGGGTTCTGGCGATGGCGACCCGCTGCTGCTGGCCGCCGGAGAGGCGCGCCGGCCAGGCATCCCGCTTGTCGGCCAGCTGCAACTGGGCCAGCAGGTAGGCGCCCTTCTCGATGGCAGCCTCGCGGCTCATGCCCAGCACCTTGATGGGGGCTTCGATGAGATTCTCCATCACGGTGAGATGGGGCCACAGATTGTACTGCTGGAATACCATGCCCACCTTGCGGCGCAAGGCCTGGGCCTGGCGGTTGAATTCCGCGGGAGAGAGGCTGGACGGGAAAGAAAATTCACTGTCGGCGATGCGCAGCACACCCGCATCCGGGGTGTCCAGCAGGTTCATCATCCGCAGCAGCGAGCTCTTGCCCGCACCGCTCGGGCCCAGCAATACCAAGGTCTCGCCGGGTGCAGTCCGGAAGCTGACCTGTTGCAGTACCGGCACCTTGTGCCAGGATTTTTCGATGCCGATTAATTCGATACCCATACAGCCCAATTGAATAAGTTTTCAAAATTTCGTCCTGATTCTAGCGCCAGCATAAGTTGATGCAAGCTATATTTGAATCAATATGCAGAACAAGCGCCGCTTCCTTGCCAAAACAGGCATATGAATGCAAAATAGCAGCGCTGTTCGTATCTGCCGCCTGAGCGTGACAGGCGGTCACCTCCCTCATTCGTGAGTCCAAGATGAAACATAACGACAAGCAAGAAAAACTGGCCAAGGCCTTTAAAGCCTTGCTGAAAGAGGAGCGTTTCGGCTCCCAGGCAGAGATAGTCACTGCCCTGCAAGAGATGGGCTTTGAGAACATCAACCAGTCCAAGGTTTCGCGCATGCTGAGCCGCTTCGGCGCCGTCCGCACCCGCAATGCCAAGATGGAGATGGTCTACTGCCTGCCGGTGGAGCTGGGTGTGCCCACCACCTCCAGCCCGCTCAAGAACCTGGTACTGGATGTCGACCACAACGGAGCCCTGGTGGTGATCCACACCAGCCCGGGTGCGGCCCAGCTCATCGCCCGCCTGCTCGACTCCCTCGGCAAGGCCGAAGGTATCCTCGGCACCATAGCCGGTGATGACACCATCTTCATCACCCCGACCAGCGACACCGACATCGAAGAGCTCTACCTCTCCGCCCTCGAGCTGTTCGAACAGACCCCCTGATCCGGTCGCGCTCGCGCCACCTGAACAAAAAATCCCGGCCAAGGCCGGGATTTTTTGTTTCCGCGCGATCGGCAAGCAGTTACTTGCCCTGAGCGACCAGAAAATCGATGGAAGGGGCGAAGAAGGCTGCCCCTGTCACCGCCCTGGTGAAGCGCAGCAGGTGATCGAAGTGGCTCCCCTCCCCCTTGTACATGCTGGCCAGCATGGCATTGAAGTGCTGCGGGGTGCGGCAGCAGGAGATGAAGTAGAGCCCCTGCTCGCGCATGGTGCCCCAGGGCATGCTCTGGCGCAGTATCTCCATGGACTCTCCCTTCGGGGTCTTGAGGTTGACCCGCTTGATGTGGGAGGTCAGCGGCTTGTCGGCCGACTCGTACTCGATGTTGTCCACCTTGGTACGGCCAATGATGTCCTCCTGCTCCTTCAGCGCCAGCTTCTCCCAGTCGCTCATGGCGTGCACCCAGCGCTGGACATGAACGTAGGAACCGCCGGCAAACTCACCCCCGTCGATCAGCGCCACTTCGGCCCTGTGCTCACCCTGGGGGTTCTCGGTGCCGTCGACGAAACCGGTCAGATCCCGGCAATCCTGGTTGCGAAAACCGCGGACTTCCTCGGCCAGCTCCACCAGTCCGGCCAGCAGCGCCATGACACGATGGCCGGCGTGATGGAGCACGTCCACCCGATCGGCGCGCAGCTGCACGAAGAGATCGAACGGAGTATTCGGCGCCTTGTTGCCATTGGCCTCCTGCGCCATAAAGCCACGGAACTGGGGCGGACGGGCGGCCGGGTAGATGGCATCCCAGCCCTCGGCGCCGACGGCGACCAGACCGCTGAAACCGGCGTCGGGGAAATCGGCGCTCACCGCATCCCACAGAACCGGCAGCCTGGCCAGACGGGCGGCCAGCTCCACACCGTCACCGGTGCGATTGAACATCAGATAGAGGGCATGCAGATTCGGCTCTGCGCAGATCCCGGCTTGGGCTTTCATTTCTCTCTCCAAAGACATTGGCTATGGGCGTGGCGCGATTATAAACCGGAACGGGGTCAATTCCTTGATTTCACATCACTATCAAGGCATCTGTTCGAACAGCACCAGGGCATGGGGGGCCACGGTCACCCGCGCCCTCTCCCCTTCGAGAGGCTCCCCTATGCTGGCCTCCAGCACCTGGCCGGCGCACTCCACCAGCACCCGGCAGTGATGGCCGAGGAACTGCTGCTCCCGCACCAGCAAGTCGCCGTCGGCGGCGGTCGCCAATGCCAGCTGCTGGGGCCTGAGCATCAGCTGCAGCCGCTCTCCCGGGGCGCGACCGTGCGGCTCATGGCCACAGATGACCCCGAGCGCTGTCTGCACACAGTGGCTGTCCACCACCTCGGCCGCCAGATAGTTGACCCCGCCGAGAAACTCCGCCACGAAGCGGTTCTCGGGGCGGCGATAGAGTTGCTCCGGCTGGCCCACCTGCTCGATGCGACCGGCCCGGAACAACGCCAGCCGATCGGCGAAGGCAAACGCCTCCTCCTTGCTGTGACTGACGAAGATGGCGCCTATCCCCTGACGCTTGAGCAGGGTGCGGATCTCCAGGATCAGCTTCATCCTCACCTGGGTATCGATGTTGGAGAAGGGCTCGTCCAGCAGCATCAATCTGGGCTTGCAGACCAGGGCGCGGGCGATAGCGACCCGCTGCTGCTGACCACCGGAGAGCTGATGGGGATAGCGATCCCCCAGCCCCTGCAGGTTGACCAGGGTCAGCGCCTCGTCGATCTGCTGCTGGCGGGTGTCGCGAGGCGCCCGGGTCAGCCCGAAGCCGATGTTCTCGGCCACCGTCAGGTGGGGGAAGAGGGCGTAATCCTGAAAGATCATGCCGATGTGGCGACGCTCGGGCGACACCGTCACGCCGGGCCCGTCCAGCAGGGTCTCACCGAGATGAATACGGCCTTCCGCCAGCGGCAGCAGGCCGGCGACCGCCTTGAGCAGCGTGGTCTTGCCACAGCCACTCGCTCCCAGCAGGCAGACGATCTCGTTGTCGGCCACCGTCAGGGAGAGCTGCTCCAGCACGTTCTGGCCGTTGTAACGGCAGCTAACCTTCTCTACTTGCAAGCAAGACACGACTGACTTCCTCTCGTTTCTGGCGGTGCGCTGCCTTTCGGTCAAGCACACCGTATGCAATTTCATTGGCCGGCGTGGCGACTCAGTGCCCCGGACTGTCCAGGCTGCGGTTGACCCAGATAAGCGGCACCAGCCCCACCAGCACGATGACGATGGCGCCGAGCGCGCCGCGCTCCAGCATCTCGTCCGAGACGAACTGGTAGACATGGGTCGCCAGGGTCTCGAAGTTGAACGGCCGCAGCAGCAGGGCCGCAGGCAACTCCTTCATGGATTCGATGAACACCAGCATGGCACCGGCAAAGAGGCCCCGTCGCACCAGGGGCAGATGCACCCGCCGCAGCATGCCCCCCGTCCCCTGCCCAAGGGAGCGGGCCGCCATGTCGAGGCTGGGGGAGATCTTGCCCATGCTGCTCTCCACCGAGCCAATGGCGATGGCCACGAAGCGCACCAGGTAGCCGAATACGATGGCGGTGAGGGTGCCGGTCAGCAGCAGACCTGGCCCCTGCATCCCGAGCCACTCGGCCAGATCGTTGAGACCAAAATCCAGCGCCGTCAGCGGCACCAGCACCCCGATGGCGAGCACAGTGCCCGGCATGGCATAGCCGGTGGCGGCGATGCGTAGGGGCAGCAGGCTGCGGGTGCCGCCATCGAGGCGGCGGAAGAAACCGAGCAGCAGGGCGATGGCCATGGCGAGCAGGGCGGTCAGGGCCGAGATGAGCAGACTGTTGCCGGCGAAGCGCACGAACTCCGGCGTCCATGACAGTGCGAAATAGCGCACCCCGTAGTCCAGCAGGATCACGAACGGCAGGCCGAAACCGGCCAGCACCAGTCCCCAGCACCAGAGCCCGGCCAGCAGACGGCTCGCCCCCTTGAGGGGGTAGCGCAGGGGCTGCTCATGGCCCATGGATTTCTGGAATACCTGCTGGCGCTGGCGGGAGCGGCGCTCCAGGGCGATGAGCAACACCACCGCCAGCAGCATCAGGCAGGAGAGCCGAGCTGCGGTGGCCAGGCTGCCGTAACCGAGCCAGGTGTCGTAAATGGCCGTCGTCAGGGTGTTGATGGCAAAGAAATGGACGGTGGCGAAGTCCGCCAGTGTCTCCATCGCCACCAGCGACGCCCCCACCATGATGGCGGGGCGGGCCAGGGGCAGGCTGAGGCGACGAAAGCTCTGCCAGGGGGTGCAGCCGAGCAACCGGCTGGAGTGGATCAAGCTGACCGACTGCTCCAGGAAGGAGGCGCGCGCCAGCAGATAGACATAGGGGAAGAGCACCAGCGCCAGCACCCAGGCGGCACCGCCGAGGGAGCGGATGGCCGGGAACCAGTAATCGGCAGGACTTTGCCAGTCAAACAGGGATCTCAGCCCCGCCTGCAGCGGGCCCGAGTAGTCGAGCAGGTCGGTATAGACGTAAGCCACTATGTAGGAGGGCATGGCCATGGGCAGCATCAGCGCCCACTGCAGGGCGCGGCGCCCCGGCACCTGGCACATGGCGACCAGCCAGGCGGTGGGCACACCAAACAGCAGGCTGAGCAGCACTACCCCCAGCACCAGCCCTGAGGTGTTGCCAAGGTAGTCGATCAGTACCGTATCGGCGAGGTGGCGAAACAGCTCTCCGTCTGCCGAGAAGGCAGAGAAGATGAGGGCAAGCACCGGCAAACCCAGCAGCAGGGCGGTGGCCCAGCTGCCGGCAATCCATCCACAATTTTTCATGAGTCCACAGCGATTGATGGGGCCTTAGGCCCCATCTGATTACAAGTCGAATTTCACTTCATCCAGCAGCTGCAAGGCGTCCTTGCGGTGCTTGGCATAGTCGCTGACCGGCATGGGGTCAGACTTGAAACTGCCCCAGGACTTGACCATGGCGGAAGGCTCGACCCCGGCCTTGACCGGATACTCGGCATTCACGTCCGCGTACATGTGCTGGGCGGTGTCGCCAGAGAGGAACTCCATCAGCTTCTGGGCGGCTTCCTTGTTCTTGGCATACTTGGTCATGGCCACGCCGCTCACGTTGACGTGGGCACCGCGATCAGCCTGGTTCGGGAAGTTGATCTCGACCGCGTCGGCCCAGGACTTCTGCGCCGGGTCTTTCAGCATGGCGCCCAGGTAGTAGCTGTTGCCGAGGGAGACGTCACAGATACCGTCCTTGATCGCCTTGACCTGATCCCGGTCGTTGCCTTGCGGCTTGCGCGCCAGGTTGGCCTTGACCCCTTCCAGCCAGGTCTTGGTGTCCGCCATGCCGTGATGGGCAATCATGGACGAAACCAGCGCCACATTGTACTCGTGCTTGCCGCTGCGGGTACAAATTTTTCCTTTGAATTCAGGCTTGACCAGATCTTCGTAGCGGATGGTGTCGAGCTTGCCGAGCCGATCCTTGCTGGAGTAGATGGCGCGCACCCGGGTAGTCAGGGCGAACCAGCGGTTGTCCGGATCACGATAGATGGAGGGGATGTTCTCCTGCAGCGTCTTGCTGTCCACCGGCTGCACCAGATCCTTGTCCACCAGGTCGGTCAGACGGCTGATGTCGACGGTCAGCATCAGATCCGCGGGGGAGAGCTTGCCTTCGCGCTCCAGGCGCTCGTTCAGCCCCTCTTTGGCAAACACCACGTTGACCTTGATCCCGGTCTCTTTCTCGAACTGCTGGATGATGGGCTTGATCAGCTCATCCTGCCGATTGGAGTAGACATTCACTTCTGCGGCGGCAAAGGCCGACTGGGCGATCAGCGAGGAGAACACCAGCGCCAGCATCTTCATTTTCATCATCCATTCCTTGTCTGTGCATAAAGTGATAACTATTTTCGTTTGCATTCTGCATGAATCAGGATGAGAGGATCAAGGCGGTTTGCAGAGGTAAGGCCACATATTTAATCACTGCTAAAACAAAAAGACCGGATGGAATCCCACCCAGTCTCTTCATGACCATGTATTCTCTTTTTCTGTCGACCCGGCAGGGCCAGAGCGCTCAACCCGACCGGCTCAGCGGCCGCGGCCCTGGCGCGGCATCACAGCGCCTCGTCGTCGCTCTCGCCGGTACGGATGCGCACTGCCTGCAGCAGGTCATAGACGAAGATCTTGCCGTCCCCTATCTTGCCGGTATAAGCCGCCTTGCAGATGGCCTCGATCACCCCTTCCACGTTCTCGTCGGCGGTGGCGATCTCCAGCTTTACCTTCGGCAGGAAGTCGACCTGGTACTCTGCCCCCCGGTATAATTCGGTGTGCCCCTTCTGGCGACCGAAGCCCTTGACCTCGGACACGGTCAGACCCTCGACCCCCAGGTTGGCGATGGCCTCGCGCACGTCGTCCAACTTGAAAGGTTTGATAATCGCAGTAATCAGCTTCATCTGGTTGCTCCCAATCCATGGTATGTCATGAAGAGGTCATCAATTCTTGTGCCAAGTATTTTTATTGTTTATTTTCATAAAGATAGCCATTAACCCTTGAGCCGTTTCGGCTCAGGATCACCAAGGAAGCGCATCTCGCCCCATAATGAGGCACCAAGCTGCACCAGACTCCCTTGATGCACCAAATGAGAGCATCACCCCATGTTAGTCATCTCCAACAGCGTGATCATTCCCTGGCATGAGCTGCAGTTTCAGACCATGCGTGCCCAGGGGGCCGGGGGTCAGCACGTCAACAAGACGGACTCCGCCGTCTGGCTGCGCTTCGATTACCGCGACTCCCCCAGCCTGCCGGATCTCTACAAGGAGGGGCTGGAGAAGCTCAGCGACAGCCGGGTCCACGATGGCTTCATCCAGATCAGGGTCGAGACCCACCGCAGCCAGGACATGAACCGCAAGGAGGCCATGAGCCGCCTGACCGAGTTGCTGAAAAAGGCCGCCTGGCGCCCCAAGGCCCGCCACGCCACCAAACCGACCCGCAGCTCCCAGCGCAAGCGGGTTGACGCCAAGAAGCGCAAGGGCGAGATCAAGTCGGCCCGTGGCAAGCCCGGAATGGAGTGAGCCGTTCAGGCCGAGGAAGAGAGACCCATGAGATACAGTTTTTGTGACAGCGCCCAGGGCCCCCTGCTGGTCGCCATCGACCAGAATGGCCTGCGCTTCGTGGAGTTCCTGCGGGGGGAGCAGCCGGTCACCCCGACAGCGGAATGGCAGCGGGACGATGTGGCCCTGGCCCCCTACCTCGAGCAGTTCGAAGCCTATTTTGCCGGCCGGCTGCGGCACTTCACGCTGCCGCTCGCCGCCCGGGGCACCCCCTTCCAGCAGTCGGTATGGCGCGCCCTGTGCGACATCCCCTACGGCGAGACCGTCAGCTACCTCGAGATAGCCCAGGCCATCGGCAGCCCCAAGGCGGTGCGGGCCGTCGGGGCGGCCAACGGCCGCAATCCGCTCAGCATCATAGTGCCCTGCCACAGAGTGATAGGCAGCAGCGGTGCACTGACGGGGTACGCCGGCGGCATTCCCATCAAGCGCTGGTTGCTGGCACTGGAGCAGCAGACTGTCGACAACTTCGCGCTGACTCCCTGAGCCCCTGACTAGCCAGCGGCATCCCCTTCATACGCTGGTTGCCGGCACAGGAGCTGCAGGCTGTCGACAACTTCGCGCTGACCCCCTGACTCCCTGATTAGCCGGCGGCATCCCGTTCACAACGCTGGCTGCCGGCACTGGAGCAGCAGGCTGTCGACAACTTCACGCTGACCCCCTGACTCCCTGATTAGCCGGCAGCATCCCGTTCACAACGCGGGTTGCTGGCATTGGCGCTGGGGAAAAGAGGCTTCGAACCGACGCCACCGGGCGTTTAGCAAAATGAACACAGTATGAAGAATCGCCTCAGAAGGGCTTCAGACTGGGAAAGGCATGATGCACTCACACTTGGATGGCACGGCTCATCCCTCATTCAAGTGGCACCCATGTGACGCTTCCAATCTGTCTTTTTCCCCGCGCCTCCTCTGAGGCGCTTTTTTTTTGCCCGAGTAGCCACAACAAAGCCCGCCGAAGCGGGCTTTGATCTGAAGGCGCTAGCGCCGAGGCCACTCAGAGGGCGAGGAACAGGCCAGCGAGCGAGGCGCTCATCAGGTTTGCCAGCACCCCGGCCAGGATGGCCCGCAGGCCGTAGCGGGCGATGAAGGATTTGCGCTCCGGCACCATGGCCCCCAGGCCGCCGATCAGGATCGCCATGGAGGAGATGTTGGCGAAACCGCACAGGGCGAAGGTGACTATGGCCTTGCTCGACTCGTTCAGGGTCTGATCCTGCACCAGGGCGATGAAGGCGACGAACTCGTTGATGACGATCTTGGTACCGATCAGGGCGCCGGCCGCCTGGGCCTGATCCCAGGGCACGCCGATGAGCCAGGAGACGGGAGCGAACAGCCAGCCCAGGATGATCTGGAAGCTCAGATCCAGCCCCACCAGGTCACCGGCCCAACCCAGCAGGCCGTTGAGCATGGCAATCACCCCGACGAAGGCCAGCAGGGTCGCGCCCACCGCCACAGCGATATTGAGACCGGACATGGCGCCATCGGCCGCCGCTTCAATGACGTTGGTGGCGCGGGGGATCTCCACATCTTCATGATGATCTTCCTCATCGGCACCGGGCGGCACCAGGATCTTGGCCATGGCCAGACCGGCAGGCGCCGACATGAAGGCGGCGGCGATCAGGTATTTCAGCTCGACCCCGATGCTGGCATAGCCCACCAGGGTGCCACCGGCCACCGAGGCGAGACCGCAGCTCATCACCGCGAAGAACTGGGAGTCAGACATCCTGGAGAGATAGGGCTTGACCACCAGGGGGGCCTCCACCATGCCGACGAAGATGTTGGCGGTAGCGGAGAGGCTTTCGGCACGGCCGGTGCCCAGCAGCTTCTGCAGGCCGCCGCCCAGCAGGGCGATGACCCGCGGCATCAGGCCGATGTGGTAGAGGATGGCGATCACCGCGGAGAAGAAGATGATGACCGGCAGCACGTTGAACGCAAAGATGAAGCCCAGCTTGAACTTGGCCAGATCCCCGAACAGGAAAGCGATCCCCTCCTGGCCGTAGCCGATCACGCTGCTGACGCTCTCGCTGACGCCGTTGAGCACCTGCTGACCCGCAGGCAGCCAGAGCACCAGGGCGGCGAAGAGGACTTGCAGGCAGAGGGCGAAGCCCACTGTTCTCAACGGGATTCGACGACGATTATCAGAGCAGAGTGCGGCTAGCGCCAGGATACTCAAGATGCCGAGCAGGGCGATCATAGGGATTCCATCTAGTGGGACTGAAGATGGGCGCGGATTCTGCTCCCCTCCCCCCATCACTGCAAGTCCACCTGGTTACAACCCTGTTAGCAAAAACGTTTGCACGATATCGGTTGCGCCAACTGGCTGATTTGGCTCGTGTTTGGTATCAGGCGAAAGTCAGTGTTCCTGTATGGAAACGATTATTCCTCCACACCGGACAATCTGCCCCCCAGCCAGGGAGCCAGCCGCTGCGCCCAGTAGGGTTCGGGGCCGAAGCTCTCCTTGAGGAAGTCGATGAACAGCCGGATCTTGGGATCCAGGTGCTCCCGCCTGGCGTAGACGGCGTGCACCGCCATCTTCTGGTTCGGGCGCCACTGGGGCAGCAGGGGGATGAGCTGGCCGGATTGCAGCTCCTTGTCCAGCAGGTAGTTGGCTACATAGGCGATGCCGAGCCCGGCCAGGGCGGCATCCCGCACCGCCTCCGCCAGATCCACCCGGTAGTTGCCTGCCACCTGTACCGTCTGGCGCTCCTTGCCCTGGCGAAACGACCATTCGTGGTAGCGCCGTTCCCGGCTCTGGTAGGTGATGCAGTTGTGCCTGGCCAGATCCCTGGGGTGCAGCGGGGTGCCATGGCTCAGCAGATAGTCCGGCGAGGCCACCAGCACGAAGCCAATGTCCGCCAGCCGCTGCCCCACCAGGGCCTCGGGCTTGTCCTCGTAGGTGGTGATCCAGAGATCCAGCCCCTCATCCACCAGATTGGTGCGGTGATCGAACAGGGAGACTTCCAGTTCCAGATCGGGGTAACGCGCCTGGAATGCCTTGAGCCGCGGGATCACGTGCAAGCGGCCGAAGGACTGGCCCACCCCCAGGTGCAGCACGCCGCTCACCTTGCCGCGCCGCTCCGCCACCATGGAGTCCGCCTCCAGGGCCACCGCAACCAGGGCGCGGCAGTGGCGGGCATACTCCTGGCCGAGTTCGGTCAGGGAGAAACGGCGGGTGGTACGCTGCACCAGCTGGGCGCCGAGCTCGGTCTCAAGCTGGGCCAGCTGCTTGCTGATGTGGGACTTGGAGACCCCGAGCCGCCGCGCGGCCGCCGAGATGCCCTGCTCGCGGACCAGGGCATCGAAGATCACCATTTGGGGAAGACGTTGCAGCACGGGATAACCAGAGTGAGTGGCGGGCCCCCATTATTCCAGAGCCGCCCGCCAGGGGATAGGGTCAGCGTCCCAGCGCCTGGATCAGCTGCGCCTTGAGGGGATCATCGGCCGGATTCTGATTGGCGCCATAGCTCGAAATCAGCTTGCCATCGCGGCCCACCAGGTATTTGTGGAAGTTCCAGTTCGGCGCATCCCCATCGGCGGCGGCCGCCAGCCCCTTGAACAATGGCACCGCATCGGCACCACGCACCGAGACCCGGTTGAACATGGGGAAGGTGACCCCGTAGTCCCGACGACACACCTCGGCTGTCTTGTTCTCGTTGCCCGCCTCCTGCCAGAAGTCGTTGGAGGGGAACCCCAGCACCACCAGCCCCTTCTCCTTGTAGCTCTGGTAGAGCGCCTCCAGATCCCGGAACTGGCCGCTGTAACCACAATAAGAGGCGGTATTGACCACCAGCACCACCTTGCCCTCGGTCAGCTGGCAGAGGTTGTGGCGCTGGGTGTTGTTGAGCTCCCGCATCTCCACATTGAAGTAGTCGGGACAGGCGGCAGATGCCGCGCCAGATCCGAGCAACAGCAGCAGGGTGAACCATTTCATCGACGTGACTCCTCGGGTTTTCTCCATCATACGCGAGATCCCCGCACAAGGTTCAGGGATCAGTGCAGCGGGATCCCGGTCAACCAGCCGTGCCCCCAGAAGATGAGCAGGGCCGTGAGTACCAGACCGGCGCCCACGCTGATCCCCGTCCCCTGCCAGTTGGCCGCCGGCCTCGGCTTGGTGCGCCAGTCCCGCACCGAAATCCAGACGATGCTGACCAGCGCCCAGAGCCCCAGGCCACCAAACAGCACCAGGGAGCGCGCCTCGCTGTTGACCGCCAGATGGGCGCAGGCCCAGAGCAGGGTGCCGAGCAGCTGGGGGTGTACCAGCCAACGCCTCAGGTGGTTGGGCCCCTGCCCTGCGCAGAGCAGGATCAGCGCGACCGGCATGGCCGCCATCACCAGCATGGGCCCCCAGGCGGGCAGGAAGTAGAGCGGCATGGGGCTGGCGCTGCGCCAGCCGGCGAGGATGCAGCCGATGGCGACGAACACCAGCAGCGAGAAGAGTCCCTTGTAACGGTTCTCCCCCAGCCGATCCCGCAGACGGACACGGTGCGCTGCGGCGAAGCAGGGGTAGAGATGGATCAGGGTAAACAGCAGTACCCCCAGGGTCAGCAGGATCATGGGTTGCTCCTTGTACTATGGGGGATCACTATGCCGCAAAGGCCCCTGGCAGAATACAAAAACCATATACAAGACAGCAGGATAATAAAAAAGCCGATCCTGGGATCGGCAAGGTGCGTCAGAGGGTCTGCCCTCAGGGGAGCAACCACATCCGCTACACGGGGCAGGGTGCGGCCGGTGACGGGCACCGGCCAGAAGAGGATTAACGACGCAGCAGATAGAGGGCGGCGACGTTGCGGGCCGTGAGCTGCAGGTTGGTGGTGGCGGTGGCGATCGCCTCCGGCAGGGACATGGCCCGGTTGACCACGGCAAACACGGCGTCGATGCCATGGTCATGGACCACGCCGCAATCGTCGGTGAGGCAGCCGGCGATGCCGATCACCGGCTTGCCAAACTGCTTGGCGCAGCGTGCGACACCGATTGGCGTCTTGCCGTGGATGGTCTGGCTGTCGATGCGACCTTCACCGGTAATGACCAGATCCGCATCGGCCACTTCATCGGCCAGCTTCAAGGCTTCGATGACGATCTGGATGCCGGGTTTCAGTTCGGCACCGAGCAGGCCGACCAGGGCGGCGCCCATGCCACCGGCGGCGCCCGCCCCCGGAATATCCTTCACTCGGCAGCCGAGGGCCTGCTCGATGCAGTCGGCGTAGCGGGCCAGATTGGCATCGAGCTGCGCCACCATCTCGGGGGTCGCCCCCTTCTGGGGGCCGAACACGGCGGAGGCGCCTTTCGGGCCGCACAACGGGTTGTTCACATCGCAGGCCACCTCGATGACCAGCTCGCTCAGGCGGGGATCCAGCCCACTCAGGTCTATGGTGGCGAGTTCGGCCAGACCGGCGCCACCCAGCTCGATGGCAGAGCCATCGGCTTTGAGCAGCTTGCCGCCGAGCGCCTGGATCATGCCGGCACCGCCGTCGTTGGTGGCACTGCCGCCGATGCCGAGGATGAGGTGAGTGACCCCCATCTCCAGCGCCGCCAGGATCAACTCGCCGGTGCCGAAGCTGGAGGTGAGCAGCGGATTGCGCTGCTCCGGTGCCACCAGATGGATACCTGAGGCCGCCGCCATCTCGATGACGGCGCGCTGGCCATCCCCCAGCAGACCGACGAAGCCCTGCACCTTGTTGCCGAGCGGAGCCGTCACCTCGACCGGCAGGATGCGGCCACCGGTGGCATCCACCAGGGACTGCACCGTGCCTTCGCCGCCATCGGCCATGGGCAATTTGACGTAGGTGGCATCCGGCAGCACCTGTTTGAAACCGGCCTCGATGGCATCGGCCACCGCCATGGCGCTCAGACTCTCCTTGAATGAATCGGGGGCAATAACAATTTTCATATCAATTCCTTAGGCGAGGCCAAACACGCCAAACATCAGGGTGGAGACAGTTGCAATGGTCAGACCCACCGCGGTTTCGTACGGGATGAGCTTGAGGCGCTCACCCACACCCATGTGGACGCTGCCACCGGTGGCATGGAAGAAGGAGCCGTGGGGCATGTGGTCAAACACGGTGGCACCGGCATGGATCATCGCCGCTCCGGCCAGACTGCTGATCCCCAGCTCGATCAGGGTAGAGCTGAACACGTTGGAGGCCACCACTGTCCCGGCCGTGGTCGAGGCGGTCGCCAGCGACATCAGGGCGCCGGAGATGGGGGCCAGCAGGTAGGAGGGCAGACCGGAGGCGGTCAGGCCGCTGATCAGCACGTCCTTCAGGCCGGAGTTCGCGATGATGCCCGCCAGGGTACCCGTCCCCAGCAGCATGATGGCCACCGGCGCCATGCGGGCGAGGCCGGAGACCGCAAACTGGTTCACCTTGCTGAACTTGCCCATCATCAGGGCGCCGACCAGGCCGCCGAGGGGCAGGGCGATGAGCGGATCCACGACTATGCCGGCCACCGGGCGCAGGGCCAGCAGCAGTATGGCGACCAGGGGGGCGCTGATGGCGGCGAAGAAGCCGGGCAGCTTGCCACCGTCAAAGTTCACCACTTCGTCGGCCGCGACCTTGCTGCCCCGCTTGTTGAGGCGCTTGGCCAGCCAGTAGGCCATCACCAGACCGAACAGACCCGGGATGATGCCGGCCGCCATCACAGAGGTGAGGGGCAGATGGAAGGCGTCGGACGCGGCGATGGCATTCGGGTTGGGGGACATGACGTTGCCCGCCTTGCCGCCCCCTATCATGGCCAGCAGGATGGCGGCCTTGGAGAGGTCTGCACGACGGGCGATGGCGAGCGCTATGGGGGCGACCGTGATGACGGCCACGTCCACGAAGACGCCGACCGCGGTCAGGATCAGGGTCGCCAGGGCCAGGGCCAGCAGGGCACGGGTCTCGCCGAGCTTGCGGACTATCGTCTCGGCTATGGTGGTGGCGGCACCCGATTCGATGAGCACCCCGGCCAGCACACCGGCCGCCAGGATCCGCATCACGGCCGTGGTGATCCCCTGGGCACCGCCGATCATCAGGGCGACGGTCTGGGTCAGGTCGGCGCCGCCGATCAGGCCACCGGCCAGGGCACCGACTATCATGCCGTAGGCAGGCGGCACCTTCTTCAGAATGAGGAAGATGGCGATGGAGAGCGCGGCGAGAGCACCGAGCGCGGATACAGGGATCATGACGGGCACCTTTCAAATGAGTGAGTGGTGGCCATTATGGTGATCCCAACCCGGAATGCTTTGGCTGAAAGGCCAAAGCTTGCGCTTCAACAGCCTTTATTTTTGTTCATATGAACAAGTCAGCCGTCGAGATTGAGCCCGAGATAGAGCAGGAACTTGTCATCTAACTTGTTGAAATTCAAGCCTGTTATCTGCTCTATCCGGGTCAGCCGATAACGCAGGGTATTGGGGTGGATGAAGAGCGTTTCGGCACAGGGATGCAGATCACAGTCCTGCAAGAAATATTGGCGCAGCGTCTTTTGCAGCGTTCCCTTTGCATCCTCCTTTGCCAGCCTGAGCAGGGGGGCCCGCAGCTGATCCGCCTGCCAGGAGTCCGCCAGGCTCCCGAGCAGCACAGGCAGGCGATAATCCTCGAAGAAGTAGACCTGCTTGCGCGGCGCCTGGCTCATGCCGCGGCGCAGGGTGTCGCGGGCGGTCTGGTAGGAGCGTGCCAATCCGCCCGTCCCGGCGAAGTAATCACCCACCCCTATGCGCACCTTGAAATGGGGAATGCGGGCCAGCAACTGCTTGATGCGGCTGCGCTCCTGCGCCGATTGCCAGACGCCGTCGCTGAGCTGGGCCGGCTTGAGCACCACTATCTCGTCCAGGCCGTTGATGGCCACCAGATTGTCCCGCTCCGGATTTTCCAGGAGGTGCACCAGCTCCCGCAGACGTGCGGGATCCGCCTCCTCCAGCGCCAGCACGGCGACGACGCGAGGCTGGGCCAGATCGAGATCGAGGAAGCGGGCCGCCTGCTGCAGCTGATCGGCCCTCCCCTCGCCGCGAATGAGCTGCAGCACCAGCTCCTCCTTGTGGCGCTTGTCCCACTGCAACTGCTCGGTGAGCGCCGCCTGCTCCAGGATCAGCTCGGCTGTCATCCGCACCAGCTCGGCGTAAGCACGCACTTCTTCCGGATCCCCCGAGATGCCGATGACGCCGAGCAACTCCCCCTGATAGGCGATGGGCAGGTTGATGCCGGGCCTCACTCCCTTGAGCTGCTGGGCTGTCGCTTCGCTTATCTCCACCACCCGGTTTTCGGTCAGCGCCAGCACGGCCCCCTCGTGACGCTGATGGAGCCGCTCCGGGTTGCCGGAGGCGATGATGAGGCCCCGCTCGTCCATCACGTTGACCGAAAAGGAGAGTATCTTCATCGCCCGGCTCACAATCTGGCGGGCAAGGGTGTCATTGAGCTGCATAACATCTCCGGATAGATAGCAGAGGGTTGCCGGAGGCGATGATAAGGCCCCGCTCGTCCATCACGTTGACCGAAAAGGAGAGTATCTTCATCGCCCGGCTCACAATCTGACGGGCAAGGGTGTCATTGAGCTGCATTGCCTCTCCATACCATTCGTTGACAGGCCCCCGGGCGGCCTGGATCAGGGGGACAGACCCGTTAAAGATCCCACATCATCAAGACAAGGGCGGGGGGGATCGCTAGAATAGGCCACTTTACGCTATCTGTGCCCCACCCGGGATCATGGAACCGGCGTCACGCCGTTCCGTGTTGTGGTGGCTCCACCCTTCCGATAGGGACTCCGCTATGGACTATGAATTTCGCCGCGACCCGTTCGGTGGCTATCGCGCCCGGTTCTCCATGGGCCATGAGGCCATAGGCCAGTGGCTGATCGATGAAGTTGGCAAGGATGAGGATACCCTCGACGAGCTCTTCTCCATCATCGACCAGCTCTCCAATCGAACCCGCACGGAGTACAGGCGTCACGGCGGTGACTATTCGCTGCTGCTCACCCCTGAGGAGGCCGAGGTGAAAGCCAACGTCCTCAATATCGAGCTGGATGAGGATCTCGACGATCTCGCCTACTACGATGATGAGCAGCTGGCCATGTGCGGACTGGAAGACTTTGCCCAGGTGCTCGGCTCCTGGCGCGCCTTTATCCGCAACGAGGATATGGGCTGAATACCCACATTTCGGGCGAGCATGCCCCTTGCAACCCAACAGGATTGACTATGTCCATTTACGATTTTGATGACGAACTGCCGGAAGACGAAGAACAGGAATCCAGCCAGAAAGCCGCCGTGCCTGCCAAGAAGAAAGGCAAGCAGGTGATGAATACCCAGGTCAACCTGAGCCCGCGCGATGCCAGCCGCCTGAACGGCCTGCACGTCGAAGCCATCACCACCCTGGACGACGTCAGCCTGCCGAAGAACGTCATCTTCAAGGCCGGCCTCATCGCCCTGGGCGAGCTGGAAGCGAGCAAGCGCGCCGACATCATAGCCCGCGTCATCGCCGAATCCGGCCGTTAATCTGGTCTGGGCCCCGTCACTCGGGCCACCACCTATCCCCAAAGCCGGAGCCTAGCTCCGGCTTTTTATTACCTAGGCCGGTCAGCGCTGTCGGCAAGAAGGAGCCCACCTGGACTCCGACCAGTCCATTGCGCCTTGTGCAAGAGGCGAAGGCTCGTTAAGGTGCGCCCCTTGCAACCCACAAGGAGACTCAATGTTACCACTCCCTGACACCCTCATCTGGCTCGCCCTGGGACTGGCCGTGCTGCTCTGCCTGGCCCGCCAGCAGAAGAGCGGCCTGATCCTGCTGGGGGTCGCCCTGCTGACCGCGCTCTGGCTGGAGCGACTCGGCCCCGTCGCCGCGCTGGTCAGCCTCGCCGGTCTCTTGCTGGCCTGGCGCACGCCCACCCTGCCCCAGCCCTGGCGTGGCGTCGCACTGACGCTGGTGCTGCTGTGGGCCCTGGCCCTGACGCTGCACCTGGTGCCGGGCTTTGACAACCTCAAGGTGCTGGATCGGGTGCAGGCCGGTCCCGCCAGCGTCCCCTTCACCCTCTACCTCAATCTGGACAAGCCGCTCATCTTCTTCGGCCTGCTGCTGGCCTGGCCCGCCCTGCTCGGCCCGGGCGGTGCGATACGCTGGCGACCGCTGGCCCTGCTCATACTGCCGCTGGCAGCCCTGCTGATCGCCGCCTGGCAACTGGGGGCCCTCAAGCCCGAAGTGGGGCTACCCCACTGGTGGTGGCTGTTTGCCTTCAACAACCTGCTGTTCACCTGCGTGGCGGAAGAGGCGCTGTTTCGCGGCCTCATCCAGCAAGGGGTGGCGAGCCGAAGCAAGCCCTGGCTCGGCCTCCTGGTCGCCAGCCTGCTGTTCGGGGCCGCCCACCTGGCCGGTGGTCCGCTGCTGGTGCTGTTTGCCGCCCTGGCGGGGGCCTGTTACGGCCTGGCCTTCCTGCTGAGCGGGCGCCTCGGCGTCGCCATCACGATCCACTTCCTGTTCAACTTCGCCCACCTGGCCCTGTTCACCTACCCGCTGGCCAGCCGCTGAGCACCGGGTTGCCAGCCCCCTTGCCGGGCGAATAAAAAAAGCCCCGAACCAGACGGTTCGGGGCTTTTTATCGAAGGGCGAGTGACCTAGTCGACGTAGAAGGTCTGCTGGAAGGTCAGCGTCTGCTGCTGCCCCTCCCCCATGATCTTCAGGGTGAACTGGTAGGTGTCCTCGTTCCGGTAGGGCAGCACCGCCAGGTAGTAAATGGAGTCCCCCTCCTTCACCTCCTGGAAGCTCAGGGTACGTATGGTGCCGGTGAGGTTCTTGGCCTCGCCGCTGATGCCCACCGCCTGAGCCACCCCTTGCTTGTTCTGCACCGCAATGTTGACGATGCCGTTGTAGCGGCTGCGCTCCAGGCCATAGGCCTTGGCCACCTCAGGGGTGAGGAAGCTGGAGTTGAAGGCGCTGTAGTGAACCTGCCAGGGGCCCAGCTCCTTCATCTGCTCGGCCCGCACCGGCAGCGTCATCAAGAGCGCCAGCAGGCAGCTCATCCAGACTGTTTTCATGATGTCATCCTTTTCCTGTTCCACTCTCCAGCAGGGCGGCGATCTCGGCGGGGATCTGTCTTGGTGCCTCGATGGCGACCGTCTTGTGCCGTCCCAGCTCCCCCCGCACTATGCGGACCTGCCCCTTGGCCACCTTGCACTGCTTGGCCAGATACTTGATCAGATGGCTGTTCGCCTGGCCATCCACCGGCGGCGCCGTGATGGCCACTTTCAGCTCGTCCCCGTGCAAGCCGACGATCTGATCCCGGCTAGCCTTGGGCTGGATCATCAGGTGCAGTATCAGCGCGTCCCCTTCCAGCAGAACGGCTGGCATCAGATCATCCACCACAGCTGACCGAACAGATCCCCCAACAGATAGTTTATGGCCTGCAGCGCGATGAAGGCGACCAGCACGGAGAGATCCAGGCCACCCAGCGCCGGCAGTATGCGGCGGATAGGGGCCAGGAAGGGTTCGGTCAGCTGATGCATCACATACTCGATGGGGTTGCGGCCCTGGCTGACCCAGCTCAGGATGGCGCGGATCAGCAGCACCCAGAAGATCATGGAGCCCGTCTTCTTCAGCACAGTGAGCAGGGCAAACAGGCTGAGGGTCAGCCAGTCGGTCAGCAGCACGTTCATGCTCTTGAGCAGCGCCAGCTTGGCGAAGGCGATGATGAGCGCCAGCAGCACCGAGGCCATGTCCAGCCCGCCGAAGCCGGGGATGATGCGACGCAGCGGGATCACCAGGGGATTGGTCACCTTGACCACCATCTGGCTCATGGGGTTGTAGAAATCGGCGCGGGCCCACTGCAACCAGACGCGCAGCAGCACCACCATGAGGTAGAGATCAAAAATCGTGTTAATCAAAAAGTAAGCCGTGTTCATCCGGGCTCCTTGCTAAAAAGGTTCAGAAAAGGGTTTCCATCTCGGCGGCCCGGGTGACGGCCGCCTGCATGGCACGAGCGGTCAGTGGCTTCAGCCCCTGCTCCTGGAATGTCCTGACGGCTTCGGCCGTGGTGCCGCCCTTGCTGGTGACCTGCTCGCGCAGGGTCTGCAGGGAGAGCTCGGGGTTCTGCTCCACCATGGCGGCTGCGCCAAGGGCGGTCTGCTGCACCAGCAGACGGGCCTGCTCGGGAGTGAAACCCATGGCCTCCGCCTCCTCGGCAATCCCCTGCATGAACAGGAAGAAGTAGGCCGGGGCGCTGCCCGCCGCGGCGATGACGCCGTTGATGCCGCTCTCCTGCGCGACCCAGAGGGTCTTGCCGACGGCCTGCATCATCTGTTCGGCAAAGTCGCGATCCGCCTGTTCTATGCCGCTCGGGGCATAGAGACCCGTCATCCCCAATCCCAGCAGGGAGGGGGTATTGGGCATGGTGCGGATGATGCGGCCGTGGCCCCCCGCCATCTCCTGCAACCGCGCGACCTTGATGCCGGCGGCGATGGAGACGAGCAGCTTGCCCTCAAGGGAGCCCAGCTCGGCCACCAGCGCCTCCAGCATGGCCGCCATCAGCTGGGGTTTGACCGCCAGCACTATGACTTCGGCCTCACGGGCCGCCTCGGCGTTGTTCTGGGTGATGCGAATGCCGAACTGGTCGGCCAGCGCGTCCAGCTTGGGGCGGCTGGGGTTGGCGGCAGTGATCAGCCCGGCCGGATAACCGGCCTGGATCAGACCGGCAATGATGCTGCGGCTCATGTTGCCCGCCCCGATGAAGGCGATGGTTCTCTTATGCTGCATCTTGCACTCCTGCTGATGAAATGACTGCGGAGCCCTGCGTGCCCGCCCCGATAAAGGCGAGGGTTCTATGTTGCATCACACACTCCTGTTATTGGCTTCCAATACGGCGGTGTGCCCGCGCCGGCGAAGGCGAGGAGAGGCGGCACCGCGTGCTGCTGTTTATGAATAATCACGGGCACCGAAGATGGCAGTGCCGACCCGGACCATGGTGCTGCCATGGGCGACGGCGGCCTCGAGATCCTCGGTCATACCCATCGAAAGGGTGTCGACGCTCGGGTATTGTTGCGCAAGCTCGGTGAACAGAGCCTGCATGCGTAGCATCTGCGCGGCCAGCACCGCCTCGTCGCTGGTGTGCTCCGGGATGGCCATCAGGCCACGCAGCACCAGTCGCCCGCTCTGGGCAACCAGGGCGGCCAGCCGGAAAATCTCTTGCTCCGACGTACCGGATTTGCTGCTCTCTCCGCTAATATTGATTTGCAGACAGACATTTAGCGGTGCCAACCCGGCTGGACGCTGGTTGTTGAGGCGCTCGATGAGTTTGTCACGATCGACGCTTTGCACCCAATCGAATCGCTCCGCCACCAGCCTGGATTTGTTCGATTGCAGCGGGCCGATAAAGTGCCACTCTATGTCTTGGCAGGCGGCCTGCTCACGCAGGGTATCAATCTTGAGCGCGGCCTCCTGGGCATAGGATTCGCCAAAGCGGCGCTGACCGGCGGCATAGGCGGCCTGGATGTCTTCAAGCGGCTTGGTCTTGCTGACCGCAAGCAGCTGGATATGATCGGCGCCACGGCCAACTCGCCGTGCAGCCTCTACAATACGTTCCTTTACCTGAAGCAGGTGCTGGGCAATCTGGCTCATATTTCGTTCGTGATCTTGTGATGGGAGAATAACAAATCTATGGATATCACAGAGTTATTGGCTTTCAGTGTAAAGCATAAGGCCTCGGATCTACACCTCTCGGCCGGGGTTCCCCCGATGATCAGGGTTGATGGGGAGGTTCGCAAGATCAATTTGCCCGCCCTGGATCAGCGTGAAGTACACGCCCTCATCTACGACATCATGAACGACCACCAGCGCAAGGAGCTGGAGGAGAATTTCGAGGTGGACTTCTCCTTCGAGGTGCCCGGCATGGCGCGCTTCCGGGTCAACGCCTTCCAGCAGGCGCGGGGCTCTGGCGCCGTGTTTCGTACCATACCGAGCACTGTCCTGACCCTGGAAGATCTGGGGGCGCCTGAGATGTTTCGCAAGATAGCGGAGTTTCCCCGCGGCCTGGTGCTGGTCACGGGCCCGACCGGTTCGGGCAAGTCCACCACCCTGGCGGCCATGGTCGATTACATCAACGACAACTTCCACCACCACATCCTCACCATCGAGGATCCCATCGAGTTCGTGCACGAGAACAAGCGCTGCCTGGTGAACCAGCGCGAGGTGCATCGCGATACCAAGAGTTTCGCCAACGCCCTGCGCTCGGCCCTGCGTGAAGACCCGGACATCATACTGGTGGGGGAAATGCGCGATCTGGAGACCATACGCCTCGCCATGACGGCGGCGGAGACGGGCCATCTGGTGTTCGGCACCCTGCACACCTCGTCGGCGGCCAAGACCATAGACCGTATCATCGACGTCTTCCCCGGCTCGGAGAAGGACATGGTGCGCTCCATGCTCTCCGAGTCCCTGCGGGCTGTCATCTCCCAGACCCTGCTCAAGCGGATCGGCGGCGGCCGGGTGGCGGCCCACGAGATCATGCTGGGGATCCCGGCGGTGCGAAACCTGATCCGGGAAGACAAGGTCGCCCAGCTCTACTCCATCATCCAGACCGGGATGACCCACGGCATGCAGACCATGGATCAGAGCCTCAAGCAGCTGGTCAACCGGGGCGTGGTTGCCGCCCTGGACGCCAGGGCCAAGGCGGCCGATCCCAACAGTATTTAAGACACTTTCACACCCAAGGAGTCGCTATGAACATGGATGTTCTGCTCGCCGCACTGGTTGAACAAAAGGGCTCGGATCTCTTCATCACGGTCGATGCCCCTCCCACCCTCAAGGTCAACGGGCGCCTGGCGCCGCTCGGGGGGAGCCCGCTGGACAAGCAGGCGGCGCTGGCCCTGGTCAGGGAGAGCCTGGACGAGGCGCACTTCGAGCGCTACCTGCGCACCCGGGAGGCCAACTACGCCATCCACCGCGAGGGGCTGGGGCGATTTCGGGTCAGCGCCTTCTGGCAGCAGGACCTGCCGGGCATGGTGCTGCGCCGCATCGAGACCCGCATTCCCACCTTCGAGGAGCTGACGCTGCCCCCCATACTGCAGGAGGTCGCCATGGCCAAGCGCGGCCTGGTGCTGTTCGTCGGCGCCACCGGGGCCGGCAAATCCACCACCCAGGCGGCCATGATCGGCTACCGCAACCAGCACGGCGACGGCCACATACTGACGGTGGAGGATCCGGTGGAGTTCGTCCACCAGCATGGGCGCTGCCTGGTGACCCAGCGGGAGGTGGGAATCGACACCGAATCCTTCGACGTGGCCCTCAAGAACTCCATGCGCCAGGCACCGGACGTCATCCTCATCGGCGAGATCCGCACCCAGGAGACCATGGAGCTGGCCATCCAGTTTGCCGAGACGGGCCACCTCTGTCTCGCCACCCTGCACGCCAACAATGCCAACCAGGCGCTGGATCGCATCCTCCACCTGGTGCCGCAGGAGAAGCATCGCCAGTTCCTGTTCGATCTCTCCTTCAACCTGCGCGCCATCGTCGCCCAGCAACTGCTGCCCTCCCTGCACGGGCAGCGCCGTGTCGCCGCCTTCGAGATCCTGCTCAACACCCCGCTCATCACCGACATAGTCCGCAAGGGAGAGGTGCACAGACTCAAGGAGGTGATGACCAAATCCGGCGAGCTCGGCATGCAGACCTTCGATCAGGCGCTGTTCGCCCTGTTCTGCGCCGGCCAAATTGGCTACAGTGAGGCCCTTGCCCATGCCGACTCCGCCAACGACCTGCGACTGCTGATCAAGCTGTCGGGCCGCGAGCAGCTGGGTGCAGGCACACTCGACAACGTGACCCTGGATGAATGAGGGGCGTGCGTCACCGCTAGTAAAGGACAGTTATGCTGATTGTGGTTTCCCCGGCAAAGACGCTGGATTACGAGTCGCCGCTGGTGACCTCCCGTTTCACCCTGCCCGAGCTGCTGGATCACTCCGCCCGGCTGATCCACAGGGCGAGGCAGCTGACCCCGGATCAGATCGCCAGCCTGATGAAGATCAGCGACAAGCTGGCGGGGCTCAACGCCGCCCGCTTTGCCCAGTGGCAGCCGGACTTCACCCCGAGCAATGCCCGCCAGGCGCTGCTGGCCTTCAAGGGGGACGTCTACACCGGCCTGGCCGTGGAGGATTTCAGCGAGGCGGACCTAGACTTCGCCCAACAGCACCTGCGCATGCTCTCCGGCCTCTACGGGGTGTTGCGACCGCTGGATCTGATGATGCCCTATCGGCTGGAGATGGGGATCCGCCTCGACAACGAGCGCGGCAAGGATCTCTACCAGTTCTGGGGCGACATCATCACGGAGCACCTGAACAAGGCGCTGGCCGCGCAGGGCAGCGAGGTGCTGATCAATCTGGCCTCCGACGAATACTTCAAGTCGGTTCGCCCGGGGGCCCTGAAGGGCCGCATAGTGACGCCGGTGTTCAAGGACGAGAAGAACGGCCAGTTCAAGATCATCAGCTTCTACGCCAAGAAGGCCCGCGGCATGATGGCTCGCCACATCATCAAGCACAGGCTGACCGAGGTGACCCAGCTGACCGGGTTCAATGAGGCTGGCTACTATTTCGTGCCACAAGAGTCCGACGATCGCACCCTGATGTTCAAGCGCGCTGAAAATTAATTACAAATGGAGGGAACCAAGTTCGGGATCCCCGGGTCTGAACCTATGAATCCTCTGTTGTAAGCACTTTTTGTTGGCCGACGTTCATGCGTCGGCTTTTTTCTGCGCGCTTCTCACCTCATCGGCACGGGCCCGGGCGACAGGCAGCAAAACGGCCATCCGAGGATGGCCGTTGCAGCGTCGATGGGGCATTACTTCTTTTTCTTCTTGGCGCTCTTCTTCTTGCCATCCTTCGGCTTTTTCTTCTTCACCGGCACCCGCGCCTCCTTGTGTCTCGGACGCAGCTCCTCGATCACCCGGCGCTTGAGACGCTCCTCGGTGTAGCGCTCAATCTTGGCCACCATGGCCATGTCGTGGGCTTCCACCAGGCTGATGGCGCAGCCACGGTTGCCGGCGCGGCCGGTCCGGCCGATACGGTGCACGTAGACGTCGGTGCCGTAGGGCATGTCGTAGTTGATGACGTGGCTGACGTTGGGCAGGTCGATGCCACGGGCGGCCACGTCGGTGGCGATGAGGAAGGGCACCTCCCCTTCATGGAACTTGCGGATCGATTCGATACGCTTGCTCTGCTCCATCTCGCCACGGATCCAGGCACAGGGGACGCCGGCGGCCTGCAACTGACCGGAGAGCTCCGCCAGCCGCTCGCGGGTCTTGACGAAGACGATGGCCTTCTGGGTCTGGGGATCCTTCAGAATGTGGATCAGCAGTGCCAGTTTGTGGGCGGCATCATCGGCCAGGTGCACCCACTGGGTGATGGGGCGGCGCTCGCTGCGGGGCGGCTCGGCATGCAGCTCCACCGGATCGTTGAGGATCTCGCTCGCGAACTTCTCGAGACCGGCCCCTTCCAGGGTGGCGGAGAAGAGCATGGTGTGCTTGCGGTAGCGGGCCTCTGCCACTATGCGGTTCACATCCTTGATGAAGCCCATGTCCAGCATGCGATCCGCTTCATCCAGCACCAGCACCTCGATGTCGTGGCTCTCGAACTCTTCCTTCTCTATGTACTCCAGCAGGCGACCCGGGGTGGCCACGACGATGTCGGTGGTCTTGGTCAGGGCCGGCAACTGCTCCTCATGGCTGACGCCGCCGATGATGGTCTCGATGCTGAGATGGGTATGCGCCGCCAGCGCCCTGGCATGGGCACTGACCTGCAGCGCCAGCTCGCGGGTCGGGGTCAGGATCAGCATGCGGCACGGGCCCGGCTTGCGACGCGGGAAGTCCAGCAGGTGCTGCATGGCGGGCAGCAGGAAGGCGGCTGTCTTGCCGGTACCGGTCGGAGCGGATGCCAGAATATCGCGGCCGTCCAGGGCTGGCTCCAGCACCATCTGCTGAATGGTGGTGGGGCGGGTGAAACCCATCTCGGCCAAGGCCCGGTTGAGGGCTGGATTCAGGTCGAAATCATCAAAGGACTGGCTCATGGCAATACTCGGTCATTAAGGAAACGGCAGATTATAGGCGATTATGCCGCCGGCTCCTATGGCGACTGTGGCTTAGCCGCTATAATCGCCGACCATTTTCGCCATGGCAGACGAGCAACGAGGGTCAGATGGGGCGTAGCAGCGGTTTTACCTTCAAACAATTTCACATCGACCATGACCGCTGTGCCATGAAGGTGGGCACAGACGGCATACTGCTGGGCGCCTGGACGCCGGTCGACAACGCCCGCCGGATCCTCGACATCGGCACCGGCACCGGTCTCATCGCCCTGATGCTGGCCCAGCGCAGCACGAACGACTGCCGGATCGACGGGGTGGAACTGGATAAGAATGCAGCCGAGCAGGCCAGGGACAACGTGGCGGCCTCCCCCTGGGCCGCCCGGGTCAGCATCATAGAGGGCGCCATTCAGGATTATCGGGCGGCCCCTTACGATCTCATCGTCTCCAACCCGCCCTATTTCGTTGCAGGTCAGGTATTTAGCGATCCGGCCAGGGCGCTCGCCCGGCACACTGGCGCGCTCGATCCCCATGCACTGCTGGCGGCAAGCCGTCGTCTGCTGAGTCAGGATGGGCGGCTGGCGCTGGTGCTGCCCACCGCCATGGCTGATGAAATTTTATGCATCTCGGCAGATTATGATCTGTACAGCCTTTGTTATACAGCTGTTATCACCAGGGAGGGGAAAGAGGCAAATCGCGTTTTATTGCTACTTGGCAGAGGATTAAGCAGGTGCGAGCAGGGTGAAATTGTGATCCATTCTACTGCAGGAGGCTATTCCGACAGATACATCCAACTAACCCACCCCTTCTATTTGAAGATGTAAATTTCGCCTTGAACTATTTTTTCACATCATTATGCTGACTAGCAAACGAGCGCCCGCTCAAGACCAGCTCAAACCACTGGTGGCGATTAAAAAAGCAGCGGGGCTCCTTTTTTTTACCCCTGAACAACGCCGGTCACTGACCAATAAAAAACTATAACAAGCAATAGTTTACAAGACAGACGAGGTTGAACTTGACGAAATCACTCACATTGTCCGATGTACTCGGATTGGGCTTCATGACCTTCGCCTTCTATCTGGGCGCAGGCAACATCATCTTCCCGCCCCTGGCCGGTTACATGGCGGGTGAGCACCTCTCCCTGGCCATGCTGGGCTTCCTGGTGACCGCAGTGGGCCTGCCCCTCATCACCATTCTCGCCGTCGCCAAGGCCGGCAACGGCTGGGCCGGCATGACCAAGTTGCTGCCCACAGGCGTCGCCACCGCGCTGGCTGTCGCCATCTACATCATCATAGGCCCGGCCTTCGCCGCCCCCCGTACCGGCCTGGTGGCCTACGAGATGGGCCTCAAGCCCTTCCTCGGTGACATGGGTCAATCCGGCCTGGCCGCCTACACAGTGGTCTTCTTCGGGATCGCCATCCTGGTCTCCCTCAACCAGGGCAAGCTGATGGATGCCATCGGCAAATTCCTGACCCCGGTGCTGATGCTGCTGCTGCTGACCCTGGCCGTCGGCGTCTTCGTCGCACCGCAGGGCACCATGCCCGCCGCGTCCGGCGACTACCAGAACAGCCCCCTGGTGAAAGGGATCCTGGAAGGCTACAACACCATGGATACCCTGGCGTCCCTGATGTTTGGCGCCCTGATCGTCGATCTGCTGCGCAAGAAAGGCATCCACGATTACCAGAGCCAGTTCAAGTACCTGGCCATCGCCGGCATCATCTCCGCCATCGGCCTGTCCGTGGTCTATGTCTCCCTGTTCCAGCTGGGCAATACCGCGGCCGGTGTCGCCAACGACGTCAGCAATGGCGGCGCCATCGTCAACGCCTATGTGCTGAGCCTGTTCGGCCAGCCGGGTCAGTTCATCCTGGCAGCCATCATCACCCTGGCCTGCTTCACCACCGCCGTGGGCCTGATCTCCGCCTGCTCCGACTTCTTCCACAACCTCACCGGCGTGAGCTACCAGAAGCTGGTGGTGCTGCTGGGGGTCGTCTGCGCCGTGGTGGCCAACGTCGGCCTGAGCCAGCTCATCAGCCTCTCCATCCCGGTGCTGGTCGCCATCTATCCGGTGGCCGTGGCCCTGGTGCTGGTCACCTTCCTGAAGGGTTACTTCGGGCGTCCCCGCCTGGTGTTCCGCTCCGTGCTGCTGGTTGCCTTCCTGTTCGGCTGCCTGGACGGTCTGGGTGCTGCCGGCATGAAGATGGATGCGTTCGCCTTCTTGCCGCTGTTCGACAAGGGTCTGGCCTGGTTGCTGCCCACCCTGCTGGCCTGCGGCCTGGGCACCCTGGTGCGCGGTGGTGACAAGCTGGCCGCCGAAGCCGCCTGATCCTCATCCCGACGACATGAAAAAGAGGCCAGCTTTCGCTGGCCTCTTTCATTTGTGTTTGTGCAACGGCTGCATGGCAAATCGGGTTAGTGCTCAGAGCACGGATGCCGGCCTGGGTTTGCCGGCCAGCCCGTACCAGTGACTCTCGACCTGGCCGGCATGCCAGCGCAGGGTGCCCCAGGGCTGCTCACTCTGCCAGCGCGGGAAGTTGATCTGCACGCTGTTGTCTTCGTACTTGTAGAGGGAGGTGCTGATCTGGATATCCGACAGGATAAGCAGCACGACTCCCCCGATGACACTCCATTTCAGCATCGTCCACATGGCGGTTACTCGAAGCAGATCTCTATGGTGGCACGGCCGTACTCGGAATCGAACGGCATCATGATCTTGGCACCGTCAGCCCTGTGGGTGATGGTGTGGTTGGGACCGGAGACTATGATGGGGGTCGCCATGTCGAACTCATAGCCCTTCTCCCCCAGCATGCGCTTGGCGCCGCCGGTCACCATGTTGGTGATCTCGCCCACCATGTCGGTCACCTCTTCGTTGATGGTGGCCGGTGCCTCCCCCAGCATGCGGCGCATGATCTCCAGCGCCAGCCCCTTCTCGAAGCTGATGGAGAGCGACCCTCGGGTCTGCGGACCCACCATGCCGATGAGACCGGAGACATCCCCCCGCGCCAGCTCGTCCGTCTTGCGCTTGGGTGCGCCGGGTTTGAGCTCCAGCTGTGCCATGGTGGAGAGCACATTGAGCAGGGAGAGCAGGAACGGGTTTACAAAATCAGCCTTCATCTTCACTTCCTACTGTGTCAGAGCAACGAGCACATTGACCATGGGCCTCTATGGTCTTGTTGGTAATAGTAAAACCATGCTGGCGAGCCTGCTCGGAAAAGGCGCTGTCGATGGCGGGATCGTGCAGCTCCACCACCTCCTTACAGCGATCGCAGATCAGCAGCTGCATGGGATGGGCATGGTCGAAGTGGCAGCAGAAGATGAAGGCGTTGAGCGACTCCACCTTGTGGGCGAACCCCTGCTCGAGCAGAAAATCGAGCGCCCGGTAGACGGTGGGGGGTTTGGCATGTGCCTCGGTCTGCTGCAACTGGGCCAGCAGATCGTAGGCGCTGATGGCATTGCCATGGGCGGCAAGCAGCCGGAACACCTGGCGCCGGGTCGGGGTGAAACGGATCCCCCGCTGGTCGCAGAGACGTTCCGCTCGTTGTAGAAGTAGGTCTTGATTCATGTTCACGCAGATACCCTGTCAATTAGCCGGATACTATCACAGGGCCCCCTGTGCGAGGCGACAAAATTCATTTTCTGAGGCTGTCTCACCTTGTGGTAGAATCCGGCCCCTTATTTTGCCAACCCGGATGATTTTTATGCAGGCGCAGCGCTTCTCCATCGCCCCCATGCTGGACTGGACCGATCGGCATTGCCGTTATTTCCACCGTCTGATGACCCGCCAGACCCTGCTCTATACCGAGATGGTGACCACGGGCGCCATCATCCATGGCAAAGGGGATTATCTGGGTTACAGCGAGCAGGAACACCCCCTCGCCCTGCAGCTGGGTGGCAGCAACCCGGCGGACCTGGCCCGCTGTGCCAGGCTGGCCGAGGAGCGCGGCTATGACGAGATCAACCTCAATGTGGGTTGCCCGTCGGATCGCGTCCAGAACGGCCGTTTCGGCGCCTGCCTGATGGGAGAGCCCGCCCTGGTGGCCGACTGCATCAAGGCGATGCGCGATGTGGTGGGCATTCCGGTGACGGTGAAGACCCGCATCGGCATCGATGATCAGGACTCCTACGAATTCTTGCAGGCCTTCATCGAGCAGGTGCGCGATGCCGGTTGCGAGACCTTCATCGTCCACGCCCGCAAGGCCTGGCTGAGCGGCCTGAGCCCCCGGGAGAACCGCGAGATCCCGCCGCTCGACTACCCGCGCGTCTACCGGGTCAAGCAGGACTATCCCGAGCTGACCATCGCCATCAACGGCGGGGTCAACTCCCTCGAGCAGACCCTGGAGCACCTGCAGCAGGTGGACGGGGTCATGATGGGGCGCGAGGCGTACCAGAACCCCTATATCCTGGCCGAGGTCGACAACCGGGTATTCGGTCTGGG
Source organism: Aeromonas sp. 130281 (assembly GCF_056642115.1). Lineage (NCBI taxonomy): Bacteria > Pseudomonadati > Pseudomonadota > Gammaproteobacteria > Aeromonadales > Aeromonadaceae > Aeromonas > Aeromonas sp. 130281. Next base: position 319,146 of record NZ_JBWVQS010000003.1, on the reverse strand, counting down.
GGGCGAGGTGCCGAGCCGCCACGAGGTGGTGCGCATGATGCTGCCCTACATGGAGCAGGAGCTGGCCAAGGGCAACTACCTCTCCCACATGACCCGCCACATGCTGGGCCTGTTCCAGAACATGCAGGGGGCCCGCGCCTGGCGCCGTCACCTGAGCGAGAACGCCTGCAAACCCGGGGCTGGCATCCAGGTGGTGCTGGACGCCATGGCCAAGGTGCCGGAATTCGCCAGTGCCGAGTCGGTGGAGTAAACATGTATCGCTTCACCGGTTCCTGGCTGCACAAGGCGCTGGTTCGCCTCTGTGCCGGCATGCTGGCCATCCTTGGCATCAAGCTCAGCGCCTTCTATCTGCTCGGGCTCCTGATAGTGCTCGGTCTGCACAGGGAGCAGCTGCTCGGCTGAGCCCGCCAGCCACTCAGGCAAGAAAAAGCCGGAACAGCGATGTTCCGGCTTTTTTATCTGGATGATGGCGCCCGTTCACTCCTCCAGCGCCACAAACTGCAATTCCGGAGGGGAGGAGGTCAGCACGTCGGCGCAGTAATCCCAGGTCGAGATACGATAGTGCTGCAAGTCCTCGTCCAGGTGCAGGCCATCGGACTCCTGATGGAACCAGCTGGCGAAACGGGACGGGGTGATCAGCTGGATCTGCTCCTCGATGACGTGGCTGTCCCGCCCTTCCGCCAGATCGCAATCTTCCATCACCCTCACGGCAAAGATATGGCGGAAACTGACCCGGCACAGCGGCTGCGGCGGCAGGTCTATGCTGCGGGCGCGCCCCAACACGACCGTCAGATTGTCACTCCAGATATCCTGATGCAGTTCGGCCACAACCAGGCCGGGGGGAAGTTGGCGGGAGGGTGCCCAGGGCACGGCCACCTGCCGGATGGCATTCTTCTGTTCCATATCCACCTCACTACAGCGCATGCCATATCCTGAGTGTATCTGAAACAAATTTTAACGAAGATGGCAAGAAAAAACCCGGCATGCGCCGGGTTTCATTTGATTACTTTACGCGATTACTTGACGGCGTCTTTCAGCGCCTTGCCTGCCACAAAGGACGGCACATTGGCGGCTGCAATCTGGATCTCTTTGCCAGTTTGCGGGTTGCGACCGGTGCGGCCCGCGCGATGGTTGACCTTGAAGGTACCAAAACCCACCAACTGAACGGCATCGCCCTCTTTCAGGCTCTGGGTAATACCATTGATGATCTCTTCCAGAGCAACTTTGGCCTGAGCTTTGCTCAGGTCTGCTTTGGCGGCAATTGCATCGACAAGTTGAGCTTTGTTCATAACATTTCCTTTATGATCGGGCATTTAGCACCGGGCCACTCTATTCAAAAAAAAACACTCAGGCAAAGGCTTTATCAGCCGGATTGGCTTGAATGCTGGGGTTTTCATCAAGATCTGCGGAAATAGTCACATATCTCGCCCCTGCGTCCTCCTGACAGGCGACACGGGACCAGAAACCGACGGAGACTTGTATGCAAACCCCCGCCTGATGTAACAATATCCCCACACTCCTATTGACGGTCAACAGGATTTTCCCTAGTTATAGGAGTGTCGTCAGTCGCTGAGAATGACCGAAGGCCTGCAGCCATCGCGCTTCATGCCATGCCCATGGAGGGACTATGTTAACTGAACTGGAACAAACCAAGCGCGCGTTGGCAGGCAAGCACAGGGCAATCGATGACTGGCTGGATGCCAGGCAGGCATTGCTGGTCGAGTACATGCGACTGGCCGGGCTCATGCCCACCAAGTCCAAGCAACGCTCCCTTCCCGGTCATGTCGAACTGCAACGCTTCTGCGAGCAACTGGTCGACTACGTCAGCGCCGGTCATTTCGAGATCTACAACCACGTGGTCACCGCCTTCGAGCAAGCCAGCGGTGACAAGCTGGAACTGGCCAAACGCATCTATCCCCATATCCGTGCCTGCACCGAGTTTGCCCTGGAGTTCAACGACAAATACAGCAATGCCGACGAGGCCCAGCTGTTGCAGCTCGATGAGGATCTGAATCAGCTGGGTCCCGTGCTGGAGGACAGATTCAAGCAGGAGGACAGGCTGGTCAAGGCGCTTCAGGTGGTCGAATCCCTTAGTCGCCAGCAGGTCTGATGTTCAATATCGGAGCCAGTTCAACATCCTGATGCGCCGGCTACATTACACTCTGTGGCATGGATGGTTAGCACTGTGCTCCCACGCAGACCGGAGATGAACATGGCCGAGCGCCGCCACTTTACCCGAATCTTCTATTTGACCGCCGCCAAGCTGACCCAGGGGGTGCACCAGTGGCGTACCCAGCTGGTGGATGTCTCCCTGCAGGGAGCCCTGCTGCTCAGACCCGAGGATTGGGTCGGCAGCGACGACAAGGAGTACGAGATCTGCTTCATGCTGGGCGGCAGTGACATCGAGATCAAGATGCAGGTCGAACTGACCCACGAAGCCAGCAAGAAGCTGGGGTTCTACTGCCACCACATCGACATCGACAGCGCCACCCACCTCAAGCGGATGATGGAGCTGAACATAGGTGAAGAGCAGTTGCTGTATCGCGAGCTGGAGCAGTTGCTGCAAGAGCACAGGGAACACAATCCCCCCTCCTGACCCGCCCGCAATGAAGAAGGAGCCTGACCGGCTCCTTTTTGTTTCTCTTTTAGGTGGTTACAACGCCTCGAGGGCATCGGACAGCTTCTTCACCGGCACCACTTCCATCCCCTCGATGGGGTGCTTGGGGGCGTTGGCATGAGGCACTATGGCGCGGCGGAAACCGTGCTTGGCCGCCTCCTGCAACCGCTCCTGGCCGGAGGGCACGGGCCGGATCTCCCCAGACAGCCCCACCTCGCCGAACACCACCAGATCCTTGGGCAGGGGCTGATCCCGGAAGCTGGAGACCATGGCCAGCAGCAGCGCCAGATCCGCGCTGGTCTCCTCGACCTTGACCCCGCCGACCACGTTGATGAAGACGTCCTGATCCGCCATCTGCAAGCCGCCGTGACGGTGCAGCACCGCCAGCAGCATGGCGAGACGGTTGTGATCCATGCCCACCGCCACCCGCCGCGGATTGGACACCTGGGAGTAGTCCACCAGCGCCTGCAACTCCACCAGCAGGGGGCGCGTCCCCTCCCAGATCACCATGACGATGGAGCCGGGGGCCTGCTCCTCGCCGCGACTCAGGAAGATGGCGGAGGGGTTGCTCACCTCCTTCATCCCCTGCCCCGTCATGGCGAAGACGCCAAGCTCGTTGACCGCACCGAAGCGGTTCTTGTGGGAGCGCAGGGTCCTAAAACGCGAGTCGTGGGCACCGTCCAGCAGCACGGAGCAGTCGACGCAGTGCTCCAGCACCTTGGGGCCGGCCAGGGTGCCGTCCTTGGTGACATGGCCCACCATGAAGATGGCGACATGGTTCTGCTTGGCGTAGCGGGTGAGCAGGGCCGCGGATTCGCGCACCTGGGAGACGGAGCCGGGGGATGACTGCACATCCGCCACATGCATCACCTGGATGGAGTCGATGACCATGATCTGCGGCTGTTCCTGCTGGGCAATGATGCAGATCTGCTCCACGCTGGTCTCCGACAGCATGCGCAGCTTGTCGGTGGGCAAGCCCAGCCGGCCGGCCCGCATCGCCACCTGTTGCAGGGACTCCTCCCCGGTCACATAGAGAGTCTTCATCCGCTGGGCCAGGCCGCACATGGTCTGCAGCAGTAGGGTCGATTTGCCCGCCCCCGGGTTGCCGCCGATGAGGATGGCCGAGCCTGGCACCACACCGCCGCCGAGCACCCGATCCAGCTCCTTGAAGCCCGAACTGAAACGGGGGATCTCGGTGGTCGCCACTTCGGCCAGGGTCTGCACCTGGCTGCCGACGGCGCCGGCATAACCTGTGTAGCGGGCACTCTTGCCGGGGGTAGTGACGCCCAGCCGGACCTCGGTGATGGTGTTCCACTCCTTGCACTCGCTGCACTGACCTTGCCAGCGGGTGAAGTCGGCGCCACATTCGGAACAAACATAGGCGGTTTTGTTTTTGGCCATGGATAACTCGGGGACAGGATGAATTCCTGCTTGATATACTGGTTTGCGACCGGCAGATCAAACCCAGAATCGGAAAAGTGACTTTCCGCGGCAGGAATACATGGATTCAGAACAACCACTCCACCTGATAGAACAACTTGTCCCCCTGCTCCGGGAAAAGGACTTCGACGAGATCTTCAACCGCCTGACCCAAAACGAGAATACCAACGGCCGCTTCCTGCTGAAGATGGAACTCAAACGCAAGTGCACCCCCTGTCGGCGGGTGATCGACATGCGCAACGAGCTGGGGGCCCTCTGCCAGGTGCACGAGTTCGAAGGGGTGACCCACTTCATGCCCGCCGAGGCCATCGAGCAGTTCCAGTCCCAGTGCTACCTCTACCGGGACAGCTACACCCTCGGGGTCTACGAGGCGCTGCAAGCCTGGTACAGGCTCAATCAGGGGCGCAGCGATAGCCTCTCCCTGCCCGTCAGCCCGTTCAGCCCCTTCGACGTCAACGCCATCCCCTTCGCCAGCCACTACGGCCGGCAGGAGGAGCGGATGCACTTCAGCTCCCCCATGGTGCTCAAGCTGGCGAGCGGGGAGAAGCTGCAGGCCAAGAGCTCGGACATCTCTCTGGGCGGGATCCGGGCCTCGGTCCCCCATCTGCCCGACTACCAGACCGGCGATCACATCGAGGTCTTCTTCACCGGCCTGGAGCGGGAAAACCCCCACCCCCTGCTGCGTGACTCGATCAGCTACCAGATCCTGGGAGAGGAGCAGAAAGAGGGGAAATTCTGGCTGCGGCTGGTTCGATGCGGCGAGCACCCCGCCTTCGACGAGTTCCTGCGCGACTTCATCGAGCGCAACCGCAGCCGCTATCGGGTCAGTGTCGACTACCTGCTGTCGGCCGCCATCATCAAGGGATACGAGCAGTTCTACCTGCCACGCATGACCGGCATGCCGCTCTACTTCGGCAAGGGCGACGCCCCTGGTCTCGAGATCGCCCTGCGCACCGAGAACAACCAGCACATCCTCGAGTACTGGCGTGACGCCAAGAACCGTGACATGCTCGCCAGCCTCTTCACGGCGGCGCGCATGCCCTCCCTGTTGCCCGCCAAAGGGGGACTGCGCGAGACCCTGATCTACAGCTTCACCCACTCGGTGCGCAGTCACCTCTACTTCTTCTCCGCCACCCGCGAAGAGTTGCAGCAGAGCGGCCTGACCGCCCTCTTCTTCCAGGTCGGTGCCCGTCGTCCCAGCTGGCGCGTCTACAAGTTCAGCCTGGAGGCCTGTGCCCTGCATGAGGCCGACCTCGACAGCCAGCGGGGAGAGTCGCATCAGCTGCAGGACATGCTGCTGCGCGAACGCCTCGGCCAGATAGGCTATGTCGGCCTGCTGCAGGAGATAGGGCTGGAGCACCAGCGCAGCGAATTCCACTACGACAACCAGCAGCCCAACGCCAACGCCTTGCAACGCTTCGGCCACGACACCCAGGCAGCCCCCTTCGAGATAGAGACGCTGCACTATGTGCAACTGCGCAAGGAGGCCCGCTACGTCCACAAGACGGCGATAGTGCTCAGGCACAAGGATCGCGCCTGGATCGGCTGGACCCGAGACATCTCGGCCCATGGCATGCAGATCGAGCTGGAGGAGGCATTCGAGGGGGAGAAGGGGGAGACGGTCACCGTCGCCCTGCCCAGGTTGCAGGAGCTCGCCAAGACCATGGACTTGCAGCGCCTGCCCTATCGGCTGGTCAGCCTCAATTTGAGCCGTACCGTGCTGCATCTGTGCATCGAGGGCACGGCGCAGCGCCACATCGGCCATCAGTTCTTCAGCCTGCTGATAGAGAGCAACCAGAACAAGCTCAAGACCACCCGGGAGCACAAGCGCTACCGCGGCATGGCACGGGCGCTGCGCAACCTCTATACCCACCACCTGTTCAACTCGCCGGTCTATGTCAACAAGCTCAAGGCGGCCGCAAGGCCTGCCGCCGTGGGCATGGCCCCCCGACCGCGCAGTCTCTCCGGCCTGCTGCAGGCCTGCGCCGGGCAGGAGAAGCAGCTGAACCTCTACCCCCTGTTCCAGGGGGCCCTGCTCAAGACAGTGCTGCTCAACCCATTGCGCACCCTGGCGCGGGAAGACAAGCCGGAGGAGGAGGAGGTCTACATCGCCAGCCTGCACTCCCGGGGCGGCGCCCCCCTGTTTCGCAGCCACCTGGCCAGCAGCTTTTCCTCGCCGGAGGCGAAGCGCCGCTTCATCGAGCTGGCCCTGCAGCAGGGCGAGTTCTATTCGGTGCTGGTCGGTATCTCCCGCACCGGTCGCCCCGATACCAGCTTCATCGCGGGGGAGCTGGACTACATCGCCAAGTTCGCCATTCACAAGGCCAAGCAGCTGGAGGAGGAGCTGTGGAGCGTGGTGGGGGTCGGTGAGCTGACCGATACCACTGAGGCCACCCTGTTCCGGCTCGGCATCAAGCCCCCGGCGAAGTAACCCGGAAGAGGCCGGCCCCGGGTGCCCTCACCCGTCAGGTGTCGGCATCCGGGGCGGGAGGCGGGCAGATGGCTGCCCGTTTCAGCGGGCGCTCAGGCCGCCTGGGGGTTGAGCAGCCAGGCGAGGATCTCGGGGAAGTGATCCTCCTGGGCCTGGGGCGCCGTCAGCATGTTGATGTGATCGTAATCGAGCCGGTTGCCGTTATCCCGACCGAGGCGGGTATGGCGGGTCGCCGACCCCATCTCGGCGCTGAAGCGACGCACGTCCGTGGGGTGACCCAGCACCTTGTCCGCCTTGGCCGAGATCATCCAGAGTGGCGGCCAGCTCACCCTGGCGGCGGCCTCGTCATAGGCAAAGCCGTCGTGGGGGTCCTGCCAGGGCCCGCATTTCACCCAGGGAATGGTCTCCTGCAGGTAACGCAAGGGCTCATCATCGGCCCCTATCTTCAACTTGCGGGCAGCCAGAAAACCCTGGCGACGCGCCAGCCAGGGCGCCAGCCGGTTCCAGATCAGGTCCACCTTCAGCCAGCGCTCGGGGTTCTGCACCGAGACCCCCCGCTTGGTGCCGAAGAACACCAGGCTCGCTATCTGATCCGCCAGCTCGGGGAAGCGCACCAGGGTCGAGGCCATGATGACCCCGCCCCAGGAGTGGGCCATCCAGTGCACCCTGGCCGCGGGATGGCGCGCCGCCACCCAGTGCTGCAGCGCGGGCAGATCCTCGGTGATCAACTCATGCTGGCCGTGACCGGCTCGCTCGGCGATGGCCGGTGTGCTCTGGCCCCGGCCGCGCAGATCGGCCACGTACACCTGATAACCATGCCGCGCCAGAAAACAGGCCAGCCCCTTGCCGGATTCGGTGTAGAAGATGCGCCCGTTCTCGATGGCGCCGTGCACCATCAGGATGGGATCGGCATGGATGGCGACACCGGGCTGGATATGGCGCACATGGAGCCGATGTTCGCCACAGGGGACAAACAGGGATTGTTGCAACAGTTCCATCTTGTTCTCTGCTCCTCCTTGAGCGGGTTTCAACTCCAGCGCCTGTCGCGGCAGGCGAGCGCGCCGAGCAGGCAGAGCACCCCTTCCAGATCATGGTGATTGAGGGTAGCGGCCGCCTGAGCCCGCACCAGGGGCTTGGCGTGGATGGCGATGCCAAGCCCGGCCACCCCCATCATCTTGAGATCGTTGGCGCCATCGCCGACCGCCACCGTCTGGGCGGCGGGGATCCCATGCTCCCGCGCCAGTTGCAGCAGCGCCTCGGCCTTGGCGGCGGCATCCACTATGGGACCGCTCACCTGGCCGGTCAGCAGGCCCCCCTCCACCGCCAGCTCGTTGGCGAAGATGGCGTCCAGCCCCAGCGCCTGCTGCAGTTCGCCGGCGAAACGGGTAAAGCCGCCGGAGGCGATCGCCACTGTCCAGCCCGCCTGCTTGAGGGTGTCTACCATCAGCTGCAAGCCGGGCATCCAGGGCATGGCGGCCGCCACCTCATCGAGGATGGCGACAGGGGCACCCTCCAGCAGGGCGACCCGGTTGCGCAGGCTGTCGGCAAACTCCAGCTTGCCCTGCATGGCCGCCGCCGTCACGGCCGCCACCTGCTCACCCACCCCGGCCAGACGGGCTATCTCGTCGATGCACTCGATCCGGATCGCGGTGGAATCCATGTCCATCACCAGCAGCCCGGGGAGCGCCAGGGTGGGCAAGGTGGCGAGATGGCAGGCATCTATGTCCCACTCCTGCCCCTTGAGGGCTTGCACCAGCTCGGGGGAGAAACGGCTGGCGCCGAGCAGCAGCAGGGGCACACCGGCCTGCTCCCCCACGGGATAGAGGCTGGCCTCGACCTCATGGTCTGCCAGCAGCGTCGCCACCTGTGTCAGGTGGCGGGCACCTAGCGCCTTGCCAAACAGCACCAGCCAGGCGCCGTCATGGGCACTGGCCGCAGGCAGCAGGGCCTCGGGGGTGAGCTGCCAGCAGGGAGCACCGCACAGAGCCTGGGACCAGTCGTGCGGGGAGCGGGGGAGTTGGGACAACAACATAAGAGAGACGCCTTCCTTGGGGATCATGGGGTTCATCATGCGGGCCCAGAGTAGCGTATTGCTTTTTGTACAGGCAAGCGCCAAGATCCCGCCACCATTGTCCATTCACCCCAAGAGGCTCAGCGCTGTGCGTCATCTCCCCATCAAACGAGTTATCAGCCTGGCAGCGGGGATCCTGCTCGGTCTCTGGGTGCTGGTGCTGATGATCCACATGCAGGGAGCAAGCCAGGCCGCTTTGCACAGCGCGGCGCGGGACAGGGCCCAGGCGCTGGTCGCCTACGCCGCCCGGGACATGCGACGCTGGATCAAGGAGGACAAGGAGAGCGAGCTGGAGCGCCTGGCCCAGGATCTGGCCGCCGAGCCCGAGATCCTCGACGTCACCCTCTACGACGCCCGCGGCATCCCCCTCGCCCAGTCGGATCAGGCCGTTCCCCTCGAGAACCTGTTGCCCATCGGCACCGACAACAAGTCCCTGCCGGAGCAGGGCAAGGGGCGCACCCAGTTCGTGCAGGAGATCCAGGAGGGGAACCTGACCCTGGGCTACCTGAGGATCACCCTGGAGGAGCAACAGCTGCTCGCCGCGCAGGACACCCACCTCAAGGTGAGTCAGGAGAAACAGCGGCTGATGCTGCTGGTGATGCTGCTGGCCGGCCTGCTCATCTCCTACGGGGTGCGCCGCAACTACATGCGGGTGCGCAAGCACAAGAAGAGATCGGTGCAGAGCCAGACCTCCGCCGACAACGCCCCGCCGCCCGGCATCGAATAAGGCGCCGCTCGCGAACCCCCCTTGGTCCTGTTATTGCCCCCAGCCGTTCGAGTCTCTGATCGAACAGGGCATCGCGACGCTTGGCTCCGCTGAAGCGTCCGATAACGAAGTAACGCGCCACGATCACCTCATGCCGTAGTTCCTCGACCAGCCTATCCAGCCATTTGCACTGCATCGACAGCCAGCTCCTCGATCTCTTCCATCCCCAAGTGCCTTGATTGAATCTCGAGCACCACCGCAGGCGGTATCTCATAGCCCTTAACGTCTCAGCTCTGCCCACCTGACGTTGGTGGCATCCAGGGCTTCAGGCGTAGCTTGAAACAGAAGCAAACGAATTTTTCACCCCTTTCCAGCCGGTTTGGGGTGTGATCTCGATTCGTGGTTTATGTTTTCGGTATGAGACGCCCGCATTGAATGCGATGAGATACAACGTTTGTGGACATCTTCAGGCAAGAGGCGCATCAGCCACTCCAGCAGAAGGAAACAAGGTCATGAAACACCCCCTATTTCGCCGTAGCGCGTTGGCGGCCGTGATCGCCCTCGGCACGGTATTGGCTGCCTGCAAGGAGGAGCCCCCCCCCGTCACGCAAAGTGTCCAGCCCAGCGCAGCCTCCAGCACAGCCAGCGCTGCGGTCGCACCGCAAGCGCAGCCTCAGCCGATTAACACACAAGCATCGCAATATACCCCAGAGGCGCTCGAGACCCTGCTTGCGCCCATAGCCCTTTACCCCGATGTGGTATTGGCCCAGGTGCTGGCCAGCGCCACCAATCCGCAAGAGGTGCTCGATGCCGGCAACTGGCTGGTCGCCCACCCCAATCTCAAAGGGAAAGAGCTGACCGCCGCCATTGCGCCGCTGGGCTTTACGCCGCCCACCATGTCGCTGATGCACTTCCCGACCGTCATGGACATGATGTGCTTGAAGATGGAGTGGACGACCGAGCTGGGCAGTGCCTTCCTGGCCGATGAACCGGGCGTATTGGCCGCCGTTCAGCGCCTGCGCCAACAGGCGATGGAGGTGGGCAACCTGAAAGACTCGGAGCAGATGAAAGTGGCCAAGGATGAGCAGAACAATCAGCAGATCGTCACCATTGCGCCTGCCAACCCTGACGTCATTTATGTCCCGCAATATGACCCAACCGCCGCCTACAGTGCGCCCGCCGCCGGGCCGGCTCCCGCGCCGGTGACCACAGAAAGCACGACAACGACCGCGCCTGCGACAACCACCACGACAGTGGTAGAACATGATGATGACGAGGATGAATACGACCGCGGTGATATGGTCTTGACGGGCTTGCTCGCCTTTGGTACGGGCATGTTGGTCAACGAGGTCTTCAACGACGATGATGATGAGGGCGATTACTATTACCCGCGGTGGGGATCGGGTTATCCCGACGGTTATGTTCCCTATCGTTATAACCCCAACTATGGCAATGGTTTTCGTCCCGCCAATGGGTACAACCGTCCGGTCAACTATCAGCGGGGCTCTAACAACAAGATCTATATCAACGCCGAGGGAGACGATTACTTCAACAAGTTTGAGCGCGGCCCCAACAATTACCTGCGCCAGGCCGATAGCCCCATCACGGCGGCGCGCCCCCAGCGTGCCGAGCTGGCGACCCTGGAACAACGCCCGCTGAATAATGCGGCAGGAACGGCCCGACGAGATGCCGCACCCAAGGGGACTTATGCGGGGGCCAATCGCCAGCCTGAAGGCGCATACGCCGGCGCACCGCGCGCGGTCAACGAGGTGAACCGGGAGGCACGCGCAACCGCGCCGAAGGGGAGTTATGCGGGCGCCAACCGCCAACCCGACAGCGACAATGCCAAGGTGACGCGCGACGCCAGACAGGCGAACAGGGAGGCGAATGTGGCCCAACGCACGCCGCGCCAGGGCGACTACGCGGGAGACAAGGTCAAGCGGCAGAAAATCACGCCACAGACCGCGGGAGCGCGTGATCGCGGCCATGTCCAGCCACGCGCCACTCACAGCAAGAGCGCAACACAGACGGCGACGCGCAGAGCACCTGTTGCCTCGGCCTCAACCTCAAGGAGTGCCTTCCAAGGGGTACATAATTCGGGTAGAACCGAGCGCGCCGCCAGCCAACGTGGGCGCGAGAGTGTGGCCAGTAGCGGGCGTGCCGGGCGCACCACTCAACCCAGACGGAGTACGCGATAATGAAGCCTTTGTTGAAATGGAGCTGGGCTCCCTCATGGGTGTTGGCCATGCTGGCCCTGACCGTTGCCAGCGACGCAAGCGCCATGGCACAGCGCACCTTCGCCACCCCGGATGAGGCGGTACAGGCCCTGATCACGGCCCTGGAGCGGAATGATGTCACCGCACTGACGCTGCTGCTCGGCGAACACAGTGAGGAGGCCATCACCTCGGGGGATGAGGTGGCCGATGCCAATGATCGCACCGCCTTCGTCGCGAGCTTCAAGAGCAAGCACCAACTGGTGGCCGACGGTAAGGATAAAATGATACTGGTCGTGGGGGAGTCGGATTGGCCACTGCCCATCCCCCTCGTGGCCACAGATGGCAAGTGGTATCTCGATGGCGCCGCAGGGGCCAAAGAGATCGTCTATCGCCGCATCGGTCGGAATGAGTTGGGGGCGATTGCGGTGTGCCGTGGCTTTATCGACGCACAGATAGAGTACGCCGCCATGGGGCATGATGGCGAATCCGCGGGACTCTTTGCGGCAAAACTGCGCAGTGATGCAGGCCAACAAAATGGACTCTATTGGCCCGTAAGCGAGGGGGAGCCAGCAAGCCCGGCCGGAGAGGAGGTCGTCAGTGCCGCCGCAGAGGGTTACAAGGCCGTGGTCGGTCAACGCACCCCCTATCATGGCTACTACTACCGCATCCTGTATGCCCAGGGGGCTGCGGCCAATGGAGGGAGTAAAGAGTACTTTGTCGAAGGACAATTAAGAGACGGTGTCGCCCTGATCGCCTGGCCAGCCGATTATGCCAACAGCGGGGTGATGACCTTCATGGTGAATCACGAGGGGCGGGTTTATCAAAAGGATCTAGGGGCCGAAACCGCAACGGCCGTCGAGGCGATCCAGCTGTTCGATCCCGATGCGAGCTGGTCGCTGGTGGTGAGCGAAGAGGGCGATTAGGGCTCTTTATCCACCGCAGGATCCTGGCGAATAGCATGGGCCGAGAGCGGCGTGATTGAGATCGCAGGAGGTGATGCGGGCCAGGCGGTCCACGCGATGTTCGGCATCAGAATGAAGCGCCGCTGAGTCAGAATATGCTTTCGTTTCATGGCGTTGAACTCGTGGTTGGCGGCCAGAAAGGATAGACGGCACAGCGGGCCTTCCGGGCTGATTCCCCAAATGAGGCATAAAAAAACGGCGACCCAGGGTCGCCGTTTTGCATGGAGTCGAAGCCGCGGGATCAGTCGCCCAGCAGCACGGAGTCCAGTGCGATTTCGATCATGTCGTTGAAGGTCAGCTGACGCTCTTCGGAGGTGGTCTGCTCGCCGGTACGGATGTGATCGGAAACGGTGCAGATGGTCAGGGCACGGGCACCGTACTCTGCGGCCACGCCGTAGATGCCGGCGGCTTCCATCTCGACACCCAGGATGCCGTATTTTTCCATGACGTCGAACATGGAGGGGTCCGGGGTGTAGAACAGGTCGGCGGAGAAGATGTTGCCCACGCGCACCGGGGTGCCCTTGTTCTTGGCGGCCTGCACCGCATTGGCAACCAGGTCGAAGTCGGCGATGGCGGCGAAGTCGTGATCCTTGAAGCGCAGACGGTTGACCTTGGAGTCGGTGCAGGCACCCATGCCGATCACCACGTCACGCAGTTTCACGTCTTCACGCACGGCACCGCAGGAGCCCACGCGGATCAGGGTCTTCACGCCGTAGTCGGTGATCAGCTCCTTGGCATAGATGGAGCAGGACGGGATGCCCATGCCGTGGCCCATGACGGAGATGCGACGGCCCTTGTAGGTACCGGTGAAGCCGAGCATGCTGCGCACGTCGCACACCTGCTCGACGTTCTCCAGGAAGGTCTCGGCGATGTACTTGGCACGCAGGGGGTCGCCCGGCATCAGCACTGTGTCAGCAAAGGCGCCATCTTTTGCATTGATATGAGGAGTTGCCATTCTCTTGATTCCTTCACACTAGGTTGAGTTTTATTGTTTTATAAAATTGCCCGCCACCTGAGTGGCAGGCGGGTCAGTTACAAAAAGCAGAGACCCTGCTGCAACCGGGCAGAGCGCACCTGAGATGCCGCCCTGCCCTGGGCATCAGAGGAAGCTGGTGCCGTATTGCAGCTTGGGCAGACCGTGGTAGGCCGCTATGCTCTGGCCGATGTCGGCGAAGGTCTCGCGACGGCCGACGGAGCCCGCCTTGACCGGCTTGCCGTAGAACAGCACCGGGATGTATTCACGGGTGTGGTCGGTACCGCTCCAGGTCGGATCGCAACCGTGGTCGGCGGTCAGCACCACCACGTCGCCATCTTGCAGTATCTCGAACAGCTCCGGCAGGCGGGAGTCGAAATACTCAAGCGCATCGGCGTAGCCCTTGACGTCACGGCGGTGGCCGTAGGAGGAGTCGAAGTCCACGAAGTTGGTGAAGACGATGGTGTTGTCACCGGCCGCTTTCACCTCTTCCAGGGTTCTGTCCCACAGCTCGGTCAGGCCCGTGCCCTTCACCTGCTTGGTGATGCCCTGCTGGGCATAGATGTCGGCGATCTTGCCGATGGAGACCACCTGGCCCCCCGCATCCTTCATGTAGTCCAGCACGGTCGGCGCCGGCGGCAGCACCGAGTAGTCGTGACGGTTGCCGGTGCGCTTGAAGTTGCCCTTGCCGCTGCCCACGAACGGACGCGCGATGACGCGGCCTATGTTGTAGGGCTCCAGCAGCTCGCGCACTATGTGGCACAGTTCATAGAGCTTCTCGAGGCCATAGGTCTCTTCGTGGCAGGCGATCTGGAACACGGAGTCGGCAGAGGTGTAGAGAATGGGCTTGCCGGTACGCATGTGCTCTTCGCCCAAGTCATCCAGCACCTGGGTGCCGGAGGCGTGGCAGTTGCCGAGGTAACCCGGCAGACCCGCCTTCTCGACGATGGCGTCCAGCAGCTCCTGCGGGAAGCTTTTGTGGTGATCGTGGAAGTAACCCCACTCGAACAGCACGGGCACACCGGCGATCTCCCAGTGGCCGGACGGGGTGTCCTTGCCGGAGGAGAGCTCCTGGGCGAAGCCGTAGGCACCGACTACCTCGATATCTTTCTTCAAGCCAGCCGGGAAGTAGCCGGAAGCCTGCTCCCCCGCGTGGCCCAGGCCCAGCTTGTTAAGGTTGGGCAGGTTGAGGGCGCCACGGCCTTCAATCTCACCGGCGGCGCAGGCCTTGGCGATATGGCCAAGGGTGTTGGCGCCCACATCTCCGAACTTCTCGGCATCGGCGGCAGCGCCAATACCGAAGGAGTCCATCATCAGAATAAAGGTACGTTTCATGGGTCTTCCCCTTGTTACAAATCGGCCAGACCGATGCGACGGTAAACCTCGGGCAGTGCCTGGGGTTGAGTGTCACCGATCTTGACGGCTGCCTGCACCATGCGGGCGGCCTCGGCAAATTGAGCTTCTGTCTGAGCGTGGATCAGCGCGAGCGGCTTGTCAGCCTCGACGCTCTGCCCCAGGCGGATAAAGTCGGTCAGACCGACCGCATAATCGAGTTTGTCCCCGGCGGCGCGGCGACCACCGCCCATGGCGACCACGGCCAGGCCCAGTTCGCGGGTATCCATGGCGGTCACGAAACCGCTCTGCGCCGCATACACGGGGCGCACTATGGCGGCCTTGGGCAGGTAAGCATCGTAACGCTCCATGAAGTCGCTCGGACCACCGAGGCCGGTCACCATGCGACCGAAGATCTCGGCGGCCTTGCCGTTGTCCAGCACCGCCTGCAGCTTGGCACGGGCGTCCTGCTCGTTGCTGGCGAGGCCCGCGGAGATCAGCATCTCGGCACACAGGGCCAGGGTCACTTCGTGGATGCGCGGGTTGCGATACTCACCGGTCAGGTAGCGTACCGCCTCGCGCACTTCGACCCCGTTGCCGGCACTGGAGGCCAGCACCTGGTTCATGTCGGTCAAGAGCGCCGAGGTGCGGCAGCCGGCACCGTTGGCCACGGCCACTATGCTCCTGGCCAGCTCCTCGGAGGCTTCAAACGTCGGCATGAAGGCGCCTGAGCCCACTTTCACATCCATCACCAGGGCTTCGAGCCCGGAGGCGAGCTTCTTGGAGAGGATGGAGCCGGTGATCATGGCGATGGATTCGACGGTGGCGGTGATGTCACGTACCGCATAGATACGCTTGTCGGCCGGAGCGAGATCGCCGGTCTGGCCTATGATGGCGACACCCGCCTCTTTCACCACTTTCAGGAAGCGATCGTTGTCGACCGAGGTCTGGTAGCCGGGAATGGCATCCAGCTTGTCCAGGGTACCGCCGGTATGGCCCAGGCCACGGCCGGAGATCATGGGCACGAAGCCGCCGCAGGCGGCGACCATGGGGCCCAGCATCAGGGAGACCACGTCACCCACACCGCCGGTGGAGTGCTTGTCGACGATGGGGCCACCCAGATTGAGGTGGTCCCAGGTCAGCACCATGCCGGAGTCGCGCATGGCGCAGGTCAGGGCGACCCGCTCATCCATGGTCATGTCCTTGAAGTAGACCGCCATGGCCAGCGCCGCTATCTGCCCTTCGCCTATGGTGTTGTTGGTAATGCCCTGGACGAAGAATTGAATCTCTTGGGTACTGAGCGCTTCACCGTTGCGCTTCTTGCGAATAATTTCTTGAGGCAAAAACATCTTTCATTCCCTCCGTGCGCCTTGCACGAACACAGACCGAACAGGATCCGAAGAGGGGGCGGCGCACCGCCCCCTGTCACCGCTTAGTAACCGCTGGTATTGGCGGGCTTGTCGCCGTGGCCCAGGGTCGCCAGCAGGCTGGCCAGCAGGCTGGAGGCACCGAAGCGGAAGGTGCGCGGGGAGACCCACTCCTTGCCCAGGATCTCTTCGGCCATGGCCAGGTACTGGCCGGCAACGGCTGCGTCTTTCACGCCACCAGCAGGCTTGAAGCCGACTTTCGGGTTCTTGGCCTTGATCACTTCCATCATGATGCGGGCCGCTTCCGGGGTCGCATTGACCGGCACCTTGCCGGTGGAGGTCTTGATGAAGTCGGCACCGGCGTCGATGGAGATCTCGGAGGCGCGACGGATCAGCGCCTCTTCCTTCAACTCGCCGGTTTCGATGATCACTTTCAGCAGCGCCTTGTCGCCACAGGCTTCCTTACAAGCTTTGACCAGATCGAAGCCGACCTGTTCATTGCCTGCCATGAAGGCGCGGTACGGGAACACCACGTCCACTTCATCGGCACCGTAGGCGACCGCGGCGCGGGTCTCGGCCACGGCGATCTCGATGTCGTCGTTGCCGTGAGGGAAGTTGGTCACGGTGGCGATGCGCACGTCGGCGGCGCCGATCTCGCGCAGGGTCTTGCGAGCGATGGGGATGAAACGGGGATAGATGCAGACGGCGGCGGTGAGGCCGGCCGGGGACTTGGCCTTGCGGCACAGGTCGATGACCTTCTGATCGGTGTCGTCATCGTTCAGGGTGGTCAGGTCCATCAGGTTCAGGGCGCGTTGGGCGGCCAGTTTCAGATCAGTCATGCTATGTCTCCAAAGTCTTGATAAGTCCCCCCACCCACGATCCGCCACCACCGAACACGCAGGATCGGCGAGGAGAGATCCCGGACGAACGGGATATGGAATTACAGCGCAAATGCACAGGCAATACGGCTGCAAATAAGGCAAGAGCCCTGTCACTTTCTTACAAAAGTGCGGACTTGGTTCCATGAAGACTTGAGAAAGGCCGACAACCGCAGACCCGACTTCCCAATCAATTCCATTTGACCGCCAACACCCACCTCATGTGGGCATTAGTCAATGCCAGCACCCTGCTGGCATCGCCTATTTCAGCCGAGATACCCCGTGTTTGCAAGCCGGATTTGCCAATTTCAGAGGTACCTCACACCCGGCAAATCCAGCACTGGAAGGTGCTTAAGAGAAGAAGCGGGTCAGGATCCAGGAGTAGGCAATCCCCCCCAGATAGACCCCCACAATCCCCATTACCCCGGACAGTACGGGAGGTGCCGGGATCGGCAACTTGAGGAAAGAAAACAACACGCCAACGATAAAGCCGGCAGCAATCGCCAGTAGCACTTCATTCATAAAACCTCCGATTTGACTCATTTTATTATTAGTCTAGAAAGGAAAACGGTTGTCACCGCCCCAAACGAGAACGCCACAGCTTTTCGCTGTGGCGCTCGTTTCAACTTGTCTGTCAGACAAGCATTACATGGCTGTCAGTGCCAGGAAGAAGCCTGCGATGGTGGCAGACATCAGGTTGGACAGAGAGCCGGCCAGCACGGCCTTCAGGCCGAACTTGGCGATGGTGCCGCGACGGTTCGGTGCCATGGAGCCCAGACCACCCAGCAGGATGGCAACGGAGGACAGGTTGGCGAAGCCGCACAGGGCGAAGGAGATGATGGCCTTGGTGTGGTCGGACATGGCCACGCCGTTGATCAGCACTTCATCCTTCAGGTAGGGGGCGAAGTTCAGGTAAGCCACGAACTCGTTCACCACCAGCTTCTGACCGATGAAGGAACCGGCCACGACCGCTTCGCTCCAGGGCACACCGATCAGGAAGGCCAGCGGGGAGAACAGCCAGCCCAGCAGCAGCTCCAAGGAGAGCTCAGGCATGCCGAACCAGCCACCCACGCCGGAGAAGATGCCGTTGATCATGGCGATGAGGCCGATGAAGGCCAGCAGCATGGCACCCACGTTCAGGGCCAGTTGCAGACCGGCGGAGGCACCGGCAGCGGCGGCGTCGATCACGTTGGCAGGCTTGTCGTCCAGATCGCCATCGGCGGAGTTCTCGTCGTAGCTCGGGGTCTCGGTTTCCGGTACCAGCAGCTTGGCGAACAGCAGACCACCCGGGGCAGCCATGAAGGAGGCGGCGATCAGGTATTCCATCTTGACGCCCATGGAGGCGTAACCGGCCAGCACGGAGCCGGCAACGGAGGCCAGGCCACCACACATGACGGCGAACAGCTCGGAGTCGGTCATCTTGGAGATGAAGGGACGCACCACCAGCGGGGCTTCAGTCTGGCCGACGAAGATGTTGGCAGTGGCAGACAGGGATTCGGTACGGGAGGTACCCAGCACCTTCTGCAGACCACCACCCAGCAGCTTGATCACCCACTGCATGATGCCGAGGTAATAAAGAACCGCGATCAGGGAAGAGAAGAAGATGATGACGGGCAGGACGCGGAAGGCGAAGATGAAACCACCGCCACCGAACACTTCGAACATCTTGTTGCTGACCAGACCACCGAACAGGAATTCGATGCCGTTCTGACCATAACCGATGACGCTGGAGACGGCGTCGGACACGCTCACCAGAATATCCCGACCAACCGGGACATACAGCACGAAGGCACCCAGGCCTGCCTGAATGGCAAAGGCACCGCCCACGGTACGAATTTTGATTGCCTTGCGATTGCTGGAGAACAGCACAGCGATAAGGATGAGCGTCGCCATCCCCACCAGACCCATTATCAGATTCATTATTAACACTTCCTCTTTAGTAGCACCTGCCAGCTTGTTAACGTTTTGTGTATGAAAGCCGCTAATCAAGGGTGCGCATTATACTAATTACGGTGCGACAAAATAGAATACTGGTCACATTTTATAAGCCTGAAATGGGCTGAACGTCGTTTAATTAGACCGCAAACGATTTTTATGGGTCCTGTTTTTTATCACACCGGCATCGGTCGTTAATTGGCTGTTAAATCCATGGTCGCCCGCGGGAAAAGCCGCAGAGTGGATTCATGTAACACCGAAATAACATCCCCCAGCGGTTGCTGCCGTAATTGCGCCAGCAACCGGGCTATTGTCGGCAGGCTGGCCGGGGTGTTGATCTCCCCCTGCTGGCCCTGAAGCGGCATGTCCGGGGCGTCGGTTTCCAGCAACAAGGCCTCCAGCGGCATGGCGCGGATCGCCTCCCGGGTCTTGTTGGCCCGCTCATAGCTGATGACCCCCCCGATCCCCAGCCTGAAACCCAGTTGCCAGAATGCCTCGGCCTGATGCAGGGAGCCGCTGAAGGCGTGGATGACTCCCCCCCTCGCCGGTTTGAAGCGCCGCAGGATCTTGGCGACAGTGTCGTTGGCCCGCACCGAGTGGACGATGAGAGGCAGATCATGGGCCATGGCCAGCCTCACCTGCGCCTCGAACAGTTCAAGCTGCCCCTCCTGGGGCACCTGGGTGCGCAAGTCCAGCCCGCATTCGCCGATGGCCACCAGCCCCCGGGGTTTGCCCGCCAGCAGGGCCTCCAGCCTTGCCAGCGCCCCCTCCGTCTGGGCCCCCACATACCAGGGATGCACCCCCAGACCATAGCGAATGCCGTGATGGCGCTCGGCCAGCGCCATCACCCGCCCCCAGTTTTCCTCTCCCACGGCGGGGATGATATACTCCCCCACCCCCAGCTGGCGCCACTGGGCCAGCAATGCCTCCCGATCGTCATCGAACACCGGAAAATCCAGGTGGCAGTGGGTGTCTATCAGTTCCATGTCGCGCTTACCTGTTTGTCGTACTCAATGGGTTGATTCCATGCCAAAACACCTTTCCCACGGCTTTACCCTGCTAGAACTGGTGCTGGTCATCGTCGTGCTGGCCATACTCGCCGTCACCGCCCTGCCCCGCTTCATCAACATCCAGGACGATGCCCTCAAGAGCAGCGTCTCGGCGACCGCGGGCAGCTTTGCCAGCGCCGTGCAGCTCGCCCATGCGGGCTGGGCGGTCAAGGTGAAGGGGGAGCCGCTGGCACTCTATAACTTTAGCGGCATGGGCAAGCAGGATCTCGACATCAACCACTATGGCTGGCCAGTAGGGACCGATGAAAATCGACCTGGTATGGGGATTGACACCATTTTCCCTGGCGGAAAAAGCAATGAAATATCTGTCAACAGCAGAGCAGACTGCGAGCTTCTCTTCACCGGACTACTCGATACAGAACAAACAGTGGCGGATGAAGATAAAACAGGTGCCGAACCAGATTATATTTCGCAACTCATCCCTGCATACGATCAAACAGAGGCAGGAGGCCTAGAACACAGCAACTGCCGCTATACCCTGCGCGACTCCGTTGGCCGCTTCCCGGCCTACCCTGAAGGGCTCTCTTTCGACTACAACAGTGTCAACGGCGCCGTGACGCGCAATTTTCAGTGAGGCCGTCCTCGCCCTTGCCTGAGGCTTTCTCGTCCTCATCATGACGCACCGGCGCGCAACAGCGCCGGTTCTCCGGGGTGAGTCCCCACTCCTGGCACCAGGCATCGTAGCGAGCCAGCCAACGCAGCAATATCCCCTTCATGGGCCCTCCTCGTCTCTATTATTCTCCCGCTACAGCCTGCCCCAATCGTGCGCGCCGAACCAGCCTCACGGGCCCAGCGGCGTCATGGGGCCGTGAACGGCAACAGCAGCCCCATGCTGATCTCGTCGACATAGCCCTCGTCCAGCCGATACGCCTGCCGCCGCAGCCCCTCATCCAGAAAACCGCACTTGCGATAAAGTGAATGAGCCACCTCGTTATGGGCCATCACCCCCAGCTCCAGTCTGCTGATGCCGCACTCGGGTGCACTCGAGATCAGGGTACGCAGCAGCCGCTCGCCCCAGCCCTGGCCGCGCGCACTCGACCGCAATCCCATCACCACCAGGGCGCAGTGGCGATTGCGCGCCAGGCCGCCACCGATGAGCACGGCAAACCCCTGCACCTCTTCGGCCAGCACCAGCAGCCACATGGCCTGATTGGGGACCGCTGCCATGGCCTCGAGCCGCTGGCGCTGCCCCTCGATATTTGAGGGGCGCTCCCCCGCCTCATAAAGCATGAAGCGGGTCTCCCGATCCAGCTGCCCAAAGAAGTGATCCAGCGCCGCCGCATCCTCCACGTCCGCCAAACGAATCATCACCCCGCTCTCCCTGCCTGGTTGTCATGCCGGTCTACGGCCATAAAAAAACGACTCCATTTGGAGTCGTTTTTATCAGGGCCATCTGGCTAATGCCATTGATTCCTTGGCGGGCAGCCCGCTCAGCCTTGCGCCGGCAGGCTTAGACGGGCGACCGCTTCCACGTGCATGGAGTGCGGGAACATGTCCACCGGCTGCACCTCGTCCAGCACGAAGCCCTGCTTGACCAGCCAGGCGAGATCCCGGGCCAGGGTCTGGGGGTTGCAGGAGACATAGACCAGACGGCGCGGCGCCATGGCGACCAGGGTCTGCAGCACCGCCTTGTCACAACCCTTGCGGGGCGGATCCATCACCACCACATCGGCGGTCACGCCCTGGGCGTGCAGCTCGGGCATCAGCTGCTCGGCCTTGCCCACGTGGAATTCGGTGTGCTCTATGCCGTTCAGGGCGGCGTTGCGGCGGGCGTCGCTGATGGCGCTCTCCACCGACTCTATGCCCACCACCTTGGCGGCCTTGCCAGCCAAGAACAGGGAGATGGTGCCGATGCCGCAATAGATGTCGAACACCGTCTCGTTGCCGGTCAGCTCGCTGTATTCCAGCGCCTTGGAGTAGAGCACATCGGTCTGGCTCGGGTTGTTCTGGAAGAAGGAGAGGGGCGAGATCTCGAACGCGAGCTCGTGGATCTTGTCGCGGATCACCCCTTCCCCCAGCAGCACGCGGTTGCTCGTTCCCAGGATGCGGTTGGTGCGCTCGTCATTGATGTTCTGCACCAGGGTAGTGATGGGCAGATCCCTCAGGGCCGCCAGCAGTTCGGCCTCGAAGGGCAGCGTCTCACCCAGGGTCACCAGCACCACCATCAGCTCGCCGCTCTTGAAGCCCTTGCGGGTCATCAGGTTGCGTACGCAGCCGGTGTGAGCCACCTCGTCATAGGCGGCGATGTCGTGCTCGCGCATCCAGCCGCGCACCCGGGCATTGAGCTCCACGTGCAGGGAGTCCTGCACCGCGCAGTCGTCGGCGGTGATGAGATCGTGGGAGTGCTTGCGATAGAAGCCGATCTCGGCGCCGGCCTCGCTGCCACGCACGGCGTACTGCGCCTTGTTGCGGTAGGCGAAGGGGCTGTCCATGCCGAGGATGGGGTTGACCTGGGTCTCACCCAGCCCGACCTGCTCCAGCGCGCTCTGCACCAGGGATTGTTTCAGCTTGAGCTGGGCCGGATAGGCCAGCGGGCGCACCTGGCAGCCGCCGCACTCGGTGTTGGGGCAGAAATCGGCAACCCTGTCGGCGGACGGCTGGGTCAGCTCGACCAGCTTGCCGTGCAGGTAGTTCGGCTTGACCTCGGTCAACTCGACCAGCGCCTGCTCACCGGGCAGCAGACCCTCGACAAACAGGGGGCGATCGAACAGGCGACCCTTGCCATCCCCCTTGTCGGTCAGTTCCTGAATATCGATCTGATGTTGGTGTCCCACTAACGGCATGAGCGGCTCCGAAGGCATAGAAGAAAGGGTGGAAGCAGGGCTGACCCGGCTACCCCAAATAAAGGGTGGCAGAGTTTAGCGGAGATCCGGCCAAATTGCAGGCATAAAACATCCCTGGAAGGAAATAACGGCAGGCTGGATCAGGGAGCGCTGGATGGGGGGCGCCTCATGGGGCGCCATAAAAAAACCGCCGGACAAGGCCGGCGGCAGGTGGTCAACGGGCGCCTGAGGGGATCACAGGCTGTAGGCTTTCTCCCCATGGCTGGTGACATCCAGCCCTTCGCGCTCGGCATCTTCCTTGACCCGCAGGCCAATCAGCAGATCCACCAGCTTGTAGGCCACGGCGGAGACCAGGGCAGTCCATGCCACCGTCACCAGCACACCTATGACCTGGATCTTCACCTGGGTCAGGATGGAGTAGCCCTCGGCCACCTGGTTGGTCACATAGTCCCACACCCCGGTGCCACCCAGATCCGGGCTGGCGAACACCCCGGTCAGCACGGCCCCCAGGATACCGCACACCCCGTGCAGGCCGAACACATCTAGGCTGTCATCGGCCCCCAGCAGGCGCTTGAGACCATGCACCCCCCACAGACCGGCCACACCGCTCAGCAGACCTATGATGAGGGCACCACCGACACCGACGAAACCGGCGGCAGGAGTGATGGCCACCAGGCCCGCCACGGCACCGGACACGGCGCCCAGCAGGGAGGGACGACCCTTCATCACCCATTCGGCCAAGGTCCAGGAGAGCGCCGCACCCGCCGGCGCCAGCCAGGTGTTGACGAAGGCCAGGGCGGCCGTGCCGTTGGCTTCCAGCGCGGAGCCGGCGTTGAAGCCGAACCAGCCGAACCAGAGCAGGGCGGCCCCTATCATGGTCATGGTCAGGCTGTGAGGGGCCATGGGATCACGACCGTAGCCAACCCGCTTGCCCACCATGAAGGCACCGACCAGACCGGCGACCGCCGCGTTGATGTGCACCACAGTGCCGCCGGCGAAATCGAGGGCGCCGTGCTGGAACAGATAGCCTGCGGTGGCACCGGCAGCCTCGGCGGCGGCGGCATCCGTGTAGGCATCCGGACCGGCCCAATACCACACCATGTGCGCCATCGGAATGTAGGCGAAGGTGAACCAGATCACGGCGAACAGCAGCACGGCAGAGAACTTCATCCGCTCGGCGAAGGCACCGACGATGAGCCCGCAGGTGATGGCGGCAAAGGCCCCCTGGAACACCACATAGATGAACTCGCTGATCCCCACCCCCTTGCTGAAGGTGGCGGCGATCGACTCAGGCGTCACCCCGACCAGCAGCAACTTGTCGAAGGAACCGTAGAAGGCCCCGCCCTCGGTGAAGGTCAGCGAATAGCCGTAGATGACCCAGAGCACGGTGATCAGGCAGAACAGGGTGAACACCTGCATCAGCACGCTCAGCATGTTCTTGGCGCGCACCAGGCCACCGTAGAACAGGGCCAGCCCCGGGATGGACATCAGGATCACCAGGGCAGACGCCAGCATCAGCCAGGTGTTGTCCCCCTTGTTGATGGTCACGGTTGCGGCAGCCTGCACCACCTCGGCCTGCGCGGCCACCTCTTCGGCCCAACCTGGGGCGGCCATGGTGGCGCTCAGCGCCAGCAGGCCAGTCATTACGAGTCTCTTGAACATACAGCCCTCTCCTTGTCGTCCCGGCACCCGGCCGGGTCCATTTCCTGATATGAATGTCAAACTTGGCCACTTGCACGCATCGTCACATCCAGCTTGCCCACCCCCTCGGGCATGACGCGGCGGGCTCTTCATGGCGACCTGGGTTATCTAAAGCATAAAGCAGGCCAAGAAATATAATCCTTTACTTTCAACTGGTTGACTTTGGTTGTGCCATTTGATGCACCATATTGGCGCATCCTGCCCACTATCAGTAAGGGAGGCGCACTTCGGCTGTGCAGCGCCGGGCAACTGCACCAAGATGGCAACTGGGCGCCCAAACCGGGAGGATCCCGGGACAACGGGGCCCGTTTTGCCCTCAAGGTCATTTATTGAACAAATGAAAGATGCGTTTGCATTAAATAATCAAATGATGACAGCGGGGGAGAGCCCCATCCGAGGGGAAGGAGGGGATCACAGAGGGGGGATGCAGCGCCGGATCTGGCCTGCCCCCGATCTTTCGGGCCATACTGGCGCAACCAGGTTTGCCCTGTCACCCGAGCGAGGAACCCATGCCCAATCTCACCGTGACCGAAATCAAGGCATTCGTGCCTGCCCGCGACTTCAGCCTCTCCAGGCAGTTCTATCAGGATCTCGGGTTCACCCTGGCCTCCGACGGCGATGGGGTGGCCTACTTCCATTTCGGGGAGGCGAGCTTCCTGCTGCAGGACCATTACCACGAGGCGCTGGCCGAGCACTTCATGATGCACATCCTGGTGGAGGACGTAAGCGCCTGGCGGGCCCAGGTGGAGGCGAGCCAGGTCGCCAGCCGCTACGGCGTCAAGGTGACCGAGATCGTCACCCAGCCCTGGCACATGAAGGAGTTCTGTCTGTACGACCCCTCCGGCGTGCTGTGGCGCATCGCGCAGAATATCGACTGAGGATCCGAGGGTCTGAGGGTCTGAGGGTCTGAGGGTCTGAGGGTCTGAGGGTCTGAGGGTCTGAGGGGACAAGTATCCCGACCACCCGGAAAAACAAAAGGCCATCCGCGAGGATGGCCTTTTGTCATGGAATCTGAATGGTGCCCGGGGTCGGACTCGAACCGACACGTCTTGCAACGGCGGATTTTGAATCCGCTGCGTCTACCGATTTCGCCACCCGGGCAACTGCGAGGGATTATACGAATGGCGTTTTGGCATGCAAGGTGTTTTTCTTGTGCGGCCGTCGTTTGCTCAATTATTCAACGCCTTGCCGATGTTCGGCCAGTTACATAGAATGCCCGCATCATATTAATGGAATAATCATCATGGCCAAGCGCAAGACCCCCTCCTCTCTCCAGCCTCCCCCCCTGCACCAGCACCCTTCGGCCGGCCTGCTGCGGCGCCTGGGTGCCCTGCTCTATGACTACCTGGTGGTCATCGCCTTGCTGATCATCGCCGGTTTCATCGGCATGGGAGTGGCGCAACTGCTGCTGGCCACCGGGATGGCGACAGTCCCCGAGGGCAAGGATGCGGCCTGGCTGCTGACCAGCCCTCTCTACAGCGCCTGGCTCGCCCTGGTGATCTGCGGCTTCTACACCTGGTTCTGGACCCGTGCCGGCCAGACCATAGGCATGCGCGCCTGGCGTCTGCGCATCCAGAATCTGGACGGCAGCAACATTCGCATCACCCAGGCCCTGATCCGGCTCGCGACCTCGGCCTTCGGCCTCGGCAACCTGATGTGCGTGTTCAATCGCGCACGGCCCCGCGCCTTCCAGGACATCTGGGCCGAGTGTGAAGTGGTGGTGCTGAGCAAGCAGGAGAACCTGGAGCAGCTGAACAAGTGACCTGGTGAGTACGAGATGAGAAACAAGAAGGGCACCCACTGGGTGCCCTTCTTGTTTCTTGTCGTCTCACACCACAGCATCACTGCTTGCGGCTCAGGATATAGAAGGAGATGCCGCCAAACAGCAGGCTGGGCGCAACGGCTGCCAGCATGGCGTTGGCACCGCAGCACATCTCTTTATCCCGCTACTGCTTGCGGCTCAGGATATAGAAGGGGATACCGCCAAACAACAGGCTGGGGGCAACGGCTGCCAGCATGGAGTTGGCACCGCAGCACATCTCCTTATCTCGCTACTGCTTGCGGCTCAGGATATAGAAGGAGATGCCGCCGAACAGCAGGCTGGGCGCAACGGCTGCCAGAATGGGCGGCACCGCATACACCAGGCTGACCGGGCCAAACACCCTATCGCTCACATAGACCGCGAAGCCGGTCATGATCCCCATCAGCATCCGGGCCCCCATGCTCACCGAGCGCAGCGGGCCGAAGATGAAGGAGGAGGCGAGCAAGATCATGGCCACCACAGAGAGCGGCGACAGCAGCTTGCGCCACATCTCCAGCTTGTAGCGCCCGGCATCCTGCTTGTTGGCATCCAGATAGCCGATGTAGTCCCGCAGTCCCGAGATGGGCAGGTTCTCGGGATCTATGCTCACCACCCCCAGCTGCTTGGGGGTCAGCTCGGACTGCCACGCCATCTCGGCATGTTTCTCGTCCAAGATCTGCTTGGGATCGTCGAAACGGGTGATGTGCACCTGCTTGAGCAGCCAGTGATGCTGCTCGAACACCCCCTCCTGCGCCTGGACCACGTCGATCAGGTTGCGGGACGGGGTGAAACGATACAGGGTGATGCCGGTCAGGGCGCCGTCGTTGCGCACCCCGTTGATGTTGACGAAGTTGTTGCCATCTCGCGCCCAGACACCGTAGGCCGAGACGGTGAGTCGCCCTTCCGACATGGCGCCCGCCTTGATGTCATCCGCCATCCGCTTGGCGGCCGGGGCTACGTACTCGCCCATCAGACCGACCAGCAGCATCAGGGGGATAGCCGTCTTGAGCGCCGCCATGACGATGCTGATCTTGGAGCGGCCCGCAGCCTGCATTACCACCAGCTCCGAGCTGGTGGCCAGCTGGCCGAGACCGATGAGGCCACCCAGCAAGGCCGCCAGCGGGAAGAAGAGCACCGCCTCCTTGGGCATGGAGAGCAGCACGAAGTAGAGGGCATTGAGCATGTCGTAGTTGCCCTCCCCCACGGCTTTCAACTGCTCCACATACTTGATGAGCGCCGCCAGCCCGACCAGGGTCAGTTCGCACAGCAGGATCGACATGAAGATGACCCGGCCGATATATCTATCGAGAATGCCAAACATCAGCCGAGACCCCTATCTTGTAGCTTCATGCTGATTTCTCCTGCAATACGGTGCACCAGATCGGCATCAAAAATGACCCGACTGTCATGTCTATCGAGAATGCCAAACATCAGCAGAAACTCCCAGGTTGCAGCATCATGCTGACTTGCCTTTGACAAAGTGACTCTTGACCCCGTTCCACCAGCTGGTGCCCTGCAGGTTGAGCGGCAGCCCGATCAGCAGCAGATAGACCAGGGGCACCAGGAACATGCCGGGCCAGTGGGGCAGACGCCCGCTGTCGATGGCAGACCGGGCGGCGCTGAGCAGCAGGAAATAGGAGAGATAGAGCAGTATGGCCGGCAGCAGCTTGGCGTAACGCCCCTGCCGCGGGTTGACCCGGGCCAGCGGCACCACCAGGAAGGTGAGCACCAGGATGGAGAGGGGCAGCGACAGACGCCACTGCAACTCGGCCATCAGCTGGTTGTCCTGGGTACCGAGCAGCTCCAGGGTCGGCTTGGCCGCCGCCTTGCGGTTGGAGCGCTCCATCTCCTGCTGACGGATCACCAGGCTGTATTCGCTGAACTCGGAGACCTGGAACTGCTTGCCGGTGAACTGGCCCTCGTAACGGGAGCCATCCTTCAGGGTCAGCCACTGCAGGCCGTTGCTGTCGGCCGTCACCTGCCCCTCGTTGGCCACCACCACGGAAGGGGGCGAGCCCCCTTCGGCCCGCTGCAGCACGAAGATCTTCTGCAACTCGGAGCCCTTGTCATTCAGATCCTGGATGTAGGCCACCAGACGCCCCTTGTCGAGCTCCATGAAACGACCGGCCTGCAGGAAGGAGATACCCGGATCGGCCTTGAACTCGTCGATCACCTGGTACTCGCGCTCCTTGGCCTGGGGGGCTATCCAGCCGGTGTTGAAGGCCGCCACGGCGGCCGTCAGCAGGGCCAGCAGCAGGGCGCTGCCCATCACGAAGCGGTGGCTGAAGCCCACCGCATGCATCACCGTCATCTCGCTTTCCGCATACAAACGACCGTGAGCAAACAGAATGGCTAAAAACAGACTGATAGGCAGCATCAACAGGGCCATATTCGGCAGGTTGAGCAGCAAGAGGGTGGAAACCAGGCGCGTCGGCACCTCGCCATCGGCGGCGTCGCCAATGATCTGGATAAATTGCTGGCTGACGAAGATAAGCAGCAGTACGAACAGCACCGCCAGCTGGGTTTTCAGGGTCTCCCTGAACAAATATCGGAAAACGATCACAGTCATTCCCAAGTAAACTTGTGTTTTTAGTCGAATGCCTGAAAAATAGGGCCCTATATTGGATTTTTACCAGTTTGAACTGCGGAGCCTGTGGCTGTTCGCTCCGCCTCTGATACCCCAACAAGCACCGCATTATTCAATAAATGGTGCCTTTTGTCTTTAGGATGTAGGAGATTCCATGGAGTTCAGTGTAAAGAGTGGCAGTCCTGAGAAGCAACGCAGCGCCTGCGTCGTGGTCGGCGTATTTGAGCCTCGCCGCCTCTCTCCGGTTGCCGAACAGCTGGACAAGATCAGCGACGGCTACCTCAGCTCGCTGCTGCGCCGCGGCGATCTGGAAGGCAAACCAGGCCAGATGCTGTTGCTGCATCAAGTACCGGGCGTGCTCAGCGAGCGCGTGCTGCTGGTCGGTTGCGGCAAGGAGCGGGAACTCGACGAACGCCAGTACAAGCAGATCATCAACAAGACCATCACCACCCTGAACGAGACCGGCTCCATGGAGGCTGTCTGCTTCCTGACCGAGCTGCACGTCAAGGGCCGGGATACCTACTGGAAGGTGCGCCAGGCGGTGGAAACCACCAAGGCGGGCCTCTACAGCTTCGATCAGTTCAAGACCAACAAGGCCGAGCCGCGCCGCCCGTTGCGCAAGCTGGTCTTCAACGTGCCGACCCGTCGGGAACTGACCATAGGCGAGCGCGCCATCACCCACGGCCTGGCCGTGGCCAAAGGGGTGCGCATCTGCCGCGATGTGGCGAACATGCCGCCCAACGTCTGCAATCCGGCCTACCTCGCCTCCCAGGCCCGCCGTCTGGCGGATGCCTATGACAACATCACCACCAAGGTGATCGGCGAGCAGGAGATGGCCGAGCTCGGCATGAACTCCTACCTGGCGGTGGCCCGCGGCTCCGAGAACGAAGCCATGATGGCCATCATCGAATACAAGGGCAACGCCGACGCCAAGCCCATAGTGCTGGTGGGCAAGGGGCTGACCTTCGACTCCGGCGGCATCTCCATCAAGCCGGCGGACGGCATGGACGAGATGAAGTACGACATGGGCGGCGCCGCCTCCGTGCTCGGCACCATGCATGCCCTGGCCCAGTTGCAGCTGCCCATCAACGTCATCGGCGTGCTGGCGGGCTGCGAGAACATGCCCGGTGGCAACGCCTATCGCCCGGGTGACATCCTCACCACCATGTCCGGCCAGACCGTCGAGGTGCTCAACACCGATGCGGAAGGTCGCCTGGTGCTGTGCGATGCCCTCACCTATGTGGACCGCTACGATCCCGAGACCGTGATCGACGTGGCGACCCTGACCGGTGCCTGCATCATCGCCCTGGGTCACCACACCTCGGGTCTGCTGGCGAACCACAACCCCCTGGCCCACGAGCTGCTCAACGCCTCCGAGCAGGCCGGTGACCGCGCCTGGCGTCTGCCCCTGTTCGACGAGTATCAGGAGCAGCTGGAGAGCCCGTTTGCGGACATGGCCAACATCGGCGGTCGTCCGGCCGGCACCATCACGGCCGCCGCCTTCCTGTCGCGCTTCACCAAGAAGTACAACTGGGCCCACCTGGATATCGCCGGGACCGCCTGGAAGAGCGGCAAGGACAAAGGCTCCACCGGTCGCCCGGTGCCGCTGCTGACCCAGTTCCTGCTCAATCGAGCCGGCGTGGCGGACGTCGAAGACAAGGAGTAACCCCTCTCTTCGGATGCCCGCATCAGGGGAGTGGTACCACAAGGAAGAGGCTCGCCTCTTCCTTGTTTCATTGAGAGAATCCGGGAAGACCGTGCCTGGCACGGCGCCCCGCAGACGGCCAATCGCTGTCCGTCACAGCAAAACGGGACCAACCTGATGAGCCAAGTGACCTTTTACCTGATGAGTGAGCCGGACGACGCTCAGGCGTCTGCGGTCGAGCGCCTCGCCTGCCAGCTGGCAGCCGATGGCTGGAGTGCCGGCCACCTCTATCTGTTTTGCAACGACGAGGCCCAGGCCCTGCGCCTGGACGAGCTGCTGTGGCAACTGCCGCCGGATCGTTTCGTGCCGCACCAGTTGCAGGGGGAGAGCGGCCAGGCCCCGGTGGAGATAGGCCATCAGCCACCGAAGCGGCGCTATGCCCGCCTCATCAACCTGGCCGAGCAGACACCTTTGTTTGCAGGACACTTCGCTCAAGTGGTAGATTTTGTCCCCACTGACGAAACGCAAAAGCAGCAAGCCCGCGAGCGCTACAAGCACTATCGCCAGGCGGGCCACACCCTCGAGATGAGGGATCAGCCCGTCCTTGCCGCACCGGATCCGGCGCAGCCCTGACTGCGCCACCTTCGATCCACGACGACCCAACACCAGACTCCATCCATCCAGAATACGGCGAGACCATGGAAAAGACTTTTAATCACAACGCCATCGAACAGGCGCTCTATCAGCACTGGGAAGCCCAGGGTTACTTCAAGCCCCACGGCGACACCAGCAAAGACTCCTTCTGCATCATGATCCCGCCGCCGAACGTCACCGGCAGCTTGCATATGGGTCACGCCTTCCAGCAGACCCTGATGGACACCCTGATCCGCTACAACCGCATGCAGGGCAAGAACACCCTGTGGCAGGCGGGTACCGACCATGCCGGTATCGCCACCCAGATGGTGGTTGAGCGCAAGATCGCCGCCGAAGAGGGCAAAACCCGTCACGACTACGGCCGTGATGCCTTCATCGACAAGATCTGGCAGTGGAAGGAAGAGTCCGGTGGCACCATCACCCGCCAGATGCGCCGTCTGGGCGACTCCGTGGATTGGGAGCGCGAGCGCTTCACCATGGATGAGGGCCTCTCGAGCGCCGTCCAGGAAGTGTTCGTGCGTCTCTACGAAGATGGCCTGATGTACCGCGGCAAGCGTCTGGTGAACTGGGATCCCAAGCTCAACACCGCCATCTCCGACCTGGAAGTGGAAAACCGCGAGATCAAGGGCCACATGTGGCACCTGCGCTATCCCCTGGCCAACGGCGCCAAGACTGCCGAGGGCCAGGATCACCTGATCGTCGCTACCACCCGTCCGGAGACCATGCTGGGCGATACCGCCGTGGCAGTGAACCCGGAAGACCCGCGCTACAAGGGGCTGATCGGCCAGCACATACTGCTGCCGCTGGTGAACCGTCTGATCCCCATCGTCGCCGACGAACACGCCGACATGGAGAAGGGCACCGGCTGCGTGAAGATCACCCCGGCCCACGACTTCAACGACAACGAAGTGGGCAAGCGCCACAACCTGCCGATGATCAACATCTTCACCCTGGACGCCCACGTGCGCGCCGCGGCCGAAGTGGTCGACACCAACGGCAACCCCAGCACAGCCTATGACGCCGCCCTGCCGACCGAGTTCGCCGGCATGGAGCGCTTCGCCGCCCGCAAGGCCATCGTGGCCAAGCTGGACGAGCTGGGCCTCTTGGCCGAGATCAAGGATCACGTGCTGCAGCAGCCCTACGGCGATCGCGGCGGCGTGCCCATCGAGCCCATGCTGACCGACCAGTGGTACGTGCGCGTGGCGCCCATGGCCAAGACCGCCATCGAGGCGGTGGAAGATGGCCGCATCCAGTTCGTGCCCAAGCAGTACGAAAACATGTACTTCTCCTGGATGCGCGACATTCAGGACTGGTGCGTCTCCCGTCAGCTGTGGTGGGGCCACCGCATCCCGGCCTGGTATGACGACGCCGGCAACGTCTACGTGGGCCGTGACGAGGCGGAAGTGCGTGCCAAGCACAGCATCCCGTCCGTGACCGTGCTGCGTCAGGACGAAGACGTGCTCGACACCTGGTTCAGCTCCGCTCTGTGGACCTTCTCCACCCTGGGCTGGCCGAACAACACAGAGGCGCTCAAGACCTTCCACCCGACCGACGTGCTGATGAGCGGCTTCGACATCATCTTCTTCTGGATTGCCCGGATGATCATGATGACCATGCACTTCATCAAGGACGAGAACGGCCAGCCGCAGGTCCCGTTCAAGACCGTCTATATCACAGGCCTCATCCGTGATGAAGAAGGGCAGAAGATGTCCAAGTCCAAGGGCAACGTGCTGGACCCCCTCGACATGATCGACGGCATCTCCCTGGAAGATCTGCTGGAGAAGCGCACCGGCAACATGATGCAGCCGCAGATGGCCGAGAAGATCGGCAAGCGCACCGCCAAGCAGTTCCCGGAAGGGATCGAGGCCCACGGTACCGATGCCCTGCGCTTCACCCTGGCGGCGCTGGCCTCTACAGGTCGTGACATCAACTGGGACATGAAGCGCCTGGATGGCTACAACAACTTCTGCAACAAGCTGTGGAACGCCTCCCGCTATGTGCTGATGAACACCGAGGATCAGGATTGCGGCCTGCACGGCGGCGAGATGCAGTTCAGCCTGGCGGATCGCTGGATCCAGTCCCAGCTGCAGCTGGCCATCCGTGACTTCCGTACCGCCCTCGATACCTATCGCTTCGATATCGCGGCCGGCGTCTTGTACGAATTTATCTGGAACCAGTTCTGCGACTGGTATCTGGAGCTGACCAAGCCGGTGCTGGGCAAGGGCTCGGACGCCGAGCAGCGCGCCACCCGTCACACGCTGGTGACCGTGCTGGAGACCCTGCTGCGTCTGGCACACCCGATCATCCCCTTCATCACCGAAACCATCTGGAAGTCGGTGGCCCCGCTGACCGGTGTCAACGCCGACACCATCATGCTGCAGGCCTTCCCGGAGTTCGATGCCGCCAAGGTAGACGAAGCCGCCATGGCGGATCAGGAGTGGGTGAAGGAGTTCATCGTCGGCATCCGCAACATCCGCGCCGAGATGAATGTGGCGCCGAGCGTCGCCCTCAACGTGCTGCTCAAGTGCGATGGCAAGGACGCCCGGCGCGCCGGTGACAACGAGGCCTTCCTCAAGTCCCTGGCCCGTCTGGAGTCCATCCGCGTGCTTGGCGAAGGTGAAGTCGCCCCCCTGTCGGTCAAAAAATTGATCGGTGCCACCGAGCTGATGATCCCGATGGCGGGCCTCATCGACAAGGAGGCCGAACTGGCCCGTCTGGCCAAAGAGGTCGCCAGGCTGGTCGGCGAGTGCGGTCGCATCGAAGGCAAGCTCGGCAACGAGGCCTTCGTCGCCAAGGCGCCGGAAGCCGTCATCGCCAAGGAGCGCGAGAAGCTGGAAGATTACCGTCTCCAGCTGACCAAGCTGGAAGCCCAGCAGGCCGAGATCGCCGCCCTCTAAGTGCCCCTCCGAGCGCAAAAAGCCCCCGTCTATCGGGGGCTTTTCATTTTCCGCCCCCGGATGGCAAGGCCTCTTGTATCGTGCAGCAACCAGCATGACGACGCCGCCGTGAGGGACACATGCCCCCTTGCAGCGGGAGAAATTGAAAAATTCACGGGCCAAGTCACCTCCTTTCACAAGCGCTGCGCCCGCAAATTCATTACACTGCCAGCGATCTTTTCTACCGGGAGTGCTGCTGCAGTATGGAAATATTGATCCTGCTTGGATTGATTTTGCTCAATGGCGTCTTCGCCATGTCGGAAATCGCCATCGTCACCGCACGCAAGGCCCGTCTCAGCAAGATGGCCAGCGAGGGAAGCCGCTCTGCCGCCATCGCCCTCAAGCTGGGGGAGAATCCGACCCATTTCCTCTCCGCCGTCCAGATCGGCATCACCAGCATAGGTCTGCTCAACGGCATCTATGGCGAGTCCCTGCTTGCCCAGCCCTTCGCGCAGTGGTTGCAGGAGTGGGGCCTCTCTCCCAAGAGCAGCAGCCTGATCGCCACAGTGATCGTCGTGGTGCTGGTGACCTACCTCTCCATCGTGGTGGGGGAGCTGGTGCCCAAGCGCCTCGGTCAGCTCAATGCCGAGCGCATTGCCTGCCTGGTGGCCCGCCCCATGCTCTGGCTGGCGACCCTGACCCGCCCCTTCGTCTGGCTGCTCTCCGCCTCCACCAACGCCAGCCTGCGTCTGCTGCGGGTCGATCAGAACAACAGCAACAACGTCACCCAGGAGGAGATCCACGCCATGCTGGTGGAAGGCTCCGAGGCCGGGATCATCGAGGATCACGAGCACACCATGTTGCGGAACGTGTTCCGCCTCGACGAACGCAGCCTCTCCTCCCTGATGGTGCCCCGTAGCGACATCCGCTATCTGGATCTCTCCCTGCCGCTCGAGACCAACCTGCAGCGCCTGGTGGAGTATCGCCACAGCTTCTTCCCGGTCTGTGACGGCAGCCTCTCTGATCTGGTGGGCATCCTCAACGTCAGCAAGGTGCTGCACGCCTACATCAAGGGAGAGCCCATCGATCTGGCGGCCCTGACCCAGGACGGCAGCCTGTTGCCGGAGACCCTCAACGGCCTGGAGCTGCTCAACCACTTCCGCGCCCACGCCGAACACATGGTGCTGGTGGTGGATGAATACGGCGAGCTGCAGGGGCTGGTCACCCAGCAGGATCTGCTGGAGACCCTGGCGGGCGACTTCCAGCAGGAAGACGGGGAGGACAACTGGGCCTTCCAGCGTGCCGATGGCAGCTGGCTGCTCGACGGCCTGATCCCGCTGCCGGAATTGAAGGACTGTCTGGAACTGGTTCGCCTGCCGGAAGAAGAAAAACATCACTATCACACCCTCGGAGGGCTTATCATGCTGCTCCTTGGCCGCCTTCCCCAGACCGGAGACCTGGTCACCCTGGAACAGTGGCAACTGGAAATCGTGGATATGGACGGCCTGCGCATCGACAAGGTGCTTGCCATGCCCTTGACCGACCAACCCAGCTAACCTGCGGAGTTTGCATGTATGGAGCAGTTTTACCACCTGGCTCACGCCTTCATTAATCAGGATCTGGCGACCCTGTCCGACCCCAAGATGGTCTTCATGGTCTACATAGTCCTGCTGACCTTCCTGGTGCTGGAAAATGGCTTCATCCCGACCGCCTTCCTGCCCGGTGACACCCTGCTGATCCTGACCGGCGTGCTCATCTATCAAGGGGTACTGCCGCTCGCCGTCATCCCGCTGCTGATCCTGGCGACCTTCGTCGGCACCTGGCTCGGCTACATGCAGGGGCGCTTCCTCGGCCACACCCAGATGTACCACAGGCTGATGTCCCACCTGGATGAGAAGCACAAGGAGAAGGTGCACTACCTGCTCAACAAGTACGGCATCATCACCCTGATCACCGCCCGCTACATCGCCTTCGTACGCACCGCCTACCCCTACATAGTCGGCGCCAACGAGATACCCCAGGGTCGCTTCCTGGTGGTCAACCTCATCAGCTCCATCATGTGGATCTGCCCCCTGGTCGGGCTGGGCTACTACCTGAGCCACACCAAGCTGGCCGCGCAGTATGAGTCCCAGTTCCTCAGCATCATCCTCTGCCTGCCGTTGGTGCTGCTGGTCGGCGGCTTGATAGCGCTGGTCTGGCGCTGGCTGAGCAAACGCAAGGTCCACGTCTCCAGGGACTGAGAGAAATCACAGGGGTCGCCGAGAGGCGGCCCTTTTTTATGGAAATAGTGGCGAATTCCGCCCTCCCGCTCTTGTAAAGCGAGGGCAAAAATGAGTGAATCTAGCGCCTTTTTTCGCTGTGGATGGAGTCGGTTGTATGGGGTGTCGGATTCGCGCAATCGCGCTGGTATGTGGATTGATGGGACTGCTCGGATCGCAGGCAGCCCTGGCGGCGCCCAACCCGGCCAAGCTGCAACTGAAATCGGGCAGTGCCCTGGTGATGGACATCAACACGGGCAAGACCCTCTACCAGAAGAACCCTGCCCAGGTGCGCCCCATCGCCTCCCTCACCAAGCTGATGACGGCCCTGGTGGTGCTGGATGCCCGCCAGAACCTCAATCAGACCCTGACCATAGATCAGAACGACAGGGACAACCTCAAGCACACCTACTCCCGGGTGCGCATGGGCACCAAGGTGAGCCGCCGTGACGCCCTGCACCTAGCGCTGATGTCCTCCGAGAATCGCATGGCCTCTGCCCTCGCCCGCCACTATCCGGGTGGCCGCTCGGCCTTCATTCGCGCCATGAACAACAAGGCCAGACAGCTTGGCATGCGCAACAGCCGTTTCTACGACTCCACCGGCCTGTCGACCCGCAACGTCTCCACCGCCCGGGATCTGGCCAGGCTCATCGCCGCCGCCTATCGCCAGCCGCTGATCCGCCAGTTCACCCAGGACACCAACAAGGAGATGCGCTTCAGCACGCCCGCCTACAGCCTGATGTTCAACAACACCAATCCCCTGGTGAAGAACCCGGACTGGGACGTGCGCCTCTCCAAGACCGGCTACACCGACGAGGCCGGGCGCTGCCTGCTGATGCGTGCCAAGCCGGACCGTCAGGAGCTCGCCATAGTGCTGCTCAACTCCGTGGGTAAACGCACCCCCATCGGCGATGCCAACCGCATTCGCAAATGGCTGAAAAGCTGAATGAACCACGCAAACAAAAAGGATGCCTCGGCATCCTTTTTGTTTGCCCGCCAAAGGCTGCTCTCGGCCGCCAGGGCGCGCAACGCCCAGAGCCTGGGTTCATGCCGCCCTCATGGTACCAGTGGGCACAGAGCGTGCCTGCAGCAGCGCCTGTGAGCAGCAGGAGGTAGCATGGGGCTGGGATGACAAGACGCCGAGTGGCAGGGTCTGATCCGGATAGGGGGAAGATAGGACGAAGACAGGGAGTGATATGGCGGGAACGACAAGGGTCGTTCAATGCGGCGGCACATCGATCGCCATCAGGGCAGCAGAGCCCCACGACCGGGGGAATGGCGCCCATAAAAAAACAGCCCCGACTGACGTCGAGGCTGTCTGTATGGTGCGCCCGAGAGGATTCGAACCTCTGACCACCTGGTTCGTAGCCAGGTACTCTATCCAGCTGAGCTACGGGCGCTCATCAACTTTTGGTACTGCTAAAATGGTGCGCCCGAGAGGATTCGAACCTCTGACCACCTGGTTCGTAGCCAGGTACTCTATCCAGCTGAGCTACGGGCGCTCACAAACTTTTGGTACTGCTAAAATGGTGCGCCCGAGAGGATTCGAACCTCTGACCACCTGGTTCGTAGCCAGGTACTCTATCCAGCTGAGCTACGGGCGCTCATAAATCGTTGATTTCACTTTAAATGGTGCGCCCGAGAGGATTCGAACCTCTGACCACCTGGTTCGTAGCCAGGTACTCTATCCAGCTGAGCTACGGGCGCCCTGATTTAAAGCGATAAAAAAAGCTTACTCAACAGTAAGCCTTTTCTAGCGTACCGACCTGCTGACGGTCGATACATGACTCATCGTGAGTCGAATATGGTGCGCCCGAGAGGATTCGAACCTCTGACCACCTGGTTCGTAGCCAGGTACTCTATCCAGCTGAGCTACGGGCGCAAAATGGCGGAGAAGGGGGGATTCGAACCCCCGATGCGGGTATAAGCCGCATACTCCCTTAGCAGGGGAGCGCCTTCAGCCTCTCGGCCACCTCTCCGTTTGCGGGGCTGATAATACTTCACAGGGATTTTTAGTCAAACACTTTTTTGGAGAAAACAGCGTGTTCGCTCAGCATTTGGTCAAAGCGTGGAATATTCAAGCAATATCGACACTTACCCCCTGGTTCCGCGCCTCGCAAGGCGATTTGCAGGGCCCGGAAAAACAAAAGGCGACACCTGAGATGTCGCCTTGAGGCTGCCAATGAAATGGCTTAGAAATTCGGTTGGCCCGGTACTTTCTCGGCCTGTATCCGCATGTAGATCTCTTCGCGGTGCACGGAGACCTCTTTGGGTGCGTTCACACCGATACGAACCTGGTTACCCTTAACGCCCAGCACGGTGACTGTCACTTCGTCACCGATCATCAGGGTTTCCCCTACACGACGAGTCAAAATAAGCATTCGCTTGCTCCTGTATCCTGTTTTGTATTTATATCGATATGCGCCATTATCTTACAAAGATACCGATATGGTAAATGGTTGAAACTAAATCAATCAGGGATTGTTCCCCAAGGGCTGCTCATGAGGCTCATTATCCAGCCCGAACGCTGAGTGCAACGAACGCACGGCCAGCTCCAGGTACTTCTCGTCAATCACCACGGATATCTTGATTTCAGAGGTGGAGATCAACTGCATGTTGATCCCCTCCTCGCCCAATACCTTGAACATGGTGCGCGCGACCCCGGGATGATTCCACATGCCGACCCCGACGATGGAGACCTTGGCGATCTCCCCGTTGCCCTGCACGCAGGCGGCCCCCAGCTCGGTTGCGGTCTCCTCCAGCAGGGCGCGAGCCCGGCGATAGTCATCGCGATTCACCGTGAAGGTGAAGTCGGCGGTGCCATCCCCCATGGTGTTCTGCACTATCATGTCGACATCTATGTTGGCATCGCTGATCGGATTCAGGATCTGCGCGGCCACGGTCGGCCTGTCCGGCACACCCAGAATGGTCAGGCTGGCCTCGTTGCGGTTGAACGCAATGCCGGATACCAGGGGTGCTTCCATCCTCTCACCTCCATATGTGATTAAGGTTCCCTCTCCGTCGACGAAACTCGACAGCACCCGCAGCGGTACGCGGTACTTGCCCGCGAATTCCACCGAACGGATCTGCAGCACCTTGGCCCCCAGGCTCGCCATCTCCAGCATCTCCTCGAAAGTGATGGTGGAGAGGCGGCGTGCCTTGGGCTCGATGCGCGGATCCGTGGTATAGACCCCATCCACATCGGTAAAGATCTGGCATTCATCGGCCTTGATGGCGGCCGCCACGGCAACCGCCGTGGTGTCCGAACCACCTCGCCCCAGGGTGGTGATGGCGTTGTGCTCATCACGGCCCTGGAAGCCGGCGATCACCACCACCTTGCCCGCACCCAGCTCGGCCTGAACCTGCTCGGTGTCGATCTGGGTGATGCGCGCCTTGCCATGGGCGGAATCAGTGTGGATACGAACCTGATCACCGGTCATTGAGACCGCAGGACAACCCCGTTTGTTCAACGCGATGGCCAGCAGCGCTATGGTGACCTGTTCACCGGTCGAGACCAGCACATCCATCTCGCGCCGGTTGGCATCCGGATCCAACTGCTGGGCCATGCCCAGCAACCGGTTTGTTTCGCCCGACATGGCGGACACCACCACCACCACATCATGCCCCTGGGCGCGGCTCAGCTGAACGCGATCAGCTACCGCCTCGATCCGCTCCAGCGTGCCGACCGAGGTGCCGCCGTACTTCTGTACATAGAGTGCCACAGATCACCTCGCCCGTTTACAGGCGCTCTTCCAGCCAGGAGTGAACGGATTGCAGGGCCGCCGGCACCGCGTCAGGCTGGGTACCACCCGCCTGGGCCATGTCAGGACGGCCACCGCCCTTGCCACCCACCTGCTGGGCCACCAGGTTGACCAGCTCGCCGGCCTTCACCTTGGCGGTCAGATCGTTGGTCACGCCGGCGATCAGGTTGACCTTGTCCTCGCTGCTGGTTGCCAGCAGGACGACACCGGACTTCATCCGGTTCTTCAGCTCATCCAGCATGCCGCGCAGGGACTTGGGATCGGCCCCGTCCAGCGCCGCGATCAGCACCTTCTGGCCCTTGATCTCGATCACCTGGCTCAGCAGGTCGCTGCCAGCCTGAGCGGCCAGCTTGGCCTTGAGCTGCTCCAGCTCGCGCTCCATCATCCTGGACTTGTCCAGCAGCTGGCGCACCTTGCTGCCGATGGAGAACTGATCACCTTTCACCAGGGCCGCGGCCTCTTCAAACTGCTCTGCCAGCTGGTGCATGAAATCGATGGCGCCCTTGCCGGTCACCGCTTCGATACGGCGCACCCCGGCGGCAACACCGCTCTCGGCGATGATCTTGAAGAAGCCGATGTCACCGGTGCGCTTGGCGTGAGTGCCGCCACACAGCTCGGTGGAGTAGTCGCCCATGCGCACGACACGCACGTCCTCTTCATACTTCTCGCCAAACAGCGCCATGGCGCCAGCGGCCTTGGCCGCTTCCAGATCCATCACCTGGGTGACGACATCGTGGTTGGCACGGATCTGGGCGTTGACCAGCTCCTCGACCCGGCGAATGGTCGCCATGGTCAGGCCTTCGAAGTGGGAGAAGTCGAAGCGCATGCGCTCCGCCCCGACCAGGGAGCCCTTCTGGGTCACGTGATCACCCAGCGCCTGGCGCAGGGCCGCGTGCAGCAGGTGAGTAACCGAGTGGTTCAGGGCCACGGCCTGACGGCGCTCCCCGTCGACCACGGCTTCCACCTCGGCGCCCTTCTCCAGGGTACCCAGCTCCATATAGCCCTTGTGGATGATGGCATTGCCCGCATACTGGGTGTCGGTCACGGCGAAGATGCCGTCATCCACTTTCAGAATGCCGCTGTCGCCCACCTGACCACCGGATTCGGCGTAGAAGGGGGTCTCGGCCAGCACGATCACCGCTTCTTCACCGGCGATCAGCCCGCTCACTTCGACAGCATCCTTGTAGATGCCGACCACCTGAGTCGTTTGGCTCAGCTGCTTGTAACCGGTAAATGGGGTCTCGAAATCGAGTTTCAACACCTCGTTGTAGTTCACACCGAAGCTGGAGGCCTCCTTCGCACGGGCGCGCTGCTTCTCCATCTCGGCCTTGAAGCCCTCCTCGTCGATACCGATCTCGCGCTCGCGGACCACATCGGCGGTGAGATCTGCCGGGAAGCCGTAGGTGTCATACAGCTTGAACACCACCTCCCCCGGGATGACCTTGGCATCCCCCAGGTTCGCCAGCACCTCTTCGAGCAGCAGCAGACCCCTGTCCAGGGTGCGGACGAACTGCTCCTCCTCGATGCGCAGCACGCGCTCGACCAGGGGCAGCTGGGCGATGAGTTCGGCAGCCACGTCCTTCATCTGCACCGCCAGCTCGGCGGCCAGCTTGTAGAAGAAGATCTCGGTGGCACCCAGCTTGCGACCGTGGCGCACGGCGCGGCGGATGATGCGGCGCAGCACATAGCCACGGCCTTCGTTGGAGGGCATGACACCGTCAGCCACCAGGAAGGCGCAGGAGCGGATATGGTCGGCGATGACGCGCAGGGACTGATTGCTCAGGTCCTCGGTGCCGACGATCTCGGCGGCCTTCTTGATCAGCGCCTGGAAGATGTCGATCTCGTAGTTGGAGTGCACCCCCTGCATGATGGCGGAGATGCGCTCCAGGCCCATGCCGGTGTCCACGGACGGACGGGGCAGCGGCTCCATGGTGCCGTCAGCCTGACGGTTGAACTGCATGAAGACCACGTTCCAGATCTCGATGAAACGGTCGCCGTCTTCCTCCGGTGAGCCGGGAGGGCCACCCCAGAGGTGATCGCCGTGGTCGTAGAAGATCTCGGTGCAAGGGCCGCAGGGACCGGTGTCACCCATCTGCCAGAAGTTATCGGAGGCAAAGGCGGCACCCTTGTTGTCGCCGATGCGCACGATGCGCTCGACCGGCACGCCGATCTCGTTTGCCCAGATGTTGAAAGCTTCGTCGTCCGTTTCATAGACGGTCACCAGCAGGCGCTCTTTGGGCAGCTTGAGGGTACCGGTCAGGAATTCCCAGGCAAAACGGATGGCGTCCTGCTTGAAGTAGTCACCGAAGCTGAAGTTGCCCAGCATCTCGAAGAAGGTGTGGTGACGAGCGGTATAGCCGACGTTTTCCAGGTCATTGTGCTTGCCGCCGGCCCGTACACAGCGCTGGGCCGTGGTCGCGCGGTTGTAGGCACGCTTCTCTGCGCCAAGGAACACGTCCTTGAACTGGTTCATCCCTGCGTTGGTGAACAGCAAGGTCGGATCGTTGTGCGGCACCAGCGAGCTGGAGGAGACAACCTGGTGCCCCTGGGAGCGGAAATACTCGAGAAACGCTGCGCGTAACTCTGACGTGGACATATACATGGAAAATCCTGCTTGATTCGGATACGGACTTTTAATCGCAATAATGTAAGTTTTCTGCGGGGTAAAGTAAAACGCGCGGGCCCGTCACGGGTGAAAAAGCCCCCAATGGACGGGGCAGCGGCAGGACGCCGTACAGGAGCAGGCTGAAAGGGGAGTCGGCTGGGTGGCGGATCATGGTGCCGCGGCCATCAGAAACAGGATAAAACAGGGAAAAGGCCCTCTCTTATCAGCGCACGGTGCAGGAACACGCATGGCGCCATGACCAGCACCGGCTCTTTATTCCTCCCCCTGCTGCAAGGCAGAGATGGCGTAACGCGCCTGATCCTGGGTAAAGCCCCGCCCAAGCAGGTACTTGAGCCATTTCATCCGCAGCTTGAAATCGGCCAGATCGGCGACGCTGGCACGCCGTGCCAGCAGGGCGAGCGCCAGCTCGAACCAGTCCAGCTCCGGCTGGTCGAAGGCGGCATCTATCTGCATATCGTCCAGCCCCTTGCGGCGCAGATCGAAGCGGATCTTGATGGGACCATGGCCCTTGGCCGCACCGGCCCGCACCGCCATGCCGCCGTAACGATCGTCATTGACCCAGTTGTAACCGCGGCAATACTCGACAACCGCCTCGATCACCTCTTCATTGAAGCCCTGCAGCCGCAGCCGCTTGGCCAGCTCCGACTCGGCGCTCTCGCGGCGAGCCAGACTGCGCATGGCAAAGGCGCGGGCGGCGGCAAACAGTTCTTCAAAGGAGAGTTCAACGGGTTCGGGGGAGGATTCATCGACCATAAATGACAAGGCCGGGTATCAACCCGGCCTTCCTTTTTCCTTATTCGAACTCTTGTTCGCTTTCGTCTTCAAACTCTTCGGCGACCGCGGCCACCGGCTTCTCG
Source organism: Aeromonas sp. 130281 (assembly GCF_056642115.1). Lineage (NCBI taxonomy): Bacteria > Pseudomonadati > Pseudomonadota > Gammaproteobacteria > Aeromonadales > Aeromonadaceae > Aeromonas > Aeromonas sp. 130281. The sequence goes on along the minus strand of NZ_JBWVQS010000003.1, from coordinate 275,599 downwards.
ACCGGTACGGCACCGGAGAGCAGCAGCTCACGCAGGCGGGCTTCCACCTCGGCAGCCATCACCTTGTTCTCGGCGAACAGCTTCATCACGTTGGCCTTGCCCTGACCGATCTTCTCGCCGTTGTAGCTGTACCAGGCACCGGCCTTGTCGATCAGCTTGTGCTTGACACCCAGATCCACCAGTTCGCCCTCTTTGGAGATGCCGGCACCGTAGAAGATCTGGAACTCGGCCTGCTTGAAGGGCGGGGCCACCTTGTTCTTGACTACCTTGACGCGGGTCTCGTTACCGACCACTTCGTCACCTTCCTTGATGGCGCCGATGCGACGGATATCCAGACGCACCGAGGCGTAGAACTTGAGCGCGTTACCACCCGTGGTGGTCTCCGGGCTGCCGAACATGACGCCGATCTTCATCCGGATCTGGTTGATGAAGATGCACAGGCAGTTGGCGTTCTTGATGTTGGCGGTCAGCTTGCGCAGGGCCTGGGACATCAGGCGGGCCTGCAGGCCGACGTGGGAATCACCCATCTCGCCTTCAATTTCCGCTTTCGGCGTCAGGGCTGCCACCGAGTCGACGATGATGACGTCAACGGCGTTGGAGCGCACCAGCATGTCGCAGATTTCCAGCGCCTGTTCACCGGTATCCGGCTGGGAGATCAGCAGGTCGTCGACGTTGACCCCCAGCTTGGCGGCATAGATGGGGTCGAGGGCGTGTTCCGCATCGACGAAGGCACAGGTCTTGCCTTTCTTCTGGGCTTCCGCGATCACCTGCAGGGTGAGGGTGGTTTTACCTGACGATTCCGGGCCGTAGATCTCGACGATACGACCGCACGGCAGACCGCCGATGCCCAGCGCCACGTCCAGGGAGAGGGAGCCGGTGGAGATGGCTTCGATGTCCATGGTCTTGCTGTCGCCCAGACGCATGATGGAGCCTTTGCCAAACTGCTTTTCGATCTGGCCCAGCGCAGCCGCCAGTGCCTTCTGTTTGTTCTGATCCATGCCAATCTCCGCTGGGAATCGTGATGTAGAAGTGAAGTTGGGCTAAGTATACTGTTTATGCATACAGTATCAAGCCCAATTTATCTGAGCAGGGCCAGCAGTCCGGACAAGGCCTGTCTGACCGCCTGCTGGCGCACCTGATGGCGGTCGCCATCGAAGCGGGCGAGCAGGGAGTGATGACGGCCCGTGCGATCCGCCCAGGCGAACCAGACGGTGCCGACCGGCTTGTCGTCACTGCCGCCACCGGGCCCGGCGATGCCGCTGATGGCGACGCAGATCCCAGCATCCGAACGGGCCAGGCACCCTCTGGCCATCTCCAGCACCACGGCCTCGCTGACGGCACCATGGCGCAGCAGGCTGTCGATGCTCACCCCCAGCATCTGCTGCTTGGCTTCGTTGGTGTAGGTGACAAAACCGCGGTCGAACCAGCCTGAGCTGCCCGCAATATCCGTGATGGCCGTGGCGACGCCGCCACCGGTGCAGGACTCCGCCGTGGCGGCGAGCCAGCCTCTTGCCTGCAATGCCTCGCCGAGCTCCCGGGATAAACGGTCGATCTCTGCCTCAAGCCCCATCTTCATGCCCTCTCTGGCCCCTTGCGGGGGAAACATGGGGGTCATTATGCAGTTGCCCCGAATCGCGAGCAACCGACCCGGGACCGGCTGCGTCAGCGACCGACCGGCATGGCCCTGCCGGCATTCCCGCACCACAGCGGCAAGTCGCCCGCGCTTAAGCTCCAGTACATGGGGGCTTCCTATAATCTGCAGGCACCGCCATGTATGCGGTTTCTATCTTTTTGGATACTGGAGAAAGCAGATGAAGCATCAATTTAAAGTCGCCATGACTGCCCTGGCGATCTGTTTTGCCACCAACACCTTCGCCGCCGAGAGCACCCCGGAGCTGCAGAGCGAGACCACCCTGGCGCAAGAGCTGAACCTCTCCACCGCACAGGTTGAGCAGATCAAGAGCCTGCGTGAGCAGGCGGCCAAGGAGCTCGGCGCGGTCAAGCTCGACGCCATCGGTCAGGATGTCATCATCAACATGATCAAGACCGGCAAGTGGGACGAAGCGGCCGCCAAGAAGCAGTTGCAGACCATCAGCAACGTGCAGGCCGAGGCTCGCTACTACCGTGCCCATTACCTGTTCGAAGTCAGCAAGGTGCTGACCCCGGAGCAGAAAACCAAGCTGCACGAGATGCTCAGTGGCAACGAAGCCATGTATTGAGAGACGGCTCCCGTTTCTGTGATGCCAATCCCCGCGCTACTGGCGGGGATCTTGCCCTTACTCCCCCACGCCTCGCACCCCATCCTCCCCTTAGCTTCTGATCCCGGTGACGGCCTGCCAGCGCCACCCGCCCCCTGAAACCTCAGGACACCTTCCCCAACGCGAGATAACCCCTCACCATCTCGGCCCGACCATGTAGAATGGCCACCAGATTCAGACCCATTACGGCAGACGCTTGCCCGCAAGAGCACCTTCTGGAATAGAACATGACAGCACAGCACCAAGCCACCAGCGCCAACCTGAGCGCCCACACCCCCATGATGCATGGGTGTCTTTTGATTGATATACAAACAATTTTTTCCCATAAAACCAAAGATCTACATTTAAACCTACACTTATAGTTTTTGCCCCTCCCCTCTCCCAAGATCCCCACCCCTTCCAAAAAACTCCTTCCCTTGAGACCGCAATCCCTCACCACTCATCAGTGGTCCTCAATCAAAGCCCTTCAACCAAGTGCAAAAAGAACGGGGGCTCATTGGCCCCCGCATTTACGTTACTCATCGTCCTCATCTGGACGCTCGTCACCCATTCTGTTTCTGCTGAATAAGCATAGTGCCCAAGCATTAACTGCCCTGGGCAGTCAACTTAGTTCAATCTATGATGCAACTGATGTAGGTAGGCCACTCCCCACTCTGCTGCATCTCCACATATGAATATTTCTCAAGCATCTGCATAGCCTGGTTGGGACCTGGGGCATTGAAGTCGAAGCTCATTTGATCCCTGTGTGGCACGCGGACACGCCAATACCCCATACCCTGATCTAACAAAATCTTACTAGTCTTACCCGATGCCCAGCTCACGGTAATAACGCGACAATGCAATAGATCGCGTGGGCGGTTCATGACGTTGACGCTAGGTAAAATATCGAACTGACTCTTGAACCATAGTTCGAGAATGGCTTGCTGATCATCTACCCGCATCCAGTCATGGTTAAATAAATAGCTTGGTTGGTTACCACTAGGCGCCAGGGTCTGTACTGCTAGCGATTGCAGCTGATCACTGCGGAAAAGTGCCAGAAAGCCACTCAGCAATATCAGCGACCAAGGTGACTTCAGGTAGCGATCCGAGTAATCGATGGACACGGCCTGATCGTTGGCGATCAAGGTCGTTAGCTCCGGCATTTGCTCATTCATCAGCGCGATAAGGCGTTTTTTCAGTGTTTTAACCGGGCCATCGAGCTGCGAAGTGACTTCGACAATGCGTGTTCCTTGTGAAGGTTGGTTCCAGTCGCGGTGGTTGATGTGGTTGCCTGCTATGGCTGGCATCAGTTTGCTAGTAACCCAGACCACATCAGCATGGCCTTGTAGCCAATCAGCACCCGGCACCCCGACACTGTTCCTGCTGCTGTATAGACTCCGAACACCAGCCTGAGAGACCAACTGGGCAATCAAATGGGGGACTTGCAACGTTCCGGTTTGCAGCTCAATTAACTCCACGCCTAAACGTGCAAGCAATGCCAAGGTTTCTTTTTGCTCGGAGCTCAACAGAGCAGGATCAGCAATACCGAGGCGAACCTTGAGTCGCTCGGTAATGGACCAAGACAGCACCTGTTCCCGGAAGCGAGGATGGTCGAGATCCCAATCAGCACAATCACCATGGAGGCAGAGCATAATCGATGCTGTCAGATCACGGCGATCCAGTGAATTAATGGCTGAGCTCAGTTCGCGCAGCGGGCCAACAGAGCAATAACGAGCGCCATGCAAACCAATAAATGTAGCGGGCAGTCCCAGATGCTCAACCAGTCGGGACTCGCTTAGCCACCGCAGCGCCAGCTTGCGGTCCAACTCCTCTCGCTCAACACGGCTGTCCTGACTGGCCAGGCAATGTGAGCAGACATTCTCACAATTGGCCGTACAGTGCAGACGATCCTGAGCCTTACTCAATAGCAGCGCGATATCCCTCAAGCCAGCTAACACGAAGCCGGCTCCTCCGCTGACCTCATCGAATAACTGGATGACGGCGCGGCTTTGCCGAGTTTCACGGTCGCGGTCCAGACGATAGCTGAAGCCCATCTCGCTGCTGGCAATACCAAGCTGGTCGGCGATCTCGTCACGCATAGCCACGCTGAGAGTTGTAGCAATCAGACGTCCTTCGGGAGTGTCGGGCAGCCATTCGCCAGTGAGCGGGCTCCTGAGGATGATCTCCAGCACATCGGTGCGAATCTGATAGCCCAGATGCAAATTGGCTTTGACCGCCTCGCCTGAGCAATCGCGCTCCTTGCGGCTGCCTGCCAGCCCGCCGACCGGACGGTGGTTCTTGTCGGCTTGTAACTCCTTGGGTATTTCACCCGAGGCGAGCATCGATTCCGCACGCCCACAGCTCATGCAGACGGCATAACCGTTTTCATTTTCTCCGGACGAATGATGGAAGACACTGCCGTCGTGGCCAAAACGCACGAAGCCGCAACGCTGATCGGGTAGAGCGATGCTTTCGCCATTAAGCTGGATGCGTGGTCGCTCAACACGGATGAACTTCTGTGACGTGACGTCGTTAGTAGTTTCTTCGTAAAAGTCGGTCACAAAGCCACCTGGACGCAGCACCATGCGACGCTCGCTGGGTGGAATGGGGGTCGTGCAATGAGAACAACGCAGCCCCTCGTTATTTGCATAGGCGTTTTCACTCACCCCAGTGTTGCCACATTCCGGGCAGCGCCAGGCGGTATCGAATTTCTGGGCTTCGTTAACTTGGCCATCTGCGTGCCACTGCAGACTGACACCGGCAGAACGATAGACTCGTCCATCAATAACTACCTGAGCGCCCGGCGCATATTCGCGAATGGCGATATTCAGGCTGCGCGATGGCATTTCCTTGTTGTCGAAAATGCTGTCCTCGCGACTGGTATCGCCTTTTCGCTGCTTATGCAGAAAGTCTTCTACGTTGTAGGTCTTGAGGCTCACCACATCGGTAGGGAAGCCATAACCCGGCAGGAATGCAGATGATGCCAGATAGCGGAGCAAGTACTCATTTTCATGGCGCAGCTTCTCCAGGGCCAGGGCCTTCTTATATGGCCCATCGCTGGCAGCTTGCAACTTGTGGTTTATATTGCGGTACTCACCCAGCCAACGATTCTCAAGGTCGCGCAAAGCCAGCCGGGTTTCGCCGGTGATTGAGCTGCACGCGCGACCTTCCAGACAAGTCCCCCTCACTAGCTGCTGCACAGCACTGTAATATTCTGCAGGACTGGCCATGAGCCAGGCCATGAGCTGCTGACAGGGAGAGTCCTCAGAAGTGAAAAACCAGTGTAGAGTCAGCTTGGTACGATCGCCGTTATTGCTGCTGTGCATGCGCAGGAATAGTGCCAGCAATAGTGAATTGACATGCCGCTGTACAATCCTGGCGGAGCTGAGGGTAATGCTTGGTGCCGGAATGGCCGTCACAAACGGCCATTTTGGGTTAGTGAAAGCACGCTGGTTATGCGGATCGGCCTTGCACAGCGTATAGGCGATTGCCTGAGCCTCGCTGCGTCGTCCGGCCCGGCCAGCGCGCTGCAGATAGTTGGCCGGATGTGGTGGCAGGTTGTTCATCACAACGGCGGAGATGCCGCCGATATCCACGCCCATTTCCATGGTGGTAGAACAATTCAGCACGTTGATATCGCCGCGCTTGAACTCCTCGACATAGCCATCCAGACGTTCTGCCGATTGCTGGGCCGAGTGCTCTGCAGTTCGATAGTAGAAACCACCTTCGGTGGAGCGGTCGCTGATATCCGTCCACAGGCTTTCCTGGCGCAACTGGGTAATGACGGCATCATTAGCGACCAGCCGACGAATCTGCATCTGCTTGGGTACTGGCGAGCCGTCCGGCGTCAGGGCGCTCAGGGTTGGAAGCCGGACCTTCTGGCAGCGGTAATCCTGACTCAGCAGCTTGTGTGGCAGATAGGGGGTCAGTCCGCGGAATGTGGTGTCGAAGATACGCCGGGTCAAGGGGCAAACCCAACCCTCGGTAGGCAGCGAAAAGGTGAGGGTTTCCAGGCGCAAACGGTGGCCGGTATCGGAGGATTCCAGAATGCCGGCTTTCACTAGCGCCTCCCATGCTGCCTCAAGCCAGCTGTTGATCTTGTCGGCATCTGCATTAATGGCACGGTTCAGGCCAGTTGCTAGCTCAAGCTGCTTGATCAACCGGTGGGGCATGCCCGGCTTGATCTGCGGCCACTTTCTGATGGTGCTACTTTCCTGCACGTCGCTCTTGGGCGAGTAAAGCGCCTTGGGACTGAAGCGGCTTCCCATCCAGCGGCGCATCTTGTTTTCCATCGGGATGAAGGTGTTCTCCCGGACGTAGAAGTCGAGTGCCACCTTGAGGAAGTCGCGCCAGTCATCCAGCGTCAGAGCGCTTCTGGGATCATTCGCAGCGCCCAGTGCGGGAATGGCGCGGGTATCGACCCACAGCGGTGGAGTTGTCGTCACCTTCTCCAGCCCCTGGTAGCCGACCTTGATCAGTCCCAGCGTTTCCGTGCTGTTCTGGTTCTTGGGTCGCCGAGAGAACTCGCGGGCCAGCAGCAGGCGCGCCATGGTCAGACCGCCTTCACTGCCATTGAACAGTGCCGGATTGGCATAGCGGTTGTAGCGCAGGATAAACTTGTCGATATCCCTGGCTGGCGCGATGGTGTCGGCCATCTGTGGCCAAGGAATGATTTCGGCCTGATTTGCAGGTGCTGCGCCGCTCTGCAAAAGTTCAGCTTGCTTGCGCAGTTCTGCCGCCATGACAGCCAAGCCTTGTTTTTCTAGTTTTTCAGCCAGAGTGAGCAGTTCGGCTGGACTGCCGTTGGGAGTGTCGCTGGGAGCGGCATCGGCCTTAGCTTGCGCATTTCTGAGTGTTTCGAACACCAGCCCACGTAGCCGCGAGCGTTCAGCTTCCTGCTGCATCCTCACCGCCATGCGCGCGGTACCCTGGCGGCTATCGGTGAAGGTGATCAGCTTGCGCCCACGTCCCGGCAGCTCCTCGGGGGAACGGCCATCACAATCTTCTTTGTCGGGATCTGGGCAGAACTCCAAAATGGTCGGTACAGCGTTGGCAATATAGAACGGCGCTCCTAAGTACGCTTTTCTAAGGAAGTCGTTGGTGCGATGCGATGAATATTCGCAGTGGCTGCAGCAGCATCTGCTTTCCTCTGCGAGAACAATACCGATGTTGCGAGTTGCGTTCAGCGCTCCCAGTTTCTGGCTTTCCAGATCGAGGTTAATGGAGAAGTATGGGTCATGTGCAGTCGACAATCCGGCGATGATGAAGCGAGTGCTCGTGCTGAAGGTATTATCCGCCGGGGCTTCGGCTGGCGTGTCTTCGCCATCGTCTTCATGATTGAGGGCGAACTCATCGCCGGCGTAAGGGCTGGGTTGGTGCAGTTCACCATTGCGATCCTCGGCCAGCAGGTGCGGCGCTTTGCAGTCGTCGCAGAAGGCCAGTTCGTACACCGGGGCATGACATGCGCAGCGTGCGCGCTGGGTGACATAGACATTGCCGAACGGCCAGTTCTGCAGGTAACTGGATTTGGCACTGCACTGTGGAGCGACACAGGCCCAGAGGCCATGCAGCATGCGCTGGAAGAGGTGGACTCGCAGCTTGAGGAACGGCGGCTGGCCTTGGTCCTGGCGTGTGCCGGTCATGGTGTCGAGCCAGTCAAGCACCTCCTGCTGCTGTTCAACGGAACGGCTCGCCTGCAGCTGATCGGTGACAACGGCAATCAGGTCATTTAGGTCAAGTGGTTTATCGGCACTGACCACGGCATGACGCAGGCTCCTGGCGATAGTGCTGCCACACAAAGCCTTATAACGTGCAGGGGATACCTCTGCTTCTGGCTCGATAGCGCGGATAGCTTGCAGGGTGAGATTGTGGCTTAGCGGCTCAAAGGCAAGATCGGGCCAGACTCGTGAGCCACCGATCACTTCGACATGGTCGAGTGGGATACCTGCTAAATCAGCCAAATAGCGTTTCAGTCGATCCTTCGCATCAGCTCCAGCGATGGTGGCCGAAGTGGCGATGAAACGAATTTGCTCGGGCTGACCACCGAAGGCCTGAACCACCCGACGTAGCAACAAAGAGAGTTCAGCCGCCTGAGATCCCACATAGGTGTGTGCTTCATCGAGAACGATCCAACGCAACGATTTCTGCTGCTTGGAAGTTTCCAGGATCGGACTATCGACCTGACGAACCAGCATGTATTCCAGCATGGTCGCGTTAGTCATCAGGATTGGTGCCGGCTCCTTGCGTAACAGTTCACGTGACAGAATCTGGTTTGGTTTCTGTTGCTGTTCCTTGCGGACCTTGTCGGCACGTTCTGCGGTCTTGCCGTTGTACAGGCAGAAACGAATGTTGCTGCCGTAGGTTTGAGTCCAAGCGTCGAGCCGCTCCTGCTGGGAGTTGATCAGGGCATTGAGCGGATAGAGAAACAGGGCCCGAACACCGACCAGCGCCGCTTTGCTGTGTTCATGCTCGCGGACCAGATCCTCAAGGATCGGTACCATGAAGCATTCGGTTTTGCCCGAGCCAGTGCCGGTGGTAATGACTGCCGAGCGCGGCGGCTCATTTAGCAGGGTGCGCCAGGCATGCAACTGATGAACATAGGGGCGTGCCGTTTTTGGGAATCGGTAGGCTGGCGCATTGGCAAGCGTGTCAAGCAAACTTGGAGACAGCAACCCTTCTGGTTGCAGATCCCGCAAGCGCAGCTCGGCTTCCTGCCAGCCAAAGGTATGCTCGAATACCGGCGGGGCAAGGAAGCAGCCCTCGTCCCCTAATGTGTTCACCATGCTTTCGCTTAGGTGACGACGCAAGCCTGAGTGATTTATGCCCAAGACACCGAGCGTTGCCTCACGGGTACGCTCAAGGCTTTGCTCAATCAGGCTCCTGAAAAAGCGCATTACAACTCCTTATGCCTCATTCTCTGAGGCCAGCAGATAGGACACAATCAGGGCGTGCGCCGGTATGAACCAGCCCTGACGGTCAAAATCGGAAACCAAACGAATAGCAAATTTCAGATAGGCCGGTGTCGCTGGCAGGTCAGTGATATTGGCTCTGCCTGCGGTGACGAAGGCCATAAAGATCGGCAGGTAGGTCACGGCATCGGTGAACTGCACCAGCGAAAGCTTCTTTAATTGAGGTGGCAGCTGTTGTTGCTCGATCCAGCGTGAAAGCTCACTACCGAGAAGAATTGGCCAGCTCCGATTGGATTCGTGCAAGTGGCGCAGCCCTTGGTACCAACCGGGCAAAATCTGCTCCACAGGTAGTTTCCTCAATGAACAGCGATTGCCTGTGCTCAGATAGTCCCCTAGATGGTCGAACCCGGAAACAATGCAACGCAGTACGCTGGCTCGATTCGAAACGAGATTGTTGACCAGAGCCTCAGGCAGCCCGGTCAGACGCATACTTTCGAGGAATAGCCGGTAGGCCTGCACCCATAACGGAAGCGGAACCGCTTCCCAGATGACAGCCAGTTCGTCGCGTATGCGTGCGCAGAACGATTCGTCCATCTCCAGCCGGAATACCGCGAAGCTCAACGCTGCCTGATGGCGCGACAGGGCCTTCCAGGTTTCGAACGACGATAGTGGCAGGTGACGGTAGTGCTGCTTCAGGTCGGCAAGATATTGCCAGCCACTGTGGTTGAAGTCGGTTGCCATGGCTGCAATCTGCTGCTCGATGACATCCGGATGGTGCAAGGGGTGGAAAAGCTCAGCGGCGCGATGCAGTGAGCACACCTCAAACTCGGAGTCGAGGCTATTGCCCGGGTTGATATACAGGCCCGGACGAAAGCGCACGCTTGATTGTTCGCCCGGATAGATAAGCCATGGGCCGTTAGATTGCATTTTTTCTGGAATCTCGAAACTACCCGTTCCTACTGTTTCGCTGGTTTTCTCAGCCAGTCGTAACGGCGTGCGCTTTGGGTCTGACAGGAGCATCGCCTCAGCCTGAGCACCATCGAGTATTGCTGCGTTGGACGTGTTGCGGATATAGAAGGCATGCTTCCCTTCCCACTGGATCTGCCCGCCATAGCGCCGGATATCGAGTTTAAGCAGTGGTTGTTCGGTTTCCAGGGAAAGTCTGATAAAGGCATCTTGTTCGTCAACTGCACCGAGCATGTTCTGCATGTCACTCAGGTAACTGAACAGACTGAGCATGACGGGCGTCGCACCTACCGGGATGGTGAAGGTGCGTTTGGGGTGTGGAGACTTCTCACAGCGCAGCTCCATACCCATATGGAAGGTCTGACCCTGTGGAAGCCCAGAGGTTAGCACGATGCGGTAACCTATCAGTTCATCCTGGTTCAGCTCACGAATGCGTGATGGATGACCATTCTGGTCCAGAAGGCGAGCGCCCTGGTAGGGGTAGGGGAGATGCAGCCGTATTGGAGGCATGCCCCGGCTGATCTCTAGCATGAAGGATGAAGGGGGATGCTCGCCCTGGTGGCGGATGAACAATGCATGTTCTGATTGCTCTACGGCCAAAGAATCGCTGACCACGCGCAGATCAAGCAGACGTGCGCCTTTGAGCAAGAGACGTGCGGGGAGTTGTCCCTGCGCGGGCAACAGGGAAAGGTTGAACTCCTTGGGCAGGACCCCGAATCGGCGCTGCAGCAGTGTCTTTCCCGAATGATTGCGTAGGGTATAGGAGACAAGGCCATAGTTGTTGTTGCGCTGTCGGTCCAGCAACTCGCCATTAACGAACTCCAGCAGTTCATTCCTTGAGTAGGGGTAGCCTTGGGGAAGTTCAAGGTTTGGCCAACCCAGAAAGGTGAGCGAGGGAGTGCTTTCGTGGAGTGCAAAAATCCCTGACAGGATGGGTTTGCGGTCGTCGCTGTGAGCCTGATTCAGCTCGATCTGGTAGCGGTCAATGCCGTTGGAAAGAGATAGATCCGAAACTGCCTCAAGCCAATGACCCTCTTCAGCATCCTGTACCAGCGTTTCTGGTGAGGTGCCAACAGAGGTGATGATAAAGCCCTGAGGAATGCGAAGCCGAGCGAGCCCGGACACCACCGAACAACTGGATGTCCCAACCAGCTGCCAGCGCTCGCTCCGATATTCGAACACCAGAGGGGTTACCCGGTAGTCAAGTGCACTGCCATCGAAAAAATGGCAATGCACCGTACGCCCATTATCCAGCAAACGCAGGCTCAGTGGTTCGTCGACGCAACGTCGCTCAAGTGTGACTTGCGTGTTGGGAAAGCGAATCTTGATCCCTTCTGCGGTGAGCTGACCATAAACGGCGGTCCCCCGGGCTAGCAATCGATCGCCTTCGTAGTACGCCAGTTCCAGACGGGTGCTACCCAGCGTTGCCGGATCTATCGGAAAGGTTTCTTCATGGGCCAGCAGCAGCTCGCTGCGTATCGACCATTGTGGCAGCTTGCCATGCAGAAAGTGCTCGCAGGTGAACGCACGGGCCTTCTCGAGTGCCTCCTTGCGCTCCTGGCGTTTCTGGTCGGCATCACGTAACCAGTCATTGAGCAGGGTGCGAGCATTGCTTTCATCCAGCGGGATCGGGAATGCGTCCGGCCAGTCTGGCGCCTGCATATCGAGATAGCTGGCGGGGTCCTGCTGATCCTTGAGGGGATAGTGCTCGACCAGATACATGAGCTGGTCGACGATACCTGCCAGCAGCCGACGCGTCTCCAGATTGCGAAAAGCGGTAGGGAGATCTTCCTCAAAGTCGGCCATCAGGTCAGCTGTGGTCCTTCGGTTACCCTCGGTCCGATAGAAGTGCTTGATGCCTCGGCGCACAGCTCGTCCAAAGCCATGAGATTCGCTTTGTACCAACGGCCAGGGCAGCCCGCCCTCAGCAAACAGAGAGCCCAGCCAGTCACGGCCATTTTCTCGGAAGCGTATCGGTCTCTTCCAGTACGCCAATCCACTACTCGCAAGGCTAGCATGCTGTTGCGCAGTCAAAGATGATCCAAGTAGCGCCTCTGGCCCGGACCATGACCAGATGCAGTTGTAATCGCGCCGATACTGTTCACTGACAAAAAGACAAAAGCAGGCGGCCAGATGCTCTGAACAGTTTTGAGGTAAGCCTCTCCTGAAGTAGCTATTCAACAACTCAATTAGCGACCGATACTCTGACTCTGTAACCTGGTAGCTGTAGAGCGGCTTCCCGTTAGGGCCTTTGAACATTGCACGATTTAACAGCAGCTCACTCAGCCAAGCCTTAGCTACTGTGGTAACAGGTACGGTAAGTTCCATAAAAATCCCTTTTTATTTTTCACTTGGCTTGATGCGGAGTGAATCATCACCATTAATCTAAAAACTGGCTAACGGATCTCGATTGGGGCTCTAAAACTCTACCGGGACCACTGGCTCATTGGAACCATGTTTGTTCTTGTTTTTGTAATAAATCGCTTCATGCAATCAAAGACATCACCCTTGGCTTGATCTGGTTAGGTTGCAACTATCCTGACACCCACCCCCGATTCAAAAATAGTTCAAGGAGCAACAGCAAAGAACATGAGTAAAAAGAACAGGGGGCTCATTGCCCCCCGTATTTAGGTCACTCGTCGTCCTCATCATCAGGACGTTCGTCGTACCCCCGGCTCTGCCAGTAAGCATCATGCTCAGGGTTTAACTGACGTGAATGGTTATCGTCGTCATCTTTTTTGGACATCACAGGCTCCATGCCGTTATGGTCAACCAAGCCATGGCAATGCGCTTCCGCATGCCAAGGCAGAAATGCTGTTACTTACGATTCGGGTTCATTTCCTTGCCACGATTCCCCTGATTCTGGTCGTACTGACGATTGGTCCCAGGTGAGCCAGCATTTTTATTCTGCATGTTGGCGGCATTATCTGCGGGTTTGATGGGGGATAGCTTTGACATAGAAGACTCCTTGAACGTTGATGGCCGTCAGTGCAACGTTGTACTGACAAGACTCATCATCAATCAGTGCAATGCACTAAAAAGCCCTCCCAAATAAAAAATCGACAGTTTCGGAGAATTCTTTTGCGACTCCATATTCCGCCTCGATATGCAGAGCAAGTTTAACCAGTTCACTTGGTTCTTTTTCAGCAGCCAAGATGATGTGAAGTGCATGCCGTGCTGCAACATCCAACTCGCCATCTAAGTAGCTACGTAGCATGAGGTCTGACCGAGAAAGGCTGGCACTACGAGCAACGTTACAGCTCAATAGCTCCACATTCCCCTCCAATAAGGTCTGTGGTAACACCTCAAATGGGTTATCCAATTTGTTTTTTCGGAGGTCTATATCAGGTGTCGCAAGCACATTGACGAAGGTTGCTGCATTCACGTTCAAATGGACAAGCTCCAACAACGATTGTCGATTCATCACGATTAGGTCAGCAAATGTTGCTGCTTTTCTCCGTGCTTCTGCATTAACAAAGATCGATTTAACCATGGCTGGATCAGGGAAAATCGCTAGCAACAACGTTGCATTAAACAAAGTTGTTAGCTCGCACTCTGGTAGATTTCTGCGGTTTCGATGGGATATACGCTCGGCATCAACATGAATCAATCCATTGCGAACCAAGCTGTTCAACTGATCTTTAAGCTTGGGGAAGTCTCCCAACTTTATTCCAAACAAGTCTTTGACAGCACCTGCCAAGGTGTATGGGCTCATGATTGACAAGCACCTCGTAACAGTGACTCCGTGGATGGAGGCAAGCTCTTCTCATCTTTGTAACCTGCAACGTATCGCGCCCGCTTTAACCAATCCCCCTCGCAATCATGACTCCGGTCATATTCATCGATCACGCCCTTGCAATAGCCAGCCCTTAATGCTTCAGACAGTGACGTCATCAAGGCGGCTTTGAACGTGTACTGCTGATTGTTCTCATAGAGCTGAATAGCTTCGAAGCAACCTTCAATCAAAGCTGTTCGATTAGTCTCAGCCATCACCAACTTGGGTAACACCAGAATGAGTAATATTAGAACATAACGTAGCATCATCGTGGTTGCTCAACAGTGGAGGTAGAACGAAAGTGTTGAAAGCGAGGAGCTGCCAGATAGAGTGCCATCAGAAACAACAAACAGTCTAAGTGTTCATAGACTGCATCGTCGTGATACTCCCTTACATCGCCTACAAGCAACGTTGCATCAGCAACAAATATGATGCCTACAGTTGCAAGTTCGATCACGAATACCCACCCCCAATATTGCAATGGTCGCAACAGCCTTTGCCAATAGGGCGTTAAGCAATACTGGCAGTACCGCCAATAGCGCCAAAGCAGAAAAATCAGTAGCAGCAACGTTCCCTTTTCAACCATGTCCATATCAGCCACTCCCTCTCCATATTCGAAGATGGCCGCAAAGACCGTCCAAACATAGCCACCTCCAAGGCTCAACAACAGAAGCTGCCCAAACCAATGGCACAACCGCTGACACAAGCCCATGAGCTGGTTATCACAACGTTGTAGCAACGAAGGCAAACCGGCTGGTAACGCATCGCTATGTGGTGTCTGGGCCGATTCTGCGTGCAGAGTATTCATATGAAAGGGTCTTCCTTGAACTGCATAACATTTCCAAATGGGCCGTTTTTTGCTAAAAAACCGTTCGAGCAACTTGTGCGTCTTCACCACTGATGATCAGCTTATCAAAGCCCTGCCACATCAATGAGTGCGAAGGCTGGCCACCGCCTATAGCCATTCTTTTTCTTCAGACCCACGCCTCACACAGCGCCTCGGCTTGGGCCAGCACCAGTTGGGTGGCCTCCTCCTGGCTGTCGGGTGGCTCGTTCTGTCACGCGTGTGACGCTAGGCTGGCCATCGACTTCGTGCGCAGTGGCAGCGCCAATCCTGAAACGCCATCCCCCGCAGGCCACTCGGGCAACAACAGTCGATACGCGGCCTGCGCGCCCAGCTCGAACGGCAGTACCCACAGCCTGAGCCGGTTATCGTTATCAAAGCAAAACGGGGCGATCGGGGCCTTGAAACGCTGCCATGCCGGGTAGATCAATACCAGATCCCCCTGCCCGCCCAAGTACTTGTGGCCATAAGCAAACAGCTGGTAGAGGTCGCCCTGGCTGAGGCCATATTTGTCATCCCGGTCACCGCTATCGAGCCGCTTCCACTTGGCATCGAGCACCCACCGCTGCTTGCCATGGCTCAGCAGCAGGTCGGGCTGAAGCTGAAACATCGGCCTGCCCTGATGGGCACATAGGTACTCACTGGATGCCTGCCTACTTAGCTCGGCCCCCGGCAGCAACTGTCGACGTAGGCACGCCTCCACATACCGTTCGAACAGCCGCTCCATGGGGAACAGCAGGCTGATGCCGCGCCACTCCCCTCGCAGAGCCAGCGGCATGATGCGATGGAGGATCAACTCGCACCAGGGGCGCACATCCCGGTAGTGCGCCATCAGACGGTCATCGCGCCACTGTCTAAAGTCTCCCGTCACGTCGCGGCTCGCGGGCACCTCCACCAGAAGATGCCGCAGCTCCTGGGCCAGGCGCCAGCTATCAGACTGCTGGGTCGCCTGTGCGACCTGCTCCAGCGCTAGCTTGAGCAGGCGGTTCTCGGCACGATCGGGCAGATAGAGGTCGTAGCGCAGCGCGAAGTGATGTGCCCTGCCCGGCGGCTGGCGCATCTGACGCGCCACATCGAGTTGGCCGCGCAAGAAGCACTCTTCCCCCTCGATACGCTGGTAGTCGGAGCGGACCCCGCGCTTGAATAGCTGCTGCAACGCCGCCAGGAAACGGGCTATCACCCACTCGCTGAGCGGGCCATCGAAGCGCTGTAGAGCCGCCTCTGGCATGGTGCGGGCAGGCAGGTCCAGTGCGCACTCCAGCATCTGGCGCAGTAGCTGACGCCCCTGCTCGATGCAGTCCCCATCGCTCACCGTCTTGGGCAGGATCTCGATGAGTTGACCACTCGGGAGCTCGATGACCCCCACATAGTTATCAAGCCGCAGGCACCGTAGGTCGAGCACCTCAACAAGCGGCGCCTCCTTGGACGGCGCACCATCCTCACCCTCTGCCGCCAACACCCCGTGAGTGACCCGAAAACGGCGGCTCTGTTGGCACAGCCAATCAAAGTCATCGGCACTGATATGGGCGCGCGCCAAGGTTGGGCTCGGCACCGGCAGGGTGGTCAGACTGGCATATTCCCGAACGGTGATGGGCGCCATCATCGGGCCACCTGTTCTTCCTCAAACGCAGGTTCGGGAGCCGCCGCCCTCGGCGCTTCGGCATGCCCGTCCTTGTCCACCACCGCGATGATCCCGGCGTAGGCCCCGATGCGCGCGAAGGCCCCCTCATTGAGGGTCCAGCGCTGCCGATGACTCCCTACCTTCACCTGGTCGCCAAACAGCGCCACCACATCGACTTGGGGAGCCTGCAAGAACTGGTCGGCCTTGCCCTTGCGATGGTCGTTAAGCACCCAGGCGATACGTTGCCAGTCCTCGAAGAAGTACTCCTGCAACAACGGCAGGATCTGGGTCTTGAAGACAGTGCCGAGCTGCGCCAGGGTTGGCATTGAGTTGCCTTTGAGTGGCATAAAGTAGGCGTGGCCGAGGCAGTGGTCGCGATCCAAGAGCAATTCGATACGCTCGTTCATGACCGCCAACAGCCGCGCCACATCGACGCGCACGCCGTCCGTTTCAACTACCACGCCGTTGAGTAGGCTGGGGTTTGGGGCCATATCCTCAAACACAAAGCGGCGACGCAGGGCAATGTCGAGCCCGGCCAGGGAGCGGTCGGCGGTGTTCATGGTACCGATAAGGTAGAGGTTGTCCGGCACGCTGAAGGGGCGCTTGGAGTAAGGCAGGGTCGTGCTCAGCGCCTCCTCGGCACCGGCCCGCTTGCTTGGTTCTATCAGGGTGATCAGCTCGCCAAAGATGCGCGACACGTTGCCCCGGTTGATCTCGTCGATGATCAACACATATGGCTGTTTCTTGGCTGGTAGTGGGGCCGTATCTACTGGTTGTTGACCATGATCTTGCAGATAGGCCAGCAGGTCACCCCAACTAAAGCGATCCAGTGGGTAAACCGTTTTCAGCGTAAAGCGGATATCGTCATTAAGAGGCAGAATAGATAGTCCGACATCGCGATAGATCCACTTTACAGGCCGAACATGGCTGTAATCACTACGAACACTACCTGGAGTCTGATCCGGTGCCTCAAAGCGATAATCGCCAGTAACAACCCCAATCGCTTCAATTTGCTCAGCAGAACGGATACATATCAGAATATCCCCAACCACAATTTCTTGGCCGAAACTTCGTAAGGTGCTGCGATCATTGGTACCAAGGGATTGATAATAACTATTTTCCGATTCATCTAGGGCGTGAAGATCTCCTGTCTCACCCCAACCAATACGAGCCTCTCCATGATTCAGGCAATAACTTTTGGATTCTGTTGTTCCCGTGCCATCTATAGAGATCTTCCATAATCTTGGTTTATTACGAACACCGCTAGAAACTGAGGCAGTAAAGGCTCTTGCCTCATCACACATTCGTTTGAAGACACCTGGCTCAACCTTGTATTCCAGTTGTGACTCTTCGCCAGTTACTGCCCTGATCCCTTCCACAAAGTCTTCATAGCTGAAGCTCTGGTGGAAGGTGACAAAATCGATACGCCCCTCCTTCACCAGCTCATCAAAACGCGCCTTCAAGGCTTGGCGATCCGTCTCGTGCTCCGCCAGCCAAGCGGGGTCGAGAATCGCCAGCGCCTTGTTGATGGTGTGGTAGGTCTTGCCGGTGCCCGGAGGGCCAAACAGAATCTGGTTGAGGGGGGATAGTACGAGTTGTGGCATAGGAGCGTCCTGCTGCGATGCGGATGGGGTGGGAGGGGTCATAACCGAACCCTTCGGAATATGGGTAAGTTGGTAGCGATAGGGGTCAGAGCCTATCCGTGTCAAATGAAGCTGATCGCCTGAACGCACGGACAACTGCTTGAACACTGAGCCAAGGCGTTTTTGCAGGCGACCAAACTTGCTCAATACACAGGTAGTAACCTGCTCACCGGTCGGCAGCAGCAGCGTAATGGCCGCATGAGCCTCACCTTGTTCATTAGCCACCGCATCCGCCGGAAAGAAGGCAAATTGCCCACGCCCGATGCTGATATAGCCATTATCAATGGCGCCCTGGGTCAAGGTGACGACAAGTGCTGTAGAGGATGGGTCTGATGCGAGCGTCATTCCTGAGCCTCCCGAACCATGGCCTCGGCCTCCGGCAAGCGCAGTTGGCCGGAGATCAGGCTACCATCCTCGAGAATGGCGGCCAGCAGGGCGGTAGAAAGGGTCTGGGGGTCTAGCATGAACTACTCCGACAATGGCTGCACCCGATGGGCACAGACAACGAAACAGGTGGATGGGCGATGCATAGAAGAGCACCGAAACGGCAACGTTGTGGCCCATCGCTAACAGGGTATTGAGTCTATACAAATCAACCTGATAGTAACATGGAGTGAGTCACATCAGGGCATTACAGTAACAGGCTCGTACTGCGCACTCTGAACTGTTAGTGGGCATTTGTAATGACCCCAACAGTTAGTGCATGGTATCAACTGGCTACGCAGGCTGCATACAGATAGGTAAGAACCATGCAAGGAGCCCAGATCCCCTTCGGTGAACGTGACGGTGTTCTACTGCGAGCCATCGAGGTTGCAAATAGGCTCGCATGCAGCTGTATCTGTCCTGGATGCCGGAAACCGTTGGTTGCCGCCAACGGAGGATTGAAGGTTATCCCTCAGTTCCGGCATGCCCAAGCCGAAGATTGCTCCCGAGGCTATAAGGAAGGTGTGCGACGCGCAGCTGTCGCCCTGATTGCAACCCAGTAATACCTTACACTCCCGGCCTACTACCACCAGATCAGCAACATAACCGATTCAGGGCACACCCTGCGATGTGATGTCGCCTTTCCATCAGAAGTCATCATCGCTGACAACGTTGCACGGTTCGTGGATTTCGAGGAAGTGAGAGCGCACGCAGTGGTTAGCAAGGCAGATCGTCAACTGCTGGTATGGGTGAAGGTATCGTCCCGCACTCAGCACGAACGGCACCAGCGCCTTGCCAGCATTGGGGCCTCAGCGATAGAGATCGATCTCAGTCGACTGACACTTGAGCAGATCAATGACTCAGCAACATTCGAGTATGCGGTCCTATCCAATCCCGACAACAGATCCTGGATCCGTTCTCTGCGAGGGGAGAGGTTAGGGGAACGAGCGGCAGAGAAGATGGCAGCTGAAGTTGCAACCGACAATGCCCGATGGGAGCATGAAAGGGCTCGCAATCGGACGCTGGAAGAGGCCCGACGAGCGGAACATGAAGCCAAGTTTGTAGCAGCCGCCAAAGCACTTGTGGCGCAAAGGAAGCTACAGTCGGCGGCTGTTGAGGCCCAACGTGCTATGAACCAAGATGCATGCCTGCAACGTTCTGCACTGATCGTGAGTCAGGTACTTCGTGCGGCCCGTGAGTGGGGAGGCAACGCTGTCGAATGCACCGCATGTTACCTACTTAGCCCACCAGATACACAATCCTGCCCCTACTGTGCAAGCAACGCCAGTTCGATGCCACCATTCACTGTATCAGCTGAGTATGCGGCTACGATCCACCATCGAATGCGCAGTTCACCCAAACCGAATCGGTCATTGCAAGCAGCGCCGATCCTGAGAACCCAACCTGAGCAGCCTGATGACTAGTGTTGGCCAGCTAATAAGGTGAACAGACAGTTCCATAGCACTGTATGGTCAATCCAAGCACATAGAGTACCAAAGAGTCATCTTTTACCACGGACAGACTCCTGCAACGTTGTTCCGTATTGCCGCACCTCATACATGAACTCCAAATCAGCTAATTTCAACGAATCCAGCATCAGTAATGAATCAACAAGCTTGCCACTTGATAACCGATACTTCTTTGTTAGCCTATTGCCCTCTTCATTGTACCGCGCTTCCACTCGCTGCCACATGAACTTACAGATATATGCGACTTGCTGTAATGGGTTCTTGAACTTTTGAAACAGAACAGGCCTACGTTTTCGAACGTTGACGTTGATTGGTAGACGCTGGTTAGCAAACACTTTACGAAGTCTCTTCCACTGTGGGGAATAGGAGTTGTTACATCTTACCAAGAGATGGAAGTGGGGCATCCAACGTTGATACTCTGATTGATAATCCACTTCAAAGAAGCCTATGACAATATCCGTTACACCTGCGCGCTTTAGTTGTTTGCGTAACCTATCTTTCAAACGAACAATCTCGAGATGTTTTAACTCGCTAATCATCTCATCATAATAGATGAAAGTTGCAACTTTCCATTCTGTATAGTCCTCACAGAAACGTGCCAATTGACTAATCTTCCGTAGTCGCAGCCGCCTTACACATTCAGGACATGCAAGACTATAGCAAGGCTCCTCCTCATTACAATCCGATAGCTTTTCAGCAAGTAATCTTGCACGATAGCTACTCGATGCAGATAGCTTTTTGACTCGCACTTTCTTTTCACTCCAACATTTCTCATGCGTCTCAAACTTTGACAACGAAGCTTCGATGTCAATAAGGTTGTTTGTCTTTGCGTTCATGAACTTGTTCATTGTGAATACCTAATAATTCATAAGTTACTTTCTCAAGGCCACAGACAGCCTCCGTATTAGCACGCTGCAAGGTCTAACTTCATTGAGTAGAAACAGATTGTCTGTAACGAACGAACACGCTTAACTTGGAGGCGTATGTTATGCCTGAGAGAGTGAGATATACGATCGCAACACTTTAGTTGCTTATGCATTAACTGAACTAAAGATTCATTCTTGTTTGGTATATTGCAGATCATTCATCCAGTTCTGTATATCTGAAGAACGCCACATCACCCGGCGGCAACCTTTCTGTTGAACTGAACTTGGAAAGTCACCCTTCTTTATCAGACGATAGATCGTAGCGCGGGAGATGGTGCAACATTCGATAACTTCGGCCAGGTTCAGCAAACGTGTTTCATGTTTCATAAATGACTCCTCGTAATGGTCGAAGGTCATTTACAGATTTCGAAAACAGGGGCGGCGTGACGCATTCACTTCTCCTCAGCGTCGTTAGTAGTACGGACTGGATCATTGCGAAAGCTTCATAGAAGCTACGTTCCAGTTACGAGCAGGAGGGGTCTTGAAGCAAGGTCATCAGCTTAAGGGCCTCTATGATGATCATCCCACCCTGCTAGACGCTGTGGTGACATTGGGCGAACCAGGTCCCGGTGGAGCAAGACAATGACTGGTCCGCTGGCCAACTTCCAACTAGATAGCAAGATGGAGACCCAAACTGTCAGGGGCGTGTTGAATCCGCTCATCGCATCAGATGTCATGTTCTGTAACGGTGATGTTTGTCGAGGGATATCTGCACCCAGCCTCAATGTGGGTGATTCTTGGACCATTGCTGACAGCAAGGACCACTAACTCCACTACAGACTGTCCCTCATCCTCCCCCCATCACAACGTACAATACGAACTACAACGTACCCGAGGCAGTTCCCGCGCGCGTTATACGCGCGTAATAACGCGCCCGCGCGCGTAACACATTTTGGGAAATTTGGCTACGTAGTATAGTGGGAATGGGGCTCAACAGCCTGTGGCTTCAAGTGCTAAGTGTGCGGCCAAGCTCTGGTTCAGACGTAGTTCCCTAGCCCACTGGATGGAGCTATCACTTGGATCATTGCACGACGGGCCCGCTTGGCCGATATGAATGGTTCGGCTTTCACCGCAACAGCACTGCCGAGCCCTCCTTGATGTCCAGGAGGAAATTCAAGTGTCATTACGCGCCTTAGAAGGTGCTATCGTACCGATGGACCTCCTGTCTCGCTCTGCCCACTTGCTATAGCTGTATCAGCAAGCCAAGGTGGGAGAAACAGAGTAACGTTACA
Source organism: Aeromonas sp. 130281 (assembly GCF_056642115.1). Taxonomy (NCBI): domain Bacteria; kingdom Pseudomonadati; phylum Pseudomonadota; class Gammaproteobacteria; order Aeromonadales; family Aeromonadaceae; genus Aeromonas; species Aeromonas sp. 130281. The sequence goes on along the minus strand of NZ_JBWVQS010000003.1, from coordinate 253,555 downwards.
GATGCGACCGACCAGATACTTGATTCCAAATCCAGTTCTCTACACTACGATGAAGTCATCAACGTATCCAGATGGTCAGCCCAGCGCTGTAACCATTCTCGGCTTTGCTCGGTGTATCGATGAAGATCATAAGTGCCAACCAAACCTTTCTTGGTATGTCCGAGAATGGCTTCTGCTACTTCAGAAGGACATTGCAGACGAGACAGTCCTGTTCTAACCGTTCGACGGAGATCGTGGGGAGTCCATCGAGGAATATCTAACATCAAGTCTGCTTCTCTCATTACCCAAGCACTTTCAGTTAACTGCTTCTGTTTAATTGGCTTTCCCGTCCTCTGGGATGGGAACAAGTAAACTTCATTTCCTATCTTATTTATTCTGAGAAAATGGATGCATTGACGAGGGAGTTGAATCTCTCTTGCGACACCAGTCTTTGACTCTCTGATATGGAACACGCCCTCATCAAGGTCTATGTTTCGCCAAGTAGCCTCACATATCTCACCTGTCCGGCATCCTGTCCATAACGTCATTCTAAATATGTTCTTTTGCACTTCAGTGAATTTTGAGCCAGGCAACCAAGCGAGAAACAGCTTAATTTCATCGTCATTCAAAAAGCGACTACCTTTTTTTGATGTCAGCTTCACCTTAGTTCGAACCAAACTCACTTTTGCTTGAAGCGCAGGGTTGATAAATTGATCGTCAAACTTTCCCATCCCCATTGAATAATCGTAAGCGGCTAGAATTTCGCGCAATACATTTCCAGCCTGAACATTAGCGCCTCGACTCACGATGGACATAACAAGATCAATAATATCTTGTCTACTCACATCACGAGCCAATCGCTCACCAAGCATTGGAACAGCATCGCCATACAGAGTGCGCCTAGCCTCAGCCTGACCTTTCTTTTTCCTTGCCCCACTCTTTATCGTACCATTAGGTAAACGTTGATCTTCTATATGGTTTTGTAGATAAAGCTCGATCATCGCTTGAAGGGTAAACATCCCGAGTTCGCTTTCATTCTTGATTTGCTGTTTAAGCTCAAGCGCGGCAGCTCTCGCCTCGGTAGCCGGACATCGGCCTTGTTGCCTGATGAGCTTAAGCTCCCTTAGCTTTATACGGGCCTGCTCTAAGGATACGGCTGGAAATACGCCAAGTGAGATCTGAATTAACTTATTTGTTACTGGGCTCGTATAACGATAGAAAAATGTCTTTTTACCTGTCTTCCCGCAAGTAACACGAAGCCCTCTGTTGACCCCATTGTCAGCCTTATCGCTATCCGTTGGCTTCATGACTTCAATTGCCCTGAAGGACAGTGCTTTGTTACCCTTATCCGCTGGCATAGCCGGCCTCCTGCTGTGGCTGATACATACGGGCTTCCCAACCTGGCCGCATGCATAGGGCTCATTGTCACTGTAGGCTACAAAACAAAAACCTACACTTCAACCTATACTTATGCCTGCGATTGGGTGAGATCCAGTGAGACTCTCAGAGCAAGCAAGATACCATGCAATCAACAAAATTCCTTGCCATATAAGCACTTATATAGAGACAACTGCATGTCAGCAATAGAGAATCTACACAGTCACACACCAATGATGCAGCAGTACCTTGGCCTCAAGGCCGAGAACCCGGAGATCCTGCTGTTCTACCGGATGGGCGACTTCTACGAGCTGTTCTACGACGATGCCCGCAAGGCGTCCCAACTGCTCGACATCTCCCTGACCAAGCGCGGCCAGTCCGCAGGCAGCCCCATTCCTATGGCGGGCGTCCCCTATCACGCCATCGAGGGCTATCTGGCCAAGCTGGTGCAGCTCGGTGAATCCGCCGCCATCTGCGAACAGGTGGGGGATCCCGCCACCAGCAAGGGGCCGGTGGAACGCAAGGTCATTCGCATCATCACCCCGGGCACCGTCTCGGACGAGGCGCTGCTCAGCGAGCGGCAGGACAACCTGATCGCCGCCGTCTACCACGATGGCCGCCGCTTCGGTTACGGCACCATGGACATAGGCTCCGGTCGCTTCTTCATCAACCAGTTCGAGAAAGAAGAGACCCTGCTGGCGGAGCTGCAACGCACCAATCCGGCGGAGCTGCTCTACCCGGAATCCTTCGCCTTCCTGCGCCACGTCGAGGGTCGCCGTGGCCTGCGCCGCCGCCCGGAGTGGGAGTTCGAGCTGGGTACCGCCCGCAAGCTCTTGTGCCAGCAGTTCGGCACCCAGGATCTGGTGGGCTTCGGCGTCGAGCAGAGCGAGACAGCGCTGTGCGCCGCCGGTTGCCTGATGCAGTACGTGAAAGACACCCAGCGCACCGCCCTGCCCCACATCCGCAGCGTGCGCCTGGAGCAGCCGGATCACGCCGTCATCATGGATGCCGCCACCCGCCGCAATCTGGAGCTGACCCAGAATCTGGCCGGTGGCTACGAAAATACCCTGGCCGAGGTGCTGGATCGCACCGCCACCCCCATGGGGAGCCGGCTGCTCAAGCGCTGGATCCACCAGCCGATCCGCGATCGGGTGATCCTTAAAGGTCGCCAGAGCACCATCAAGGAGCTCATCGAGCAGAACCTCTACGACGAGCTGGGCGGATTGCTGCGTCAGGTCGGGGATGTGGAGCGGGTGCTGGCCCGTCTAGCCCTGCGCTCGGCCCGCCCCCGCGACCTCACCCGCCTGCGTCAGGCCTTCGCCCAGCTGCCCGAGTTGCAGCGCCTGCTGGCGGACAACGAGCACGAAGCGGTGCAGCAACTGCGCGAGCGCGCCAGCACCTTCCCCGAGCTGCTCGACCTGCTGGAGCGCGCGGTAATGGAGGTGCCGCCTGTGCTGATCCGCGATGGCGGCGTCATCCGTGACGGCTTCAATCAGGAGCTGGACGAGCTGCGGGATCTGGCCAACGGCGCCACCGCCAGCCTCGCCCGTATCGAGGAGCGTGAGCGGCTGCTGACCGGCATCAACACCCTCAAGGTGGGTTACAACAAGGTGCACGGCTTCTATATCGAGGTGAGCCGCGCCAACAGCCATCTGGTGCCGGCTCACTATATCCGCCGCCAGACCCTCAAGAACAACGAACGCTACATCATCGATGAGCTGAAGAAATACGAGGACAAGGTGCTCACCGCCCAGGCCCAGGCCTTGGCACTGGAGAAGCGCCTCTACGAAGAGCTGCTCGATGCCCTGCTGCCCCACCTCGGCGATCTGCAGGAGTCGGCAGCCGCGCTGGCGGAGCTGGACGTGCTGGCCAATCTGGCGGAGCGGGCCGAGACCCTCGACTACCGCTGCCCCACATTGATCGATGAGGATCAGATCCTGATCGAGGCGGGCCGCCATCCGGTGGTGGAGCAGGTGATGACAGATCCCTTTATCGCCAACCCCATCCGGCTTGAGCGGGAGCGACGGATGCTGATCATCACAGGCCCCAACATGGGCGGTAAATCCACCTATATGCGCCAGACCGCACTGATCGTGCTGCTGGCCCATATCGGCGCCTTCGTGCCCGCCGACAGCGCCCGCATCGGCCCCATCGACCGCATCTTCACCCGGATCGGGGCGTCGGACGATCTCGCCTCCGGCCGTTCCACCTTTATGGTGGAGATGACCGAGACCGCCAACATCCTCAACAACGCCACCGCCCGCAGTCTGGTGCTGATGGACGAAATTGGCCGCGGCACCAGCACCTACGACGGCCTCTCCCTGGCGTGGGCCTGCGCCGAGCAGCTGGCAAGCAAGATCGGCGCCTACACCCTGTTCGCCACCCACTACTTCGAGCTGACCCGCCTGCCCGAGCTGATGAGCGGGCTGGCCAACGTCCATCTGGATGCCGTTGAGCACGGCGACACCATCGCCTTTATGCACGCGGTGCAGGAAGGGGCGGCCAGCCGCTCCTACGGTCTGCAAGTGGCCGCACTGGCGGGGGTGCCGAAATCGGTGATCCAGCAGGCCCGTCACAAACTGCACGAGCTGGAGAGCGCCACCCCGGTGGCCGCCGGTGAAAGCCGCCCGGCTCCGGTGACTCTCGCCCCGCAGCCCCATCCGGTGGTGGAAGAGCTGGCAGCGCTGCGCCCGGACGAGCTGACCCCCCGCCAGGCGCTGGACCTGCTCTATCGCCTCAAGCAGATGCTGTAAGCACCGGCCGCCGCTCAGGCATGAAAAAAGGGGAACCGCGAGGTTCCCCTTTCGTTTGCCTTAACCTGCCATCAACCCGGACCTATGCGATCCAGCAGGCTCAGATTGACCGAGCCGGGATGGCGCTTGAGCTTCTGCCGGTATTCGAACTGGTGCTGGCTCTCCTGCTTGAGCCCCTGCATCAGCGAATAGCACATGGCCAGCATGATCAGCGAGAAGGGCAGCGCGGCTATGATGCTGGCCGCCTGCAGGGCCGCCAGGCCGCCGGAAACCAGCAGGATGGCCGCCACCAGCCCCTGACCCAGCCCCCAGATGGCGCGGTGCAGCACGGGGGGATCCTGATCGCCGATGGAGAGCAACGTCGTAATCACGAGCGTGCCCGAGTCGCTGGAGGTGATGAAGTAGGTACAGATGAGCAGGGTCAACACCCCTTTCGCAATCCAGCCGAAGGTCTCCCAGTGCAGCAGCTCCACCGTCTTGTAGAGCGCCAGGGTCACGTCCTGGTTGACTGCCGCCACCACGCCACCGCCGCCAAACAGCTCCAGATGCATGGCCGTACCGCCGAACACGGTGAGCCAGAACATGCCGAGCAGGGAGGGCACCAGCAGCACGCCGAGCACGAACTCACGAATGGTGCGCCCCTTAGAGATGCGGGCGATGAACATGCCGACGAAGGGGGCCCAGGCTATCCACCAGCCCCAGTAGAAGGCGGTCCAGCTCGATTGCCAGGCCGAGGTGCCGTTGGCCTCGGTGTTGGTCCAGAAGCTCAGTTTGACGATGTTCTGCAGGTAATCGCCGATGTTCTGCACATAGGCGTTGAGGATGTAGGTGGTCGGCCCCAGCACCAGGAAGAGGGCGAGGATGAAGGCGCTGAGCCAGATGTTGAGCTCGGAGAGGATCTTCACCCCGCGCCCCACGCCGGAGATGGCCGACAGGGTGGCGATCAGGCTGATGCCGCCGATGAGCCAGAGCTGGCTGTGCTGGGAGACTTCCATGCCGAACATCTGGTTGAGGCCGGTGTTCATCTGGGAGACGCCAAGCCCCAGGGAGGTCGCCACCCCGAATACAGTACCGAACACCGCCAGCACGTCGGCGGCATGGCCCCAGAAGCCGTAGATCCGCTCGCCGAGAATGGGGTAGAGCACGGAGCGAATGGCCAGCGGCAACTTGCGGCGGTAGCTGAAGAAGGCCAGCGACAGGCCGACGATCACATAGATGGCCCAGGGGTGCAGACCCCAGTGGAAGAAGGTGAGGCGCATGGCCATCTGGGCCGCTTCCGGCGTCATCCCCTCGGTGACGAAGGGGTTGCCCTGCAGGTGATACATGGGCTCGGCGATGCTCCAGAACACCAGGCCTATGCCCATGCCGGCGCTGAACAGCATGGAGAACCAGGCGAAGTAGCCGAACTCCGGTACCTGGTCGTCGTCGCCCAGTCGAATGCTGCCAAAGCGGCTGAACATCAGGTAGACGGCGAAGAACAGGAACAGGGCGACCACCAGGATGTAGTACCACTTGAAGCCAGCGATGATGGTGTCCTTGGCGCCGGTGAACCAGGTTCCCGCGGTATCCGGGTCAAACACCCCGAACAGCAGGAACAGGGTCACGACGGTGAGGGCCGTCATGGCCATGGTGGGATTGAGGCCTTTCAAAAGCCCTTTGGTTGCTCTCATCTGGCCTCCTTAGTCATTGTTGAAAAAATCTTCACCCACGTGATCCCCCGCACCACCGATGGCGCGATAGACCAGTCGACCCGCCACCCGCTCGCGGTGATCCACCAGGGTGACCGAAGGCTGGCCATTCACGGCGTGACGCTTGCCGAGGAAGATGGCCATGGGCACCCCCAGACTGGAGACCCCGCTGGTGATCCAGAGCCGGTTGAAGTCATAGGAGCCGCCGATGAACTCGAGCTGGGCCAGGCCATTGTCCAGACCGGCCAGGTAGAAGTTCATGGCGCTCTCGTCGGGGAAGAGGTGCACCAGCACATAGGCGTAGCGCAATTCGTTCACCAACTCCTTTAGACTGAAAGAACCTGTGTCGCTGCAGGAGAGCGGCAGCTCACCATCGTAGTGATGGACCTGCAGGTTGTTGGGGTCCTCGTCATAGGCGGGCTGATAACGCACGAAAGCCGAGGTATCTGGCAGTTCATAGCGGACCCTGACCACGCGAAGGTCGGCAACCAGGGACTTGATATCCAGGTCGTCATTCATGATGTCACTCCTCAAATATCGGGTTTAAATGCGGCAATTGTCCAATAACCTAACACAAAACTCATTAGAGCAGAAATGATTACACCAAAAACCATATTGACCTTGTTGTGGATTAGGCGGAGAATTTTGCGCCTCTCCACAGCCCTGCGATGACCCCGACTCCATGGAAAAACATGATGAAGTGCTGATTGCTCTGCGCCAGATCATCCGTGCCATCGACATGCACTCCAAGCGCCTGATCAAGGAGGCCGGACTGACGTCGCCGCAGCTCCTGCTGCTCAAGGGGATCAACGAGCTTGGCCAGATATCCATGCGCCAGCTCGCCGATCACACCAACATGAGCCAGGCCACCGCAACCACCATCATGGACAGGCTGGAGAGCCGCCAGCTGGTGCAGCGCATCCGCAGCGAAACCGACAAGCGCAAGGTGCATGCGACACTGACTGACGCGGGGCGCGCCCTGCTCGCCCAGGCCCCTACCCCGCTGCAGGAGAGCTTCATCCAGCGCTTCCAGGCCCTGGAGAACTGGGAGCAGGGACTGCTGCTCTCCTCCCTGCAACGGATCTCGGCCATGATGAATGCCGACGGCATAGACGCGGCTCCCGTGCTGAGCGTCAGGCCGCTCACCGAAGAGCGGGCATAAAAAAAGCTCCCGGATGGGAGCTTTTTTTATGGGAAGCGTGAGGGGAGATCACTCTTCCAGGCTGATGCCTATGTTGGAGACGCCGCCCTGGGCCGCAAAGGTGCGGATAGCCAGGATGCGATCGCTGTCGCGCTCATGGGCGACCCGCTTTAGCAGCTCGACCTGGAACTCCAGCTCGGCTTCCATGTACTCATGCTCGTAGAGCTCTTCGTCACTGAGATCCCGCTCTTCCAGCATCTCGATGAAACCGGCCACGGTACCGACCGAGGCATGGCTGGCATCGTTGGCCTCTTCACCCACCCGGCAGATCACCGAGTTGTAGGCACAGCCCAGCGCCACGCAGGCATCCAGCGCCGGGTAAGCACCGTAAGACTCAAATTTGCCAGGCTCGGGAATATAGACTTCAAACGCCTCCAGGATCGCCCCAAGATTGACCCGGGAGCCCTTCACCGTCAGGTAATTCCACATCTGATCCAACGCGTGGCGAAATGCCTTTGCATCCCCGAAGCCGGAGGCCTGGGTAAACAGCGCATAGTTGGGGTACATGCGCTCTGCCAGCGCCAGGGTGTAGACGGTCTGCTGCCAAGGCTGCAGCTCGGCCAGTCGCTTATAAAACTTGTCACCAAACACTGGAGTCGGATCCTTTGCAAAATGTGGGGCAGATTGTAGCCCACGAGGGGCGTGGCGAAAACGAAAAAGCGCCCTGGTCGACTATCTTGCCCGATCAACTGGGGTAAGATGAGGACAGACACCTCCTCCGCCGTGCCGCAAACATGATAAGGAACAAGAGTATGAGCCAACGTACCCTGCTTCTGCTCAGCCAGGACAACAACCACTATGAGCGCCTGCTCAAGGCCGCCCGCCTTCCCCATCTGCACATACTGCGGGCCGACAACCAGAGCGACGCCGAGAAGCTGATCGGTGATGCCCACATCCTGATGGCCGAACCGGCACGGGCCAGACCCCTGCTGGCCAAAGCCGGCAGGCTGAGCTGGCTCCAGTCCACCTACGCCGGGGTCGATGTACTGCTGGATGCCAGCTGCCGCCGCGATTACCTGCTCACCAATGTGCGCGGCATCTTCGGGCCGCTGATGAGCGAGTACGTGTTCGGCCACCTGCTCAGCCTGTCGCGCCAGTTGCCGCTCTACCGCGAACAGCAGCAGCAGCGACTCTGGCAGAGCCACCCCTATCTGGGGCTCAAGGGACGCACCATGCTGATCCTGGGCACCGGCAGCATAGGCCAGCACATAGCCCACACCGCCAAGCACTTCGGCATGCGGGTGCTCGGCATCAGCCACAGTGGCAATGAGCGCGCCGGCTTCGATCAGGTGTATCAACTGCCGGCACTGAACAAGATGCTGGCCCAGGCCGACGTCATCGTCAGCGTGCTGCCGGCGACCCGCGAGACCCGCCATCTGTTCACCGCCGATCGCTTCAACCACTGCAAGCCGGGGGCCATCTTCTTCAACGTCGGCCGGGGCAACGCCGTCCATGAAGGGGATCTGCTGGCGGCATTGCGCGGCGGCAAGCTGGGCACTGCGGTGCTGGATGTGTTCGAGCAGGAGCCCCTACCCGCCGACAGCCCGCTCTGGCATCAGCCCAATCTCATTATCACCCCCCACAACAGTGCCTACAGCTTCCCGGAAGATGTGGCCCAGATCTTCATCCGCAACTACATCCGCTTCATCGACGGCCAGCAACTCGACGGTCGCATCGACTTCGACAAGGGTTACTGAGTCCAGGCCACCAACAAAAAGGCCCCGCCAGATTGGCGGGGCCTTTTTGTTACCCTCAGAGAGGGGCTCAGCCCGCCTCCATCTCCTTGCGATAGCTCTTCACCTTGGCAAGGAACTGGCGCTTGTCCTTGCCGGAGAGCGGCTCCGCCATCGGCAGCTTGACCTTCATGGGGTCCACCGGGCGGTTGTTGACTCGCACCTCGTAGTGCAGATGGGCACCGGTAGAGCGACCCGTGTTGCCGGAGAGCGCTATCTTGTCCCCCATCTTCACCTTCTGGCCGGGTTTGACCAGCAGCTTGCTCAGGTGCAGATAGCGAGTCATCAGGGTGCGGCCGTGCTTGATCACCACATAGGTGCCCGCGAGGGGATGGCGGGTCGCCTTGAGCACGACACCGTCGCCGGTCGCCATCACGGGCGTCCCCACCGGCAGGGCGAAGTCAGTCCCTTCATGGGGGCGGACCTGGCCGGTAATGGGGTGGCGTCGGGCCGGGTTGAAGCTGGAGCTGACCCGGTAGCGACTATGGGTCGGATACCGGCGGAAGCCACGCTCCAGGCTGTTTGCCTGGCCATCATAATAGTTGCCATCCTCCGACAGCCAGGCAGATACCGTCTTGCCCTGGCTGAACACTTCGACGCCCAGCAGCTGGGTGTTGCCGGTGCTCTTGCCCTCGACCGTCTCCTGTCTCACCAGCACCTTGAACTTGTCGCCTCTTTGCAGATCCTTGGCGAAATTCAGGCGCCACTGGAACAGGTTGGCAATCTTCTGGATGTGGTTGGCCGGGATCCCCGCGTTGCGGGCGCTGACGTAGAAGCTGCCATTGATGACGCCGTCATAGCTCTTCTGCTGCCACTGCACCTCTTCATTGAGCATGTTGGCACTGTAAGTGTCGTCGGTACGCTCCAGCACCAGGGTCTGCTTGATGTTCAGGCGGATCTTCAGTTGCTGCAGTATGTTGTCCTGATCGATCAGCAACTCTATGGTCTGTCCAGGCTTGAGGCGGGCCAGATTGTTCTTGGCATCCGCATCCAGCACCTTGTAGAGGGTGGTGGTGGAGAGGCCGAGATTGTTGAAGATGGTGGTCAGGTTCTCGCCGTTGCGCACCCGGTAGTCCTGCCACTGGGGCGTGGCATCGGCCGGAATGTCATCTTCCGGCGCCGCGGCTTCCACTAGTTCGTGATCCGGGATGTCGTTGAAGTCGGTGTTGTCTTCGTTGGTTGCGGTGCCAGTGGTGGCAATCGGCAACTCCAGACGCAGTGGCCGCTCAAGGATGTCACCTGGAGCTGGCAATACGGCTACCGCTGACAGCGTCATGGCCGTGAGCAATAGCATGGCGTAAAAATGCTTGCGGGGAACCGGGGGTTCCCAGTTGGCAGCCTGCGCTACCAAGGGACGGAGACGTTTCATCCGCTATCCTGTTATTAGATCTAAGGGTGGTAGTTGTGGGTCTGTTTTTATGATTTTTTATTATGAAAACCGAATATCTGGGTTTTAGACCTAAATACTTACAAAAAGTTCATCGCGATATGCACGAAACTCACATTTTATGCATAACCTTCCTGCATGGGCAGAAATGATCGCCTTTTTCAGCCATTTTTTTCTATTTTTAAGAACCAAGTCCGGTTGCGTTCCCCCCCGGACCATCAGATGTTGCAAAAACATTTCCAGGGAGTGGGTATGTCATTGGCAAGATTGTTAAATGTAATCATCCTGATCCTGTTCACCATTGGTGCCATCCTGCTGCTCATGCTGGAGATCACCACGGTACGGCAGTCCATCCTCGATCAGATGTCGGCCAACCTGGAGACGGCCATCACGGCCCTGGGTCTGGTGCTGCAGGGCACCCTGCTCAACGATGACAAGGTGCTGGCGGAAACCATAGTCAACGCCATGTTCGATGGCGGCTTCGTCAGCTCGGTCACGCTGCTGGATCCCGATGGCCAGCTGCTGTTCCAGAAGGTCTTCCACACGGCGCAGCAAAATGTGCCGACCTGGCTCCCTTCTGTTATCGACATGCCGCCGGTAAAAATTGAGCAGGAGCTCACCGACGGCTGGCGCATTCTAGGCACCCTCACCCTCGAGGGCCACGAAGGGTACGCCTACCAACACCTCTGGAACGCCATCGGCCGCACCGGACTGGCACTGCTCGCGGGGCTGCTGGTATTCACCCTGGTGATCACCTGGGTGTGCAGCCGCCTGCTGCGTCCCCTCGAACAAGTCAGCCTGCAACTGGTGCAGATCCGCAAACGCCAGTTCAGCGGCAATCTGCCAACCCCATGGCTTCGCGAGTTGCAGGAAGTTGTGGTCTCCATCAACCAGCTGGTCTCCGAGCGCAAGCGGGATCTGCTGCAGCAAAGACTCAAGATCACCCAGCTCGGCAAACATGACAACCTGCAGGCCCATCAGAAACTCGCGGGACTGACCGACATCGCCAACGGCATGTACCTGCAACACTTTTTCTCAACTCAGGGAAACATCCGGCTCTATAGCCGGCTGCTGCCCCAGACCCCCCCCACCACGGACAGCTCGCCGGACGAGATCCGGGCACTACTCAACGACTGGCTGAACCAGAAGGCGGAAGGGCTACAGCTCCCCCTCAGCCTGCTCAATCATCCCGACTGGGCACAGTTCGCCCCCACTCTGGCCAGCGCCAGGGGCAAGACCCTGGACTGGCGCTGGGATTTGGCAAGCTTCCCTCCCCTGGCCGAGGAGCGTCTGGGTGCGCTTCAGGCCCAGGGTGTCGAGATGGCATTCAGCAATGTGCCCATGAACAACGACAACCTGACAAAGCTCGATCCCATCAAGCCGGTCTTCATCAGCTGCCAGCTGACCCAGGCCCCCCTTTACTGGAACCTGCTTTCCCAGTGTCTGCATGCCTCCGGTTATACCCTGCTGGCAGAAGCCGGCGACATCAACGACACGGATACCCTGCGCAGCTGGGGCATCGATGGCTATGCCAGCCAGGAGGCATCATGAGAATCCCTATTCTATTGCTTGCCCTGCTGTGGCAGCCCGGCTCGCACGCAGTGTCCATGACCATAGGCACGGGGGGCGAACAGGGTATCTATTACCAGGTCATCAAGGAGTTTTGCCGACTGGCTCACAAGAGCGACCCCGCACTGCAATGCAAACCGCAGGCCAGCTCGGGTTCCATCGAGAATCTGCGGCAGTTGCAAGCCGGAGACATCCCCTACGCCCTCGTCCAGTCCGACTGGCTCTATCAGGCCAGCCAGGGTACGGGACCATTTGCCAAGCAACCTCAGCCCGAATTGAGAACCCTCTTTGCCACCCACGCCGAGCCTTTCACCATAGTGGTGCGGGCCGATGGCGACATCACCACCCTGGAGCAACTCAAGCTGGCCCCCATCGACATGGGACTGAAGAGTTCGGGCACTCGCCAGACGGCGCTGGCACTGTTCAACGTGTTGGGGGCAAAGGAGCAGGATCTCGATCTGAAGAGCGTGGCCAATCTGTCCGAAGCCTTGTGCAGCAAACAGATCGATGCCTATGGGTTGGTGATGGGGCACCCGAACCGGATAGTGCTGGAGACATCCAAGCGCTGCGCCATCCGTTTCATGGCCATCGAGGGTGCGACCCGGGATCAACTGCTGCAAGGGGTCAAATACTACCAGCGCAGCCAGGTTCCGGCCCGCATCTATCCCGGCAACCTGAAAGCCACCCCCACCTTTGCCATCGCCGCCACCCTGGTGACCAATGCCGCCACGCCGGAGGAAGACGCCTATCGCCTGACCAAGGCCATGCTGAGCCAGCAGACCAGTTTCAACGAGCAGACCTATGGCTATGCCAACCTGTTCCACAAGGCGCGCAACAAGATAGGCCCGGTGCTGAACGCCCCGCAACATCCGGGGGCAGCAAGGTATTTCGAGGAGTTGAAAGCCGCAGGCAAGCTATAGCTGGCGACGGGGGGCACGCAGATGTTCGCTGGAGAAGCGGCTCTGCATCGATTTCCACTGGGTCAGGCGATCGGCACTCCCGGCCAGTGTCCCCTCACGACGTGACTTCATGACCCAGATGCTCTTGGCATCGAAGCTGTAAACGGGTTGCAGGTCGTTGCGCTTGCTGCCGGGCAGGATGCGACCATTGATGTTGTCCAGTACCAGAGGGTCGGACTTGGTCGTCGGGAAATAGAGCGTCACCATGTGAAACTGGTTGTAGCGGATCGCCTTCACATAGGCCAGCCGCAGCTTCTTCTCGTCAACGCCGAGCTCCATCAGGGTGTAGTACTTGGAGATGCTGTAATCCTCGCAGTCACCCCCTCTGGCCCCGATGAATTCCAGCGGATTGGCCCAATAGTCCTCGTCCCCCCAAAGCCTGGGATCCTCGCTGTAGGTCAGATTGTTGAAGTAGTTGTTGACCAGCTCCAGCTTCTGCTGATCCGTGGTCCCCGCTCTGGGCGCGAGCAGGCGGGAAAAGGCCTCGGCGCGCTGGATGGCCCTGGCGCCATAGACTTCCTGCATTTTTGCCTTCAGCTCGGGGCTGGCAATGTGTTCGGACAGGCGAGAGGCCTGCACACTGGCACAGAGCAGTGCCAGGGTGCAGGTGGGGACAAGCAATAATTTCATAGCTGACACTCCATATCAGACGCTGGAGGTCAGTATAGTTGGCCGCAGCCACCCCATAGGGCAAGTCTGGGATGCCTCAACGGCACTGGGCGAAGGCGTCGGCCAGCTGTTGCATGAAGTGCGGATAAGCATCGGGACCAAGCGGCACCTGCTCACCCACTTCATCCAGCAGCAACACCTTGGCGCCAGTGTTGCGGGCGACCGATTCGATCACCGCAGGGGAGAATTGCGGTTCGGCATAGATGCAGCTCGCCTGTTTCTCTTCAAGCGCCTTGCGGATCTCCACCAGGGTCTTGGCGCCGGGGCGACGCTCCGGGCTCACGGTGAAGTGGCCCCTGGAGCTCATGCCGTAGTGACGCTCCCAGTAACCATAGGCCTCGTGAAACACGAAATAGCCCTTCTGGTTCACCACCTTCATCTGCTCGGCGATCACCTTGTCCTTGGCGTTCACCTTGGCATCGAACGCGGCCAGGTTGGCGGCATAACGGGCCTGATTGGCCGGATCCTGCTTGCCAAGCTCGGTCGCGATCGCCCTGGCAATCACCTTGGCCTGGGTCGGCCCCAGCCAGATATGGGGATCCACCCCCTCGTGGTGATGCCCCTCATGGCCTTCATCGTGATCGTGGTCATCGTGCTCATGAGCGGCGTGATCATGGTCGTGGTCGTCATGATGAGCGGGATCCTGGCTGCCCTGAGTCGCGTAGTTGAACAGCGGCATCCCCGGGACCTGAGTCAGGGTCAGCTTGTGGGGATGATTGGCCAGCGGCTTGGCCATGAAACCTTCCAACTCGGGGCCGACCCAAACCACCAGATCGGCGTCGTTGATGCTGCGAATATCGGAAGGACGCAGGGAGAAGTCGTGGGGAGAGGCACCGGTTGGCAGCAAGACGCTGGGCTCGCTCACGCCATCCGTGATGGCCGCCGCGATGAAACCAAGGGGCTTGATGGTGGTCAGCACCTCGAGGGCGCGGACAGGCAGACTCACCGCCAGCAGCGCAGTGATCAGAGTAAGAATTCGCATAGAGGTCTCGTCAGGGAGTGAGTGTGTGATAATATAACAAACCAACGTCGCTGTTATATTATAACTCTCACAGGCTGTAAACCCCGGAGCTGTCATGACCCAACTGGTGGAGCTGAAAGAGGTCTGTCTGTCGTTTGACGGACGGTCCGTGCTCGACAAGGTCTCCTTTACCCTGAACAAAGGCAAAATCACCACCCTGGTCGGCCCCAACGGGGCGGGCAAGAGCACCCTGAGCAAGCTGGTGCTGGGCCTGCTCAACCCGGACTCCGGCAAGATCATTCGTCGTCGCGATCTGCGGGTCGGCTATGTTCCCCAGCGCCTCTATCTGGATCCCACCCTGCCGCTGACGGTGCGCCGCTTCCTGCAACTCGGCAAGAACAGCCGCCTCTCCATCGAGGAAGCGCTCGAGCGGGTCGGCGCCCAGGAGCTGCTGGACAACCGGATGCAGAAGCTCTCCGGCGGCGAGATGCAGCGGGTGCTGCTGGCCCGCGCCCTGCTGGTCAAGCCCGAGCTGCTGGTGCTGGACGAACCTGTCCAGGGGGTGGATATCACGGGCCAGATAGAGCTCTACGCCCTCATCAGCCAGCTCGCCGCCGAGTTCAACTGCGCCGTGCTGATGGTCTCCCACGATCTGCACCTGGTGATGGCCAGCACCCACGAGGTGATCTGCCTCAATCGCCACGTCTGCTGCCACGGCGAGCCGGAGAGCGTGGCCCGTCACCCCGAATTTGCCCGCCTGTTCGGGCGGCCGGAGCGGGAGGTGCTGGCAGTCTATACCCACCATCACCACTGCGACGGCGAACACCATCATCATGAGCCGCAGGTCCCCGTCATCCGCCTGCCGTCTCGCAATCCATAAGCGCAGTTAAGGACATTCAAGTGGACAGCTTTCTGTTATACGCCCTCGCGGCCGGCCTCGGCATCGCCCTGCTGGCCGGGCCCCTGGGCAGCTTCGTGGTGTGGCGCAAGATGGCCTATTTTGGCGACACCCTCTCCCACGCCTGCCTGTTCGGCATAGCGCTCGGCATACTGCTGCAGGTGGATCTCACCCTGGCGGTGGTGGTCTGCTGCCTCGCCATGGCCATACTGCTGGTGATCATGAGCCGCAACCAGCAGGTAGCGACCGATACCCTGCTCGGCATCCTGGCCCACAGCGCCCTGTCGCTGGGCCTGGTCACCCTGAGCTTCATGGACAATGTACGGGTGGATCTGATGGCCTACCTGTTCGGCGACCTGCTCTCGGTGCAGCCCATGGACCTGCTCTGGATCTACGGTGGCGGCGCCCTGGTGCTGCTCACCCTGTGGCGGCTGTGGGATCCCCTGCTCTCCATGACCATCTCGGAGGAGCTGGCGCGGGTGGAAGGGGTGCGGGTCGACGTGCTGCGCTGCGTGCTGATGCTGCTGATAGGCCTGGTCATCGCCGTGGCCATGAAGTTTGTCGGGGCGCTGATCATCACCTCGCTCCTCATCATTCCCGCCGCCACCGCCCGCCGCTTCAGCCAGACGCCGGAGCAGATGGCCGGCTTCGCGGCCCTGATCGGCTGTCTCGCCGTGCTGGGGGGGCTGACCCTATCCTGGTACCAGGACACACCGGCAGGCCCCTCGGTCGTGGTCTGCGCCACCAGCCTCTTCATCCTGAGCCAGTTCAAGAAAGCCTGAGCCTGGAGTGGCCTGATCCCAGCTGTCAGGCCACTCCCTATCTCGCCCCCTCGTTCATCCCCTGCCCCCTGTTCATCCTGAGCCAGCAGCCCAACCGGCTAGAGCGGCATGCTCTGGCGCGTCTCCATCATCAGCCACTGGCGCAGCCGGCTGATGGCGGGCTCATGGGCCCGGGAGCGCTTGCAGGTGAAGTAGAAGGCATCCCCCGTCTCCAGCTGGTGCACCGGCAGGGCCACCAGCTGGGGATCGTCCGGTCGCAGCATGTAGTCGTTCACGAATGCCACCCCTTGCTCCCAGGCCGCCGCCTCCATCGCCAGCAGCACATGGCTGAAGTGGTGCATCCGCGCCTCGTCCGGGATCACCAGCCCCCCCGCCTTGGCCCAGCGCTGCCAATCCTCCCCCCGCGCCTTGTAGATGGATTGCACCGAGAGCAGCGGCAACTGCCAGATGGCGGCAGGCCACTCCCCCTCCACCTGCTGCAACAGGCGACGGCTGCAGACCGGAAAGAGCCGCTCCCGATAGATGAGGTCGTGGCAATAGCCGCGCCCGTGGGGGGAGACTGTGATGAAGCAGTCCGCCACCCGATCGGAGAGCTCGGGATCCTCCGCCACCATCTCGAGGCTCAGATCCAGCTCGGGGTAGAGCTGGCGCAGCCCGGCCAGCCTGGGGATCAGCCACTTCACCGCAAAGGAGCTGTAGACTGCGAGCCGCAGCCGCATCTCGCCGCCGCCGCGCAGCTGTTCGCTGCTCTGGGCTATCTGGCCGAGCCCGGCGGAGATCCCCTCGAAATAGCTCTCCCCCTGGGCGGTCAGTGACAGCAGTCGCCCCTGGCGCAGCAGCAGCCGCTCCCCCAGAAAGTCCTCCAGCAGGCGGATCTGGTGGCTGACCGCGCTCTGGCTGACATTGAGCTCCAGGGCCGCACGGGAGAAGCTGAGCAGGCGGGCAACCGCCTCGAAGTATTGAACGGCGCGCAGGGGAGGCAGTTTCATTATCCAAAATTCTCATGGATGGTGATTTTTTATCATTTTACTGGATAACAGGCGTCAGACTACCCTTCCCTCATCTAACGTGGGAGGTGGTATGAACGCAGTCGGGATTGGCATCCTCTATCTGGTGCTGGGCAACATGGTGGCGGTCTTCTCCGATGCGCTGGTCAAGGTGCTGGAGCCGAGCCAGCCCGTGTTCCAGTTCGTCTTCTTCCGCCAGCTCTCCGCCGCCCTCCTGCTGGCGCCCTGGCTGCTCTGGTCCTGGCGGCGCAACCCGCCGGTGGCCATCAAGTGGCACTTGCTGCGGGCTCACATCTGGGCCATCGGCGTCTGCCTGATGGTGGTCGCCCTCACCCGCTTGCCGCTGGCCACCGCCAATGCCCTCTTCTATGCGGCCCCGCTGCTGATGGTGCCGCTCGCGGTCTGGCTGGCAGGGGAAGCGCTGTCGCGCCAGAAGGTGCTGACGGCCCTAGTGGGTTTCATCGGTGTGCTGATAGTGCTGCGGCCGACCGAGGTGAACTGGGCCGCCCTGGCGGCGCTCGGGGTGGCCCTCTCCATGGCGGTCAACAACCTGCTGATCAAGCGGATCCCGCTCAAGCAGCCCATAGCCCAGACCCTGTTCTTCACCAACGTGCTGAGCATGCCCTTCATACTGGCGCTGGCCTGGTGGGAAGGGGGGAACTGGCAGTGGCAGATGTGGTGGCCCGCCTTCGGCTCCTCGGCGCTGATCATGGTCTATGCGGGGCTGTGCGTGGTGGCCTATCGCAAGGCGGAGGCGAGCAAGATAGCCTCGGCGGAGTACACGGGCCTGCTGATGGCGGTCGCCATCGGGGTCTGGCTGTTCGACGAACAGCCCGGTCTGCCGCTGCTGCTGGGGTGCCTGTGCATCATCTTGCCGCTGGTCGCCATGGCGCGCGGCAAGTCAAAACCGCTGGCAGAGCCGGCGGTCTGAATCAAAGCAGCAAGGGGGCAACCCGCTGCTGCAGATGGGGGATCACCTCCTGCTCGAACCAGGGGTTCTTCCTGAGCCAGAAGGTGTTGCGCGGGGACGGGTGCGGCAACGGCAGCCAGCCGGGACCATACTCCCGCCAGCATTGCACCGTCTCGGTAAGGGACTCCCTGCCCGCCTCCCGCAGATAGTGGCGCTGGGCGTACTGGCCGATCAGCAGGGTCAGCTCTATGTTGGGCAACAGCATCAGCACCTTGTCGTGCCAGGTGGGCGCACATTCTGGGCGCGGCGGCAGATCCCCCGACTTGCCCTTGCCGGGGTAGCAGAGCCCCATCGGCATGATGGCGATGCGGGATTCGTCGTAGAAGGTGGCCTTGTCCACCCCGAGCCAGTGGCGCAGCCGATCGCCGGATGGATCATCCCAGGGGATGCCGCTGGCATGGACACGGGTACCGGGCGCCTGACCGATGATCAGCAGGCGAGCGCGCTCGCTGCCGCGGATCACCGGCCTGGGCCCGAGCGGCAGGTGGGCCTCGCACAGGCGGCAGGCCCGGATCTGTTCAAACAGCAGGTCTAGTCGGTTCATGGCCTGATGGTAACAGAGTTTCCGGCAGGATCCCGCTTGTGGAACCGGCGGCAGATACTTATCATGCGGCCACATTTGTTTAATTTAATAAACGGAAAGCGATGAAGAACTGGCTGGGCCCCGGCAGTGCGGCCCTCTCCTTCGTGCTCTGGGGCATGCTGCCCCTCTATTACCAGTTCATGCCCGAGATCAACATGTGGGAGCTGCTCTCCCACCGGGTGCTCTGGTCTGTTGTCCTGCTGGGCGGCCTCTTCCTGCTGCTCGGCGTGCGGGTCCCCTGGGCACGCTTGCGCAGCGAACCCCGCCAGCTCGGCCTCATCCTGCTGGCGGGCCCCGTCATGTCCATCAGCTGGTGCATGTTCACCTGGTGCCTGACCACGGGCCAGGTGCTGGCCACCAGCCTCGCCTTCTTCATGACGCCGCTGTTCAACATCGCCTTCGCCGTGCTCTTCCTCAAGGAGCGGCTCACCCCCCAGAAGCATCTGGCGGTCGCCCTGGCCCTGGCGGGGCTGGCTTACATGCTGTTCTCCTACGGCGAGCTGCCCTGGTTCTCCCTCATCATGGGGGCCAACTTCGCCTTCTACGGCCTCATCAAGAAGAAGGTGCGCCACGATGCCGGTGTCAGCCTCTACCTCGAGTCCCTGGCCCAGCTTCCCGTCGCCCTGCTGATCCTCGCCTGGCTGGGCCTGCACGGCATGAGCCAGTTCATGGCCGGTGACTGGGCCGACAAGCTGCTGCTGATGGGCTCTGCCCCCGCGACCCTGCTGCCGGTAGGGCTGTTCTGCTACGCAGTGGCACGCACCCGCATGAGCACTGTGGGGCTGCTGCAATACATAGAGCCGAGCCTCGCCTTCCTGCTCGCCATCTTCTGGTTTGGGGAGATCCCGGATCCGGTGAAATCGGTGGGCTTCGCCTTCGTCTGGGCCGGCCTGCTGGTGAGCCTGCTGCCCCTGCACCTGCTCGGGCGCGGCCGGGTCCAGTGGAAAGAGTCATGACGACGGACGTCGGTACCGATAAGCCTGCAACTAACTGGTTTATCTATCTGGTGCGCACCGGTGCGGGCTCGCTCTATGCGGGGATCAGCACGGATCCCGAGCGGCGTCTGCGCCAGCACCAGAGCGGCAAGGGTGCCCGCGCCCTGCGTGGCAAGGGGCCTCTGACCCTGGTGTGGCGCCAGGGGGTGGCAGACAAGGGCGAGGCGCTGCGCCTCGAGTATCGCCTCAAGCAGCAGAGCAAGGCATTCAAGGAGCGCCTGGTGCTCGACCCCGGACTCTGGCACGACTGGAGCCAACCCTGGCTGAGCGCCGCCGCGGCACCCATCGATCCATCCCCCTGAACCAGTCGCTCCCGCCATAAAAAAGGCCGCTGGGAGCAGCGGCCAAGGAAGGATCCGATAGCAGGGAGGCTTAACGGTAGGTGTTCGACTGCTTGCGCCTGTTGCCGAGCAACCAGCACACCGCCAGCACCAGCAGCAGCCAGGGCGCCAGCTTGATGATGAGGGCAAACATGCCGGCCAGGGCGCCAAACAGCACGAAGACCCCGCTTACCAGCAGCATGGCCAGCACGGTAAAACCGGTCAGCGCCATGGTCACCAGCACCAGCATCAAGACGATAAATTCCAGCATGTTGTGCTCCTCACAGGCTTGCAGTGGCCAGCGGGTCTGATCCGGGGATCAATCCAGCCAGCGTTTCAATTCACGACGGGGCGGCATCACCAGCACCGCCAGCAGATAGAGGGCCAGGGCCAGGGGCGGCATCAGGATAAGCGCCAGCAAGGCCAGCACCCGCACCGTCACCCTCGAGATCCCGAGCCCCCTGGCCAGACCGGCACAGACCCCGGTCAGCTTGCGATGGGCCAGATCTTTGGGCCAGGGGCTCATGGTTATGCCTCCGCCTTCCGGCTTTTCAGGCGAGCCAGCTCGCGCTCAATCTCGTCGTTCAACTCCAGCTCGCGGAACTGGGCCTCCAGGGAGGGATTCTGCCCCAGGGTGGCCGCCTCCAGCTGGGCTTCCAGCTGATCGACCCGGCCCTGAAAGCCGTCGAAGCGGGCCATCAGCTCATGCATGCGCTGGTTGTCCACCTGGGCGCGGGCACGGATCCGGCTATGGGCTGTCTGTTCGCGCAGGGTCAGCATCTTCTGCTTCTCGCGGGCCTCGGTCAGCTTGGTCGCCAGCCGCTCGCTGTCGGCGGTGAGCTGGGCCAGCACCTCGGCCACCCGGGCCTTGTCCTGCTCCAGTTGCTCGCACTTCTTGACCTCGGCCAGCTTCTCCGTAAGGGCGGCACGGGCCAGATCCTCACGTCCCTTCTGGATGGCGAGCTCGGCCTTGGCAGACCACTCCTGGATCTGGTGGCGCAGCGCCTGCTGATGGCGCTCCAGCTGTTTCTGTTCGGCGATGACGCGGGCGGCCTGGGTTCTCATCTCGATCTGCACCTGCTCCATCTCTTCGATCATCAGACGCAGCATCTTCTCCGGCTCTTCACTCTTGTCGAGCAGGCTGTGCAGGTTGGCATTGATCACGTCGGTCAGGCGGCTGAATACGCTCATGGTCTGGCTCCTTGTTGATGGGATGTCACTCTCTCCCCATGGCATTACAAGAGCCGTGCCAAGATAATTTATTGTTGTTTTACAGATAGATGGAGACTTGGCATTGCCATCTCAAGGCCATGAGTTGGTGAAAATTGCCAATGAAGTGGTTATTTTAACCAATAAAAAAGGGAGCCAGCGGCTCCCTTCATGAAGTTGGGCTCAGCCTCAGGCGGCCGGGCGATGACCCAGCTTGCCATCCAGCTCCGCCAGCTTGGCTTCCATCCTGGCCCGGCAGGTATCCGACAGATCGCGGATGCCGGCAGCGCCGTGCTCCTTGCTGCACAGGGGGGGCAGCATCTCCAGCAGCACCTCGCCGTTGTCCCAGCGGTTCAGGTCGACCTGACCGAAGTAGCTGGAGCAGACGATGGGCACCACGGGCACTTCGGCCTGGACGGCGGTGTGGAAGGCGCCGGCCTTGAACGGCAGCAGACCACGGCCCTGGGAGCGGGTCCCTTCCGGGAACATCCAGATGGAGGTGCCGTGGTGCTTGATGCGATCCACTACCTGACCAATGGTGCCGATGGCACGGGAGCGGTTGGATCTGTCGATCAGCACGTTGCCGGAGAGCCAGAAGATGAGGCCGAAGAAGGGCAGCCACAGCAGGCTCTTCTTGCCCACTGCCACCACGCCGGGACGCACGGCGCCGGTCACGGTGAAGATGTCGAAGTTGCTCTGGTGATTGCAGACATAGACGGCA
Organism: Aeromonas sp. 130281; assembly: GCF_056642115.1. Classification (NCBI taxonomy): domain Bacteria; kingdom Pseudomonadati; phylum Pseudomonadota; class Gammaproteobacteria; order Aeromonadales; family Aeromonadaceae; genus Aeromonas; species Aeromonas sp. 130281. The sequence continues at coordinate 231,794 of NZ_JBWVQS010000003.1, read as the reverse complement.
GGCCCCACCGACTTGACCTCGTCCGGAATGGTGACCCGGACCTTGAGCCCGATGATCGGGCAGACGGCATGGTACATGCGGGCGAAAACATAGACGTTGTTGGGGTGGCGCGGACGCACCAGACAGAGCAACAGACCAAACACGAACCAGAAGATGAGCAGCAGGGTAAGCAGCAGCACACGGGCAAGTTTGAGCATCGAACACCTCGGAATTTGACTCGGCGCAGTATACTGGTCCCCCTTTTAGCGAACAAGCGTTCGCCAGACAGAACCGACCACCCCGGATGGAACACGTGGCCGCATCGAATCCCACCGGCTTGCTCACGCCACCATTGATCGATAGGATATGCCCCATTCAACAGGGTAGGACGAGCATGATTTTGCGACAACGCGTGGCGACAAGACTCCTGCTGCTGGTCTGCATCCTGGTGCTCAACTGTGCGGCCCAGCCGCTGGCAAGGCTGGCACAGCTCGACCAGGCCCTGAGTTGCCAGGCTCTTCCCCTCTCCTCGTCCAGCGCCGATGCCGACGAGGGGCAAGCCGCGACGCCCCAGCCCAGCAGTTGCCAGCTCAACGGCAAGTGGCTCAGTGCCGCCAGCCTGCTCTGCGCCGAGCAGATCTTCTTTGCCATCGCCTTCGTGATTGCCCTGCTGGCGCCCCTGTCGCGCCGCGCCCCTGCGCTTCCTCCTCCCATCAACATCTCGCCCCCAGAACGGCGACTGCACCTCACCCTCTGCGTCTGGCGGGAATGAGTCTGCGGCGGTTTTCTCCACCCTGACTTTCATTTTCAAGAGACAAACACATGTCAAACATCATCAAGACCGCCCTGTTGCTGAGCGGTCTGCTGTGGCAATCCATGGGATTGGCCAGCGACACTGGCTGGCTCACCAGCCCCCAGAACGATCACGCCAAGGTGCGGCTGCAAGCTGACACCCGGGATCCCTCCGCCCCCCGGGTGCTGCTCAGCCTGCAGCTTGAATCCGGCTGGAAAACCTATTGGCAGAATCCGGGGGAAGGCGGCATAGCCCCCGAGATCCTCTGGGATAAGCCCGAGCCGGCGGCGCAGTGGCACTGGCCAGTGCCCAGGCGGTTTGACGTCAGCGGCATCTCGACCCAGGGCTATCAGGGGGACGTCAGCCTGCCCATCAGCCTCACCCGCAGCGGCGGCGAGGCGCTGACGGGCACCCTGCGCCTCTCGACCTGTAGCAACGTCTGCATCCTGACCGACTACCCCTTCACCCTGGCGCTGGACGGCGCTGCCCCCGAAGGGTTCGACCTTGCCTATGCAAAGGCGATGAGCACCCTGCCACAGGCCATGCCTGGCACTGTGACCCTCGAGGCGGGCTACCGGCAGAACCAGCTGCAACTGACCGCCGACAACCCCCAGGGCTGGCAGGATCCCCAGGTGTTCCTCCAGCGCCTGGAGGGGGCCGAGTTTGGCGAGCCCAGCCTGGAGGTGCAGGGCAACACCCTGATCGCCCGCATTCCGGTCAGCGATGGCTGGCAGGGGGATGCCCCCGATATCCGTCATCAGCCACTCGGGTTGGTGCTGGCGAGCGGCGAGCAGGCCTGGCAGAGCGAGGTCCGCATTGGTGAGCCCCTGACCCTGCCGAGCGGCGGCCAGTCGCTGCTCTGGCTGCTGGGAGCCGCGCTACTGGGGGGCCTCATCCTCAATCTGATGCCCTGCGTGCTGCCGGTGCTGGCCCTCAAGCTGGGATCCGTGCTGCAACTCGAGAGCCGGGAGCGCCGCCCGGTGCGCCTGCAATTCCTGGCGGCCAGTGCCGGCATTCTGGTCTCCTTCTGGGCGCTGGCGCTCATGAGCACCCTGCTGCGCGCCACCCAGGGAGCGGTCGGCTGGGGGATCCAGTTCCAGAGCGTCTGGTTTATCGGCTTCATGGTGGTGGTGACGGCGCTGTTCTGCGCCAACCTGCTGGGGCTGTTCGAGCTGCGACTGCCAAGCAACCTCAATACCCGCCTGGCCACCAGCGGCGGTCAGGGGCTGGGGGGTCACTTCCTGCAGGGCTGCTTTGCCACCCTGCTGGCCACCCCCTGCTCGGCCCCCTTCCTCGGCACTGCGGTCGCCTTTGCCCTCGGGGCGCCGCTCGGCCAGCTCTGGCTCATCTTTACCGCGCTCGGTGTGGGCATGAGCCTGCCCTGGCTGCTCATCGCCGCCGTCCCACGCCTGGCGCTCTGGCTGCCGAAGCCGGGCCGCTGGATGGGGCGGCTGCGCACCCTGCTCGGCCTGATGATGCTGGGCTCCAGCCTCTGGCTGCTCAGCCTGCTCGGCAACCACGTCGGCCCCTTCTGGATGCTGATCCTGATGGCGCTGATGCTGACGGCCCTGCTGCTGGCCGTCGTCTGGCGCCATGGCATACGCACGCTGACCCTGGGGCTGGCACTGGGCTGCCTGCTGGGCGGGGCCCTGCTGCTCGGCGGCGCCTTCACCCTGGACGGCAAGCCCCAGCAGGACAGGGTCGACTGGCAGCCGCTCTCGGAGCAGGCCATCGAACTGGCACTGGCCCAGAACAAGCGAGTCTTCGTCGATGTGACCGCCGACTGGTGCATCACCTGCAAGGCCAACAAATTCAACGTACTGCTGCGAGATGACGTGCAACAGGCCCTGAGCGCCCCCGATGTGGTGGCCCTGCGCGGGGACTGGAGCCGCCCCTCCGAGGGCATCGCCAGCTTCCTGCGCCAGCGCGGCAGCGTGGCTATTCCCTTCAACCAGATCTACGGGCCCGGCCTGACGGATGGCGAGATCCTCTCCCCCCTGCTGGACCGATCGACCCTGCTTGCCACCCTGGCGCAAGCCGGTATTGCCCCCTCTCAAGGAGAAACCAAATGAAACCGACCCTGCTCGCCCTGACCCTGCTGGGCACCTTGTTGACCCCGGCCCTGCACGCCGCCCCCTTCACTGCGGAGCAGGAGGCACGCATCAAGGAGCTCATCCGCGAGACCCTGGTCCAGAATCCGAAGATCCTGGATGAGGCGGCCGAATCCTGGGAGAAACAGAACGCCGCGGATCAGGCGGCCCAGCTCGGCGACTTCATCAAGGGCAACCAGGATGTGCTGTTCAACAGCGCCACCAGCCCGCGCCTGGGGGCCAAGAACCCCAAGCTGACCCTGGTGCTCTTCACCGACTACAACTGCCCCTACTGCAAGCAGTTCGACCCCGCTGTGACCAAGTTGCTCAAGGCCTATCCGAACGATCTGGGATTGGTGATCAAGCTGCTGCCGTTCAAGGGACAGACCTCCGCCAAGGCGGCCCAGTACAGCCTGACCCTGTGGCAGCAGGATCCGGCCCGCTTCCTCGCCCTGCACGACAAGCTGATGAGCAAGCAGGGCATGCTGACCGAGGCGGACATCAACAAGGCGCTGGCGGCCACCGGCAATGTGGCGCTCAAACCCGAGGGCAAGGCCACCGAGGAGCTGCGCAATAGTCTGCGCATCGGCACCTTGCTGGGGGTTCAGGGCACACCGGCGACGCTTATCGGCAACCAGCTGGTGCCGGGCGCCCTCCCCTATGAGCAGCTCGAACAGCTTGTGAAAACTGAACTGGCGAAACTGGGGTAACGCATGACCGAGACGACAACCCCCAGACCCCGCTGGCGACGCTGGGGCAGGGAGGCGCTCTGGCTGCTGCTGTTTGCCCTGATCATCTCGACCCTGCTGGATCTGTGGCGCAGTCCGGCGCTGCCGGAGGACAGCCCGCTGCCTGTGCTGACCCTGCAAGATGGCACCCGGGCCGACCTGCAGGCCATGAGCCGGGAGCGGCCGCTGCTGGTCTACTACTGGGCCAGCTGGTGCGCCGTCTGCCGCTTCACTACCCCGGCAGTGGAGCAGCTCTGGCAGGACGGCGGCAACGTGCTGACGGTGGCGCTGCGCTCCGGCGACGACGCCAGGTTGCAGCAGGGCATGGCCAGGAAGGGGCTGAGCTTCCCCACCCACAACGATGAACAGGGGGCGCTCGCCGCCCGCTGGCAGGTGAGCGTCACCCCCAGCTTCCTCATCATCAAGGAGGGCAAGGTGGTGAGCAGCACCACGGGCTGGAGCAGTCGCTGGGGCTTGCAGCTGCGGCTGCTGTGGGCCGACTGGCTGGCTTGATCCCCATCACAATGAACAGAGCCCGGTATGACGACCGGGCTCTTTTTTATCTGAAGGCCGTCCTTGCTGATTCGCCCCTATTGCGCCGGTGACATCATCTCCTGGCCGAGCCGGGCCTTGACACTGGCCCGTTCGGCCTCGTCGATCACGCCGTCACCGTTCTTGTCCAGCCGGGTGAAGAGGGTCTCATGGCGCTCCATGAACTGCGCCTTGGTCGTGTCCTGCATCGGCCTCATGTTGGCCATCTTGCCGGGCATGGCCTTGCCCGATTGCTTCATCGCCTCTTGCATCCTGGCCATGGCGGCCTCTTTCTCGGCAACCGACAGGGTGCCATCGCCATTGCTGTCTTGCCGGGCGAAGCGCTGCTCGGCTCTCTCCATGAACTGGGCCTTGGTGACATCCCCCTTGAGCAGTACCAGCGGCTCATCGAGGCTCTCATCGGCGGCGATGGCGACGCCCCCCAGCAGTACCAGAGGCAGAAGATAACGTTTGAACATGGTGTCTATTCCTTGTGATGGTGCCGGCCTTGCCGGATCTTGATGCCTGTCGCAGGGGCGGATCCCTGGCGACAGCAGCAGTCTGACGCCCTCTGTATTGTAGTCCCCGAGACGGATCAGCCCGGCGTGGCAGGATACAGAGCTCCCTGGGTGACGGGCGGGCTCCCCATTCCCCCCGGGTCGCTGCCATATCGCGTCCTATTCATGGCGGTGGCCTGTGGTTTCCGTTAAAATGACGGGTTTTTACCGTGCCTGGTTCCCCCAAGCCCCATCAGGCGCCAGCATTGTGACTCTGATGATGCCAGTGATGCAGGATCTGCCATGAACAACTACTTTCGGGTGCTGGGCGTCAAGTCCAACGCCAGCGAAAACGACATCAAGAAAGCCTATCGACGGCTCTCGAACCAGTACCACCCCGACAAGTTGCACGGGGCGAGCGAAGAAGAGAAAGAGCAGGCAGCCATCAGGCTGCATCAGGTGAAGAAGGCCTACGAAGTGCTTTCCGATCCCAAGGCGAGAGCCGCTTTTATCAAGGATTTCAACAACGTCATCGTGACCGATCCCGCTGCTGCCATGCAGGAGATGTGGGACCAATTCTACCCCTGAGGGCGCTATGCAAAAAAAATGGGACCAGGCGCGCATCAAAGCGCTGATGAGTGACGCGGGCGAGAACATCGAATCCTACCGGGATCAGGATCAGCCCAAGGCGCTCGAGCAGTTTACCGGCAAGATGAAGGCCCTGCTGCTGGCCGACATCAGCATGCTGGAGTTCATGCCCGAATACCTGCCGCTCGCCCTCTATGGCCGGGTGCAGTTCCCGCCCAAGGCGAAACCTGAGTGGGCCAGGTGGCTCGCCGACGGCGTACAACCCTCATGGGACGCGTTCAAGGTGTCGGTGGCGTTCAACAACGCCGATCTGCCGCTGGTCAAGGCGGTGCGGGCCCAGAGCGAAGATCAGCTGATCGAAGCCTGCGCCGTGCTCTACCTGCTGGACAACCCCCAGCCCCGCGGTGGCCGTCGTGCCGATGACGACTACGAGCTACGCGACGACGAAGATGACGACGGGGAAGATGCCGACGCCGACTACCATGGCGGCGAGGGTGAGGAAGACGATCAGGACATGTACGACGAAGTGCGTTTCTAATTTGAGGCAAAGCATGAACAGTCTGATAGAAATTACCGCCATCGAGATCAAAGAGCTGGCCGTGGTCGAGCCCAAGCAGGCCAGCGAAAAGTTCGAGCTGATCGCCAAGACAATGTCCGACGAGCAGTTGGCCGAAGTCATTGAAAACATTGATATCGTCACCCTGACCCAGATCAACGGCCAGCACGACATCTCCTTCCCGTCCATCATCTCCGAGCTGATGACCCCGGAGCGGATCCGCGACATCGTCTGCCAGCAGCCTCTCTACTGGGAGGAGGCCATCAAGAACAATGCCGAAGAGCTGCAACAGCACACCTTCGACTTCCTCAACTACCTGATCCGCACCCAGGACAACGAGGCCAAGCAGCGCGAGATCCTGGAGTGCATCGCCGAAGATCCGGCCGGTCTCTTCTACCTCGCCATCCCCTTCATCGAGTTCTACCGTGGCGATCGCTACGAGGATGAAGAGGGCTATCGCGACACCCTGCACGCCGAAGAGGAAGATCTCGAGGAGTCCCTCGCCTACAGCGAGCGCCAGCAGAGCGAAGATGCCCACGACTACCCGCTGGATGATCCGAGAAGCCTGTTGATGCTGATCCGCGAGCAGGCTCCCGAGGTGGAGAAAGCCATCAAGTCGCTGCTGCGCAGCGAGAACGCCACCTGGGACGGCATCATCAACAAGTTCGCCAACGAGCTGGTGATGCAGGCCAAGGAGAAGAACCAGGTCAGCGACGAGTACGACGAAGTGGACGACATGTTCAGCTTCCTGGATTGAGGAGAGCCCTATGCAGCTAGTCATCCGCGAGGCCAACGAAGGCCCCTTCCTCACCCAGGTGCTGCGCTTTGGCCGCGACAACGAACGCCTGAGCGCCCAGCAGCTTGCCGCCATCAAGGGCAAGGCGGTGCTGATGAGCCTGAAATTCGCCGACAAGTACTACAACAAGTACAAGATGCACCTGCTGGAGCAGGCCGCCCACGACGTCATCGGCGTGGTGAGCCTGGGGTTGCAGGAGCTCTCCGGGCGCGACACGGCCCGGGCGCTGGCCCTGCTGCAGGCGCCGGAAGGGCCCATCAAGCCGTTCCAGAAGGGCTGGTCCATGCTGATCTCCGTCAGCCCCAAACAGACGGGCAACAGCCTCTATGGCGACGTGGATGCCAGGCTGCTGGACAAAATCTCGAGCCCCCCCGACGTGGAGGAGTGGCAAGGGTGGCAGGAGTACGAGAAGGCGCTGGCCGAGCACAACAAGGTCCGCCTGATGGGGCTCATCGACCAGCACTTCTTCGCCTGCGAGAGCGATCACCCCACCATGGAAGACAAGCTGGCCGAGGCCCTGCTCTACCGCATCCTGTGCGGCAAGGGCAGCGGCGCCGCGCCCCTCAAGGTGAAGCAGGACCTCAAGCGCAAACTTGCGCGGGAGATTGAGCTCGACGAGCGCTGGTACGATACCGACTATCTCGCCGCCCAGCTTGCCCTGATGCTCGCCGAGCTGCCCGCCGACATGGCCGATGCCCTGCGCCAGGAGCTGAGCCCTGGCTTCGTGCCGAACCTGCTGCACACCCTGGGGTTTGTGCGCCAGTATCAGCAGCAGCAACGGGAGAACGCCTCCCCGGAGAAGCTCGACAACATGGAGATGCGCGCCGGGCTCAGGCACCCCCTGCTCGGCTGGCCCCTCTACCACGACTTCTAGCGTCTGTCGGCGCTTTGCATGGCGCCATGGCCGCCTGTCCCCACAACGCCCGGCTTGCCGGGCGTTATGCTATCCGCCGCCGAACTACCCCCTCAGCGTCATTGGCCCACCTTTTGTCAGGGATATAATGACTCCCCCATACCGACCGCAGGGGAACGCCGTGAGCAGAAAACCCGACCGCATCACCGCCATGCAGCAGATCATCGACGCCGTGAAACAAGAATTCCCGCTCTATCAACCGGATACCTTCAAATGCGGCCCCGACAACAGCTGCATCGGCTGCCCCAAGAAGCTGATGGAGCTGGTGGATACGGATCTCTGCTACTGGCAATACCAGATCGACCGCGGCATCCCGCCCTTCTTCGACGAGATCCAGCGCTTCGGCAAGATGTGCAAGAACATCCGCCGGGCGCTGGTGCGCAACGGCCGCATCCCCGCCTGATGCTTTGCCCCCGTATCTGATAAGGTGTGACCCACAGGCCCGGATCGGGCACAAGCGAGCAGGAGACCAGAATGACCCAGGAGCGGATCCAGACCCGATATAAGCTGGCGGGCCCCTTTGCCACTCAGGCCGAGTTGGAGCAGGCCATAGCCCGGGTAATAGAGCACCACAAGCAGGACTTCTTCCCCCTGCTGGAGCGGCTGGTGGACGTGGGGGACACCAGGGTCAATCTGAGCCAGGAGAACCCGATGCGGGTGCTTGGCATAGCGCTCGACGCCGCAGGCACCACGGGCAAGGCCCGGCTCAACTACGAGTCCAACTTCGCCGAGAGCTGCCTCATCATCAACGAATATGACCAGCACCAGACCAGCGTCCCCTTTCGCCTGGAAGGGGACGAGCTCGTCTTCGACCTTGAGCTGCCCATCGCCTGGAATTTCAATCATTAATGGCACCGGCAACCCGGGTGAAATCGGTGGGGCTGTGCCAGGGGCTGAATGACACGGCGGCCAAGAAGGCGGGCGCTAAGAGATGACGGCTCGATGGATGGCCTCTAAATAAAGAGGCTGGCGTGGCTACCCAGGAGCCCCACTTGGTGTAGGGTTGTCTCCATGCCAACTGAATGAACTATCGAGGGTCAGCATGGGTGAGCACCAGTCTGCAGCAATGCCGGGTTTGAACGACGGCGATAGCTATGGTTTCGAGCGCAAAAGTGCCGGAGACTTCCCCTTTTATCGCCAGCCCCCGAATGCCTTGTCTGGCCGCAGCTGGGTGCTGGTCCTGCTGGGGGTGGTGCTGGGTTTCGCCGTGCTGACGGCGCACCTTGCATTTTATAAAACCACGGCGGGCGGCTTTGTATCCGCCATCCTGTTCCCCCTCATCCCCCTGGCCGTGCTCGCCATGGTGGCGGGGAAGGCATGGCGAGCGCTGTTTCGAACGCCGACGGGGCGGGATCTCCTCTTGATGCTGGCGATCGCCGTCGTCAACATTCTGGTCTCGGTTGCCGTTGCCCTGGTGCTGCAGCAGCTGTTCAAGATGAGTGACAACCCGGTCAGCGCCATGCTGGCAGAGGCCCCCAATACGGCGCGCATCCTCTTTTATTTAAAAACGGCCCCTCAGCTCTTTGGCGAGGAGGTGGTCTCCATCCTGCCTTTTCTGGCCATTCTCTGGTTTTGTCACACAAAGCTCGCCCTGACGCGCAAGTCCGCCATCATCATCGCCTGGCTATCCACTGCCCTTATCTTCGGGGCCATGCACCTGCCCACTTATGACTGGAATTTTCTGCAATGTTTTCTGGTGATCGGCACGGCCCGCATCGTGCTGCTGAGTGGCTACATCATCACCAAAAACATCTGGGTATCGACCGGCGCGCACATCATCAACGACTGGCTGCTGTTTACCGGCATGGTGCTGCTGCATGGTGCCCAGGCCGGCATATAGGGCCGGCAACAGGCCGCTGCATGATCACAAGAAAGGAGCCCTGACGGCTCCTTTTTCCATTACCCAGCCCATAGAAAAGGCGAGGCCCTTGCCTCGCCTTTGCCTGCGTCAGGTGGGGATCAGGTGAGATAGTAACGCCACGACCTGCTCGGCTCTGCATAGCCGACCCGGATGCAGAAGGGGGCGAGCTCGTGATTCGCCTGCTCCAGGCTGAGGGTCTGGTGGGCATCCTCCCGACACCACTGCACGAACTCGTCGCTGTTGAAGCTGTAGTGATCCCCGTGAAAGACCCCGTGGGCCTCGATCAGTCCGATGGCTTGCTCCGTTTCCATGTCTGGCCTCCTGGCACTGTGCTGCTCCCTACAAGGTTAGCGAGCAGAGGCGACTTGCGGGGCCAAATCAGCCACTTCCTTGACCTGTGGCAATTGGTAAAGGGGAGAGCAAGCCACCACAGCAGAAGCCATCGACCAGCAACAGAGCCTTAAATAAAACAGAGGCAAGTAGGGTCGATTAGCGAAGCGTAATCGGCCGCACCGGTTATCCGGTCGCGAGCAGGCAAAAGAGAAAGGACGTAGGGTGCAATAAGCGAAGCGCATTGCACCGGCAACCTCGCGGATTCAATAGCGGTGCAATTTCATTGCACCCTACGGTTACCTCCCCTCACCCTAGCCCTCTCCCAAGGGGAGAGGGGACAGGTGCCTGCCAGCCTTTAGCCGTAGCTGTCACGCCATTCCAAAATCGCTGCGATCTGCGCCCCCTTCTCCCCTCGCGGGAGAAGGGCTGGGGATGAGGGGGCCGTAAAATAAAATTACCGACCACATTGAGGCAATAGGTTTTCGCGATCGTCTGATTACGCTTCGCTAATCCAACCACGGCCCTACATGGCATCGAGCTAGCTGCAGGGAAAATATTACCGGCCAAGTCATTTATATTTCACAAGTTAATTGAAACCCACAATATTCTCGTGTCAGCCATAAAGCAAAACCAATAAGAACCAGCCCTGAATCATGCTCTAACTAAATTTAAACACCTATCTTGATACCAATCAAACCCAAAAAGTATGTTGTTAAAGGAAATAAAAACAGAGATGATAGTGAATACACTATTCCAAACCAGATACCTATGTGGCATAACAGGAAAAAGAAAGCAAAGTACAATATACCAAATGACAGGTACGTTAACGAACGAACCCATTTTTTTGATAGTTCCTTATGGACATCAGCACGATTGCCACCGTCCTCAGATATAGCCACATGTACTATTGTAAAACTTGTGTACATCACAAATAAAATCGTAAACAATGAAATTGACAATATTAACGGAGTGCTTTCCTCAATAATTTCGCCATCTAGAGTCAATGTGGTTAATATGACAGCCAAGCAAATCCCAGCAAGACCAGAGTAAATCCACTTAAGTTGTTCAAGCGCCTCTTGAGACATATAAACCTACGTAAAAAATCAATAAACGTTCAGTGGAGCGTAATTAATAATTAACAACCACGTTCACATTGTGGTAATAAGAAGGGCGCTTTCGCGCCCTTCTTATTAATTACCCTTCCTGATTTTCCCCGGTAACCGTCTCACCGGCCACGGGTTCAATCTCGATGCGGTCTACTCGCTGCAAACCGCGGGGCAGTTTGGCGCCGCGGCGGCCGCGCTCGCCGCGGTAGTAGTCGAGATCCGAGGGTTTGAGGGTCAGCTTGCGCTTGCCGGCAAACAGGGTGACATATTGCCCCTGCGGGATAATGGCGGCCATCACCATAAACTCCTCCCGCGCCTTCACGCGAGCCGACGGTATGCTGATAAGCTTGTTGCCCTTGCCCTTGCCGAGCACCGGCAGGGTGCTGAGCGGGAACAGCAGCATGCGCCCCTCGTTGGAGATGGCCATGCAGAGATCGGTTTCCGGCGAGCCAATCTTCTGGGGCGCCATCACCTGGCCCCCTTCCGGCACGGTGAGCAGCGCCTTGCCGTTCTTGTTCTTAGCCGTCAGGTCGTCATATTTGCAGACGAAGCCGTAGCCGGCGTCGCTCGCGATCAGATAAGGCTCCCCTTCGTTGCCCATCACCAGATGGCGCACCTCTTCCCCCGCCCCCAGGGCGAAGCGACCGGTGAGCGGCTCCCCCTGACTGCGGGCGGAAGGCAGGGTGTGCGCCTCCAGGGAATAGGTGCGGCCCAGGCTGGAGAGGAACACCGCCTGCTGGTTGCTGCGGCCGCAGGCGTGGGCCAGATAGCCATCCCCCGCCTTGTAGGAGAGCCCGGCCACATCCACGTCGTGGCCCTTGGCGGCACGCACCCAGCCCTTGTCAGACAGGATCACTGTCACCGGCTCGCTCGGGGTCAGCTCCTTCTCGGTCAGGGCCACGGCGGTGGCACGCTCCACCAGGGGGGTGCGGCGATCGTCGCCGTACTTCTCGGCATCCGCCAGCAGCTCTTTCTTGAGCAGGGTGTTAAGGCGACGCTCGGAGCCCAGAATGAGTTCCAGCTTGTCGCGCTCTTCCGCCAGTTCGCTCTGCTCGGCACGCAGCTTGAACTCTTCGAGCTTGGCCAGATGGCGCAGTTTGAGCTCGAGGATCGCCTCGGCCTGGGTCTCGCTGATGTTGAAGCGCTCCACCATCACCTTGCCCGGCTCATCCTCGGTGCGGATGATCTCGATCACCTCGTCGATGTTGAGGTAGGCGACCAGCAAGCCTTCGAGGATGTGCAGGCGGGCCAGCACCTTGTCGAGACGATATTGCAGACGGCGACGCACCGTCTCGCGGCGAAAGACGATCCACTCGGAGAGGATCATCTTGAGAGTCTTCACCTGGGGCCGGTTGTCGAGGCCCAGGATGTTGAGGTTGACCCGGTAGTTCTTCTCCAGATCCGTGGTGGCGAACAGGTGGGCCATCAGCCCCTCCACATCCACCCGGTTGGAGCGCGGCACTATGACCAGACGGGTCGGGTTCTCGTGATCCGATTCATCGCGAAGATCGGTAACCATGGGCAGCTTTTTGGCCACCATCTGGGCGGCGATCTGCTCCATGATCTTGGCGCCGGAGGCCTGATGGGGCAGCGCCGTGATGACGATGTCGCCATCCTCCTCGCTCCAGACCGCCCGCTGCTTGATGGAGCCCTTGCCGGTCTCGTAGATTTTGCGGATGTCGCCCTGCGGGGTGATGATCTCGGCGTTGGTCGGGTAGTCCGGCCCCTGAATGTGCGTCATCAGCACATCCAGCCCCGCATTGGGGTTGTCCAGCAGCTCGGCACAGGCAAGGGCCACTTCCCGCGCGTTGTGGGGCGGGATGTCGGTCGCCATCCCCACCGCGATACCGGTCACCCCGTTGAGCAGGATGTGCGGCAGGCGGGCGGGCAGCACCACGGGTTCCTTCATGGTGCCGTCGAAGTTCGGCGTCCATTCCACAGTGCCCTGGCCGAGCTCGGAGAGCAGCAGCTCGGAGAAGCGCGACAGCCGCGCCTCGGTGTAACGCATGGCGGCGAAGGATTTGGGATCGTCCGGCGCCCCCCAGTTGCCCTGACCGTCCACCAGCGGGTAGCGGTAGGAGAAGGGCTGGGCCATCAGCACCATGGCTTCGTAACAGGCGCTGTCGCCGTGGGGGTGGTATTTACCCAGCACGTCACCCACGGTACGGGCGGACTTCTTGTGCTTAGAGAGGGCCGACAGCCCCAGCTCGCTCATGGCGTAGATGATGCGCCGCTGCACGGGCTTCAGGCCGTCGCCGATGTGGGGCAGGGCCCGGTCCATGATGACGTACATGGAGTAGTTCAAGTAAGCCTGCTCGGTGAAGGCGCGCATGGGCTGGCGCTCTACACCGTCCAGACTGAGCTCGATAGCATCACTCATGTGATTATCTCTTTCGGTTCGGGAGCCGCCCCTGGGCGACTCCAGCTGATACTTGCTGACCCGCGCGGGCCAGTCGACGGCTTAGATGATGGCAAGGTTGCCCTTCTCCTCTAACCATTCACGGCGATCCGGGGCGCGCTTCTTGGCCAGCAGCATGTCCATCAGCTGCAGGGTCTCGTCCCCCTCCTCCAGCTCGCCCATGGTGAGCTGCACCAGGCGGCGGGTGTTGGGATCCATGGTGGTTTCCCGCAGCTGTTTCGGGTTCATCTCGCCCAGCCCCTTGAATCGGGTCACCATCACCTTGCCCTTCTTCTTCTCCGCCTCGACCCGCTGCAGCACGCCGTTCTTCTCGTCCTCGTCGAGGGCATAGAAGACCTCCTTGCCGATGTCGATCCGATAGAGCGGCGGCATGGCCACATAGACGTGGCCCTTGTTGACCAGGGTGCGGAAGTGCTTCACGAACAGCGCACACAGCAGGGTGGCGATGTGCAGACCGTCCGAGTCCGCATCCGCGAGTATGCACACCTTGCCGTAGCGCAGGCCGCTGAGATCCTCGGAGTCGGGATCCAGGCCGATGGCCACAGAGATGTCGTGCACCTCCTGGGAGGCGAGCACCTGACCGGCCTCCACCTCCCAGGTGTTCAGTATCTTGCCGCGCAGCGGCATGATGGCCTGAAACTCGCGATCCCGCGCCTGCTTGGCACTGCCGCCCGCGGAGTCACCCTCCACCAGGAACAGTTCGCCCTGCATGGGATCGGCGCAGTTGCAGTCGGTGAGCTTGCCGGGCAGGGCCGGGCCCTGGGTTATCTTCTTGCGCACCACCGTCTTGGCGGCGCGCATCCGGCGCTGGGCGCTGCTGATACAGATCTCGGCTATCTGCTCCGCCAGCTCGGTGTTGCTGTTGAGGTAGAGGCTGAAGGCATCCTTCACCACCCCCGAGACGAAGGCCGAGCTCTGGCGGGACGACAGCCGCTCCTTGGTCTGACCGGCGAACTGGGGATCCTGCATCTTGACCGAGAGGATGTAGGCGCAGCGATCCCAGATGTCTTCCGGGGTCAGCTTGACTCCGCGCGGCAACAGGTTGCGGAACTCGCAGAACTCGCGCATGGCGTCGAGCAACCCCTGACGCAGGCCGTTGACGTGGGTGCCGCCCAGCGCCGTGGGAATGAGGTTCACATAGGATTCGGCGAGGCATTCGCCCCCCTCCGGCAGCCAGCACAGGGCCCAGTCCACCGCGGATTGATCCGTGCTGAAGGCACCGACGAAGGGCTGCTCCGGCAGGCAGGTGAACTGCTTGACCGCATCGATGAGGTAATCCTTGAGGCCATCTTCGTAGCACCACTCAAGCCGGATGCCGGTGTTCTTGTCGAGGAACTTGATGGTGAGGCCGGGGCAGAGCACGGCCTTGGCCTTGAGCAGGTGCTCGAGCTTGGAGACCGAGAAGCGCGGGGAGTCGAAGTAGCTCGCCTGCGGCCAGAAGCGCACCCGGGTGCCGGTGTTGCGGCGCCCGCAGGTGCCTGTGATGGTCAGCTCCTGTACCTTGTCGCCGCGCTCGAAGGCGATGTCATAGACCTGGCCGTCCCGGCGTACCGTCACCTCGACCCGATCGGAGAGGGCATTCACCACCGAGATGCCCACCCCGTGCAGACCGCCGGAGAACTGGTAGTTCTTGTTGGAGAACTTGCCCCCCGCGTGCAGCTTGCAGAGGATCAGTTCCACTCCGGATACCCCTTCCTCCGGGTGGATGTCGACCGGCATGCCACGACCGTCGTCGATCACCTCGAGAGACTGGTCCTCGTGCAGGATCACCTCCAGGGTGCGGGCATGGCCCGCCAGCGCCTCGTCGACGCTGTTGTCGATGACCTCCTGGCCGAGGTGATTGGGCCGGGTGGTGTCTGTGTACATGCCGGGGCGGCGACGCACCGGTTCGAGGCCATTGAGGACCTCAATGGCATCCGCATTGTATTGAGTGGACATGGAGGGCCTTGCGAATTGACGTTTGGAGGGAATCTTACTCGCTGGGAGGGCCTTGGACAAATAGGGCGGTGACAAAGGGTGATCCAGAGAGGCGATGGCCCCGCGGGATCAGGCGGGCGCCAGGGCCACAGGCAGCACCTGCAACGCCAGAAACAGGGACGAGAGGAGTCAGGCGGGGGCCTCGGCCGAGGGCAGTGCCTGCAACAGGGGGGAGAGGGAGCTATGGAGTCGCCACACCAGGCCCGCCAGCTCCCGGGCCGAGGGCTCGGGGTGATCGGCCAGGCCACGACTGATGCGATCCAGCTCGGACAGGGTCTGATGGAGGGAGCTGTGCTGCACCCCCTGCTCGGTGAGGATCCCCTCCAGACAGCGCACGCAGGCGTCCCGCACCAGATGGAGTGCCGGCTCCCTGCCCCGCCACTGGCGCAGTTGCCAGACGATGTGGCTGCAGTTGAGCAGCACCACGCCCCAGCGCAGCACCCAGAGCCGGGCCCCCGGATCCTGCCCCTGCCCGAGCTGGCTGATGCAGTGATAGATGAGGGATTCAAACTGGCTCTCGTTCTGCCGGGGCCTGACGGCCAGCTGATCGATGAAGTGGCGGCGCAGGGAGCGGATGAGGCGGCGGCTCTTGCGCCTGTCCGAGCTGGGTCTGAGGATCTGGAACGCCAGCCCCGCCACCATGACCCCCAGCACCTTGCCGATGCTGTCGTTGACGAAGGCCTGATAGTCGTAGCTCGGCGGGTTGGTGATGGCGAGGAAGGAGCCGAGCAGCACGATGAGCTGGCCCCAGAGCGCCGCCGACGAGGGGCGCTGCAACTTGATCAGCTGCATGGTGATGAGCGCCGGGAACAGCAGGGCGCAGAACAGCCAGAAGTCGTCGATGCGGATCATCAGGCCGAACTTGACCGCGAAGCAGACCAGGCTCAGCAGCAGGATGGCCTGCAGCATGGTCTGGGTCCCCTTGGTCGGCGTCGGGGTGGCCGAGTAGAGCACGCAGCAGATGGAGAGCAGGGTCAGGGCCGAGGCGCCCGACTCCCACTGGGTGTTGATCCAGAAGGCGCAGCCCAGCACCACGCAGAGGAAGGTGCGACCGCCGTTGTAGGCCGCCTCGACGCTGTCGTTGTAGCGGGTGAGCGAGCTGTGGCGCGGCGGCGCGGGCCACTCCTGGCCGTCATAGGGCGCCAGCCGACCGAGCCAACGCTGGCACTCCAGATAGCTCCAGCAGAAATGGCGCAAACGCAGCCAGAAGGTGCGGCGGCGAAAATCGCTGCCCGACTCGGCCACGAAGGGGGCCAGCAGGCGGGCGATGCGGTATTTGTCGCAATCGGGCTCGCCCAGGGCGTGGATCACCGAGCCCAGCAGGGGCGTCAGCCCGTCCGGCGGCTGCGGCCAGTGCTGCAGCATGCGGCGCACCCCGGAGATCAGGCTGACCATCCGCAGCTGGCGGTGCAGCAGGAAGTTGAGCAAGCGGTTGTGGCGGCGCAGGCGGTGGTGACTCCACACCGCCTGAATGCGCAGCACGTTGATGGTGAGGATCTGGCCGATGATCCCCTCGTGGGCGCCGCGCACATCGGCCCCCGCCTCCCCCAGCCAGAGCAGCTGGGCGTGCTCCCGTAGCCGGGCCTGACTCTTGCCAAGGGAGGCCAGCAGGGTCTCGCCATCCGAGAGGCTCGGCAGAATCATCATCATCAGGCCGCCGCAGAGGATACCCACTATCACCTCGCTCACCCTGGCCTGGGCGATGTCGAAGATGTGCTCCGCCTCGGTCACGTTGACGCAGGAGAAGGCGATGATGGCCGCGGTGTAGCCCGCCAGGGCGAAGGCGTAGGAGACGTTGTTTTGATGGTGGTTGGAGATGCAGGTGCAAAGGCCGAGCCAGAGCGCGATGAGGAAGCTGAACAGCCAGGGATCGCTGATGCCAAGACCGGTGATCATCACGGCCGCCATGGCGCCGATGAGGCTGCCCACCACCCGCCCCAGGCTCTTGCTGATGACGCCGCCGACGGTGGGGAAGCTCACCACGGCGGCGGAGGTCATGGCCCAGTAGGGGGCATCCAGTTGCAGCACGAAGGCCAGCCAGAGCGACAGGCACATGGCCAGGCTGTTGCGCAGGGCGTAGCGCCACTGGCCCTCATTGGCCTGGCCCCAGGGGGTCTGGCGCCAGCGTCCCCGGCCTGCCACCCTATTCCCCTATGGTGATGGTGCAGGTGGTGCCCGCGATCAGGGCAAGCCCGGGCGGTACTTCCAGCAGCTTGATCCGCACCGGCACCCGCTGGGCCAGCCGCACCCAGGGCACGTTTGGCTTGACGTCGAGCAGCAGCCCCTCGCTCCCCTCCAGGCTCTGATCGTGAATGGCGCGCCCTATGCTCTCCACCTCCCCCTTGAGCGCCTGCTCCCCGCTGTAGAGCACCATGCGCGCCGGTTTGCCCGGCGCTATGTGCCCGAGCTTGGTCTCTTCGAAATAGCCCTGCACGTAGAAGGAGTGGATGTCGACCAAAGCCACCAGGGGCACCCCGGCGCTGGCGTAGTTGCCGACCCTGGCCTGCAGGTTGGTGATGTAGCCGTCGCTGGCGGCGTGCACCTCGGTTCGCGCGAGCGACCATCTGGCCTGCTCCAGATTGGCCTGGGCCACCTGATAGGCCGCCTTCATCGCCTGGGCATTGAGCCTGGACTCGTCGACCGCCTCGGCGGAGATGACGGTGCGGGACAGCCCCTGGCGACGCCTGGCCTCGTGCTCCGCCTTGTCGAGATCCGACTTCGCCTTGGCCAGGGCCGCGTTGGCGTTGTCCAGGGCAATCCGGTAGGGCACGGGATCCAGGCTGAAGAGGACGTCCCCCTTCTTCACCAGCTGGTTGTCCTTGATCCAGATGCTGACTATCTTGCCCGACACCTCGGGGGTGATGCTGACCAGCTCGGCCCGCACTTTGCCATCCCGGGTCCAGGGGCCCTGCATGTAGTAGTTCCACAGCCACCAGAGCGACACCAGCGCCAGGGCGCAGACCAGCAGGGTGGAGAAGTATTTGAGGGTTGCCAGGGGTGATTTAGCCATGTAGCAGTATCCAGAGTGCGCCACTGACGGCGAGGATAAACAGGGAGAGATCCATCAGCAGGGGGTGCCAGACCTCACCGCCGTAGAGCCAGTCCCGCAGCAGGTGGTGCACCGGCAACCAGCCGAGCAGGCCGAGCAGCACCGCCTTGAACAGGGGCGGAAAGTAGAGCGAGGCCCCCAGGATCAGATCCGGCAGCGCTGAAGCAGTCGTCACGGGCAGGCTCCCGGTTGGCAAGAGGAGAAGAGTGGCAATGGCCCGCCAGAGGGCAGGCAGACCAAGGTTAACACAGCCATTTCGGCGGCTACAGAAGCAGATGGCCCCCTGGTCTCATTCCGCCCTGTCGGCCGGGTGGTTGATGCCGTCCCGCAGCGGCACCTCCCCCAGCGCGAACGGATTGACCCCCTCGAGGCAGGCGAGGTTGTAGCCATACTCGGCCGGATTGGAGCGGCGCTGGTGGTGGGTGTAGATGCCGCAGACCCCGCAGAAGTAGTGCTTCGCGGTGCGGGTGTTGAACTGGTAGCAGCGCAGTGCCTCCTCCCCCTGCAGGATGCGGATGCCGGAGAGCGGCACAGAGGCGACTATGGCCCCCCGCCGCCGGCAGAGGGAGCAGTCGCAGCGGCGGGGATCCACCACGCCGTCCGGCAGACTGAGCTCCAGCACCACGGCGCCGCAGTGGCAGCTGGCCCTGTGTTTCGCCTGAATGGGGGTATTGCCGATGCGCTTGATCATGTGGCCTCCTTGCCGCCGGGCCCAGTGTCCCGGGAGTGTCAGTCAAACAGGGTGTGGCGCCGCCCCTGCCGCACATGGTCGTGCAGGCTGCGCAACTGGGATTCGACCACCCGGTGGCGGGAGAGCTCGGGCAGGGCGTCGATGGGGAAATAGGCAGCTCCCCGGGTCTCGTCAGTCTCGGTGAGCAGCGATCCGCCCGTCACCTCGCACAGAAAGAAGGCCTTGTGGGCATGGGGCAATTGCGGGGGATGGGGGTGCTTGAGCTTGTCGAACAGGGCCAGCAGCTGCACCGCACGGCACTCCAGACCTGTCTCCTCCACCACCTCGCGCACCACGGCGCCCGCCGGCGAGTCGCCGATGTCGCACCAGCCCCCAGGCAGGGTCCAGAGCCCGTCGCTGCGCTCCTGCACCAGCAGGAGATGACCGTCGTCGTTTTGAATAAAGGCCCGCACATCCAGCTTGGGGGTGGGGTAGCCGTCATCCAGGGCGATCCACGAGGCGATGGCCTCGGGCGCCAGCTCGCTCTGGCTGGCGATGAGGGCCACCGTGGCCGCCCTGAGCGCCTCGAAGCGGGCAATATCGAAGGGATCCTGGGAGTAGGTGAGGCCCGCTTGCGCCGTGGCCAGCACCTGTTCCAGAAAGGCGGCCAACGGCGGTTGCACGGCTAGAGCCCGAGGAAACGAATGATCTGGGCCGGATAGCGCTCGAAGCCGACGAAGGCGTGGTTGCCGCCGCACTCCAGGGAGAGGCGGGCAAACTCGTATTCCCTCAATGCCTTGCGATAGTCGAGCACCTCATCCTCCTGCTGCTGCAGGATCCAGAGCCGCTCGGGGGCGCGCACCGGCACCGCCAGCGCCCGCAGCTCGTCCATGTGGGTCGGCAGCAGCTCGTAGCGCTCGTCGGTATAGGGATTGACCTGGGGGCCCAGGTAGTCGCAGAGCAGCTCGTGAGGACGCACCGCCGGGTTGATCAGCGCCGCGCGGCAACCATGCAGCTCGCTCACCCGGGTCGCCATAAAGCCGCCGAGGGAACTGCCCACGGCACCTAGCCTGAGCTGGCCATCATGGCGAGCCCTGGCCTCGGCAATGACGCCCTCGATGGCTTCCCAGGCCGCCGCCGGGGTATTGGGCTGGGCCGGGATGAGCACTTCGATGTCGGGCCTGTGCTCGGCCACCCAGGCCGCCATCTGCTGCGCCTTGGCCGAGCCGGGGGATGAATTGAAACCGTGCAGGTAGAGGAGTACGGGCTTCATGGCAACGCCTCAGTAACCGGTGGCATCGGGGTCGGGCACGAACTGCCCCACCGGCAGCCGCCACACCTGGCTGGCAATGCGGCCATCCGGATGCAGGGTGAGATAACGCCAGCCCGGGCCGGACTCGTCCAGGGCGAAACCGTCGGAGAGCGGCTTGAACTGGATGCAGGTGGAGGGGCTGGCGATCAGCCTCACCCCGCGGTGCACCTCGTCAAACTCCTGATGCACGTGGCCAAACAGAATGGTTTTCTGCTGCGGGTGGCGGGCCAGCACGGCGAAGAGATCGTCGGCATTCTTGAGATTGTGCTGATCCAGCCAGGCGCAGCCCACCGGCACCGCCTGATGGTGCAGGGCGATGAGTGCGTGGCGCTCGGGATGCTGGCGCAGGGCGCTGTCCAGCGCCGCCAGCTGGTGATCGCCGAGCACCCCATGGGGTTTGCCGCGCACCTGGGTATCGAGCAGGATCACCTGCCAGTGGTCCCCCACCAGCTGCTTGGCCTCGCTGATCCCGGCGGCATGCAGGTATTCGGTCATCAGGGGGCCGTCATCGTGGTTGCCGGGCAACCAGTAGATGGGGCGCGCCAGCGGGGCCATCATGGAGGCGAACCGCTGATAGGATTCCGGGCTGTGATCCTGGGAGAGATCCCCGGTGGCGAGGATCAGATCGAACGGATGCGCGTTGGCCTGCACCTGCTCCAGCACGGCGGCCAGGCTATCTGCGGTTCGCACGGCCAGCAGTCGTCCCTCGGCACTGGCGAAGAGATGGGTATCGGTAATCTGTAACAGGCGCACACTGCCGTCCGGCGCCTGAGGTAGCTCTGTTTCCAAAATCACGCTTCTTTTTTATGGGTTCGACTAGAGGATGTTGATCAGGCTGGTGCCATGTTTGAGACAAAATCTTAGCCAATCGGCCAGGAATAGATTTACCTGCTCTTTTTCATCCCTGTGGTGCATTTTTTTATTGGGATAATCATAACGTGGTTGCAACATTGAAATCTGTTGCGCCGCACACACTTCCGCCATCCGCACGTCGTGATACAAACGAATCTCGATGCGAGCCTGCAAGTAGCTCGGCAACTCGGGATTGTGCTGGGCCAGGATCACCTGGCTGGTGAAGCGGCTCTCTTCGCTGACGGTGAGCTGGAACTGCAGGCCGTTGCCCACCTGATAGCGGCGCTCCGCCCCCACGCTGCCGCCGGGGGGCAGCAACTTCATCAAGGCCATGTAGTTCACCTCGCAGGTGCGTTGCAAGGACATCAAGTCAGGCACATAGCGCTTCATCGGGCTCTGGACTAATGGCATATCCCGGCTCCATCAATCAGGGTCCATAGTGAGTTGACCTCGCAGGCAGGAGGCAGATGGCGCCAGGCGTAAACGAGCACCACCTCAGCGCCCCGCCAGCCAGCGGGCCTGCAGCTCGCCATGATTGAGGGCCAGCCATTGCAGGGCGATGACGGAGGCGGCATTGTCGATGCGCCCCTCTTTGAGCCAGGCGTAAGCCTGCTCGCGGCTCACCACATGGACCCGGATGTCTTCACCCTCTTCCGCCAGACCGTGGATCCCCGCCGCCTGGCTGGCATCCACCTCCCCCACATAGACCTCGATCCGCTCTGTGCTGCCACCCGGGCTCACCAGATAGCTGATGGCATGCTCGCAGCGCCCCACCTCGATGCCTGCCTCTTCCACCGCCTCGCGGCGCACCACGGCTTCGGCGGTCTCCCCTTCATCTATGATGCCGGCCACCAGCTCCAGCAGCCAGGGGGTGGGGCTGGTCTCGATGGCACCGATGCGGAACTGCTCCACCAGCACTATCTGGTCCAGCACGGGATCATAAGGCAGCAGCGCGGCCGCATGGCCCCGCTCGAACAGCTCGCGGACTATGGGCTCATTCCAGCCACCGGCAAATAACCTGTGTTGCAGGCGATAGACGTTCACTTTGAAAAAGCCGTTGTATCCAGATGATTTATCGATGATTTTCACATCATCACCGGAATAGTGACTGGTTTGAGGCAAGGCTTGCTGTGACATACGAGACTCCTACCAGCTTGACTTGGCTTGGTTTGACCATAATATTCGGGGGCATGAATGAACATTCATTCACTCGCTCTCGCCGACGATGAGGGATGGATTTTAGCAGCCACAGGACATTTGGCTAGGCGCGTTGCCGAGAAAACTCGCCCTGACTCTTGACGTTCCTGTCGCAGGAAAAGAGACAGTTCGCAATGAAATCTGCATGTAGTAGAGTGGTTAAGCTGAAATCAAGCTTGGTCGGTGACAATCCCCTCCCTCATCCAGCGGACAGCTTTGGGTTGATAAATAAGGTTAAAAATATCATATGAAAAGAACACTCTTGTCAGTCATGGTGATGCTGGGTGTGAGCAGTGCCGCTCATGCCGAAGACCTGCTCGAAATCTACCAGCAAGCCCAGATCAAGGATACCCAGCTGCTGGAATCCAAGGCCAAGCGGGACCAAGCCTTCGAGAAGATCAACGAATCCCGCGCAGCCCTCTTGCCACAGATCAATCTGGGTGCTGGTCTGAACTACCTGCAGAACAAGGACGATACCCAGACCAACAGCGGCGCCACCGGCTCGGTGACCCTGGATCAGTCCATCTACCGTCGCAGCAACTGGGTCAACCTGGACCTGACCGAGAAGAGCGCCACCCAGTCCGACGTGGCCTACAACCTCGAGTACCAGAACCTGATGCTGCGTACCGCCCAGGCCTACTTCGACGTGCTCAAGGCGATGGACACCCTGGAGTTCGTCCGTGCCAACAAGACCGCGGTAGAGCGTCAGCTGGAACAGACCCAGCAGCGCTTCGAAGTGGGCCTGACCGCCATCACCGACGTGCATGAAGCCGAGGCCGAGCGCGATCAGGCGCTGGCAGACGAGATCAATGCCGAGAACACCCTGGACAACAGCTACGAGAGCCTGCGCGAGCTGACCGGCATCGATCATCGCCAGCTGGATGTGCTCAACACCGAGCGTTTCGCCCCGCAGAAGACCCCGTTCAACTCCGACAAGTGGCTGGAGCTGGCACTGGACAAGAACCTTGAGCTGCACAGCGCCCGCATCGGCAAGGACATCGCCAAGGAGCAGATCGATCTGGCCAAGACGGGCCACGAGCCGACCCTGGATCTGGGCGCCGGCCTCACCGCCGGTTACAACGACTACAAGGACGAGATCCGCAACCCCGAGAGCAACAGCAATCAGGGCAATGTCGGTCTGAACTTCAACCTGCCGCTCTACACCGGGGGCGCCACCACCTCCCAGGTCAAGCAGGCCCAGTTCAACTACGTGGCCGCCAGCGAGCAGCTGGAGCGCAGCTTCCGCTCGGTGCAGAGCACGGTGCGTTCTTCCTACAACAACGTCAACGCCAGCATCGGCTCGGTGCGCGCCTACAGCCAGTCCGTCATCTCCGCCGACAGCGCCCTGAAGGCGACCGAGGCCGGCTATGAAGTGGGTACCCGGACCATAGTCGACGTGCTGGACGCCACCCGCAAGCTGTACCAGGCCAAGCAGAAACTCTCCGAGGCCCGCTACAACTACATCCTCAGCATCCTCTCCCTCAAGCAGGCCGCCGGCATACTGGAGCAGAAGGATCTGGAAGACGTGAACCAGGGCCTGATGCCCGCCGCCCAGGTGACGACCAAGTCCTGAGCCAAATTCACGGCATGAAAAAAGGCGACCTTGTGGTCGCCTTTTTGCTGCCTGCTTGCCCCTCGCCAGGGCGAGTGATCAGGCACCTCCGGCCGAGGCCGGAGGTGCTCAGCCGCGCTCGCGTATGGTCTTGATGATCTCGCTGGTGGAGCAGCCGTCCTCGAAGTTCAGCACCCTCACCTCGCCGCCGTTGGCGGTCACTTCGGCATAGCCGGCGATCTCTTCGGGCTTGTAGTCGCCCCCCTTGACCAAGAGGTCTGGCAGGATCTCGGCGATCAGTCGCTGGGGCGTGTCCTCACCGAAGGGTACCACCCAGTCCACGGCACCCAGGGCCGCCAGCACCGTCATGCGGCGCTCGGTCGGGTTGACCGGACGACCCGGCCCCTTGAGGCGGCGCACGGACTCATCGGTGTTGACCGCGACTATCAGGCGATCTCCCAGCTTGCCGGCATTGGCCAGGTAGGAGACGTGGCCCGCGTGCAGGATGTCGAAACAGCCGTTGGTCATCACCACCTTCTCGCCGCGCAGGCGGGCGGCCTGCACGGCCACCTTGAGCTGGGCCTCGGACATGACGCCAAAGCCGGTCTCCTGCTCGGTGTAGAGGGCGTTGGCCAGCTCCACCGGGCTCACTGTGGAGGTACCCAGCTTGCCCACCACTATGCCGGCGGCTGTGTTGGCCAGGGCGCAGGCCTCGTCCAGGCTCATGCCGGCGGCCAGGGAGGTGGCCAGGGTGGAGATGACGGTATCGCCGGCACCGGTGACGTCATAGACTTCATGAGCCTGGGCCGGCAGGTGCAGCTCGGGCTGCCCTTCGCGGATCAGGGTCATGCCGTTCTCGGAACGGGTCACCAGCAGGGCGTCCAGCTCGAAGCGCTTGACCAGCTCCAGCCCCTTGGCGACCAGCTCCTCTTCGCTCTTCACCTTGCCCACCACGGCCTCGAATTCGGACATGTTGGGGGTCAGCAGGGTGGCGCCGCGATACTTCTCGAAATCCGTCCCCTTGGGATCCACCAGCACAGGGATGCCGGCGGCGCGCGCGCGGGCAATCATGCCAGGCACGTCGTTCAAGGCGCCCTTGCCGTAGTCGGAGAGGATCATCACGTCGGCCCCTGGCAGCGCCTGCTCCACCTTGCCCATCAGCAGGCTGGCGTCCACGTCGTGGAAGGCCTCTTCGAAATCGAGGCGCAGCAGTTGCTGGTTGCGGGACAGCACCCGCAGCTTGGTGATGGTCGGGTAGTCGGTCAGACGAACGAAATCACAGGCGACCTTGACCCCTGCCATCTGGCCGGCCAGGGCATCGGCGGCCTCATCCTGACCGGTCAGCCCGAGCAACACGGCCTGGGCACCCAGGGCGGCGGAGTTCAGGGCCACGTTGGCGGCGCCACCCGGGCGCTCCTCGATGTGCTCGACCTTGACCACGGGCACCGGCGCCTCGGGGGAGATGCGGCCGGTGGGGCCATGCCAATAGCGATCCAACATGACATCGCCAACGACCAGAACGCGGGCTTTCTCAAACTCGGGCAGGGTGATTTTCATCTGTATCGGCTCTCAAAACCTGAAAATTTCAGCGGGCGATTTTATCACACTCTTTTCCGGGACGTGAAAAAAGCACTGCCATGCCCGCCACGGCACTTTCCGGCCGACCCCTCTGACCAGGTGATGGCGATTCGCACCCGCCCCCGTTTTTCGGATAGAATCCCCAGATTGCGAGTGACAGCCTGTCCACGGGCACCGATACCCCGTGTCGGCTGGGCTCCCTCCCTTGCCTTTGTGAACAAGAGACTCTTCATGGCCCAAGAACATGCTCCCCGCCTCGAACCCCGTCTGTTCCATCCCCGTTACTGGGGCAGCTGGTTCGGTCTGTGCCTGCTCTGGCTGCTGGTGCTGCTGCCCTGGCGCAGCCAGATGTGGCTGGGTCGCCAGCTCGGCACCCTGGCCCGCAAGGTATTGAAATCCCGCGTCAAGATTGCCCGCCGCAACCTGGAGCTGGCGATGCCCGAGCTCAGCCGGGATCAGCGGGAAACCCTGCTCAAACAGAACTTCGAGAGCGTGGGCTGCGCCATCTTCGAGGTGGGCATGGCCTGGTTCTGGCCGGATTGGCGGATGCGCCGCCTGATGAAGGTGGAAGGGGAAGAGCATGTCATCGACGCCATCGAAAAGGGTCAGGGCATGCTGCTGCTCTCCTGCCACTTCCTCACCCTTGAGCTCAACGCCCGCTGCTTCGGCCTGGTGCGGCCCGGGGTCGGCGTCTATCGCCCCAACACCAATCCGGTGCTGGAGTATGCCCAGTACCACGGTCGCTGCGCCTCCAACAAGTACCTGGTGGATCGCATGGACGTGAAGGGGATGATCAAGGCGCTGCGCAACGGCGACGCCCTCTGGTACGCGCCGGATCACGACTACGGCAGCCACGCCAGCGTCTTCGTGCCCTACTTCGCGGTGGAGCAGGCGGCCACCATCACGGGCACCGCCACCCTGGCCAGGGTCAAGAATACCGTCACCCTGCCCTGCTACAACATCCGTACCCATGAGGGCTACACCCTGCATATAGGGGCGCCGCTGGAAGACTACCCAAGCGGTGACGACCTGGTCGATGCCGCCCGCGCCAACCGCGAGATTGAAGCCGCCGTGCGCCGTGCCCCCGAGCAGTACATGTGGCTGCATCGCCGCTTCAAGACCCGCCCCAACCCGGAGGATCCGGGTTTCTACTAAGCCCGCCCCCACGAAAAAGCCCTCGCACTGCGAGGGCTTTTTGTTGTCTGCCCGAGGCTGCCTTACTGGCGGATCAGGCGGTAGATGGCGTAGCCGGGATGCTTGGCGTCACTCATCGGCAGGGTGGACTGGTACGCCAGATCCGCCCCCGCCAGGGCCTTGGCCTCCTCACCCGGGGAGGAGTAGAGCCGCACGTCCACGCCTGCCGGCAGCGCCTTCATGTGCCAGTTGTTGTTGGCCGCCGGGCTGAAGCCCGCCGGATTGGCAGCAGACTGGGACTTGAGGTACTGGGCGATGATCTCCCGCGTCTCGAAGGGATCTTCGTGCACTATGTTGCTGCCGTCGATGCCCGGGAAGTGACCGCCGCCGCTGGCGCGGTAGTTGTTGGTCACCACGTAGAACTTCTGGGCCGGATCCATGGGCTGGCCGTTGAAGGTGAGGCCGCTGATGCGTTGACCGTCGCTGACCTTGAGCCCCTCCTTGCTGTAACGGGCCGGCTGGGTGATGTCCACCTCGTAGCTCACCCCGTCGATCACGTCGAAGTTGTAGGTGGGGAAGCTCTCGTTCACCAGCCACTGCACCTCTGTCTTGCCTGTGTCTATGCGGTTGAACTGGCCGGCACTCATCTCCAGCCACTCCTTGACGGTGGCCCCGTTCACCTCGACCACCTGCAGGGTGTTCGGATAGATGTAGAGGTCGGAGACGTTGCGCAGGGAGATGTCCCCCTGGGCCACATAGGTGAAGTCATTGATGCCGTTGCGACCGCCACGGAAGGGGGCCGCCACCGACAGGATCGGGTAGGGCTCCTTGAGCAGACCGTCTTTTTGCAGCTGCTCGGCGTGCTGACGCTGGGCATCGCTCACCAGTTGCACCGAGGGGTCGTCCTGCACCAGGGCGAAGAAGCTGTGGATGGGGGAGGTGATCTTGCCAAGGGGCTCGTCCAGCCACTGGTTGGTGGCGTCGTGATCCGCCTGCACCAGGTCCACCACCCGCTGATCCACGGCGCTGCCCTCGCTGGAGTCGATCTTGCGCAGGCTGGCCTGGCTCTGCTTCACCTGCCACTTGCCGTCCACCTGTTCCAGCTTGAGGTCTATGATGCCGAGGTGATTGCCCCAGTAGCCGGGCATCACGGTCGGAATACCGCTCAGGGTACCGGTCTGGTTGTCCACCTCGGGCAGGTCAGGGAAGTCGCCGGGGAAGTTCTTGTGGGCATGGCCCAGCATCAGGGCATCTATCCCCTTCACCTTGGCCAGGTGCCAGGCGGAGTTCTCCATCATGGCCTCGTAGCTGTTGGCATTGATGCCGGTGTGGGCCACCACCACCACCAGATCGGCCCCCTTGGCGCGCAGCTCGGGCACATAGTGGTTGGCGGTCTCGACCATGTCGGCCACCACCACCTTGCCTTCCAGATGGCGCTTGTCCCACTGCAGCACCTGGGGCGGTGTCAGACCCAGGATGCCGACCTTGACGGTCTGTGACTGGCCCTTGTCATCCGTTACCTGGCGCTCCAGCAGCAGATAGGGGGTGAACTTGTTGCCGCTCCAGTCGATTTGCCCCTTGGCGTCGCGCTTGAAGGCGCCCGCCTCGAACACGTTGGCGTTCACATAGGGGAACTCGGCCCCCGCCAGCACCTTGCCAAGGTAATCCAGGCCGTAGTTGAACTCGTGGTTGCCGAGGTTGCCCGCGTCATAACCCAGCTCGTTCATCGCCTTGAACACCGGGTGGGCCTGCTTCTCGAGATATCCGGCACCGGACTGCTCGAAGATGTAGTCCGCCAGCGGCGTGCCCTGGATCAGGTCACCGTTGTCGAGCAGCAGGTTGTTGGGGTTCTCGGCGCGAGCGGCGCGGATCAGCAACGCGGTACGGGAGAGGCCGAACTTGCGATCCTCCTTGTTCTGGTAGTAGTCATACCCCAGCACGTTGGAGTGGATGTCGGAGGTCTGGATCAGGCGCAGGGAGACTGTCCCCGGCTGCGCCTTGCTGTCATTTTCATTGCTGCAGGCAGTCAGCAGCACGATGGCGGCGATTGCCCCCAGCTTCATGGAATTATTCACTGTCTTTTCCCTTTTATTATGAGTAACGCTTTACCAGCGCCGGGAATTTAACAGACGAATATGTCAGCAGATGACACCGGGACTCATTTTTATGAAGCCCGGCACAAAAATAGCCTTATGAGGCCAGCAGAGCCCCGCTGGCCAACTTGACCGCCAGCACCAGCATTGTGATACCAACAACCATATCAATGACTTGCTGCACCCTGCTCCGGGCAAGCCAGGGAGAAAGCGCCGCCGCCCCGACCGCCAGCCCGTAGAACCACACCAGGGAGGCCAGCATGGCCCCTGCGGCGAAGGCGGGCCGCAGATCCTCGGCAAACTGGCTGCCGAAGGAGCCGAGCAGCATCAGGGTATCCAGATAGACGTGGGGGTTGAGCAGGGTCACCCCCAGCGTCATGGCCAGCACGCTCTTGACCCCCATCAGCTGGGGAGAGTCCGCCAGGGCAGCCCCCTGCCCGCGCCAGGCACTGCCAAGGGAGCGCACCCCGAACCAGCCGAGAAACAGCACGCCGCCCCAGGTCAGCAGCGCCAGGCCGATGGGGCTGGCCGCCAGCAGGTTGGCACCGCCAAACACCCCTATGCCGATCAGCACGAGATCGCACAGGCAGCAGAGGGTCGCCGCCAGCAAATGGTGGTTGCGGTGAATGCCCCGGCTCAGCACGAAGGCGTTCTGGGCACCTATGGGGATGATCATGGCAAGGCCGAGGGTAAAGCCTTGCAGTGTGGTCGCGAACATGGACAAACCTTTGTGTGGGAGATCTGGGGGCACTATAAGGGGAGGCGTGAAATCAGAGAAATTCATTCATTTTCTGATGCATTCATAAAACTGATGAGACGGGGCAAAAAACGACATCTGACAGGCTGTCAATTGCAGGATCTGACAATTGTGGCCCCGGGGGCCCGCCCCGAGAATCGCCGGAGTGACAGGATCGGCTTGGGGCAGTGGGTAATGGCGACAGAGGAGAGGCCGGGCGACAGGTCAGCGTCACCCGGCCGGCATTCACTGCAACAGTCTGGGGAAGTTGGTGACCACGACCTGCTCCAGATTCGGCAGCAGTATGCCGCTGCTGACCCCCTTGGCGATGGCCTGGTAGCGATTCATCGACCCCGTCTTGCGGGTGACCTGGTTGAGGTGGTAGTTCACGGTGCGTTCGGTGATCCCGAGGATGCAGGCGATCTCCCCCGATGTCTTCCCGTCGCTGGCCCAGAACAGACACTCGGTTTCTCTTTCCGTCAGGGCCTCCTGGGGATCATCCTCCCTCATGCTTTGGCGCACTATCCGGATCGCCGCCTCGAAGATGTAGTTGGACATCCAGGAGAGGATGGGCGACGACTCCAGCAGCAGGTCGCTGGACGCCCGCTCCCGGGTGATGAACGACAGTATGCCGTTCTCCCCCGCCGCCCCGTGCAGCGGAAACGAGATGCCGTTGCGCAGCCCGAACTCCGCCGCCAGCCCCATCACGTCCATGCTCCCCTCTTGCAGGAAGCGCGCCTTCTCGTCCAGCCGGTTCCAGTAGATGGGCAGGGTCTGCGTGCGGGCGAGCTGGATGATGGGATCGC
The DNA here is from genome assembly GCF_056642115.1 of Aeromonas sp. 130281. Lineage (NCBI taxonomy): Bacteria > Pseudomonadati > Pseudomonadota > Gammaproteobacteria > Aeromonadales > Aeromonadaceae > Aeromonas > Aeromonas sp. 130281. The sequence continues at coordinate 201,648 of NZ_JBWVQS010000003.1, read as the reverse complement.
AGGCCAGCATGTTGTTCACCGTGTAGGCCTGCACCCAGGAGTCCGGGCACTGGTTGAACAACACCACCTTGGGCCTTTGCATCGACATGGGCAGGATGAGCGCGAATCGATAGTAGTCGTAGCCCATTCCCAGGGTGAAGCGGCCGATCAGCTCGGCCAGCCGGTTTCCATCCGTTACCAGCGTGAAATGTTCCAGATACTCAAGCAGTTGGTCGCGTGTCATAGGCTAGCCTCCCCTGGCCAAGGCCTTGGATTATAGCGCCTAACCATGAAATGGAGAGACATGAATGCTTGTTTTCAAAGGAAAATTGAAAGAACACCCCAGATGGGAGGTCGAAAACGAGCTTTATCGCTTTCGCAAGCGCGTCTTCTCCGATCGGCTCGGCTGGGACGTGGAATCCCACCGGGGTCTGGAGCGGGACAGCTTCGACAAGCCCGATACCCACTGGGTGCTGATTGAAGATGAAGAGGGTCTGTGCGGCTGCATCAGGCTGCTCAGCTGCGCCCAGGACTACATGCTGCCCAGCATCTTTCCCGGTGCCCTCGCCGGCGAGCGTGCCCCGCGCGGCGCCGATGTCTGGGAGCTGACCCGGCTCGCCATCGATGCCGGCCGCGCACCCGCGCTCGACAACGGCATCAGCGAGCTGACCTGCGTCATCTTCCGCGAGGTCCATGCCTTCGCCAGGGAGCAGGGGATCCGGGAGCTGGTGGCCGTGGTCAGCCTGCCGGTGGAGCGCATCTTCCGCCGCCTCGGCCTGCCCATAGAGCGGCTCGGTCACCGTCAGGCGGTGGATCTGGGGGCCGTGCGCGGGGTCGGGATCCGCTTCCACCTGGACGAGCGCTTCGAGCGTGCCGTCAGCCGTCCCCTGCGGGGGCAGTACGCTACGGCCGGGGAACTGCTCGGCATAAGCTGACCCCATAAAAAAGTCCCGGGCTGACACCCGGGACCAAAACTCTCGCTATGGCCCGTTTCCACCCCATGCAAAAACGGACCAAATGAGTATCTTATGAATCTCACTCTGTCGCTACTGTCACATCTCACAGTGACAGCACCCGTATGCCCCTCCACGCAGTGCCCGCCGTCTTGCCCGGTTGTTCTCCCGCCGTCACTCCAGTAGCATCCTTGCTCAATCCCCCTCTCTGATAAGGAGTGCTGATGAAGACGCTGGACTACAAGCTGCTGCTGGCGCTGGATGCCGTGATGCAGGAGCAGAACTTCGAGCGCGCCGCCCAGCGTCTGCACCTCACCCAGTCCGCCATCTCCCAGCGCATCAAGCAGCTGGAGCAGCAGTTTGCCGAGCCGCTGATCATCCGCAGCCAGCCCCTGCAGGCCACGGCCCTCGGGCAGAAGCTGCTGGCCCACTACCGTCAGGTGCGCCAGCTGGAGCTGGAGCTGGCGGGGGAACTCTCCCCCAGCGAGCCCCAGGCGCCGATCCGGGTCAGCATCGCCGTCAACGCCGACAGCCTGGCCACCTGGTTCCTGCCCGCCCTGGCGCCGCTGCTGGCGCAGCACCCCATAGAGCTGAACCTGCTGGTGGATGACGAGAGCCGCACCCTGGATCGGGTGCGCGAGGGACAGGCGTTCGGCGCCGTCAGCCTGCAACCCCAGCCGCTGGCAGGCTGCTGCGTCGACGAGCTCGGCGAGATGCGCTACCTGCTGACCGCCAGCCCCGCCTTCGTCGCCCGCCACTTCCCCCAGGGGCTCACCCCGGCGGCACTGGCCAAGGCACCGGCGGTCGCCTTCGATCAGCGCGACGACATGCACGTCAGCTTCATGGCCCGCCACTTCGCCCTGGCCCCCGGCGGTTACCCCTGCCACACGGTGCGCTCGTCGGAGGCCTTCGTCGCCATGGCCGAGCAGGGGCTGGCCTGCTGCCTCATTCCCGAGTTGCAGATCCGCCAGCAGCTCGCACAGGGGCTGCTGCTCGATCTCAGCCCGGATCTCCACCTGGTCGAGCGCCTCTACTGGCACCGCTGGGTGCTGGAGCGGGGGCTGCACAAGCAGATCTCCTTGCGCCTGATCGAGCAGGGCCGCCGGGCACTGCAACCCCGCTGAGCGGGCCATTCACCTTGGCTTTGGAGGGGTAAAAACGTATAGTGCTGGGCGATTCTTCATCAGGTCTCCACTCAGGTTCCTCACTTATGTTCCAAGACAATCCGCTGCTGGCCCAGCTCAAGCAACAAATCCGCGAAAACATCCCCAAGAAAGAGGGTGTGATTCGCGCCTCCGATCGGGGCTTCGGCTTCCTGGAGGTCGATGAGAAGACCAGCTATTTCGTGCCGCCTCCCTACATGAAGAAGGTGATGCACGGTGACCGGGTGAGCGCCCTGATCCGTACCGAGAAAGAGAAGGAAGTGGCCGAGCCGGATGCCCTGCTGGAACAGGCCGTGGTCCGCTTCGTCGGCCGCGTCAAGATGTTCCGCGACCGCCTCAACGTGGTGCCTGATCACCCCCTCATCAAGGACGCCATCAAGGCCCGCGCCAAGAAGGGTCTGGACGAGAAGTCCTTCAAGGAAGGGGACTGGGTGGTGGCGACCCTCAAGCGCCACGCCCTGGTGGATGGCAACTTCTCCGCCGAGATCACCCAGCTCATCGCCGACAAGGACGATCACAACGTGCCCTGGTGGGTAGTGCTGGCGCGCCACAACCTGGCCCAGATCGAGCCGGCGGACCTGCCCGAGTGGAACGTCATCGAAGAGGAAGAGCTGCCCCGTCGCGATCTGACCCAGGTGCCCTTCTTCACCGTCGACGGCGCCAAGACCAAGGACATGGATGATGCCCTGTCCATCCGCAAACTGGACAACGGCTGGGAGCTGCTGGTGGCCATCGCCGACCCGACCGCCTACGTGGCCGAAGGCAGCGAGCTGGACCAGGAAGCCGCCAAGCGCGCCTTCACCGTCTACATGCCGGGCCGCAACGTGCCCATGATACCGCGCACCCTCTCCGACGAGCTCTGCTCCCTGAAAGAGGGCGAGGAGCGCAACACCCTGTGCGCCCGCCTGCTGATCGCCGAGGATGGCCTGCTGCTGGAGGAGACCGAGTTCTTCGCCGCCCGCATCGTCTCCCATGCCCGTCTGAACTATGACGACGTCTCCGACTGGGCCGAGCACGGCAAGGAGCTGACCATAGATGCCGGCGTCCTGGCCCAGCTGCCGCTGATGAAGGCGATGACGGAGGCGCGGATCAAGTGGCGCACCGAGCACGCCCTGGTGTTCCCGGACCGTCCCGACTACGACTTCGAGTTGGGGGAAAACGGCGCCGTGCTGGCGATCCACGTGGAGCCTCGCCGCATCGCCAACCGGATGATCGAGGAGTCGATGATCGCCGCCAACATCTGCGCCGGTCGCGTATTGGGCAAGAGCGTCGGTTACGGCATCTTCAACGTCCACACCGGCTTTGACGAGGAGTCTCTCGACGGCGCCATCGATCTGCTCAAGAGCGCCGAGGCGCCGTTCGAGAAGGAAGAGATCGCCAGCCTGTCCGGCTTCTGCGCCCTGCGCCGCTGGATCGACAGCCTGGACACCCGCTGGCTGGACGGCAAGATCCGCCGCTTCCAGAGCTATGCCCTGATGTCTGCCGAGCCGGGCGCCCACTACGGCCTGGGTCTGGATGCCTACGCCACCTGGACGTCCCCGATCCGCAAATACGGCGATATGGTCAACCATCGCCTGCTCAAGGCCGTCATCGCCGGCAAGGCCCCGGGTGAGCGTCCGAGCCAGGAGCTCACCGAACACCTGACCGAGTGCCGCCGTCTGCACCGCAGGGTGGAGCGCGACATCGGCGACTGGCTCTATGTCCGTTACCTTCAGGCCGCCGCCGGTACCGATCAGGTGTTCAACGCCGAGATCATCGACGTGATGCGCGCCGGCCTCAAGCTGCGTCTGCAGGAGAACGGCGCCGTGGTCTTCATGCCCGCCCGCCACATCCTGGACAACAAGGACAGGCTGGAGTGCAACTGGGACAACGGTCGCGTCTACCTGGACAAGACCGAGGTGGTCTATGAGCTTGGCCAGATCATCGAGGTGAAGCTGACCGAGGCGGTGGAAGAGACCCGCTCCCTCATCGCCAAGCCGGCGGTGGCCCTGGTGCCGGGTCCGGCCCCGGAAGCACCGGCGGCCGAAAGCCCGGCAAGCGAGAGCGGCGAGGCGGCGGCCGACGCGGCCCCCAAGGCGGAATAAGCCCCGCCCCCCTGCATGCCAAGAGCCCGCAATACTGCGGGCTTTTTTTATGGGCGCGGCAACCCGGCAGAAACATCAGGAAGGTGAATGGGCGGGGTCTGCCTCTGCTTGCATCTGTGTCGACCCCCCTGCCGACACTCTCATCTTGTCGCTGCGGGCATTGGCAGGCGTCGCCAGAGAGGCCAATCAGGGCCTGCCAAAGGAGGCGGGACAGAGCCCGACTGGCCGAAAGTGCGGGGAGCAAAACTGAAAGTGGGTTACAAAACCACTGATTCATTGATTAGTAGTTGATGATGGCGCGAGATCCATCGTCGTTACCCTCTGATCTGGCGCCACCAGACGTGCTCCAATTGGCTACAAATGATGGCTTTGTGACAGGAATCACATTGACACAGGGTTTGCGCAAACAACAAAAGGTGATGCGCATCACATTAAAATGCCGTTCACGATGGGAAAGATCGAAATGTAGCCAAACTACAGCGCCTGAATGTGATCGGCGTCACTGTGTTGGGAGGGGGGAGGTCGGGGTATTTGAGAGCTGGGTCACAAGACACCCCGTTTTCAGCCTAATTTGATCACAAGCTGGTAGATTGAAGTTGCTTAGACGACAGGGATGGGGGTTCGGCAAAACCCGTCATCCCGACTACCACTTTTAATCACACAGGCTTAAAACGGGGTCCCGACATGTTATCACCGGATACCAAAGTCAAGATACAGAATTTTGGACGCTTCCTGTCCAATATGGTCATGCCCAACATAGGCGCCTTCATCGCCTGGGGTTTCATTACCGCCCTCTTCATCCCCACCGGCTGGCTGCCAAACGAAACCTTGGCCAAGCTGGTCGGCCCCATGATCACCTACCTGCTGCCCCTGCTGATTGGCTATACCGGCGGCAAGCTGATCGGGGGTGAGCGGGGTGCCGTGGTCGGTGCCATCACCACCATGGGCGTCATCGTGGGGACCGACATCCCCATGTTCATGGGCGCCATGATGGTCGGCCCGCTGGGTGGCTGGGCCATCAAGCGCTTCGACAAGGCGATGGAAGGCCGGGTCAAAAGCGGCTTCGAGATGCTGGTCAACAACTTCTCCGCCGGCATCATCGGCATGTTGTGCGCCATCCTCGCCTTCTTCGTGATCGGTCCCTTCGTCAAGGTGCTCTCAGGCGCCCTGGCCGGCGGTGTCGACTTCCTGGTCGCCCACAGCCTGCTGCCGTTGACCTCCATCTTCGTCGAACCGGCCAAGATCCTCTTCCTGAACAACGCCATCAACCACGGCATCTTCTCGCCGCTGGGGATCCAGCAGGCCACCGAGCAGGGTCGTTCCATCTTCTTCCTGATCGAAGCGAACCCGGGTCCGGGTCTGGGGGTGCTGCTGGCCTACATGGTGTTCGGCCGTGGCGCCGCCAAGCAGTCCGCCGCCGGTGCCTCCATCATTCACTTCTTCGGTGGCATCCACGAGATCTACTTCCCCTATGTGCTGATGAACCCGCGCCTCATCCTGGCGGTGATCGCCGGTGGCATGACCGGGGTCTTCACCCTGACCCTGTTCAACGCAGGTCTGGTCTCCCCCGCCTCCCCGGGCTCCATCTTCGCCGTGCTGCTGATGACGCCGAAAGCCTCCCTGATCGGGGTGCTGCTCTCCATCATCGCCTCCGCCACCGTCTCCTTCCTGGTCGCCGCCGTGTTCGTCCGTGCCCAGCAGCCGGAAGCCGACGAGGCCGATGCCCTGGGTGAAGCCACCCGCAAGATGAAGGCCATGAAGAGTGCCAAACCCGAGACCACAGCGGCCAAGAAGCCGGGTGCCGAGCTGACCGCGGTGCGCAATATCGTGGTCGCCTGCGATGCGGGCATGGGCTCCAGCGCCATGGGCGCCGGCATGCTGCGCAAGCGGGTGCAGGCCGCCGGTCTCGACATCAGCGTCACCAACCGTGCCATCAACAACCTGGACGACCAGGTGGATCTGGTCATCACCCACAAGGATCTGACCGACCGTGCCCGCCGTCATGCGCCCCACGCCCGGCACATCTCCCTCTCCAACTTCCTCGACAACGCCCTCTATCAGGAGCTGGTGCAAAACCTCAGCCTGGCCAATGCGGCCAACGACGACGTGGCCAACCCGCAACTGCTGGTGGCGGCCAACGACGACAGCTACGAGCCGCAGGCCGCCGAGGTCTTCACCCTGAGCCTTCAGGACGTGCATCTGGGCCTCAAGGCCGAGAGCAAGGAGGCCGCCATCCGGGCTGCCGGCAAGCTGCTGGCGGAGCGGGGCTATGTGGCGCCCGACTACGTCGACGCCATGCTGGAGCGCGAGCAGCTGGTCTCCACCTACCTCGGCGAGTCCATCGCCGTGCCCCACGGCACCATAGCCGCCAAGGAGCACGTGAAGCGTACCGGCATCGTCATCTGCCAGTACCCGGCCGGGGTCGCCTTCGGCGAGGCGGCCGATGAAGTGGCCCGCCTGGTGATCGGCATCGCCGCCCGCAATGACGAACACATTCAGGTCATAACCCGCCTGACCAATGCACTGGATGAACCCGGTCTCATCGACCGGCTGGCCAGCACCCAGGATCCCCAGGAGTTCCTGGATCTGCTGGGTGCCGAACAGGCTGCCTAATCGTCCTTCATCGTCTTTGGTTCAAGAGGTTAATATCATGAAAACATTGCATTTTGGTGCCGGCAACATAGGCCGTGGCTTTATCGGAAAACTGCTGGCGGACGCCAGCCACCAGGTCACCTTCGCCGACGTCAACGAGACCCTGATCGATCAGCTCAACCACCGCCAGGAGTACAAGGTGCACGTGGTAGGCACGGATCAGAAGCTCGACGTGGTGCGCAACGTCGCCGCCGTCAGCTCCGCCGGACACGAGGTGATCGCCCGCATCATCACCGCCGATCTGGTGACCACGGCGGTGGGCCCCAACATACTGGACAAGATCGCCAGCACCCTGGCCAAGGGGCTGCAGGCCCGCTTCGATGCCGGCAACCTGACCCCCCTCAACGTCATCGCCTGCGAGAACATGGTACGCGGCACCAGCCACCTCAAGCAGGAGGTACTCAAGTACCTGCCGGTCGCGTATCATGCCACCCTCGACAACTGCGTGGGCTTCGTCGACTCGGCGGTGGATCGCATAGTGCCCCCGGCCGCGGCCAACGATGATCCCCTGGAGGTGACGGTGGAGAGCTTCAGCGAGTGGATCGTCGACCAGACCCAGTTCAAGGGCGAGCTGCCCCAGGTGGCGGGCATGGAGCCCACCGACAACCTGATGGCCTTCGTCGAGCGCAAGCTGTTCACCCTCAACACCGGCCACATCGTCACCGCCTACCTCGGCAAGCTGAGGGGCTATCGCACCGTGCGCGAGGCGATCGAGGATCCGCTGATCCGCAGCAAGGTGCGCCGCGCCATGGAGGAGAGCGGGGCCGTGCTGGTGAAACGCTACGGCTTCGACCCGCGCCTGCATGCCGCCTACATCGAGAAGATCCTGTCCCGCTTCGCCAACCCCTATCTGGTGGATGAAATCGACCGGGTCGGTCGCCAGCCGCTGCGCAAGCTGGCGGCGGGGGACAGGCTGGTGAAGCCGCTGCTCGGTACCCTGGAGTACGGCCTGCCGAGCGATCACCTGCAGGAGGGCATAGCCGCGGCATTGCACTATCACAACGACGACGATCCCCAGGCGGTGGAGCTGCAGGCCCTGCTGGCAGAATTCGGCCCGGCCAGGACCCTGGCCCGCGTCACCGGCCTGGATGAGAACAGCGATGTGGTGCGCACCATAGTCGCCCGTTACAACAACTTGAAGTGACCCCATGGGGCGCACTCGCCGGCAGCCCGAGCGCGTGCGCCCCATATGATAGAAACCGGGAGAGAGGCACTCTCTCTCCCAGTCAGCCGGACCCTGAGCACCTATGACCACACACCAGGAAGATGATGTACTGGAGCGACTGAACGAGCAGGATGGCCCCCGCGGCTTCTTTCTCGAGGTCGTGACCATCCTGGAAGAGGCGGTCGACTCCCTGATGCGGCGAGCCTTTCGCCAGGAGGAGTATGCCGTCAAATACGCCATCGAGCCCCTGCTCAACCAGAGCGGCCCCCTCGGCCAGCTGGAGGTGCGCCTCAAGCTCATCTTCGCCCTCGGCCTCATCTCCCTCGAGCACTACCAGGATCTCGAGGCCTACCTGAAGATCCGCGATTTTCTGGTGCGCGACCCCAAGGATTATCGCTTCAGCGACAAGCCGATCCGCGACCTGCTAAGCCGCCTGCATGCCATCCATCAGACCAGCATGATGCCGCAGGATCCCCCGGCCAACGAGGAGGACTGGCCCCTCTATCAGATGCAGCTCAACCGGCTCGATCAGATGGTGCGCTCCGCACTGGTGCTGGCGGTGACCGACTGCGTCACCGAACTCCACAAAGAGAGCCCCATCTGATCAGGCCAGCCCGCTGAGGCTACTCCCGGGATCCCGGCCTCCCCGAGGCCGCCTCTACCGGGTGTCAATTTGCCCTCCTTCCCCGCTACACTACTCCCAACCCCATTACCCACCCGAGGTTGGCATGATTGCACTCTCTCTCGCCGGGATCGCCCTGATCTCCCTGCTCGCCCAGTGGCTCGCCTGGTCCGTGCGCGTCCCCGCCATCCTGTTCCTGCTGCTCAGCGGCCTCTTGCTCGGCCCGGTGACGGGCGTACTCGACCCGGACCAGTTGCTGGGGGAGCTGCTGTTTCCGCTGGTGTCGCTCTCGGTCGCCATCATCCTGTTTGAAGGGGCCCTGACCCTGCACCTGACCGAACTCAAGGGGATAGGCAAGGTGGTACGCAACCTCTGCTCCACCGGCATGCTGGCCAGCTTCGCGGTCATAGGCGCCGCCAGCTACTGGCTGCTGGGGCTGGACTGGCGGGTCGCCATGGTGCTCGGTGCCGTGCTGGTGGTCACCGGGCCGACCGTGGTCGCCCCCATGCTCAGCGTCATTCGGCCGGTACGGGAGGTGGACAAGATCCTGCGCTGGGAGGGGATAGTCATCGATCCCATCGGTGCCCTGTTTGCGGTACTGGTGTTCGAGGCGGTGCGCCTCGGCAGCCAGGGGGATCTCATCGATCACACCCTGCTGGCCCTGGCCAAGACGGTGGGGGTCGGCTCCCTCATCGGGATGGCGGCTGGCTGGATCACCACCCTGATCATGCGCAAGGACTGGTTGCCGGTCAGCCTGCACAAGTTCGGGGTGCTGGCCCTGGTGCTGGTCACCTTCACCCTGTCGGACTGGCTCAGCCACGAGTCCGGCCTGCTGGCGGTAACCGTGTTCGGCATCTGGCTCGCCAACCAGGAGGGGCTGGATCTGGAGGAGGTGCTGGCCTTCAAGGAGGATCTCGCGGTCATCCTCATCTCTTCCCTCTTCATCCTGCTGGCGGCCCGCCTCGATCTGGCGCAGCTCTGGCAACTCGGTCCCATGGTGCTGGTGCTGCTCTGCGTGGTGCAGTTCGTGGCCCGCCCGCTCTGCATCCTGGTCTCGACCCTGGGATCGGATCTCCCCTGGCGCGCCCGCGCCCTGCTCGCCTGGATAGCCCCCCGAGGCATAGTGGCGGCGGCGGTCAGCGCCTCCTTCGCCATCAGCATGCACGAGGCCGGCATTGAAGATGCCGACAAGCTGGTGCCCCTGGTGTTTGCCGTCATCATCTTCACAGTGGTGTTGCAGAGCCTGACGGCGACCCCGCTGGCCAGGCTGCTCGGCATGCGCCAGCCCGCTCCCGACACCTGGCTGCTGATCGGCGCCAACTCGGTGGCCCGCGCCATCGGCAGGGCGCTGGCGGATCAGGGCATACCGGTCCATCTCTCCGATCCGGCCTGGGAACATTGCAAGCTGGCCCGCATGAGCGGCCTGCCCTGCTATTTTGGCAACCCCCAGTCGGAGCACGCCGAGCTGCACCTGCCCCTCACCAGCATCCATACGGTGCTGGCGCTTTCCCCCAACCGTCACAACAACGCCCTCGGGGTGCTGCACTTTGCCCACCTGTACGGGGAGGAAAAAGTCCACTCCCTGCGCTCCAGCGAGCAGCACGGCAAGGCGAACCGGGAGAGCGCCACCTTCCGCGCACGCCAGGATCTGTTCGGGTCAGAGATGAATTTTGCCCGCCTGAGCGGCCTGCTGAGCCGGGGCGGCCAGATCAAGGCGACCCGCCTGAGCGACGCCTTTGACTGGACCCAGTATCAGGAGGCCAATCCCGGCGCCATTCCCCTGTTCATCGTCGATGCCAGGGGAAAACCTCGGGTCGTCACAGGCCCGGTGTCACCGCTGGCCGGTGAGCTGCTGATCGCCCTTCAGCCGCCACGGGAGCCCCAGGCGGCTTGATGCGCCTGCGTCCGCCGCGGGCGACTAGACTTGAGGGTGGCGCCATGAGTCACAGGAGGATGTCATGACAGTCAGCGAATTGCGTGCGCTTCACCAGCAGCACAGGTTCAAGGAGGCGGAGATCATGCACGACATCATCTCCCCCGGCTGGATAGTGGAATTTCGGGGGCAGGACGGCCACCTCTACGTGATGACGGACACCCTGGGGTGCCCGATGAGCTTCTCTTCCACCGAGGAGGCTCGCGACCATATCCACTTGGTGGCCGATTGCCCCATCCAGGTCGAGCACCTCTATCGCTTCTTCGAGCGTTGAGACTGATGCCAGCAAAAAGGCTCCCCAGGGAGCCTTTTCTCATTCCGGCTGCAGCGGCTCGGCTTCCTTGCTCTCCAGCCGCCTGACCGGCTTTTGCAGGATCAGGTTGGCCGGGTAGGTCACCAGGTCGCCGTTGTCATCCCGCACCCTCAGGTAGAACAGGCCTATCTCGGTAATGACGCCGGTGACTGAGTCATCCTTGTCGAGGATGCGGATCCGGTCGCCGATCTTGTAGGGGAAGGCGAAGAAGATGGTGATGCTGGCGGTGATGTTGGAGAGGATCGACCACTGGGCCACCATGGCGACCCCGAGCACGGCGAAGAAGGAGGAGGCGAGCACCACCAGCCGGGAGAAGTCGAGCCCCCACACCCCCGCCAGGATCAGCAGGGTGGCGCAGCCGAGCAGGAAGTGGAACACATGCTCCACGTAGAGCACCCGGTTTTCACTCACCTGCCGGCTCTGGCCGAGCGCCATCAGGCTCTTGTGAATGAGGCCGCGGATCAGGGTATGCCCCAGCAACAGCAGCAGGGTCACACCAAAGGATTCCCATGTCGTCATGTGCGCTCCTTACCACCAGCGCCGATATTTGAGCCAGACCGCCAGCCCGGTCGCCAGCGTCAGCAGGGAGCTACTGAAGACCCAGAAGGCGGCAGGACTCTCGGCCCCCGGTATGCCCCCCAGATTGATGCCAAACAGGCCGGTCAGGAAGGTAGCAGGCAGGAACAGCAGTGCCATCACCGACATCTGGTAGGCGCGGCGGTTGGTCGCCTCCGCCATCAGGTTGTTGATCTCGTCCGCCAGCACGGCGGTGCGCGCCACCCCGGCATCGAGATCATCCAGCCAGCGCCGCAACCGATCGGCGATGTCGAGCAGGCGGCGGCGATCGTCCTCGTCCAGCCAGCTGATCTTCTCGTTGGCGAGGCGCGCCACCAGATCCCGTTGGGGGGAGAGATAGCGGCGGATCATGATGAGCTGCTTGCGGATCAACGCCAACCGGCCATTGGCGGGCAAGTCGCGGGTCAGCACCCTCTCCTCCAGTTCCAGGATCTGATCGTGCAGCTCCTCGACAAACTCCCCCGCCCGCTCGGTCAGGGCATCGCAGACTTCCACCAGCCAGTCGGCAGGGGAGTCCGCGCCCCCTCCCAGTTTCAGCTGCTCGAAGACGTCCTTTTCCGACAACAGAGGACGGCGGCGACTACTGATGATGAGATCCGGCGTGATGTAGATGCGCAGCGCAACCATCTCCTCGGGCCTGTGATCCTGGTTGTGGTTGATGCCACGCAGGATCAGCAGCACAGTCTCCCCCATCCGCACCAGCTTGGGCCTGTTGCTCTGGCCGAGCAGGGATTCGCGCGCGGCGTCATTGAGCAAGGGGGTCTGCAACAGCCAGCGGGCCGCCTCCGGATTGCCGTAATCCAGATGCACCCAGCTGGGCTGGGCTGCCGGGATCTCGCTGCCTGTGGCCAGCGGGGCCATGCCCCCCTTGCCATCCAGGGTCAGGCCATAAATTACGTCACTGGGCACCCGATCCATCTCGTCTCCTTCTCGTTCATGCTCAGGCCCCAGCTTACACGAAAGCGGGGGCCGACTCAGCCCCGCACCGGGAAGGGGGCGCCTGTGCTACCATGCCCGCTCTCGTTTCATGCCCGTTTCAACTACAGGAAGCCATGCCATGTCCATCTGGGTCGATGCCGATGCCTGCCCCATTCCGGTCAAGGAGATCCTCTACCGCGCCGCCCACCGCGCCCAGGTTGTCACCACCCTGGTGGCCAATCAGGGGCTGCGGGTTCCCCCCTCTCCCTTCATCAAGACCCAGCAGGTGGAGAAGGGTTTCGATGTGGCGGATCATGTCATTGCCCAGCAGGTTCAGCCCGGCGATCTGGTGATCACCGGCGACATCCCCCTCGCCTCCTGGGTGATAGATGCCGGCGGCGAGGCGCTCAATCCCCGTGGCGAGATCTACACCCGCGAGACCATCCAGGCCCGGCTCGGCATGCGCAATTTCATGGAGGAGCTGCGCTCGGCCGGGGTGCAGACCGGCGGCCCGGCCCCCTTCAACGCCGCCGACAAGCAGCGCTTCGCCAATGCCCTCGACAGATGGCTGCTCAAGGGCAAGCTGACCTGAGTCATCGCAACAGGGCATCATGGCCTGGCTGACGATGAGCCCCTGCCACAGATGGCAGGGGCTCATCGTTTGCCGGCCCATCCTCCCCCTCACCTGGCGCCACGCTTGACCCGCAGACGGCGCCCCACCCACTCCCCGTACCAGCCCCACCTATAAGATTCATTTTTGATATAACTTTTAGTGTCAATCTATTCACAAACTAATATTTTTAATTCTATCGGTATCGATTGAATTATCAATGTCGCTATCCTAGAAATATTAAAACACCACAAATAATAATTTAATCAGTATTGATTTGACCAATTACCACCATGTCAAAAGGATGCCTAAAATACCTACCAAATATTGAGTATGCCTGACCAATAAAAGTAAAACCCAATCATAACAACACCTTTTATGATTTCACTATTCGTTCAACATTGAGGCGGCCATGGCTGCAGGATTCGCTGTTCCCATACAGGAGTACCGGGATGATCTTCACTTCATATTAAGCACAGGAATTGAAGGGGAATATCAATGAGCAAGCCAATGAATGTATTTCTTTCACTGTTTTTCACTCTTTTCTTATTCAGTTGCGGCGGCGGGGGTGGCGGAGGAGAGGATAATCCGACCAATCCGGCGCCCGTCACCAAATCACTGACCCGGATCGACATATCAGCCGACACCGCTGGCAACAAGGCCCGAGCCGAAGCCAACCCCAGCACCCCGCTCGGGATCAGCACTCAATATCTTGCCATCGCGACCTACAGCGACAACAGCACGGCCGACATCACGGAGCAGGCAAGCTGGAGCAGCGCGGATAGCACCATTGCCACCATAGATGAGAAGGGCCTGGTCAAAACACTCAAGGTCAGCAGCACCGGGATCAGTGCCAGCTATCAGGGGGTTACCAGCAATATCTCCACCCTCACCATCACGGATGCCATTGCCACCAAGGTCTCCATCATTCCCCCCACAACCAGGTTGGCCAAGGGGCTGACCCTGCAACTGCAGGCCATTGCCACCCTCTCCGATGATACGACCAGGGATGTGTCGACCCAGGCCAGCTGGCAGAGCAGCAACCCGACCGTGTTGAGTGTCGATGATAAGGGAAAAGCCACCGCCATCGAAGCCGGTGATGCCACTATCACGGCCACGGTACAGGGGGTCACAGGCCAGACCACTGTCTCGGCAGTCGATCTGACCGTCAGCCAGATCCAGATCATCCCGGCCACAGTACAACTGGCCATAGGTACCACGACCAAGCTGACGGCCATCGCGACCTTCGCCGATCAGAGCACTCAGGATGTCTCCTCCCAGGTGGGTTGGTTGAGCAGCAACACCGCCGTCGCCACCGTAGATAGCACGGGTCTGGTGACCGGCGTTGCGGCGGGATCCACTACCCTGTCAGCCAGCCTGCTGGGGGTCACTGCCAGCACCAGCATCCAGGTCAACAACACCAGTGTCAGCGCTCTGCAGGTCATTCCTGCCGTCACGGCCATAGCCCTTGGCACCAAGAGCCAGTTGCAGGCCATCGCCACCTTTGGCGACGGTTCGACTCAGGATGTGTCATCACAGGTCCAGTGGAGCAGCAACGACCCCTCCATCGCCAGTGTCGATAGCCTGGGACTGGTCACGGGGAGCGGCATTGGTCAGGCGACCGTCACCGCCACCCTTGGCGCCATCAGCCGCAGTGCGACCCTGACTGTCACCAATGCCATCGCCACTGCGCTGCAAGTCATACCGCCGACAGCCTCCCTGCCCAAGGGGACCAAGCTGCAGTTCCAGGCCATCGCCACCTTCAGCGACAACTCATCGCAGGACGTAACCAGCCAAGTCAATTGGAACAGCTCGGATATCAGCGTCGCGACCATAGATCTGAACGGTGAAGCCACCGCGTTCAGCGAAGGGGGATCGAGTATCTCGGCCAACTTCTTGGGCGTCACCAGCAATACTGTGCTGCTGGTGGTTACCAATGCCACCGTCAACAGCATCCAGGTCGTCCTGAATGGCGGCAGTGGCAACCTGGCCAAGGGCAGCTCGGTTCAGTTCAAGGCCCAGGCCGTGCTGAGCGATGGCAGCACCCTGGATGTCTCCAGCCAGGCCGCCTGGTTCAGCAGCGATCAAACCAAGGTCACCATCAATGCCCAGGGCCTGGCAACCGGGGTTGCCGTGGGTACCAGCACTATCAGTGCCAGCCTGAACGGTGTCACCAGTGCCGGGACTGTACTGACCGTCACCAATGCCACCGTCAGCCAGATCCAGATCACCCCGCCCAGTCTCACCCTGGCCAAGGGGACCAAGGGCAAGTTAACGGCGATCGCCACCTATAGCGATAACAGCACTCAGGACATTTCGAACCAGGTGGTCTGGAACAGTTCGAACATAGGGGTGGCCACCATCAACCTGTCCGGCGAAGTCAGTGCTGTCAGCAACGGCAGTGCAACCTTGACCGGCAGTGTGGGCGCGGTCACCAGTAACAGCGTCAGTTTGAGCGTGACCAATGCCAGCGTGAATCAGATCGATTTGTCGGCAACGGCATCAACCCTGGCAGCCGGCACCAAGGCTCAATTGACCGCCGTTGCCAGCTACTCCGATGGCAGCAGCCAGAACATTACCCCCCTGGTCTCCTGGAGCAGCAGTGACAGCGACGTCGCCACCGTCAGCACCAGTGGTGAAGTCACTGCAGTGTCCCCGGGGACGGCCGTCATCACCGGCAGCTTCGGCGGGCAAGTCAGCAACTTGACCGTCACAGTCACGGCTGCGACTGTGAGCGCCATCCAAATCAGCACTCCCCTTACCTCACTGGCATTGGGGACCAATGGCCAGTTGAAGGCTCTCGCAACCTACTCTGACGATACCCTGGTTGATGTGACCAGCCAGATCAGCTGGAGCAGCAGCGCCCCGACTCTGGTCAGCGTGGATGCCAATGGCCAGATCAAGGCGCTGGCGGTGGGTTCTGCCGCCATCAGTGGCAGTCTGGGAGGAACTAGCGCCACCATCAATATCGCAGCGACGGCGGCGACCCTGACCGGGCTCACCATAGACCCCATTCCCAGTCTGGCGAGCGGGAATCAGGCGCAACTCAAGGCGACGGCCAGTTTCAGCAACCTGACCAGCCAGGATGTGAGTGCCCTGGTCAACTGGCAGAGTGACAACACAGGAGTCGTGACCGTCTCCGGCACAGGCTTGGCCCAAGGGGTGACCGCAGGAACAGCCAATATCACCGCCAGCTTCCTGACCGGGACAGACAGCAAGCCAATCACCATCACGGCGGCAACCCTCGGCAACCTGACAGCCAGTTGCACCACACAGGTCCAACTGGGAGCACTCGGCCTGCCGATCGCCAACATAGTGACCCGCAAGGCCGTCGCCACCTTCTCCGACGCCAGCACGCTGGATGTCAGCAACAGCGTCATCTGGAGCAAAAATGGCATTGTCATCGGGGTAACCCTGAACAACACCGATATATTGCTGTTGACCCAGTCGGTGACTTACCAGGCCACTCTCAATGGCGTGACCAGCAACACCATCACCTGCCCTTGATACCGGGCATTGAGCCACCAGACAGAGAGGCCGCCAGCATTGGCGGCCTCTTCTTATCTTCTCAACATCCGACAAATCATGATGAGCGGAACCACCTTTCGGCTGACTCACCCAGAAAAACAAACCCCTGCCGAGGCAGGGGTTTGTCGTGGTGATGCCGAGGTGCGATTAGATCATCACACCGGCGATCACGGCGGAGAGCAAGCTCACCAGGGTGGAGCCGTACACCAGCTTCAGACCGAAGCGGGAGACCATGTTGCCCTTCTCTTCGTTCAGCGCCTTCACCGCACCGGCGATGATGCCGATGGAGCTGAAGTTGGCGAACGACACCATGAAGATGGAGAGGATGCCGACGGTGCGGGGCGAGAGATCGGCGGCAATCTTGCCCAGATCCATCATGGCCACGAACTCGTTGGTCACCAGCTTGGTCGCCATGATGGAGCCGGCTTGCAGCGCCTCACCACCGGGGATGCCGAGGATCCAGGCGATGGGGTAGAAGATGTAGCCCATGACGTGCTGGAAGTTGACGCCAAACGCCATCTCGAACAGGTAGTTGACCAGGGCGATCAGGGCGATGAAGCCCACCAGCATGGCAGCCACTATCACGGCAACGGAGAAACCGGCCATGATGTACTCCCCCAGCATCTCGAAGAAGTTCTCCTTCTTCGGGGTATGGTGCTCGTCCCCCTCGGCCAGCGCCTTGGCGTCGGTCACGGTATTGTCAGGCTCGTACGGGTTGATGAGCGACAGCACGATGAAGGTGCTGAACATGTTGAGCACCAGCGCGGCCACCACGTAACGGGGCTCGATCAGCTGCATGTAGGCACCGACGATGGACATGGAGACGGTGGACATGGCCGTCGCCGCCAGGGTGTACATCTGCTTCTCGTTCAGGTGCGGCAAGGTGTTCTTGAGCGCAATGAAGTTCTCGGACTGGCCGACGATCATGGAGCTGATGGCGTTGAAGGACTCCAGCTTGCCCATGCCGTTGATCTTGGCCAGCACGGTGCCGATGCCACGAATGACGATGGGCAGCAGACGGATGTACTGCAGTATGCCGATCAGTACCGAGATGAAGACGATGGGCATCAGCACCATCAGGAAGAAGGAGAAGGCCCCTTCGTTGACCAGGCCACCGAACACGAAGTCGGTCCCCTGCTTGGCAAACTCCATCAGCTTGGTGAAGCCGGCGGCGAAGCCACCCACGACCGCCAGGCCCACTTCGGAGTTCAGCATGAACCAGGCCAGCGCCAGTTCCACCACCAACAGCTGCCCGATATAGCGCAGCTTGATCTGTTTCCAGTTGCGGCGGTTTGCCAGCAACGCCAGCGCGAGGACCATCACGAGTCCAAGCACAAAGTGAACGTATTCCATACCAGTAGCACCCAGTGAATTGTTATTTTTGACCGGCGCCATCATAAAGAATCGTATATTTAAAAATCAGATAGCCATCACAATCTGGCTCAATAATATGTATGCGAGATAATACAAACGTTTTTAAATTAATTAACCATTAACGGTATATTAATCGCCCAGTGAAAAGTAAAAATCTACTTATAAAACATATCGATAGGAATGTAGAAACTGTACGGATAACGCCAATGGATATTCCAGCATCATTCTCGCAACATTCACTCCTCTGCGCGGCACATATTTCAACCCGGAATATTTAATCAGTCGGGACGAAAACGTTTACCTCCGATAAATAATTAGCGAACGACCGCAAACCTTCACCTGCTGCCATCCCGGTCGTACCTCTCTGTCGCCATGGGGACGGATGAAGCCGCCCCGAGGTTGCACGGGCTTAAGCGTTCAAAAATCCGCCACACCCGGCAGCGCTTTCTGATACAATGCGCGCCCTTGCGCACGACGCATCCCCGTTTTCTCCGAAATAGAGTCCTTTTGTGAACAACAGCGAATTTAGCAGCCTCAATCTCTCCCCCGCCCTGCAAGAGAACCTCACCAGCCTGGGTTACCTGCAGATGACCCCGATCCAGGCCCAGAGCCTGCCCCTGGTACTAGAAGGCAAAGACCTGATCGCCAAGGCAAAAACCGGCAGCGGCAAGACAGCCGCCTTCGCCCTCGGCCTGCTCTCACGGCTCAACGTCAACCGTGTCGACGTACAGGCCCTGGTGCTCTGTCCGACCCGCGAGCTGGCGGATCAGGTGGCTCAGGAGATCCGTCGTCTGGCCCGCGCCCTGCCGAACGTCAAGCTGGTGACCCTGTGTGGCGGCACCCCGACCGCACCGCAGTCCGCCACCCTGGGCTTCGGTGCCCACATCGCCGTCGGCACCCCGGGTCGCATTCTCAAGCACCTGGAGCAGGGCACCCTGGAGCTCTCCAGCCTGGAGACCCTGGTGCTGGACGAAGCGGATCGCATGCTGGACATGGGCTTTGGCGAAGACATCAACAAGGTGATCCGCCATGCGCCCGAGCGCCGCCAGACCCTGCTGTTCTCCGCCACTTATCCGGAGGGGATAGCCCAGATGAGCCGCGGCGTGCAGCGCAACCCGGTCGAGGTGAGCGTGGAGTCCCTGCACGAGGGCAGCGCCATCGAACAGAAGCTGTATGAAGTGCCGGCCGGTCAGCGCCTCGACGCCCTCACCTGGCTGCTGAGCCACCATCAGCCGAGCTCCTGCGTGGTGTTCTGCAATACCAAGCGCGCCTGCAACGACGTGGCCGATCACCTGGCCGCCAAGGGCTTCTCGGCCCTGGCGCTGAACGGCGATCTGGAGCAGCGGGAGCGGGATCAGGTGCTGGTACGCTTCGCCAACGGCAGCGCCACCATACTGGTCGCGACCGACGTGGCGGCCCGGGGTCTCGACATCAAGGAGCTGGGTGCCGTCATCAACTACGAGCTGACCTACGACCCTGAAGTGCATGTGCACCGCATCGGCCGTACCGGTCGTGCCGGCCAGCAGGGCCTGGCCCTAAGCCTGTATCAGCCCAACGAAGCCCAGCGCGTCAACCTGATCGAGGAGTACCAGCAGGCCCCCATGCCGCTGGGGGATCTCGATACCCTGGGCCGCGACATCAAGCCGATAGCGCCGCAGATGGTGACCCTCTCCATCGATGCGGGCCGCAAGACCAAGGTGCGGGCCGGTGACATCCTGGGGGCCCTGACCGGCGAAGGTGGCATTGCCGGCAGCGACGTGGGCAAGATCCAGATCTCCGAGCAGTACTCCTACGTGGCGGTCAAGCGCCAGGTGGCGAGCGCCGCCCTCAAGCGGCTGCAGGAAGGCAAGATCAAGGGGCGCAGCTACCGCGCCCGCAAACTGGGCTAAGGTTCTTCACAAGCCGTTGGCCAGACCACAGGCGCCTGACAGGCGCCTGTTTCATATATTTCGATGCCGCCATGCGGCAAGACAGGCACCATGACCCAAGCAATCCAAACCGACGTGAGCTGCCAGAACTGCGAAGCCTGCTGCTGCCGCCTCGAAGTGATGCTCTTTACCGACACAGGCGTGCCGGATCGCTATGTGCTCGATCGGGAAGGGGAGATCCCCGTGATGCGCCGGCTGGAAGATGGCTGGTGCGCCGCCCTCGACCGCAACACCATGATGTGCCGCATCTATGAGGTGCGGCCCCTCATCTGTCGCGAGTTCGAGATGGGCGAACCCGACTGTGTCGACGAGCGGGACAAGTGGTTTATCAAGCTGGAGTGAGGCGGGCAGACAGAACGGCCCCGGGCTACCGGGTCAGCTCACCGGTGTGACGTCGCCGCCGAGCCGCTCCCCCAGCCAGTGGATGGCCGCCGCCTCCTGCTCGAAGTAACACACCGCCCTGAACGGCAGATCGCTGAAGACCTGATCCGCCAGATAGCGCTTGAACCCGCCCACCACCACCACCGCAAGAAAATCGCAGCCATTGGCGGCGCACCAGCCAAACTGACGACGAAAACGCGCCAGCACCTCGGGGCCGGCGGCCTCGAACTCGGTCGCCACCTCGACGATCCCCCAGGGGGCATCGCGCAATCCTGCGATCTGCTGGCTGAACGCAGCCTCATAGGCCATGGCGCCCGCCAGATTGAAGGGGCCGCTCGGGCGGCAAATCAGCACCTGCCCCTGTCGCTGCATCTCGAAATAGCCGTGTGGCTGCAAGTGCACGTCCCCCTCCTCCCCTGATTTTTTCGTCGCGCCGACGCTGCCTGATGTTGCAACAAGGTAAGGATTTATATGCAAAAAGTCCATGGAACCCCGGCCCTCACCGACAGGCATCGACGCCAGATGGCACAATTAAGGCGCGCAGCGAAGTGAAGGCGGAGCCAGCATGTTCTGTTGCAGTTAATAAAACGTTGCTGCTATCATCCGCGCCAACCAAACATTCCACCAACTGCAACCTTTAGCCTTGGCGCAAGGATCAAAGATGAAGAATCAAGACGCGAGTTATTACCAAAGGATCTGGCGCTGGCATTTCTATGCCGGTCTCTTCGTCGCCCCCTTTCTGATCCTGCTCTCCCTCACGGGCATCGTGTACCTGTACAAGCCTCAGCTCGACAACCTGCTCTACCCCGAGCTGATGAAGGTGGCCCCCGCCACCCAGACCCTGAGTGCCGACCAGCTGCTGGCCAAGGCGAAGATCGCCATGCCCGATGCCAGCCTGCGCAAATACCTGCCCCCCGTGGCCACGGATGCGAGCGCCCAGATCATCGTCAATCAGGGCGAGCGCGAGCTGACCCTCTTCATGGATCCCGCCAGCGGCGCCCTGCTCGGCACCATGGACAACAAGTGGAACCTGCAGGCGGTGGCCCGTGCCCTGCATGCGGAGCTGCTGCTCGGCACCACAGGGGATCGCCTGATCGAGCTGGCCGCCGGCTGGGGAATCGTGCTGCTCGTCAGCGGACTCTACCTGTGGTGGCCGCGCAAGGGACCCGGCGTAGGGGGCATCCTCTGGCCCAGAATGAACCAGCGCGGACGCCTCTGGTGGCGCGATCTGCACGCCGTGGTCGGCTTCTGGGGGGCGGGTTTCCTGCTGCTGTTGCTGCTCAGCGGCATGACCTGGACCGGCTTCTGGGGCGATCAGTTCGCCAACGTCTGGAACCGTTTCCCGGCCGCCATGTGGAACGAGGTGCCGAAATCCGCTCCTCTCGCCCGCACCCTCAACCATGCCCATGAACAGACTGTGCCCTGGGCGGTCGAGAACACCCCCATGCCGAGCTCGCAGCCAGCGCCGGAAAGCCATGATCACAGCGCCATGAACCATGGCGGGGAACACGACGGCATGGTCATGGCCAGCCACCGTATCCCCCTGCAACGGGTAGTGGAGATCGCCACTGAGCGCGGGGTTCACCCGGGTTACAGCATCACGCCGCCGGTCGGTGACACAGGCGTCTATACCATAGCCCTGTTCGCCGATGATCCGCGCAACGACGCCACCCTGCACATCGATCAGTACAGCGGCAAGGTGCTGGCCGACGTGCGCTGGCAGGATTACGGCCCAGTCGCCAAGACGGTGGAAACCGGCGTCATGCTGCACATGGGCAAGATCTACGGCTGGCCCCACCAGCTCGTCATGCTGATCATCTGCCTGATGGTGCTGGCAAGCTCGGTGAGCGGGCTCTGGATCTGGTGGAGCCGCCGCCCCCAGGGCAGGCTCGCGGCCCCGCCCCTGCCCGCCAAGTTGCCCCCCATGGGCGGCGCCATCGCGGTGCTGGTGCTGCTCGGGATCTGCTTCCCCCTGGTGGGCGCCTCCATGCTGGCCATCTGGCTGCTGGACTGCCTCTTCTTCTCCCGCCGGACGGCCGTGGCGCCCGCCAGCTGAGGCCACTCGGCGGCGATAGCCGCAAACCATAGACAAGAAGGGCTCCTCATCAGGAGCCCTTCTTGTTTCATCTCGCCCTATTTCATGGCCTCGACCAGCGCGAGGATCTTGCGCGCCTTCTCGAAGTGGTCGAGTCTCTGGGTCTGGATCCACCAGGTCGCCGCCTCCATCAGCAGCTCGGGGTCGTCGTTCCTGTTGGCGAAGAAGGCATAGAAGGAGACGCCCACCCCCTCCCCCTTCTGACCAATCTTCTGCTGGCAGACCTGGATTATTTTCTGTTTAAGTGATTCACGCATCTGTTATTTTTCCTCAGGCCCGGGTCAGGGCGAACCCCTCTTCCAGGGCCTCAAGGGGCAGGTAGCGACCGATCACCACCAGCCGCGAGCAGGGCACCTCGTCCCCCCAGGGGGAGCCGTAATCGAACCCCGCCACCCTGTGCACCCCCTGCACTATCAGGCGGCGCGGCTCCCCGGCGATGGCCAGCACCCCCTTGTAGCGCAACATGTCGTTGCCATGCTGCTCTATGCACTGCTCCATGAAGGCCCCTATCTTCTTCAAGTCCAGCTCGCCCCCCTCGAACAGGTGGGCCGAGATGACATCCTGCCAGGAGCGGGGCCGAGACGAGAGGGGGGCAAACGCCTCGACGCCCTGACCGCCCCCACGCACTATCTTGATGCCTGGGCTGAAGCTCAGCTCGTCGCTCAGGGAGAAGGCATCCAGATCGAGCCAGAGCCCGGCCGGGCACTCCCCTCGCACTATGTCGATGATCTGCGCCTTGGGGTTGATGCCCTGGACTCGCGCTATGGCCGCCTCCCGGGTCGCTCCGTCCACCCTGTCCGTCTTGGTGATCAGGATGCGGTCGGCAAAGCCGAGCTGGGCCGCCGCCACCGGATGTTCATCCAGCTGACGACCTAGGTGTTCACAGTCGGCCAGGGTGATGACGGCATCGAGGCGCAGGGCATCCCGCAGCGCCTCTTCCACGAAGAAGGTCTGGATGATGGGGGCCGGATCGGCAAGCCCCGTGGTCTCGACGATCAGCCGTTCGAAGTTGAGTTCCCCCGCCGCCCGCCGGGCCAGCAGATCGCTCAAGGCGGCCCGAAATTCCCCCCGCACGCTGCAGCAGACGCAGCCGTTGCTGAGCTCCACCACACTGACCCTGTCACTCCCCTGCAGCAGGGAGCCGTCGATATTGGCGGCGCCGAACTCGTTCTCGAGAATGGCCACGGAGGCATCGGCGTGATGGCGCAGGAAGTGGTTGAGCAAGGTGGTCTTGCCGGCGCCGAGAAAACCGGTCAGCAGAGTAACCGCTACAGCCTGTGTCATGTTGGAAATCCTGTGAGATGGGGATCGTAGATCTAGCTGGAACCGAGAAAACCGTTCAATAAAGGGTGATCGCCACAGCTTGCGTCATGTTGGGAGTCCTGTGATGGGAAGTCGCAGGGAGTCAGCAGCAACGTCCGCCATTCTTGCCACCGTAACGGGCATCCTGGCGTTCGCGAAAGAACTCGTCGTGGCTCATGGGGGTCTGCTCCGGGTGGGTCAGCCGCATGTGCTGCACATAGTTGTCGTAGTCGGGCACGCCGACCATCAGCCTGGCGGTCTGTCCCAGATACTTGCCCGCCTTGGCCAGGGTATCAAACATGCTTGCTCCTTGTTCGCCGTCGAGGAGAGGCCGGCCCCACGGGGTGCCGGCCTGCCGACTTACTTGAGGCTGGGGGCCAGATCGCCGTCGTCATCAGACTCGGGCCGCGGGGCACCTTGCTGTGCCGGCATCGGCTGGTAGGGCGTCTCCCTGGCGGTCGGCTGCGGGTTCTTAAGCGCCTTCATGGCCGTCTTCAGGGAGAAGAAGGCGAGGATCACCACCACCCCCATGAAGAAGAGCGTCAGCCCCGCATCCAGCCGGTTGTTGAACACCAGCTGGGCCAGCTGTGACTCTGTGTACTGGGCCGGGATGGCGCCACTGTCGATCATGGCCTGGAACTTGTTCGCGATGGCCAGGAAGCCGAGTTTGGGATTGTCGCTGAAGGTCTTCTCCCAGCCCGCCGACAGGGTGCAGATGAGCAGCCAGCTGGTGGGCAGCAGGGCCACCCAGGCGTAGGCCTGGCGCTTCATCTTCACCAGCACCACGGCGCACAGCATCAGCGCCATGCCCGCCAGCATCTGGTTGGCGATGCCAAACAGCGGCCACAGGGTGTTGATGCCACCGAGCGGGTCCACCACCCCCTGATGGAGGAAGTAACCCCAGGCCAGCACGCAGAGGGCGGTGGCCAGCAGGTTGGCCGGCAGGGAGTCGGTCCGCTTGAGGGAGGGGGAGATGACCCCCATCAGATCCTGCAGCATGAAGCGCGCGGCCCGGGTGCCGGCATCCACGGCGGTGAGGATGAAGAGCGCCTCGAACAGGATGGCGAAGTGGTACCAGAAGGCGACGTTCATCAGGCCGCCGAGGGCACCGTGCAGTATGTAGGCCATGCCGACCGCCAGGGTCGGGGCGCCGCCGGCACGGGAGATGATGCTCTGCTCACCCACCTCGCTGGCGATGCGGGTCAGGGTCTCAGGGGTGATCTGGAAGCCCCAGCTGCTCACCACGGCGGCGGCGGAGACCACCACGTCGGCGGTGCCCGCCGGTGCCAGCACCGCCAGGGGGCTGTTCATGGCGAAGTAGACGCCCGGATCGATGACGCAGGCGGAGACCAGGGCCATGATGGCGACGAAGGACTCCATCAGCATGCCGCCATAACCGATGAAGCAGGCCTGGTTCTCGTTGGCCAGCATCTTGGGGGTGGTGCCGGAGGAGATGAGCGCATGGAAGCCGGAGACGGCGCCGCAGGCGATGGTGATGAACAGGAAGGGGAAGAGATCCCCGGCCCAGACCGGGCCAGTCCCGTCCACGAACTGGGTCAGCGCCGGCATCTGCAGGGTCGGCTGGGTCACCAGTATGCCGATGGCCAGGCCTATGATGGTGCCTATCTTGAGGAAGGTGGAGAGGTAGTCCCGCGG
Organism: Aeromonas sp. 130281; assembly: GCF_056642115.1. Classification (NCBI taxonomy): domain Bacteria; kingdom Pseudomonadati; phylum Pseudomonadota; class Gammaproteobacteria; order Aeromonadales; family Aeromonadaceae; genus Aeromonas; species Aeromonas sp. 130281. The sequence continues at coordinate 176,416 of NZ_JBWVQS010000003.1, read as the reverse complement.
TGCCAGCAGCAGCCAGACCGGCAGCACAGAGGCGACGAAGCCATAGCCCACCAGCATCCAGGTCAGCTGCACCCCGTCGAAGTCGAAATAGGGCGCCCAGGTCTGGCTCTCGGCCACCCAGCCACCGGAGACGATGGCGAAGATGAGGCACACCAGACCTATGATGGAGACCTCGCCGATGCGGCCCGGCCTCAGGTAGCGGGTGTAGATCCCCATGAAGATGGCCAGCGGTATGGTGAAGGCGACCGTGTAGGTGCCCCAGGGACTGTGGGTGAGCGCCTTGACCACTATCATCGCCAGCACCGCCAGGATGATCACCATGATCATGAAGGTGGCGACCAGGGCGATGACCCCGGCGACCGGGCCCATCTCCGACTTGATCAGCTCGCCGAGGGAGCGACCATCGCGACGGGTGGAGACGAACAGCACCATGAAGTCCTGCACCGCCCCCGCCAGCACCACCCCGGCCAGCAGCCAGAGCATGCCGGGCAGATAGCCCATCTGGGCCGCCAGCACGGGGCCGACCAGGGGGCCGGCACCGGCGATGGCGGCAAAGTGGTGGCCAAACAGCACCTTCTTGTCGGTCGGCACATAGTCCAGACCGTCGTTGTGGCGCACCGCCGGCGTCATGCGGGTGCTGTCGACCGCCAGCACCCGCTTGGCGATGAAGAGCCCGTAGTAGCGGTAGGCGATAAGATAGACGCACACAGCCGCGACCACTATCCAGAGCGCATTGATCTGCTCGCCCCTGTTGAGGGCGATGTAACCGAGGGAGCTGGCGCCCAGCAGTGCCAGCAGCCCCCATCCGAGATGTTTCCCTAACCTGTCCATAAGCCTGTCCCTGCCATTGGTTTTTTACATATGGAACCCCATACGCTTACATCTCTATAGCAATCGAAGCCGTGCCACAATCGAGGCCCGTCACAAGTCGGCGACCCGTTCCGAGAATTTCTCAATATTGCCAGCCGGATCACGGCCATCGGGCCTGGAGAGCAGGAGGAAAGCGCTGAAATACTTGAAGAAAACGGCAAGGCACAGCAACAGGAAGGGCCCCTTCACGGGGCCCTTGTTCGCCTGGCGTACCAGTTCATGGCTGAACAGCGCTCAGGAGAGCGCCAGCCCGACCGAGAGCAGCAGGCTGAACAGGAAGGCGCTGATGGCGGTCTTCTTGAGGGCGCCGGTCAACACCTCGCCGTCGAAGCTCTCGCGCAGGGTGCGGGCGGCATCGGTGAGGGGCTTGATGGCGGGCAGGAAGATCCAGGGCCAGATACTCATGGGCTGGGTCAGCAGGAAGGCGATGGTGGCCAGCAGCGCCGCCCCCAGCAGCACCCAGTGGTAGGCGATGGCGCGGTTGCGGCCGAGCCGCACCGCCAGGGTGATCTTGCCACTGGCGGCGTCGCTCTCGATGTCCCGCACGTTGTTGATGTTGAGCACGGCGGTCGCCAGCAGGCCGCAGGCGGTGGCGGGCAGCAGCAGATCCCATTCCAGGGTATGGGTGAACAGGTAGTAGGAGCCGAGCACCCCCAGCAGGCCGAAGAACAGGAATACCGAGATGTCCCCGAAGCCGCGATAGCCGTAAGGGGTCTTGCCCACCGTGTAGGTGATGGCCGCGACTATGGCGGCGCCCCCCAGCAGGATGAACGTCAGGATCTGCTGCCACGCCTCCCCGAAGGCGCAGACCAGCAGGGAGAGGCCGCTCACCACGGCCGCCAGCGCGGTCAACCCCATGGCGATGCACATCTGGTGGCGAGTGATGAGGCCGGATACCACGGCACGCTGGGGCCCGATCCGCTCGCCGTTGTCGGCACCGGAGACCGCATCACCATAGTCGTTGGCCAGGTTGGAGAGGATCTGCAGCAGGATGGCGGTCAGCAGGGAGAGGCCCATGATGGCGCCGTCGAAGGCCCCCCGGCTGGCTGCGAGCCCCGAGCCCAGCAAAATGGAGGAGCACGCCAGGGGCAGTGTTCGCAAACGCGCCGCCAGCAACCAAACAGAGAAGGTATTTGTCATATTGTGATGGCCAAACAATCAGATATTGATCGTGTTAAGGGTTATCGAACCGGATTTAGGTATACTTGGCTCCGTGGGGGCTGGGCTCCCTCGGGCAATTTACATGGAAGAATGGGCAGATAATATATAGGAAATCATCGCCCTTTGGCATCAACCTGCGCCATCCTCCCCAGAGCGATTGCGACTATCCGGCTCAGACAAGACATCCATGTTGGCTCAGACCCATCTCAAGCAACAACTGGACGCCCTGCGTCACAGCAATGTCAGCGGCTTCGTGCGGTTGCGCGTGGCGGCCAACGTCGACCTCTTCCCGGGATGGCTGGCGGCGCAGACCCTGTATCCCCGCATCTATTGGCAGGCCCGCGGCCCCAGGAGCCCTGAGTACGTGGCCCTCGGCGCCATCCACGAGCTGACCCGGCCAGCGGATATCCAGCGGGTCTGCGATCTCGCCAACTCAACGAGTGAAGACAGCCCCCGCTACTACGGCGGCCTGGCGTTCGATCCGGCACAGCCCGGCTGGCAGGGGTTCGGCCCCTGCCGCTTCGTGCTGCCGCGCATCGAGCTGGTGCGCCGGGGGGAATGTGTCAGCCTCTGCCTCAACCTCTGGCTGACCGACGGCAATCTAGATGCCGAACTGCAGGCGGCCGAGGCCGCCCTCGACGCCCTTCAGCCGGAAGCCCCCCTGCCCGCCCTGCAAAAACGGCCCTGGCAGCGCCGGGATGTCCCGGGTCAGGCCCAGTGGCAAACCCTGGTAGAGCGGGTAACCAGCCCCGCCTTTCAGGCCCACACCCCCAAGGTGGTGCTCTCCCGGGAGAGCGTGCTGACCCGCCAGCATGGGGATGATCCCCTCTGCCCCTGGTCCCTGCTCACCCAGTGGGCAAGTCACGCCCAGGAGTGCTTCCACTTCGGCTTCCAGTTCTCCCCCGAGCAGAGCTTCATCTCCTGCTCCCCCGAGCGCCTCTATCGCCGGGAGGGCAGCCACCTCTTCACCGAGGCGCTGGCAGGGACCATACGCCGCTCCGGTGACGAGGCGGCCGACGCGGCCCTGGCCGCCGAGCTGCTGGCCGACAGCAAGAACCGGCTGGAGAACCGGCTGGTGCACGCCGACATCCTGAGCCGGCTGGCCCCGCTCACCACGGACGCCACCCTGACCGAGCCGCGCATCCTGAAACTGCGGCTGCTGCAACACCTCAAGTGCGACATCGAGGCCGAGCTCAAACCCGGCGTGTGCGACTGGCAACTGCTGGCCGCCCTGCACCCGACCCCGGCGGTGGGCGGAGCCCCCCGCGAGGCGGCGCTCGCCTTTATCCGCGAGTTCGAGCCCCATGAGCGGGGCTGGTACGCCGGTGCCTGCGGCATGCTGAGCCGGGAGACCTCGGAGTTCTCGGTCGCCATTCGCAGCGCCCGCATCACGGGCCGGGGCATCAGCCTGTTTGCCGGTGCCGGCATAGTGGCCGGATCCGAGCCCGCCGCCGAGTGGGCCGAGCTCGACAACAAGATCGCCAACGTGCTCTCCCTGCTGGGATAGCGTTTTTCATCGACCCACTGCGAGAGCCTTATGCCCGCCAGCCAATTGCCTGAGCACCGAGCGTTTGCCAGCCAGCATGCCACCTTCAACCACGTCTGGTCTTCCCTCTTGCTGGAAGAGCTCTATCGCCTCGGGGTGCGGGACATAGCGCTGGCCTCCGGCTCCCGCTCGGCGCCGCTCACCATGGCCGCCGCCGCCCATGCCGGCTTTCGCCGCCATCTCCACTTCGACGAGCGGGGTCTGGGTTTCATGGCGCTGGGGCTGGCCAAGGGGAGCGGCCGCCCGGTGGCGGTGATCATGACCTCGGGCACCGCGGTGGCCAACCTCTGGCCCGCGGTGGCCGAGGCCCAGCTCACCGGCGTGCCGCTGATTATTCTCTCGGCCGATCGACCGCCCGAGCTCATCGACAACGGCGCCAACCAGGCCATCGATCAGCAGGGGATCTTCGGTCGCTACCCCGTCTATCAGCAGAACCTGCCGAGCCCCACCCCGACCATACCGGCGGCCTTCGTGCTGAGCTCGGTGGATCAGGCCCTGGCCAAGCAGGCACTGACCCCGGGGCCGGTTCACTTCAACTGCATGTACCCCGAGCCCCTCTATCCCGGCGAGGCGTACCTGGACTTTTCCGACTACCTGGCCCCGCTCGGTGACTGGCTCCATTCAAGGGAGCCCTGGAGCCCCTGGCAGCAGGGCGAGCAGCACTGCCCCCGCCAGCCCGACTGGGCCGCCTTGCAGGGCAAGCGCGGCGTCATAGTCGCGGGCCGCATTCAGGATCCGGCCGAGGCTCAGCGGGTGGCCCAGCTGTCCGAGCGCCTCGGCTGGCCGCTGCTGGCGGACTTGCAGAGCCAGATCCGCTTCGACAGCCGCAACCTCATCCACATGGATCTTGCCCTGCAGAACAGCTGCTTCGTGACCGAGCTGACCCGGGCCGAGGTGCTGCTGCAGTTCGGTGCCCGCCTCATCTCCAAGCGGCTCGGCCAGTTCATCAAGCAGCACCCCTGGCAGGATTACTGGCTGGTGGACCCGCAACCGGCCAGGCTGGATCCGGACTACCGGCTGCGTCGCCGCCTGGTGTGCACGCCCGGCGCCTTCACTGCGGCCCATCCGGTGGACCATCGCCACCTGCCCTGGCACCGGCTGGCGGAGCGCCAGCAGGGCATCAGCAGTCACATTCGCCGCGCCTGCGATCGCTTCTCCGAGCTCGGGGTCTGCCACCGGCTGACTCAGCTCATCCAGGGCCAGCTGTTCGTCGGCAACAGCATGCCGGCCCGGTTGATGGACATGCTCGGCGAAACCGGCAAGGGCCCCAGCCGGCTGATGACCAACCGCGGCGCCTCCGGCATCGACGGCCTGATCGCCACGGCCTTAGGTTTCTCCCTGTCCAGCGACGAGCCGACCACACTGCTGCTCGGGGATCTCAGCGCTCTGCACGATCTCAACAGCCTGGCCCTGCTCGGCAAATCGAGCCGCCCCCTGGTGGTGATCCTGCTCAACAACGACGGTGGCAGCATCTTCCGCATGCTGCCGGTGCCGACCCGGGATCAGCTGCTGGAGACCTACTACTGCCTGCCCCACGGCCTGCACTTCGAGCACGCCGCCGCCATGTTCGGCCTGCACTACAGGGCGCCGACCACCCTGGCCGAGTTCGAGCAAGATTACGCAACCGCCCTGGAAAAAGGGGTAACCCTGATTGAAATCAAGGTGCCGAGCAACGAGGTGGCCGAGGATCTTAAAGCACTGGGAACCCTTATCCGTGGCATATGACATCAAGGTTCTGCGTGACAACGAGGCAGCTGAGGATCTCAAGGCATTGGGAACCCTTATCCGTGGCATATGACATCAAGGTTCTGCGTGACAACGAGGTGGCCGAGGATCTGAAGGCATTGGGAGCGGCTATCCGTGGCCTCTGATCCCGCCGCGCCGCTGGTGCTGCTGCACGGCCTGCTCGGCAATGCCGACGACTGGCGGCCTGTCATCCAGGCCCTGCCCGGCATCGAGTGCCTGGCCCTGGATCTGCCGGGCCACGGCAGCAACAAGGGGCTGAGGGTGAGCGGCTTTGACGAGGCCCATCGCTGGCTCTGCGACGAGCTGGCCGCGCGGGATATCACGCGCTACCGGCTGGCGGGCTATTCCCTGGGGGGGCGGCTCGCCCTCTATCACGCCAGCCAGTCCCCCGCCGGGTTGCAAGCGCTCTTGCTGGAGAACTGCCATCCGGGCCTGCCAAAGGCCGAGCGCGCCGCCCGCCTCGCCCACGACGAGGGCTGGGCCCGGCGCTTCGAGTGCGAGCCCCTGGCCCTGGTGCTCGCCGACTGGTACCGGCAGGGGGTGTTCGCCGATCTGGACGAGGAGGCCCGTGGCCGCCAGGCAGCCAAGCGCCTTGGCAACGAGGGTTCCGCCGTGGCGACCATGCTACGTGCCACTTCCCTTGGCAAGCAGCCGGATCTCGCCCCCTGGCTGGGCACAACCCGGTTGCCGGTGCGCTGGATCTCCGGCAGCCGGGATCACAAATTCCATCGCCTGGCTTGCCAGCTGGTCAAGCAAGGCTGCAATATCAATCACTTGGCTCTGGATGGCGGGCACAACCTGCACGCCAGCCAGCCCGACACCTTTGCCCGGCTCCTGCAAGACTGGGTCAAGCAACCAGAAGAGAAGAGTCATGACTGACGCAATGACGGAAGCGCAACCCCATGCCACCGTCGCCCCTGACAGGATTGCCCGGCTGACCATTACCACACCAGAAGGAAAAAACCATGATTGAGGCAATGACGGAAGCGGAACTGTACGCTCCCATTGAGTGGCAGGATTGCTCCGCCGGTTACGAGGACATCCTCTATCACAAGTCCCTGGATGGCATTGCCAAGATCACCATCAACCGTCCCCAGGTGCGCAACGCCTTCCGCCCCCGCACAGTGAAAGAGATGCTGCAGGCCCTGGCCGATGCCCGTTACGACGACAAGATCGGTACCATCATACTGACCGGCTTCGGCGAGAAGGCCTTCTGCGCCGGCGGTGACCAGAAGATCCGTGGCGACTACGGTGGCTACCGCGATGACGAGGGGACTCACCACCTCAACGTGCTCGACTTCCAGCGCGACATCCGCACCTGCCCCAAACCCGTGGTGGCCATGGTGGCCGGTTACGCGGTCGGTGGCGGCCACGTGCTGCACATGATGTGCGACCTGACCATAGCCGCCGACAACGCCCAGTTCGGCCAGACGGGCCCGAAAGTGGGCTCCTTCGACGGCGGCTGGGGTGCCTCCTACATGGCCCGCATCGTCGGCCAGAAGAAGGCCCGCGAGATCTGGTTCCTGTGCCGCATGTACGATGCCAGCCAAGCCCTCGACATGGGGCTGGTCAACACTGTGGTGCCCCTGGCCGAGCTGGAGCGGGAAACCGTGCGCTGGTGCCGGGAGATGCTGCAAAACAGCCCCATGGCCCTGCGCTGCCTGAAGGCCGCCCTGAACGCCGACTGCGACGGGCAGGCCGGCTTGCAGGAGCTGGCGGGCAATGCCACCATGCTCTTCTACATGACCGAAGAGGGTCAGGAAGGGCGCAACGCCTTCAACGAGAAGCGCCGCCCCGACTTCTCCAAATACAAGCGGAACCCCTGATGACACTCGCCCTCTATCGCTACCAACTGCCCTTTACCCAGCCCCTGACCTTTCACGGCAAGGTGGAGGTGGCGCGAGAGGGCCTGCTGGTGCGCATCAACGACGGCTGGGGGGAGATAGCCCCCCTGCCCGGTTTCTCCAGGGAGAGCCTGGCCGAGGCGCAGGCCGAGAGCCTGGCCTGCCTGGCGCAGCTGGCCCGGGGACAGACCCCGGCCCCCCGGCTGCCTTCGGTGCAATTCGGGCTCGACTGTGCCCGTCGTCACTGGCCACAGCAGGACGCCAGCCTGCCCGAACCCTATCCCCTCATTCAAGGCTCCCCCCAGGAGCTGCTCAAGAACTGGAAGCAGTGGCTGCACGAGACTCCCCTCAAGGCCAAGCTGAAGGTGGCCCGCTACCCCATGCGGGACGAGCTGGCGCTGATCCGCCTGTTGCTCGATCGGCGTCCCAATCTCAAGCTGGTACTGGATGCCAACCAGGGCTGGACCCGCGAGGAGGCCTGGGCCTTCTGCGGTCACCTGGATCCGAACCGGATCGAATACCTGGAAGATCTGTGCGCCGACTTTGCCGACATCGCCTTCGTCGCCAACCGTACCGGCATGCCGGTGGCCCTCGACGAGTTGCTGGCCCAGGGCAAGCCCTGGGAACCCATACCCCAGCTGAAGGCCCTGGTGCTCAAGCCGACCCTGCTCGGCTCCCTGGCCAACAGCGAGGCCCTGGTGGCCCGCGCCCGCGAGCTGAAGCTGAAGGTGATCGTCTCCTCCTGTTTCGAATCCGGCGTCGGCCTCGGTCAGCTCGCCCGCCTCGCCGGGGAGTGGGCGCCGGATCAGGCCCCCGGCCTCGACACCAGGCGCTGGCTGGCCAGGGATCTGCTGGACAAGCAGGGTCAACCCGACCCAAGCCTGATGACTCCCCTGTTTCACCGTGACTGAAGGGGCCCCCATGCTGCCCGTCCGTGCAGCGGACGCCTCACTGGTAGTCTGCCCGGTGCGCCACTGGGCACTAACGGCGCCCGAGCGCACCGCCATCCACGGCGACACCTCCCTCAGCTACCGGCAGCTGGATGCGCGGCTCAACGCCCTTTGCAAGCAGCTCGAGCTGGCGGGTTTAAAGGCCAGCGACCGGCTGGCCGCCGTGGTGCGCGGCGCCCTGGAGGACGTGCTGCTGGCCTGGGCCTGCGTGCGCAGCGGCCTCGTCTTCTGCCCGCTCAATCCCGCCTTCCCCCTCCCCAGACAGGCCGAGCTGGCCGCACAGCTGGATGCCTGCGCCTTCTGGTCCGCGGGCGAGGCTCCGGTGGGGGACTGGTTGCCGTTGCGGCTCGACTTCACGGACGAGCTGCCGGCCAGTGAGGAAGCCTGGCCGCTTGAACCGGCCCAACTCAACAACATGATCCTCACCTCGGGCTCCAGCGGCACGCCGAAAGCGGTGGTGCACCGCCTCGCCAACCACCTGGCCTCGGCCCGGGGCTCGGCCAGCCTGATCCCGCTCGATGGCGACTGCGGCTGGCTGCTCTCCCTGCCGCTGTTTCACGTGGGCGGCTACGCCATCCTGTTCCGGGTCTTCCTGGCGGGGGCCAGCCTGGTGCTGGACGATCGCACCCAGCCCCTCAAGGAGCGGCTCGAGCACCAGCCCATCACCCACCTCTCGCTGGTGCCGACCCAGCTCTGGCGCCTGCTGGCACAAGGCTTCGACCCCGCTCGCACCCGCCTGCGCGAGCTGCTGCTCGGGGGGGCCGCCATCCCTGAGCCCCTGGTCAACCAGCTCAAGGCCCTGGGGTTCACCCCCAAGTCGAGCTATGGCCTCTCCGAGATGGCCAGCCAGGTCTGCACCGGCCAGCCTGCCGGTGCCGGGGTAGTGGGCAGGCCCCTGCCCGGGCGGGAGGTCTGCATCCGCCAGGGGGAGATCTGCGTGCGCGGCGACACCCTGTTTGCCGGCTATTTCCAGGCTGGAGCGCTGGTGCTGCCGCTGGATGAGGAGGGCTGGTTCCACACCCGGGACAAGGGTCACTTCACCCCGGACGGCGAGCTGGTGGTGGAGGGGCGGCTCGACAACCTCTTCATCTCGGGAGGGGAGAACATCCAGCCCGAGATCATAGAGCAGCGGCTGGTGGATCACGGCGCCGTGGCCCAGGCCTTGGTGGTGCCCATCCCCAGCGCGCAGTGGGGGCAGCGACCCGCCGCCTTTATCGACTGGCACGGCGAACCTGTTCCCCACGCCGAGCTGGCCGCCTGGATCAGAGCCACCCTGCCCGGCTTTATGGTGCCGGATCGCTGGCTGCCCTGGCCGGATCTCGGCGGCAGCCTGAAACCCTCCCGCACCCTGCTCGCCCAGAGCCTGCGGCAAGAGGAGTGACGCCGCCCCCCATATGGGGCTGAGTCCTTGCTATCAACACAGCCCCTCTTGGGGCTGTTTTTATGTTGTTTGCTCCCGAATACATAATTTCTCGGCGCCATCTGGTTCATTGATATTCTTTTGGAGCCCAATACCCTGTCTGGTCCCCACGTCACTCCATCCACCAAAGGGATCATGATGAATCACCTCTCTACCCGGCTGCTGCTCCTGGCAGCCCCCGGCCTGCTCGCCACCTCGACGCTGGCCAGCTACTCCCCCGACTGGCAACAGTATCAGCTCACAGGTGAATCCAGCCGTCAGCTGGGGGACAGCCTCACCGAAGTGACCTATGAGCTGAGCGCCCGCGATGGCAACGCCCCCTATCAGCAGCTGAGGGTCTACCGCCGCTTCGACTGGCGCGACGCCAACCTGGCGGCCCTGGCCGAACAGCAGTGCGGCGAGCCGCAGCTCAGGGTCGAGCAGGGCTGGCAGATCCGCTACCTCAGCTGTGAAGAGGTAGTGCCGGCCGGCAAGGCCGTCCCGGCCAGCAGCCATGACTTTGGCTACGGCATGCAGCAGGGCCGCTGGGAGCCGCTGGCAGGCACCCCGACCGCACCCCGTCAGGACAGCCTGCCGCTCCCCGAGCGCATCGTCCTGGGCCACAGCGAGCAGGAGCTGGATCGCTGCGAGCTCAACGCCGAGGGGCGCTGCGCCGAGCAGGCATGGCAGTACCAGCCCCGAGACTGGCAGCAGTTGAAGGTGCTGGAAGAGACTCCCAATGAGCGGGACGGCCGCCTCGAGCAGATCTTCTTCCGCCTGCAGCCCATCGCGGGCAGCCAGGCCGCCCGTCAGGTGAGCGAGCTGCACGTCTGGCGCCAATACAGCTGGCAACTGGACGAGACCAGGGCACAGCAGGAGTGCGATGAACCCCAGACCCGTCAGGAAGGGGACAAGACCATCAGCTATCGGGTGTGCCGCCAGACCCTGCCCGCCGGCAGCGAAGTGCAGGTGGTCTTGAAGGACACCGGCTATCAATACCCGGTGGGGGGCAGCGAATGGCAGACCCTGCCGGAAACAACCGAGTGGCAGGAGAGCCGGGTGCTCAACCGCCCCCTGGTGCTGGCCAGCAAGGAGGAGCAGCTCGACTGCCGCCGCGCCGACGGCCGCGCCTGTTCCGAACCGGATCTGCCCGATACCGATCTGCTGGACGCCGAAGCGGCCAGGATAGTGCAGGACGCCAGTGGCCAGCCCGCCCCGGTCTGGCAGGAGAACTATGGCCACGATGACCGCAAGCTGCTGGCGGTGTCCCGCGGCATCCAGAGCCTGCTGGCGGCCAATCAGCCGGCCCATCCGGCCATGAAGCTGCTGCTGGAATACGTGCGTGCCCACAACTACCACAACTACGGCAAGCACAAGGAGGACGGCCCGGCCGCCGCCGAGGCGCTGGCCGAAGCGCTGACCGCGCTCGGCGCCCATCCGCTGCTCTACCCGGAGCAGGCCAGCGACGAGGTAGGTGCCGTCATGGGGGCCTGGAGCATAGCCCTGCACGGCCAGTTCAGGAGCACGGCGGTACAGAGCCGCTTTGGTACCCTGCTCGGCCAGTTCAACCAGATGCTGGCCTACGCCACCCGCCATGCCAGCGAGATCAACGGCCAGCACGCCTGGGCCACCGGCCTGTTCGATCTGCTCAACTTCCTCGACTTCGCCAGCGACCATAGCGACGCCTTCGCCAACGACTTCCGCCAGCAGGATGGCGAGCTGCGCCAGCAGCTGCACGCCCTCGGCATGAGCGAGCTCGCGTTGTGGAAGGGACGGGACGGCGCGGATCTGTTCCTGCTCAACAACGTGCTGGATGCCTACACCCGCCTCTACCGGGTCGCCCGCTACACCCGTCCGGACGAGCTCGACGGCTACCGTAGGCTGCTGGATGACTCAGTCATCGCCCTCGTTCGCCACCACGACCTGATCCCGGGCGGCCAACAGAGCCAGGATCTGCTGGACGACATGTCGCTGACCCTCTCCACCTACTACCTGACCTACACGGATCGCACCGGCGAGGCCTGCATCAGCGGCGACTTCGCCGGACTCTGCACCCCTGTCCGGGTGGAGGACGTGCTGCCGTTCGAGCACACCTGCTCGCCGACCCTGCGCCTGCGGGCCCAGGATCTGACCATGGATCAGGCCGAGGGGATCTGCCGTGAGCTGGGGGCCGAGGAGCAGCAGTTCCACCGCCAGATGGAGACCGGCGGTCAGCCGGTGGCGGACGATCTCAACGAGGCGCTGGAGCTGGTGATCTTCGACTCCTCCGCCGACTGGAAACGCTACGGCAGCGCCCTGTTTGGCGGCGTCTCCACCGACAACGGCGGCATCTACATCGAGGGGGATCCGGCCCGTCCCGGCAACCAGGCCCGCTTCTTCGCCTACGAGGCAGAGTGGAAGCGCCCAGCGTTCCAGGTGTGGAACCTGCGCCACGAGTACGTGCACTACCTGGACGGCCGCTTCAACCAGTACGGCAGCTTCGGCCACTACCCGCTCAACCGCACCACCTGGTGGTCGGAAGGGCTGGCGGAGTTCGTCGCCCACGGCCAGTGCTTCGCCCGCGGCCTGGACAACGTCGCCGGCCGCCCGGCCAACGACCGTCCGGCCCTGGCCGACATCCTGCACCTGGATTACGACAAGGGCGGCGAGATGGTCTACTCCTGGTCCTACACGGTGCACCGCTTCCTGAGCGAGACCGGTCGCGGCGCCAGCTGGCTGGCCATGGCCCAGGCCCTGCGAGGCCCGGATCAGCAGCAGGCCATGAGTGCCTTCGAAGCCGAGCTGGACGCCCTGATCGCAAACGACAGCGAGGCCTATCAGGCCTGGCTCGGCCGGGAGCTGCTGCCCTGGTGGGACGCCAACAAGGAGTCTGAGGAGTGCAAGGCGAACGACTCGGCCCATTGAGGGTGAGCCATGAATGAGGAAGGGCGGCCATGGCCGCCCTTGTTTATGGCGCCTCTTGATGGGCTCAAGATAGCGCCGCGCTCTGCGACAGCCTGTGCCCGAGTGACGCCATGGGGGCGCATCAAATCTGACGCGCCACGGCAACTTGTAATAGAATGGCCCCCTGTCATCTCTTACTTCAGACCCGAACCGCACCGCGCATGAAGAAGTTTGCCAAGATCCTGCTCGCCTGCCTCTGCCTGCTGCTGGCCTCAGTCGCCGGGCTGCTGGGCTACAGCGAGTGGACCGTCTCCGACGCCCGTCACTACACCTACGACGACGTCGAGGCGGTGCCCTACAATCGGGTCGCCCTGGTGCTCGGCACCTCCAAATATCTGATCGGGGGCAGCCCGAACCACTACTTCAAGTACAGGATCAAGGCCGCCGCCGAGCTCTACAACAACGGCAAGGTGGACTACATCCTGGTCTCCGGCGACAACGCCACCGTCCAGTACAACGAGCCGCGCCAGATGCGGCGGGCCCTGATCCAGGCGGGCATCCCCGCCAGCGCCATCTACAGCGACTACGCGGGCTTTCGCACCCTGGACTCCATAGTGCGGGCCAAGGAGGTGTTCGGTCAGGCCCGCTTCACCGTGGTCTCCCAGGCCTTCCACAACGAGCGCGCCATCTTCATCGCCCGTCACTTCGGCATCGAGGCGGTCGGCTTCAACGCCCTGGATCCCAGCGCCTATCAGGGCATCAAGACCCGGGTGCGCGAGGTGTTCGCCCGGCTGATGGGGCTGCTCGATCTCTACGTGCTGGACAAGGGGCCCAAGTTCCTCGGCGAGCCCATCGTCATCGGTGGTCCCATCCCCTGCCAGCCCCTGAGCACCATAGGGGCCAGCCAGCCCTGCCTGCCCATTCCCGCGGCCAAGACGCCGGCCAAGCCCGCGAAGCCATCACAACCCGTGCCCAGCGCGGCGGTAGCGACCGCGACAAGTTCGGCCTTAGCCACGGCAGCCAGCAGTGCCCCCGCCACATCGAGTGCTGCCGAGGTGACCAGTGCGGCGGTAGCGACAGATGCAGACAAGGCAACCGACTGAGCTCGGTGACGAAACCCCAAAAAGAGACCCGCCAACTGGCGGGTCTCTTTTTTCATCTATGGCAGTAAATGCCGCTCTTTATGCCAGCGCCTGCTGGTAGCGACGAGCCACTTCCGGCCAGTTGACCACGTTATAGAAGGCGGCGATATAGTCCGGGCGCTTGTTCTGGTACTTGAGGTAGTAGGCGTGCTCCCACACGTCCAGCCCCAGGACGGGCACCAGCCCCTCCATCAGGGGGCTGTCCTGGTTGGCGCTGCTCACCACCTGCAGCTTGCCGCTCTGATCGACCACCAGCCAGGCCCAGCCGCTGCCGAAGCGACTCAGGGCCGCCTGGGTGAAGGCCTGCTTGAAGGCATCCAGTCCCCCCAGATCCCGATTGATCGCCTCGGCCAGCTCACCGCCCGGCTCGCCGCCCCCTTGCGGGCTCATCACCTGCCAGAACAGGCTGTGGTTGGCATGGCCGCCGCCGTGATTGCGCACCGCCCCCTGCACGCTCACCGGCAGGCTGTCGAAACGGGCGAGCAGTTCGTCCACCGGCAGGGCCGCCAGCTCGGGGAGCTCGGCCAGGGCGGCATTGAGGTTGGTGATATAGGTCTGGTGGTGACGGCTGTGGTGGATCTCCATGGTCAGCGCGTCTATGTGAGGCTCCAGCGCGTCATAGGCATAGGCGAGGGCAGGCAGGGTATGGCTCATGTTCGTTCTCTCTCTTGTTGGGCTCAATGCAATCGATGGGCGGGCTCGGTCTGGCACTGACATTGACCGAGGCAGCGCAAAATGCCGTCGTGATGACCGTGTTTCTGCATGAAGGCGAGCAGCTCGGTGCGGGTGCTGCGGCTATGGCGCAGGGCCGCCGCCCGCAGAGGATCCGGGCTTGCGGGAGACTGGCTGGTGGCGAGCAGGCAGTCGTGGACATGGCACAACATGTCGGCGGCCCTGTCCGGCAGCGTCATGGCCACCAGCAGATCCGCCAGGTTGTGGTGGGCCACCACCAGGGCGGCCACGGCTTCGTCCGCATCCGGCCAGCAGGCGAACTGCTGACGGGCCAGCCACAGGGCCTGCTGGTAATAGTCGAGCGCCCTGGCGTGCTCTCCCGCGTCGAAGTGGCGATTGCCACTCAGGGTCTGCGCCTTCCAGTGCGCCATGCTGCTCTCCCCGTCGGTGGCACCGACCCATCCCTTCACCCAGGTTACCGTCATGACTCAGACACTCAAATGATAATAATTATTATTTAACTTATTTAATGGGCGGACACAAGGAATAGTTGGCGCGGCCTCTTTTTGCCCATATGGGTAGGGTTTTTCTGCAATCCCCGGTTTAGTGATCCCATCCACAGATACATTTGAGTTCAGCTACCATGCTGCTGCTACTGGCATGAGGCCGGTGGCTGCCGGAGCGCAGTCGGTTTTCACAAGGATGGTGAAGATGAAAAGATGGCTATTGGTGCTCCTGTGCGCCCTGCCCATGCTGGGCCAGGGGGCCGGCTATACCCAGACCCGCTACCCCATAGTGCTGGTGCACGGGCTGTTCGGCTTCGACAAGCTGCTCGGGGTCGACTATTTCTACGGCATTCCCCAGGCCCTGACCCGGGACGGTGCCCGCGTCTACGTGGCACAGGTCTCCGCCACCCAGAGTTCGGAGCTGCGCGGCGAACAGCTGCTCAGGCAGGTACAGCAGGTGCTCGCCATCACGGGGGCCGACAAGGTGAACCTCATAGGTCACTCCCACGGCGGCCCCACCATTCGCTATGTGGCCTCGGTCGCCCCCGAGCTGGTCGCCTCCGCCACCAGCGTGGGGGGCGTCAACCAGGGCTCCGAGATCGCCGATCTGGTGCGCGCCAGGGTGGCGCCGGGCTCGGTGGCCGAGCAGCTGGCGGTGGCCGCCGCCTCGGCGCTCTCCGGGGTCATCTCGCTGCTCTCCGGCGGCAGTGACCTGCCCCAGGATCCCCTCGCCTCCCTCGATGCCTTGACCAGCGCCGGTGCCCAGCGCTTCAACCAGCGCTATCCGGAAGGACTGCCCAGCCAGCACTGCGGCGAGGGGCCCCTGCTGGCCGACAACGGCGTCTACTACTTCTCCTGGAGCGGGCGCGGCAACATGACCAACATACTGGATCCCGTGGATCCGGCGCTGGCCCTGACCGGCACCTTCTTTCACGAGCCCAATGACGGCCTGGTCGGGGTCTGCAGCAGCCACCTCGGCAAGGTGATAGGCACGGCTTACCGGATGAACCACCTGGACGAGGTAAACCAGTCGTTCGGCATCCACCACCTGTTCGACACCGATCCCGTCACCCTCTATCGCCAGCACGCCAACCGCTTGCAGAGGCTGGGGCTATGAGACGGCTCCTGCTGGTCGCCCTCTCTCTGGGCGCGGCCCTGCTGGGCACACTCCTGCTCTGGCCCGAGCCTGCCCCTGATCTGGCGGCAGCCCCCGAGCGGGGAGCCCTGCGCCACCAGCTGGCCCAGCGGCTGGAGCAGGGCGAGACGGACCAAGAGGACGCCATGCTGACCCGCTACCGGCAGTTTCTGCGGGCGGAAGGGAGCCTGACGGTGCCGACGGATCCCGGCCTCGCCAGCCTGCAGCTGCTGTTTGACGAGCGTGAACGGCTGCGCCGGCAACACTTCAGCCCCGCCGAGCAGGCGTCGCTGTTTGCCGAAGAGAGGCTGATGGAGCAGTGGACCCTGAGGCGCAAGGCGCTGGCAGAGGCCGACGCCGCCGACAGGGTGATGCTGGGGGAAGAGCTGGCGCTCTGGCTGGCGGAGCAGCCCCAGTGGTTCAGGGAGGCCGAGGCCAACGGTCGCCTGCTCGGCGATCTGCAGCGCCTGGAGCGACTTCCCCCCGCCGAACGGGACGCCGTGCTGCTGGAACAGCTGGGGCCTGAGGCGGTGGATCGGCTGCGCCAGCTGGCGCAGAGCCAGCAAGGGTTCGAGCGGCAGCTCGCGGGCTATCTGGCGGAACTCGAGCCCCTGCTCCCCCTGGACAGGGCCGAGCAGCAGCAGGCGATCCTGGCGCGCTGGTTCGAGCCTGGGCAGTGGCGGCGGGTGGAGGCGCTGACCCGGCAGAGACTCGGGGAGCGGCCATAAATGGCGAGGGGGCCCCGACGGCCCCCTCGCTTCATGCTGTCACCGCACTCATTGCGGCTTGTTGGCACCCGGCAGCGGCTGCCAGGTGAGGCGGGTCACCTGGGTGCCCTGTACCTCGCAGGTGAGGCAGAGATCCTGCCACCCCTTCTCCTGGCGCAGGGAGACCTCCCCCTTCATGCCCTCAGCGCCCGTCTTGAGCCTGGCCTGCTCGAAGGTCACCTTGTCGCCCTTGGCCAGCGCCATCAGCTTGCCGTTGCAGAGCCACCGGGTCAGCTCGACCCCCTTCAGCTTGACGCTGCCTTCGCCGGCCTGCTGCTCCGCCTGACTCGGCACGAACAGCGCGCTCAGCTCGGCCGCCCGTTTGGTGAGCCAGGCCTCCCGCTGCTGCATGCTCATCTTGCTGACGAACTCCGCTGGCTGCCCCTTCTCATCCAGCCACTGAGTCAACTTGCCGCCGTCATCGAAGGCGAACTGGGCGGCGGGCTCCTTCACCCCGAACAGCTTGCCCCCCTTGAAGTAGTAGCGGCTCTCCCCCTCCTGCTTGCCCTGCTCGTTCAGTATGGGCACGGCTATGATGACGGGAACCCCGTCGATCCAGGCCTTGATGTCCACACCGTCATGGCTGAACAGCCGGGTGTCGAGACCATAGTCGGCCCCCTTCTCCATCAGGGTGAACTGCTCGGCCAGGGTGGTGGCCAGAGAAGGCAGGGAGCAGAGTCCCAGTCCCAAGCCGAGGCTCAGGGCGATCGCTGTCTTGCGCATAAGTGTCCTGTGATGGCCAAAAGGCCAGGTTAACTCTCTACCAGCCAGGCCCTCAGCCCCTCCCGGTGCGCGTCACTCAGGGGGATGGACTGACGGGTCTGGTAGTCAAAATGGATCAGGGTCGTCTCGGCGGTCACCGCCAGCTCGCCCCCCTGCCAGGCCTCCTGCCAGAGGGTGAAAGAGCTGGTGCCGATGCGCCGCACCCCCGTCTTGATCAATACCTGCTGGCCATAGAACAGCTCCCGTTTGAACTGCACCGCATAGCCCGCGATGATCAGATGCCAGTCGTGCACATCCAGCTCGGGAGAGAAGAGGCGGAACAGGGGATCACGGGCCGATTCAAACCAGACCGCCGGCACCGTATTGTTGATGTGGCCGAGGGCGTCCGTCTCTTGAAAACGGGGTTGGATCTGCATTTCCAGCATGGATATCGACTCCTTGTCGTGGGACCGCGCACAGGCTAGCGCGCCAACCCTTATGACTCAAGCGTCCCGGCATCCGGGTGGGAGCCGCCTCCGGTTTCCGGCGCCGCCATCCCCTGTTCGGGTCTGAGCCAGGCGCTGCGAAAATCGAACCAGCCGAGGGCCGTCATCCGCACCCCGTGCACGCCGACCCGGCTCTCAAGCTCCAGCCAGTGATGAAACAGCGGCACGAACCAGCCCTGGCGCTGCACCTCGGCCAGCAAGGCCCGCGGGCCTGGCTCGGCGCCGCTGGCGCGCCACTGCGTCAATCCCTGCCACAGGGCCTGCTGGCCCCCCCATACCCGGCGCAGCAAGGGGGTGCCCTGCAGCCAGGCGTAGGGAGCGAAGGCGTGTTCATGCTCCAGGTTCAGGGTGCCGAGCCAGAGATCCACGTCTTGATCCTCCCCGCTCACCCAGCGGCCGTAATCCAGGGTGCGCACCTCGAGCCGGATCCCCTGCTCTGCCAGCAGGCTGGCCATGGCATTGGCACACTCGTTGAACTCCAGATGCTGGTTGAAGCAGGCCAGCACCAGCCGGGTCGGCAACAGCGCAGGTTGTGGCTCCTCGGCGGGCAGGGCTTCGCGCCAGTGGGGCAGCAGGCCGAGGGCACTGGTCCAGCCCCGTTGCAGCTCGGGGGCGACCCGCCCCATCAGGGCGATGGGGTTGAGCAGCCGGGTCAGCCACTGGCGCAGGGCGGGATCCTGCAGCGGGAGGGATCTGTCGTCCTGCAGCAGGAAGTAGCAGCCCGATTCCAGCTCGGACTCGCCGCGCATGGTGCCGAGCTCGGGGCTGTCGCGCCCCAGCTGCAGGTGGCTCTCCAGCCGCTCCGCCAGCTCCGGCAGCATCCAGATGTCGATCTCGTCGAGCAGGGCCCGCAGCCCGAAGTAGTCGTCGAAGGCCGCAAGGCACAGCTGCAGGGGATCGTTGGCGGTGACCCTGTAGGGGCCGGTGCCGACCGGGTGCAGGGCAAAGCCCGCCTCCCCCTTGAGTTCGCGGGGCAGGATGGCCGCCACCGGCTCCGCCAGCAGGTGCAGCAGCAGGGGATCCGGGCTGTCGAGGTGCAGATCCAGGGTGCGCGGCCAGCGACTCTCCAGCCGGGCGAGGTGGGCAAACAGCGGGCGATCCCGCAGGCCGAGCAGGCTCTCCATCACATCTTCCACCGCCAGCTCGCGGCCGTGGTGAAAGCGCACCGCCGGGCGCAGGTAGAAGCGCCAGTGACAGGGGCCGAGACACTCCCAGTGGTGGGCCAGATCCCCCTCGATTTCCCCATTTTCCTCATTTCGCCGGGTGAGGCCGTTGAAGATCTGGCGGCTGAGGTGCACCTCGGAGCGGCGCAGGGGATCCGTGGGCAGCAGGTGGGGCAGCGGCCGGTAGTAGGGCACCCGCAGGATCTGGCGCCCCTCCCGGGTGGCCTGACCGAGCTGCTCGATGAGCAGCGGGGTGAGCAAGTCCAGCCGCCCCTCCGCCAGCCGCACCGCCTGGGCGAGCTGCCCCTGGCTCAGCAGATCCCGCAGGCGGCGGCGAGTCAGGCTCTCCTGATTGTCCAGCAATATGAGCCGGGAGCGCCGCCCCCGTCCCGCCTCCGCCGACCAGCTGAGCCAGCCCTGATCCTGCATGCGGCGCAGCAGCAGGCGGGCGTTGCGCGGGGTGCAGCAGAGCAGATCCGCCACCTCGGCGAGGCTGGTCTCCCGCTCATCGCAGCCAAGCTGCTGGGCGAGCCGTTGAAATTGCTGGTAGAGGCGGCGGCTGGGCATAAAAGAGGAAATCCTTGTCAATAAAGTCGTCAGTTTTTACTTCCTCATTTTAGCTCAATACTGTTGGCGAACGTGAGCACCACAGCACAGGAGCACCATCATGAGCCAGACCAACCCCCATGCACCGAACCGGATCCAGCAAGGAATGCGCCGCTACTTCCGCCGGATCCAGCCCCGCCCCCTGACCCTGATCGAGGATCCCATGCAGCAGCTCAACCGCCTGATGCAGTGGGACATGCAGCAGATAGACGACAGGGAGTATCGTCGCCGCCTCTGATCGGGCCAGGACTCCGGACGGGAAAGGGCGCGGCAGGATCACTGCAAGCCCCTGACAATGCTTTGCCGGATTGGGTGGTTTACATCGGCACAGGGCCTGCTAGATTGGACGTCTATCCATCCATAATGGCGACGACGTCCAACAAGGAGTGTGTGATGAAAGATGCGACCCTGGCCCTGCACCACGGCTTTTCCAGCGACCCCACCACCAAGGCGGTGGCCGTGCCCATCTACCAGACGGTGGCCTACGAGTTCGACAGCGCCCAGCACGGGGCGGATCTGTTCAACCTGGCGGTGCCCGGCAACATCTACACCCGCATCATGAACCCCACCAACGACGTGCTGGAACAGCGGATGGCCGCCCTGGAGGGGGGCATCGCCGGGCTGGTGGTCTCGGCGGGTTCCGCCGCCATCACCTACGCCATTCAGGCGCTGACCGCCGCCGGCGACAACATCGTCTCCACCCCCCAGCTCTATGGCGGCACCTACACCCTGTTCGCCCACATGCTGCCGAGCTTCGGGGTCGAGGTGCGCTTCGCCAAGGATGACAGCGCCGAGGCCATCGCCGCCCTCATCGACGACAGGACCAAGGCGGTCTACTGCGAGAGCATCGGCAACCCGGCGGGCAACATCGTCGATCTGGCGGCCTTCGCCAGGGTGGCCCACGCCCGCGGCGTGCCCCTCATCGTCGACAACACGGTCGCCACCCCGGTGCTGTGCAAACCCATAGAGCACGGCGCCGACATAGTGGTGCACAGCCTCACCAAATATGTCGGTGGCCACGGCAACTCCCTGGGCGGTGTCATCGTCGACTCGGGCAAGTTCCCCTGGGCGGATCACGCCGAGCGCTTCCCCCAGCTCACCCGGCCCGAGCCCTCCTATCACGGGGTGGTCTATACGGAGGCCTTTGGCCCGGCCGCCTTCATCGGCCGGGTGCGCACCGTGCCCCTGCGCAACACGGGGGCGGCCCTGGCGCCCATGAACGCCTTCCTGCTGCTGCAGGGGCTGGAGACCCTGAGCCTGCGCATGGAGCGCCACGTGGACAACGCCCTGCGGGTGGCCCACCACCTCAGGCATCACCCCAAGGTGGCCTGGGTCAGCTACGCTGGTCTGCCGGGTCACCCCCACTATCCGCTGGCGGAGAAGTACATGGGCGGCCGTCCCTCGGCCATCCTCTCCTTCGGTCTGAAGGAAGGGTACGAGGCGGGGGTGCGCTTCTACGATGCGCTGAAGATCTTCAAGCGGCTGGTCAACATCGGGGATGCCAAGTCCCTGGCCTGCCACCCCGCCTCCACCACCCATCGCCAGCTGAGCGAAGACGAGCAGGCCAAGGCCGGGGTCAAGCCGGAGATGATCCGGCTGTCGGTCGGGATCGAGGCGATCGAAGACATACTGGCGGATCTGGATCAGGCGCTGGAAGCCTGAGTCGGCACGGAGCGGGCATCTGCCCGCTCTTTTTTGTTTGCCGGTGAACCACTTGCCTCGCCCCTTCGTACACCCAATCCCGCCACCGAATCGAGGTTCCCATGATAGTCCTGCACCACCTGAACAAGTCCCGCTCCCAGCGCATCATCTGGCTGCTCGAGGAGCTGGGCCTGCCCTACGAGATCAAGGCCTACCAGCGCGACGCCACCACCTTTTTGGCACCGCCCGAACTCAAGGCCATCCACCCCCTCGGCAAGTCGCCGGTCATCGAGTTCGACGGCCGGGTGCTGGCAGAATCCGGCGCCATCACCGAGTACCTGATAACCCGCCACGCCCCCGAGCGGCTGGCGCCAGCCACGGACAGCCCCGACTACCCCGAATACCTGCAATGGATCCACTTCGCCGAGAGCTCCGGCATATTGCCGCTGCTGCTGGACATGTTCGTGCGCAAGGATGGCAGCCCGATGCGCTTCCTGCCGGGCTACGCCCAGGCGGAGTGCGCCAAGGTGCTGGGCTATCTCAACGAGGTGCTGGCAAGCCGCCGCTATCTGGTGGGGGATCGCCTCTCCGGCGCCGACATCATGAACTCCTTCCTGGTGGATCTGCTGGCCCAAGCCGGCCAGCTGGCCCGGTTCCCGCACCTTGAGGCCTACTGGCAGCGGCTCAATACCCACCCGGCCCGCCAGAAGGCGGCAGCCCTGGAGCGCGAGCTGGATCAGGGGGCCTGAGCCCCGGCACCTCACCACAGCATGCAAAACGCCCCGAACTCGGGGCGTTTTCTTTTCAGCTCGGAAGCCGGGGTCTAGAGCGCGTGGGAGAGGATCCGCGCCACTGTTATTGCCCGACTCTCTCTGTCGCCAGGAGCTGGAGCCCCAGACTTACAGAGCGTGGGAAAGGATCCGCGCTACCTTGTCCGGATCTATGTCCTGCTGCTCACCCAGGGCGGTCAGCCCGAAGCGCTTGAGGTTGGAGCAGATGGCGGGGATGCAGCTCTCGTTCAGGCCGTAGTCGGCGAGGCGGGTGCCCACCCCCATCTGCTGGAAGAACTGCTCGGTGCGGATGATGGCCTCCTCGATGCGCAGCGCCTTGTCCTCCCGGCGGGAGTGCCAGACCCGCTCGGCGAACTGGGCCAGCTTCTCCTGCTTCTGGGCCGCCTGTTCCCGCAGCAAGGAGGGCAGCACCACCGCCAGGCTCTGGGCATGATCCAGCCCGTGCAGGGCGGTGAGCTGGTGACCTATGGCATGGGTGGACCAGTCCTGGGGCACGCCGCGCCCGATGAGGCCGTTGAGGGCCAGGCTGGCGGCCCACATCAGGTTGGCCCGCACCTGATAGTTGGTGGGCTCCGTCAGCGCCCGCGGGCCGTTGTCCACCAGCACCTGCAGCAGGCCCTCCGCCAGCCGGTCCTGCACATCCCCACCCACCGGGAAGGTGAGGTACTGCTCCAGGATATGGACGAAGGCATCCACCACGCCGTTGCCTACCTGACGCACCGGCAGGCTGTAGGTGGTGGTGGGATCCAGCACTGCAAACCGGGGCAGCACCAGCGGATTGTAGAAGGAGAGCTTGGCCTCTCCCCGGCTCACCACGGCGGCGGGATTGCTCTCGGAGCCGGTGGCAGGCAGGGTCAGCACGCAGCCGAGCGGCAGCGCCCCCTTGACCGGCGCCTTCTCCAGCAGGATGTCCCAGGGATCCTCCCCCTCGAAGCAGGCCGCGGCGGCCACGAACTTGGTGCCATCCACCACGGATCCACCGCCAACCGCCAGCAGGAAGTCGATGCGCTCGCGCTTGACCAGGTCCACAGCCTCCATCAGCTGATCGTACTGGGGATTGGCACCTATGCCGGGAAACTCCAGCCACTCCCTGCCCGCCAGCGCCTGGGTCAACTGCTCATAGACGCCGTTCTGCTTGATGCTGCCGCCGCCGTAGAGCACCAGCAGGCGGCTGCCCGCCGGGATCAGCTCCGGCAGCGTGGCTATCTGGCCCTCCCCGAAACAGACGCGGGTGGGATTGGCATATTGGAAGTTGTACACGGCAGAGCCCTCGGTTGAATGCATGCAGGGGGATTGTGCGCCAGCCATACCATCAGGTCAAAAAACGGGAGCGAGCCATCAACATGGTGATGCCCCCCCCTTTGGCATCATGGTACTCAGGCATGACTTTCCATGGTGTCACTGGCGCAGTCCCCTGCTCCCTCATGGCGCCGCGCCATACCGTCATCCCATCAGGTCAAAAACGGGAGCGAGCCATCAACATGGTGATGCCCCCCTTTGGCATCATGGTACTCAGGCATGACTTTCCATGGTGTCACTGGCGCAGTCCCCTGCTCCCTCATGGCGCCGCGCCATGCCGTCATCCCATCAGGTCAAAAACGGGAGCAAGCCATCAAAATGGTGATGCGCTCTCTTTGGCATGATGGTACTCAGGTGTGACTTTGCTATGGTGTCACTGGAGCAGGGGGCTCACTCCCCTGCTCCGTCATGGCGCCGCGCCATGTCGTCATCCTGACGCCTCTCACGGGGTTCTGTTTTCCAGCCATAGGGTCTAATCATGAAACTGAAGCACGCATGGATCGCAGGAGTGCTCACTCTCTGTGTCAATCCCCTGATACAGGCCGCCGAGGTGACCGCCAATGTGGCCGTCACTCCGGGCCAGGCCAGCCTGGCAGAAGAGGTGAAGGCCGAGGCGACCGTCACCGCCCTCGATCTCGCGACCCGCAAGATCAGCCTGAAGAATGCCGAAGGCGAGACCTTCGATCTGGTCGCCGGGGAGGAGGTGACCAACCTCCAGAACCTCAAGGTGGGGGACGTGGTGGCGCTGCGCTACCTGCAACTGCTGGATCTCGAGCTGCTCAAGGGCACAGCCGGCGTGAGAAAGCGGGTGGTGGAGGTAGAGGGGAGCAAGGCGGCCGCCGGCCAGCAACCGGGCGCCGGGGCTGGCATGCAGGTCACCATCTATGCCGACGTCATCGACGTCGACAAGGCGCAGCAGACCATCAGGGTCAAGGGGGTGGACAATACCCTCACCCTCAAGGTGAAGGATCCGGCCCAGTTCGCCCTGATCGCCAAGGGGGATCAGATCAAGGCCGTCCAGACCACGGCCATCGCCATAGGAATCGTGCCCAAACAGCCCTGAGGCACACCGTCTGCGGCAGGGAGGGCGCTGGCGCTCCCTGCTTTATCCTTCCCCGGCATCCGGGGCAAAACATTGCCCATCCGACACCAAAGATTGCCGTTCGAGTCGGCAGTGTCAGGCCTGGGTGCTCTGCCCGCTCGACGACTTGCCGGTGAGCCTGTCCATGGCCGCCTTGAGCATGGCATCACGCTGCTCGGTCAGGGCCCGGGTCTGGGTCTCCCGCTCTTCGGCCGAGAGCGTCTTGTTGTCGGCCACCCCCTTGATCTGGCTCTCGAGATCGTCAAATTTTTTGCGATCGAAGCCGAGTGCCTTGTCCACCAGCTGCTGCACCACCGTATTGCTGGCGCTCCCGGCCAGGGAGGCGCTCTTGCCGCTTCTGGCCAGATGCTCGTAAGTCAGTACCTGCTGCGCCTTGCCGGTCAGCACCTGGCTGGAGAGGCTGACCTGCTGATCCCAGCTCCCCTGCTGGCTGTCATCGCCACTGAGGGTGGTCAGGGCACGGCTGTGGGACGCACTCTGGGCGAGTTGCTGACCATAGGGTTTGATGTCCATGAAGGCTCCAAGCTGCTGCCGGCCAAACCGGCGTCCGGGGAGACACTCCCCGCCAATCACCATGACTCAGCAAGTTGCAGGCCAACTTGACCACCAGCTGGCAGCGATCTGGGATAGAGGGTGGATGGCGCCAGACGGGGGCGGCGGGCGGGATAGAAAACAGAGCGAGAAGAGGCACCCGGGGGTGCCTCTTCTCATCCCGGCGAGACGGGGTTCAGCGACGGCTGATCTGCAGCGGGCCGAAGGTCTGGGCCACCGGCATGATCTCTATGCTGTTGATGTTGACGTGGGCGGGCTGCTGGCTGACCCAGAGCACGGTATTGGCGATGTCCTCCGGCTGGATGGCCTGCACCCCCTGATAGACGGTAGCCGCCTTGGCGTCGTCACCGTGGAAGCGCACGTTGGAGAACTCGGTGCCGCCACAGAGGCCGGGCTCCAGGTTGGTGACGCGGAGGGCAGTGCCCGCCAGATCGGCCCGCAGGTTCAGGCTGAACTGCTTCACGAACGCCTTGGTAGCGCCGTAGACGTTGCCGCCCGGATAGGGGTAGGTGCCGGCGATGGAGCCGATGTTGACCACGTGGCCGCGATTGCGCGCCACCATGCCCGGCAGCAGCAGGCGGGTGAGCAAGGTCAGGCCGCTGATGTTGGTGGCGATCATCTGCTCCCAGTCTTCCAGATCCGCCTTGTGGGCGGGCTCGAGCCCGAGCGCCAGCCCGGCGTTGTTGACCAGCAGATCCACCTCGCTCCACTCGGCCGGCAGCCCGGCGATGGCGGAGCGGGTGGCGGCCTTGTCCTGCACGTCGAACGCCAGCGGCAGGAACTGCTCGCCCAGCTCGTCGGCCAGGGCGGCCAGCCGCTCGGCGCGGCGACCGGTGCCTATCACCCTGTAACCAGCCTGCACCAGCAGACGGCTGATGGCCTCACCAAACCCGGACGAGGCGCCCGTTACCATTGCGATCATCTGAACCTCCATTGTTATTTATCTGGTTGAAACAAAAAGAATTCACTCATTATCCAGCTCGCGTCCCGTCACCTTGCGCCAGAGGAAGACCGACAGGTGCAGCAGCAGCAGGCCGCTGCCCCCCAGGGCAAACAGCAGGCCGGTGAGGGCGTTGACCGAGGTGTCGGCGCCACACCACCACCAGACCAGCCAGCCCACGGCCCCGATAACGAAGGTCTGGATGGCGCAGATCGGGCAACGCCCGAGTTTGGCCCTGATGGCGGTGGCCAGACAGTCGTCGCAGCTCATCCTCTCTCCTTTCTCAAGCCTGCTTCAGCGCCAGCACCAGCCGGTGGGCATGCTGGCCCGGGCCGTAGTAATCCGGCAGCCTGAGCCTTGGGCGAAACCCCAGCCCGTGATAGAGGGTCTTGGCCTCGGGGTTGGCATCGGCGACCTCGAGCCGGACGGCGCCCCAGCCCGCCTCCCGACCCTCCCGGATCACCTGCTCCAGCAGGCGCCGGGCCCAGCCCTGGCGGCGCACCGTCCAGCGAATGGCGAGGGTCTGGATGATGAGCCTGTCCCAGCCCCTGTGCTCCAGCACGCTGAGGTAGCCCATCAACTGCGCCTTCTCATCCAGCAGCAGCAGGGTGCGCCCCCTGGCATGGCTGAGCAGATAGTGCCAGCGGCTGCGGCCGAAGGCGACCTCGGGGGGGAAACAGTAGCGTTCCAGCTTCACGATGGCGCCCAGATCATCGGTTCGGGCCGCGCGCACGGTCAACACGGGGAGTCCTTGTTCGGTTATTTATCCTCAGCACCAGAAATGCGACTTGTATCACAAGTTACCAAGGCAGAATATTAGGCACTGTAACCTCTTGTTTCCCCTCGCGCCATTGTCGTGCTTGTCGGTGCATCGAAGCCCACTGGGGATCCTGCCTTCTCGGGCAGTCCTTTCTGTGGAGCCGAAAATATGAGTACCTATGTCATCGTCGACGAGCTGGGCGACTGGCCCTGCCATGCCGATTATCTGCTGACCGCCCGCACCTATCTGCAACACGGCGTGCCCACCACCGGCGGCCGCCCCCGCATCATCAACCTCTGCCGCAGTCTGGAGCACCTGAGCGCGGGCTATTACTGCTCATTGCTGGCCCAGGCTCGCAGCCACCACTGCCTGCCGGGGCTGCAGGCCATCAGCCGGCTGCAACCCCAGCAGCCACCGGCCAAGCTGTGGCGCAAGCTGCAGGGCTGGCTGACCCGCCAGAGCGAGGACAGGATCCGGGTGCGCGCCATCTTCGGCCAGTGCGAACAGAGCGAGCTGGCGGGGCTGGCCCGCTACTACTACGGCCTGAGCCAACTGCCGCTGCAGGAGCTGACCCTCAAGCGAGGTCGTCACGGCTGGTCGGTGCGCCAGCAGCAGAGCCTCTCTCCCCTGGCGCTGAGCCCGAGCGAGAAGGCACTGATGGTGCAGCACGCCCAGGCGCTGGTGGGCACCGGGGGCGAGGAGCAGACGGCGCCCCTCTATCAGCTCGCCATCCTGATGGATCAGAACGATGGCCGGGCCAGCAGCGATGCCCTGGCGATAGAGCGCTTCATCCAGGCCGCCGCCGCCCAGGGGATCCAGGCCGAGATACTGGCCCCCTCCGCCATCGAGCGGCTGCCGGAGTTCGACACCCTCTGGCTGCGAGCCGAGACCGCGGTCGGCCACTACACCTTCGAGTTCGCCCGCCGCGCCGAGCAGCTCAAGATGCCGGTGATCGACAGCTCCCGTGCCATCCTCGCCTGCAGTAACAAGCTCTATCTCTACGAGCTGATGGTGCGCAGCGGCGTGCCCATGCCCCCCACCATGGTGGTGACCCGCCGTGGCCGCCACCAGGTGGACGAGCTGGTGCAGCGCCTCGGCCTGCCGCTGATGGTGAAGGTGCCCGACGGTGCCCAGGGCCGGGATCTCGCCATGGCGAGCGACGAGACCCAGCTCGCCCGCCTGCTGGACGAGGGGCTGGGCCGCTCCGCCCTGCTGCTGGTGCAGAGCCGGATCCCCGCCGAGTTCGACTGGCGCATCGGCTTTCTCGACGGCTCGCCGCTGTTCGCCTGCCGCCGCTACCGGCCGGAGCCGGGCAACCGCATCCGCCGACGCAAGCACCCCCTCGACATGAGCCGGATCGAGGCGCTACCGCTCACCGAGGTGCCGGAGCGGGTGTTGCAGACCGCCCGCCGCGCCGTGCACCAGCTCGGCAACGGCCTGTTCGGGGTGGATCTGCGCCAGCAGGGCCAGGGCTGCGTGCTGCTGGAAATCATCGACAATCCCTGGATACGTGGCGATATTGAAGACAGAGAGGCCAAAGATCTCTACGAGCGCCTGGCCAGGGCCTTCCGGCAACGGCTGGAGAACCGGGGGCAGAGCGCGGCAGGATAACAAGCAGGATCGGCAGAGGTGGGTATGATGACAATGCAGTGGTGGGACATAGCGCCCCTTGGCTGGAACAACATTCTGGCCTGTCTGGTGTGTGGCGGTCTGGTGGGGCTGGAGCGGCAGTTGCACGGCAAGCCGGTCGGCATTCGCACCTCCTCCCTCATCGTGCTCGGCACTTACTGCTTTCTCGCCATCGGCGCCGCCGTCAGCCCTCAGTCTGCGGATCAGGCCCGGGTGCTGGGCCAGCTCATCACCGGCATCGGCTTCCTCGGTGCCGGGGTCATGATGACCCGGGATGGTCAGGTGCTGGGGGTGACCTCGGCCGCCACCATCTGGATGCTGGCCGCCCTCGGCGCCCTGATCGGCATGGGAATGCTGCACCAGGCCGTGCTGCTCACCGGCGTGACCCTGGGGATCCTGGTGGGGGTTCACTACCTGGAGACCAGCTTCAAGAGCCTGCGCCGTGGCGTGCACAACCGGCTGGAGCACTGGCGCAACGGCAACGAGCGCGGCGCGCCGGCCAGCCCCCGTCAGGAGGAGCTCGGCAGCGGTCTCGAGAAGTGACCCTGCCGCCAGCTGGCAACAACAAGGGCTCCCGCGGGAGCCCTTTTGCTGTCTGCCGTCTCATTGCAACAGCAGGAAGCGGCCACTGAGGGGCGGCAGGTCCACCGTCAGGCTGCTGCCCCCCATGGCCAGGCGCTCGCCGCTCTGCAGATCCACCAGGGCGCTGCCGCTGCGCAGCTTGGCCAGAGGCAGGCTGTAGCTCTGGGGCGTACTTGAAACGTTGAGCAGATAGACGATCTGTTCCGCCGCCGTCTGCTTGATGTCGCCATAGACGCTGCCCTCGGCCACCAGCTTGACTCGCTCCCCCTGGTAGAGGGCGGGGTGGGCGGCACGCAGAGCCAGCAACTCGCTCAGCCACTGCTTCAGATCGCTCTGCTCGCCGCTCGGCACGAAGCCGGTGACACCGGGCACCTTGCCGTCGCTGCGGGCCACGTGATCGTCGCACAGTCCCTGGGCCGCACAGTCACCGCCCACCTGGGCAGCAAAGCCCGGCACCTCGTCGCCGAACTCCTCGCCGTAGTAGAGGGTGATGGGGCCGGAGCGGGCCGCCAGGAAGCTGAAGGCCGCCTTGTGGCGCTGCCAGTAGTCCGCCTGGTTGAAGTTGCCGCGCTCCAGCAGATCGCCGAAGCGCACCAGATCGTGGTTGCCCAGCATCAGGTTCGGCATGGCGTGGTTGGGG
This sequence comes from Aeromonas sp. 130281, assembly GCF_056642115.1. Lineage (NCBI taxonomy): Bacteria > Pseudomonadati > Pseudomonadota > Gammaproteobacteria > Aeromonadales > Aeromonadaceae > Aeromonas > Aeromonas sp. 130281. The sequence continues at coordinate 146,882 of NZ_JBWVQS010000003.1, read as the reverse complement.
TAGTTCTCCACCTTGTTCCAGCTGGCGTCGAGCACGCCGGCCCCCTGTCCGCCCTTGCCGGACTCCTCCACCGCCAGCGCCTGCACCAGGCCATAGCGCAGCGGGAAGTCGAACGCCGAGGAGAGCGCCGGGTTGTCGCTGCTGCCATACGCCTGGGCGCGGATCTCGTCGGCCCCCTTCCACACCTCGCCCACCAGGTAGCCGAGAGTGCCCCACTGCTGGCCGGCCGCCTTGCGCGTTGCGCTGGCCTGCGCCACCTCGGTGCGAATGGCGCGCCAGTCGTCCAGCCCCAGCTGATAGGCCTGATCGAGGCGCCAGCCGTCAATGCCGTACTGCTGGACCCAGTAGCGGGCCACCTCCTTGAAGTAGGCGAGGCTCTCGGGCTGGCTGTAATCCACCAGCTGGCCCGGATAACCGGCACCGCCGCTCTTGAGGGCGGGCAGGCGGCCCTCTGGCGAGGGCTTGCTCACCCCCACCCTGTTGACGTGGCCAAACACGCCGTCGAGGAAGACGTAGAGACCGCGCTGGTGGGCCGCGTCCACCAGGGTCTTGAGCTGGGCGTTGCTGCCGAAGTTGGGATCCACGTTGAAGAAGTCGCAGGCGAAATAGCCGGTGGCATCCAGCCGATCGTCCCCGGCCTGACCGGCGCAGGAGTCGAACACAGGGGTGAGCCAGATGGCGTTGACGTTGAGGCTCTTGATGTGGTCCAGGCTGTCGATGATCCCCTGCAGATCGCCGTTGTGCCTGGAGGGGCCGTAGCCGACGCCGTAGTTGGCACTGCCGTCGCCATCGACGAAGGACTCCACCATCACCTGATAGGTTCTCAGGTTGCAGGCGGGCTGATCATCGCCGTAGCAGGCGCGACTGTCCGAGGTGGGAGGCGGATTGACCACGGGGGGCTGGGTCTCGCTGCTGGAACCCCCGCCGCCGCTGCCGCACGCTGTCAGTAACAAGGCGGCCCCGATCAGGCCGCCATGGCGCAACCTTCCTTGTTTCATTGTTATCTTCCCGCTGTGGTGCTGGCGCAAAATGCGCCACCCTGAGGCCATGATAACGGCCTCGCCAGGGCGGGTCTGTGACTGAAAACGTTACCTGGCTCAACGAGTTAGCCCGTCACTCTCAGCCCGGGTTGCGATCCGGGAAGGCCTCGCGCTCGTCGATGGGGGCAATCAGGTGATAGACCTCCTGGGCCGACAGGGTGCAGCCCGAGGGCCACTCCAGCTGGTGGCGACGATTGATGAAGACCAGGGCACAACGCCGCTCCGAGTCCAGCGCAGCGAACAGGGGCTGGCTGCGCCAGGGGGTCAGGTCCAGCACCCCGGTGGTGCCGTCCGAGAGCACCACGAACAGGCACCAACCGTGCACATACTCCACATCGATAAAGACCGGCATCCCTTCGGCTCCGATTGAGAAAATCCGGCGCCATTATAGGCAAGCCCCCCGCCGCGCTTTGCCGTGGGGATCACACAACGCCCAGTCATTTATGCTGTCTTTGGGCTCCCCCGGGATCCCTCATTAAAAAATCAATTTTATCAATAGCATCCAGTGGTCCCCTGCGCCGCAACCTTTCCCCGCCCCCATTGTCATAACCCTGCAATATAAAAAAAGCTGTCCTCGGATGGGCATCAAAAAAACAGGCTTTATCAGGAAAAACAATGACAAAAATAAGACACTGGCTGGGTCCATTTTGGCCCATCGCCATTTTTTCGGTGATCGCGCTCATCGCCCTCTCCGCCAGCCGGGCAGGCCTGGGGCTCTGGCAACAGGAGCGGGTCGACGCCGTCGCCGGTTGGTCGCAACTGCTGCTGCAAGGTATCCGGGTCGACCTTGCCACCCTCTGCTGGCTGTGGGGCGTCCCCACCGTCTTCACCCTGCTGCTGGCGGGCCCCCATGCCCTGGGCCGCGCCTGGCTGCAACTCATCCGGGTCTGGCTGACCCTGGGGCTCTGGCTGATGCTCTTCCTCGAGATCTCCACCCCCGCCTTCGTCACCGAATACGGGGTGCGCCCCAATCGCCTCTATATCGAATACCTCATCTACCCGAAGGAGGTGCTCGCCATGCTGTGGGCGGGGCGCAAGGGCGAACTGCTGCTGGCCCTTGTGTTCAGCCTGCTGACTCTGGGGGGTGGCTGGTGGCTGAGCGGGCGCCTGATGCGGCACCTGAGCTTCCCGCGCTGGTATCTGCGCCCGGCCTTCGCCCTGCTGATCCTGGCCATCGGCTTCCTCGGCGCCCGCTCCAGTCTGGGGCACCGGGCCCTGAACCCGGCCATGGTGGCATTCGCCAGCGATCCCCTGGTCAACGCCCTGACGGTCAACTCCGCCTACTCCCTCTTCTTCGCCATCAAGCAGATGAGCAACGAGGAGAGTGCCGGCGAATTCTACGGGGAACTGCCCAGGGAGCGGATCCTGGCGCTGGTACGCGAGGAGAGCGGCCGCCCCGACCAGGACTTCAGCTCCGAGACACAACCCAGCCAGACCTTCAACGAAGCCAGCCATAGCGGCAAGCCGAAGAACCTGGTGATCCTGCTGCAAGAGAGCCTGGGCGCCCAGTTTGTCGGCTCCCTCGGCGGCCTGCCGCTCACCCCCAACATAGATGCGCTGTCCCGGGAGGGCTGGGCGTTCGAGCAGCTCTACGCCACCGGCACCCGCTCGGTGCGCGGCATAGAGGCGGTACTGACCGGCTTCACCCCGACCCCGGCCCAGGCCGTGGTCAAGCTCGGCAAGAGCCAGACCAACTTCTTCACCATCGCGGATCTGCTCAAGCAGCGGGGCTATGACACCAGCTTCATCTACGGCGGCGAGAGCCATTTCGACAACATGCGCAGCTTCTTCCTCGGCAATGGCTTCACCACCATAGTCGAGCAGAAGGACTTCAAGAACCCGGTGTTCGAGGGCTCATGGGGCGCCTCGGATGAAGATCTCATGGCCAAGGCCAACGACACCTTCGAGGCACTGCACAGGCAGGGCAAGCCCTTCTTCAGCCTGGTGTTCAGCTCCAGCAACCACGATCCCTTCGAGTTCCCGGACGACCGCATCTCCCTCTATGAACAGCCCAAGGCGACCCGCAACAACGCCGCCAAGTACGCGGATTACGCCGTCGGCGAGTTCTTCAGGAGGGCCAAGGCATCGGACTACTGGAAGGACACCCTGTTCCTGGTCATCGCCGATCACGACAGCCGGGTCGGCGGCGCCAGCCTGGTACCCATCCCCCGCTTCCATATCCCTGGGGTCATAGTGGGAGAGGGCATAGCGCCGAAACAGGATCCGCGCATCGTCAGCCAGATCGACATGGCGCCCACCCTGCTCTCCCTGATGGGCATAAGTGCCGACTACCCCATGCTGGGCAAGGATCTGACCCGCATGCCTGCAGACTGGCCGGGGCGCGCCATCATGCAGTACGACAAGAACTTCGCCCTGATGCGGGGCAAGGACGTGGTGATACTGCAGCCGGAGCGGGCGGCGGAAGGCTTCATCTATGACGATGCCAGCGAGACCCTCACCCCGGCCCCGCAGCCGGATGCCATGAAGGATGCCGCGCTGGGCCTGGTGCTTTGGGGCAACCTGGCCTACCAGCAGGGGCTCTACCAGACGGCGCCGGACGACAGGCTGGCCCTCAACTGACGGGATGAAGAAACGAAAAAACCGCCAGCTGGCGGTTTTTTTCTACCCCCTGGCGCTCAGGGATGGGTGAAACAGGGCAGGGATCGGCTGAACCTGTGCTCGAACACCAGGGAGGTCTCGAGGTGTACCACCTCTTCCCGGGAGGTGAAGTGATCAAACACGAAGTTGCGCAGGTGCTCGGTGTCGGCGACGCAGAGGTGCACCAGGAAATCATCCTTGCCACCCATGTGAAACAGGCTGATCACCTCGGGCAACGCCAGGATGGCATCGCGAAACGCATCGATTATCTGCCGACTGTGGCGCGCCAGCTGCAAGGAGACCATGGCCTGGATATGGCCGCCCAGGGCCTGATAATCCACCTCGCAGTGAGCGCCCTTCAGCACCCCGTCCTGTTGCAGCTTGCGCACCCGCTCCAGGCAGGTGGAGGGAGCCACCCCGACCAGGGCCGCCAAATCCTTGTTGGTCATGCCCGCATCGCGAAACAGATGGGCCAGGATGTCCAAGTCCAGTTGATCCAGGTTTCTCATCTCTACTCCTTCCATCGCTCTATTTTTTTAGACTCTGCCCGTAAACCGGGCCGAACACAACGCAGATTGACATCGCACCCGCGCCCTCTATGCTGTGCCGCACTCAAACAGGGGGCCAACAAATTCGTTTGACACCCGACTAGCACCGACAAGGATCCTCATGCTCAGTGCCCACCCCTTCTGGAGCCTGGAGGTTCCGCGCCTCGACGGCCAGCTGTTGCTCACCCCCTGCCCCGGCAACCAGCAGGTTGCCATGCCGCTCGCCCTGGCCCAGTTGCAGCTGGCCGGTGCCGGCGGAGTGCTCACGCTGATGACGAAGGATGAGCTGGCCGCACGCGGCGCAGGCTCCCTCGGCTCACTGGTCGAGGCCAGGGGCATGGCCTGGTTCCACCTGCCCATAGCGGACGATGAGGCCCCCGATGAAGCCTTCGAGCGAGCCTGGCTCCCCGTGCTGCCGCAACTGCTCTCCCTGCTGCGCGAGGGCAGACACCTGGCCATTCACTGTCACGGAGGGAGCGGTCGCACCGGGCTGGTGGCGGCCCTGCTGCTGATGGCCCTTGGCCAGTCCCAGCCGGAGGCCATGGCCGCCATCCGGGCCAGGCGGCCCGGCGCCTTCACCCTGGCCTGCCACCGTCACTGGCTCGACACCCGGGGGCGACACCTGGCTGGGGTCGACTGAAAGGGGCCCTGAGCCTTGGAGTGCTCGCAGGTAAAAACCTTGTCGATCTCCTCCAGCCCTATGACACCTGACTCCTGGGCGGCTTATAGCTGAACACCTTGCCGATCTCCTCCGGCCATAGCGGGTGAGCCGGCACTATGACACCTGACTCCTGGGCGATTTATAGCTGAGCACCTTGCCGATCTCTTTCAGCCATTACGGGTGCGCCGGCCCTACACCTGGCCCTTGGGCTGCTCGTAAGTGAACACCTTGCCGATGTCCTCCAGCCGATAGCTGGTGAGCTGATAGACGTAGTAGTTGAGCCAGTTGGAAAACAGCAGGTGGCCGTGGCTGCGCCAGCTGGCGCGCGGGGTCTGATCGGGATTGTCGCCCGGGTAGTAGTTGACCGGGATGACGGGGGTGAGGCCCGCCGCCAGATCCCGCCGGTACTCCCCGTCCAGGGTCAGGGCATCGTATTCGGGATGGCCGGTGACGAACACCTGGCGGCAATCCTTGGTCGCCGCCAGATAGACGCCGGCCTCCTCGGACTCGGCGAAGATCTGCAGATCGGTCTGGGCACGGATAAGATCCCCGTCGAAGGCCGCATAGCGGGAGTGGGGCGCGACGAACTCGTCATCGAAGCCACGCAGCAACGGCTCGTGCTCGTCGAGGCGGTGGTGACGATAGACCCCTGACAGCTTCTCGCCGTGGGTCTGCTTCTCCATGCCGTAGAGCGCCTTGAGCGCCGCCTGCACCGCCCAGCACAGGAACAGGGTGGAGGTCACATGCTGATGGGACCACTCGATGATCTCGACGATGCGCGGCCAGTAGACCACCTCCTCGAACTCCACCAGCCCGAGCGGCGCCCCCGTGATGATCATGCCGTCGTAGTTGTTGCCACGGACCTGCTCGAAGTCGTGATAGAAGTTCTCCAGGTGCGCCTGGGGCGTGTTCTTCGACTCCCGATCGTCGATGCGCAGCAGATCCACGTCCACCTGCAAGGGCGAGTTGGAGAGCATCCGCATCAGCTGGATCTCGGTCTCTATCTTCTTGGGCATCAGGTTGAGGATGAGCACCCGCAGTGGACGGATGTTCTGGGTGACGGCCCGGGATTCCGTCATCACGAAGATGTTCTCCTGCCCCAGCACTTCGGCGGCGGGCAACTGGTCCGGGATCTTGATCGGCATGCTGACTCCCTGTACTGCATCGGTAAATATGTCTGGACATCTAGAAGCCTATAATAAAGCGCTCATCCTGTCATCAGATACCTTTTGTATTCACCCCTGCCTTTGACTAGCATACGGCTCTGTGTGTCTCTCGTGCCCAACCCCATGACAGGAATCAAGATCTCGGTCGATCGGCTGCAAGTCGGCAATTACGTCTCCCTGCCACTGGGATGGCGTGAGCACCCCTTCCTGTTTTCCAGCTTCAAACTCAAGAGTGAAGAGGAGATTGAGCTGATCCGCCGGCTCGGTCTCAAGCTGGTGACCATCATCCCCGACAAGAGCGACGCCCCCCCCAAGCCCCTCGATCGGGTGCAACCCGCACCGGATGGCGCTGACGATCTGGTCGGGCGCCAGCAGGAGATGCAGCAGGAGAAGACCAGGCGCATCGAGCAGTTGCAGCGCTATCGCCGGGATCTGCAGCAGTGCGAGAAGCATTTCCAGCAGTCCCTGGCCCAGGTGCGCAACCTGATGGGCAAGATCCAGTCCCGCCCCCTCAACGCCATCAATGAGGCCCAGGAGCTGATCAACGCTATGACGGAGCAGCTGCTGTCGGTGGACGAGATGGTGCTGCACCTGGTCTCCGACAGCGCGGATGGCAACAGCCTCCAGTTCCACTCCCTCAACGTCAGCGTGCTCAGCATGCTGCTGGCCAGGGAGTGCAAGCTGCCGGCGGAGGCTATTCGCCAGGTCGGCATGGGGGCCCTGTTCCACGACATCGGCAAGCTGAAGATCCCGAGCCAGATCCTGCGCAAGACAAGCCCACTGACCAAACCGGAGCAGAACCTGATGGCCCAGCACCCGCGCTACGGCCTGGAGCTGCTGAGCCTGGCCAGTGACTTCCCCGAGCCGGCGAAACGCATAGTGCAGTACCATCACGAATACCTGGATGGCAGCGGGCCACAGGGGCTCAGGGGGGATCAGCTCGACCCCCTGACCCAGATCGTCTCCCTCATCAACGAGTACGACAACCTCTGCCACCTGCAGGCCAAGGTGCCCTACTCGGCCCTCGGCAACCTCTACAAGCAGCGCAAGGCCCAGTTCAACACCGACCACCTCGGCATGCTGATCCGCCTGATGGGCATCTACCCGCCCGGCAGCGTGGTGCAGCTCTCCAACGGCCAGGTCGGGCTGGTGATGTCGGTCAACGCCTCCCGCCTGCTCTACCCCGCGGTGCTGGTGTACGACCCCCGCATCCCGCGCCAGGAGGCGGCCATCATAGATCTCGAGCAGGCCGAGCTCTCCATTGCCAAGGTGATCCACCCCAAGCGACTGCCGCCGGCGGTGTTCGAGTACCTCAACCCCCGCACCCGGATCAGCTACTACTTCGAGCACAACAAGCCCTGATCGGGGTCCACCATCCAAGGAGTCTGCATGCGTATCGAGATCATCAGCACGGGGGACGAGATAGTGACCGGCCTGGTAGTGGACACCAACGCCGCCTGGCTCAGCGCCCTGCTGCTGGAGCAAGGCTGGCAGGTGCGCCGTCGCCTCACCGTGGGGGACAACCTCGCGGATCTGAAGGCCGCCTTGCAGGAGAGCGCCGACCGGGCAGAAGTGGTGCTGGTGTGCGGGGGGCTCGGCCCCACCGCGGATGATCTCACCGCCCAGGCGGCGGCCGAAGCCTTTGAGCAGCCGCTCGCCCTGTTCCCCGACTGGCTCGCCACCATGGCCGAGCGCTACGCCAGCCGGGGCCGCACCATGGCCCAGAGCAACAGCAAGCAGGCCTGGTTGCCCCGGGACTGCGAGATCCTCGACAACCCGGTGGGTACCGCCTGCGGCTTCGTGGTCAGCCACCCGGCCAGCCACTGCCAGAGCCGGCTCTTCTTCACCCCGGGCGTGCCGTTCGAGTTCAAGCAGATGGTGCGCGAGCAGATCTTGCCCCGCCTCAAGGCGCTGGCGGGGGAAGAGACGGACACCGAGCTGCGCCGCTTCTATACCTTCGGCATCTCGGAGTCCGCCCTCTCGGACAAGCTGGATGGGGCGCCCTGGCCTGCGGGCATCGAGCTCGGCTACCGCTCCTCCATGCCCCTCATCGAGCTGAAACTCATCGGCCATGGCGCCAGCGCCGCCGACATGGATGCTGCCGAGGCACGCCTGCTCGGAGAGATAGCCCCCTGGCTGGTGGGACGGGGCCACGAGGAGCCGGCGCAGCAGATCCTGGCCCTGCTGGGGGAGCGGCCGCTGTGCCTGCAGGAAGGGGAGAGCCGAGGCGCCCTGCTGGCCATGTGCCACCCCCATCCGGGGCTGGAGGCCAGCTTCAGCCACAGCCTCCCCTGCGAGCTCGGCCATCTGACATGCAGCGGACGGGAACCCAGCCTGACCATAGGCAGTGCAGGCCCCGACGGCGTGCCGCTGCTGCTGTGCGCAGACGGGCAGCGAATCGGTCAGCGGGTGAAGCTAAGTCACCCGGATCCCGAGAGCGGCCGCCGGATCCTCGCCTTCGCCGCCCTCGACATGCTGCGCCGCCACCTGCAGGGGCTGCCGGTGCTCGCCGACTACCTCACCCTGACCAGAACCGCCAGCCGCATCGACTGATGCCAGGCTAGAAGGTGCCTAAGCCCGCGCTCCCATGCACCCAGTACCCGGCGAGCGCCAGGGTCAGCAGGCAGAAAGCCCTCTCGTAGCCCCCGCCGCTCTTGAGGGGAAGGCCGGGCAGCCGAAAGCGTCGGCGCCAGGGCCAGAGCAGGGGTATGCCCATGGGGGTGAGCCAGTCCCCCAGCAGGTGGCTGAGGTAGCCGACGATGAGGGCATCCTTCATCACCCCGGACAGAAGGCCGGGGGCCTGAAACTGCGCCAGCCCCCATATCCCCAGGCCGACCGCCAGCAGGCTGTGGGTGAAGCCGCGATGGCCGAACAGCCGGGAGAGGGGCCCCGAGATCCAGGGCAGTTGCCGACCGAGCAGGGAGTGGGGGTGATCGAGATCCGGCAGCAGGGCGCTGGCCAGGGCCATGGGCACTATGTGCCACAGGCTGCCTTCGGCCAGGGCCGGAGTGAGTTCGACCTTGTGGGCAAGCAGGGCGCAGGTGACGGAAAACAGCAGGTGGCCTTGGGCGGTCATGGGGCTCGTTCGGTTGGACAAGAGGGCAGTAGGGTCGGCAGCGACCCGCGTCAACGCCTCGGGGCGGCGGCAGATTAAAATCCCTTGAACCGCCTCTGGCAAGGTGAATCGTATCGCCACACTGAACTTGATACCCATCGGGGGCCGCCGTCGGTGAAATAGTCAGCAGATACCGCCATACACACCTCATTTGACACTCAGCAAGCGGTCGAGCCACCGCCACCGGCCCCACTCCCCGTCACACAGGATTTCCTCAACCCGGCTCACCCATTTGCACTCGGCTCGTTGACCCGGACGGCGAAATGCCAGAATACTGCGGTTCTTGGCCGCGCTGGCGGCATAGGCTCTTGGCAAGGATCCCGCCCCCGGCCACAGGGGGGCTAGCCGGATCGGGACAACGAAGGAGGATCCCGGTGTTAAGCAAAGCGTGGTTTCAGCTGTCGGCAGACATGACCTATGTCTGTCTGCGCATTACCCCGGGTCTCACCGAGCCCGTCCAGGAGCAGCATGTCCTGGCCCTGCTGCGGCTCTCCAACTGCCGACGCTATCAACCCCTCGACGAGGGGATCCGGCAGGCCGTCGCCCTGCTCAACACCCTGCTGACCCAGCCGGACGCCCCCTCCCACCCTCCCGTGCCCATAGCCCAGCGGCAGGACGCCCGGCTCCTCGTTCTGGTGGACAAGGATCAGATGAGCGCCAGCGCCCAGATCACCGCCGACTGGGGCGGCAGCCCCCTGACCCTGGCGCAGTTGCAGGAGGCGGTGGCGGCGAGCCCGATCAAGCAGGGGGTGAGCGAGCGGCTGCTCGCCGCCGCCATCAAGGCCGCCAGCGAGGCGGCTCCCGGCACTCGCCTCACCCCCGTCATCGCCCTGGGCAAGGCGGCCAGACACGGCCTGGATACCCGCCTGGAACGGCTGGTGGAGACGGCGGCGGAGCGGATCCTGAGGCCCCAGGAGGTGGACCACGGCAAGGTGGACATGCGCGATCTCGGCACCCTGCTCACCGTCAAGGCGGGCGCCCCCCTGATGCGGCGCCACCCCGCCACTCAGGGCATAGACGGCTTCACAGTGACGGGCCAGACCCTGCCCGCCCGCCACGGCAAGGAGAGCGCCATGACGGCGGGAGAAGGCACCTGCTTCTCCCCCGAGGATCCGGATCTGCTGCTGGCGACCCGCGCCGGGCTGCCTTGCCAGGAGCGTGCCGGCATGAGGGTGGACGAGGTGCTGAGCGTCAAGCAGGTCGACATCCGCCACGGTCATGTCATGTTCGAGGGCTCCCTGCTGGTCACCGGGGACGTCATGCCCGGCATGCGGATCAAGACCAGCGGCGACGTGGTGATAGGGGGCTTCGTCGAGGGGGGCTATATCGAATCCGGCGGCACCATCACGGTGCGCAACGGCATCATAGGGCGCAAGCTGGAGGGGGAGCAGTACCTCTGCCACCTCAACGCCGGGGGCGAGATCCACGCCAGCTATGCCCAGTACGCCAGGCTGGAGGCCGATGGCGACATCCATATCCAGAGCCAGCTCAGCCACAGCTATTGCCGCAGCGGCCAGGACCTCAGGGTCGGGGACAGCGCCATGCGCAAGGGCCACCTCATCGGCGGCATCAACATCGCCAACCGCCTCATCATGGCCCCCGTGCTCGGCGCCTCGGCTGCGAACCGGACCCGGCTGCAGATCCTCGGCGGCTACTTCAGCCACAAGGAGCGGGAGCAGGCCCTGCGTCAACGCAAGCAGGCCTGCCGGGAGCAGCTCGACAAGCTGCAGGATCTCATCCTGCGGCTGCTGCAACAGCCCGGCGACAAGCGCAATCCCGAGACACTGCAGAAGATCAAGGCGCTGCGCACCCGGCAGCTGGACGAGAGCAAGTCCCTCGACGAGCAGCTTGCCGAGGCGCAGCGCGAGCTGCAGGCACTGATGGCCAACATGGACATCATCGCCACCCAGCGCCTCTTCCCCGGCGTCGAGGTGGAGATGGCCCATCACCACAACAGGGTCGACATAGAGCACGGCCCCATCCACTTCGCCATCCGGGAAGATCAGCTGCAGCTGACCCCCTATCAGGGCCAGCGCTGAGAGGCGCCATGGCCCCTCTGCGGCGATGGCGGCGTGATCCCGGCGGCGATTTTCGCTACACTCGGCCTCCCCTTGGCCCCATAGGGCGGGCCGGCCAGACTCAGGTAGTGAGAAGATGTACAAGCTGATCGCATTGGATATGGATGGCACCCTGCTGAACCCGCAAGGTCAAATAACCCCCCGCACCCATGCCGCCATCGCGGCCGCCCGCGACCAGGGCGTCACAGTAGTGCTGACCTCCGGCCGCCCGCTGGAAGGCATGACCCCCTATCTGGCCGAGCTCGGCCTCACCGGCCAGGATGACTACGTCATCTGCTACAACGGCGCCCTGGTGCAACAGGTCGCGGATCAACGCATACTGCGCAGCCAGCTGCTGACCGGCAGCGATGCCAGCGCCATCGCCCATCTGGCCTCCGAGCTGGGGGTCAACGTCCACGGCTTCTCCGTCCGCCAGGGCCTCATCAGCCCCAGGGTCAGCACCTACACGGAGCACGAGTCACGGCTGATCAAGATGCCGATCAACCTGGTGGACTTCGCCACCCTGCCCGCCGACGAGCAGATCATGAAGGTGATGATGATAGACCCAGAGCCCCAGCTCTCCCGCGCCATCGCCCAGCTGCCCGCCGAGCTCTATGAGCGCTACACAGTGGTGCGCAGCTCCCCCTACTTCCTCGAGTTCATGAACAAGCGAAGCAACAAGGGAACCGGCGTGGCCGCCCTGGCGGAGCACCTGGGTCTGGACGCCTCCCGGGTGATCGCGGTGGGTGACGCGGGCAACGACCGCCACATGATCGAATATGCCGGGCTCGGGGTCGCCATGGGCAACGCCACCGACGAGATCAAGGCGCTGGCGCAGCACACCACGGCCCGCAACGACGAGGATGGCGTGGCCAGGGTGATAGAGCAGTTCATCCTCAATGCCTGAATCGACGAGGGGCCTGCGGGCCCCTTCTGCTATCCGGCCATCAGGGCCGAATGTTTAATATATCCACCACGAATTTCCCCTAGACGCCCGCCAACTGCGGCTAAAGCCCCTGTTGCAGGGACTCAAGCTGGCTCAGACATCATCGAAATTAACATTCTGGTATCATTTCGTTTGACATATTGAACGGCCTTGGCAGACTGGGATCGGGATCCAGGCTGTCATCGCCCAGGCTGACCGACGATTCTGGCACTGCGGCACGACCCTGATCCCATGACCATGCCTTGAGGCATGCCCTTGCGAGAGTGATGCGGCAAGGGCCTTCCCAAGGCGCAGGATGAGACCGCCAAGGATAGCCAAGGTGACCTATGCCCAACCCCAGTTCCCGTTCCAAACCCGTCGTGCTGATGACCATGGGGGCCCAGGCCCGCAGCGGCCACGCCTACCAGGTAATGACCCACAAATACATCACCCCCCTGGTGGAGATCAGCGGCTGCGTGCCCCTGCTGGTTCCCACCTGCTGCGGGACCGCTGATCTGGAGCAGTATCTGGATCTCGCCGATGGGGTCTACCTGAGCGGGGCAGGATCCAACATAGATCCCGCCCTCTACGGCCAGGAGAACCTGACCCCGGAGAAGGCACAGGACAGGGACAGGGATCTGTTCGACATAGCACTGGTGCGTGCCGCCCTCGATCGGGGACTGCCCCTGCTCGGCATCTGCCGCGGCATGCAGGAGATCAACGTGGCCCTGGGCGGGGACATTCATCAGAAGGTCTATTGCGAGCCCGGCTATGCGGATCACAGGGAGGATGCGGACGATCCCGTGGAGGAGCAGTATGGCCACAGCCACCAGGTGAGCCTGGTGCCCGGCAGCTGGTTTGCCGACCTGATGGGGGAGGCGCAGATCCCGGTCAACTCCCTGCATGGCCAGGGGATCAGGCGCCTTGGGGAGGGGCTGGCACCGCTTGCCCATGCCGAGGACGGCTTGATCGAGGCGATCCACGCCCCCACCCTCTCCCCCTTCCTGCTGGCGGTGCAGTGGCACCCGGAGTGGAAGGCGAAAGGGAACCCCCACTCCATCAAGCTGTTTCGCGCCTTCGGCGACGCCTGTCGCCAGTATCGTCAGCGGGTCGGCTAGTCGCCGAACCCCTTGCCTTTCAGCTTGGGCAGGGCACCGCGGTCGGGGCGCAGGGTACGGCAGACATCCAGTGCCACTGGCCCATGTCGAGGGTGGCTTGATCGAGGCTATTCATGCCACGCTCCCGCCCCCTTCCTGCTGGCGGTGCAGTGGCACCCAGAGGGGAAGGCGAAAGAGAACCCCCACTCCATCAAGCTGTTTCGCGCCTTCGGCGACGCCTGCCGCCAGTATCGTCAGCGGGTCGGCTAGTCGCCAAACCCCTTGCCCTTCAACTTGGGCAGGGCACCGCGGTCGGGGCGCAGGGTACGGCAGACATCCAGCCCCTTGAGGCCTCGCTGGACATGGTCAGGGGCCTGCCCCAGCACCATGCCGTTGCCGCGATAGAGCCGGGCCTCTTCCAGCTCGAACAGCTCGCCGCCGATCAGCAGCTGTTCGCGGCCATCGACCACCTTGCCCCGCTTCAGGGGCAGGGTCATGTCCACCAGTATCTCGCCGGTGGCGCACCCCTCGCGCCAGCGGGCCTGATCCGAGAAAGGCGAAATGGCGATATCCCGCCAGGATCCATCCCGAAACTCCATCCGGTAGTGGTCGCGAAACAGATCGCAACCCGCCAGCACCATGGGGATGGCCAACCAGATGACACTCTTCATTCCACTCACGCCCAGCACTCCCTTGTCAGTCCGCGCCAAGAATAAATAAATGGCCTCGCCTGTGCACCTTTTTCTCTGCCCCTCAGAGGGCTCAGAGCAGCAGCCCGGCCAGCTCGTCGAGGGTGGCGAGCTCCACATCCGGCAGCAACCGCAGCGACTGCCAGGGCAGCTGGCGCTCGTTGAGCCAGGCGGCCCGAAAGCCGTGCAACCTGGCCCCCAGCACGTCCGTCTCGGGATGATCCCCCACGTGGAGGATCTGGCCGGGGGCAAGCCCGAGGGCCTGCTGCACCTGCACGAACATGTCGGGCGCCGGCTTCATCCTGGCCCCCGCCCCCGCCTTGCAGACCAGGGTGAAGTAGCCAGCCAGACCCGCCTGCTCCAGATCCAGGTTGCCGTTGGTGATCACCGCCAGGGGGTAGTGCGCCGCCAGACGCGCCAGCAGGGCGTGAGTCGCCTCGCTCACCTCTATCTTCGAGCGCTCGGCAAGAAAGGCGGCGAACACCCGCGCTGCCTCCTGCTCGGCCAGGGAGGCGGCCATGCCCCCCTGCACCATGGCCTCGCGGATGCCGTGCTGGCGCGCCAGGCTGACGTCCTGGCTCAGTGCGGGGTGTTCCAGCAGCAACTGGCGCTTGAGCTCGAGCCAACGCGGCTTGTCCAGCATGGCGGTGGCCAGGTATTCGCTGCGCAGATGGCTCAGCATCCACTGCTCGGCCCGCGCTATGGCGGGGCCATTGTCATAGAGGGTGTCGTCAAGGTCGAACGAGATGGCGGCCACCGGCTGCCAGCGACGGTAAAAATGCATGCATTCTCCTCTGCGTCATCAACAGGAACGCCCGGGCTCCTTGCTGTCACTCATCTTCCGGGGTGTCGGGATCCCGCTTGGCCCTGGGGTGGGCACTGTCATACACCTTGGCCAGATGCTGGAAGTCGAGGTGGGTATAGATCTGGGTGGTGGAGAGATCGGCGTGGCCCAGCAGCTCCTGCACCGCCCGCAGATCCCCGGAGGACTCCAGCATGTGGGTGGCGAAGCTGTGGCGCAGCTTGTGGGGATGGACATGGGCATTGAGGGCCTGCTTGTTGCCCCAGCCGTCGAGCCGCTCCTGTACCGAGCGGGCCGACAGCCGCTGCCGGCGTTTCGAGACGAACAATGCCTCCCCCTCGTCCCCCGCCAGCGCTGGCCGCACCTTGAGCCACTTGTGCAGCCACTCCACCGCCATCCTGCCCATGGGCAGCACCCGCTCCCGCGACCCCTTGCCGGTGACCCTGAGCTGGCGCTCGTCGAGCTTCACGTCCGCGAGGTTGAGCCCCACCAGCTCGGCGAGGCGCAGACCGGAGGAGTACATCAGCTCCATGATGGCGCGATCCCGCACTGCCAGCGGATCCTGCTCGTCGGTGATGTTGAGCAGCTGGTACATCTCGTCCACGTCGAGGTTCTTGGGCAGCGGCCGCCCCTGCTTGGGGGTGACGATGCCGCGGGCCGGGTTGGCAGGGAGCCGCCCCTGGCGCACCTGCCAGTCGCAGAAGCTGCGCAGGGCAGAGACCTTGGTGGCGAGGGATCGGGGGGCCAGGCCGGCCTTGTGCATCCGGGTCACCAGACTGCGCACCTGGCTCGCCTCGAGCCGGGCCCAGTCATCGACCCCCAGCCTGACCAGCTCGGCGGCCATGGCCTCCAGATGGGCCTGATAGTTGCTGCGGGTATGAGGGCTGAGCTGGCGCTCGACCCTCAGGTATTCGATAAAGGCGGTGAGTTCCCCCGCCAGGGCGGGAGGCAGGGGGTCGGTGGCGGGGAGGGGTGCCTTAGCCACGAACCAGCTCGGGCAGACGCAGTTGCAGCAGACGCCCCAGCTGACCCAGCAGCAGGGTGTCGTTGTGGGGGGTGAAGTGGCTGGGATCCGAGCTCGCGAAGGCCAGCACGCCGAGATCCCCGAGCCGCATCAGGGCCACGGAGTTGACCAGCACGTCGCTGCCAAACAGCGCCTGCTTCTCGCTCTGGTTGAGCCGCCCGAAGTAGTAATCCGTCCCGGGCAGTCGCTGGCCCAGCAACTGGTCGAGCTGCTTGCCGTCCGCCAGGAAACGCTGCTCCGGGCCGCTCAGCGGGAATTTCTTCGGGCTGAGCCAGAGGCGCAGACCGGTCAGCCGCAGCCGCTGTACGAAGGCCTTGCCCATCACGGCGCTCAGCTCGAACAGGGTCTGGCAGCCATACAGCTCGCCATAGAGATCCGCATAGACCCGGAAGATCCGCTCGTTCTCGCTGGCGATCCCCATCAGTTCGGTGATCTCCTGCTCCAGCTGCTCGATGCGCTCGCGCTGTCTGTCGAGTTGGCGCTCCACCAGGGAGATGGTGCCCTTGTGCTCATGGGGGATGCGGATCCTGTCCAGCATGGCCCCGTGGCGCTGGAAAAACTCGGGGTAACGGGCCAGGTACTCCAGCACTGTGGCTTCGTCCATCAGTGATTCCTGCCGTTTGAGTTCGCTCATAACTTGGTTGATCCATCCGAAAAAGGGGCACAGGGCCCCGACATAACCTTGTGGCTGCGCGGAGGAGGTCCCCGCTCGATGCCTATAACTCTATCTGGCCGTAGCACACGTGCTCGGCGGGCCCGCTCACTGGCTTACAGCTCTATCTGGCCATCAAAGACATGCTCGGCCGGGCCTGTCATGTAGACCGGCTGACCCGGCCCCTTCCAGGCGATGGTCAGCTTGCCCCCCGGCAGGGTGACGGTGACCCGCTCCCTGAGCTTGCCCTGGCTGATACCGATCACCACGGCGGCGCAGGCGCCGGTGCCACAGGCGAGCGTCTCCCCCACCCCGCGCTCGAACACCCGCAGCTTGATCTCGCTGGCGCTGACCATCTCCATGAAGCCGACGTTGACCCGCTCGGGGAAACGCTCGTGGCGCTCCATGATGGGGCCCAGGGTCTCCACCGGGGCATCGGCCACCGAGGGCACCTCGATGACGCAGTGGGGATTGCCCATGGAGACGGCACCGCACATCACGGTGTGATCCTGTGCCCGCAGCAGGTAGGTCTTCTCCGCCTTCTGGGCGCGAAACGGGATCTTGCCCGGCTCGAACTGGGGCACCCCCATGTTGACCGTGACCTGGTTCTCCCCCTCCAGCTGCAGGGTGATGCGGCCACGGGCCGTGCTGACCGCGATGCGATCCCGGTTGACCAGCCCCTTGAGGCGCACGAAGCGGGCAAAACAGCGGGCACCGTTGCCGCACTGCTCCACCTCGCTGCCATCGGCATTGAAGATGCGGTAATGGAAGTCGAGCTCGGGATCATAGGGCGGCTCCACCAGCAGCAGCTGATCGAAGCCGATGCCGAAGTGGCGATCCGCCAGCTTCTTGATGACATCGTTGCTGAAGAACACCTTCTGGGTGACGCCGTCCACCACCATGAAGTCGTTCCCGAGGCCGTGCATCTTGGAAAATTCAATCAACATCGCGCGTTCCTGTCTCACCGTTAATCACGCTCTCACATGGAGGAACGCTGAAAATCCATCCATCACGGCAGCAGATGCTCGCCACGCCAGAGGTCGGCCAGTTGCTCCCGCTCACGGATGAGATGGGCCTGGTCACCGTCCACCAGCACCTCGGCCGCACGGGGACGGGTGTTGTAGTTGGACGACATGGTGAAGCCGTAGGCCCCGGCGGAACGCACCGCCAGCAATGAGCCCTCGGCAATCGCCAGGGTACGCTCCTTGCCGAGGAAGTCACCGGTCTCGCACACCGGGCCGACCACGTCATACAGCGCCTTCTCGTGGGTCGTGCGGCTGTCCACCTCGATGATGTTCATCCAGGCGCCGTAGAGGGAGGGGCGCAGCAGATCGTTCATGCCGGCGTCGATCAGCGCGAAGTTGCGGGTCTCGCCGGGCTTCAAGAACTCGACCCGGGTCAGCAGCACGCCGGCATTGGCGACGATGGCGCGGCCCGGCTCGAACAGCAGGGTCAGATCCCGGCCCGCCAGCTTCTGCTTGAGCGCCTCGGCGTACTCGGTCGGATGCGGCGGCTGCTCGGCGCCATAGTTGACCCCGAGACCCCCGCCCACGTCCAGGTGATGGATATGGATACCTTCGGCCGCCAGCTCGTCGATCAGCTTCAGCAGCTTGTCCGCCGCCTCCATAAAGGGATTCAATTCAGTGAGTTGTGAGCCGATATGGCAATCCACCCCCTTGATCTCGATATGGGCCATGGCCGCCGCCTTGCGGTAGATGGCGGGCGCCTGCTCGATGGGGATGCCGAACTTGTTCTGCTTGAGGCCGGTGGAGATGTAGGGGTGGGTGCCGGCGTCTATGTCCGGGTTGACCCGCACCGAGACCCGCGCCTTCTTGCCCATGCTGCCAGCGACCCGGTTCAGGCGCTCCAGCTCGGCTTCCGACTCCAGGTTGAAGCAGAGGATCTCTTTCTCCAGCGCGAGGCGCATCTCGGCCTCGCTCTTGGCGACGCCGGAGAAGACCACCTTGGCCGGATCCCCCCCCGCCGCCAGCACCCTGGACAGCTCCCCGCCGGAGACGATGTCAAAGCCCGAGCCCAGGCGCGCCAGCAGGTTGAGCAGCGCCAGGTTGGAGTTCGCCTTGACCGCGTAGCAGATCAGATGGGGAATGTCGCCCGCCGCCTGGTCGAAGGCATGCCAGTGGCGCTCCAGGGTGGCGCGAGAGTAGACATACAGCGGGGTACCGTACTGGTCGGCGAGCTGTTGCAGGGGAAGCTGCTCGGCCTGAAGCTGACCGTCGGCGTCGTAGTTAAAGTGATCCAAGGGGGCGGTTCCTTCCTAGATTATTGCGGCGCGGCCTCGGAGGCCGGTTTGGCGGTCGCAGGCGAGGCGGCTTGCGGTGTACTCTCTGTCTTGGGCTGTGCCGGTGCTTGCTCAGTGGAGACGGGCTGCTCGGCCGGTGGCATGTAGAGCGGCCCCGTCAGGCCGCAGGCGGCCAACCCGAACGACAGCGACGCGGCAAACAGGCACTTGGTGAACTGGGTAATCATAATGGTTCGCTGCGAAAAAATTTTTGGCCCTCTATAATCGCACTCACATTGTTAAAAGCAACAGGATAAACCGATGAAGGATCACGAGTATCACGCCCTGACCGACGCCTTTTTCCAGTATGTGGAAGACGTTATCGACGAGGGGTATCCGGATATCGACTGCGAGCGGGCCGGCGGTGTGCTGACCTTGAGCTTCGAGAACAAGACCAAGGTCATCATCAACAAGCAGGAGCCCCTGCACCAGATCTGGGTGGCCACCCGGGAGAACGGCTTCCACTTCGAGCTGCGCGGTGACAGCTGGATCGACAACCGCTTCGGCGACGAGCTCAAGGCCCTGCTGACCCGGGCCTGCACCACCCAGGCGGGCGAGCCCGTTCGGTTCCCATGATGGATCTGCATCCCCAGGGCGCCCGTCACGCGGTGATCTGGCTGCACGGGCTGGGGGATTCCGGCGCCGGGCTCGCACCCCTGGTCGATGCCCTTGCGCTGCCCGCCGACCTGCCGGTCCGCCACCTGCTGCCCGATGCGCCCGAGCGGCCCATCACCATCAACATGGGCTACAAGATGCGCGGCTGGTACGACATCAAGAGCTTCGAGGATCCGGCGGATCGCGCCGTGGAGTCCCATGTGCGCGAGTCCGCCGATCGTATCGCCGCCCTGCTGGATCGGCTGGTGGCCGAGGGCTTCGCCCCGGGCAACATAGTGCTGGCCGGTTTCTCCCAGGGGGGCGTCATCGCCTCCTTCACCGCCCTGCGCCATCCGGTGCCACTGGCGGGCCTGCTCTGCATGTCCACCTATCTGGCGGCCCCCGAGCAACTGGTCGAGGAGATGAGCGAGGCCGCCCGCGCCCTGCCCATCTGCTACATGCACGGCATCTATGACGACGTGGTGAGCCTCTCCATGGGCTGGGACGCCAAGAACCGGCTGGAGGCAGCAGGCCTCAGCCCCGAGTGGCACGAGTACCCCATGCGCCACGAGATCTGCCGGCCCCAGCTCGCCGACATCCGTCGCTGGTTGCTGGCCCGCCTCGGCGCCTGATTTTCGGATCACGGATACGACAACGGCCTGCATCATGCAGGCCGTTTGTTTTCATCCCTTCCGGCGCTACACCGGCACATCATCCCGCTTCCCTCACCCTACTTCCCGGGCCGCCCCCGGATTGTCCCGCTGCGGGCTCTGGCTGCGGTAGGGGATCACCTCCAGCTTGTCGCCCATCTGCACGATCTCGTAATACTGGGGCAGGTTGAAGTTGCTGAACTGGCCCGCATTGCTGAATCGCTCGTGGCCCGAGGTGTAGAAGCGGTTCACCCCCTGCACCAGTTCGTCCTTGTTGCCGGCGAAGTGCTGGTAGATCTCCACCCGGTTCGCCTCGTCCAGGATATAGATGTTGGTGCCCGCATCCCGGGTATCGAAGAAGAACTGCACCAGCCCTTCGCTGGCGTAGGCGTCGACTATGCCGGGCAGGTGCTGGCTGTGGGTCTTGTCGAGGCGCAGCGGCAGGTGATCCAGCTTGTTGTGGGAGATGTGGCGATAGAAGTCGATGGCGTTTTCCAGCTTCTTCACCGAGACCCCGCGCCGCTCGAAGAAGATGCCGTACTTCTCTTTCCCCAGCGCCAGCGTCTTGACCAGCTGCTGCTTGTCCCGGGCCAGACGCAGCTCGATGCACTCGGCCACCAGCTGCTGGAAGCGGGCGCGCACCAGGGAGCGGAAGTGCTGGCTGTAACAGAACACCTCTATCTTCTCGGGGGCGGCGGCATCCTGGTGCATCTTGCCGAGTATGGTGGTGAGGGCATCCACCACCGCCTCCTCCCCCTGGAAGTGCAGGGTGCGGATCTCGCTCCAGGAGTTGCGATAGACCAGATCCACGGATCCCACCAGACACTCCTGGTTGCGACCGAAGGAGAAGACATCCGCGGCATTGGCGTCGAACTCGATCACCTGGCCCACCCAGTGACTGGACGGATCCGTCTCCAGGTTCAGGAAGATGGAGAGCTGGTGGATCTCGCAGGGGCGGCTCAGGGCCAAGTTGGTGGCGCGAGGGTACTTGACCGGGAAGGTCCCCGAGAGATCACGGCAGAACTGGTGCAGGTTGTCGATGTGCAGATCCGAGCCCTGATTGAACAGGTGCACCCTGGACTGGGGCGTCAGCAGGCCGTTGAAGTAGGCCCAGGCCACCAGCTTGCTGATGTAGCCGTTATATTCGAGCGGCGCCCGACCTATGATGTCGGCGGGTTCGAGGGAATGCTTGTAGAGATACCAGCCGGCGCGATTCAGGCGGCCGTGGGGCACCTGCACCAGGCTGAGATCCGGCTCCCCGAGATCCGGCGCTATCTTGAGGTTGATGCGCTGCACCTTGCCCGGCAGGCTCTCGAAGGCGGCATAGAGCTTGCGCGACAGTATGCCGATGTCTTCCGGGTTGATGGACTCGCTGATGTTGTTGCGCCGGGCGAACTGGATGAGGTTGCGGTAGCTCTGCATCAGGGCCTCCAGCAACTCGGCGTAGGCCACCTTGACGTCCTCGACCTTCCACTCCTGGCGATGATCCAGGTGATGCAGCCGCTCCGGGCTCCAGCCCCAGTAGGCCACCAGCTGGGCCATCTGCTCCCGGCGCCAGTCCGGGGAGTGATCCTCCTTCGGATGGCTCAGACCGTCGCACACCTTGAGATAGAAGCAGCGGCGCACCAGATCCAGGCGCTGCATGTCGCCAATGGATTTCAGGTAGTTGGTCACCTTGTCCAGCATCAGGCAGTAGTTGTCGAGCCGGTAGTGCATCCCCTCGTTGTGCTGGAACCAGTCGCGGCTGGTCACCGACAGCAGCCGGGTGTTGGGGTACTCGTGGGAGTAGGCCTCCATCAGCACCGACTTGAGCACTGCCTTGTAGGGGGAATCTATGCCCTTGTAGAGCTGCCACAGGGCGGAGCCGAAATACTCCTCGGCGGGGATACGGTCGAAGCCCCCGAGATCGAGCCAGTCATCCTGGCTCAACTTGCCGTGGGCGAACAGGCCGTTGACGTAGTCGTCGTAGTGATCGTCATATTCTGCCGGCACCAGATACCAGAGCAGCCGCTTGCCCGCGATGTGCATGGCACTGCGATAGAACTCGTCGAGCAGCAGCAGGTGCTGGGCGCTGCCGCAGCTCTCCCCCTGCATCTGGGCATCGTTGCGCTGGCGGAACTTGTCTTCGGGGATCAGGAAGAAGTTGAGATCGACCCCGCGCTGCTCGGCCCACAGGGAGAGGTGCTGGCACTTCTGCTCCAGCAGGGCGAGGCGCTCCTGGGACAAGCCGGCCACGTGACAGACCCAGATGTCGAGATCCGAGTGGCAGCACTGACCGATGGAGGAGGTGCTGCCCATGGAGTAGAGGCCCTGGATCGACTTGTCGTGGGTGCTGAGGCCGCCCTGACAGTTGGCGTTCTGGCACAGATCCTGGATGAAGGCCTGCTGAGCCTCGTTGGCGACGAAACTCCAGATACCATGAGGCACGTCCCCTGCCACATAACCGGGCAGAAGGGGATGATTGAAGTGCAGCATGACAGGCAGCAGTTGGAAGACCTGCTGCCCATAGCGACTCATGAGATCCAACGCTCGTTGCGTCTTGAGACGATTCAGCTCGTCGTAGCGCGCCACCAGCGTGTCGAGTTTTACCAGCAATGCCCTACCTATGGGGAAGAGAAATGACGCACCAAAACGGGGAGACGTCAAAAAAGTGTGATCATGTTAACAATGCAAACAGCAGTGGTAAACAAGCCCGCACACAATCACCGGATTATTTCTGGCACGCCCCGTAACGGTATCAATGGAAAGCAATAAAAAATAATATTTTCAATTAGTTGCCATCATATAATGAGCGAATGAAAATTAATTTCAGCGACCCTTTTTGAGCTTGGCCCCGCTTTTGCCGGCTGCGCCATGAAAGCCCATGCAAAGGGTGGTAAGATCGTTTTCCTCACTAAAGATGAAACAACTGATTGATATGGCAGCCCGAACCCTGAGAATTGCCACTCGCAAGAGCCCACTGGCCCTGTGGCAGGCCAACTTTGTAAAAGATCGGCTGGAAGCCCTCTATCCCGATCTGCGAGTCGAACTGGTCCCCATGAGCACCCAGGGTGACAAGATCCTGGATACGCCGCTGGCCAAGGTCGGCGGCAAGGGGCTCTTCGTCAAGGAGCTGGAGACTGCCATGCTGGAAGGGCGGGCCGACATCGCCGTCCACTCCATGAAGGACGTGCCGGTGGAGTTCCCCGAGGGGCTCGGCCTGCACACCATCTGCGAGCGCGAAGACCCGCGTGATGCCTTTGTCTCCAACCGTTTCAAGCAGATAGACGAGCTGCCTCAGGGGGCCGTGGTCGGCACCTCCAGCCTGCGCCGCCAGTGCCAGCTGCGGGCCGCCCGCCCGGACCTGGTGATCCGCGACCTGCGCGGCAACGTCAACACCCGCCTCGCCAAGCTGGATGCCGGTGAATACGACGCCATCATACTCGCCGCCGCCGGCCTGAAACGGCTGGAGATGGCCCATCGCATCACCACCTTCCTAGAGCCGGAGCAGAGCCTGCCCGCCAACGGCCAGGGAGCCGTCGGCATCGAATGCCGCCAGGACGATGTCGAGCTGCACGCCCTGCTGGCACCGCTGGAGCACGCCGAAACCCGAATCCGGGTGCTGACCGAACGCGCCATGAACCGCGCCCTGCAAGGGGGTTGTCAGGTGCCCATCGGTGCCTATGCCCTGGTGCAGGGGGACGAGGTCTGGCTGCGCGGCCTGGTGGGCAGCCCGGATGGCACCCGGGTGATCCGGGACGAGATCCGCGGTCCGCTGGCGGACGGCGAGGCACTCGGCCACGCCCTGGCCCAGCGTCTGCTGGCCGCCGGTGCCGACGCCATTCTGGCCGAGGTCTACCGGGCATGAGTGCAGCGCGGACCGGTTCATGGTCATGTGCCCGGAGCGCCGCCTGATGGTCCCGCTGGTGGTGCGCCCGGCCGCCCAGGCCACCCTGCTGGTGCAGTTGCTGCGCCAGCAGGGCCATGCACCACTGTGCTGCCCGCTGCTGGAAACCCGGCCGGGCAGTGAACTCCCCCGCCTGCCCGAACTTCTGCCCCAAACGGACATCATCATCGCCGTCAGCGCCCATGCCGTTAAATTTGCTCATCATTTTCTGTTGCAAACTGGTCTGACCTGGCCACATATTGACTACTTTGCGGTCGGTCAGGCGAGCGCGGATGCCTTCAGCGAGGTGGGTGTCCAGGCCCTCTGCCCGACCGATCCCCGCAGTGAAGGCCTGCTGGCCCTGCCGCCCCTGCAAGGGGTGAGCGGCAAGCGGGTGCTGATCCTGCGCGGCAACGACGGGCGGGATCTCATCGCCCGGACACTGGCCTCACGCGGCGCACTGGTGCACTATTGTGCCACCTACGAGCGCCACTACCCCGAGCTCGACGGGGACGCATTGACCCGCCACTGGCAGGCAGCCGGCCTCGACAGCCTGCTCATCACCAGTGGTGAACTCTTGCAGCGGTTGCTGGCCCTGGTGCCCGGCCCGCAGCGACCCTGGCTTTATGACCGCCTGCTGGTGGTGCCCAGTCCCCGGGTGGCCGAGATGGCCGAGGGAGCTGGTTTTACCCGTATCGTGATTGCCCAAGGTGCATCCAACCAGGCTCTGGTGGCCGCCCTGGAACTGAGGAAGATGGAATGACTGAACAGCAAGAAGTCCAGCCGAGTGCTGCGGCCCCCGGGGCCGACAACAACAAGCCCGAGCACAAGGCCGTCGGCAACAAGAAGGGCGGCGCCGGCGTCGTCCTCGGTGGCGTTGCCATCCTGCTGGCCCTGGGGCTGACCGGCGGCCTCTATCTGCACGGCCACCAGAATGCCGTCGCCCAGCAGGCCGAACTCGGCGCCCTCAAGCTGCAACTGGCCGAGGCCATGGGCAAGCTGGATCAGAACAACAGCAAGGATGCCGAACAGTTCAGCGCCCTCGGCAAGAGCCAGCAACAGCAGCAGGAGGCGCTGGACGCCCTGCAGCACAAGGTGCTGGATCTCGACGACAAGCGCCCCAACGACTGGATGCTGGCCGAATCCGAATACCTGGTACGCATGGCGGGCCGCAAGCTGTGGCTGGAACACGACATCGTCTCCGCCATCACATTGCTCGGCAACGCCGACGAGCGGATCAAGGCGCTCAACGACCCCAGCCTGATGCCCATTCGCAAGGCGCTGGCGGAAGACATAACCAAGCTCAAGGGGATGCCGCGGGTCGATCGCGAAGGCTTGACCCTGAAGCTGGCCGCGCTGTCCGACCAGATAGAGCTGCTGCCCCTCTCCACCGTGAGCATGCCACAAGCCAAGGCCGAGCCGGATCAGGCGGTCAGTACCAATCCGGACGAGTGGGAGAGCAATCTCAAGAAGAACTGGGTCAAGTTCACCGAGAACTTCATCACCATACGCCGCCGCGACGGGGCCGTGGAGGCCCTGCTCTCACCGCAGCAGGAGATCTTCCTGCGGGAGAACCTCAAGACCAAGCTGTTGCAGGCCCAGCTCGCCGTCTATCGCGAGCAGCAGGCGCTCTATACCGACAGCCTGGAGAAGGCCCAGCGCTGGCTGACCCAGTACTTCGATACCGACAACAGCGCGACCCAATACATGCAGTCCGAGCTCGACAAGCTCAAAGACGAGCAGATCCAGTTTGACTACCCGGATCAGTTCAAGACCCAGGCCATGCTGGAACAGGTGCTGACCGAGCGCCTGCAACGCATCCTGGCCGGCAACTGAGGAGGAGAGCATGATTCGTCTGATCGTCGTGGTGGCCGTGATGGTCGCGGGCCTGATCTTCGGCCCCGAAGCGTCCGGCAACAAGGGCTATGTGCTCATCTCGCTCGGCAACTACACGGTGGAGTCTTCGGTCACCAGCGCCGTGATCCTGGCGGTACTCTTCTACGGTGCCCTGCTCATCGTCGAGTGGGTGCTTGGCCGGGTCTTCGGCCTGCGCCGCAAGACCCAGGGCTGGTTCGGCTCCCGCCGTCGCCGCAAGGCGAACCTGCAAACGGTGAATGCCACCCTGGCCATGGCCGAGGGACACTACAACCAGGCCGAGAAGTTGCTGATCAAGGGGGCCGACAACAGCGACACCCCGCTGCTCAACTACCTGAGTGCCGCCAAGGTGGCCCAGGCCCGGGGCGATGACGTGCGCCGGGATCACTACCTGCAAAAGGCGCAGGAGGAGAACCCCAAGGCGGAGCTGGCATTGACCCTGATCCAGACCCAGCTGCAGATAGAGCAGGGCCAGTACGACAGCGCCCTCGGCAGGCTCGAGTCCGTCTACGCCCTGCACCCGCGCCACCCCATGGTGCTGGATCAGCTGCGCCAGGTCTATCTGGCCCGGGAAGACTGGGCGGCCCTCATCGATCTCGCTCCGGCCCTGCGCAAGGTGGGCAAGTTGACCGCCCAGCAGGAAGAGGCGCTGCTGCACCAGGCCTGGATTGGCCGTCTCGAGGCCGCCAGCGGCGCCCTCGAGACCCTGCGCCCGGTGTGGCAGGCGCTGCCCCGCAAGCTGCGTCAGGACCCCGCACTGCTGGCCAGCTACGGGGATCGTCTGCGCCGGCTCGGTGCCGACAGAGAGGCGGCCGACCTCTGGCTGGAGGCCCTGCGCAAGGATCCCTCCCCCGAGCTGTTCGCCCGCCTGCCCAAGCTCAGGCTGGATGACTATCAGCCCATGCTGACCCTGCTCAAGAAGATCCAGGATCAGCCGGGCGCCGAGGCGGCACTGGCGCGAGTCTACCTGCTGGCCGGCCAGCTGGACGAGGCCCAGCACCTGCTGGAGCAGGAAGTGGCGAAGCGGCCCGATGCCACCCTCTACCATGCCCTCGGGCAGGTGATGGACAAGCGCCGTCTCACCAACAAGGCCAACGAGTACTATCGTCAGGCCCTGCAACTGGCCGACGTCTGACCTCCCCCGTCACGGGAGACAAAAAAGAGGCCGCAATTGCGGCCTTTTTCTATTCCGGGTTTCTCCATGTTTCGCGATCGTTCGAATACGCTTCGCTATTCGAACCTACGAGAACGGCTGGATGTGGAGGCTTGATTGGCCATGTAGGTTCGATTAGCCGCGCAGCGGCGTAATCGGACAAGGTAACGTCGTTGCGGACATCGCCACATCATCGGACGAGCCACAACCTCGCCTCAGGCCGTCAGCCGCTCCATCTCGCCGATAAGCCAGACGGCCTCCTGGCGGTGAGAGCCGCACACGTCCTGCATGGGCCGAAAGCTGCTGCACACCGCAGGACGCTCGGGCTGGCCGAAGATCTTGCAGCCCAGCCACTGGTCGAGCTGAACACAGGGAACGCCGGCCGGCTTGCCCTCCGGCATGCCGGGGATGGCACTGCTGATACTGGGGGCTGTGCAGCAGGCACCGCAACCTTGACGACATTCCATATGATGCATTCCTGTGCATGGCGAAGCAGTCTATCAAAGGGCCCCGATTCCCCTTAGCCTTATCCGCCCTGTCCCGCCAAATAGTCCAGACCCGGACGCAGGGCAACAAAAAGCCCGACGGCAGCAGCGGTCGGGCTTTTCATCTTGCAGCAGGTTCAACCCACTCTCATCAGAGAATGATGTCGCGCACCACGCTGTCTTTGCGGTCCAGGAAGTGAATCGACTTGATGCGGCGGATGGTGCGTGACTTGCCGCGGATCAGCAGGGTCTCCGTGGTCGCCATGACGCCGTTGCTGGTGATGCCTTCCAGCAGATCACCCTTGGTGATGCCGGTGGCCGAGAAGATGACGTTGTCATTCTTGGCCAGATCTTCCAGCTTGAGCACCTTGCTCACATCGATGCCGAGCTCCTGGCAGCGGGCAATCTCCTGCTCGCCCAGGGCACGCACCTCGGGGCTGTCCCCCTTGACCTGGTGACGGGGCACCAGGCGCGCCTGCATGTCGCCGTCCAGGGCGCGGATCACCGCCGCCGAGATCACCCCTTCCGGGGCGCCGCCGATGCCATAGAGCATGTCCACTTCGCTGTCCGGCAGACAGGTGAGGATGGAGGCGGCCACGTCCCCGTCGGGGATGGCGAACACCCGCACGCCCAGCCCCTGCATCTCCTTGATCGCCTTGTCATGACGCGGCTTGGCCAAGGTGATGACGGTCAGGCGGGAGAGGGGCTTGCCGAGCGCCTTGGCGACGGCCTTGAGGTTCAGCTCCAGGGCCTGATCGAGATCGATGGCACCCTTGGCCCCCGGACCCACGATCAGCTTCTCCATGTACATGTCGGGGGCCTTGAGGAAGGAGCCCTTGTCGCCCACGGCCAGCACGGCCAGGGCATTGGACTGCCCCATGGCGGTCATGCGGGTGCCCTCAATGGGGTCGACCGCGATGTCCACGGCGTCGCCCTGACCCGTGCCCACCTTCTCGCCGATGTAGAGCATGGGGGCTTCGTCGATCTCCCCCTCGCCTATTACAATCTCGCCATCGATCTGGATCTGATTGAGGATGTGACGCATGGCCGCAACGGCCGCGCCATCGGCGATATTCTTGTCACCACGTCCGAGCCACTTGTAGCCAGCCAGTGCAGCCGCTTCCGTCACTCGGGAAAATTCGATTGCCAGTTCACGTCTCATCGCATATCCAACCTTAGGAGCTCGAAAACGGGCGGCATTCTACCACAAGGGCAAACCTTTGCGCGCAAAAGTGGCGACCAGCCACATAAATCCCGGTTTTCATCCCGCTGACATGAAACCGCCACGGCTTGTTCACACCCCGGTCACCCCGCTGTCATCTGTCACTTCTAGCATGGCCCCGTCTTTTAAAACAGAAGCTTGCAACACAAGGGATCATGATGAAAAAGCTGACAGTAGTAGCATTGGCTCTCACCGCCGCCTTCCAGGCTCAAGCCGTCGAAGTCTATAAAAATGACTCCACTCTGCTCGATCTCTATGGCCGCATCTACGCCGGCCAGTTCTTCGGCGAGAAGAAGGAGCTGGATGCCAATGGCGACATCAAGAACGAATACAGCGACAAGCAGGGTGCCAACCAGTTCGTCCGCCTGGGCGCCAAGGTAGAGAGCGAGATCAACCCGGGTCTCAAGGCCCTGGCCCAGTACGAATTGCAGATCTACGTCAATGACAGCGAGAAGACCGTCAGCGAGAACTCCGACAACATGCGTACCCGCCTGGCCTTCGCCGGGGTGGGCGCCGACTGGGGCAATGTCACCTTCGGCCGCCAGAAGGGCGCCCCCGGCCTGCTGGCCGACTGGACCGACGTCTCCCTCTCCGACGGCTACGGCAACGACGCCCTGGGCGCCAAGACCGACACCTTCGCCACCAACCGTGCCGGCTCTGTGCTGAAATACTCCGGCCTGTTCAACGGCTTCCAGGTCGATACCAGCTACAAGTTCGACGGCGGTGACACCGAAGAGACCACTAGCAAGGACAGCGATGCCGCCTACGGCGCCGCCCTGGCCTACACCTTCCCGTTCAACCTGGCCCTGGGTACCGCCTACAACGTGGGTATCCGCGACAAGAGCGGTGAAGAGGATGCCAAGCTGTGGCTGCTCTCCGCCAAGTACGACAACAAGGCCGTCTATGCAGCCCTGAGCTATGCCGACGGCAGCGACTTCCTGGCCACCGGCAAGGATCACACCGGCTGGGAAGGGGCCCTGGGTTACAACTTCGAGAGCGGCTTCGGCCTGATGGCCCTGTGGAACAAGCAGAAGGTGGAGCAGAGCGGCAAGTCCGACTACGACTCCATCGACTACTACACCCTGGGTGCCCAGTACAAGTTCAACAAGAACCTGAGGGTCATCGGCGAGTACCGCATCAACAACCTGGACAGCAATGACAGCGGCAAGCTGAACACCAAGGATGACTTCCAGCTGGCGGCCCGTTACGACTTCTAACTCCGGCCCCAGACAAAACGGCGCGCAGATCACTCTGCGCGCCGTTTTTCATTCTCCCCTCCCACTGGGGGGATGAACCACAGAGGCTAGAGCTTCTTCTGCCAGAACAGGGCCCGGCCCACTTGCGGGTTCAGCTCATAACCCTCGAAACCGCTGGCCAGGTAGGCGGCCTGGGCCACCCTGTTGCCCTCCAGCACCTCCAGGGTCAGCTTGCAGCAGTCGAGCTCCCGGGCGAGCCGCTCCACCTGTGCCAGCAGCCGTTTGCCGAGGCCGCGCCCGCGATGATCCGGGTGCACCGCAAGGTCGTGGAGGTTGAGCAGGGGCCGGCAGGCGAAGGTCGAGAAGCCCTCGAAGCAGGTGGCCACCCCGGCCGGCTGCCCATCGACCCAGGCCAGCAACACATGGGCACCACTTCTCGCCGCCAGGGCCTGCGCCAGATTGGCCTTCACCTCATCGGCGAGGGGGCTGCCCCCGCCCATCTCGTCTTTCGCGTATTCGTTGAGCAGATAGACCAGCGCCTCGCCGTGCTGCCGGTTATGAAGGTCTGCCCTGATGATCTCTTCCATGTTCCGTTTCCTGTTTCCCTGGGGCGGCATCGGCGCCACCGAACCCGGATGGTAAACCAGCCCTTTGCCACAACCAAGACTCATCCGATCCGTTGCATCAGGGCAATGAGCCTCAACTGACCGCAAAACTGGTCGTAGGTGTGGGCTTTTTGCATCTTTGCCTTGCCAGCCAAATGAAAATAAATATCATTAGCACCCTCCCGCATCGGGAGCATTTTAATAATTACTAATAAATCAATAAGTTCAGGCCAACAGGTCGATTAGAAGAGTCACACGCAGATGCATAACCCCAACCCCCCACGCGCCCTGCTGGGCGTCGCCTTGCTGTCCCTTTGCGCCAGCGCCCAGGCCGAAGACGAGACCCTCACTGTGGTCGGCAAACGCAGCCAGCACGAAGAGGTGGCCACCGCCACCCGCACCAGCACCCCGGCCAAGCTGGTGCCCCAGACCATAGAGAGCGTCTCCGCCAGCGAGCTGACCGCCTACGGCCAACCGACCCTGAGCGAGGCCCTGAGCGGCATCCCCGGGGTCAACGCCAGCGGCGACACCCGCTTCGACGGCGTCAACATCCGCGGCTTCAACGCCAGCAACGACTTCTACCTCGACGGTCTGCGGGACGACATGCAGTACACCCGGGACCTTGGCAACATAGAGCGGGTCGAGGTGCTCAAGGGGCCGGCCGCCGTGCTCTACGGCCGTGGCAGCACGGGGGGCATAGTCAACCGGGTCAGCAAGAAGCCGCAACGGGGCCAGGCCTCCAGCGTCACCGCTCGGGTCGGCAGCTTCGACAGCCAGCGCCTCGCCGCGGATCTCAATGCCGAGGCAGGCGAGCGGGTGCAGCTGCGCCTCAACCTGGCCCAGGAGGACAAGGAGAGTTTTCGCGACGGCGTGACCAGCAAGCGCACCCTGCTGGCCCCGTCCGCCAACTGGGAGATCACCGACAAGCTGAACTGGCTGGTGCAGTACGAGCGCAACGGCAGCGATCGCACCCCGGATCGCGGCATCCCCGGGGTCAACGGTCGCCCGGCCGATGTGCCCATCGAGAGCGTCTACAGCGACACCAGCCGCGACTTCATCGATGACGTGGCCCAGTCCACCCGCTCCCAGCTCACCTGGGATCTGAACGAACAGTGGCAACTGCGCCAGCAGCTCGGCTACACCAGCCTCGACAGCCAGTTCGACAACACCTATGTCACCAGCGTCAAGGGCGACCAGGTGACCCGCGCCCGCTGGCAGCAGGATCTCAAGGCTAACAACCTGACCAGCAACACGGAAGCGGAAGGCCAGCTGCAGACCGGCCCCGTCGAGCATCGCCTGCTGGTGGGCCTGGAGCAGAGCTGGCAGGAGCGCACCCCCAAGCTCTATCAGAACGCCACCGCTATCCCCCCGGGCAACCTGTACGATCCGGGCTCACTGCCCAGCTACAACGGTGCCATGAAGCTCTCCAGCGACGCCAGGCACAGGGTGCGTGGCTACGGCCTCTATGTGCAGGATCAGCTCAGCCTGGGGGACTGGCACCTGCTCGGCGGCCTGCGCCGGGACGCGTTCACCGTCACCAGCCGCCGCAACGACCTCGACAAGGAGGAGACCCTCTCGGTCACCAGTCTGAGCCCCCGTCTGGGCCTGGTGTGGAACCCCATCGAGGAGCACGCCTTCTACACCTCCTACAGCAAGACCTTCACCCCGGTCGGCGGTGAGCTGATCGGCATCACCCCGGGGGACAAGAACAACAACCTGGATCCCCAGCACACCCGGCTCTACGAGGGGGGTGTGAAGAGTGACTGGCTGAACGGCCGCCTGGCCACCACCCTCTCCCTCTACCGGCTGGAGATGTACAACAAGCGCAGCAAGGATCCGCTGGATCCCACCAAGGTGCTCCTCACCGGCCTGCAGCGCACCGACGGCATAGAGCTGAGCGCCCGCGCCCAGCTCACCGATGCCTTCTACCTGCACGGCGGCATCGCCATTCAGGATGCGGAGCAGGTCAAGGCGGATGCGGATCTGCAGGGCAAGCGGCCGATGAACGTCTCCCGCGAGAACGGCCAGCTGTTCGCCGGCTACCAGAGCGGCAAGCAGGGCTGGTATGGGGAAACCGGGGTGACGGCGGTGGGGGATCGCTTCGCCGACAACGCCAACACCACAGTGCTGCCGGGCTACGCCCGCTATGACGCCCGCGCCGGCTACCGCTGGCAGCACTGGGATGCCCAGCTCAGCGTGGAGAACCTGACCGACCACGACTACTTCGTCAGCGCCACCAGCGCGGCCCAGATCATGCCGGGCAGCCCCCGTCAGCTGAATCTCACCGCCGCCTACCGCTTCTGATCCTCCTGCCCACAGCCAAACTGGCCAGCCTCTGCTGGCCAGTTTTTTTATGATGCGCCACCATGATGAAACCCAAGAGACTCCCCCTTCACAACAACAAGTGGGTGCGCCGCATCCACGCCTGGGCGGGCTTTGCCACCCTCACCCTGATGCTGCTCTACGGCCTGACCGGCCTCTGGCTCCAGCACAGGGCCGTGCTGCCCCTGCCCGGCCCCCACACCGAAAAGTCGAGCGAGGAGATAACGCTGGCCACGCCGCTGGCGAGCCCTGACGCACTGAAAGCCCTGCTGCAACAGCGTTACCCCGAGGGCTTGGAGGAGGGGCGGATCAGCATCACCCCGGCCCGGACCCTGCCCACCCCCACAGGCCCCCTCACCCTGCCGGCGCGCTGGGAGCTGCGCGGCGTCACCCTCCGCCAGAGCCTGGCCGCCAGTTATGTGGAGGGTACCCTGCTGGTGCAGATCGAGCTGCAGCGGGCCAACGTCGCCGCCAGCCTCAACCGGCTGCATCGCGGCATGGGCACTGGCCTCTCCTGGCAACTGGTCGGCGATCTCGCGGCGCTCTCCATGCTGCTGCTGGCCCTCACCAGTTTGCTGATGTGGAACAAGCTGCACGGCCCGGCCGGCCGTGGCATCGCCCTGCTGCTGACGGGCGCCGTCGCGACAGTGCTGGTCGCTCTGCTCTAGGGCTTTTACCGACACCAAAACGGGATCCGCCTCCCACCCGGGGTAACCCTGCCCATCCCCCGGGTAACAAAGGGTAACCGGCCACCGATGGGGGTCACAGTTGGCGGCCCCCCGGCTGGAAGAGGCATGTGCCCGGCTGCTAGGGTGCCGGGTTTCAGCCGTCGGAAACCATCATGCGCATCTCCAGCATCGAGTGCGGGCGAGTCCTGGCCATCCTGGCCGTGATGACCATTCATCTCTCCCCCTTCAGCAATCCGTTCGATCCCACCCTCTGGGACGGCACCCCCTACCTCTGGCTCGGGGCCATCATCAACCAGCTGTGCCGCTTCGCGGTGCCGCTCTTCTTCCTCTGC
Source organism: Aeromonas sp. 130281 (assembly GCF_056642115.1). Lineage (NCBI taxonomy): Bacteria > Pseudomonadati > Pseudomonadota > Gammaproteobacteria > Aeromonadales > Aeromonadaceae > Aeromonas > Aeromonas sp. 130281. The sequence continues at coordinate 113,221 of NZ_JBWVQS010000003.1, read as the reverse complement.
GCCGGCTACTTCCTGCAACCCGCCCTCGCCGCAGGCAAGCCGATGGCGGTGGCGCTGCGCTACTGCCGCCCCCTGCTGGGGCTCTGGCTGGCCTGGAGCCTGCTCTATCTGCTGGTGCCCTTCAACCCGGTCGCGGCCATGACGGAAGGCTATCTGACCAGCATGGCGGGCCAGTGGCAGATGCAGCTGGGGGATCCTCTCAACGCCTGGTGGGTGGGTGGCATGATCCACCTCTGGTTCCTGCCCGCCCTGATGCTGGCCGTCCTGCTGCTGGCTCTCTGCTGGCGGGTCAGGCTGCCCCGACTGGCTCTGGTGGCGGGCGCCCTGCTCTACGGGCTGGCCCTGATCGGCGGCTCCTATGGCCCGCTGCTAGGGGGGGAGTGGGCCCTGCTGACCCGCAACGGCCCCTTCTTCTCCCTGCTGTTCGTAGCCCTTGGCGCCGAACTGCGCCTGCGTGGCTGGCAACCGGATGCCAGGCGCAGCGCCCTGCTGATGGTGGCGGGGATGGGTCTCTATGCCCTGGAGGCTGCGGGCCTGCTGCGTTTCGCCGCCGTGCCCCTCAACCGTCACGACTTTTTGCTGGGTTCGCTCCCCTGGGCGCTCGGCCTGTTCGGCCTGCTGCTGGCCAACCCAAACTGGGGCAGGGGCTGCTGGCTCGAGCGCCAGGCCCCCAAGGTGTTGGGTCTCTACTGCCTGCACATGATGCTGGTGGTCTGGCTGATGGTGTTCGGCCCCCAGGGCAAGCTGCTGTGGTGGGAGCTGCTAAAGGTGCCGGTGCTGCTGGTGCTCTCCCTGCTCGCCTGCCGACTGCTGGCGACAAACCGGATCAGCGGCTGGCTGCTGCGGGCTCGCTGAGGCCGCTCGCGCAGGCCTCTGCAGCCAGCGAGCCTGCATGAGCCAAGGGATGCGAGCAGCGGGTGGGTGCCAGCGCGGTGCACGACAGGGAATTTGACGTCAACGAGTCCCAGAGCCGTCTCATCTTCGGCATCCCATAAACCGGCCCAAAGAGCGGGCTCAGAACCTCAGGGTCAAGCCGATATTGGCCTGCCACTGGGTGAGCAGATCCCCCCGCACCCGGAAGGCGCAGACCTCGGGGTTGCAGAGAAACGCGCTGTCGTCATTGAGCAGGGAGCCGTAGCCGCGCACCTCGGCCCGCAGCGCCAGATGTTCCCCCAGGCGCGGCTGCACCCCGAGCGCCAGGGACATGGAGGGGGCCGTCTCGCTGTCATAGGCATCGAAGCGGGTCACCCCTATCCCGGCGCCGAGATAGGGTGCCATCAGGTTGTCCGAGAGGGTCAGTGCCCCGGCGAAGTGCAGGGTATCCACCGTCAGCCTGTCCGGCTGATCCGGGGAGATGGGGGTGGACTGATGGCTGTAGAGCAGCTCCACCATGCCCGGATCATCCACCTCCCGGCTGATGAAGAGGCCCCAGTTGCCCGAGCTCTCCCCTTGCAGTGAGTCGATGCCGGTCGAGTGCGGCGTGGGAGCGGGTTCATCCATGGCCTCGAAGTCGATGGAGGAGCTGTAACCCAGGAAAGGGGTCAGCTGCCAGCCCGAGGCGGCAGGCTCGGCCGCCCAGCCCGTCAGCGGCAAGCACAGTCCCAGCATCATCATCGCTCGCGTCACGCTCTTCTCCCGGTTGCATGGATTGCGTCAAAAGCATATCAGAGCCCGTTCCATCCGACCCTTGACGGGGGCTGTATCGTCCCGTTTTGGCGGCCCGCCCCCGTTCCCCGCCCTCTCTTTTCATCAAAGCTTGCGCCGGCTCACATTATTCATCTGGGATTAACCTCTGCCACGTAAGCTGTCGGCGCCACAGAGGTGGCGTTAACAGGACGAGGATCTCAGGAATGGTTGCCGCGCAACTCAACGACCCACAAAGCACGCTCTCCGATACCCTGCGGGCCACCGCCCACGCCATCGAGGAGAGCCACATCAGCCTGCGCCAGATGCTGGCTCTGGTGGGGGAGCAGGGCATGCTGCTGTTTTGCGTGCTGCTCACCGTTCCCTTCCTGCTGCCGGTCTCCATCCCCGGCGTCAGCACGCCTTTTGGGCTCCTGATCCTCTTCATCGGCGTCGGCATCACCCTCAACCGGGTGCCCTGGCTGCCCGCCGTCCTGATGGAGCGGCGCTTCGCCGCCGAGCACATCAAACCGGCCCTGCACAAGGGGGCGGATCTGCTGGCCCGCATCGACCGCCTCATCCGGCCGCGCCTGCTGATCCTGACCGGCAGTTACGCCATCAACCGCTGCAACGGCCTGCTGATCATGCTGGCGGCCCTGCTGCTGATGCTGCCGCTCGGCGCCATTCCCTTCACCAACGCCATGCCCGCCTGGGCCATCTTGCTGCTGGCCATCGGCATGTTGCAGCGGGACGGTCTCTTCGTCGCCCTCGGCTACGCCCTGGTGAGCGCCACCCTGGTCTGGTTCAGCGTGCTGGCCATAGGCCTGCTGATGGCGGGCCAGAACATCTCGACGCTGTTTGGCTGAGACGAACGCAGATGCAGACAAACGAAGGAGGGCGACACAGGGTCGCCCTCCTTCGTTGCAAGCCCGGGTGCTTTTCAGGGATCCCCGTCGTGGGCCACCTGGTTGCGCCCGCCCCGCTTGGCCCGATAGAGCCACTCGTCCGCCCGGGCCAGCACGGCGCTGAGTTCCTCCCCCGGGCGGATCAAGGTGGTGCCCAGGCTCACGGTGACGGGGGCCGGATCCGGCGCCATGGCCGCCACAGCGGCGCGGATCCGCTCCGCCACCTTCAGCAATATCCCCTCGTCTATCTGCGGCAGCAGGATCAGAAACTCCTCGCCGCCGCTGCGCACGAACAGATCCTCCCCCCGCAGCTGGGCGGACACGCACTCGCAGACCCGGCACAGCACCCTGTCCCCGGCCTGGTGACCGTAACGGTCGTTGATCTGCTTGAAGTGATCGAGATCCAGCATGATGAGGCCGGTGAGCGGCTGGCCCTGCACCCTCTGGTGGTATTGATCGAAGAAGAAGTGACGATTGTAGAGGCCGGTCAGCTGATCCGTCTCCCCGAGCCGCTTGAGCCGCCGTTGCAGCTCGTGCTGGCGGGTGATGTTGCGGGTCATCCAGGCCACGGCCCGCTTGCCGTCGTAGAGGGAGGGCAGCGGCGCTATCTTGCCCTCGAAGCGCTGCATCCCCTGGGGCCCCGCCTCGGCATCTATGCCCTCCACCTCGGCGGGGGAGAGATCGTACTCCACCACCTGCACCTGGCCGCCGGCCAGGGCACGGGCCACCTGCTCCATCACCCAGAACGCCTTGTCTGCCGGCAGCACGTCGAACAACCGCTTGCCGATCAGGGGGTTGCCATCCTGATATGACTGCTGCTCCACCCCGCCTATGTACTCGATGTAATGACCATCTTCACTGAGGATGAAGACGGGGTCGGGCAACTGGGTCATCACTTCATAGAGTTGTGCCACTGAGAGAGCCATCTGTGCTCCTTTTAATCTGCGGGGAGGGCCCTGTGCTGTCTGTTATAGACGCCCCGTTCAGTATCGCATACGGCCAGAATGTCGTGGCTGCGCCGCAGGTGTGGTAGTGAACGGCTATTTCCCCGGACCCGCCTTCGGTACCCGCAGAGGGGATATGGCGCCACTCGGCCCATGACAGGCGCTCGCAACGAGCACGCTGGCGCCTTGAAACGAAAACGCCATCGAGAGGGGCTCGATGGCGTTTTCGGTGGCCGGGATGAGGGGATCAGCGGCTGGCGGAGCGGCTCCCGCTCCAGAGCAGCTCGCCGCTCTTGAGATCCATCAGGCTCATGGCGAGGCGGTAGCGGCTACCCTCGGAGAGAAGATCCCCGTAGAGCATGTAACCGGCACCGGTCTGGCGGCCCAGACGCACCAGGGAGGCGGGGTTCATGCCCCCCTGCTGGTACTCGAGCTGACCCGTGATGGCCGCCACCTGGCCGGGATCGGCGAAGCGAAAGCCGCTGTTTGCCTGAATGCGCTGGCTCATGGCCACCGCCATGGGCTGGGTACTGAAGGGCTCCCCTGTGCCGTTCTGGGGTGCCATCAGCAGCAGCACAGGGCTGCCATCCAGGCTCAACGCCTGCACCTCGGGGGCCTTCAGAAAGGCATCCGCCATGGCGAGCGCCAAGCCGGTCGGCGCCACGGGTGCGGGCGCAGGCACCGGCTCTGCCTTGTCAGGCTCGGCCACAGGTTTCTCTGGCTGGCTCACCGGCTTGTCCGGCTCGCCGACCGGCGCAGGCGTCCCCCCATAGGGATTGACCGCACAGCCGCCCAGCAAGAGGGCACCCACCATCAACAAGGAACGCAGCTTCATCTTTTCTCTCCACCGGAAGTGCGCAAGGCGCACTTCGTCAATCATCCATTTTGACGGAGCCCGGCTCCGCCTCCCCTCCATGCTAGAGACAAACCGGCCCCGGGTCGATGCGCATATGGGACGGGGGCGACAAAGGCTGGCGAACCGGGCCGTACAAAAAGGTGGCGAGGGGCCGTCCGGTTCCGTTAGGGTAGCCTGAGCCCAGATCCCAGAGGAGCACCCCATGCACGGACCCGACCCTGTCAATCCCCACCCCATGGAGGGTTTCCCCCAGGTGTGCTTTATCAAGAACACCATCAAGGGGCCCAATATAGAGGTGGGCGACTACAGCTACTACGACGACCCGGAGGATTCCGCAGGCTTTGAGCGCAACGTCCTCTACCACTTCCCCTTCATCGGCGACAAGCTGATCATCGGCAAGTTCTGCGCCATCGCCCGCGGGGTAAAGTTCATCATGAACGGTGCCAACCACCAGAGCTCCGGCTTCTCCACCTACCCCTTCTTTATCTTCGGAAACGGCTGGGAGAGCGCCGCCCCCGCACCGGGTAGCCTGCCCTACAAGGGGGATACCGTCATCGGCAACGATGTCTGGATTGGCTATGAGGCCCTGATCATGCCGGGCGTCAGGGTCGGCAACGGCGCCATCATCGCCGCCCGCTCCGTGGTCACAGGAGACGTCCCCGACTACGCCGTGGTCGGCGGCAACCCCGCAAAAGTGATCCGCTACCGCTTCGACGACGACACCATAGCCCGCCTCAACGCCCTCGCCTGGTGGGACTGGCCGGTGGAGCAGATCAGCCGGAATTTGAACTTGATCGGCGGCGGGGACATTGGCGAGTTGGAGAGGGTGGGGTGATAGCTGCCCACCTGGAGGCATCGAGGAAATGCCTCCCCATACAGCCCTGGAGAGCACGCATCCATCACCAGCTCAGTGCGTTACATGGGAATTTAAAACAATCAGGTCCCACTGGAGTTATCAACATGACCACACCCGCTTTCACTGTCGTCCACTCAACACCGCCCGTCGAAACCTATCGCTATCTTCGAACCGCAGCCGGACTTAGCCCAAAGACGCTTGAAGCCGCAGAGCGTGGTCTGCCCAATACGCTGTTTGCCGTCCAGGTGTTTTGTGGCCAGACCGCCATCGGCATGGGTCGCATCATCGGAGATGGCGGGACATTTTATCAAGTGGTTGATATTGCAGTGCTGCCTGAATATCAGGGTCAAGGGGTAGGCAAAAAGATCATGACGGAGATCGCCGACTATATCGCCCGCGAGGTACCGGAGTCAGGCTATGTCAGCTTGTTGGCAGATGGGGAGGCTCATCGACTCTATCAGCAATTCGGTTTCTCGCTCACGGCGCCTGCCAGTGTTGGTATGGGGCTTAAGCGAATGGCCGCCGAAAAGACCTGACCATTCATTCACATCCATACCCAGGACAGCCATGTTGGGATATCCCCCTTCTTGTCTGCCTGGTGAAACAGGTCAGCCCGCACAGGTGGCACTGAACAGCCGCGGGCAGATAGCCGAGCTGGAAGCGGCAACCCGATAGAGACAACCACCATCAAGCAGGAAGCACTATGCAATTGACCACACCCCAACCGCCTCAGGACGATGAGATCGAAGCGCTGCGCATTGGCCTCTCAGGCTACAACCTGGATCACGCAGGCACCCACCTGCGCGAGCGGATCGCCAGCTTTATCAAGGATGAAGAGGGCAAGGTCCACGGCGGCATCATCGCCGACATCAAGTGGGGCTGGCTGCACGTCGACTGGCTCTGGATTGACGAAATCATCCGCAAGGATGGCTGGGGCACCCGTCTGCTCGGCGCCATGGAGCAGTACGCCCAGAGCAAGGGCATCACCAATTACCATCTGGAAACCACCAGCTTCCAGGCCCTCCCCTTCTACCAGAAACAGGGCTACGAGGTCTTTGGCCAGCTGCCCGATATGCCGCCGGGGCATATCAGTTACTTCCTGAAAAAGCAGGATAAGTGATGCCATTCCAGCGCCTTGCCAACGCCAATCTCATCATTTGCCCCTTCGAGCCGGGCGATGCAGACGAGTTTGTCCGCGCGGCGCACGAATCCATCGAGACGGTCGGCAGATGGATGAGCTGGTGCACTCCCTCGTTCAACCGAGAGCAGGCGCTGGCGTGGTTTGCCACCTGCGATCAGGACCGCGTGGCGGGACGCGCCTTTGACATGGGCATTTTCTGCGCCACCACCGGCCAGCTACTGGGTGGCGCCGGCATCAACCAGCTGGCCGCCCATCATCGCTACGGCAATATCGGCTATTGGGTGCGGCAGTCCCGGCAAGGCTGCGGCATCGCCCGGCAGGCAGTCGCCCTGTTACGTGACTTAGTGCAGTAGTCGTAGGGTGCAATGAACGAAGTGAATTACACCTCTATCCTTACGAAAGCGGTGCAATGTGCTCCGCTTATTGCACCCTACGTTAATTTCATTTATTTGTTTTCGCATGGTGCTTCATATTCTGACATGGAGGTGTCGCCCCATGATAATGGATACCTGCCCTGTTGAACCCAACGATGGAAGGTGGAATAAGGCCAATCTTTCGGGGCTGTTACCAACCCATGTTTGACGGGGTTGATATGTATGTAATCGAGGTGATTGTTGAAATCTTCCTGATCCCGGATCAAATGTTCCCAATAGCGACGCTGCCAAATGCCCCGTTCACCGCGACGCCAGCGAGATTCTGAACGAGCCTCTGAATTGGGGAGCCCTCGTGAAAACTTGCTTTTTATTTGACGCCAGCGCAGCGGAAAATTGGTATCCCCTTCAGGCAACTCCAACAGTGCATGTAGATGCTCGGGCAAGACAACCCAACCGTGGATCAGGAATGGGTGGCACTCTTGAACCTCCCTGACAACTGACCTCAGCAGATCGATCCGCTCGACCAGTAGATGGTTGTTCTGACGTTCAGCCAGCACGACCGTAAAAAACCAGGTTCCCCCCGGTTGCCATGCCCGTTTGTAATTCGCCATGCCTTGCCCAACCCACAATCAAACATGTTGTTAAATGTGGTTCAAACGAAGCAAAACGTAGGGTGCAATGAACGAAGTGAATTGCACCTCGATCTCCCCACCAAACAAAAGCGGTGCAATGCGCTCCGCTTATTGCACCCTACGATTTCCCTGAGGTTATGGCGGGCACGGTCTTGGTTCCCCCTCCAATCCGCCGAGGGGAAGGGGCAAGGTCAGGAGCGCCATCAGGGATGATGGCGCAGACGCAGCCGGCACAGGGATGTGCCGTCTGCGGCGGTCCGTCCGACCTTGCACCTGACCCGAGGGAAACCGCGTAGCGGTCGGATTGGCGGGGGTGGCCTTTCTTTTGGTGACTTTTCTTTGGCCACGCAAAGAAAAGTTACTCGCCCAAGCCCGAAGGGCGGGCGAAACCCCTTCGAGGCCAGTGGCCTCGCGTCCTGCACGGCAAGGCCGTGCCACCACACAACGGCTCCTGCCGCCAACACCATTCCTCGGAACGGACGATTACGCCTACCGGCTAATCGACCCTACGATTGCACGGCGCAGCCGTGCCTGCTTGCCACAGGCACGGAGTTTGGCCGAACTCCGCCCCTATCGGCCCAAAAACGCCTCCCAATCCTTGAACACCGGCTGCAACCCAGCCTGCCTGACGGCATCGGCGACCTCACCCAGCGGACGATCGTCGTGGATGGCGAACTGCTCCAGTTCCTCTGCATCCCCCTCGGCATAGCCGCCGGGCTGGGTGCGCGACTCCGCCGACATCTGGGTGATGCCAAGGCGCAGGGCGCCGTTGCGAAACGCCGGGGATTCCCGGGTGGAGAGGGACAAGTCCAGGGTCGGCGAGAAGAGGCGCCAGGCGCAGATAAGCTGCACCAGCTGACGATCCGACATGGTCACCTCGGGCTCCAGCCCCCCGGTGCAGGGGCGCAGACGCGGGAAGGAGAGGGAATAGCGGCTCTGCCAGTGGTGGCGCTCCAGCCAGGCCAGGTGCTCGGCCACGAAGTAGCTGTCGGCGCGCCAGTCCGGTGACAGGCCGATCAGCGCCCCCAGGCCAATCTTGTCGATGCCGGCGCGCCCCAGCCGATCCGGGGTGGCGAGGCGCCACGCGATATCCTGCTTGTTGCCGCGCAGGTGATGGCGGGCGTACGCGGGGGCGTGGTAGGTCTCCTGGTAGACCATGACGGCGTCGAGGCCGAGGCTTTTCAGCTCGGCATATTCGGCCTGCGACAGGGGCTGCACCTCCATCGCCAGGGTGCTGAAGTGGCGGCGGATCCGCGGCAGATGCTCGCGAAAGTAGTCCATGCCCACCTTGGTCTCGTGCTCGCCGGTCACCAGCAGCACGCTGTCGAAACCCCGCGCCTTGAGGGCCAGGCACTCGCGCTCGATCTCTTCGCTGTTCAGGGTCTTGCGCTTCAAACGGTTGCTCATGGAGAAGCCGCAGTAGGAGCAGTCGTTGGCGCACAGGTTCGACAGATAGAGGGGCACGTAAAAACCCACGGTATTGCCGAAACGCTGGCGGGTGAGGCGCTCCGCCAGCTCCGCCATCCGGGGCAGGAAGGGCCCGGCGGCCGGGGAGATCAGCGCCATAAAATCGCTCAGGGTGCGGCGCGGTGCGCTCAGGGCACGCTCCACATCCAGGGCCGTCCTGGCGCGGATCTGCATGCCCACGTCGTCCCAGTCAAGCTCCTGCCAGCGGTCGATAAAGGAAGGCTCCTCAGCCCTCACCCCCAACCCCTCTCCCAGAGGGAGAGGGGGGCTATCACTCGGGCGCACTTGGGGTGGTGCGAAAGGCTCGAAGTCACTCATCGTTCCAGCCTCATGACTCATAGCGCCCCCAGAAAGTCGGTGAGCGGGCTGGAGGCCTGGGCCTGGCTGCCGCGCGCCCCGAGGCCCGCCTCATAGGCACTGCGACCAGCCTCGCAGGCCAGCGCGAAGGCGCGGCCCATGGCCACCGGATCCCCACTCACGGCAATGGCCGTGTTCACCAGCACGGCGTCGGCACCCAGCTCGAAGGCGGCGGCGGCGTGGCTCGGCGCCCCTATGCCCGCATCCACCACCACGGGGATATTGGCCTGCTCGACGATGATGGAAAGGAACTCCCGGGTCACCAGCCCCTGATTGGAGCCGATGGGGGCGCCCAGCGGCATCACGGCGGCGCAACCCACCTCTTCGAGCCGTTTGCAGAGCACGGGATCGGCGCCGCAGTAAGGCAACACCACGAAACCCTCCTTCACCAGTTGTTCGGCGGCCTTGAGGGTCTCTATGGGGTCGGGCAGCAGGTATTTGGGATCGGGGTGGATCTCGAGCTTGAGCCAGTTCGTCCCCAGCGCCTCCCGGGCCAGGTGGGCGGCAAACACCGCCTCGGCGGCCGTCTTGGCCCCCGAGGTGTTGGGCAAGAGCTTGACCCCGAGGGCCAGCAAGGGGCTCAGGATGTCGTCGTGGCGCTTGCCGGGCTCGAGGCGCTTGATAGCCATGGTCACCAGCTGGGAGCCGCTCGCCGCTATGGCGGCCGCCATCAGGTCGGGGCGGGCAAACTTGCCGGTGCCGGTAAAGAGGCGCGATGAGAAGGTATGGTTCGCTATGGTCAGCATCTCAGCCTCCGGCGATGGCGGTGAAAAGGTGGATCTCGTCCCCGTCATTGAGGCGGGTCTCTGGCCAGCGGCTGCGGGGCAGCACGGCGCCGTTGAGGGCCACCGCCACCCCCTGGGGGGCAATCTCCTGCACCGCCAGCAGCTCAGTCAGGCGCTGGCCGGTGGGCAGCGTCAGCTCGATATCGTTCAATCGGATCTTCATGGTTAATCCTTCAGGGCCGGGTTGGTGCTGCCGCAGACCGGGCAGTCGGGGTCGGCGGGCAGGCGCAGGCACTGCCACTCATGGGTCAGGGCATCGAAGCGGCGCAATGTGCCCGCCACCGGGCTGGGGCGCCCGAGCAGCAGCTTGAGCGCTTCCAGCGCCTGCAATGAGCCCATCACCCCCACCAGGGGGCCGGTGATGCCGCTGCTCTGGCAGCTCTCCCTTACTTCGGTATCCGCAGGGTAGAGGCAGGCGTAGCAGGCATGCTCAGGGGCGCTGCGCGCCATCAGCTGACCCTGCCAGCCGACAGCGGCCGCCGAGATCCAGGGCTTGCCCTGCTCGACGCAGGCGGCGTTGATGGCGTGGCGGCTGGCGAGGTTGTCGCAGCAGTCGACAACCAGATCCACCTCGGCCACGAACCCCGGCAGGCTGGCCCCATCGAGGCGCTGGTTGATGGCAATCAGCTCGACGTGGGGGTTGTGGGCCGCCAACCGCTCCCTGGCCAGCTCCGCCTTGGAGCGGCGCAGCCCCTCCCCGTCGAACAGGATCTGGCGCGGCAGGTTGCTGGAATCCAGGGTGTCGCCATCGGCGAGCCAGAGCGTGCCCACCCCGGCCCCGGCGAGATAGAGGGCCAGCGGCGAGCCGAGCCCCCCCAGGCCGACGATCAGCACCGACTTGGCTTTCAGCCGCGCCTGCCCCTCTTCCCCTATCTCAGCCAGCATCAGTTGCCTGCCGTATCTCAGGTACTCTTCGTCGCTCAGCGACGCCTCGTCAGAGAGCATGTGCCACCTCCTTTGCCGGGATGGCGGAGCACGCCGGATCCCCGGCCCCCACGGCGGCCAGCAGGCGGGCGGTGGCCCCCCGCCAGTCGTCGCTCCCTGTGATGGCCGAGACCAGGGCGATGCTGCCGACCCCGCTCTCCTTGACCGCCGCCACGCGATCCTCGCCGATGCCGCCGATGGCGACCGTGGGCCACTGCGCCATCAGGCCGCGGTAGTGGTGCAACCGCACCAGCCCCTGGGGGCGGGACGGCATCTGCTTGGTATTGGTGGGGAAGATATGGCCGAGCGCGATATAGGACGGAGCCAGTTCGCGGGCCCGCATCAGCTCGAAGTAGCCGTGGGTGGAGATGCCAAGGCGCAGGCCGGCGGCCTGGATGGCGGCGAGATCCGCCGTTTCCATGTCCTCCTGACCCAGATGCACACCGTAAGCACCCGCGGCTATGGCCTGCTGCCAGTAGTCGTTGATGAAGAGCCGAGCCCCGAAGCGGCGCCCCAGGGCCACCGCCTCGGCGATCGCCGGCGCCACCTGGGCGGCGGGCAGCGCCTTGATGCGCAGTTGCAGTGTCCTGACCCCGGCTTCCAGCAGCCGCTTGAGCCACTTGACCGAATCCACTACCGGGTAGAGGCCGAGACAGTGTTCGGTCTGGGCAAAGGGCCCCTGGGGCAGGCGTGCGCTGCTTGTTTCATAAAGTCCGAAGCGGCGATCCAGCGTTGATCCTGCCAGCACGGCGCGGGGGAAGTGGGCGAGATCCCCGGGCCAGCCGAGATGGGCGATGGGGCCTGGGCCCGCTCCCACCCCCTGCGCCCCTGCCAGCCCTTGCTGCAGATAGGCGCGCGCCAGGGTGATGGCATCCTCCACCGGATAATCCAGTGCCACCACAGCCGCGATGGCGCTGGCGTAACAGCAGCCGGTGCCGTGACCGTGGCGGGTATCGAGCCGTGGCGCGGCCAGCCAGAACTCGCGGTGCTCGTCCTGGTAGTAGTCCAGACAGAGATCCCCGCTCCACTCAAGGTGACCGCCCTTGACCAGCACGGCGCGGGCACCGAGCTCCCGCAGCCTGGCCGCGCCCGCCCTTACCAGGGCGGGGGTGGTCGCCGGAATGCCGGTCAGGGCCTCCAGCTCGGGGCCGTTGGGGGTGATCAAGGAGAGGCGTGGCAGCAGGTGCTCGCGCACCGCCGCCAGCATGTTGGGCTCCGCCATGGGGGTGCCTGTGCTGGCGATGGCCACGGGATCATAGACCACGAAGGGGGCGCTTATCGTATCGAGCCGCCGGGCCAGCACCTCCACATGGAGCCGGGTCGGCAGCAGACCGATCTTGATGGCGGCCGGGGGCAGATCGACGCCGAGGGCGTCGATCTGGGCGCAGAAGGTCTGCATCAGCACCGGATCCACCATCTTCACCGCCACCGAATTCTGGGCGGTAATGGCGGAGATGACGGAGCAGCCGTGCACCCCGAGGGCGTGCATGGTATGCAGATCGGCCTGGATGCCGGCACCGCCCCCGGAATCTGAACCGGCTATGGTCCAGACGATGGGCTTGCTGCTCATGCTTCTTCCCGCTCCTCTTTGAGGGCCGCCGCCTGATGATAGAGCTCGCCCCCCTTCTCCTTGAAGGTCTCTGCCATGCGGTGCATGCCGCTCTCCACCTCGGCCACCACCCGCTCCTGCTGGCCATCCATGCCCACCAGTTTCACCTCGACCGCTTCCAGCTTGGCGGCGTAGTCGCGCACGTCCTGGGTGATCTTCATGGAGCAGAACTTGGGGCCGCACATGGAGCAGAAGTGGGCCACCTTGCCGGACTCCTGGGGCAGGGTCTCGTCGTGGTAGGCGCGAGCAGTCTCGGGATCCAGCGCCAGGTTGAACTGATCCTCCCAGCGGAACTCGAAGCGCGCCTTGGACATGGCGTTGTCGCGGATCTGGGCGCCCGGGTGCCCCTTGGCAAGATCCGCGGCGTGGGCGGCGATCTTGTAGGTGATGAGCCCCTGCTTCACGTCCTCCTTGTTCGGCAGCCCCAGGTGCTCCTTGGGGGTGACATAGCAGAGCATGGCGCAGCCATACCAGCCGATCATGGCGGCGCCTATGCCGGAGGTAAAGTGATCGTAACCCGGCGCGATATCGGTGGTGAGCGGGCCGAGCGTGTAAAAGGGCGCCTCGTGGCAGTGCTCCAGCTGCTCCGTCATGTTGCGCTCAATCATGTGCATGGGGACGTGACCCGGCCCCTCTATCATCACCTGGACATCGTACTCCCAGGCAATCTTGGTGAGCTCGCCCAGGGTGCGCAACTCGGCGAACTGGGCCTCGTCGTTGGCGTCATAGACGGAACCCGGGCGCAGACCATCGCCCAGCGACAGGGCCACGTCATAGGCGGCGCAGATCTCGCAGATCTCGCGGAAATGCTGGTAGAGGAAGTTCTCCTTGTGGTGGGACAGGCACCACTTGGCCATGATGCTGCCGCCACGGGAGACGATACCGGTGAGGCGCTTGGCGGTCATGGGCACGTAGCGCAGCAGCACGCCGGCGTGGATGGTGAAGTAGTCCACCCCCTGCTCGGCCTGTTCCAGCAGGGTGTCGCGGAACAGCTCCCAGGTGAGATCCTCGGCAATGCCGTTGGTCTTCTCCAGCGCCTGGTAGATGGGCACTGTGCCGATGGGCACAGGGCTGTTGCGCAGTATCCACTCCCGGGTCTCGTGGATGTAGCGGCCGGTGGAGAGATCCATGACGGTGTCGGCGCCCCAGCGGGTGGACCACACCAGCTTCTCCACCTCCTCCTCGATGCTGGAGGTGACCGCCGAGTTGCCTATGTTGGCGTTGATCTTCACCAGGAAGTTGCGGCCGATGATCATGGGCTCCGCTTCCGGGTGGTTGATGTTGCTGGGGATGATGGCGCGGCCGGCGGCCACCTCGTTGCGCACGAATTCGGGGGTGATGTTCTCGGGCAGGCGGGCGCCGAAGCCCTGACCCGGATGCTGGCGCAGCAGCAGCTCGGAGCGCACCCGCTCGCGCCCCATGTTCTCGCGAATGGCGATGAACTCCATCTCCGGGGTGACCATTCCCTGACGGGCATAGTGCAGCTGGGTCACCCATTTGCCCGCCTTGGCGCGGCGCGGTTTGGGCAGATGCTCGAATCGCAGGTGATCCAGCCCCTCGTCCGCCAGCCGCTCCTGGGTGAAGGCGGAGCTGAGATCATCCAGGGCTTCGGTGTCGCCACGCTCCAGCACCCAGGCCTCACGCAGGCGCGGCAGACCGCGGCGCACGTCTATCTCGGCACGCTCGTCCCCATAGGCCCCCGAGGTGTCGTAGACGGGCACGGGATCATTCGGCTCGAACTGGGGGTCCTCCTTGCTGCCGCCGACGAGGGTGTCGGCCAGGACTATCTCCCGCAGCCCCACCCGGATGTCGGGACGGGAACCCTGAATGAAGATGCGTCTGGAGTTGGGATGGGCCATGCCCTTGAGGTTGTCGATAAAGGCCTGGGCACTGGAGCGCTGCTCCCGGCGGCTGGCGGGCACGGACTTGCTGTTTTCAGAAGAGGTAGACATAGCAAAACTCACATTAACTGGTTGAAGTTATGGGTGTTTGCTTGTCTGGAGTTCGAGGAGAAGTGATGAACTTGCAATCTGGGTGCGCTCTCAAGAGGGAGCGAGCGCAGGATGGATCATCCCTGCTCTGCCGTCCCGCCCCCTTGCGGGGAACATTCGCCGCCCTGACGGGCAAGCGGCGGGACGACCTCCCTCCTGTGCGCCTGTTCTTGCCCTGGGCTCCCCTCAAGGCAAGGGGGAAGTGGCTACTCCCCCGGCGCGGCAACTCGCAAGTTACCCTTGTTTCCCTTCGCAGGTCTTAACCTGATCAGGTTCCACGGATCCCGAATTAACGGTCTCAGCTTTGCGTCGTTCGACGGTCAGCACTCCGACAAGATGGCGCCAGTATATACGGCCTATCTTTTAACTCAACCATGATTTTTTCACTACAATGAATCTTGTTCATTAACATAGGGATGATGTTTATTATGAACCACAAAAAGACACTTATTCTTGGCATGTGCTGCTTCGGCTTATATGGATGCGACAGTAGCAATGACAGCAAGACTCTGGCCGAGCAATCTGCTTATGACCCTGCGACACAGGTTATTGAAGATGATCAGCATACGTCAGTGTTTATTTCGGCATTAAATATGAATGGACTGGATACTGGCAAAATAAAAAACATATCCTTCCGTATAAAAACAAAAGATGGCAATTTTGCCAAGCCTGTCTCCGCCACATATGATTGGAGCTATCTGTCCAACAATGGACTATTTGACTCTACAAATAACAGAGTCCAAGTTCCAATATTTGGCCTCTACAGCGACTATCTGAATGAACTCACAATAGACATTCAATATATCGATGACAGCATCTACTCATTTCAGAAGATGGTCCCCGCGGCCACCTATGTTGATAGTGCAGGTATTTATGACAACGTTGGCATCAGCATCAAGCCAATTGCCACACCGAGCTATAGCTATTTTTATTTGAAAAGTAGATTAAAGAATCCCATTGTCATGGATATTGATGGTGAAGTTAGGTGGGATGCGGAAACAAAGAGAGATTCCATGGCATCGATATTTATGAACAATATGTTTATTACTGGACGTCCAGTGATGGGATCTGGCGGGGCCGCCATAGATATAATTTCACTTTATGGAAAAACTGACTCCACTGTCATCAATGACACAAAAATGGGAAGTGATGCATATTTTCACCATAATATAGACCCGGGCAAAAAAGGTATATTGATTGAGCTCGATGGCACAACTGATGGTGCGTTAAAAATAGAGTCATTTTTAAGTGAGATAGACGAGTCAGGCAATGTGATTAAAGAGTGGGACCTCGGTAAGATATTCTCTGAATATATGGTGCAGGAAGGGGATGATCCCAGCAACTTTGTCAGAAATGGTGTGGACTGGTTCCACATGAACGCAGCCACCTATGATCCTGCCGATGACACCTTGCTGGTCTCCAGCCGTGAAAACTTCGTGGTAAAACTGGATTACAACACAGGGAAGATCATCTGGTTGCTGGGGGACGAGACCAAGCATTGGTACTCCTACCCTTCTCTACAAAAGTTGGCCTTGTCACTCTCCTCGGGGCAAGTGCCTATAGGGCAGCATGCTGTATCTATCACCAAAGAAGGGAAATTGATGCTGTTCAACAACGGTCTGAAGAGTTTCAATCATCCCTCTGGCACCCCTGCTGGCATCGACCTCGCAACCAGCCAGACAGCCATCTTTGATATTGATAGTCAGAACAAAACTGGCCAGATGATTTGGAGTTTTGACGATGGTATTTATTCGGATATCTGCTCGAGTATCTATCAGGACCAGCTATCTGCCCAAGGGGACTTTCTGATCAACTATGCGGCAGCCGACAATAGAACCCGTGTCATCATTCAGGGGATAAACAAGGATAAACAGAAACTGTTCGAGTTTACCTACCCAAGCCCGACCCCCTGCGCCACCTCCTGGAACGCCATCCAGATCCCTCTCGAGAACATACACTTCCAATAAGCGACAGAAATAGCGCCACCTTGTGGCGCTATTTCTTCATTCATCTTCCGGGTTGGGGATCAGGATCTCGGTCAGACGGCCCTCATCATCCCGGCTCAGCACCAGTCTGCGACCCGGTTGCAGATCGGCGCGGCTGCCGTTCACCCAGCGGGTACCGGCATCAAACACCAGCACACCCAGCTGCTGCAGCAGCAGGCTCTCTCCTGCGGTGGCGACCAGCCTGTCCTCCGCCCGCAGCCACTGGCTGCTCTGGGCCGGATCCGGCGCCGTGGCGAGCACCCGGATCTGCTCGGCCACGCCGTACCGGCTCTGGATGGCGAGGTGCATGCCGGGCCTGAGATCGTCAAACTGCGCCGCCCCCACCAGGGTGGCGCTGCCGAGCTCGAGCTCGGCCCCCTGGAACTGCAGGCGGATACCGTCGTTGTGCTCCAGCTCCACCAGCCAGAGTTCGGGCTCGTCGGCAAGGACGTGAAAGGAGAGCAACAGGAACAAGGCGGTTCTGGTCATAGCAAGCAGGCCCATGGTCAACCCGGCAAGGAGGTTTAACTATGGGCCTGGACGGGCAATTTTTCCGGTCGGTTGGTGCTGCGGCTCAGTCGTCCTCCCGGCAGCGGCTCAGACGCATGCCGTCGAAGCGGCACTCCAGCTCCAGCCAGCGCCCCTCGAAGGGGGCCAGGCTGTCGTCCGAGGTGACATAACCCCAGATCCGCCCCTGAGCCACAGGCCCTTCCAGCTCCATCTCGTGCTTTTCCTCCAGCGGCTCCACCTCGCGGACCAGCCGCCTGTCCCCCTCGATCACCCCTTCCAGATCGACCCAGGTGCCGCCGAGATCGTCTTCGTCCAGCCCATCCTTGAAGCGGGTCTGATCATCGATCACGAAGGGAATACCGTTGACCATCAACTGGCCCAGCTGCCAGCTGGTGCGGCCGGTCAGCTTGAACTCGGCCGCCTGCACCAGTCCAAAGGGCAATAAAATCAATAGCCAGAGGGCGCAGAGAGACTTCTTCATCGGGGATCCTCGGGGTTACACTGGCACACAGGATGTCTCATCCGGTGTGAAATGGCCGTGAAATCTCGGCCCAAACCAGGAGATCAGAGCATGAAAATACTGGTGGTGGAAGACAGTCCCCAGGTGGCTGAGACCGTCATGGATTATCTGGAGCTGGCCGGGCACAGGGTGGACTGTGCCTATCACGGCCAGGCCGCCCTGCAGCTGCTGGCCGAGCAGCGTTTCGACGTCATCATCATGGACGTCATGATGCCGCGCCTCGACGGCCTGCGCACCGTCGAGCGGTTGCGCTCGGACGGCATCGCCACCCCTGTGCTCTTTCTCACCGCCCGCGACAGCCTGGAGGACAAGCTGGCAGGCTTCAAGGCGGGGGGCGATGACTACCTGGTCAAACCGTTCGCCATGGAGGAGCTGGAGGTGCGGTTGCAGGCCCTGGCCCTGCGCGGCCCCCGCAGCGACATGGGGGCGCTGGCGTTCGGCGAGCTGGAGGTGGATCCCGCCGCGGGCCGCGCCACCCGCGCTGGAGTGGAGCTCAAGCTCGGCAAGATCCCGTTCCAGATCCTCACCCTGCTGGTGAAACGGGCCCCCCAGCTGGTGACGCGCCAGGAGGTGCTCGACACCGTCTGGGGCGATGAGGAGCCCGACTCCGACGCCCTGCGCAGCCACATCTATGCCCTGCGCAACGCCCTGGACAAGCCCTTCCCCAGCCCCATGCTGGAGACAGTGCACGGCCAGGGCTACCGGCTGGTCAAACCATGACCCCCCCTGCCCCCCCAAGCCAGCAAGCCTTGAGCCTGCCGAGCCTGCGCCAGCGCCTGATCCTGGCGTTGGGCGGTGCCGGCTTGCTGCTGCTGCTGATCCTGAGCCTGCTGATGGTGGTGGCCGAGAACAAGATGGAGGAGCTCAGCCTGCGCCACTGGCTGGAGGCCGAGGTCACTCGCTACAACGATGACTGGCTGCGGCTCGGCCAGGCGGCCCCCGCCCCCAGCCCGCGCCAGTTCTCAAGCTACTGGACGGAGGCGGGACGCCTGCCGGCCTGGCTGAAACCCTACCAGACCCCTGGCTTCTTCGAGCACCAGCTGGGGGAGGAGGACAAACACTTCCTGGTGCGCGCCCACCCCTCTGGCCAGGGCCTGCTCTATCTGGTGTTCAACGACGACGCCGACGACTACCTGGATCCTTACGAAGACAGGCTGCACCTGGTCACCCGGCTGATCGGGCTGGCCCTGCTGCTCGGCTGCATAGCGTTCGGCATCTGGCTGGTGCGCCACATCACCCGGCCCCTGGACAGGCTGCGTCAGCGCGTCGCCCACCTCACCCCGGATCAGGTCGACTTCGTGCCGGACGCCCCCTGGCAGGAGCTGCGGGAGATCGAGCTGGCGCTGCTGGCGGGCAAGCACGAGGTGGCCGCCGTGTTCGCCCGGGAGCAGGAGTTCAGCCGCTTCGCCAGCCATGAGCTGCGCACCCCCAACATGGTGATCCAGGGCTCGGCCGCCCTGCTCGGCAAGGTGAGCGACCTGCCCGCCCCCGCCGCCCGGGCCGCCAGCCGCATTCGCGCCGCCAGCGACGAGATGGCCCTGCTCACCGAGACCTTCCTGCTGCTGGGGCGCAAGGAGGCGGTCGAGCGCCCCCCGCAATGGGTGGCACCGCTGATCCAGCGGGAGCTGGCGCGCCTCGCCCCCTTGCTGCAGCGCGAGAACCTGGACATCCGCCTCAATCTGGACGAGCAGAGCGAGGTGCAGGCCCCCCTCTCATTGCTCGCCATTGCGCTCGGCAACCTGCTGAAGAATGCCCTGAGCTACGCCGAGGGTCACATCGAGATCGCGCTTCAGGGTCAGGTGCTCACCATCAGCAACCCGACGGCGGCGGCGCCGGATCAGATCCTGGGCTACGGCTGCGGCCTCACCATCATCCAGCGCATCTGCGAGAAGCTGGGCTGGCAGATTGAGACCCGGCTGGAGGATGGGATCTTCAGCGCCAGGCTGGCGATGATCACCGCCGGACCCGCGAAGGCATAGCCCCTCATCCCCGGCCCTTCTCCCGCAAGGGGAGAAGGGAGACCCCGGCAAGCCCGCCGCCCACCCGACCAGATAGCAACAAGGCACCCGAGGGCGCCCTGTTTTTACCTGTCTGACTCTCGTCCGGGACTCACTCCGCCGGCTTGTGCTTGCGACTCGCCTTGAGCTCCAGAAAATCGATGATCTTGCCCGCCACATCCTTGCCGGAGGCGGCTTCCACCCCTTGCAGGCCGGGGGAGGAGTTCACCTCCAGCACCAGGGGGCCGCGGGCACTGCGCAGGATGTCCACCCCGGCCACGTCCAGCCCCATGATCTTGGCGGCCTGCACCGCGGTCGCCCGCTCTTCCGGGGTGATCTTGATGGCCGACGCCTCGCCGCCACGGTGCAGGTTGGAGCGAAACTCCCCCGGCTGGGCCTGACGACGCATGGCCGCCACCACCTTGCCGCCCACCACCACGCAGCGAATGTCGGCGCCGTTGGCCTCGCGGATATACTCCTGCACCAGGATGTTGTTGTTGGTCTGGATGAAGGCCTCGATCACGCTCTCGGCCGCCTTCTGGGTCTCGCACAGCACCACGCCGATCCCCTGGGTCCCCTCCAGCAGCTTCACCACCAGGGGCGCCCCGCCGACCATGGTGATGAGGTCGGGCACGTCGTGGGTGCTGTGGGCATAGCCGGTGATGGGCAGGCCTATGCCGTGACGGGAGAGCAGCTGCATGGCGCGCAACTTGTCCCGGGAGCGGCTGATGGCCACCGAGCTGTTGAGGGCCATGGTATTCATCATCTCGAACTGGCGCAGCACGGCGGTGCCATAGAAGGTGATGCTGGCACCGATGCGCGGGATCACGGCGTCATAGCTCTCCAGTTCCCGTCCTTCGTAGTGGATGGAGGGGCTGTGGGAGGCGATGTTCATGTAGCAGCGCAGGGTGTCGAGCACCTCGACCTGATGCCCGCGCGCCTGCGCCACCTCGACCAGACGGCGGGTGGAGTAGTTGTTGGGCTCGCGGGATAAAATGGCAATATTCATGGAAATGACAGACCTGATAATCGGACTGGAGAGTATAAGGTGCCATGAACGACTGGCAACGCCAATCCTTTCCCCTCACCATTCGGCGTTCTGCAAGAACCGCAGAACCAGATTCAATGCGGGCCACGCAACCCCTGCTGCAGGCTCAGCAGCAGCACCACCTCCTGCAACCGGCGTGCAGTGGTCCCGGCCCAGCCGCCCAGCGGCACAGGGGCCAGCAGGGTTTGGGCTATGCAGTCGCGATAGAGTGGCCCCTCATGTTGCCAGCCCCGCATCCCGTCGGCGTCGTGATGGTGCAGCCACTCCAGATTGCCGCTGCGAAGCAGCTCGATGCGCCGCCCATCCCTGAGATGCAGGCACAGCCCCTTCTTCTCCACCCCGGGACCGGCGTACTTGTCGAGCCAGAGGGTCAGGGGTACCCCGGCCGCCTCGCCGCGCAGACAGGCGCGCCCCTCGGCGGTCTCCAGATCCCCGCGCCGGATGGGCTGGCCAAGCCGATCGCAGACCCCGTCCGCGACCAGATGCAGGCAGTCATCCCCGCCGAGGGCCACCAGCAGCTCGCGGATCATCGCCAGCAGATGGGTGCCGATGTCGAGGATCACCCCGTCGGGGTGACGCAGGATCCGCCGATCCGGCTCGCCGGTGGCGAAGTTGAGGGCATAGGGATGCCCCTGCTCGTCGAGGCCGCAGGGCTCCAGCAGGAAGCCCTCCACCGAGGCCACATCGGCCAGGGTGACGGACGAAATGGGGCCAGTCTGCCCGGCTTGCGGTCGCCACTCATCCCCCAGCCCGCCACTCAGCAGCCGCTGGACGGCGTTGCGGGCCATCCAGTGATCCAGCGCCAGCACCCGGGCGGCGACCTCGGGATCCGCCAGCAGGGCCTGCAGGCGAGTGCGCTGGGCCAGGGTCGCCACCACAGGCTTCTCCACCAGGATCAAGGGGATGGAGCTTGCCAGCGCCTGCTCCAGCACTGGCAGATGCAGCAGGGAGGGAGTGGCGATGACCAGCCGGTCCAGCGGCAAGGCCAGCAGGGCTGCCAGGGTCGGCAGCGAGTCCACTCCCGGCAGGCTGCGGGCGGGGTCGAATCCCCAGATCGCCATCTCCGGCGCCAGGGCCCGCAATGCCGGCAGATAGGCGGTCTCCGCCACGGCCCCCAGGCCGACAAATCCAATCTTCATAACGACTTCATCCCCACTGGGCCATAGACCCGTGAATGGGCCAACCGGGTGGCCAGGTCACGCCAGCTGGCACAAGCAAGGTGACACGCCCAGAGCAGGCATCACCTTCATATCAATAAAAAGGGGAAGCAGATTCAATGGAGGGGGCCGGCCCCGTTTTGCTCCAGTCGCCAGCGCAGCAATGCCCGATCAAAATCTACCCTTGTCTGAGTGATATATCGCTCCGACCGTTGCAAAAAGCACGCGAGATGATCCCGGTGGATCTGCGCCCGCTTCACCACGAATCGGGCGGGCTCGTGGGAGGTGCCGTCCCGCCGCTTGCGTTCACGCCACTCCACCCTGAAGTTCAACCCGTCACGCAGGGCAACCATTTCCGACGAGTCATAGAAACGATCGCGCTCATGAAAGAAACCGGCCAACGCAGAGGCCGACACGTCCAGCGCCCGGCAGAAGACCTTGAAGTCGATAAACCCCTCGTCATCCGCCTCGGCCAGACAGCGGGCAATCAACACCTCATCCGGCCATATCTCGCCATCTCTTGCCTTGTCCATTTTCCCTCCTAGCCACTTGCACTATGGCATTCCACCTGATCAATGCAGGTTAGGTCCCAGCCAGCGCTCGGCCTCCACCAGCGTCATGCCCTTGCGCTGGGCATAGTCTTCCACCTGATCGGGCTGGATCTGCGCCACCGCGAAGTACTTGCTCTCGGGGTGGGAGAAGTACCAGCCGGACACCGCCGCCCCAGGCCACATGGCGTAGGACTCGGTGAGCTTCATGCCGATGGCCTGCTCCACATCCAGCAGCTCCCAGATGCTGCCCTTCTCGGTGTGCTCCGGGCAGGCCGGGTAGCCGGGCGCCGGGCGAATGCCCTGATAGTTCTCGCGGATCAGCTCCTCGTTGCTGAGGGCCTCGTCCGGGGCATAACCCCAGTGCCGCTTTCGCACCTGCTCGTGCAGGTACTCGGCGAACGCCTCGGCGAGACGGTCGCACACCGCCTGGATCAGGATGGCGTTGTAGTCGTCGTGATCCGCCTTGTAGGCTTGCGCTATGGCCTCCTCGCCGATGCCGCCGGTCACCGCGAAGGCGCCGATCCAGTCGGGCTTGCCACTCTCCTTGGGGGCCACATAGTCCGCCAGACAGTAGTTCGGGAAGCCCTGCTTCTCGCTCTGCTGGCGCAAATGGTGCAACACTTTTTTCACTTCGCTGCGCGACTCGTCGGTATAGACCTCTATGCTGTCCCCCACGGCGTTGGCGGGGAACAGGCCTATGATGCCGGCGCAGCGCACGCTCTGATCCTTTTCCAGCCGATCCAGCATGGCGTTGGCATCGGCAAACAGCTTGGTCGCCTCTTCGCCGATGATCTCGTCTTCGAGGATGCGGGGATACTTGCCCGCCAGCTCCCAGCTCAGGAAGAAGGGCGTCCAGTCGATGTAGGGGCGCAACACAGAGACGGGCACGTTCTCGAAGGTCTGCACGCCGGGCTCCCGGGGCGCAGGGGGCTCATAGCCGACCCAGTCCAGCTGATGGCGGTTGGCGCGGGCATGGGCCAGGGAGACCGGCTTGGAGCGTGGCTGCTTGCGGGCATGCTGATCCCGCGCTATCTCGTACTCCTTGTCGATGCGGGCGACGAAGGCGGGCTTGAGCTCGGGGTTCAGCAGGCTCTGGGCCACCCCGACGGCGCGGGAGGCGTTCGACACATAGACCACGGGTTCGGAGTAGTTCTGCTCTATCTTCACCGCGGTGTGGGCCTTGGAGGTGGTGGCACCGCCGATCAAGAGCGGCAGCTTGAAGCCCTGGCGCTCCATCTCCTTCGCCACGTGCACCATCTCGTCCAGGGAGGGGGTGATGAGGCCGGACAGGCCTATGATGTCCGCCCCCACTTCCCGCGCCGTCTTGAGAATGGTCTCGCAGGAGACCATGACCCCAAGATCGACGATCTCGTAGTTGTTGCACTGCAGCACCACACCGACGATGTTCTTGCCGATGTCGTGCACGTCCCCCTTGACGGTGGCCATCACGATTTTGCCGTTGCTGGAGCCGCCGGACTTCTCCGCCTCTATGTAGGGCTGCAGGTAGGCGACCGCCCGCTTCATCACCCGCGCCGACTTCACCACCTGGGGCAGGAACATCTTGCCGGCGCCGAACAGGTCACCCACCACGTTCATGCCGTCCATCAGCGGCCCCTCGATCACGTGCAGCGGCTTCTCGGCCCCGGCCCGCGCCTCCTCGGTATCCTCCTCGATGAAGTCGGTGATGCCCTTGACCAGGGCATGCTCCAGCCGCTTGCCCACCGGCCAGCTGCGCCACTCCTGATCCCGCGGATCCTCGGCCTGGGCGCCGGCGCCGCGATACTTCTCGGCGATGGCGAGCAGATCCTCGGTGGCAGTGTCATTGAGGTTCAACACCACGGCCTCGACCTTCGCCTTCAGCTCCGCCGGAATGTCTTCGTAGATGGCGAGCTGACCGGCGTTGACTATCCCCATGTCCATGCCGTTCTGGATGGCGTGGTAGAGGAAGACGGCGTGGATGGCTTCCCGCACCGGCTCGTTGCCACGGAAGGAGAAGGAGACGTTGGAGACGCCGCCGGAGATCATGGCGTGGGGCAGATGGGTCTTGATGTCCTTCACCGCCTCGATGAAGTCCACCGCGTAGTTGTTGTGCTCGTCGATGCCGGTCGCCACCGCGAAGATGTTGGGGTCGAAGATGATGTCTTCCGGCGGGAAGCCGACCCGATCCACCAGGATCCGGTAGGCCCGCTGGCAGATCTCGAACTTGCGGGCACGGGTATCGGCCTGGCCCACCTCGTCGAACGCCATCACTATGACGGCGGCGCCGTAGCGACGCAGCAACTTGGCCTGCTCGATGAACTTGGCCTCCCCCTCCTTCATGGAGATGGAGTTGACCACAGGCTTGCCCTGCACGCACTTGAGGCCCGCCTCCAGCACCTCCCACTTGGAGGAGTCGATCATCACCGGCACCCGGGCGATGTCCGGCTCGCCGGCGATGAGGTTGAGGAAGCGCACCATGGCCGCCTCGGCGTCCAGCATCCCCTCGTCCATGTTGATGTCGATGATCTGGGCGCCGCTCTCCACCTGCTGCTTGGCCACGTCCAGGGCCTCGTCGTAGAGCCCCTCCTTGATGAGGCGCTTGAACTTGGCCGAGCCGGTGACGTTGGTGCGCTCCCCCACGTTCACGAACATGGACTCGGGGGTGATGATGAGGGGCTCGAGGCCGGACAACCGGCAGGCCACCGGCAGCTCGGGCAGGGCGCGGGGCTTGATGCCCGCCACGGCGTCCGCCATGGCGCGAATATGGGTCGGGGTGGTGCCGCAGCAGCCCCCCACCAGGTTGAGAAAGCCGCTTTGGGCCCACTCGCGGATATGCTCCGCCATCTCGCCCGCGTCGAGATCGTACTCGCCGAAGGCATTGGGCAGACCGGCGTTGGGGTGGGCGCTGACATGGGTCTCGCTGATGCGGGACAACTCCTCCACGTACTGGCGCAGCTCGTCCGGTCCCAGCGCACAGTTGAGGCCGAAGGAGACGGGTTTGACGTGGCGAAGCGAATGGTAGAAGGCTTCCGTGGTCTGGCCCGAGAGGGTACGGCCGGAGGCATCCGTGATGGTGCCGGAGATCATCACCGGCAGGCTGTAGCCCAGCTCATCGAACACCAGATCCACCGCGAAGGCGGCCGCCTTGGCGTTCAGGGTGTCGAAGATGGTCTCGATGAGGATGAGGTCGGCGCCCCCCTCGATGAGGGCATGGGTCGATTCTGTGTAGGCGGCCACCAGCTCGTCATAGGTGACGTTGCGCTTGCCGGGGTCGTTCACGTCCGGCGAGATGGAGGCGGTGCGGTTGGTGGGGCCCAGGACCCCTGCCACAAAGCGCGGCTTGTGGGGCTCTTTCGCCGTCCATTCGTCCGCCACGGCACGGGCCAGACGGGCCGCCTCCCGGTTGATCTCGGCGGAGAAGGCTTCCATCTCGTAATCGGCCATGGCGATGCGAGTGGCGTTGAAGGTGTTGGTCTCGAGGATGTCGGCCCCGGCGGCACAGTATTGATCGTGGATCTCGCGGATCACCGCCGGCCGGGTCAGCACCAGCAGATCGTTGTTGCCCTTGATGTCGGTATGCCAGTCGGCGAAGCGCTCGCCGCGGTAATCCGCTTCACCGAGCCTGTACCCCTGGATCATGGTGCCCATGGCACCGTCGATGATCAGGATCCGCTCCTTGAGACAGGCTTCCAGTTTCTTCGTTATGTCCGACTTCTTGCTCGACTCTATGCTCGACACCGCTTCTACCCCTTACATCCATGCAACTGCGTGAGCTCCATCCTAGCAGCAAAAAAATCAAATGGAAATCTAGCCGTCTATCTGTCCGAAATCTCGAGCATATACTCACAAATGGGTAATGAGTAAGATGTGGCCCGAGAGTACCCTATGCCCGTCCTCAACGGGGATACGTGCTTGCTGTTTACTAAAGAGAAAAATAACTATGAGCGTCTACTACACACTCTGTTTCTTGGCAGCGTTGGCGATCTTCATCGCCTTTGCCAACCAGTATGTCGTGAAGATCCAGACCACCATCGCCATCACCGCAGGATCCATGCTGATCTCCGCCCTGATGGTGCTGTTTGGTAAGTTGGGTTGGTTCAATCTGGAACCTCTGGCCGTCGAGACCATGGAAAGCATCGACTTCCAGAACTTCCTGCTGAAGGGGATCCTCGGATTCCTGCTGTTTGCCGGCGGTCTCGGCATCAATCTGAAGGCATTGCGCAGCCAGAAGTGGGAGATCACCATTCTCTCCATCGCGGCGACCCTGCTCTCCACCTTCCTCATCGGCTACGGCTTCTGGTTCATCGCCAGGCTGCTGGGCTGGGAACTGCCGCTGGTCTACTGCATGCTGTTCGGTGCCCTGATCTCCCCCACCGACCCCATTGCCGTGCTCGCCATCGTCAAGAAGATGAAGGCGCCGCCCCAGATCGCCATCCAGATCGAGGGGGAGTCCCTGTTCAACGATGGGGTCGGCCTCGTCATCTTTGCCACCGTGTTTGCCGTGGCCTTTGGCGGCGTCGAGCCGACCTTCGGCAGCGTGGCCGGCCTGTTCCTGCATGAGGCCCTCGGCGGCATCCTGTTCGGCGCCGTGCTGGGCCTCATCGCCCACGTGATGATCAGCGCCACGGACGACGGCTCCCTGGAGCTGCTGCTGACCCTGTGCATCCCGACCGCGGGCTTCGCCTTTGCCAACATGATCGGCGTCTCCGGCGCCCTGGCCATGGTGGTCACCGGCATCATGATAGGCAACTGGACCCGCCACTCCGGCTTCTCCGAGCAGAGCCGCCACCACCTGGATCACTTCTGGGAGTTGATGGATCAGTTCCTCAACGCCCTGCTGTTCCTGCTGATCGGCCTGGCCCTGGTGCTGCTGGATCTCGCCTGGCAAGACTGGATCCTGCTGGTCATCGCGGTGCCGCTCTGCCTCGCCGCCCGCTTCATCAGCGTCTCCCTGCCCTATGTGGCCTTCCGCAAGTTCCGCAGCTACAACCGCTTCTCGGTGCGCATCCTCACCTGGGGCGGCCTGCGCGGCGGTCTGGCCATGGCCATGGCACTGGCGCTGCCCTCGGGGGTCATGGTGCTGCCGGAGCACGGCGTCGATCTGCGGGAAGTGATCCTGGTGATGACCTACTCGGTGGTGATGTTCTCCATCGTGGTACAGGGCATGACCATCACCCCCATGATCACCGCCGCCAAGAAGGCCAGCGGCGACTACTGAGTCAGTCGCAGGCCGTGACTGGCAAAGGCAGAAGGGCTCCCTCGGGAGCCCTTCTCGTTGGCGGCGCGGCAGTGAAAAATACGCCACCGTCGTAACATCGCACAATTAGTGTTTGCTTTTTATTCATTTCGAGGAGAGAATGCGCGCCGGCTAGTTAATCAGCCCTGTTTATGTTCGCAATGCTTCAACGTTAGATGAATCCTGCCAGTACCCACATAACCTTCCTCTGATTTACTCGCCTTGAGAACCGTCAGGCTGTCTGCCTGCGTTGCCCGGCTCTCACGGTGCAGACCCGATCTGCCCACCCAATTTGAACTATGCATCCGCATATTCCTTGATAGTGCAGACGCCCTTATGGGGCTGGGTATTCCTGCGCGGATCTGACCGCGCCCATTGACCTACATTTGCAAATACAAGGAGCAATTATTTAATTTATATAGAGAAATACCATGATGAAAACCGTACAGACACACAAACCCCTGCGTCGCAGCAAACCCATCAACCTGCCCGTGCAAGAGCATGACTATGATGCGTTTCTGATCCAGTTCAGCACCCGCTCCAGCGGTGGCTTCGCCATCTCCTGTGATGGCATCCCTGGCGAGTTCTCCATCGAAGAGCTCAACTGATCCTGCCCACCGGCAGCAACAGATGCAGACAGGCCGCAGCTCACGGCGGCCCCCTTGTCTCCCTCGCCTTCAGCCTTGTGATCCCCGCTTCTGATTGACGGCCCCGCCATCCCTCAGACAGTGCAGGCCTGGGTATCGGCCGCTTCCAGCAACAGACACTCGTCGGCATCCTCGCTCAGCCTGACCAGACGGCTGCGCACCAGACCCAGCTTGCCCAGCAGCGCCACGGATCGCTCGTTGCCCGGAGTGACAATGGCGATGACCCGCTCGATGCCGAGCCGCTCCCGCCCATCCTTGAGCGCCGCCCGCGCCGCCTCTATGCCGTAGCCCTGACCACGAAAGGCGGGCAGGAAGGCGTAGCCTATGTCTTCGCACGGCAGGGTGTCGCGCTTGATGAGCCCGCAGATGCCGATCCTGGCCTCGTCCTCCCGTCGCATCACCAGATAGAGACCATGCCCGTGGCGGGCATAGCTGACCGCCGGCCCCTGCTGGATGTAATTTTCGGCATCCGCCAGGGTGCGCACCCCGCGATCGCCGATGTAGCGGTGGAAGTCGCCGTCGTTGAGCAGTTCGAGAATGAAGGGGGCGTCGGTCAGATTGAGCTCGCGCAGGGCGAGGCGCTCGGAGAGGATCATGGCAAGGGCTCGTGTGATGGGAACAACAGCCATCAAGACTGCCCCCACAGCCGGCGCTTGGCAAGAGCCCCGGCCAAAAGGAGGCCCTCATGGAGCGCACCCGGCCGACCACAGCCCCCGGCAGCCGACATTTAGTCCCAGCCACATGAGTCGCGCGGCGGTTCCGGCTATACTGCCCGCCCTATCCCACAGAACAACAAGCAGGACACCCCCCATGACGGACACCACCGAATTTTTTGACGAACAGACGCTGCTGGAGATGGTTGAAAACCAGCTCGCCGACGGCCACCCCCTGCAGGTGAAAGCCACCCTGATGCGGCTGGTGATGAAAGGCACCCCGCGGGACGAGGCGCTGCAATACATCGCCTGCGCCCTGGGTGCCGAGCTGATGGCCATGGAGGCGGATCAGGGCCCCTTCAACCTGACCCGCTACGCCGAGTTTCTCGACAGCCTGCCCGAGATGCCCTGGGCCGAGTGAGATCCCCGCGTTAGGCAAGGCGGACGACCAGCCATTATCATTACTGCCACCACCAATGACGGGAGTAGGCAGATATGCGCTGGCAAGATCGCCGTGAGAGCAGCAACGTGGAAGACAGGCGCCAGGAAGGCGGTGGCAGCGGGGGCGGTGGCCTGCCTCTCGGTGGCAAGGGCCGTCTGATCCTGATCGTGGTGGTGATGATCGCCGGTTACTATGGCGTGGATCTCAGCCCCTTGCTCGACGAACCGGCCCGGCAGAGCCAGGCACCGCGCCAGAATGTGTCCCAGCCGGCCAGCGATCCCCTGGCCAGATTCACCTCTGTGATGCTCGCCTCCACCGAAGACACCTGGAGCGAGATCTTCTCCCGAAGCGGCAGCCAGTACCGGCCCCCCAGGCTGGTGCTCTATCGCGGCGCCACCCAGACCGGCTGCGGCCAGGGCCAGTCCGTCATGGGCCCCTTCTACTGCCCCGCAGACAGCACTGTCTACATCGATCTCTCCTTCTATCAGGACATGCGCGACAAGCTGGGAGCCGATGGCGACTTCGCCCAGGGCTATGTGGTCGCCCACGAGGTGGGTCACCACGTGCAGCACCTGCTCGGCATCTCGACCAAGGTGCGCCAGCAACAGCAAGGGCTGAGCCAGGCCGCCCAGAACAAGCTGTCGGTCAAACTGGAGCTGCAGGCCGACTGCTTCGCCGGGGTCTGGGGTCACCATATGGAGCGGGAGCAGGTGCTGGAGCACGGCGATCTGGAGGAGGCCCTCAACGCCGCCCAGGCCATAGGTGACGACCGCCTGCAGCAGCGGGGTCAGGGCCGGGTGGTGCCCGACAGCTTCACCCACGGCAGCTCGGCCCAGCGCCTCGCCTGGTTCAAGCGGGGCTTTGACAGCGGCAAGCCCGCCAGCTGCGACACCTTCGCCGCCCGCTGAACCGGGCCAGACGACAAGGCCGGATCCCCGGGGATCCGGCCTTGTCGCATTCAGCAAACGGGAGATGGGCCTGCCGTTCTGCCGAGGCGCCAGCCCTCAGGGGGTATCATCCGGCAGCAGATCGGTAAAGACGAAGCCGTCCCGCACCACTGTCTCCCCCACCCGGATCGCCAGGGGCCGCAGGAACATGGGGCCATCGAAGGCCAGGGTGTGGAACTCGCCGTTCTCGCCGCACGGATCCACCCCGTCCGGCAGCGCCGCCAGCAGCGCCTCGTCGAACTCATGCCCCCCCAGGCTCATATCCAGTTTTTTCGGATCGAGCGTGCTGATCCTGGCCCTCAAGCCGGCGGCCATCATCTCCTGCGCCAGCTCGTCGGTCTTGCTGCCCCAGAGCGGGAACAGCGGCGCTATGCCCGTGCCCGCCAGCTGCTTCTCTCTATAGGCGCGCACATCCTCGAGGAAGAGATCCCCGAATGCCATGTGGCGGATTCCCATGGCCAGCACCTCGGCGATGAAGCCGGTCATGATCCGGCCATAGTCCTCGTTGCTGCAGGGCCAGGGCAGATCGATGCAGTGCAGTGGCAGCCCCACGCACGCGGCCTGCTCAGTCAGCAACTGCTTGCGCACCCCGTGCATGGCCACCCGCTCGAACGCCTGATTCAGGGTGGTGAAGAGCCCCACCACCTCGATCGCCGGATCCTGGCGCAAGCGATGCAGGGCCCAGGCGCTGTCTTTTCCGCTGCTCCAGGAGAGCAGTACCTTTTTCGTCGTCATGACCTCTCCAATCCCTTGCCGCAAGGTGCTGCAAGACAGTGTTGCGAATTGTGCGATTTACTTCCTGGGATACAAAAGCATACCCTCGTGGGTGAGCGTATCCCCGCAGAGCATGGGGGAGAATAACTAAAAAAACGATGGGAAACATAAGGATATGACTACAGTCAGCACACATCATGACCACAATCGCCCCCTCAACCGACAGGATTACAAGACCTTGAGCCTGGCGGCGCTGGGCGGCGCCCTCGAATTCTACGACTTCATCATCTTCGTCTTCTTCGCCGTGGTGATAGGCGAGCTCTTCTTCCCGGCCGACATTCCCGAGTGGCTGCGCCAGTTCCAGACCTTCGGCATCTTCGCCGCCGGTTACCTGGCCCGCCCGCTGGGGGGCATCATCATGGCCCACTTCGGCGATCTCATCGGTCGCAAGCGGATGTTCACCCTCAGCATCATCCTGATGGCGCTGCCGACCCTGCTGATCGGCCTGCTGCCC
Organism: Aeromonas sp. 130281; assembly: GCF_056642115.1. Taxonomy (NCBI): domain Bacteria; kingdom Pseudomonadati; phylum Pseudomonadota; class Gammaproteobacteria; order Aeromonadales; family Aeromonadaceae; genus Aeromonas; species Aeromonas sp. 130281. The sequence continues at coordinate 81,857 of NZ_JBWVQS010000003.1, read as the reverse complement.
ACCTATGCCACCCTCGGCATTGCCGCCCCGCTGTTGCTGCTGTTTCTGCGGATCCTGCAAGGGGCCGCCATCGGGGGGGAAGTCCCGGGGGCCTGGGTCTTCGTGGCCGAACACGTGCCCGCCCGCCGGGTCGGCGTCGCCTGCGGCACCCTCACGGCCGGGCTGACCGCCGGCATACTGCTCGGCTCCCTGGTGGCCACCGCCATCAACCGCGGCATGAGCCCGGTGGAGGTAAGCGAGTGGGGCTGGCGTCTGGCCTTCGTGCTCGGCGGTGTGTTCGGCATAGTCGCCATGTACCTGCGCCGCTGGCTGCACGAGACCCCGGTCTTCGCCGAGATGCAGGCCAACAAAGCCCTGGCCGAGGAGCTGCCCCTCAAGACGGTGCTCCGTGAACACAAGGGCAGCGTCATCGTCTCCATGCTGCTGACCTGGCTGCTCTCCGCCGGCATAGTGGTGGTGATCCTGATGACCCCGACCTACCTGCAGAAGGTCCACGGCATCAGCCCCGCCGATGCCCTGACCGCCAACTCCCTGGCCATAGTGGCCCTCACCCTGGGCTGCATCTTCTACGGCCGCCTGATAGACAGCCTCGGCAGCGGCCCCACCTTCGTCCTGGGTTCATTGCTGCTGGCCGGTGCCACCTATGCCTTCTACCACGGCCTGGCGGCAGGCATGGAGCAGCTGGTGCCGCTCTACATGCTGGCGGGCTTTGCGGTGGGGATAGTCGGCGCAGTGCCCTATGTCATGGTCAACGCCTTCCCGCCCGTGGTGCGCTTCTCCGGGCTGTCGTTCTCCTACAACGTGGCCTACGCCATCTTCGGCGGGCTCACCCCCATGCTGGTCACCCTCTGGATGAAGAACGACGTGCTGGCTCCTTCCCACTATGTGGTCAGCCTGGCCGGTCTCGGCCTTGTGCTGGGCCTCTGGCTCTGGCTGCAACAGCGCACTCGGCGTCAGGCAACGCCACAAACCGCCTGACAACTGCGGGCCCCGGACTGTCGGGGCCCCTTCGTTCCGGCTATATTCAGCCTGGCTGCCGTAGAGTAGCCCCCCCTTAGGCCAGACCCCCGTCTGGCCCTGTTGTTTTCCAACCACCCCGAGGTGCAAAATGTTTTTCCAGGTCGTATTCATCGCCTTGCTCGCGCTGCTGCCCATGGTCAATCCCCCCACCACGGCGACCCTGCTGCTGGGATTGAGCAAGGGCATGTCCCGTGAGCACGTACGCCGCCAGATCAACCTGGCCGCCATCTATCTGTTCGCCACCCTCTGCGTCAGCTTCTTCATCGGCTCCTCCATCCTGGATCTGTTCGGGATCTCCATTCCCGGCCTGCGGCTGGCCGGTGGCCTCATCATCGCCTTCATCGGTTTTCGCATGCTGTTCCCCGCCCCCAGCCAGGCCGCCGGGGTCGACATCAACCAGAGCATCGCCTTCGTGCCGCTCACCATGCCCAGCATGTGCGGGCCGGGCACCATGGCCCTGGTGATCAGCGGCGCCGCCCAGATTGCCGAGCTGCCCGACGAGTACAACCGTTTCGTCATCTATGCCGCCATGGTGACCGCCTTCGCCCTGATGAGCCTGCTCAGCTGGGGGGTGCTCAAGCTGGCGGATCCGGTCTGCAAGATCCTCGGTGCCACCGGCATAGACGCCATGACCCGGATCATGGGCTTCCTGCTGGTGTGCATGGGCATGCAGTTCTGCATCAACGGCATCAAGGAGGTGGCGCAGGATCCCGTGTTCCACGGTGCGCCCGCGGTGCAGACGGCCCCGGCGCAGTCACACGCATCCGCCGCCCTCGATCACCTGCCCGCCGCGCGCCAGCCCTGACTGAAAACGCTGTCATCTCGCTCGGGAATCGTCGCCGAACTTGCGCCTGATCATGTTGCCTGCCCACGGACGGCGTAGTGTGTTTTTTATACAGGCAAGGTTCAGAGGGTCGCTGCTAACGTGACCCGCGCAGACCCAATCACTTGAGGAGACATGCAAATGGAAAAGATGCTGACCGAGATTGGAAGCTACAGCCTGTTCCACGAATATCTGAACGTGGTCGGGGCCGTCAGCCCCGCCCTGACCCGGATCAAGAGCGGGTGGGAATACAAGCGAAGCGATCGGCTGGTCGCCCAGATCAGGATAGATCCGCAAGGTCACGCGCGATTCTATATCGACGCCCGTGCCATTTCGACCAACTGAGCCCATCAACCCCCTTCACCCGCCCCGGTCCACTGACCGGGGTTTTTATTGGTGCGCCCCGACAAAAACAAAACCCCGGCTGCGGGCCGGGGTTTGCTTGCATGGGTCATGCCGCTGCGCGGCCAAGGCAACCTAGGAGGTGCCGCCCACGGTGAGTTGGTCCAGCTTGAGAGTGGGCTGACCGACGCCGACCGGCACGCTCTGCCCCTCCTTGCCACAGACCCCGACCCCGCGATCCAGCGCAAGATCGCTGCCCACCATGGAGACCTGGCTCATGGCCTCGGGGCCGTTGCCGATGAGCGTGGCACCCTTGATGGGGGCGGTGATCCTGCCATCCTCGATGAGGTAGGCCTCGGAGGCGGAGAAGACGAACTTGCCTGAGGTGATGTCCACCTGGCCGCCGCCGAAGTTGGGGGCATAGATCCCCTTCTTCACCGAGGCGATGATCTCCGCCGGATCGTGCTGACCCGCCAGCATGTAGGTGTTGGTCATGCGCGGCATCGGCAGGGCGGCGTAGGATTCGCGCCGGCCGTTGCCGGTCAGCGGTACCCCCATCAGGCGGGCGTTCTGCTTGTCCTGCAGGTAGCCCTTGAGGATGCCGTTCTCGATCAGCACGTTGTAGCCCCCCGGCGTCCCCTCGTCGTCGATGGAGACGGAGCCGCGCCGACCCACCAGGGTGCCGTCATCGACTATGGTGCAGTGTTTGGAGGCGACCTGCTCGCCGATGCGACCGGCGAAGGCAGACGATCCCTTGCGGTTGAAGTCCCCCTCCAGCCCGTGGCCCACCGCCTCGTGCAGCAGCACGCCGGGCCAGCCGGCACCCAGCACCACCGGCATGGTGCCGGCCGGTGCGTCTATGGCCTCCAGGTTCACCAGGGCCTGGCGCACCGCTTCGCGCACATAGCCAAACGCCCGGCTCTCCAGCCCGTCCAGCTCCAGGAAGTAATCGTAACCGAAGCGGCCACCGCCTCCGGCGCTGCCGCGCTCCCGGCGATCCCCCTTCTCGGCGATGACGGTCACCGAGAGGCGCACCAGGGGACGCACGTCGGCGGCCAGGGTGCCATCGGTGGCGGCCACCAGTATCTCTTCATAGACGCCGCTGATGGAGGCCATCACCTGATTGATGGCGGGATCCAGGCTTCTGGCGAACTTGTCCATCTGCTCGAGCAGGGCGATCTTCTGCTGCTTGTCGAGGGTCTGCAGCGGATCCATGGCGGGATAGAGCAGGTTCGCTTCGGTTCTGGCCCAGGCCTTCACCTTGCCCTGGGCGCCGGCGGCGGCGATGCCGCGGGCCGCGGTCACCGACTGCTGCAGCGCCAGCAGGCTCAGCTCGTCCGAGTAGGCGAAGCCGGTCTTCTCGCCGCTGACGGCGCGCACCCCCACCCCCTGATCGATGTTGTAGCTGCCATCCTTGACGATGCCGTCCTCCAGCATCCAGGACTCGTGCCAGCTGCGCTGGAAATAGAGGTCGCCGAACTCCACCTGATGGCTCATCAGGCTGCCGAGCAGCTGCTGCAGCCGCCCCTCGTCGAGATCGTTCGGGGCCAACAGGGAGGCACTAACCTGGCTCAATAGACTCAATCTTTCTCTCCACTCTCGATGCGAGATGTCGTAACGGTTAATTCATCCGGTGTGGCCCGGTGACAAGTTCGTATTCGTAGGGTGCAATGAACGAAGTGAATTGCATCGCCAACCCAAAGATAGACACAGGTGCAATGCGCTTCGCTTGTTGCACCCTACGTCAATCAAGCAAACGGGCGTGCTCCATCACCGGCAAACGGCTGCGTTTTAGTTCTTCACCACACCATCACAACAAACGGGCATGGGTCAGCACTGGCATGGTGCGTTTCAATTCGTCGACCAGCCCGGGCTCCATCTTCACCAGCACGGTGGCTGGGCCCGAATCCTGGCAGGCCAGCACCCGGCCCCAGGGATCGATCACCATGCTGTGGCCCCAGGTCTGGCGCCCCGTCTCGTGGGTGCCCCCCTGATTGGCGGCCACCACATAGCACTGGTTCTCGATGGCGCGGGCCCGCAGCAGCGGCTCCCAGTGCGCCTCTCCGGTCACGGCGGTGAAGGCGGCAGGCACCAGCAGCACCCGGGCGCCGGCCCGGGCCAGCCGGCGATAGAGCTCGGGGAAGCGCAAATCATAACAGATAGAGAGGCCGAGGGGACCAAAGGGAGAGTCCACCAGCACGCACTCCTGGCCCGGGCTGAAGGTCTCGGACTCCCGGTAGCGGCCGTGGTTGTCCGCCACGTCCACATCGAACAGGTGGATCTTGTGGTAGTGGCCCTTGAGCTCGCCGCCGGGATCGAACACCAGGGAGCTGGTGTGAATATGGTCGGAACCGGCGATGGTGGTGGGCATGGCCCCGGCCACCAGCCAGATCCCGTACTCCCGCGCCCAGGCGGCCAGCTGGGTCTGGATGGGCCCCTCACCCAGGGCCTCTGCCCCATCCAGATAGCCCTGGCGCTCGCCGAACAGGGCGAAGTTTTCCGGCAGCAGCACCAGCAAGGGGCGCTCCCTCGGCAACGCCGCCAGCTCGGCGGCAATCTGTACCCGGTTATCCTGCCAGTGACGGCCCGAGATCAACTGTATGGCGGCTAGCCACATGACGCGCTCCTTGTGATTGGGCAAGCCGCCGGACTCTGCATCCTCGGCTTGCGGGGGCATCCCAGCACTATGAGGGGTTCGGGCCCGGGACGAAAGGATTTTGGCACCGGATGCCGCTCCTCAGCGCCGGGCAGGTTCGCCGGGCTTGGGGGTCAGCAGGAAGGGGGTGACCTCCTCGGCGGGCAGGTTCGGCGCCACCGCATCCACCGCCTGCTTCTGCTGCTGGTTGAGCTTGATACGGGCGCGATCCCGGCCGGCCTCGATCAGCTTGGGATCGTCCAGCGGGCCCGAGACCCGGAAGTCGATGCGGGTCACCACATCCACCACCGGCTCCAGCAGCTTGGAGAGTGCCAGCACATAGAGCCCGGTGATGGGGGTCAGGGAGAAGGCCGCCACCACCGGCAGGGTGCCGCCCAGGTTCGGGGAGAAGCTCAGATCGTAATCGAGATGCCAGCGCACCAGATCCGCGATGCCCTCGCCACGCAGGTTGCCCGCCGCCCCCTTCATGTAGAAGTCGTTGTTCTCCACCACCCCCTGCTTGATCCTGGCGGAGGCGGACATGGACTCGAAGTAGAAGCCCTTGTCGAACACGTCGCGAAAATCGAGGCGCAGCTTGCGCATCAGGGAGTCGAGGCTCAGCAGGGAGAGCAGGCGCGCCCCCTTGTCGTTGACCTCCCGCAGGGTGCCCCCCTCCAGCTGGTAATCGGCACTGCCTGCCAGGGTCGGCAGATCCAGTCGGTAGGGCACGTCACGCCAGTTCAGATCCAGCGCCAGCTTGCCCGGCGCGTCGCCTATGGGCGAGGTGAAGCCGAGTCGCTTGAGCAGCAGCTCGCTGTTCTGGGTGCTGAGGTGGGCACGGGCCCGGGTCTGCATCTGGCCGGGCCGCGCCAGCCACTCGGCGCTCCCGCTCAGGGTGCTGCCGGCGAGCCGCATCTCCACCCCCTTGAGATCGAGCCGGTTGGCCCCGGGCACCAGTTCCCCTTTGAGCTCCCCGAGGGGCAGGGCACCGAAGCGGCAATCCACGCAGCTGAAGGTGAGCCAGGGAATGGCATCCATGATGGCCTTGTCCTGCCTCGCATCGGGCTCGGGGCTGAGGTCGGATCCCTTGCCTGACCAGTGAATGCGGGCGAACTTGGCGTCGATGGGCTGCCTGTCCGTCACGGGAATGCGCACCACCCCCATCACCTCGGGGCTGTCGATCATCACCTCGGTGGCCAGGTTCACCGGCCCCACGGTGAAGTGCACCGCCTTGAGGTTGGCGCTGCCGATGTCGGCCCGGGCGAGCATACCATCGACCCACCACTCCTGAGGCAGGAAGGCGGGGCCGACCACCGCATTGCCGCTGCTCCCCGCCTCCTTGCCCGGCAACCAGCGCGTGAGCCGCGCCAGCCAGCCGGCCACGTCGGCCCGGGGCTGATTGATGGCGAGCAGCATGGGCTTGTCTTGCAGCACCCTGGCCCCGGGCTGGCCGACGTTGACCCGCACCCGGCTGAGGTAGGCCGCCCCCTCGCCATATACCAGCCGGCTCTGCATATCCACATCGGCCCCCAGCACGGCGCGAATGTCGGCGCTGCCGTCGCGGCCCCGTGCCGTGACCTTGAGGGGGAGCCGGCTCCCGGGCGCCTTGGCGAGCGGCACCGGCAGATCCAGCCCCATCCCGTGCAGGTTGGAGTCCAGCGCCAGCTGGAAGCTGAAGGCCTTGTTCTCGGGCAGGGTCAGCCCCAGGGTCCCCGTCCAGTTGCTGCGCCCCTTGAGCATCTCGAGGGCGGGAATGTCCTGGCGCTGGCGGCTGCTGTCCCAGAGTCCCTTGAACTTGAGATCCGCCTGATAGCCGTGGGGCAGCTGCTTGCCCCGGTAATCCAGGGTCAGCGGCTGGTTCCAGAGGCTGGCCTTGAGGTTGCTGAAGTGCGTGTGCTCGTTGTCATATTCGAGTCGTCCCTGAACCTTCTCCAGGGGCAGATCCAGGGCGGCGATCCTGACGCTGTTGTCATGGAAGTTCGCCTCTCCGCTGGCCTTGACCTCGCCCTTGCCATCCAGGGGGATGTCGAGCTTGACCGTGCCCTCCATGGGGCCGCGGATCTCGATCTCCCGCAGCGCCTGCCCCACGGAGCCCGCGAGGGGAGACTCCTGCAGGTAACCGCTGATGGCCTGCCCCTCCCCCTGGACCTTGGCATCCACGTAGAGGTGCGCGCCGGGGGAGAGATCCGGGATCCAGGCATGCACGGCGTCGGATCTGGCCTTGCCGAGCCGGGTGGCGCTGCTGCGCATATCCAGACCCGCGTTCTGGAACAGCAGATCGATCTGCAGGTCGGTGAGTGGCTGCCAACCGGGGAAGAACTCGTAGGTGGCCCGCTCCAGCGGCACGGCGACCTGGAAGACCCCCTGGCCCTTGTCGTAGGGGAAGTCGCGGAATTCGCCATACCAGAGCAGATCGGCCCCCTTGGCCTTGCCCCCCTTGATGGCGCCGCTCAGGTAGTCCACCAGGCCGTCGCTCATCACGGCCAGCGGATAGTAGCGATCCGCATGGGCCGCATTCTTCACGTCGATGCGGCCGGTCAGGGCGAGGAAGGGGTGCTCGAACAGATCGAGGCGGAAACGGCTGGCGAGGCTCAAGTCCTCGTTATCCAGCGCTATGTCCTGGCCGTAGAGCACCCAGCCTTGGGTCTCCCGCCACCAGTCGAGGCGCGCCGAGAGGCTGTCGACCGGGATCGGCACCTTGAAGTGTCGGGCGGGATCCACCTTGCCCTTGCCCAGGGTCAGGCGGGCGCTGCCCCCGGCCGGGGTCAGCCAGAAGTCACCGTCCAGTTTCTGCAGCCCGGGCACGTCGTGCCAAGCCTTAGTCTCGAAGCCCCTGAGCTGGCCGCTCAGGGAGAGCCCCTGCCAGTCGCCATCGGCCTGCAGCACCAGCTCCTGCACCTTGCCCTTGGGCTGGGTGTGCTTGAGGGTCTTGGTCAGTTCGGGATAGAGGCCCGAGACCAGCTGGCTCAGGTTGGCCATCTGGTTGAGATCGATGGCGGGCACATAGCCCTGGATGCGGGAACCGACCCGCTCTAGCTGCAACCGGCTCTGCAGCCAGGTCGCCCCGTCGAGCTTGAAGGTCACGTCATGGCTGGCGAGCTGCCACTCCTCACCGTCGCGCCGCAGCTGGATCTTGCCCCCCTGCAGATCGAGCCGGTGCGGCTCCCCCTTGACCTCGTCCTTCCAGATCAGATGGTTGTTGCCAAAGGCCAGCAGGGAGTTGCCGAGCCTCCCCCCCTCGAACTCGCTCCACAGCTGGAAGTCGAGCTGGCCGGTCACCCTGGGTTCGCCGGCGTGGATCCGCGCCAGCATGGGGCTGATGTCCAGCTCGCTGGCCCCCAGGTAGAGCTGGCCCTTGAGCCTGTCGAGGCGCACTTGCGGGGCATCCACGTCGATGATGAGATCGATGGCGCTCTCGCCCACCCCGTTGATGAGGTAGGCCTTGCCCACCCCCTGATGGCGCTTGCCGCGATTCTGCCAGCGCAGCTGGGCGATGTTGAGGGCGCGCACCTCTCCGAGCGCCGTGGTCACGCTCAGGCGGCTGTCATGAATGTCGAAGGTGGAGAGCTGGGTCAGCAGGAAGCGCAGCAGGGCCCGCTGCTGATCCGGGCTCTTCTCCCCGGTCGGGGCGGCCGGCTGCGCCAGATCCAGCGCCATGTCGCCGTCGCTCAGCAACAGCTGGCCGAACACCGGCTTCCAGTCGTTGAGGGAGCGCCAGAAGTCGAGGTGGGCCCACACCTTGCCAAGGCGCAGGGAGAAACGCCCCGAATCGGGGGCGATGGCGAGCCCTTGCAGCTCGAGAGCCGGGCCGCGCTGGGTCCAGCTCAACCCGACATGCTCGACGCTCACCTCCAGCTGGCTGTCGCCGAGCAGGGTGGCGATCAGCGCCTGCCTGTGCTGGTTGAGCAGGGGGCCGCCAAGGCGTACCACGCTGACCAGGATGGCCAGCAGCACGAAGAAGACCCCGAGGGCTAACCAGCCCCGACTCAGCCAGCGGTAGATCAATTACATCATCACCACATCGAATTGTTCCTGCCCGCAGAGCGGCTCCGTCACCACCCTGACCTGCTTGCCGATGAAGACCTCCAGCTCGGCCAGACTGTGGGACTCCTCCCCCCGCAGGTAATCGGCCACCGAGGGGGCCGCATAGACGGTGAACTGATCCGCATCGTAGGCACGGTTGACCCGGATGATCTCCCGCAGGATCTCGAAGCAGACCGACTCCACCGTCTTGACCCGGCCGCGCCCCTTGCACTCGGGGCACTCGGAGCAGAGCACGTGCTCCAGACTCTCCCGGGTGCGCTTGCGGGTCATCTCCACCAGCCCGAGCTGGGAGAAGCCGTTGACGTTGGTCTTGGCCCTGTCTTTGGCCAGCGCCAGCTCCAGGCTGTGGAGCACCCGGCGGCGGTGATCCTCGGACTGCATGTCGATGAAGTCGATGATGATGATGCCGCCCAAATTGCGCAGCCGCAGGTGGCGGGCGATGGCGGCGGTGGCCTCGACGTTGGTGTTGAAGATGGTCTCTTCCAGGTTGCGATGGCCGACGAAGGCGCCGGTGTTGATGTCCACCGTGGTCATGGCTTCGGTCTGGTCGATGATGAGGTAGCCGCCGGATTTCAGCTCCACCTTGCGCTCCAGGGCGCGCTGGATCTCGTTCTCCACGTCGTAGAGATCGAAGATGGGCGACTCGCCGGAGTAGTACTCCAGCTTGTTCGCGAGCTCGGGCACATACTCCCCGGTGAAATGCGAAAGCAGCTCGAAGCTCTGGCGGGAATCGACCCGGATCTTGTCGAGCTCGGCACCGACGAAGTCGCGCACCACCCGGAAGGCCAGGCTGGGATCCTCGTAGAGGATCTTGCAGGGCGGGTACTTCTGCTTGCGCTCCAGGATCTTGCGCCACAGGCGTTTGAGGAAGGCGGCGTCCTGCTCCAGCTCCTGCTCCCCCACCCCTTCGGCGGCGGTGCGGATGATGTAGCCACCCAGCTCGTCCACATAGCCCGCCACCGTGCGCTTGAGGCGTTCCCGCTCCGCTTCGGACTCGATGCGCTGGGAGACGCCGACGTGGGCACTGCCCGGCATGAAGACCAGGTAGCGGGACGGCAGGGTGATGTCGGTGGTGAGACGGGCACCCTTGGTGCCCAGGGGATCTTTCACCACCTGCACCATGATGTCCTGGCCCTGGCGCACCAGCTCGGCGATGTTGCCCGCCTGGAACTGCTCCTTCTCCTTGATCGCCACGCACTCGGTGTGGGGCACTATGTCGGAGGCGTGCAGGAAGGCGGCCTTGTCCATGCCGATGTCGACGAAGGCGGCCTGCATGCCGGGCAGCACCCGGCTGATCTTGCCCTTGTAGATGTTGCCCACTATGCCGCGCTTGGCCTGACGTTCTACATGCACTTCCTGCAGCAGCCCGTTCTCGACCAGGGCGACCCGGGTCTCTGAGGGGGTGACGTTCACCAGCAGTTCTACTGACATAAGTTACCTTGCCTTTCTAGTTTTGAATTCTGGCACGACGAACAACGGGTAACTCAGCAGCGAACTGCTGACGAGGGGATTACCGAGTCTGCTCGAGGTGCTGCTTGATCAACAGATCCGTCTCCAGCAGGGGCAGGCCGACCACGGCGCTGTAGCTCCCCTCGATGCGGCTGACGAACTTGCCGGCGATGCCCTGGATGGCATAGGCACCGGCCTTGTCGCAGGGTTCACCCGTGCGCCAGTAGGCCTCTATCTCGGCCTCGTCCAGCTTGCGGAATGCCACATTGGTGGTGACCAGCCGCACGTCGCAGCGATCCGGGGTGGCCAGGGCCACCGCCGTCATCACCTGGTGAACCTTGCCGGAGAGCGCCTCCAGCATGTCCTTGGCATCGAGCAGGTCGGAGGGTTTCTCCAGCACCCTGTCTCCCAGCACCACTATGGTGTCGGCCCCCAGCACAGGCAATGGGGTCGGGGTCGGGGCCGCGGCCACACCGGCCATCGCCTTGTCACGGGCGAGCCGGCAGACGTAATCCTGGGGCTTTTCGCCCGCCTCCCGCTGCTCGGGCACATCCAGCCTGAGCACCTCGAAACGGTAGCCCAGCTGGGTCAGCAGTTCGTGCCGGCGGGGAGAGCCCGAGGCGAGATAGAGTTGCAGTTCGTTGTGCTTGTTCATATTCACTCAATGAGATGAGACGCAGTTACAATCCGTTGTTTTTGCTCATGTTCACTTGATATTGAAGCGACGGCGTACCTTGCGCAAGACCATAAAAATCCAGGGCCATATTAACATCGTTGTCAACGTCGACCAAAAATAGGCCAGGTTGAGGCTGGCCCGGCTGAACAGGTGCTCGGCCCAGAACACGGTGATCTTGCCCACCAGGGAGAGCAGACCGATGATCAGCGCCTGCTGCCAGAGGGAGAAGTTGCGGATCTTCTGGAACTGGAAGGCCGCCAGATAGGTGGTGATGGCCATGGCCATGGCCCGCACGCCGAGGGTGCTGCCGAGCAGCACGTCCAGCAGCAGGCCCGCCACCCAGGCGGTGCCGACGTTGGTGCGGTGCGGCAACGCCAGCGCCCAGTAGATGAGCACCATGGCGAGCCAGTCCGGCCTGAAGGGTTCGAATTGAAAGGGAAGCGGCAGGATCGAGAGACACAGGGCCAGCAGGATCGAGATCCAGATCCAGATCCTGCCGCTGGCGGGTTGCAGCATCAGCGCGTCGCCTCCGCCGCCGAGGTGGCCGTCGCCGCAGAGGGCGCCGCCACCGGCGCCATGGCCTCGTCGTCATGCACTTCCGGCTTCTTGTCGGTCCACAGCAGCAGCAGGTAACGCAGCCTGTCCAGCGCCACCAGGGGCTTGGCCTCGATCTGGGCGAAGGGCTTGCCCTCCACGTAATCGGATCGGGTCACGGTCGCCACCGGATAACCTTCCGGGAAGCGGCCGCCGAGGCCAGAGGTGACCAGCAGATCGCCGACCTGGACGTCGGTGTTGCGCGGCAGGTTGCGCAGCTCCAGCTTGTCCAGCTCGCCGCTGCCGGAGGCGATGGCGCGCAGATCGTTGCGCAGCACCCGCACCGGAATGCCGTGGCTGGAGTCGGTGATGAGCAGGACGCGGCTGGTGGTGGAGCCCACGTGGAGCACCTGGCCGACCACCCCCTGATCGTTGATCACCGGCTGGCCGTTATAGACGCCGTCCAGCGCCCCCTTGTTGATCAGCACCTGATGGCTGAAGGGGTCGGAATCCACCGACAGCAGCTCGGCCACCATCTTGCGGGACTCCTTGTGCACAGGCGAACCCAGCAGCTCGCGCAGACGCTGGTTCTCGTGCTCCAGCTGATCCAGCTTGAGCAGGCGGGAGCGCAGGGTGAACAGCTGCTGCTCCTGCTGCTTGGTCTGCTCGATCAGGCTGGATCGGGTCTGCACCTGGGTCGACATGGTGTCGAGCAGGGTGCCTGGCGCGTTGGCGATGTATTGCAGCGGGCTGACGAGAGAACTCAGATAGACGCGGACGTGCGTGAACACACCGAAGCGGGAATCCGCGACGATGGCAGCGACAGAGATGATGACGGCGAGAAACAACCGTAACTGAAGCGAAGGGCCTCTACCAAAGATGGGTTTCATGAGTCGTCAAAAAAGAGCCGGCGCTCGGCCGGCTTTGGGTCTTATTCGTAGTGGAACAGATCGCCACCGTGCATATCGATCAGTTCCAGCGCCTTGCCACCGCCACGGGCGACACAGGTGAGGGGATCTTCAGCCACGACGACCGGGATGCCGGTCTCTTCCATCAGCAGACGGTCGATGTCTTTGAGCAGGGCGCCACCACCGGTCAGCACCATGCCGCGCTCGGAGATGTCGGACGCCAGCTCGGGCGGGGACTGCTCCAGGGCGACCATGACGGCGGAGACGATGCCGGACAGCGGCTCTTGCAGCGCTTCCAGGATCTCGTTGGAGTTCAGGGTGAAGCTGCGCGGTACCCCTTCGGCCAGGTTGCGACCACGGACTTCGATCTCGCGCACCTCTTCGCCCGGGTAGGCGGAGCCGATCTCGTGCTTGATGCGCTCGGCGGTGGCTTCCCCGATCAGGCTGCCGTAGTTGCGGCGCACGTAGCTGATGATGGCTTCGTCAAACTTGTCGCCACCGATACGCACGGACTGGGAGTAGACCACACCGTTCAGGGAGATGATGGCCACTTCTGTGGTACCACCACCGATGTCCACCACCATGGAACCGGTCGCTTCGGAGACCGGCAGGCCGGCACCGATGGCGGCGGCCATGGGTTCGTCGATCAGGTAGACCTCGCGGGCACCGGCGCCCAGCGCGGATTCCTTGATGGCACGGCGCTCGACCTGGGTGGAGCCGCACGGCACGCACACCAGCACGCGGGGGCTGGGGCGGAAATAGTTGTTGTCGTGAACCTGCTTGATGAAGTGCTGCAGCATCTTCTCGGTCACGTAGAAGTCGGCGATCACGCCGTCTTTCATCGGACGAATGGCGGAGATGTTACCAGGGGTACGACCCAGCATCTGCTTAGCGGCATGACCGACGGCAGCGACCGATTTGGCGTTCCCGCGCTCTTGGCGAATGGCGACAACTGAGGGTTCGTTAAGGACGATCCCTTGATCTTTTACGTAGATCAGGGTGTTGGCAGTTCCCAAATCGATCGACAGATCGTTGGAAAAGACGCCTCTGAGCTTTTTGAACATGGCTACGGGAAATCCTAAGAATTTGGAGGTGCAGAAAACCGGCTAACTTTACCAATGCCCACCCCAATGGGCAAGCGCTCAAACTGTCGCCAGTCAATCAAGCGCGACAAAAATGCGAGTCATCACTCACCCGCTCAGGCCGACAAACACTACGAAACAAGGAGATAAGACGCAGGCCCATCCCAAAGCGCCCCTCTCCCTGCCCCCATATCATTTTCAGGGCATCACTTCGCGGCGATAAATAATGCGATCGTTGCCTCGAGTGGAGCCGAAAATGGCTTCCCCCGCCTGAGTAAGTGGATCCGACAGCCAGAGTGGCCGTGACGGCTGTTTCGACAATTCCACCTTGTAGGGAATGCGCACCGCGACATTTGGTGCAGAGAAATGAAACAGGATCTCACCTTTATTTACTGTCGCTACACTGGCTGGCACAGCCAGACCACTGAGGGTCAGGGTGCTGTTGAAAGATTGTGGCGGCGTATCTCCTGGTACCAGACCCGTAACCTCATAAGAACCGTTGTTGAAACTGATCTTGCGCGTCGAATCTAGGATGGTTGCCGGATCAAAACCATTATTAGCCAGAGATAGTTGTGTACAAACATCCGCTTGATTGATTTTCCAACCACCCCCTTCGAAATATTGCACCTGCAGAGGCAACGTAAGCGGGGCGCTGGCAACCCCCTGCCGGGTACTGGCCTGTAATCGACCGAAATAGGCTTGCATCGGCACACTGTCGAGCAGCCGGGCATTGCATCCGCTACCGCTGCAATCCCCCGCCACCGTCTCATTGAAGTTCGGGCTGGCAATCTGGGAGTTATCACCATCGTTGTCCCTCATATAGAGACCAAATAACAGCGACTTGTAGGGTCCGTCTGGCTGGGTGTCGGACAGGCGCACGAACTCGCTGCTACCGGTAAACGCCGCTCGCCCGTTGAGCCATGGCAGGGGTGGTAGGCTACGCAAGCGGCTCGACAGCGAGTTGCCATCCTTGTTGTTGGCTGTCGTGATATAAGCTCCCCCCTTGGCAAAGAGACCCGTATAGTTCTGGGTCTCGCCCCCCGCCATATTACGGGCCACCACCTCCAGCTTGATGCCAAATGGCTGACTCATATAGGTAAAGTCTCGCTCTGGTGCCGTCGTATCCACACAGGCTGGCACAACATCACTGCTCACCAGATTGAAGTCCCAGGGCACGAAGCGCCCCACCGGCATGCTGGCAGCGGGCGGTATGGTGTAGTTGAAATAACCTGCCTCCGGCGGGGTCGCCGTCATCCGGAACACTCCCACCTCACTCACTGTCTGGCTAATGGTATTGGCACTGTTGGTCGCTGCCACATGGTTATAAGTGGTAGTACCCAGCGCGGCATTGGTGCCCGGGCTTGGTGCCACCAAGGTGCTACCCAAGCCAATGCCACTCAGCACAAAGTTAGGCGTAGTCTGATTCCCTGCGCAGATATCCCCATCATTGGCCGACTCCCAGGCCATCGCCTTGATATCTATCTGGAACGTCTCCCCCGCTTTTCTGAATACAGGGCAGCTGCTATCACCTGCCGCGCAGACCCCTTGCGGGGGCGTAATACACAGACCGACCGGACGCGCCACAAACTGATCCGCGCCTAGCATCACCAGACCCGCCGTCTCACCACTGCCATTATGGCGGGCATAGAGTTGCATCTGACCAGCATCGGGGTAGGTCACTTTTTTCAAGGTCGCCTTACCCTGATTATCAAAAGTCAGGTTGAGGGTGGTTGGTGTTGGTAAAGGAACACTGGCGGCATAAGTAGCAATGACATTGCCATCGATGGAAATCTTGCTACCAAAGCTATTGGTATTTGGATTGTTGTACGTTCCCCAAAAGCCGACAGACCTCACCCCGGTAAATCCTGGCACACACTGCTGGGTAAGATCGTCTTTCTTGACCGCACTAATAGTCACATCCTGAGGCTGGTTGGAATAGGTATCCAGCACATTGAACAGGAAGCCGCTGTCGGCAAAGTCCAGGGTACAGGCGGCGTCGCTCAGGGCACCGCTGCCCGCCCGGCAAAGCGTCGTGCTAAGTGGCTTGGTGGACGGTGTCGAGCCACTCACCCCCACCCTCATGGGGCTCGCCTGATTGTTGCGCAGCTGCAATTTGGTGGTGCCACCGCTGAAATTCACGGTAGCGGTGTTGCCGCTGTAGCTCACCTGGCTGTCGGCTATCCAGCCATTACTGCCATTTTTAAGCGGCGTCAGGGTAGCGCTTACCGGGTCCATGAACAGCTGGCTGCAGCTGGCGTTGGCACAGGCCCGTATGATGAGGGTCTCCGGGTTGCAGGTCAGGGCCTGGCCGGAGTGATCGAACTCGAAGTGATCGATCTGGGTGCCCACCGGATTGGACTTGAGGGCGCAGATCCGGACGTTGTCGATCTGGTGGGCGTTGGTCGCATCCCCTGTGGAACCCGTCAGGGACAACAGCAGATTCTCGGGAATGGCTGCCTGGCCACTCTGGGCGGCGGCATTGAAGCTGTCGATCAGGGTGCTGTAGCCGCCCCCGGTATTGCGTTCCACCTTGACCAGGGACTGGCCGCCGATGCGCGAGTCGATAGTCAGGCGATAGCGATGGGGGCGATTGCTGTCCGAACCGCTGTCCACGGTCGGTGACAGGCAGTTGCCGTTGGCGTTGTCGGCGCCATCTTTGCAGGTGCCCTTGAGGTAGTTGTAGCCGCTGGTGCCCGAGCCCGAGCCGCGCACCACCACGGACTGCTTGCGCCGCCCCTTGTTGGTCGCCCCGCCTTCACCCGAGAAGTTGCCGTACTCATCTATCCCTACCCCGAGCCAGCCGCCGGCAAAGCCATTGACTTCTGGCTTGAAGCCATTGACTTCTGGCTTGAAGCCATACCCGAGGGGCCCGCCGAAGGCGCCCGGCTGGGGGGTCACCCTGGCGTCGGAGAGCACCACCGCCATGCCGTCCGCCCCGTTGCCGCCGTGGGCATACTGGTCGAATTCTATGGTTACCAGATTGTTGGCGGCTGGGAAGAGCCGCTGATAAGTAGCCGAGGTGGATTGCCGGGTGCTGGCCTGTGTCATGCCGAGCCGGCCATTGACGATGGCGGGGGTAAAGTTGCCGCTGCTGCGCGCCACCACCCAGTTGTTGCTGAGGGTGCTGGCGGAGAAGTCGTCGCTGAAGCAGGTCAGTTCCTCTTCACAGATACCGGGCCAGTCACCGGTAAAGGGCTCATGGATGACCTTGCTGTTATCCGTCATGGTGACATTCACCGCCGACACAGCCCCCGTCAGCTGGGCCTGCCAGCTCATGGCCAGATCGCCCGCATTCACATAGAGAATGGCGTTGAGTTTGGCATTGTCGCTCATGGTGACCTTGCCAAAGTGGTAGAGCCTCAGGTCGTTGGCCTTGCCCCCGGCATTGACCTCCATCTGGCCGCTCAGGGTCAGGTTACTCTTGAGGTAAAGCTGGGCCGCGAAGCCAGTATCGAAGATCAGCTTGTCGTTGCTGCCAAGCTCCAGCTTGTCGATCCAGTGGCTGCCGCCGCGGAAGTAGAGCCGGATGTCGGACGTGCTTTGATGCTTGAAGGTCTTGACGTAATTGGCCTGCAGATAACCATTGATGACGCCGTTGTCGCTCACCTCCAGGGTCTGATGCAGTTTGAGGGTCAGATCGCCGCGACTGCCCGCGGCCGTGATCTTGCCCTGCCCCTCCATCTCCAACTCGTAGACACTGAGGGTACTCTGTCCCTCCAGCGTCATGACGCTGTTATCCTCGACCATCAGTTCCCTGATGGCCCAGTCCCCCGCCGCCATGGGCATCTGGCTCTGCCCGCTCAGGGCGACCGCTTTGGCATAGTGGGGCTGGAAGCGGGCAGTGACGTTGCCGTTCGAATTGGTCGAGAGCACCAGGTTGTCATAGACGGTGACATTCGCACCGGAGAGCTTGCCGTTGCCGGAGACCGTCAGCTCATTGACGTGCAGGTTGCCACTCCCCTTGATGCCATCCGAGTACCCCGTGACCAGCACCGTCTTGGCATAGACGGTCGCACCGTTGAGGTTGAGCACGGCCCCGTCGGAAAGCGACAAGGTGTTGAAGCGATAGGTTTGCCCAGATTGCAGGGTGGCCAGGCAGTTGCCGCTGCTCCAGGAGGCATTCTTGTAATTACCGGGTGCTGGGGTGAAAGCGCTGGTACACCCCAGATTGTTCTGACCATTAAAGGTGGGAAAATCGCCGGAGGCGGGCGGGAAATCATTGGGATCGCTGATAAATGCCACATCCTTGAGCGGACTGGCCAAAGCGCCGCTGACGTTGCAATTGGAGATCCAGGTACCCCCGTTCCAGTAACCACTGTTGTTGCAGTTGGCGTTCGGCTGGATGGTTTTGCCAAGGAAGGGGTAATTGGTATCCATAGTGGCGCTGGTGATCCGGCTCTCACCACTCATGACGAGTCGACCGGGAGAGGCATGGCTCTGAACCGGATAGGTGAAGGCCGCAGTACACTGGCTGGCGGCCTGCACCGAGGCGGAGCACCAGATCAGCGCCAGCCAAAGGCCTGAACTCAAGCGGGGCATCATGGGTGCTCACTCCTCATTGGCAGTCTCACGGTGTCACTCCATCAAAGGCTTCCGCCACCAGGGTGCGGCTGACGGCAAAGCCCGGGTTGGCGCCCGCTGCCTCTGTGCCACAGGTGCCCAGGCTGGTGAGCCGGTAGGTGGTGCTGGTCTCTCCCCCCTGACTGGCCTGGATCTCATTGCAGCTCACCGAGACCCGGCACCCGCTCAGGCCGGGATCCTTGTCGAATGCCCGGGACGCCGCCACTCTGGTGCAGGCGGCGGGCAACTCGGCGCCACTGCGATTGGGAAACAGCTGATAGAGGGCGATTTCCAGCCCGCTCTGGGCCGCCATCAGGGCACGCACCCCGCGCACCTCCACCGTATTCTTCTCGCCGCTGTCCACCAGGAAGCGGCCCATGGCCGCCGCCAGCAGGGCCATGATGACGATGACGAAGAGGGCGACCATGATGGCGCTGCCGCGCTGTGGCGCCAGCCTGCTGGGGGGCTTAGGGAACATTGAGCGTCTCCAGCTTGTGGTTGAAGAGGACGCGCTCGCCGCGCTGCTCAAGCTCCATCCGCAGTCCCACCTCGCTCTGGCTGAAGGCGGCAGGCTCACGGTAGAAGTAATAGAGCGCAGGGCGGATATGCTCGGCCATCAGGGCCGGCGTGCTCCCGTGAAAGTCAGTGCCTATGGCGGCGCTGGCCCGGGTCAGGGCGGCATTCGTCACGCAGTAACGCACCTGCTGACGGGCAAAATAGATGCGCTGCCCCGGCGACTCCTTGGCGAAGGTGTCATCCACCGTCAGCGGCAAGGCCCCCGAGACCGGGCTCCCCACCGAAATAACCCTGGCCACGCAGTTGCCATGGAGGCACCCCTGCTCCAGGTTGAGAGCCTGATCGGCAAGGGGGTAGACGATGGCCTCGTCCTCCTCCCGGGGCAGCACCTCGGGCTCCACTATGGTGAGCCCGCCGCTGGCCGCTGAGCCCAGATAACGGCTGGCGGTGGCGATGGGCCAGAAGCGCAGGCAGGCCCCCTTATCCAGAGGATTGCCCGCCTCATCCTCGATGCGCACCGAGCCCGGCACCGCATCGCGCAGCTCGCGGTTGAGCCGCTCCAGGGCGAAGCGGGCATCGCTCATCAGCTGCTCCCGGCGGCTGGCATCCCCGTAAATCTGGGTGCCGATGCCGATAAACTGGCTGGTAAAGGTGGCCATGACCCCGAGCAGCAGGATCACCATCACCAGTTCCACCAGGGTGAAACCCCGTGCCCGCCCAGGTCGGACGCGGTAACGGGCTGTGGTAACAGATGCGTCATCGGACGCGGCATAACGGGAATGCGGCCTGCCCATCAGTAGTTCCCCCGGTAGAGGGTGAAAGCCAGCTCGCTCTGGTCCGGCAGCCGCACTGTCAGGGAGACGCGCTTGCCGATGGACTCGGCCCCCAGGCCCGGGCTCCCGAACAGGGTATCCGGGGTGACGGCGATCCTGACCTGATAGTGGCGATACTCCTGGTCGCTGACCCCCTCGGCGTCCGTCTGGGTAAACTGGTTGGCGTCCACCCAGTTGCCCGCGGTATCGAAATCATCCACGTCGTTGAACTCGTAGGGGCGCGTCTCGCTCCCATCTGGGCCGTAATCGGCGACCGGGGTGCAGGCGGGATAGGTCACCGCCGGGGTACCGACTGTCTCGGCGCAGCGAAAACGGCCGCCATTGTGATCCGAGTGTTCATCGAAGGATTTTTGCAGCACCTCGCCGAGGATCCGCTGGGCCAGCTGGGCGCCCCGCACCTGCTGCACCGGATCCACCGACTGGGGAGCCTGATTGATCAGCAGGCCGAGGATGCCGGTCAGGGCGATGGCCAGCAGCACAATGCCGACCACGAACTCGATCAGGGTGAAGCCGCGACGGGCCTTAGGGGATCGCATGGATATACCCTTCCGGCTCGATGCGCAGCCGGGCGCGCTCCTGCCCGCTGCTCACCACCAGGTTGCAGCCATTGACGCAGGTGTAGGGTGAGAGCGGACGGCCGCTGCGCTTGTCGAAAGTAAAGTTGCCTTGCGGCAGGGTAATGCCGCCGGAGGCCGTGACGACGCGCCCCCGGCTCCGCTCGTCCGCCTCCCAGTTAACTATGATGGACCCGGGCGCACAACTGCCAGCCTGGGTCAGGTGAGCGAAGCGACTCTGCTCCAGCACCAGCTGGGTGCAGCGCGCCTCCCCTTCATGCATGTTCATGGTCTGCACCAGCCGCAGCCGGGTCACCAGCTCGTCACGCAGGGTATGGGTTTCAAAGCCGCCTTTGCCCAGCCACTTGGGCACGGCAAAGGCGGCCAGAATCCCGAGCAACAGGATTACGATCACCAGTTCAATCAGGGTGAAACCCTTGGCTGTCGTCATTCACGCTCTCATCGGGGATATCGGGGATAAAGAAAAAGCGAGGCCGAAGCCCCGCCTTTTTAATCATTACTTGCCGCAATCAGTGCTGACGGCGATGGAGGGAACACCACCAGCAGCAGTGATGGCATTATCGTAAGTCACGGCACATTTGCTGTTGGGCTCGTTGCTTGGCTTGAAGGTGGCGATAGAACCAGACATCGCACCGCTCCAACCGTCCAGAGCAACAGTCTTACCTGCGTCAGTATTCACCGGATAGCCATACTTGGTGTTAACGGTTGCGCCAGCCACAGAGACTGCACCAGAAGAGGAGCCCTCAACACCCAGAATGGCAGCCTTGCTGTATACCAACTGAGACGAGCTTTGCAGTGATGCCTTCACGCCATTGGCAGCAGCCAGACGCGCATCATCCTGCAGATTCAGGAACTTGGGCGCGGCGGTGACCGCCAGAATGCCCAGGATGATGATCACGATCACCAGTTCGATCAGGGTAAAACCCGATTGCTTTTTCATTACGTTTTCCTCTGTTTATCAATTGATATTGGTAGTCACCTGGCCGGAGGCCGGGCGGTAACTGAAACTCATGTAGGCGTCGATGCTCCCTTGCGGGTCCTGATAGCGCCCATCACTTCCCTTGCTCAGGCTGTTGACCAGATAGTAACGGCAGACCGAATCCAGTCCATTGTTGCTCACCGTGGCATAGAACTTCAGGTCATTGCCGCTACCGCGCACCTCGTCAAAGTTGGCAGTAGCCTTGGGAGGATTCTGCAACAAACCCTCCCAAATATTGAGACAGCGGGCCGCCGTCAGATTGGCCGGATCCACATCGGGAGCGCCGCTCGCCGCCGTGTCCATGGGATAACCGGGGGAGAGCTCGCCGTTGCTGACCTGGCTGTCGGTCGGCGTAGTCAGATAGAAACGGGAACCGTCGTACAGCACGGTGTTGAGGCTGTCCTGCTTGGCACGCCCCTCGGCTTCCCACTGGGCCCGCACCAGGGAGACCGCTGTGGCGAAACCGCCGGATACCCCTTCCACGCTGGCCTTCTTCGCCTCGTCGGTCACGTCGAGAAAACGGGGCAAGGCGGTGACGGCCAGGATCCCCAGAATCACGATGACGATCACCAGCTCGATCAGGGAAAAACCGGCCATCTGACCCTGTCCCTGGCCGGCGCTCACTCTCTTTGCTGCCATGCTGCCTCCGTAATGGTCCGCATTATTTCATGCAGATAGAAAAAAATCATGTTGCTGAAGCACTTGAGAGATCGACTCAAGGCTTCGTCAGTACCCGGCCATCGCTGAAACGGTAGAACAGCCAGTGCCCTTCCCAACCAAACTCGCAGCCGTCCCCATGCGGGCTGGCGAGTGCCTGCCAGGAGGGCAACCCCGGATCCTCGGGGCCGATCAGCGTCAGCCAGAGCTGGCGGCAGTTGGCGGAGGGTGACTGCAGCGGCAGCACCGCCAGCGGCCAGCCCCGCCCATCGAACTGCCAGGCCACCCCCTCCGCATGCAGCACGGCGGGGCGCCGCTCATCGAGCCAGCGCCCGTGCAGTCGCTGGGCCCGCTCGGCAAATTGCTCCCCCAGCAGGCTCAGGCTGACCGCCAGCGCCTCCTCCCTGTGGTTGCGATAGCTCAGGGCCAGGGTCGCGATGATGACCAGCAGCAGGACGCAGGCGATCAACCGCCTGTAACCCCCCAGCCAGCGCTCATCCTGCTCGGACTGTCTGCTCATGCCTCTCCCGCACCTTGTCTACCACAAACAGCATGCATCACTGACCACGCACCGCTCTCATCATGTCCCACCATCAGGGGAGTGAAGATGCTGAACCACATCACTGGCCGCGAACCGCTCTCATCATGTCCCACCATCAGGGGGGTGAAGATGCTGAACCACATCACTGGCCACGAACCGCTCGCATCATGTCCCACCATCAGGGGAGTGAAGATGCCGCGGCCTATCATTGACCCCGCACCGCTCTCATCATGTCCCACCATCAGGGGAGTGAAGATGCCGAGGCCTATCATTGACCCCGCACAGCTCGCATCATGTCCCACATGGGCGTAAAGATACCCAGCGCCAGCACCAGCACCATGACGGCCACTATGCCGATGAGGATCGGCTCGATGCGGGCGGTGAGGCTCTTGAGGTCATAATCCACCTCCCGCTCGTAATACTCGGCCGCCTCGTGCAGCAGCTCGTCCACCTGGCCCGTCTCTTCCCCCACCGCGATCATCTGCATCACCAGGGGGGTGAACAGGCCGCTGGCCCCTGCGGTGCGCAGCAGGCTCTCGCCCCGCTCTATGCCCGCCCGCATGTCGCGGATCTGCCCCGCCATATAGGCGTTGTCCACCGCATCGGCCACCAGGGTCAGCGCCGTGTTGAGCGGCACCCCGGCCTTGAGCATCATGGAGAAGCTGCGGGCGAAGCGGGCCAGCAGGGAGCGCTCTATGATGGTGCCGACTATGGGCAGTTTGAGCTGCCATCTGTGCCAGGTCAGCTTGCCCCGGGGGCTGGCGACCCAGCGGCGCCAGCCAAACACCATGCCCGCCAGGATGGCCAGCAGCAGCCACCAGTAGTGGACGAAGAAGTGGGAGGTGGCGAGCAGAATGCGGGTCGCGAGCGGCAGCTCCACCCCGAACTTGGCGAACATGCCGGCAAACACCGGGATCACCATGATATTGAGGATCACCATGGCGATGCCGATGGCGATCATCACGAAGCTGGGGTAGCGCATGGCGGTCTTGATCCGCTTGCGGGTCTCCAGCTCCAGATCGAAATAGTTGGCGAGCTGCAGGAAGGCCTCCTCCAGCTGGCCGGTGTTCTCGCCGACGTGGATGATGGCGACGAACAGGCTGTTGAACACCTTGGGATGGGCCTGCATCGAGCTCGACAGCGGTCGCCCGTTGCCGAGATCCTCCCCCAGGGCATGAAGTGCCCGCTTGAGGGGCTTGCCGTGGGCGCTCTCCTCCAGCCCGGCGATGGCGCGCAGTATAGGGATCCCCGCCCGGGTCAGGGCATACATCTGGCGGCTGAACACCACCAGCTCCTCCAGCTTGACGCTCCCCTCCAGCAGCAGCGACCAGTCGATGCCGGCCGCCTTGGCCTTGCCCGCCTTCAGCTCGGTGGGCATCACGCCGCGGCGCATCAGCTGCTCGGCGGCGGCCAGCTCGCTGGCGGCCTCCACCACGCCGCTGACGGCCTGGCCCTGGCTGTCGCGCCCCTTGTAGTTGAAGCTGCCCATGGCTTATCCCAGATCCTCGGCCAGCCTGAGCACCTCGTCCACCGAGGTGATCCCCTCCCGGGCATAGTCCAGCGCCGTCAGGGCCAGGGGCCGGTAGTGCTCGTGCTCGCGTGCCGCCCGGGCGAAGCCCTCCGCATCGTTGCGGCGCAGGGCATCCATCATGGGTTGATCCAGCTCCAGCAGCTCATAGACCCCGATCCGGCCCGAATAACCGGTGAAGTTGCAGCTCTGGCAGCCACGCCCCTTGCGGTAGACGTGCTGGCCGGGTGCCTCGCCGGAGAGCATGGTGAGCCAGGTGGCCTGCCCCTGGTCCGGCGCCGTCTCGCAGGCGCAGTGTTCACACAGCCGCCGCACCAGGCGCTGGGCCACCACGGCCCGCAGGGCGCTCGCCACCAGATAGCCGGGCGCCCCCATGTCGATGAGGCGCAGGGCGCTGGTGACGGCATCATTTGTATGCAGCGTGGTCAGCACCAGGTGGCCCGTGATGGCGCCGCGCAGGCCTATCTCCACCGTCTCGTTGTCCCGCATCTCCCCCACCAGCAGGATGTCGGGATCCTGACGCAGGGTGGAGCGCAGCACCTGGGAGAAGGTGAGCCCTATCTTGGGGTTGACCTGCACCTGGTTGACCCGGGGCAGCCGGTATTCCACCGGATCCTCCACCGTGATGATCTTGTGGCTGGCCTGGTTGAGCTCGGAGAGGGCGCCGTAGAGCGTCGTGGTCTTGCCGCTGCCGGTGGGGCCCGTCACCAGTATCATGCCGTGGGGCCGTTTGAGCTGACGGCGGAAGCGGCTCAGGATGGCCGGCGGCATGCCGGTCTCCGCCAGCGACAGTATGCCGGAGGATTGATCCAGCAGTCGCATCACCACCGACTCCCCGTACTGCACCGGCATGGTGGACATACGCACATCCACGTCCCGGCCGCGCACCTTCATGGCGAAGCGGCCATCCTGGGGCAGCCGCTTCTCGGAGATGTCGAGCCCGGCCACCAGCTTGAGGCGCAGCACCAGCGCCTGGGCGATGCGCACCTCGCTCAGTATGTTTTCGTGCAGCACGCCGTCGATGCGCTGGCGAATGCGCAGCACCTTCTCGTCCGGCTCTATGTGGATGTCGGAGGCCCCCACCTGCACCGCGTCCTCAAACAGGGAGCGCAGCAGCTTGGCCACGGTTGCCTCCCCTTCGTCATTGGCTCCCAGATTGCTGGAGCCCAGCTCGAAACCGGCGTCCTGATACTCTTCGTGCAGCTGTTCGGCGAAGCTCTCTATCTCCCGGGTGCGGCGATAGAGGCGGTCGAAATACTCCAGCAGCTGGCCTTCCCGCGCCACCGCCAGCACCAGTTCCCGCGGGCTGAGCAGGGCGGCGATGGCATCCAGGGCGCTCAGGTCGGCGGGATCCGACATGGCCACGGTCACCTTGTCGTCGCTGAGGTTGACCGCCAGCGCACGGTAACGACGGGCCTGCACCTCGGGCAACAGGGTCACGGCCGAGGCGTCTATGGTGAGGTTGTTGAGATCGAAGAAGGGCACGTCCAGCTGGCGGGCGAGGAACTGCAGCAGCTGCACCTCGCTGATGAAGCCGAGATCGATGAGGGTGGTCCCCAGCTTGCGCCCGGTCTGACGCTGCTGCTGCAGGGCGAGCTGCAACTGATCATCCGAGATGATCTGCTCCTGTACCAGCAGGTCGCCGAGGCGCATTTTCAGTCTGGGTTGTGCCATTGCTACTCCGAATTCCTGATTCTGATTACGCCGATGACAGTGATGAACCGCCACCGCGTCCGATTACGCGCCCCTAATCGAACCTACGGGCTGATTTCGTTATTTCATTCCCACTGGCGTGTCCGATTACACGACCCTAATCATCCCGGGAGCCTGACTCGACCCTGGTCGGTTCCCTCTCCCCCTGGGAGAGGGTCAGGGTGAGGGCGTCAGCTGGGCAATCCGCTGTTCCAGCCAGCGGGTCGATGCCTCGCCCAGATCCCCGTGCAGCTGGGCATTGCCATAGGCGTCCAGCGCCCGCTGGCGGTGGCCCTGACCATCCTCGGCCACCCCCAGCCCCAGCCACCAGCGCCCCTGATCCGGCTGCTGGCGCAACAACTTGACGTAGAGCTCGGACGCCTGGGCTGGCTGACCCAGCTCCTGGGCGAGCCCCGCCCAGGTGGCGTAATAGTCCAGATTGGCGGCCAGGTCCGGCTGGTAGCCGGTGAGCCAGTCCAGCGCCTTCTGGCGATCGCCGCCGCTGATGGCCACCCGGGCCAGCAGCAGCCGCAGATCGGCCTGGGCGGGATCCAGCCTCAGCCCCTCCTCCAGCACCTGGCTGGCCTCGGTCAGCCGTCCCTCGCCGTAGAGCAGGCCAGCGAGCTGTTCGCGCGCCCCCTGATTGTGCGGATCATGGAGCAGCACCTGGTAATAGTTGTCCTGGGCCTCCCGCATCTGGCCCTTGGCCATGGCGGTGGTCGCCTTGCGCTCGGCCAGGGCCGCCAGCTCGGGCTCGGAGAGATCCACCGTCTCTATCTTCAGCACGCCGGGTTTGCGGGGCGGGGCAGCCTCCTGCTCTGCGGCCAGCTCGGCATAGAGATCCGGCTGCAACTCTTCGTCGCTCGGGACGACCTCATCCTCCGGCGGCGTCTCGGCCAGGATCTGCGGCGCCGGGGCCTCGTCGGCTACCTCCCCGCTCGCCGAGGATCCCGGCTCCAGGTCGGCGGTGTCGCTTGCCCTCGCCGCGATGGAGCCATCCACCCCAACCACCCCGGAGGCGGCAGCCACCTGGGGCGCGGGGGCAACGGCAACCACCTCGGTGGCAGAGGAGGCAGGCAGCGACGGCTCGCTCACCGGGGCGAGCCGGGTCGTCAACTGAACCGTCGGCTGCGCCGTGCGCTGGCTCTGCTGCCAGTAGATCCAGGTGCGCCAGCCGAGGATGGCCAGCGCCAGGGTGCACAGCAGGGTCAGCACCAGCATCCACCACCCCTGCTGACGCGCCGGCGCCACATAGACGGCGGCGCCATCGGATCCTGACTGGCGCTGCTCCAGATCTTTGAGCATCTGATTGATCACACTCATGACCAGACTCCATAGGCCAGGGCTGCGCCCAGCAGCAGCAACAGAGGCCACCAGCGCACGAATGAGCCACCTCGGGCGTCATCGGTATCGCGAATGGCGAGGCGCACCAGGGCGCTGTCGATCCGGCGCGTCCCGCGGCCGTAGGCCAGCATCAGGCACTTCTGGGCCAGCACGTTGATGAGCCGCGGAATACCGCGGGATGCCCGCCACAGCAGGCGCAGGGCCAGGCCGCCAAACAGCGTCGCCCCGCGATAGCCAGAGACGTGCAGCCTGTGCTCCAGATAGGCCCGGGTTTCATCGCACCGCAGGGGGCGCAGGCAGTAGGAGAAGCCGATGCGCTGGCGCAACTGGCGCAGGTGGGGCCTGGCCAGCCGGACATCCAGCTCGGGTTGGCCGAACAGCACGATTTGCAGCAGCTTGCTGGACTCCGTCTCCAGGTTGCCGAACAGGCGGATGGCCTCCAGGGTCTCGTCCGGCAGGGCCTGCGCCTCGTCGATCAGCACCACCACCCGGCTCCCCTGCTGGTGCAGGGCGATGAGGTGGCGATGGATGCGATCCGTGAGATCCAGCTCGCTCTCCCCCTGCACCGCCAGTCCCAGCTCCAGGGCCAGGGCGGTGCGCAGTTCCCCCGGCGTGAGGTGGGGATTGGGCAGCCAGGCCAGGCGTACCGGACACGCCTCGGAGCCGAGCTCGCTCAGCAGCTTGCGGCAGAGCAGTGTCTTGCCGGTGCCCACCTCGCCGGTCACCTTGATGAAGCCCTCCCCCTGTGCCAGCGCCCAGTTCAGCACCTGCATGGCCTCCTCGTGGGGAGGCAGGCCGTAGTAGAAGCCGGTGTTCGGGGTCAGGCCAAAGGGCGCCTCCTGCAAGCCGAAGTGACTCAGGTACATACACCCTCCCTGTGCCCATCACGGCCAGTGCCGATCAGGCCGAAGGAGAACACCTGCCAACCGAAATGGTTCAGGTACATGAGGACGCCCCCCCCTGGCAGAGCTCAAAGGCTCGCGGCAGGGAAACACCGGGAATAGACCAATTCAGCATCATGGCTTAGCCCTTGGGCGGATACCATTTGTCCAGCAGCTCGGAGGAGCGTTGCAGCTCCTTCTGCCAGGTGTCTTTTTCCACCACTGTCGGCTTGAGCAGGATCACCAGCTCGACCTTCTTGGTGCTCTCCCGGCGGTTGGTAAAGGCTTCGCCGACCCAGGGAATGTCCCCCAGCAGCGGCACCTTGCTGACGATCTCCTGCTTGTCGGTCTTCATCAGGCCACCGATGACGATGATGTCACCGTTGTTGGCCTGCACCACGGTATCCGATTCGCGAATGGCGCTCTTGGCGAGCGGCAGCACCAGGGGATCCGCCGTGCCGACATTGATGGTCTTGCTCTGTTCCTCGGTGTCGATGACGGAGGGGTGGATGTGCAGCAGCACCTTGCCCTGCTCATCGATCTGCGGGGTCACGTCCAGGGCGATGCCGGAGAAGAAGGGGGTCAGCTCCACGTTCGGCGTGACGATGGGCGCCGAGTTGCCCGAGGTGGTGGTGGTGGTCGAGGCGTTGGTGACGAAGTATTCGTCCGTCCCCACCTTGATCACCGCCTTCTGGTTGTTGGTGGCGGTGACGCGCGGGCTCGAGAGGGTGTTCACGTCCCCCTGGGTCTTGAGCAGGCTGACCGCCACGTTGAAGTTGCCATCGGAGATGGTGAAACCGGCGCCGCCCCCCAGGGCCCTGAAGATCTGGTTGGGGGTCGAGGCGATGGGGCTGTCGAGCAGGGAGCCGCCCCCCGTGATGCCCTTGTTGCCGTCCCAGCTGGCGGAGAGACCGCTCCAGTCCACCCCCTGCTCGTAGCCCTCGTTGAGGGAGACCTCCAGGATCCGCGCCTCCAGCACCACCTGGCGCTTGAGGTGTTCGCCGGACTGATCCAGGAACTCGCGCACCGCTTTCAGCTCCTTCGGATAGGCACGCACGGTGACCAGGCCCGCCTGGGGACTGGTGATGACGGCCCGCCCCTCGCCTGTGCCGATCAGGGTCTGCAGGGCGTCCCGCAGATCGGTCCAGTAGTCGTTGTTGCTGTCCGTCTCGATCCGGGTGCCGTTGCTGTTGTTGCTGTTGCCGTTGTCCCCGTTGGAGGAGCCGAGGTTGTTGTTGCCGTTGTTATTGTTGCCGCTGCTGTCGAAGTTGTTGTTGCCGTTATTGTTGTTGTCGTTGGCCGTCACCCCGCCGGTGCTGACCGAGGTGCGGGAGAGACCGCGACGGGCCATCATCAGGTAGTTGACCGGGATGGTCTCGGTGCGCAGACCCGCCGGATAGACGTGAAACACGTTGCCCTTGCGCTGCACGTCGAAGCCGTACATGTCGCCGACCGTGGCCAGCGCCTCCTGCAGGGTCACGTCTTTCAATTCCACCGAGATGGCACCGGCCACCCCGGGATGGACGGCCACGCTGTAGCGGGAGCCCTTGAACAGGGAACCGAAGAACTCCACCGCATCGACGTCATGGGCCGCGATGCGCAGCCGTTTCTCCGGAACCGCCAGGGGTTGCTGGGGACGATTGAGCTGCAGCAGTTCGCTCTGCACCGAGGGAGGCAAAGTGGTCAGCGGCGTGGTCGGGGTCTGCTCCTTCATGGCCTGCTTGAGGGCGTCTTTGGCCTGCACCGGTTCGGGGTGCTGATAGCTGGTACAAGCCGCCACCGCCAATGCGAGGGGAAGCAGACAGAAATGGTGTTTTTTCATGTTATTGGTGCACCTGACTCGCAATGAAACTCGACAAACCTGGCCCGCGGCATCCCGCGCGGAACCGACTTCACATCCGGATCTTGCTGCCAAACAGGGTCAGTGTCTGACGCTTGCCCGCCTTCTCCAGTACCACGGCATCGGCGCTGATGCCCACCAGCAGGAAACCGTCGATCCGCTGGCCCACCCGATAGCTCTGACCATCGAGCACCGCCAGCGCCGGTCCGTTGCCCAGGATGACGCTCTGCAACCTGGGCAGACCGGCCCCCTTGCTCGGGCTCGCCACCGCGCCGCTGCCGGCCAGGGGGGCGGTCGGATCCTGCAACACCTCCGCCTGGGCCAGCGGGCCCAGCAGGCAGCACAACAATGTCAGCCACTTAGCCACGAATGAACTCCTTGCTGGTGCTCAGGGTGTAGATCTCCATCTCCACCGCCGCCTTGGGATGCTCGACCACCCTGTAGTCGAACCCTTTCCAGTAGAAGTGGCGGGGCAGTGCCTCCAGCGCCTTCAGGTACTGGTAGACATCGAAATAGCCCCCCTCCAGCTGGAGCCGGATCCCGTGCTTGAACAGGTTGGCCTTCTGCTCGCCGGCCATCAGCGGCTCGGGCTTGAGGGAGGTGAGCGCCAGCATATGCAGGTTGGCGGAGCGAGACAACAGGGCTTCCAGCACGGCCGGCATCTCGTGGGCCGGGATCAGATCCACCGTCTGGGCCTTGAGCTCGGCGTCCAGCCGACCGAGGGACGCCTCCACGCCAGCCAGCTGCTGGCGCACCTGGGCGTTGGGATCCCGCCCCAGCCGGGCCTGCTTGCCCTGATTCTCCAGGGTCAGGATCTCCAGATCCCGCTGCGCCGCCGTCAGCGCCTGCCGCTCCTGGCTCAACCGGGTGTCGGCGGCATCCAGCCAGCCGTAGATCCCGGCTGCCCCCAGCAAGATGATGCCCGTCAGCAGGATCAAGACCCGCTCCCGCAGGCTGAGGGCGGCCACACTCTGTGCCCAGGCCCGCCACTGTGCCGTCACCTCCATCATGGGGTCTCCCGTGCTATGCCGCTGAGCTGGAAGGCCAGCTGGCCTGCCTTGTCCCGACTCAGGGTCAGCTCGCCAAACTGCTTGCCCGCCAGGGACGGAGTCTGCTTGAAGCGGTTCACCCAGGCGGGTACATCCTGACTGCGCTCGGCCACCCCGGAGAGGTTGATGCGCCCGTCACTTATTTCGATCCGTTGCAGGGAGAGGCGGGCATCCCGCAGACGGGCCAGATCCGCCATCACGCTGGCGTAGCCCTGGGATTTTTGCAGGGAGAGGCTGCCGAGCTGGCGTATCAGCGCCTGCTTGGCAGCCAGCTCCTCGCGCTTGTCGACCAGCTGCTGTTGCAGCTGACCGTCCGCCTGATGGCGCGCCAGGGCGGCATCGAGCCGTGTTGCCTCGCCGCGCTGCACATCGAGCAGCGCACGCACCTGGGCCAGCTCGCGATCGACGCCCCGCTGTTGCCAGCCATAGAAAAAGGTGGCCGCAACCAGCAGCAGCAGGCAGCCGCCCCAGACCAGGGCCATCTGATTGAGGCTGGCCCACAGGC
Source organism: Aeromonas sp. 130281 (assembly GCF_056642115.1). Taxonomy (NCBI): domain Bacteria; kingdom Pseudomonadati; phylum Pseudomonadota; class Gammaproteobacteria; order Aeromonadales; family Aeromonadaceae; genus Aeromonas; species Aeromonas sp. 130281. The sequence goes on along the minus strand of NZ_JBWVQS010000003.1, from coordinate 50,844 downwards.
GCCTCGGCCTGAATTCGGCGCCATAGAGGTTGATATGGTGTTTCATCTTTCGCTCCCGCCCAAGGCTGCACCATAGGCACAGAGGTATTCGACGCCGGCCAGTACCGCCTTGTTGGCCATGGCGGTGTGGAGGATGGCGTCAGCAATCCGGCTCATCGCTCACCTCCCAGGGCCGCACCATAGGCGCAGAGGTATTCAACTCCGGCCAGTACCGCCTTGTTGGCCATGGCGGAGACAGGGAAGCCGAACGCCTGCTCCAGGTGGCGCACCAGGGTGCCGATGAAGGGGGAGCCGATGGCGAGCTGCATCTGGCCCGGCTCCGGCAGCTTGAGCTGGCCCGCCAGGTAGTCGAGGGAGCGCTGGATCTCCAGCGCCAGCCCGTCGAGCATCCCCTGATCGGGCTCATGGGCCCCGGTGAGGCTGACGAACCCGCGCAGCGGGCGCGAGAAGCAGAGGCCTCCCCTATAAAAGACCAGCAGTTGCAACTCCTGCCCCCTGGGCTGCCAGAGCAGCATGCGCACCGTCTGATCCGCCTCGTAGAGGGCCGTCATGGCCAGCTCGTCGCTGACGATGGCCTCCAGGGTCGCCACGCCGTTGACCGCGTCCGCCAGCTGCTGCACCCGGCTCTTGGGAACGCAGATCACGTTGATTCGTGGTCGACCCGCAGGGGGGGTCGGCAGATCCACATAGTCCATGGCGAGCTGCAACACGGGTTCGTTGACGAAATCCTTGATGGCCCAGGGCAGGGCCCCCGCCATCTCGGCGTCGGGCACGGCGGGCTTGTCGATCTGGATCTGCTGATAAAGGCTGGCGGCCAGGGCCACCCGCACCTTAGACTTGGCCAGTCCATGCTGGGCAAACAGCTCCCCCATGGCCTTGGGCCAGTCGTGGGGGCCATTGATGGCGCGGCTGGTAAAGATGGGGACGGGTTCCACACAAGCCAGCAGGATGCGATCGCTGGCCAGCAGGAGTCCCACCTGATGGCTGGGGGGCGAACGTCGGAAAAGTGACTTCATCTAGACCCGGACCTGGCTGTATGAAACGGACTAAACCTTAACATAAACAGGCTATTAGCCTCCATATTTATGACAAACGATGCATTGACCGCCACCCTGGCGTCCTCCGGGGATGCCATCCTGGACCCCGATCGGATCCCCTCGCCCCTGCACCCCGTTCACCACCCCCTGCTGGATGCTCAGGGCGTGCGGCTCTGGTGCAAGCGGGATGATCTGATCCACCCGACCCTCTCCGGCAACAAGTGGCGCAAGCTCAAGTACCATCTGCAACAGGCGCAGGAGCAGGGCAAGACCCACCTGCTGTCGTTTGGGGGGGCCTACTCCAATCACATCCACGCCCTGGCGGCGGCCGGACTCAGGTCCGGGCTGCGCACCACGGGCATCATACGCGGTGAAGCCGACACCGTCAGCAACGCAACCCTGAGTGCGGCCAGAGGCTGGGGCATGGATCTCGTTTTCGTCGACCGCCAGAGCTATCGGCGGCGCCAGGATCCGGACTGGCTGGCCCGGTTCGAGGCACCGGACACCCTGATAGTGCCGGAAGGGGGCAGCAGCCCGCTCGCCATCCCGGGGGTGGCCGAGCTGGTGGCCGAGGTGCCCTTCTCGCCGGATCTCTGGGTACTGCCCTGCGCCAGCGGCGGCACCCTGGCGGGACTCATCGCGGGCAAGCGGGAAAGGGAGCAGATCCTCGCCATCGCCGTGCTCAAGGGGGGCGCCTTCCTCCACGATGAGGTGTGCCGGCTCAACCCGGCAGCGGCGACGACCGGCAACTGGCGGATAGCCCTGGATCACCACGACGGCGGTTACGCCAAATTCAGCCCGGCCCTGTGGCAATGGGTGCAGGCCTTCAGCGCCCACACAGGGCTGCCGCTTGAGCCCATCTACAGTGGCAAGGCGATGTGGGGACTGTTTCGGGAGCTGGCCGCGGGCCGGATCCCCCGCGGCAGCCAGGTGGTCTTCATCCACACCGGCGGCCTGCAGGGGCTGGCGGGCTTGCGGGAGCAGGGCAGGCTGTAAGCCAGGATCATTCACTCGCCCTTGGGGCGACCCGCAGGCAGACTCCTAGACGCGGGCAGGCTCCGTCATATGGGCATCACCAGCCGCTCTGGTTCGGCGAACCAGGGCCCCTGGCCCGCGTGTACCCCGAGGTGACGCAGCATCTTCCACTCGTCGCCGCTCTCCACCCCCACCGCGATCACCCGGGTCTGGGTATTGGCACAGCCCCCCACCAGGCTGCGCACCGCCATCTGGTTGACCTGACGCAGGTGGATCTCCCGCACCAGGCTGGGGTGCAGCTTGAGGAAGTGGATCTCGAACTCCTTGATGTACTGGGTGCTCACCACATCCTGGCCGGCATGATCGATGGTCAGTCGGCACCCCAGCATGCGCAGTGCCCGCAGCGGCCGCTTGAGCGCCTCGTAGTGACGGGTCACCTGGGATTCGGACAGTTGCAGGATCAGCCCCTCATTGATGCTGCGCGGCAGCTGGAACAGCTCGAAGAAGAGCTCCCGCTGGAACTCCCGGTTGAGCAGGTTCTGGGCGCTGAGGGAGAGGCTGACGGGGCAGCTCGACTCCGGTCGCTGGCGCAGCAGGCGCAGGGTCTGGGTGACCACCAGCCGGTCCAGGGGCAGCAGCAGGCCGGCCTTCTCCGCCATGGGCATGAAGACCCCCGCCTGCAGCTCCCGCCCCTGCTCGTCATGGAGGCGGATCAGCAGCTCCTGTTGTAGCACCACCTGATCCCGCTCCTGCTGCACCGGCTGCAGATAGAAGGAGATCCCCTGCTCCTCGATGCGGCGGTTGATCAGGGTGCGCCAGCGCACCGTCCCCTTGTTGCTCGCCTCCTCGTCCAGAGACTTCTCGTAGAGGAACCAGCCGCTGTGGCCCTGCAGGCGCGCGCTCTTGAGGGCCAGCTCGGCCTCTTCCTGCACCTTGAGCAGGGAGTCCTCTGCCTGGTAGCAGACGGCTCCGAGGTAGACGGCCGTGTCCAGATTGACCGACTCGGGCCAGTGCAGCCGTTGCAGGCTCTTGAGCAGCTGGCTGGCGCCGTCCACCATCTCGCTCTCGGACATGTTGGGCAGCAGCACGGCAAAGACCTGGCCGGCGTAGCGGGCCTGCAGGGCACCACTGTGCTTGCGCACGAAGGCACTGATGGAGGCACTCGCCTCCATCAGCAGATCCTGGCTCGGGCGCCCGCTCAGCTCGGGATCCAGCTCCTCCAGGCCGGCCAGCTCGATCAGCAGGACACCGCCGCTGATCACGCTCGCCTCCATGATGGCGTTTTCCAGCCGGTTGTCGAAGAAGAGGCGGTTGCCTATGCCGGTTGTCTTGTCGACGAAGGCGTTGCTGCGGATGAAGTTGTCGAACCGGCTGCGCTCCTTGCGGGCATCGGCCAGTTCGGCCAGCAGATGGGTGAGGGCCTGGCTGGCGGAGAGGGGCCATTCGTCGGCGGGATCATGGGCCAGCTTGGTGAGCTTGCCATCCAGGATCAGCTGGGCCCGCTCCGCCAGCAGCTCGGCACCGCGCAACTGCTGGCGCAGCCAGCGGATGGAGTACCAGAGGCCGAACACCACGATGAAGACCCCGAGGGAGATGCCGAACATGGCCTGCATGGAGTACTCGAACTCCTTGAAGGGCCTGTCCAGCTTGAACTCGGCCTGCATGCCGGCCTGATTTGGAATGGCCTTGCTGTAGGGGATCAGCAGACTCTCGTCCGTCTGCTGCTGCACATCGCGAAACCAGTAGACCCGCTGGCTATCCTGGCGGATCTCCAGCTCGACCACGTGGGAGGCCCGCAGCAGGGAGGGCAGCCAGCGGGCAAGGGCCTGCTGATCGTCGGTCACCCCCAGTTGCTTGTCGATGATCTCCACCAGGGAGTCGACCCGGTTTTGCTGCAGCTCCATCCCCATCTGGCGGAAACTGAAGACCCCGCCGAGCATCACCACGGCCATGGCCGCGATCACGCACAGCGTAATAAAGGAGACGAGTTGAGTGGTCAGTTTCATGTGCCTTTCCGTAGCCGACAGCATCCATAAGGCCTCATGGTATCAGCCTTGGCCAAACCCCGCCTATGGTTGCAGATCCCGCTTCTGCAAATAAGCGTCAGGGCCGCTCATGGCTGGGGGTGACCGCTGGTGAAGGAAGAGACTCGGGGGGAGGAGAAAATCGGGCAGCCGGCTGGGCAGCGGACAGAAAAATGGTCCCACTGCGGGGACCAAAAGAAACACTCATATCAAAACTAACACTCTGTGCTACTGACAAAAATAGATACAGGAGTATTGAACACACGGTGAGTCAAACCGCACCGCTACTCTAGCCATTTCAGATAAGCTGGACAATTGTCATTTATGACAGGTCAGCGATTGAATCTTCACCACTCGTTTTGTCATATTGTTGTTTATCAATGCATTATGAATGTTGTTCCAAGTGTGACCGATACGACTCAAATCGATGCAGCTAATGCTATGATGTTGCCATCCATTTGTATCCCATGCACCCATCAGGCAGGTACCCCTTGCGACGAGCGTCTCCCTTCTGGATCAGTCTGCTGCTGCTCTGCCTGCCCGTGCTGGCGAGCCTGCCCCTCAGCCAGCTGCTGGGCAATCCCCTGGCCCACCATCTGTTGCAGGAGAAGAAGGCGCAGATAGAGGCCGCGCTGGCGGAGCGCCACGATGAGCTGGACCAGAGCATTCGCGCCCAACTGTCCAGCTTCGCCTTCGATTGCGGCCCCGCAGACATGGCCCTGTTGCGGGATCCCCGTTTCTACAGCCGCCACATCCGGCTGCAGGGCCTCATCCTCGCCTCCGGCGGCGGCTGTTCCAGTCTGGGGGAGGATCTTCCCCTCGCCACCGTCTCGCTGCCCCCCTACCCCGAACCGGAGCAGTTTGGCCTCGCGGCCACCCAGGCCCGCTTCAACACAGAGCAGGAGCTGGTCGCCTATTTCAGGCAGGGCGGCAATATCGCCTACTGGGTGCTGAACAACAGCTGGAGCCACGATCTGCTGCAATCTCCCTGCCCAGGCTGTTTCTATTTCGAGTTTGGCCAGCAACACCCTGACGGCATCACGCAGCCATTTTCCCGTGGGGACAGCGCCATCAAGAAGGACAAGAGCAGCCAGAGCCTGAGTTTCTTTACGCCAGACACCCACATCAGGCAAACCCTGTGGGCGGGCAAGGCGCTGGAGGAGTATGCGAAGCGGCAGGCCCGCCACTATGGCCTCCTGTATGGCGGCGCACTGGGACTTCTGCTGGTCGCCGCCTACTGGGTGCTGCGCAACTATCGCCGCTCCCTCAAGGGACTGCTGCAGGCAGCCCTGGTGCGGCGCGAGTTCGTCCCCTTCTATCAGCCCATAGTGGACAGCCGCAGCAAGAAGGTGGTCGGTTTCGAGGCGCTGCTGCGCTGGCAGCGGGGTCGGGAGCTGGTGCCCCCAGGCACCTTCATCGACTATGCGGAGGAGCAGGGGCTGATCCTGCCCATGACGGAGCAACTGCTGGAGCGGGTCATCGCGGATCTGCCCTGGCTGGAGCCGACCCAGTGGGTCAGCGTCAACATAGTGGCCGCCCACCTGGAGCAACCCCATCTGCGGCCCCTGTTGCAGCGCCACGACTGGCCCTCACCGGCCAGGCTCACTTTCGAGCTGACCGAGCGCAAGCCGATCACCGATATCAAGGCGGCCATGGGGGAGATAGCGCTGCTGCAGGAGAAGGGGTATCACTTCAAGCTGGATGACTTCGGCACAGGTTATGGCGGCTTCGCCTACCTGCAGCGCCTCGGCATCCGCCAGATCAAGATCGACAAGATGTTCGTCGACACCATAGGCACGGACGACCTCAAGCGCAGCGTGCTGGACGCCACCATCGCCTTTGGCCACGAATCAGGCATGGAGATGATCGCCGAGGGGGTCGAGACCCAGGAACAGGTCGACTACCTGCACCGCCATGGGGTCCACCTGATCCAGGGTTATGTCTATGCCAGACCCATGGCCCTGACCAAGCTGAAGATCTGGCTGCTGGCATGGCGGCAGAGCCAGCCAGGCGGGCAATGAGAAAGAAACCTCAGGGTCCCCGCCCGGGAATCCTCATCTTTTGCAACAAAATGATCCTCCTCTGACGGGACAACTCCCTTTATCATGAACTGGCGCGCCACCCCGGCGGCGCGACCTGCTGTCTCCCTACCCGTCGGCCACGGCCGCCCCGAGATGAGAACCACTGCCTATGAAGTCATTTATCCGGCAAGAGATTGCCCTGCCCGTCGGCCTGCTGACCCTGCTCTTCTTCAAGACCCTGGGCAGCGACCTGCTGACAGAAGCAACCCCCCTTGCGGTCTACCTGCCGGTGTCACTGGCCCTGCTCGCCATCGTCACCTGGGCCATCTTCTCCGTCGTGCGTCACTCCGACGCCCTGGCCATCAAGCTGGGCGAACCGTTCGGCACCCTGATCCTGACCCTGTCGGTCATCTCCCTGGAAGTGGTGATGATCTCCTCCGTGATGCTGACCGGCGAGCCCAACCCCACCATGGCCCGCGATACCATGTTCGCCGTGGTGATGCTGGTGAGCACCGGGCTGGTTGGCTTCACCCTGCTGTTTGGCGGCTGGCGCTATCACACCCAGAACTTCAATCTGGACGGGGTCAAATCCTATCTGGTGGCCATCATTCCCCTGGCCCTGCTCTGCCTGGTGTTGCCGAACTTCACCCAGGGCGGCACCCTGGGCGGGCTCTCCAAGGCCATGTCATGGATGCTGATCATCATTTCCATCCTGCTCTATGGCGTCTTCCTGCTGATCCAGACCCGCAGCCACAGCCACTTCTTCGTCGACAGCGACCATGAGGATCACGAGGAACACCACGGCCCGCTGCAGAGCAACGTCTATCACACCCTGCTGCTGCTCGCCTACCTGGTGGTGGTGATCCTGCTGGCCAAGACCCTGGCCATCCCCATCAACTACGGGGTCCATGTGATGGAGGCCCCGGCGGCCCTGGGCGGCTTCATCGTGGCCTGTATAGTGCTGGCCCCCGAGGCGGTCGGCGCCATCAAGGCCGCCTTCAACAACCAGCTGCAGCGCGCCATGAACCTCTACTTCGGATCCGTGCTGGCCACCATAGCCCTGACGGTGCCCTCTGTGCTCTTCATCGGCGCCCTGATGGGTCAGGAAGTGCGCCTCGGCCTCTCCCCTGCCGACATGGTGCTGCTCATCACCACTCTCATGGTGTGCAAGGTGACCTTCAGCAGCGGCCGCACCAATGTGCTCCATGGCGCCACCCATCTGGTGCTGTTTGTCGTTTATCTGTTCCTGATGTTTGAACACGAATAGCCGGCGCCAGCACTCACCCCGGTGTTGTTCGTCGTTTATCTGTTCCTGATGTTCGAGCACGAATAACTGCGTCCAACCAACGCCAGAAACGAAAAGACCGCCCATTGGGCGGTCTTTTGTTATGGGCGGATAACCGCTTAGAGGCTGGGCAGCACCCCGGCCGGGATCAGATCGTTGTAGCTGGCGGCGCCCAGCAGGGCGGCGGCGGCCTCGATGTCCGGCGAGAAGTACCTGTCCTTGTCGTAGAAGCTGACCTCTTCACGCAGTCGCCCCTTGGCCAGCTCGATGAGCTCGGTGCTGCGCAGGGGCGCGCGGAAGTCCAGGCCCTGGGCGGCGGCGAGCAGCTCGACCGCCAGTATGCCGCGGGTGTTCTCCGCCATGTCCGCCAGACGGCGACCGGCGAAGGTGGCCATGGAGACGTGGTCCTCCTGGTTGGCGGAGGTGGGCAGGCTGTCCACCGAGGCCGGGTGCGCCAGGGTCTTGTTCTCGGAGGCCAGCGCCGCCGAGGTGACCTGGGCAATCATGAAGCCGGAGTTGACGCCCCCATTGTTGACCAGGAAGGCGGGCAGGCCCGACATGCGGGAATCGATCAGCAGCGCCATGCGCCGCTCGGACAGCGACCCGATCTCGGCGATGGCCAGGGCCAGGTTGTCGGCGGCGAAGGCCACCGGCTCTGCGTGGAAGTTGCCGCCGGAGAGGATCTCCTCGTCCTCGGCGAACACCAGGGGGTTGTCGGAGACCGCATTGGCCTCGCACACCAGCACCTCGGCGGCGTGGCGGATCTGGGCCAGACAGGCCCCCATCACCTGGGGTTGGCAGCGCAGGGAGTAGGGATCCTGCACCTTCTCGCAGTTGTGGTGGGACATGCCGATCTCGCTGCCATCCACCAGCAGGTGGCGATAGCAGGCGGCGGCGTCGATCTGGCCGCGCTGGCCGCGCACCTCGTGGATGCGGGCATCGAACGGACGGCGGCTGCCGAGGGCCGCCTCCACGCTCATGGCGCCTATGGTGATGGCTCCGGCGAACAGATCCTCGGCATGGAACAAGCCTTCCAGCGCGAACGCCGTGCTGGCCTGGGTGCCGTTGAGCAGGGCCAGCCCCTCTTTGGGTGCCAGGGCGATGGGCTCGAGCCCGGCAATCTTGAGCGCAGTGGCGGCGTCGATCAGCTCGCCCTTGTGGCGGGCCTTGCCTTCACCTATCAGCAGGCAGCTCATATGGGCCAGGGGCGCCAGATCGCCGGAGGCGCCGACGGAGCCCTTCTTCGGCACCACCGGATAGACTTCGGTGTTGATGAGGCGCATCAGGGCCTCGAGCACCGTCAGCCGAATGCCGGAGAAGCCGCGGGCCAGGGAGTTGACCTTGAGCACCATCATCAGCCGCACGGTGGCGTCATCCATATACTCGCCAATCCCTGCCGCATGGGAGAGCACGATGGAGCGTTGCAGCTCGTCCAGCTGCTCCACCGGGATCCGGGTGTTGGCCAGCAGGCCAAAGCCGGTGTTGATGCCGTAGACCACCCGGTTTTGCTCTATCACCTTGGTGACCACGGCGGCGGAGGCGTGGATCCCCGCCAGGGCGGCCGGATCCAGGCTGACATGCACAGGCTCGCGGCTGACGCGGCGCAGGGTGGCGAGGCAGAGCTTGCCCGGTTGCAGATTGAGTTCGAACATCTTATTTCACCCCTTTGCCGGTCGCGTCGATCATCGGCAGATCCAGTTTCGCCTCATGGGCACAGTTGATGGCAATCTCGTAGCCGGCGTCGGCGTGACGCATCACCCCGGTGGCCGGGTCGTTGCGCAGCACACGGCCGACCCGCTTGGCGGCATCATCGGTGCCGTCACAGACGATCACCACGCCGGAGTGCTGGGAGAAGCCCATGCCGACACCACCACCGTGGTGCAGGGAGACCCAGGTCGCACCGCCGGCGGTGTTGAGCAGGGCGTTGAGCAGCGGCCAGTCGGAAACGGCGTCGGAGCCGTCCATCATGGATTCGGTCTCGCGGTTCGGGCTCGCCACCGAACCGGAGTCCAGGTGGTCGCGGCCAATCACAACCGGCGCCTTCAGCTCGCCGTTCTTCACCATCTCGTTGAAGGCGAGGCCCAGGCGTACTCTATCCTTGACCCCGACCCAGCAGATCCGCGCTGGCAGGCCCTGGAAGGCGATGCGCTCGCGGGCCATGTCGAGCCAGTTGTGCAGGTGGGGATCGTCCGGGATCAGCTCCTTCACCTTCTGGTCGGTCTTGTAGATGTCTTCCGGATCACCGGACAGAGCCACCCAGCGGAAGGGGCCAATGCCCTCGCAGAACAGCGGACGAATGTAGGCCGGGACGAAGCCGGGGAAGTCGAAGGCGTTTTTCACCCCCTCCTCCAGCGCCATCTGGCGGATATTGTTGCCATAATCGAGCGTGGCGGCGCCACGGGATTGCAGGGTCAGCATGGCTTCCACCTGGCGGGCCATGGAGTGACGAGCCGCCTGGTTCACCTCCTGGGGCGCGGATTTTTGCAGCTCGCGCCACTGGGCGACGCTCCACCCTTGCGGCAAGTAGCCATGGATCGGGTCGTGGGCAGAGGTCTGGTCGGTCACCACGTCCGGGGTGATGCCGCGGGCCACCAGTTCGGCGAAGACGTCGGCGGCGTTGCCGAGCAGGCCGACGGAGACGGCGGTGCCGTTCTGCTTGGCCTCCTCGACCATGGCCAGCGCCTCATCCAGGCTATGAGCCTTCTTGTCGACGTAGCGGGTCTTCAAGCGAAAATCGATGCGGGTCTCGTCGCACTCCACGGCGATCATGGAGAAGCCGGCCATGGTGGCGGCCAGGGGCTGGGCACCGCCCATGCCACCCAGACCGCCAGTCAGGATCCAGCGCCCCGCAGGCGACCCGTTGAAGTGCTGGTTGGCCACCGCGAAGAAGGTCTCGTAGGTGCCCTGCACTATCCCCTGGGTGCCGATGTAGATCCAGGAGCCGGCGGTCATCTGGCCGTACATCATCAAACCCTTCTTATCGAGTTCGTTGAAGTGCTCCCAGTTGGCCCAGTGGGGCACCAGGTTGGAGTTGGCGATCAGCACCCGGGGCGCGTCCTTGTGGGTCTGGAACACCCCGACCGGCTTGCCGGATTGCACCAACAGGGTCTGGTCGTCCTCGAGACGGGTCAGCACCTCGACGATCTTGTCGTAGCAGGCCCAGTTGCGGGCGGCGCGGCCGATGCCGCCATAGACCACCAGGGACTGGGGATGCTCGGCCACTTCCGGATCCAGGTTGTTCATCAGCATCCGCAGGGGCGCCTCGGTCAACCAGCTCTTGGCGGTCAACTCGGTGCCACGGGGGGCGCGAATGACCCGGCTCGGGTCGTGACGGGGATCCTGGTGTTGCACAGACATAGACACTCCTTGTTTATCAATGCAGCCGCCATGCGAGGGCACAGTGCCCCCTGGCGAGTCGGCCGACTACTTGGTTAGTTGATGGACCAGCCGGGCGGCCACGCGGGCGCTGCGGTTGTCCAGATCCAGACTCGGGTTGTACTCGGCCAGATCGGCGAGCCTGAGCTTGCCGCTGGCCCGGATATGGGCGATCAGGGGTTCGATGACCGCCAGCTCCACGCCGCGGGCGGCGGGAGCGCTCACTCCCGGCATCACCGCCGCCGGCAGCACGTCGAGATCGATGGTGAGGTAGAGGTGGTCGCAACGGGCGATAAAGGCATCCAGCCCGTTGAGCAAGGCTGGCAGCTCAGCCGGCGTCATCGCCTCGTCCAGCACGTGCCAGACTCCCAGCGCCTCGGCGCGGGCAAAGAGCGCCGCCGTGTTGGCGGTCTCCGCCACCCCGAGGCAGGCGTAATGAAACGCTGTACCCTGGGCGGCGCACTGCTCGGCGATCTGGAAGAAGGGGGTGCCCGAGCTTGCCTGCTCCAGCTTCATGCGCAGATCGAAGTGGGCATCGAAGTTGATGATGCCGACCCGGCCCTTGCCGCCCAGATGGCGATTGAGGCCACTCCAGCTGCCAAACGCCATCTCGTGGCCGCCCCCCAGCACCAGGGGGAAGTGACCCAGATCCAGCGCACGGGCGACCCGCTCCGCCAGCCGGTCGTGGGCGGCATCGAGATCGCCGTCCTCGCAGGCCAGATCGCCGCCGTCATGGACGGGTCGGCCCAGATGCCAGGCGGTATTGGCCAGCAGCTTGCGCACCGCCAGCGGGGCCGCGGCGGCACCGACCCGCCCCTTGTTGCGGCGCACCCCTTCGTCACAGGCAAAACCGAGCAGCACCACGCCGGGCTCGCTGTCGGCTTGCCAGGGTTGCACCTTGTCGTGCCAGCGCAGGGCCAGTTCACCATCTTCCGGATCCTGGCGTCCCTGCCAGAGCGACATGTCGGCCATGTTGAACTTATCCATGGAGCGTCTCCTCCCCGTTGAGTACCCGGCTGACCAGCTGATCGACCCCGATCAGGTAGCTGATCTCGGAGGGGTGAGCGCAATTCCAGATCAGAAAATCGGCCTGCATGCCCACTCTCAGCTGTCCCAGACGCTCCTGCTCGCCGAGCGCCCGGGCGGCGTGGCGGGTCACCCCGGCCATGGCCTCAACCGGCGTCAGGCCGAACAGGGTGCAGGCCATGTTCATGGCCATGCGCAGGGAGACGATGGGCGCCGTGCCAGGATTGATGTCGGAGGAGACCGCCATGGGCACGCCCGCCTTGCGCAGGGCGGCGACCGGCGGCAGCTTGGTCTCCTTCAGGAAATAGAAGGCGGTAGGCAGCAGGGTGGCAACCACGCCACGGTGGGCCAGCGCCTGGATCCCGTCCTGATCCAGATACTCCAGGTGATCCACCGAGAGGGCACCGAAGTTGGCGGCGAGGGTGCTGCCCCCCAGGTTGGAGAGCTGCTCCATGTGCCCCTTTACCGCGAGATTGTATTGATCCGCCGCTAGATAGACCTGCTCGGTCTGGGCCAGGGAGAAGCCGATGTGCTCGCAGAAGACGTCCACCGCATCCGCCAGACCCGCCTCGGCCGCCGCCGGGATGATCTCCTGGCAGATGGTCTCGACCCAGGAGTCGGGATCGTCGCGGTATTCCGGCGGCACAGCATGGGCCGCCAGCAGGGTGGTCTTGACCCGGATCGGCAGCGCCTCCCCCAGCCGGCGGGCGACCCGCAGCATCTTGAGCTCGTCCGCCAGGGTGAGGCCGTAGCCTGACTTGATCTCTACCGTGGTGACCCCCTCCCGGATCAGGGACTTGATCCTCGGCACCGCCAGCTCATAGAGCTGATCCTCGCTGGCGGCCCGGGTGGCCCGCACGGTGGAGAGGATGCCACCCCCCTTGCGGGCGATGTCGCTGTAGGGCACGCCCTGCTGGCGCAGCTCGAACTCCTCGGCCCGGCTGCCGGCAAAGATGAGGTGGGTGTGGCAATCGATGAGGCCAGGAGTCACCAGCCTGCCCTTCATGTCACGCCAGTGGGCGGGATGGGGCCCCTTGAGATCCTGCATGGGGACCAGGGCGTGGATCCTGCCCTCATGTACGCCGAGGGCATGGGGTTCCAGCAGACCGTAGTCCGCCAGATCGGGGCGCAGGGTTGCGGGTGTCACGTTGAGCCAGACCCGCTCGCAGTTCAACAGTTCCTTGTTCATACCGACCTCTAAATGTATATACAATAATTTATAGCCGATCTCTGACGAGAAAGAAAGGATCAAGTTCACATCTTGATAACAGCGGTTTCATTAGAGTTTAAGCACAAAAAAGCCCACCAAGGGGTGGGCTTTCAAAACAGAATATGTATATACAATTAAGTCAATCGGGTCTTGGAGCTCAGCTTGTAGCGGGAGCCTGGCGAGAGCAGGCGGGCATAGGAGACCAGAAAGCCATCCGACCAGGTGCGGCGATGCAGCAGCAGGCAGGGGGTATCGACCCTCACCTGCAGCAAGCCCGCTTCGCCGGCGCTCGGCAGCACCGCCTCCACCACATGCTCCATCTCGGAGAGCGGGCAGACTTCCATCAGGTAGCTGTTCGGCGTCTGCCTCGTGAAGTCCTGCTCGCCATAGCCAGGCAGGCGCTCGGCATCGACGAAACGCTCCTCCAGCTGCAGCGGCTCCCCATCGGCCTGATGGACGATGAGGCTGTGGAAGGTGGGCGCCCCGACCCGCAGACCCAGTCGCACCGCCACCTTCTCGTCGGCAGCCTGGCGCTGCAGGCGGATCACCCGGGCGCTGTACTGGCTGCCGCGCTCGGCTATCTCGTCGGCGATGTTGCGAATGGCCAGCAGCGGCGACTCGGCACGCCTGTCCGCCACGAAGCTGCCGGATCCGGCGGTGCGATTGAGCCAGCCCTCGGCCACCAGTTCACGCAGCGCCTTGTTGACCGTCATCCGGCTCACGGCAAACTGCTCGCACAGGGCGGCCTCGGTCGGGATCCTGTCGCCCGCCTGATAGTGGCGCTCGCGGATCCCGTCCAGGATGTGCTGTTTGATCTGCAGATAGAGAGCGGGTGCCACCAATGGGGTCCTCAGCGACGACGGTGAGGCGGACGCATGTCCGGCCAGGCGCGGTAGACATCCGGGATCTGGTCAGGGCCGCTGATGCAGAGATCGAGATCGTGCAGCAGACCGTCCTTGATGCCGTAGATCCAGCCGTGCACCGCCAGCTCCTGCCCCTTGCGCCAGGCATTCTGGATGATGGTGGTGTGGCAGACGTTGGCGACCTGCTCGGCCACGTTCAGCTCGCACAGGTAGTCGAAGCGCTCGTGCTCATCCTCGATGGCTTCGAGCTCTTCGCCGTACTTGAAGTAGACATCCTTGATGTTGCGCAGCCAGTTGTCGATGAGGCCCAGCTCCTGGTTCTGCATCGCCGCCTTGACGCCGCCGCAGCCGTAGTGGCCGCAGACGATGATGTGCTTCACCTTGAGCACCTCCACCGCGTATTGCAGCACGGAGAGGCAGTTGAAATCGGTGTGTACCACCAGATTGGCGACGTTGCGGTGGACGAAGACATCCCCCGGCAGCAGCCCCATCAGCTGGTTGGCGGGAACCCGGCTATCGGAGCAGCCGATCCAGAGGTACTCGGGGGCCTGCTGGGCGGAGAGGGTAGCGAAGAAATTGGGATCTTCGGCCTTGATCCGTTCCGCCCACTCGCGGTTATTGGTAAACAGGTCGTTCAACAGTTTCACTTCTGCTCTCCCTAACTGTGGCAGTGGCGGCAACATACCATACACAAGGGTAACCAAGGCAAGGCCGACCAGATCCCGGTGAAACAAAAACAGGGCCATCAGGCCCTGTTTCCCACAAGAGAATGCCCTCAGGCATCCATGGCGTCTTTCAGCTTCTTGAGTACGTTCTTCTCAGCTGACTCAGCTGACGCAGGCTCGGTGAATGCCCTCAGGCGACCATCGCATCCTTCAGCTTCTTGAGCGCGTTCTTCTCAAGCTGACGCACACGCTCGGCGGACACACCGTAGTTATCTGCCAGCTCCTGCAAGGTGGTCTTGCTCTCCTCATCCAGCCAGCGGGCGCGGATGATGTGCTGGCTGCGCTCGTCCAGAGTGGCCATGGCCGCGCTCAGGCGACGGGTGGCGTGGCTGTCCCAGTTGTCGTTCTCTATGGTGGCAGCCAGATCGGAAGACTTGTCTTCCAGATAATGGACGGGGGCGAAGCCGCCTTCATCCTCATCGTCACCGACCAGATCGAAGGCCTGATCGTAGTTGCTCATGCGCGCTTCCATCTCGGTGACGTCGGCGGCAGAGACCCCAAGATCCGCGGCAACGGCCTGCACCTCTTCGTGGTTCAGCCAGCCCAAACGCTTCTTGGACTTGCGCAGGTTGAAGAACAGCTTGCGCTGGGCCTTGGTGGTGGCCACCTTGACCATGCGCCAGTTGCGCAGCACATATTCGTGGATCTCGGCCTTGATCCAGTGCACGGCGAAGGAGACCAGACGCACGCCCACACTCGGGTCGAAGCGCTTGACGGCTTTCATCAGGCCGATGTTGCCTTCCTGCACCAGATCGGCCTGAGGCAGGCCATAGCCGGAGTAGCTCTTGGCCACGTGAACGACAAAACGCAGATGCGACATGACCAGCTGACGGGCAGCCTCGAGATCGCCACCCTGCTGCAAACGCATCGCCAGTTCACGCTCTTCCTCCGCGCTCAGCACGGGGATCGAGTTGACGGCTTGGATATAGCCTTCCAGACTACCTTGCGGAATCAGAGCCATAGTGCGTTGCAATGAAGTTCCCATGTTCTACCTCTTACTTTTCAATCGAATCAGTCTAACACCCTGAGAGGGTCTGTCTACTGACCGGGGGTCATTCTGCGGCCCATATCAAACATCAGTCAAACATCGGCCCCGGCATGAACCCGGCCTATCTTAGGCTGACGGGATGAATCATAAATGAACGGTCAAAAAAAAGGGGTCACAATGAAGGACCCCTGAAAAGTAGCATGCTAAGTCCATTGTTGCGGAGCTCGCAACCTTCACATGCTTGCCAAGTCAGACGAGCAAGGCAGAGGGGCCACACCCGTATACATTCTGTTGCACTAGATAGACTGTTTATAAATCAAAAGGTTCACAGGATCCAAATATGATCCTTGGCGCAGGCATCATTCAGATTACTCTGAGAAAGTGACCCGTGCCAGAAACGGGCCACTCTTTTACTTGATCCAGTTCGCAAAATCCAGCGCTTTAAAATGCTGATAAATTAATCAGGATGGTTCTATGTCACGAATGTGTCTGTGCACCGAGAACCAGGACGCAATCAGCCCCAGCAGCGCGCCGAGCAGTATCAGGTTGAAGCCGTCGAACGCCCCCATCCCCACCAGCCGGAAGTTGCTGTTGTAAAGCCCCGCCAGCTCCTTCACCACTCCCTCGCTCCAGATCACCATCACCTCGGTCAGCCACCAGGCCAGCATGCCGCCGATCACCCCGAACCAGATGCCGGTATAGAGGAAGGGACGGTGGATGAAGGCATCGGTCGCCCCCACCAGCTTGAGCACTTCGATCTCGGATCTCTGGTTGAGGATATTGAGTCTGAGGGTGTTGCCGACGATCAGCAGCACGGCGGAGAGCAGCAGCACCGCTATGCCGGTGATGGTGTGACGCAGCAGGTTCATGATCCCCTGCAGCCGGGTCAGCCACTGCAGATCCAGCTTGCCCTGCTCGATGCCGGGCTCATTCTCCAGCTTGGCGAGCAGCTCGGCGGCCCCTTCCGGGTTCTGCCAGCGCGGATCCGGGATCACGCTCAACACAGGCGGCAGCGGGTTGCTGTCGAGGTAATCGAGGGCATCGCCGAAACCGGAGATCTCGCGAAACTCCTTGAGCGCCTCGTCCCGGTTCATGTAGGTGACGGACTCCACCTCGGGATAGAGCAGGATCCGCTGCTTCATGTCGAGGATGCTCTGCTCCGGCAGATCCTTGCGCAGATAGAGGGAGATCTGGGAGCTGGTCTGCCAGCTCCCCTCTACCACCTCGGCGTTTTTCAGCAGCACGTGGAAGCAGGAGGGCAGCGCCAGACTGACCCCGAGCACCGCCAGCGTCATCAGGGAGGCGAGTGGATTGCGCCACAGCTCTCCCAGGCTGGCAAAGGCCTGACGCACGTGGTCCACACCGTACATCATCAGACGGCGAAGCGGCGGCTGTTTATGGCGAACGATAGCCATCAGCTCTCCTCCTGCTCTTGGGAATACATGCGCCCTGCCTTCAGGGTCAGGGTGCGATAGCGCATCCGGGCGATCAGCCCCAGATCGTGAGTGGCAATCAGCACCGAGACCCCGAAGCGGTTGAACTCCTCGAACAGTCGCATGATGTCCATGGAGAGCTGGGGATCCAGGTTGCCGGTCGGCTCATCCGCCAGCAGCAGAGGCGGCTTGTTGACGATGGCCCGGGCGATGCCGACCCGCTGCTGTTCACCACCGGAGAGCATGCGTGGCTGGTAGCGCTCCTTGCCGAGCAGGCCGACCTTGTCCAGCGCCGCCGCCACCCGCTTGTTGATGTCGGCATGGCTGTAGCCATCGATCACCAGGGGCAGGGCCACGTTGTCGAACACGGTTCTGTCCATCAGCAGCCGGTGATCCTGAAAGATCATCCCGATCTGGCGGCGCACATAGGGGATCTGGCTGCGCTGGATATGGCTGACGTCATCGCCATGGAAGAAGACGCGACCATCGGTCGGCCGCTCCATCACGCTGATGAGCTTGAGGAGGGTACTCTTGCCCGCCCCCGAGTGGCCGGTCAGGAAGGCCATCTCCCCCTTGCGCAGGTGGAAGCTGACTTTCTGCAGCGCCTGATGGCCACCGCTGTATACCTTGCTGACCTTGTCAAAACGAATCATAACGGTTCCCTGACAGTGACAAACCCCGACCGGGATCGAGGTGGATCATACCCTGAGAGTGACAAACCCCGACCGGAGTCGGGGCTGGGACACTGCTCATCGCGGCTGAGCTGGCGCATCGCGGCCAGACTCAT
This sequence comes from Aeromonas sp. 130281, assembly GCF_056642115.1. Taxonomy (NCBI): domain Bacteria; kingdom Pseudomonadati; phylum Pseudomonadota; class Gammaproteobacteria; order Aeromonadales; family Aeromonadaceae; genus Aeromonas; species Aeromonas sp. 130281. The sequence goes on along the minus strand of NZ_JBWVQS010000003.1, from coordinate 33,095 downwards.
TCATCGCGACTGAACAACGCCTCGATAAAGTCGTTGGCAACGAAGGGACGCAGATCATCGATCCCCTCGCCCACACCGATGTAGCGGATCGGGATCTGGAACTTGTCGGCCACCGCGAAGATGACGCCGCCCTTGGCGGTCCCGTCCAGCTTGGTGAGGGTGATGCCGGTCAGGCCCACCGCCTCGCTGAACAGCTTGGCCTGGCTCAGGGCGTTCTGGCCTGTGCCCGCATCCAGGGTCAGCATGATCTCGTGGGGTGCCTCTTCATCCAGCTTCTTCATCACCCGCACCACCTTCTTGAGCTCTTCCATCAGGTTGCTCTTGTTCTGCAGGCGACCGGCGGTATCGGCGATCAGCACATCGGCGCCACGGGAGCGGGCGGCCTCGATGGCGTCATAGATGACGGAGGCGGAGTCGGCACCGGTATGCTGGGCGATCACCGGAATGTTGTTGCGCTGACCCCACACCTGCAGCTGCTCGACCGCGGCGGCACGGAAGGTATCCCCCGCCGCTAGCATCACGCTCTTGCCCTCGGCCTGGAACTGCTTGGCCAGCTTGCCGATGGTGGTGGTCTTGCCGACGCCGTTCACGCCGACCATCAGGATCACATAGGGCTTCTTGCCGGTGTCGATCACCAGCGGCTGCTCGACTTTCGCCAGCATCTCGCCCATGTCCTGCTTGAGCAGGCCATAGAGCGCCTCGGCATCCTTGAGCTGCTTGCGATCCGCGTGCTGCACCAGGCCTTCGATGATGCGGCTGGTGGTATCCACGCCGAGATCGGCGGTCAGCAGCTGGGTCTCCAGCTCCTCGAACAGCTCGTCATCGATCTTCTTGCCACGGAACAGGCCGAAGAAACCGGAGCCGATATTCTCCCTGGTGCGCACCAGGCTGCGCTTGAGGCGAGCAAAGAAGCCCTCCCGCTGCGGCTTGTCCTGGGTGTCGTCGTCCACCTTGGCGGCCAGGGGCAGGGCGGCCAGGGCAGCGGCCTCAGCCTCCATCGCGGCGACCAGACGCAGATCTTCCGCTCGCTGGGCCTCTTTGGCGATACGGGCCTCTTCCGCAGCCTGAGCTTCAGCGGCGATACGAGCCTCTTCCGCAGCAATACGGGCTTCTTCTGCGGCGCGAGCTTCGGCAGCAATACGGGCTTCTTCTGCGGCGCGAGCCTCGGTAGCAATACGGGCTTCTTCCGCGGCCTGAGCCTCGGCGGCGATACGCGCTTCTTCTGCGGCACGAGCCTCGGCGGCAACGCGAGCGGCTTCCGCAGCCTGCGCCTCGGCGGCAACGCGGGCAGCTTCGGCAGCCTGTTCCTCGGCAGCAACACGGGCAGCTTCGGCAGCTTGCGCCTCAGCAGCAACGCGGGCAGCTTCCGCAGCCTGCGCCTCAGCGGCAACACGGGCAGCTTCCGCAGCCTGCGCCTCGGCGGCAACACGGGCAGCTACGGCGGCTTGCGCCTCGGCGGCAACACGGGCAGCGTCAGCGGCCTCTGCCTCGGCGGTGATCAGCGCCTCATTGACGATGACGGGCTCGAGTTCGGAGGCTGGTTCCTCCACCACCAGGGGGCCTTCATCAGGGGTCGCCAGGGGCGCCTCGTGCAATACAGCAGGGGCCTCGGTCAGGGAAACATCAGCGACGGGAGCGGGGGCAACGGTGGCCTCGGACTCGGCGACAGCCGGGGTGGCGTCAGGGGCCTGTGATTGGACGGCCTCAGCCTCTTCTTTCTTGCGGCCGAAACCCAGCCAGGAAAACAAACCTTTTGCCATCTAAAAATACTCACATCAAAGGCTGACTGCTAAGATAGCCGTCCCTCGGCGGGTCGGCATAAAAATGAACCGCCTTATACTACCACTTTATTTTCTGACGACGAAACGCGATGCCCAGAGTGAAATCCAGCCGTAACAGCCCGAGCAAGAGCCCAGCCCCCCAGGGGCGAGCGGGCGTGGTAAGAATCATCAGCGGCCAGTGGAAGGGCCGAAAACTGCCGGTCAGGGATGTGGACGGACTCAGACCCACCACGGATCGCGTCAAGGAGACCATCTTCAACTGGCTGGCCCCCCATGTCCGCGGTGCCCGCTGCCTCGATCTGTTTGCCGGCAGCGGCGGCCTGGGACTGGAGGCGCTGTCGCGCTACGCCGAGCAGGTGACCCTGGTCGAGATGGACAAGGGCGCCGCCGATCAGCTCAAGAAAAACCTGCTCACCCTGGGTTCCAGCCAGGGGCAGGTGATCCAGGCCAATGCGGTGAGCTGGCTGCAAGGCCCGGCCACCCCCTTCGATCTGGTGTTCCTGGATCCGCCGTTTCGCCGTGAACTGCTGCCCCAGGTGTGCGAGCTGCTGGAGCAGCGCGGCTGGCTAGCGCCGGATGCCCTCATCTATCTTGAACGGGAAAAGGAGATGAGCGATCTCCCCCTGCCTGCCAGCTGGCAACAGCTCAAGGACAAACAAGCGGGTCAGGTCTGCTACCAGCTCTATCTGCGGGACAGCAAGGATGACGCTGCGGTTTAAATGCCGGGTAGGTGCGGGAGCTGGGCGCTATGCTCCTCCCCGTCAACTTGGGCAACGACTCAAGGACAAGCAGGCCGGTCGGGTCTGCTATCAACTCTATGTACGGGAGATAAGCGATGAAGCGGGTGTTTAATCTATTGGCGATGGGCGTGCTGCTGTTCTTCTGGCTCGGCGTGGTGCTCGCCCTGCTGGGTACACTGCCGGGCAAACTGAACGGTTTTCTGCCGGTCTGCGGCGTCATAGTGATACTGATGCACTGGGTGCAGGCCAGCATGATCAAGGCCGCCTGCAAGCCCTACTTTGCCATCACCCGCCTCGAGTTCACCCAGGTGCTGATCTTCGGGGTGTTCGGCATGATGGAGATCCGCGCCAAGCTGCAGGCCATCATAGACGCCAGGCAGAGGGGAGAGACCCCGCCCCGGGCCGATTGACCCAAGACTGCCAGAACGAACCTGAAGGAGTGACACGTCACTCCTTCACTTTTTTCCCCAGGCTGATGCCGAGCTTGATGGAGAGCACGGCGAGCAGCAGCAGCATGGCGATCAGGGAGAAGAAGTTGCTGCCAAGCTCGGGGTACTGCACCTTGAGCAGGGCCGTGTGCCCGAACGCCCCGATGAAGAAGCAGAGCAGGATGCAGCTGGGGGTATTGCCGACTATGGGCTCGTGGCGATAGTGCTGATAGAGCTGGTAGGCCGCCAGCAGCAGGGCGATCAGGGGGAAGAAGGAGAAGGGCACGACCGACTCGGTCAACACCGACAGGAAGGCATCACCGCAGATGCCGATGAGCAGGGCCAGCAACAGGGGCTTCTTCGGGATCGCGTTCGATTCATGCATGGGACTGTCCATCCTTGACTTAAGAGAGAGATTCGCGGCGCTTGCGGTTCTGCACCTCGGCGCCCATGGCGATCATCCGCAGCTGGCTGATGGTGCGCTCCGACAGGGCCCGGCACTCTTCGGGGGTCATGTCGAGGGCGTCGGCACCGGCGCTGAAGACGATGGTGACCATGGCTTCGGCCTGGATGTAGGCCTCTTCCCGTGGCGCCTGCGTGGTCGCCTCCAGATAATCGGTCAGCTCGGCGATGAAGTGCTGGATCTCGCGGGCCACCGCCTGGCGGAAGGCCGCCGAGGTACCGGAGCGCTCACGGAGCAGCAGCCGGAAGATGTTCGGGTTGTTTTCGACGAATTCCATGAAGGTCTGCACCGAGGTGCTGATGACGCTGCCGCCACCGGCGATGCGCTGGCGCGCCTGGCGCATCAGCTGGCGCAGGGTCAGGCCGCCCTCGTCCACCAGGGTCAGCCCCAGCTCTTCCATGTCGCGAAAATGGCGGTAGAAGGAGGTCGGCGCTATGCCCGCCTCCCTGGCCACTTCCCGCAGACTGAGGTTGGAGAAGCTGCGGTTGGCACAGAGTTGACTGAACGCCGCCTCGATCAGCGTACGCCGGGTCTTTTCTTTTTGTTGCGCGCGAATACCCACGAAAACAGTCACCTTGAGATTAGCGAGGCCAGATGATAACCCGAAGGCGGGGCCTGGATCAGGTTTGTCTCCGACTTTTTTACCATTGACCCGCATTCCGGCTCAATGGAGAATAGTGGACAGCTGTTCGCTGAATGGAGCCGAGTGAAATGGACCGCCCCCCTATCATCATGACCAACACCCTGCTGTTCGCCCTCTCCGGGCTGACGGCACTGATTGCGGTACCCTGGTACGGCCTGACCCACGGCTATGACCTCTGGCAGTGGGGCAGCTTCCTGCTGCTGTTCTGCTACTGCGGCATCTCCATCACCGCCGGTTATCACCGACTCTGGTCCCACAAGGCCTACAAGGCACACCCCGCCCTGCAATGGCTCTTCGCCCTAGGCGGTGCCCTCGCCCTGCAAAACTCGGCCCTGCACTGGTCGTCCGATCACCGCCGCCACCACCGCCATGTGGATGACAATCAGAAGGATCCCTACAGCGCGGGCCGCGGCTTCTGGTACTCCCACATCGGCTGGATGCTGCGGGAATACCAGCGCGAGATCTACCACGACTACAGCAATGTGCGGGATCTGCAGAACAATGCCATCGTCGCCTTCCAGCACAGGCACTATCTGGCATTGACCCTGGCCACCAACATCGGCATCCCGCTGCTGCTCGGCCTGATCCATGGGGATCTGCTCGGCATGCTGCTGCTCGCCGGGGTGCTGCGCATGGTGATGACCCATCACACCACCTTCTTCATCAACTCCCTTGCCCATATCTGGGGCAGCCAGCCGTTCACCGATCGCAACAGCGCCCGGGACAACGGCATCCTGGCCTTCTTCACCTTCGGCGAGGGGTATCACAACTTCCACCACCTGTTCGAGAACGACTACCGCAACGGCATCCGCTGGTGGCAGTTCGATCCCACCAAGTGGCTGATCCGCACCGCCGCCTGGTGCGGGCTGGCCCGGGATCTCAGATCCTGTCCTGAGGAGCGGATCGAGCAGGCCAGGCTGGAGATGCAGCTCAAGCGAGCCCAGGCCAGACTGCACAAGCAGGATGACAGGGAGCTGCGGCAGGCGCTGCTGCAGGAGGAGTACGACAAGCTGAGCCTGCAGATCCAGCACTACTACGCCAGCCGCAAACAGTTGCTGGAGCAGCGCAAGCGCAAGGCGCTGGCGCGCTACGACAGGCTCAAGCTGCAGCTGGAGTATCGCAACCTGCGGGATGGCTTCCTCGTTGCCAAGCGCAACTGGAGTCGCCTGCTGGCCGGTATCGCCTGAGAGACCGATCGCCAGCCCCACTGCCCAAGACCGCCCGCTGGCGGTCTTTTCATGGGTGACTGGCGATCCCCAGGCATAAAAAATGGGGCGACATTCGCATGTCACCCCCTCGCAAATAGCATGTTCCATATTGGGATCCGGCAATAACGGTGCTGATGCGCGTCACGGGTTTCCGCTCCCGATCCGCACTGCCGGCCAGAACACGCTGGCCGACCCACTCCCTTGCTGCCTTCACCCACACGGCAGACCAGCCGCCGTGTTTGTCCTTGCAACCGAAATACTACGCAGTTAAATAAAATAAAAAACCGTTATATGCGGCCCCGTATGCAAGCCAGGGTGCTGCATCTGGTTGCGCCTGTCGACATAAACTGATTAAAAACAATACGATAAAATCTCAATCAGGCTTTGGATGGCAAACGTTATCCTCTAAGGCGCACAAGGCTTTGCGAGATCTCGCACAAGCCGTGCTCCACTCACAGCCAGGGGCGCAGCGGCAGCCAGTCGCTCAGCCGCGCCAGCAGACGCCGCAGCGTCGAGGGCGCCACCACAGGATGGACCGCCGCCCGTTGCCACCCGCAGAGCCAGTGCCGCAGCTCGGCACAGAGCGCCGGACAGCTCAGATGCAGCATCAGCTCGGTGTTGAGCATCAGGGAGCGGGGATCCAGATTGAAGCTGCCGAGCAGCGCCTCCTCCTCCCCCATCAGGATCAGCTTGGCGTGCAGGCTCTGCGCCTCATCCGACAGCTCAGCCAGCACTATGCCCTGCCGCTCCAGCCAGGGGCGGTGGCGCCGATAGGCGCCATACACCAGGGGCACATCTGTGCTGGCCAGGGAGTTGGTCAGGATCTCGATGCCGACCCCCGCCTGGCGCTGCCGCTTGAGATGGCGGCGCAGGCTTCGGGTCAGGACCAGGTAAGGACTCACCAACCGCAGCGCCCCCCGGTTGTCCGCCAGCTTGCGTCCCAGCCGGGGCGCCGTGGTCGGCCGGGAGATAAGCCCCTTGCCGGGCCTGTCAAACCAGCACTCTCCGACCCCAGAATGCCAACGCAGGGGGAGAGGTGTTTCATCAAACAGGCTGGCGGGCAGATCGTAGACCATGGCCACTGCCGGGTCGGTCAGGGTCAGCAGGAAGTCGCTCACCGCGCGGATCTCGGCGGGCAGCAGGGGGCGCCGCAACAGGCGCCGGATGGGGTGGCTCCAGCGGCTGCGCCAGAACAGTTCGAAGCCCTGCTCGGCCTGGCGGCAGAGGGGGCCCCGGCAGATCAGATCCAGATCGACGAAGTGAGGGGGCGCCCCCAGCCCGAAGTAAGGATCGCCGATGTTGCGGCCCCCGATCACCGCCTCGTGGCCATCCACCAGCAGCAGCTTGTTGTGCATGCGGTGGTTGATGCGGCGAAAGCTGAGCAGGCCTTCCAGCAGCAGGGTCAGAGGGCGCCAGCCCCTGAGCCAGAAGGGGTTGAACAGCCGCACCTCGATGCCGGGCTCTGCCGCCACCACCTCCAGGAAACGGTTGTCGCCGGCATAGAGATCGTCGATGAGCAGCTGGACCCGGACCCCGCGCCGCGCCGCATGGAGCAATTCGGACAGCAGCAGCTTGCCGCTGCTGTCCTCCTCCCAGCTGTAATACTGGGCCTGGATCCGGCTGCGGGCGCCGCGGATCAGCTGGCAGCGGGCCTTGAGGGCGGCGCCGGGATCGTCGAGCAGGGCAAAGTCGGCGGGGATCAAGGGTCATCTCCTTGTCATGAGACGGTGGCATAACCCAGACAACAGCCCCGATTGCGGCGTGTCAAGGAGCCGATGATGGAAGTGCGCGACCACCCCTGCCTCAGCCAGAGACCCCAGGCCAGTCAGCCGGACCCCACTCCCGCCAGACTGCTGACCCCCTGGTACCAGCAGCACAGGGATCAGGGCTGGGAAGCCTTCCCCTTTGCCCCAGAGGATGGCCTGCCCGACCGGCACTGAGCACTCAGGGCTGCGCCGCCTCCATGGCCTCGGTCTTGCCCTCAAGCTGGGGCAGGCTGAAGCGGTAGGCCACGTAGTATTTGTAGATGGTGCCGACGTAGTTGATGGGGCCCTGGCCGACCTCGTTGGCCACCAGCTGCTCCACGTTGCCAAACCAGACGTTTGGATCCAGCCCCCTCTCCCTGGCCTTGGCCTGCAGCGCCTGCACCCGGTTCGGGCCCGCGTTGTAGGCCGCCAGGGCGAACAGGTGACGATTGACCCTGTCCATCCCGGGATCATTGAAGTAGGTATCGAGAATGAGCCGCATGTAACGGCAGGCCGCCTCCACACTGCCTTCCAGGCTGGTGAGCCTGGCGCCGCGGATCCCCACCTCGCCCCCCGTGCTTGGCAGCAGCTGCATGATGCCGACGGCCCCGCGGTTGGAGCGGACATTGGGATTGAGTCCCGACTCCTTGTAGGCCAGCGCCGCCAGCATCAGCCAGTCGAGATCATATTTCTCGGCCTGGGTTTCCAGTACCTTGCGGATGGTCGACAGCCGCCCCAGGGGATCCGGCGCCAGTATGTTGCTCATCTTGTCACTCTGGGCCAGCAGGCGACGCAGTGTCATGTCGCTGTAGAGGGTGCGTTTGCTCGACTCGGAGATATAGGCGTTCACCGCCTTGAGCAGCTCGGGGCTGTTGTTGCGCAGCGCCCAGGCGCTGCGCCCCTTGTCCCGCAGCGGGATCAGCTTGTGGGCCTTGAGGCCCCCTATCATGTCGAGCCAGATCCGCCCCTTGAAGCTGTCGGTCACGGTCAGCGGTATGATGCCGGCCGCCACCATCTCCAGCAGATCCCCGTCCTGCAGATACTCGGGCACTGTCTCTATGTAGACAGGGGGCAGCCCCAGCTCGCGGAACAGCCAGTTGAGCTGGTGCAGGCTCTCGTAATAGCTGGAGCTGGCCCGCACCCAGATCCGCCGACCGGAGAGCTGTGTGATGCGGTTGAAACCCGTCAGCTCCCGCTGGCTCACCACCCACTCCTCGATGGGCGAGATGAGCGGCTGGGAGAAGGTGACCTGTTCGCGCCGGGTCGGCGTCACAGTCAGGTTGGCCGCCACCAGATCCCCCCGCCCCTCGGCGAGATAGTCCAGCAGCCTGTCCTGACGCACCGGGATATAGATGATCTTGAGCTTGAGCTTCTCCTTGGGGAGATAGGTCTGGTTCAGCCAGCGCTCGAAGCCTTGCAGCTGATTGACCAGGATGCCGTACTGGGCCCCCTTGTCGAAGAAGAAGAAGCCCCGTTCATAGACCACCAGGGCCCTGAGCTCCTTCTGTTGCAGTATGTGTTCGAGATCCCCGGGCTGGGGCAGGAGCTTGGGCTTGACGTCCGCGGCACGCGAAGGGGCATCGCCAGGCGGGGAACCGGGATCCGCCGCCAGCAGGGGGAGAGAACAGAGGACCAGCAGGGCCCAAATCCATCGCATCATGAGGTAGCCACCTTCTGTTGGTCGACTCGCGCCTTGAGATTCTCGGCAGGACAAGGCCCGACACACGGGACTCATGACGGGGTGCCATCACTGCATCATGGCACTCTCCTGCCACGGAGCCACAGGTGCCGGACTGGCACGGGATAGTCCGCGGGATAACTCACTATACAACGGGTATGGCCGCCAGAGGAGCAATACGGCAGGCAAGCCTGCCGTCTCATCGGGGCTCAGATAGAGCGGGCACGCATCTCGAAAATCAGCTTCTCGGCGGTGCAGGTGAATTGCAGGCGGGCCTTCAGGATCACGCCGTCGGCGCCCTGGGTCAGTTCGCTGTCGATCACGGCCTCGGCGGTCACCTGCTTGGCCAGCGTCTCATAGGCTGCGAGCTTGGCGCGAGCGTCGGCTTCTGCCGCGGCCTCGATCACCAGCTCCATCACATCGTCCCCTTCACCTATGATGGTGCCGATCTCGGCGAAACAGCCGCAGCTGTCGCAGGTTTCATTCAATTCCACTTTTTCGTCTACAGACATACTTCCACTCCTACTCATTTCGGATGTACTTCATCGTCACGCAAGGCTTTACGAAAATCCCTGATGGCGGTGCCCAGATCCTCACCGGCGCCGGCCAGGCGTTTGCTGCCAAACACCACGACGACGACCACCAGCAGGATCAACAGATGCCAGATATGAATTCCACCAAGTCCCATAGGGCGACTCCTGACAGATAGATACCCGTTGTTTGTATCAAAAGAAGGCGCAACGATTGTTGGGCAAAATCAAGGCAGGCGCAAGTTGGCAGGAAAATCGTCAAAAAACATAAAAAGATACGGCGACCCTTGGCCGCCGTATGAGTCGGTGCTACTTGTCCCCTCAACCGCTACATCCTGTACCAGTCGCCATGAAGGCGAGAGACAGGTCGAGCATAGGGTCGCCAAGATATGAAAACAAATGGTATAAATTCATCTAAGAATTGAAGAGGATTCATATCATGTTGCTGGAACAGCTCGGGCGCATAGATCTTAATTTGTTGATTATCCTGCAAGTCTTGCTGGAAGAGCGCAATGGCAGCCGGGCAGCCCGCCGTCTGCATCTGAGCCAGTCGGCCGTCAGCAAGGCCCTGGGTCGCCTGCGGGAAACCTTCGACGATCCCCTGTTCGTCCGCTCCGCCTACGGGCTGGATCCCACCCCGCGCGCCCTCGATCTGCAGCAGCAGTTGCAACCCATACTGCTCTCCCTGGACAACCTGATCCAGCCCCCCGCCTTCGATCCCGCCAGCACTGAGCGGGAGTTCGTCATCGCCAGCATGGACAGCGCCTTCACCCTGTTCGCGCCGCTCTACCTGAGCGAGCTCAAGCGCCAGGCACCGGGGATCCGGCTGCGTTACGAGGAGTGGACAGAGCACAGCCTGACCGAGATGAGCCAGGGTCAGGTGGACATCGCCTTCACGGTGCGGGAGAACTGCATCAACTCGGATTTCAGGCTGGATACCCTGCCCAACGCCATCTGCCAGCGACTGCTCGCCATCGATGACCTCACCTGCCTGGTGCAGCGGGATCACCCGGCCCTGCGCGAACCCGAATGGGATCTCCCCCGCTACCTGGCCTATCCCCATGTGCAGACCTATTGCGAGGGACGGGATCGCTGGATGCTGGATCACAAGCTGGCGGAGCAGGATCTCTACCGCCGGATCGAGGCGACCGTGCCCTCCTTCGAGGCGGCGCTGCGCATGGGCATGCACTCGGACATGATAGTGACCCTGTCACGGCTCTATGCCCGCCACGCCACCCAGGTCTATCCGCTGGTGCCGCTGCCGCTGCCCATCGCCCTGGACAGCATCTCCCACCTGCTCATCTGGCATCAGCGCCACGAGGAGGATCCGGGCCACCGCTGGCTGCGGGAGACCCTGCTCACCCTCATCATGGGCAAGCTGGAGACCCCAGGCGACCCGTCCCGCCAGGACCAGGCGCTGGCCGTCATGGACGCACAATAAGAAAGGGGCTGCCTGGCAGCCCCTTTCTTCTTACCCCTGGCCCGTCACCGCCAGATAGTGGTGCACCCCATCCAGCAGCATCTGCACCGAGATCATCACCAGCAGCATGCCCATCAGCCGCTCCACGGCGGTGAGTCCTCGCTCACCCAGCAGCTTGTTGAACAGCTCGTAGAACATCAGGATCACGGCGCTGGCGCCCCAGGCCATCAGCAGGGCCAGGGACCAGTCCGCCATCCGTGTCGGCTCCTGGTTCGCCAAAAGCAGCAGGGAGGCCAGTATGGAGGGGCCCGCTATCATGGGGATGGCCATGGGCACCAGGAAGGGCTCCTCCCCCGCCGCCAGCCCGGTCACGCCGCCGGGACTCGGGAAGATCATCTTGATGGCGATGAGGAACAAGATGATACCCCCGGCGATGCTGACCGCCTCCTGGCGCAGGTTCAGGAAGCTCAGGATCTGCTGACCGGCAAACAGGAAGCCCAGCATGATGGCCAGGGAGAACAGCAGCTCGCGGATCATCACCTTGCGCCGCCGCTTGGGATCGACATGACGCAGGATGGAGAGGAAGACCGGCAGGTTGCCCAGCGGATCCATGATCAGAAACAACATGACGGCAGCGGAGAAAGTATCCATACAGATTCCGGGCGTTGCCCAGGCCAAGCCTTTAACAGAGGAGGGAGAGGGCGAAATATAACAAAGGAGGCGGGATTCGGCGAGCGCCCCGGCGCGCTCGCCGCGGGATCAGCCGTGGTTGCAGATCTTGTCGGCCCGGGTCTGGAAGCCCTGCTCGGACTCGATGAACTTGCCGCGTCTGGCCAGCAAGTCGATCAGCGCCTCGGCATCCATCTCGTTCGCGCTGCAGGTATGGAAGCGGGCATCGGCGCCAAAGCGCGCCTCAATCGCCTCCCTGAGGCTGGCCCGGGTAAAATGGCCCCCCTCTTCCAGCATCATCTCCATCACTTCGTGACCGTGTATCGACTGGGACATCTCAAGCCTCTTTAATCATCATGTCAGATGTCCATTAGAGCCTGAACCCAGGTCCCCGATCTTGATATAAGCCAACAAAACGCCTTTTTTAGCTCCCCCGGGCTGGCCGTGAGCCTCGCTTTGTCGATAATGTGGCAACCTGATCGGGGGATGGCTACACTAGCGCCCCCTTTGCCATCGCAGACAGAAAATAAGGACATTGGCGTCATGCTGTTCCATGGATTGGTCTTCAAGCCCTGGCGGATCTGGACCCGCCGCCCGCTCTGGTTGAAGACACTGCTCGGCATGCTGACCGGGATAGGTCTGGGGCTCTGCTTCAGCGAGCAGGCACTGCTGCTCAAGCCCATCGGCGTCCTGTTCGTGAACACCATACAGATGCTGATGGTGCCCCTCATCTTCTGCTCCGTCATCGCCGGCCTCACCGCCCTGCTCAAGGGTAAGAGCCTGGATCGGATCGGCAGCAAGGCCATAGGTCTCTACCTCTGCTCCACCGCCGTCGCCATCTGCATCGGCCTGGTGATGGGCTGGCTGCTGGAGCCCGGCATGGGCGCCAACATGGGGCCCTACGAACGGACCGGGGTAATGGTGCAACCGACCCTGGCCAGCGTGCTGAGCCATCTGGTGCCCCACAACCCGGTGCAGGCCATGGTGGATGGCAAGATACTGCAGGTGATCGTCTTTGCAGTGGCCCTCGCCCTGGCCCTCAACGCCACCGGCCGGCGCGGCCGCCCTGCCATTCTGTTCTTCACCTCCCTGGCGGAGGGGATGTTCAAGCTGACCCAGATGGTGATGGCGCTGGCCCCCTATGGCGTCTGCGCCCTCATGGCCTGGATGACGGGCAAATACGGGGTGAGCCTGCTGCTGCCCCTGCTCAAGGTGATAGGCGCCGTCTACCTCGGCTGCCTGCTGCACGTGCTCGGGGTCTACAGCAGCCTGCTGATCCTGCTGGCCCGCCTCAATCCGCTGCACTACTTCAAGAGCATCGTCGACGCCCAGGCGGTGGCCTTCACCAGCAGCTCAAGCAGCAGCACCCTGCCCATCAGCCTGGCCTGCGCCGAGCGCAGGCTGGGGGTCTCCCCCGCCATCACCGCCAAGGTGCTGCCCATAGGCGCCACCATCAACATGGATGGCACCGCCCTCTATCAGGGAGTAACGGCGCTGTTCGTGGCCCAGGCCTTCGGGGTGGATCTGCACGTGGTGGATTACCTGACCATCATCAGCATCGCCACCCTGGCCAGCATAGGCACGGCCGGTACGCCGGGCACCGGGCTGATGCTGCTGACCCTGACCCTGACCGCGGTGGGATTGCCGTTGGAAGGGGTGGCGCTGATCGCCGGAATAGACAGGATCCTCGACATGGCCCGTACCACGGTCAACGTCTCCGGCGACATCCTGGTGTCAGTGCTGATCGCCCGCAGCGAGAAGGAGCTGGATCTGGCGATCTATCACGATGCCAGTGCGGGGGAGGACATCGACTTCACCCTGCGCTGAGGGGCGGGATAAGGGAGAGATCTCAGTGATCCTGGGGATCGTGATGGCAGCGCCAGCAGATATCGAAGTTGGCGCCGTTCTCCTCCCCGCACTGGCCGCACAGCCAGCCATTGCCCTGGCGCTGCTGGTAGCGCTCTATGATCCGGCCTGCCCGCTGACGATCCTGCTCGCTCACCATCAGGGTGACCTGCAGCAGATCCACGGGCAACTCCCCCAGCGCCCCCGAGAGCCCCTCCCCGCTTAGCCGCACCCGCACCCCTTCGACTTCCAGTGCTCCCTTCAGGGCATGTGCCTCCAGCGAATGAGAGGCCCGATACAAGTTAATCCACTGCTCCATAAATCCTCACCTCGCAACCCCTTGTCGATGCCCCGACGGCGCCAGCCCCCGGACCATCACTCTCCATGGCCGCTTGCCGCTCACAGCAGGTTGTCGATGCCGTAAGCCGGGCCATTGGCCACCAGAAAATCGATAAACACCCGCAACTTGCGCGGCATCAGCCGCCGCTCGGGAAACAGCAGATAGATGGGCACCTTGGGCTGCTGCCAGTCTGGCAGCAAAGCCACCAGAGAGCCGTCGGCCAGCTCATCATGGCACAACATGGCGGGCAGGGAGGCGAGCCCCAGCCCGGCCTTCGCCGCCTCTCTGGCACAGGTGATGTTGTTGACCTGGAAGCGGGACGGCGGATCCACCAGCACCTCCCGGCCATCCCGTTCAAAACACCAGTGGGAGGCGAGAAAACCGCTGCTCACCGCGACCCGTTCATGGCGCACCAGATCCTCGGGCCGGGTGATGGCCGGGCTGCGCGCCAGATAATCCGGGCTGGCGCAGAGCAGGCGCCCCGTGCTCCACAGGCGCCGTGCCGCCAGGTTAGAGTCGCTCATGTCGCCGATCCGCACTATGGCGTCCAGCCCCTCGCTGATGGGATCCACTATGCGGTTGGTCAGCTCCAGATCCACCCGCAGCCCCGGATAGGCTTGCAGAAAGTGGGCCACCAGCCGGCCCACCACCAGCTGTCCCGTCTCGATGGGGACCGCCAGCTTGAGGGTGCCTGTCACCTCCTGCTGGCTGGCACTCAGCATCAGCTCGGCCTGGGCCAGCTCTTCCACCGCCTTGCTGCAGCGCAGGTAATACTGCTCACCGGCTTCGGTCAGGGTGAGCTGGCGGGTGGAGCGATAGAGCAGCCGCACGCCGAGGTGCTGCTCCAGCTCGGCGATGCGGCGGCTCACCGTCGCCTTGGTCATGCCCAGCTCCTGGGCGGCGGCGGTGAAGGAGCCCTTGTCGACGATGCGCACCAGAATCAAGGCTGCGTTCAGGTCCATTGTCTCACCAGTGAAACTGTATATCTCATGAATGGATACTAATCGAAACAGTTACGCGATGTTAGCCTGCCCGCCACAGTTCAGGAAAAACCCATATCATGAGTCAACACAAGAAGATCCCCCTGCTGGCAGCCCTGCTGCTGGCCCTGTTCGGCCTGCTGTTTGCCGCCTACTGGTATCTGCACGGCCGCCATTTCGAGAGCACCGACAACGCCTATCTGCAGAGCGAGGTGACCGGCATCGGCTCCAAGCTGCCCGGCTACATCAGCGAGGTGCTGGTGACCGACAACCAGGAGGTCAAGGCCGGCCAGCTCATCGCCAGACTGGACGACAGGGAGTACAGAACCCGGGTGCTCGAGGCCGAGGCCGATCTGCACCTCAATCAGGCGACCGCGGAGAACCTGGCCGCCACCCGTACCCAGCAGCTGAGCCTCATTCGCCAAGCCGAGGCCAGGGTCGCCTCGGCCAATGCCGAGCAGGTGCGGGCCCAGCAGCAGGTGCGCCGGGTCAGTCAGCTCAATCAGCGCAACTACAGCTCCCAGGACAGTCTGGACGAGGTGCGCGCCGGTCTGCAGGTCAATCAGGCCCAGGAGCAGGAGGCCAGAGCCGCCCTGCAGGCCGCCCGCGAGCGCCTGCTGGTGCTGGACGCCGAAGCCAAGCAGAACCAGGCCAGACTGGCACTGAGTGAGGCCCAGCTCGAACAGGCCAGGCTGGAGCTCGGCTACACAGAGCTGCGGGCCCCGGCGGACGGCATCATAGGCAAGCGCAGCCTGCGGGAAGGGCTCTATGTGCAGTCCGGCATGCAGGTGGCCAGCCTGGTGCCGCTGCAACAGGTGTGGGTCGAGGCGAACTTCAAGGAGACCCAGCTGCAGCACATGCAACCGGGTCAGCGCGTGGAGGTGATCCTGGATGCCTATCCGGATCAGCCGGTCGAGGGGATCATCGACAGCCTGGCCCCCGCCACCGGCGCCAAATTCGCCCTGCTGCCGCCGGAGAACGCCACCGGCAACTTCACCAAGATAGTGCAGCGGGTGCCGGTCAAGATCCGCATCCCAGAGCCGGGCGCACTGGCAGGCAAGCTGCGTCCCGGTCTCTCCAGCGAGGTGATAGTGGACACTCGCACCCCTGATCCCGTGGTCGCCGCCAACTGATGGAACCCATTCCACGTCGCAACTGGATCGCGGTCATGGGGGGCCTCATCGGCGCCTTCATGGCCATACTCGACATCCAGATCACCAACGCCTCCCTGAAGGACATTCAGGGCGCCCTCTCGGCCACCCTGAGCGAGAGCTCCTGGATCTCCACCTCCTACTTGGTGGCGGAGATGATCGCCATCCCGCTGAGCGGCTGGCTGAGCCGGGGACTGAGCGTGCGCCGCTACCTGCTGTGGACCACGGGGGCCTTCATCGTCGCCTCCGTGCTCTGCTCGTTCAGCTGGAACCTGACCAGCATGATCGTCTTCCGGGCGCTGCAAGGGTTCACCGGCGGGGCGCTGATCCCCATGGCCTTCTCCCTCATCGTCAGCCTGCTGCCGCTGCACAAGCGGGCCACCGGCATGGCGCTGTTCGGCCTGTGCGCCACCTTCGCCCCCGCCATAGGCCCGACGCTCGGGGGCTGGCTGACGGAGCAGCTCTCCTGGCACTACATCTTCTACCTGAACGTGCCCCCCGGCCTGCTGGTGATGGCCATGCTGGCCCATGGGCTCGACAAGAAGCCGGTGGACTGGGAGGTGATAAAACGGGTGGATCTGGTCGGCATCCTCACCATGGCGGTGGGGCTGGGTCTGCTGGAGGTGGTGCTGGAGGAGGGCAACAGAGAGGACTGGTTCGGCTCCAGCTTCATAGTGCGGCTCACCGTCATCTCGGTGGTGGCCCTGGTGTTCTTCGTCATCAGCCAGCTGCTGCGCCGCCATCCCCTGGTCAATCTGCGGCTGCTGCACAGCCCGCGCTTCGCCCTGGCCTGCTTCGCCTACCTGGTGCTCGGCATGGCGCTGATGGGCTCCATCTATGTGCTGCCGCTCTACATGGCGCAGATCCACAACTACAACGCCCTGGAGATAGGGGAGGTGCTGATGTGGATGGGCCTGCCCCAGTTGCTGGTGCTGCCCCTGGTGCCCAGGCTGGTCACCCGGATAGATCCGCGCTACCTGGTGAGCTTCGGCTTCCTGGTGTTCGCCATCAGCTGCTTCATGAACGTCAACATGAGCGCCGACTACGCCGGCCCCCAGCTGATCCAGTCGCTGATAGTCCGGGCCCTGGGCCAGCCCTTCATCATGGTGCCCCTCTCCCTGGTGGCGACCGCCAGCCTGACCCCGGAGGAGATCCCCTCCTCCTCCACCCTGCTCAACGTGCTGCGCAACCTCGGGGGGGCCTTCGGCATCGCCATCATAGCCACCCTGATCGACAACGACACCCGCATCCACGCCAGCCAGATAGGCAGCACCCTGGCCGCCACCAGCATAGAGGGGCAGGCCTACCTGCTGCAGCTGGCCCAGACCATGATGGCCCAGGGCTCGGATCCCGCGCTCGCCCAGCAGCAGGCCAGGGCCATGCTGTCCAATACCATCAACCGGGAGGCCGCCATCATGGCCTACAACCAGGTGTTCTACGTGATGGGCATTTTCCTGCTCATCGCCAGCGCCCTGATGCTGCTGCTCAGGCAACCGGCCCCCAGGGCCGCGGACGCCGAGCCGCTGGAGGCGTGACACCAGCATGACAAAACGGGCCCCATGGCCCGTTTTTTTGTGTGGGAGTGCGTACCCCGTTCGCCCTCTGCACAGGGCCCCGAGGCGCTCAGCCTGCGAGGGAGGCGGCGATCAGGAACTGGGCGGCGAAGTAGCTGCTCATGATCCAGGCCGTGGCATGGGGGAAGGGGCGGCGGAAGCGATCGAGGGCCAGCATGCTGTCGGAGAAGAGGAACATCAGCGCCCCTACCAGGGCCGCAGCAGAACCCGCGGTAAGAGAGGCGTGCCAGGCGCCGGCGGCGACCCAGGCCATGCCGATGATCACCAGCATGTAGCAGAAGACGGGGATCTTCATCTCGCCGAGCTTGCCCCACAGCAGGCCGAACACCATGCCGGCCACCAGCAACAGCAGCAGGCCATCCACCAGCTTGAGCACAAGGGGGCCCTGGGCGAAGCCGACTATGTAGCAGAGGTGCGCGACAAAAAATGCCGCCAGTCCCTGGATGAAGCGATCCCGTGGCAGCATCAGCAGCACGTCACCGGCCAGCGACAGGCAGAGGCCGAGCAGGATCCAGGCGTGGGAACCGTTGTGGTCATCGCTCTGGTAGCCAAAGGCCAGGGCGATGATGAACAGCATGGTCAGGGGTTTGCTGATGTAGAACTGACGGGAGTCTGAGCCATAAGCCGCGCGGATGTGCCACCAGCCAGATGCGATGATCAAGAAACTCAATAACATGCCCTGCTCCTCACCGATTGCTCGCGGTCACACGGCAACCTCTTTAGTGCCCGCAAGAGTAGCAAATTCCCCCGCCCAGTGGCAGGGGGGTGAAGCAGATGGCACCCTACACCTAAAGTCTAATTGCCCCCTGCTCGCGGCTCGGGCATAAGAGACAGCTCTGGAAGATCACCATGGAAGACGCAATGACCAACTACCTGCCCGCCATCGATATCATGATGTGCCACCTGGGGATCAGCTTCGAACAAGCCTGTGAACAGCTTGGTCTGAGCCCGCAGGAACAACAGACCCTGGATCAGCTGCAAAAGCAGAAGCAGACCCAGTCAAACTAGCCTGCCCGGTATTGAAAACGGCGCCATCGAGGCGCCGTTTTTATTGGTGGTGTCTATGAGCGGGTGGCCCGTCGCCGTTGCAGCCAGATCACCAGTGCAAACAGCAGGAAGCCCGGGATCCACATCAGCTCCTTGTGCCAGCGCTCGGTAGGCGCCTTGACGGAGAGGATCTCCTGATCAAACTCCATGCCGGCCGCCGCCGCCGGACTGCCGAAGGTGACGTTGTCGATCAG
Organism: Aeromonas sp. 130281; assembly: GCF_056642115.1. Taxonomy (NCBI): domain Bacteria; kingdom Pseudomonadati; phylum Pseudomonadota; class Gammaproteobacteria; order Aeromonadales; family Aeromonadaceae; genus Aeromonas; species Aeromonas sp. 130281. Next base: position 14,659 of record NZ_JBWVQS010000003.1, on the reverse strand, counting down.
GGTCTTGCCGTCCTGCTCGTACAGGGTCAGCCCCAGGCCGGCCAATCGCTCTTCGCCATCGGCACCGGCCGGTACCGCCAGCAACACAGTGGATTGACGCAGCTTGCCCACCGCATCCTCCCCCTGGATCCGCAGTCGCAGTGTGCTCTCCGCTTCCACCTCGCCCAGGGTCCGGGCCAGCTGGGCGGGAGGCGTCTCACGATAGGGATCGTGCACCATGTCCATCCAGAAACCGGGACGGAACAGGGTGAAGGCCACCAGCAGCAGCAGCACGTTCTCGTACCAGCGGCTCTTCACCAGGAACCAGCCCTGGGTGGCGGCGGCGAAGATCAGCATGGCGACCGTGGCCACCACGAAGATCAGCACCCCGTGGGCGAAGTCCACGTCGATCAGCAGCAGATCCGTGTTGAAGATGAACAGGAACGGCAGCGCCGCGGTGCGCAGGCTGTAGTAGAAGGCGGTGATCCCGGTCTTGATGGGATCCCCCTTGGAGACGGCGGCCGCCGCAAACGAGGCCAGCCCCACCGGCGGGGTCACGTCCGCCATGATGCCGAAGTAGAACACGAACAGGTGCACGGCGATGAGCGGCACTATGAGGCCGTTCTGCTGCCCCAGCGTCACCACCACGGGGGCCAGCAGGCTGGAGACCACTATGTAGTTCGCTGTGGTGGGCAGCCCCATGCCGAGAATAAGACTCAGCAGAGCGGTGAGGATCAGCATCAGCAGCAGGTTGCCCATGGAGAGCATCTCCACCAGATCCGCCAGCACCAGGCCGACCCCGGTCTGGGAGACGGCACCGACTATGATCCCCGCCGTGGCGGTGGCGATGCCGATGCCGATCATGTTGCGGGCACCGGCCACCAGGCCCTCCTTCAAGTCCACCAGACCATCGCGGGCCGAGCCGTAGTCATGCTTGCCGTCGGTACGCAGCCAGTTGAGCAGCGGCCGCTGGGTCAGCAGGATGATCACCAGCATGACGGTACCCCAGAAGGCCGACAGCCCCGGGGAGAGGCGCTCCACCATCAGGCACCACACCAGCACCACCACCGGCAGCAGGAAGTGCAGGCCGGAGAGCAGCACGGCGCGGGTGTTCGGCAGCTCGGTGAGGGGCTGATCCGGATCCTCGGCGGGCAGCGGCGCATTGCTGGCCGCTATCTTCAGCAGACCCAGATAGACGGCCGCCAGCAGCAGGGCGATCCCCGGCAGGGCATAGTCCCCCAGCGCCGGCTTGAGCCAGCCCAGACCATGGTAGACCGCCATCGACAGGCCGCTGATGAGGGTGGCACCGAAGGCGAAGCCGGTCAGGCGACGCAGCCAGGGCTTGGGTTGATGGCCGCCGATGGGCTGCATGCCGAGCTTGAGCGCTTCCAGGTGGACTATGTAGAGCAGCGCTATGTAGGAGATGGCCGCCGGCAGGAAGGCGTGCTTGATGATCTCCACGTAGGGAATGCCCACGTACTCCACCATCAGGAAGGCCGCCGCCCCCATCACGGGGGGCATGATCTGGCCGTTGACCGAGGAGGCCACCTCGACCGCCCCCGCCTTCTCCTTGGAGAAGCCGACCCGCTTCATCATGGGGATGGTGAAGGTGCCCGTGGTCACCACGTTGGCGATGGAGGAGCCGGAGATGACCCCGGTCAGGGCCGAGGCCACCACGGCCGCCTTGGCCGGGCCGCCGCGCAGGTGGCCGAGCAGGCTGAAGGCGAGCTGGATGAAGTAGTGACCGGCACCGGCCCGCTCCAGCAGGGCGCCGAACAGCACGAACAGGAACACGAAGCTGGTGGAGACCCCGAGGGCGATGCCGAACACCCCCTCCGTGGTGATCCACTGGTGGTTCGCCAGGGCGGTGAAGCTCACCCCGCGGTGCGCCAGCAGCCCCGGCATCCAGGGGCCGGCCAGGCTGTAGGCGAGAAACACCAGGGCGATCACCGCCAGGGCCGGGCCCAGGGCACGGCGGGCGGCTTCCAGCAACAGCGGAATGCCGATGCAGGCGGTGATCAGATCGGCCGTGGTGAGGTTGCCGGGGCGCTGGGCCAGGGCCTCATACATGACGAACAGATAGGCGGCCGCACCGGCGGCGATCAGACCGAGGGCGATGTCGCCGAGGGGCACCCTGTCTCTGGGGGAACGCCGGAAGGCCGGGAACACCAGATAGGCCAGCAGCAGGGCGAAGGTCAGGTGAATGGCGCGGGTTTCGGTGTCATTGAGTACGCCGACCCCGAAAATGAAGGGGAGCGGCGAGGCGATCCAGAGCTGGAACAGGGACCAGGCCAGCGCCAGCCCGGTGATCAGCCAGCCCATGAGGCCGAGGGGCAGCCGGGCGCCCACGTCCTGGGCGATCAGTTCCTCGGTAGAGAGTTGTTTTTCTTGCATAGGGTTAACTTTTGCCTGCGAGTACAACGACACGACACCCGCTACCGGTGTGGCGGGCGGGTGTCGAAGAGAACGATGGAAGGCCGGCAGGCCTTCAATCAGAGCCAGCCACGCTCTTTGTAGTAACGTGCGGCGCCTTCATGCAGGGGCGCGGAGAGACCCACCTTGATCATGTCGGCCTCTTTCAGATCGGCGAAGGCCGGGTGCAGACGCTTGAAGCGATCCAGGTTGTCGAACACCGACTTGACCAGCTGGTAGACCACTTCAGGATCGGCCTTGGCACTGGTGGAGAGCACCGCCTTGCCACCGATGGACGGGGTCGGCTTGTCGCTGCCCTTGTAGAGACCACCCGGGATCTCGGCCTTGGTGTAGTAGCTCTTCTCGGCCAGCAGCTTGTCGATGTCGGCGCCGGTCACCGGCACCAGCACGGCGTCCGTGGTGGTGGAGGCTTCCTGGATGGCACCGTTCGGGTGACCGACGAAGTAGCTCATGGCGTCGATGTTGTTGTCACCCAGGGCGGAGGCCTGCTCCGCCGGCTTCAGCTCGGAGACCAGGCCGAAGTCGCCCTTCTTCCAGCCCTTGACCGCCATGATCTCTTCCATGGTGTCGCGCTGGCCGGAACCCGGGTTGCCGATGTTGACGCGCTTGCCCTTCAGGTCGTCGAAGCCGGCGATCTTGGCGTCGCGGCGGGCGAGAATGGTGAACACTTCGCTCTGCAGGGAGAAGACGGCGCGCATGTCATCCATGGCCCCCTCGGCCTGGAAGGGAGGCAGCCCCTTCATCGCCTTGTACTGGTGGTCGGACTGCATGATGCCGAAGTTGAACTCACCGCTGCGGATGCCGTTGACGTTGGCCACGCCACCGCCACTGGCAGGCGCATTGCACTTGATCTGGTGATCGGCGGCGCCGCGATTGAGGAAACGACAGATGGACTGGCCCGCCACGTAGTAGACGCCGGTCTGACCGCCGGTGCCTATGGTCACGAAGCGCTCCTGCGCCTGTACCGGACCACCAAACGACACACCGACCAGGGCCGCCGACAGGGCGCACGCCAAGGATAATCCTTTCATGTTCTTCATCCTTTTCATTGATTTATCTCACCCGATTCCCGGGTGAATATGAGACGGACCCGCACCAAGACTGGGTCTGCCTATACAGCCTCGTACGAGGAAATGGTCGAGCGGCGAACGCCCTTCCAGAAGCCACCATCATCCTGCGGTGAGATAATCAGCGTCATGCCGACTGAGGGTGATTCGACCACAAAAGAGCCGGATCAAAAGTTGTAACCCCTTGATTAGGCACAGAGTGCCAACATAAATCAAACAAAATGGCAAAGCCGTGGATTTAAATAGCGAGAAATTTGAACTGGATCATCAATTCATCGGTCGTGGATTAATTGGTTTTGTGTGCGCAGGCAGCGGGGAAATAGAGGGAGTGGATTCCTTTGTAACCCTTTACTGACAAGGGCTGCCATCTGGCTGAGGGCGCCCCGAGACAGGGGCAAGATAGGGTGCAAGACACAGGCCGGCGGGGTTGCCCTCGCCGGCCTGATCTCATCTGCGAATCGGCGCCATCTCTGGCGCCCGGATCGCGGTTCAGCAACCAGCTGTTAACCCCGGCCTCATGCCTTCGGCCTGGCCAGCTCCAGGATGAAGGCAAACTCCAGAGCGATGTCCTCGTAAGCCTTGAAGCGACCCGACTTGCCGCCGTGACCGGCATCCATGTCGGTGCTGAGCAGCAGCTGGTTGTCGTCCGTCTTCAGCTCCCGCAGCTTGGCGACCCACTTGGCGGGCTCCCAATACTGTACCTGGGAATCGTGCAGACCCGTGGTGACCAGCAGGTTGGGGTAGGCCTGCGCCTTGACCTGATCGTAGGGGCTGTAGCTCTTCATGTAGTCGTAGTAGCGCTTCTGGTTCGGGTTGCCCCACTCGTCGTACTCCCCTGTGGTGAGGGGAATGGACTCGTCCAGCATGGTGGTGACCACGTCGACGAAGGGCACCTGGGCCACCACGCCGCGATAGAGCTGGGGCGCCTGGTTGATGACGGCCCCCATCAGCAGGCCGCCGGCGCTGCCCCCCATGGCGTAGACCTGGTCTCTCGCCCCATAGCCCTGGGCCACCAGCGCCTCGGTCACGTCGATGAAGTCGTGGAAGGTGTTCTGTTTTTTCAGCAGCTTGCCGTCTTCATACCAGGGGCGCCCCAGCTCTTCGCCACCCCGGACATGGGCGATGGCGTAGACGAAGCCGCGGTCCAGCAGGCTCAGGCGCGAGCTGCTGAAGTCGGGATCCATGCTGGCGCCGTAGGAGCCGTAGCCATAGACCAGCAGGGGATTCTTGCCCTCCTTCTTGAACAGATCCTTGCGATAGACCAGGGAGACAGGCACCGCCACCCCGTCGCGGGCGGTCACCCAGACCCGCTCGCTGGCGTACTGGTCGGCCTTGAAGCCCGCCACCGGCTGCTGCTTGAGCAGGGTGCGTTTGCCGCTGTCCAGATTCAGCTCATAGGTGGAGGACGGCGTGGTCATGGAGGAGTAGCCATAGCGCAGGGCGCTGGTCTCCGGCTCCGGGTTGTAGGCGAGCCAGGTGACATAGGCGGGATCGTCGAAGGCGATCTCTTTCTGCTCCCCGCTCTGCCAGTTGATCTGGCGCAGCCGGGTCAGCCCCTTGCTGCGCTCCTCCAGCACCAGCCAGTCCCTGAACAGGGCATAGCTCTCCAGCAGCACGTCCGGATTGGGGGCTATCACCGCCTTCCAGCGATCCACCGGGCTCTCTCTGGTCTCGTAGAGGCCGAAGTTCTTGCCATCCTTGTTGGAGCGCACATAGAAGCGGCCGCGGTAGTGATCCAGGCTGTATTCGTGATCCACCTGGCGGGGCAGGAACAGGCGCGGCGCCTGGACCGGCGTGTTGGCGTCGATGAGGCGCGCCTCGCTGGTGGTGGTGCTGGAGAGGGCGATGACGATGAAGTCTTCCGAGGTGGTGGCATAGAGGCTGACGTAGAAGCTGTCATCCTTCTCCTCGTAGACCAGCTTGTCCTTGGCGGGATCGCTGCCCAGCTCGTGGCGATAGACCTGATAGGGCAGCAGTGTCTTGGGGTGCTTGCGCACATAGAACACCGTCTTGCTGTCGTTGGCCCACACCAGGTTGCCCGAGGTGTTCTCCAGCTTGTCGGCGGCCCAGGTGCCGCTCTCCAGATCGAGGAACTGGATCTGGTACTGACGGCGGGAGAGGAAGTCTTCCGCCACCGCCAGCCAGCGGTTGTTGCGACTCACCTCGAGCGCCCCCAGCGAATAGAACTCGTGACCCTCGGCGCGCTGGTTGCTGTCCAGCATCAGGCTGACGTCCTTCTCCCCCACCTTGCTGCGGGAGTAGATGGCGTACTCCTTGCCCGGCTCATAGCGGGTCTGGTAGCGGTAGCCGTTCTTCACATAGGGCACTGACTCGTCCTGCTGGGGGATACGGGCCACCATCTCCTTGTAGAGCTGGTCACGCAGCGGCTTGACCGGCTTGAGCATGGCCTCGGTGTAGGCGTTTTCGGCCTTGAGATAGTCCAGCACCTCGGGCTTTTGCCGATCGTCGTCACGCAACCAGTAGTAGTTGTCGATCCGGACGTCCCCGTGCTTTTTCAGGGTATGGGGGTGCTTGGGGGCCACAGGAGGCAGGATGGGGGTTTCGCTTGTCGGCATGACGGGCTCTTCATTGGCATGGGTACAGGGCACGGCGACCAGACAAGCCAGCAGCAGCAACCCTCGGGGAAAGATGAACATGTCGCATCCTTTGCGCTGTAACAGGGCAGGCAGGCTCGCGGGGAGCGCCATGAATTGACGATCAGGCCGCCGCCGCTCACTCCGCCGGTGCGGAAACAAGGCTGGCAAACCGGAACATCGCCCCTGAGAAAATAAATTGGCGATCAATCTGCCCCTTGTCGCCCTGGGTTGCAAGTGATCCCCGGACATTCGGCCCCAAACCATGAAAAAGGGCCACCCTCTCACAAGGGTGGCCCTCCTGCTCTGGCCATGAGCGGCACGGATTCGCTCAGGTGTGCCTCACATGATGGAGTGGTGCCGGCTCATGACCAGTGTTCGTCAGCCGGGATAGCTCGACCAGACTCTGGTCGCGCCCTCCTCGCTGATGCTCAGCACCTGGTAGGGCTGACCCGGAATATCCATGCCAGGCGCACTCTGGGGCATGCCCGGAATGGTCAGGCCGCGGATCGCCGGTTTTTCCTTGAGCAGCTTCTGCACGTCGGCGGCGGGCACATGTCCCTCCACCACATAGCCGTTCACCACCCCGGTGTGGCAGGAGGCCAGCTGCGGGGTGATGCCGTACTGTTGCTTGACCGGTTCAAGCTGCTCGGTTTCGACGACCTTGACCGCAAAGCCGTTCTCTTCCATGTGCTTGATCCAGGTCTTGCAGCAGCCGCAATACCGGGACTTGTAGACTGTCATCTGCTCGGTTGCCAGAGCAGAAAAACTGATGGTACCGGCCAGCACGGCCAGTAACAGAGACTTGTACATGACTCACCTCGGATAAGAAGAAATGCCCAAAAAACGGGTAACTCGACTCAACCCAGCTGGCGAGGTGGCCGTTCGAGCCGCTCCAGCGGCGCCTCCGGCATGAAGAGGGAGGGGGAAATGAACGCTGGCATGTCGGGCTCAAGCCAGGTCACCGTCAGGCTGTCGCTGGTGAGCACCGTCATGGCGAGCGCCGAGGTGAAGCTGCCGCAAGGCATGGCTTTTTCCAGGGTGCGTTCGCTCTGGCTGCAATGGGGGGTCAGAGTACAGAGATCGGTCGCCGCCCGGCTGCCAAACGACATCAGCACCATCAGCAGGCTCCACAGGGGAAGCCAGCGGCGGGCGCGAGCGAGTTGACGACGGGTCAGGACCATGGGATGACTCAGTGATCGAAGAGGGCCTATGGTAACCCTTGGCCCAGGGGGAGGGTCAAGCCCTCCCCGCCGTCATGGTTATCAGGGTTGCTGGCGGGTGGCCGCCAGCACTATCTCGCGCACGCAGACGTTGGCAGGCTGGCTCCAGGCATAGAGCACGGCCTCGGCAATCACCTCGGGGGCGATGACGCCACCCATCTCCTCTTTCCAGCCGTGGTAGCCGGCCTTGATGCTCTCATCCGTGGTATGGCTGAGCAGCTCGGTCTCCACCGCCCCCGGGGCTATGGTCACCATCCGCACACCGACGTCCGCCACCTCTTCCCGGATGTTCTCGGTCAGGGCATGCACCGCAAACTTGGTGGCGCAGTAGGCGGCATGGTTCGGGAAGGTCTTGCGACCGGCGATGGAGCTGATGTTGATGATGGTGCCGCTGCGGCGCGCCTTCATTCCGGCCAGCACGGCATGCACGCCGTTCAGCACCCCCATGACATTGATGTTGAGCATCTGCTGCCACTCGGCCGGATCCTGCGCATCGGCCTGACCCAGCAGCATGACGCCGGCATTGTTGACCAGACAGCCCACAGGGCCGAATTGCGCCTCGGCCTGCTGGACGGCAGCCTTCATGGCGGCGGTGTCGGTGACGTCGACGCCGACACAGAGTGCGTCGGGCAGGTTCAGCGCCTGCATGGGCTCGACCCGGCGGGCCAGCAGCAACAGGGGGTGACCGGCGGCAGAGAAGGCGCGGGCGATGGCGGCACCGATCCCGGCGGAGGCACCGGTGATCACGACGAGGGACTTGGACATGGGTATTTCCTTCTGATTCATTGAGGAACTCAGTCAAACAAGGGCTGGCCAGCACGGGACTCAATCACTATAGTCGCCACATCTATCGGTGATAAATATTGTTTTCCACTGGTTACCATCTGAAAAAGCTATGGTTGATTTTATGCTGGACCTGAGATTGCTACGCTTCTTCATCGCCATCTATGAAGAAAAGAACATCACGGCGGCGGCGGCACGCTGCCACGTCAGTCAACCCTCCCTCTCGGCGGGCCTGCGCCAGCTGGAGGAGTCCCTAGGTGACAGCCTGTTCATCCGGGGCAAGAAGGGGGTGGAGGCCAGGGACCCGGCCCATTACCTCTATCCCCACGCGGTCAAGCTGGTGGAAGAGGCTCGCCGCCTGCCGGAGCTGTTTCGCCAGAAGGCGACGCGCGCCAGGCTCAATATCGCCATCATGCCGGACTTGAGCCGCCGCCGGGTGGCCGGGCTGTTGCAGCGGGTGCAGAGGGTGCTGCCCGAGCTGGATCTCACTCTCTCCGACTACGGCACCCCTGCCGACTGCCGACTGACTCTGGATGCCCTGCGCCGGGAGGACGAGATCTTCCTGCCGCTCTGGGAGGAGGACTATGTGCTCTGCGTCCCGGTCGACCATCCCCTTGCCAGTCGCGAGAGGATCGAGCTGGTAGAGCTGCAACATCATGATTTTATTGAGTGTCCCCCCTGCGAGGCTCATCAGCAGACCATAGGCCTGCTGGCCTGTGACCGGCTCACCCTCAATCTGGTGGCCAAGGCCGAGAGCAAGGGGCTGGTGATGGCACTGGTGCTGGCGGGAGTGGGCATCAGTTTCCTGCCCGACGGGCTGGTGGAAGATGAGCCGGGGCTGCGCACCCTGGCAGTGAGCGGACCCCGGATGTTTCGCCGCATCGGGCTCTGTTATCCCGCCCATCAGACCCTGAATCCGGCGCTGCGCGACCTGATCCCGGAACTGGCGAGCCGGGGTGCTTCTTGATAACGTCGCAGCTCACCGCCCTTTTTTATCGGCACCAGGCCCCTCTTCAGGCTAGGACCTCATGAAACGCATTCTGATCATCTTCTCGCACCCGGCCCTGCAGAGCTCCAGAGCCAACAGGCAGCTGCTGCAGGCACTCGACGGCCTGGAGGGCATCACCCTGCACGACCTCTATCACCACTACCCGGACATGTTCATCGACGTTAAGCGGGAGCAGGCCCTGCTGTCTGAGCACGACATCATCGTCTTCCAGCACCCCTTCTACTGGTACTCCTGCCCGGCCATCATGAAGGAGTGGCTGGATCTGGTGCTGGAATATGGCTACGCCTACGGCCCCGAGGCCCACGCCCTCAGTGGCAAGCAGTGGCTCTCCGCCATCACCACGGGGGGCGCTCCGGAATCATATTGCAGCGAGGGCTACAACCAGCGCCCACTGCTCGACTTCCTGCTGCCGTTCCAGCAGACGGCGCAACTGTGCGGCATGCAGTGGCTGCCCCCCTTCGTGCTGCACTCCTTCCACAAGCTGAAAGACCCGGAGGCGCTGCGCCGCTGTGGCCAGGATTACCGCCAGCTGATCTGCGCCCTGCGCGATGAGCGGCTGACCCCGGCCCAGCTCGCTGGCAGCCCCTATCTGCGGGACCTGCTGGGGGAGTTGTCATGACGACAGGTTGGATTTTCATCGGGCTTGCGCTGCCGGCCCTGAGGAACAGAGATGAACGGAGGGCCGGCTGATGGGGCACGGATTGTTGTTTGACGCCTTGATCTATCTCTCGGCGGCGGTGATAGCGGTGCCGCTGGCCAAACGCTGGGGGCTGGGTTCCGTGCTCGGCTACCTGCTGGCGGGCATCATCATAGGTCCCTTCCTGCTGGGGCTGGTGGGGGAGCAGAAGGATGTGATGCACTTCGCCGAGTTCGGGGTGGTGCTGATGCTGTTTCTGGTCGGGCTGGAGCTGCGCCCTGCCCTGCTGTGGCAACTGAAGGGACCCATACTCGGCACTGGCGGCCTGCAGGTGCTGCTCACCACGGGGGCCCTGACCGGGGTCGCTCATCTCATCGGCCTGCCCTGGCAGCAGGGGCTCGCCATCGGTCTCATCCTGGCGCTGTCGTCCACCGCCATCGTGCTGCAGAGCCTGCAGGAGCGCAAACTGATGCAGAGCGAGAGCGGGCGATCCGCCTTCGCTGTGCTGCTGTTCCAGGACATCGCCGTCATTCCCATCCTGGCCATACTGCCGCTGCTCGCCATCGCGCCTGTGGCCAGCAACGGCAATCCGGATCTGGCGGGCTGGCAGCACGGCCTGCTGGTGGTCGCCGCCATCGCCGGCATAGTGCTGGGCGGCCACTACCTGATGCGGCCGGTGTTCCGTGCCATCGCCCAGTCCCACATGCGGGAGATCTTCGTCGCCGCCGCCCTGCTGCTGGTGATCGCCATCGCGGTGCTGATGGAGTCGGTGGGCCTCTCGCCTGCGCTGGGCTCCTTCCTCGCCGGCGTGGTGCTGGCGGACAGCGAGTATCGCCACGAGCTGGAGGCGGACATAGAGCCGTTCAAGGGGCTGCTGCTCGGCCTCTTCTTCATGTCGGTGGGCGCCGGCATCGACTTCGGCCTGTTTGCCGCCCATCCCCTGCTCATTCCATCCCTGGTGATAGGGCTGATGCTCCTGAAATGGGGGGTGCTGATGGTGCTCGGCCTGATCATTCGCATCTCACCGAGCCAGCGCTGGACCTTCGCCCTGGCGCTGGCACAAGGGGGGGAGTTCGCCTTCGTGCTGTTCTCGTTCGCCGCCCAGAACAAGGTGCTGCCCGGTGACACCATCTCGCTGCTGACCCTGGTGGTGGCGCTCTCCATGGCGCTGACGCCGCTCTTGCTGATCCTCAACGATCGGGTGATCCAGCCCTGGTTCGACTACCGCAACCAGAGCGATGCCCCCGAACACGAACAGCCGGAACTGGTCGAGCACCCGGTCATCATCGCCGGCTTCGGCCGCTTCGGTCAGATAGTGGGGCGTCTGCTGCACGGTCACGGCATAGGCACCACCATACTGGAGCAGGACGCCAGCCAGATAGAGATGCTGCGCAAGTACGGCTATCAGGTATTCTACGGCGATGCCAGCCGGCTCGACCTGCTCCATGCCGCCGGAGCCCACAAGGCCAGGCTGCTGGTGCTCTCCATCAACGATCCGGCTACCTCCCTCGAGGTGATCGAGATGGTGAAAAAACACTTCCCGCACCTAAAGATCCTGGCCCGCGCCCAGGACAGGCCCCATGCCCACGAGATCCTTCGGCACGGCGTCGACAGCGTGCACCGGGAAACCCTGGGATCGGCCGTGGATCTGGGGGTAGAGGCACTGACCCAGCTCGGATTCCGGGCCAACCAGGCCTGGCGTGCGGGTCAGGTGTTCAAGCAGTATGACAACCGGCTGCTGCGGGAACAGGTCAATTACCTGGATGATGAGCACACCTATATCAACAAGAGCCTGCAATACCGCGAGATCCTCTCCGATCTGCTGCAAGACGATCAGGAAGGACAGGAGCGTACCCACGCGCACAACTGGAACAGCGGTCTGCCCGACAACGACAAGGAAGCAATATGATTGCCTATTACCCCATGTTCAAACACCTGCACATGACCCTGGCCATGGTCAGCCTGCTGCTGTTCATCTACCGCTGGAGCCTGGCGCTGTCTGGCAGCGGGCGCTTGCAGCAGAAGTGGCTCAAGGTGTTGCCCCACATCAACGACACCTTGCTGCTGCTGTTTGGCGTGCTGCTGGCGGTCACCCTGCAGATGAGCCCCGGGCAGCAGCCCTGGCTGATGGCCAAGCTGATCGCCCTGGTGCTCTACATAGGGCTCGGCGTCATGGCGCTCAAGCGCCCTGCGCGCAGCCAGAAACTGATCGCCGGGGTCGCCGCCCTCGCGGTATTTGGCTACATGATTGGCGCCGCCATCACCAAGTCAGCCTGGTCCTGGCTGGCCTGAACGACCTCTTTGCCGGTGAGGGCCCAGTCCCTCACCTCTCTCCCCCTGCCGAATACCCTCCTCCCCCTTGGCTCCCTATACATTTCTCCCCTGTCGTGACAACCGGGCAAATCTGGAGAACGCTTTATTTTGGCAAAAAACAGCGCCAAACAACCCCCGCCACGCCTTGATTGTCGATTATTATCAATCAGTTATCGCGTTATGTATGAAAATGGCGACAGTTGTCGCAGCAAAACTTGCGACATAGACTGTCGCATGCCATGGCTAGGATACACTCAACGCTAAACCAGTGAAGGCATGCACCATGAGTAAGAAGCTGTTACGACAACTGACCTTGGCGCGTTGCATCCCGCACCGCCCTTACAAGCTGACCGCCAGCCAACTCCAGGTAAAACTGGAAGAGGAAGGCATTCACGTCAGTCTGCGTACCGTGCAACGGGACCTGGAAGAGATGTCCGGCATGGGACTGTTCGACCTCACCTCGGATGAGCGCAGCAAACCACACGGCTGGTGCTTCGAGCGCCACGGTCTCAACGACTTTGCCAACATCATGCCGCTCTCCCTGGCGGTGGCCCTGAAAACCTGGAGTGATCAGGCGAGCCAACTGCTACCGGCGAGTGTATTGACCGAATTGAACCCCCTGGTCGACAAGGCCAGCCAGGTGATCCGTGACAGCCAGAGCGAACTGGCGGAGCGCTGGCTCGAGAGCGTGCATCAGTCGCCGCGTCCGTTTGCCGGCAACCCTGAGATCCGCCGCAGCACCCTGATCCGCGACGCCCTCTGGCGTGGTCGCAAGTTCAGCGCCGAGATCCAGCGTGTCATCAAGGAACGCACCGTGTGGCTCTGCTATGACCGCATCAATCCGCTCGGGATCCTGAACCAGCCCGATGGCCCCATCCTGCTCTGCACCCTGTCCGAGCTGGATCCCAAGGTCTATGGCATCCCGTTCGATCACATCAAGAACGTGGAACTGACCAACTTCAGCGCCACCCAGCCGAAGGATTTCAACGTCCAGAAGCTGATCCGCGACCAGGGCTATCAGGACGTCAGTGGCCCGATCCGCTTCGTCGGACGCATCGATGCCAACTGCCCCACTCTGATCGATGGGCAGATCCCGGGACACAACCCGCGCATGACCCGCTACGACAAGCGCAGCGTGGTGGTGGAGACCGAGGTCCAGGATACGCCCGAGTTCCGCTCCTGGTTGAACAACATGAGTGGCAACCTGGAAGTATTGGCACCGGAGTCCCTGCGCAAGGCATATCCGACACCGGGTACCCGGGTCAGCTGAGCACAATCGGATGAATGATGAAAAGCCGAGCATGAGCTCGGCTTTTGTCTGTTTTTCACACATAATTATTCAATTAATTTTTAACTCTTACACCCCTGATTGAGCCTTCTGTACCATCGTTTTCCTCCCTGTTTTTGGTTGTGAGAGATCCGCCATTCCTCCTGTAAGACCCCTCAGTGTTGAGCCGTACGTGAAGCCATCCCGAGAGCCACATGCTTTCCTGGGAAACTAAATAAGGTACTGATAAAAAAGAAAAATTCAGATTCATGACAGATATTAATTCATCATCTGGCGTTATCTGATGGCCTTCCATGCCTTGTTCCTGCCCACGATTGCCTTAGTATGGGTCTCACAAGGACGGCTGGTCCGGCAGGATGCAGGAACAGCGCATAAATAGGAAAGCCGCAGGATGTGGCAGGACACCTCAGGATGAGGTTGATAACCCGGATGGTTATCACAAGGAATGACAGGACAACCGCAGGATGCGGTCGCAGGACACCCCGGGATGAGGGCGAGTGGCACGGATAGTCACTCTTCAGGATGACAGGAACTCCGCAGGAGCGGCAGGAACAGCTTCAGGATGAAGCGAGATGACCAGGGTGGTTATCTGTCAGGATGACGCATGGAACACCACGGGATGTGGTAATGGACACCTCCAGGACGGAGACGGTGAAGCAATCAGGAGTGATTGCTAGGCTAGGATGGCCACAGGACACCCCAATGGAATGGGAAGGGGAAATTCCAAAGGAAAGGATAGAGTCAAGGATTGCAGGGAGCATGGCAGTTCAGGGACTGGACGAGATGACTTGAGGGGACGGCAGACGCCGTCCCCTTTTCTTTATATGCATTCCAGCGAATCAGCCCATCCTGGGGGCACTTACCCCATGTCCCGGAGCTGTTGCCTGAATCACCTCGCCTGCAGGCATAAGAAGCATCACATGCATCTCGTGGACGGCTCCTGGCCACAGTTATCGAAACCAATATCCATTACCCTAGGCAGAAAAGCGGAACGCCTTGGCCCCCCAGAGACGCTTCTTCCCAACTTCTTTATTCATCGAGCAGCCGAGTCTATTGAGTGGACGACGATTTGCCCCTCCCTCTGCTTCATATGCACCAGAGCAAAATCAGTGGCGGAGTGTCCATGGAAGCCGCGTGAAACCGGGTGGCAATCAGAGAACATGTGGCAACGCACTGATATCGTCGAGCCTTTAGTGGTGGCTGTAGTGTTTCAGGGGGCTTTAAACGAAAAAAAGCCCAGTCTTTCGACTGGGCTTTCTAAATAGTGGCGGAGCGGACGGGACTCGAACCCGCGACCCCCGGCGTGACAGGCCGGTATTCTAACCGACTGAAC